>JBDSJD010000031.1:0-83948 GCA_039917615.1 Steroidobacteraceae bacterium
CGTAGCTGTATGAGGTTCCACCCGAACCTGTGGTCGCTACCGCATGCTTCTTGGTGCTGTTGTAGGTCCAGGTAGCCCCGCCGTTCACGTCCGATTTGGACGTGATATTGCCCATGGCGTCGTAGGAAAGGTCCAGGTTCGTCGTGCTATTAAGCTGTGAGTAGTCCAGCCGGTACAAGTTGTCGTAGTAGAAGTTCTCGGTCAGGCCCTGCGTGTTCTCCTGGCGCTGCGTGACGTTACCGATGAGATCGTAAAGATAGGACTGGTTCTGCAGGGTTGTACCGCCGCCGACTGCGGACTGGATGGAACTCATCAATCCTGTCACCGCATCGAAACTGCGGTTGGTGACAACGCCATTGCCCAAGGTTTCCTGGGTGGTCTGGCCACGGGCGTTCTGGGTATTGGCTGTCCAGTACACGGTGCCGGCAGAGCCTGTCGTCCAGTCCGTCACGGTGTTCAGGATGCCGTAGGCGTAGCCGTGCTTGACCGCTACGCGAGTTGAGGATGTGCTCGCAGGGTAAGTCAGCGTATCCAACAAGCCCTGAGAGTTGTAGGCGAAATCGATGCGATACGACTGGTCTGAGGTTGTGTACCTCGTAGCTAGTCTCCCCGCACTGTCGTAGGCAAAAGTCTCCACAAAGGCGCCGCCAGGAGTCGAGACGTCCTGAAGCCGACCGATGTTGTAAGCGCCGGCAGTGGCACCCCAAACAAATACCGTCGTGCCTTCCGCCTCGGTCCGGGTGGTCACCCGCGACAGCGCGTCGTAGGTCTGGCTGAACGTCTGGCTCTTGGCGTCCGTCCAAGACACCAACTCGCCCAGCGAATTGTAGCTGTAGCTCCACGTGCCCAGATCCATATCCGTGGTGACTGTCTGGAACGGCTTGATGCCGTAGCTGTAGCTGGCGGTGAAGAGCGTATTAGAGAGCTGGTCGGTGACCTGCAGGAGGCTGCCCGCCGCATCGTAAGCAAAATTCTGGTAGTAGCCGTTGTGATCCTGGCTGCGGCGCATCTGGCCTTTGACGTCCAGGATTTTGGTCGTGACCTTGCTCTGCGGATCGGTGACGGTCTGCGTGCGACCGGCATAGCCGAAAGTCGTAGTCACGGGCGTGGAAACGCTCTGACTCTGCGGCCGCGATTGCGTGGCTACCCGACCAGCGAGGTCATAAGTGTTAGTTACCCAGTACGCCGTACAGCTGGATGCATCGCAGGGCGCGGTCTGGCGATAGGTCCGGTGCAGCGCGTCATACTGGGTGCCAGAACGGCTGTAGCCGCCAGCGGCATTCATGGCCTTATGCACGATGGGCCGATCAAACTGGTCCAGATAAGTCCAGCTGTCGCGGACCTGCGCATCGGAGGAATTGCGCTCCGAGGCAACAACAATGGTCTTGTTAATGCCTGTCGCACCGCTGGCCGGGTCTCCGTTTTCGCATCCGTATGTGGCGCAGGCCGCATAGGTCATACGCGTCGCAGTGCCATCGGCACGGATACTGCGTGTCAGACGTCCAAACGTGTCGTACGTATTGTCGGCAACCGCGATGCTGTTCGGATCGTGCTCTGTCAGCAGACTTCCGAACGTGGAGTCGTATGTGCGCGTGGTGGTCTGCGAGAGCGCATTGGTCTCGGATACCGGGAACTGCCCCGTAGTGCCCCAGCTGATGCTTGCCGTGCGCGCAGTCATGCTGCTGCTGTTGGGGTTGCGACCGGTTACTGAGACGGAGTTGACGTTGCCGAACGCATCGAATCCGTAACCGGTATCCACCTGCAGAGCGCCCGAACCGACAGATTCCGCATCGTTCCGGCAATCCTGGTAGTTCGGTGAGAACCCCTTGCTCTGATAGACGGTTGTTTCACCGGAAACGGAGCTGGACTGCGTGATCGTTGAGGCGCTGGGCAATCCCAGACACCAATAGGTGGTGTTGGGAGATATGGTCAACGAAGTCGCTGCAGTCCAAGTCTGATTGTAGAGCGGCGAGCCGGTGTCCTTATCCGTGACGGTGCTGGTGGATGCGGTGAGGTTGCCCCAGGAGTCGTACGTGTTGCTGGTTGAGCTCTGCTGGATTAGTTCTCCATTCTTTGCGCCGCCCACTTCATAGGCTTCCTCGGCGGTTGCCGACAGATAGATGAAGTAGCGCTTGTTGTATGTCGTGGCATCCAGTGTGTCAGACGCTGCGGTAGTCGTACGCTTGCTCATCAGCGGTCCGCTGGAAGACTGGTAATCATTCACCTCGTAGGGCATACCGTTATAGGGGAACTCGCGCTTGAACTTTTGCTCGCGCATAACGCCGTTACGCGAGTCCACGCTCTGAATCTTCTCGAATCCAGCAAAACCGCGCCCTTGCAGATTCACTTGTGCGCCGAAGTAGTTGTAGTCCGTGTCGAAGGTGCCACCGATGCCATCTGTGGCGGTGACCTTCTTTACCACATAGCGACCGCGCGTGACGTCGCGGGCCGGGTACACCGCATCGTTGTATGCGGAATAATTACTCCGTTCGATTCTGGTGTAGGTCGGGGTGTGCGTGACTCCGAATCCATCCACAATACTCGCCAACATGTCTGGCGCGAGGCTTGTGCCATTGTGGGGATAGATTGTCGTGAGTCCAGAATAGGAATCGATAAAGCCGAGGTCATCCAAGCCATCGCCGTTGGCATCGGTACGTAAAATCCATCCGTTGGAATGTGGAATGCCGCTGTTCAGGAGCGTGATCTGGCCGCCCTGGATGAGCTGCACCCAGAAGTTATCATCATAACCGTCATATACGATGATGTCTGCGTTGCCATCGCCGTTCCAGTCCGTTGTGGCAACGGACCCTCCCCACGATCCCTGGGAAATATCTCCCATGACGCCAACGCCACAGCCCGAAAGCCACGCGCCCGTGTAGCCATACCCATAGTAGATGCTATCGTCGCAACCATCGCCGTTGAAATCCGCATCGGTCTGATAGGTCTCGAGGTAAGGACTCGGCAGGGTAAAGGTAGCTGCGATGCTCGACCCACTTCCGGAGAATTCAACAAGGCGGGTTTCGGTGTAGTACCCACCGTTCGGCTCAGTGTACGGGTCGTCAGGCCAAGAGCCCCACACGAAGGACAAGTACAGGGTCAACACTTGGCGACCATCTCCGTTCTTGTCGCCTCCTTTAAGCAAGCTTGCACCGTCGAGGTTGTAGGCAAGGGCCCAGCCAGAGGGCTGATTCCAGTGAGGAGAGGAATACGAACTCATGTCCATTTCCAGATGTATGGGCGAAGCAAAGGACAGGGATCCGCCCGTGCTCGTATTACGCCGAACAGTCAGCTGTAGCCCTGTAACACTGACCAGATCGTCGAGTCCATCACCATCGACATCCGCGACCACGAATTGTCCGCTGAGGCCCGTAGAACCCAACCAGGAGATCCCGGTATTGGTGGAAGTAAAGGAGGAGCCGTTCCACGCGTAGACGTACCAATAACCGTCTTCCTCCCCGCTAAGCAGCTGGTCGGCCCTATTGCCGAGCAGCTTGCCGATAAATCCGGGTGCGCCTCCAGTTGTGACGGGAGAGCTATAACCGCTGGAGACGGAACCAAATCGCACCTGCATACCGTCACCCAGGAGATCCAGTATCCCGTCCCCGTTAAAATCGTAGTTTCCGATTCCATCGGGGCCTACATAAATGGGGCTGCTGGTATTCACTCCTGCGGCATTGTCCTGATAGGTGATGGCTGTCGGCGAGAGGCAGTCCGCTGCGGCACCGTCACTGCATTCCTTGACCTGAGTGAGGCGCTTGGCACCCGATGTCGGTGAACTCTCGTAGGTCAGGACGTACTTACGTTTGACGGTGCCGGAGTCACTTACGGCAATGCTGGTGAGCAGGTCGGTTTCCGTAACGTTAAACGCATTCACAAACCCATAGGGAGTGCTCGCCGCCGCATTCCCGCCCGCGGTGTAACTGAAGTCCATGCTGTAGACATAGCTACCGCTGCCGGCCGAAGTTTGCGTCCATTCGATCTTCACCGGATGGGTGGTGCCAACCGTGGTGCTGTCGGCTGCTTTCCAGGTAAACTTCACTTTGTTGCCCGCGCGATCGCGGATCTCGCTCACAAACCACTGCATCACCGTGTTGGCGTAGTAACCGGAAGTTACGGCGGCGCGCGAACCAGCGGTGCCACCATAGGTGTAGATGAGGCCGTCTTTGCGTTCCACAGTCCAGGATTGCGGGCCATAGCCCGCAGAACCATTTGCGGTAATGCGCGAGAAGTCGGCCATCTCGGTGTAGTACCACGAACTGTCCGCACCGTATGTCCCGCTCTGCAGCCTCAGCCGGTTGCCATCCACGCAATAGGCGTCGTCCGTGCCGAGTACTATGTTCCGAGCCACTCCGTCCTGTGCGACGGTCTTGTTGCAGCGCCTAATGGCAGAGAACCCAGCGAGCGACCATCCGCGACCGAGATTACCCACATCTGAGTTGCTGTTGTAACTCAGCGCAATGGAGGGCTGTACGCCTTTCGGGCCGGGCGGCGTAAAGATCGGAATTGTGTACGTGGCTGCGCCGTTGGCGCTCACATTGAAATTGCCACTGGTGCGGCCAACAGCCGCTTCAACAGGAGTTGTGGAAAGTACGCAGAGCCACCACGCGCTGATTGCCAGCAGGCTCCACGAGGACAGAACCGATCCGCACAACCGCTTGGCCATGAGACACTCCCTGTCAATGCGAGGCGTTGTTGTTTGGTCTGCCTCGCTTCACCTGAATAATTAATCCGGCAGTGGGAAAATGTCAACGCTCATTGCGTGACCGGTTATGGCGCTATTGCTGGACAACAGACCGGAACTGCATCGAGAAGCTATGGGCAAATACACCCGGATGCGGCGCGCCGGGCAAAGGTGAAGCGCTGTAGATTGCCTTGACCAAAGAGTTCAACCACTCAAATGAACCCTCGCAGTTCTCAAGGCTGACATCCTCGACCTGACCATCGCGCTTCTGGCGAACCTTGACGCGGCAGGAATAGACCAGTGCGCGAATCGTTTCGGTCGGTTGAATCCACGCTCGTTCGATACGGGCGCGGATCTGGCTCTCGTACAACCCCGTTAGCTTGGTGCGCGCAATGATGTCGGCGTCCGAGGCTTCGGTGGGTTCGCCCTCTTCCTCGAACTCCAGCGGCGGCAGGGGCATGGAATCCGGCCCGGTGATCTGAAGCAGCGAAGGCTTTTGAATCTGAGCCGTTAACTGTGCCTGATTCGATGCTGGCTCTAGCTCTGGCGTTGCGCTGTTTGGTGAAAGCTGAACGATGATCTCGCGTTCAGTGGAACTCCCGCCGGGTATGCCGGAGTTTGCGCCGGACCCCACTGCATCAGGCAGGCGCGCAATTTTCCGGGCGCCACCGCCCCACAATGCGGCAGCAAAAAACAGCGAATGCAGCAGCACGGTGGCCGCGATGCCCATCACGCCCGCCGTCGTGCGCTGAGTGAATTTCAACGGCTGCGCGGCTGTTCCCTTGTCGGCGCAACCCCACGGGCAGCCATCGCTGCCTTCGCAGCTTGCGCCGCCTTCTCGGCCTGCTCTGCCTGTTCGGCTTTCAGGATCTGACGCTGAGGTACGTCCAGAACCTGATCCATCGCCGCAGTCATGCGCTCCCATGCTTGTTTGCTGGCTAATGCAGCCTCAGCGCCGCGCTGCGCTCCCGGCGCTGAATATCGTTGATTCAGTGCGTGTTCCTCATGGATGTAACCTTCCATGATCTTGTCGATCCGGGCCTTCTGGTCAGCAGAAAGCTTCAACGCAGGATTGCTTAAACCTCGCATCACGGGCGGCTGCATCGTGGGCAGCCGCGCAGCGGTTGGCGGCATGGCGCGTCCTGGTGCCTCCGCACACAAAGACACCGGGGACAGCGTCGATACGGCAAGGATTGCCGCGATCACAACATGGGATTTTGCGATGTCCATATCTACCTCCGTTGATTTTCGCACACGCTAGCCCGAATCAACCCCGATCTGCAAGTTCCTTAGGACGACGCGCCATTTGCTGCAGCGCGGCTCAACTTGATGGACGGTTGATATCGGCAACAGCAGGTGCAGTTCTATCGTGAACTGAATGCGGGGCAATCGTTACAATCAGCGCTGACAGCCGCGCCAGACTACGACGACAACCCCGGAGAAAAACATGCGACGTAGAACATTTCTCAAGACGATTCCCGCGTTGATCACGGTGCCCATGGCAGCCTCGTTTCGCTCCGCACTGGCCGGCGTGAACATCAAGATCACCGACGTTCGCATCGTGCCGTTACGGGTGATCAAGGAAGTAGGGTCGCTGGTGGACTTTGCCGGCGGCACCCGCAGCTATCGGCTCGGCGGCGGAAGCTTTGTCGAAGTCCACACGGACCAGGGGCTGATCGGGATCGGCCCCCCGGTAACCGAGGCCGATCTGCCCCGGCTCAAGACTCTCGTCGTCGGCCAGGACCCGTTCAATATCGAGGTACTGGCGACGCGGCTGATCGCCACCAACTTGCGTGGCGGACCAAGCGTGGAGATCGCGCTGTGGGATCTCATCGGCAAAGCGGCGAACCAACCGCTCTACAAACTCTGGGGCGGCGTGCAGAACCGGGTCATCCCATACGCCAGCCAACTCCGGCTATCGACCATCGAAGAGCGCGTAGCGCAGACGGTACGGCTCAAGGCCGAGGGCTGGAAGGCGATCAAGCTACGAAACCGCTTCCCGACACTGAAAGAGGACATCAGGCTGGTCGAGCAGGTGCGTAAGGCGGTCGGCGACGACTTCATCATCACCACCGACGCCAACCAGGCCAACTCCTCCGGCAACAACTTCCTGCAGAACGGCACGCGCTGGGATTTCGAACGGGCCGTCGCCTGTGCGCGGGCCTATCAGGAGATGGGTGTCTATTGGCTCGAAGAGCCGCTGCCACGCTATGACTTCGATCACATCGCCGAACTGAACAAGTTGGTCGAGCTCAAAATTGCCGGTGGAGAAGCCAATCACAGCCTGCACGAATTCCGCTGGCTCCTAGAGCGCAACGCCTACGACATCATCCAGCCCGAAATCATGACGGAGGGCCCAAACCTGATGCGCAAGTACGCCGTGCTGGCGGAGTCGATGAACAAGCTGTGTATCCCGCACGTCGGCAACCAGCTTGGCAACATTTGCTCGATGCACCTCGTGGCGTCCTGGTCGAATGCGCCCTACTTTGAGATCTTCAACGATCCGCCTTCGTCCGAGATGCAATACACCAACGGCATCTACGAGAACCCACCGGTGTTCAAGGACGGCTACCTGACAATGCCGGATGGCCCGGGCCTTGGCGTGACGATCAGGAAGGATTACATCGCCAAGTAACTAACTGGCGCGCGCACCGATCCCTTCTCGCGCTACCGCTCCATCAGGCCGTGGCAGCGCGTCGAGGCGTCATTGCGCGTTCCAGGCGAACTGGTAGTTGCCCGAACCGACGGCGAACACGACAAAGGCTGCGGGGCTGACTCCTTCGATATGATCGAAGGTAACGCCCGGCACGCCTCCGGAGGCGGTGCCGTTCTTGAAGATCGTCGCACCGCTTTCGCTCACCGTCACCCCTGAAGCGGCGGTCGTGAATGTCGGCAGATACACCTTGGCGGTCGCGTTGACGGGTACGGTGACGTTCCACTGAACCTTACCCGACCCGCGATTCCACGCCGACTTGATGGGTCCACGCACCGAATTGTAAGAGACCGATACGCTTGCGAGCCCCGTCGGCATCGCGGGCTTGAGCTGGATCTCTGCGTAACCGGGTTTGCTGCTGGAGATGCCGCCCAGCGAGCGATAAAACCACTCGAGGATGCCTGCGTACATGTCGTGATTGTGCGAACGGGTGCCGCTGAAGTTCCACTTCTCTGCGATCGTGGTCTCCCCGCCGTTGATCATGGCGAGATAGCTCGGCACGGTCGGCTGCGTGATCATCGTCTGCACCAGGTCCGCCTGGTTGAAGTCGCCGAGCGTGCGCCAGAGAAAGGTTGTGCCGATGTCGCCGGTGGTGACGTGGTTGGCCAGGACCTCCCCGAACCCTCCAGTGGCGGTCTTCTCCATTGGGGCGGCGATGTTCTTCAGTAATGAGGACGCCACCGCCGCCTCACTGCCGGCAGGAACGATCCCAAACGCGAGCGGCAGCGCGATGTTCGCCTGGCTGACCGGCGTGTAGCGACTATTGGCGCGGTCGAAGTAGGCATTGTTGTAAGCCTTCTGTACGCGCGTGAACTCGGCTGCGTAAAACGCCGCGTCCGCGGAATTTCCCAGCGCCGCGGCAACATCGCGCATGACGCGCGTGTTGGACACGTAAACAGCGCCCTCGACGTTGGGGACGCTGGTGCCACCGGGCGCCATCCAGTCGCCAAGCCCGTAGCTGACCAGACCGCCCGCTTCCCTGGTCTTCAGATACGCGAGGGACGCCTTCATCATCACGTAATTGTCCTGGAGGACGCGTGTATCCCCGTAGATGTTGTACAGCATCCAAGGGGCCTGGATGGCTGACGATCCCCAGGCGGGCGCATCGTCAAATACGCTGCGGGAAGCCGAGCTCTTCGTGTAGAAGGGGTTGGGCGAGATGGAGGGACTCTGACCGGATGTTCGCTGGCTGTCACGATTGTCGCGCAGGATCTTCGTGAACAAGTTCTCCACATCCAGCTGATATGCGTTCGAAGGCAGGGTGGTCCAGACGACCTCCTGCCAGCCGAGCTTCTCGTAGTTCGGACCGTCCGTGTGAAGGCTGGTGATGTTGCTCTGTAGAGTCCGCTGAGCCAGGTCGTAGATCTTGTTGTAGCGGGCGTCCGATGCCATGAACGTGCCGACGCTGTTCGATCCCGTGTACGTCACGTACGCTTTCGCGTCCATGAGGTGCGGCAACTCGGTCTGCGTGGCAGTCCGCGCAACGCCGCCGACCTGAAGGTAGCGCATGCCGATGGTCGAAAACGACAAACGCCACGTCTCCGGACCACCGCCCCTCAGCGTGTACGTGTTGGTCCCGGATCGCCCCGGGTTCACCTTCTCGTCGCTGAGAAATTCTCCCGCCGTGAGGCTCACGGTCGCGCCGGCTTTGCCGCTGACCGTGATCTCGAATTGGCCGTTCATGTTTCGGCCAAAATCGAAGATGAACGTGTTCGCAGCCGGATTGGTGATGTTGACCGCCGACAGAGTCTCGCGCGCCATGACCGGGGGTGCGCTCTGTGCGCTCAGGACGCCCGGCGGGGCGGTTGCCGCCGCGGCGGCGACCCAGGCTGAATCGTCGAACGTGCCTGTGTTCCAGCCCGCCGGCAACATCCGCGCGTCGTAGTTTTCCTTGCCGTGGAGCTCTGTAAAGGTGAAGGGGCTGGCGCTCGCCTTCCACGTCGGATCGCTCACCACCTCCATCGATGTGCCGTCTTTGTAGACGACATGCAGTTGGGCGAGCATTCGCATGACCCCTAACGGCCGGAGGGGGACCCTGTCCTCGGCGTTCAACCAGCCAGTGCCGAGCATGACGCCGATGGCGTTCGCGCCCCTGACTATCGATTGCGTCACGTCGAACGTAACGTAGTTCATCGTGTGGTCGTAGTCCGTCCACGCCGGATCGATTTCATGGTTGCCGACCTTCTTGCCGTTGACCGAGGCCACGAACTGCCCGAGTCCCGTCACATAGAGAAAGGCCTGTTTCACAGGCTTGGTGACGGTAAAGGACTTGCGAAACATCGGCGGCGCGTCGGTCTCCCGGCTAACGGCCTTTGGGTGGCGGATCCACTGCGCGCCGCGATCCCAATCGGTGGGCTGGAAGAAGCCGGTGACGAATGTGTTGGCGGCGCTCCACGCCGATGCGCGATCCCCCTTGTTCCAGGTTCGAACCTTCCACCAGTACTTGCTGGTTTTGGTTAACGCGGGACCTGCGTACGCCACGCCGTGTTGCTGTGCAGCGGCCACCTTGCCGCTGTCCCATAGCGTGCCTCGGTTGGCTGCGATAGCCGCCTCGTCGGTGGCGACGATGATCTGATACGCCGTCTGGGCTTGTGCGCGGGCACTGTCGTTCACCATCCACGCAAACCGCGGCCCCTGAACGTCGACGACTTGCTCGAAATTGTCGACGATCCGCGTCTGCGTGGGTTGGTTGCCAGCCCTTCCCGAGGCGCTACCCGTCGCAGTCGCGCGCCGCCCGCCTGTGCTCGCATCCTGGGAACCTGTGGTGCACGCAGAGAGTGTGGGCAACCCGAGGCAGAGCGCCATAACGAGGAGCAATGGCAAACGTCCAATCGACAGCTCGCCTGGTAGTTGTTGTTGTTCACTCACACTATTCCACCACCAAGGCTCTGTTTGCCCGGCCGCGTTTGTCCACATCTCGCGCGATAACCGCTTTTGCGATAGGCAGCTACCGGATCGATGGCAGCGCCGTTCTGGACTCGGGCCTGGGCCAGGATGGGCGACACGTCTGTAGTGAAACCACGCTTCAGGGTCTGCGCGGCCATGAGAGCGTCGTTGCCGATACGGTGCTCTTGCAGTGCCTTGCGGTCGACGATCAACGCCTGCGCGTATGCGCGCTGCAGCTCGATGGCGCTGGTCATGAGGCTTTCGATCGGATCGGTCACGTTGTGCGACTGGTCGAGCATGTGCGCCGGGCGAAAGTCAGGCGCCTTGGCGAGTTCGGCTTCCACCAGCTCATTGAACACCAGGAACAGGCGGAAGGGTTCGATGGAGCCAGCATCCAGATCGTCGTCGCCGTACTTGGAGTCGTTGAAATGGAAGCCGCCCAGGCGCTGCGCATGGATCAGGCGCGCGACGATCAACTCGATGTTCACGTTGGGCGCATGGTGGCCCAGATCCACGAGACAAAACGCCTTGGGCCCCAGGGTCTGCGCCGCCATCAGCGAGCTGCCCCAGTCCTGGATGACGGTGGCGTAGAACGCCGGTTCGTACATCTTGTGCTCGATGAACACACGCCAATCGTCCGGCAGGGCGGCATAAATCTGTTGCTGCGATTCCAGGTAGCGATCAAAAGCCCGGCCGAGATGTGACTGGCCCGGAAAGTTCGCGCCATCGCCGATCCACACCGTGAGCGCCTTGGAGCCGAGCAACTTGCCGGCGTTGATGCAATCGATGTTGTGCGCCACCGCCTGCGCGCGCACGCTGGCGTCGGTATGCGTGAGGCTGCCGTACTTGTACGACAACGGCTGGCCTGCCTGATCCTGAAAGGTGTTCGAGTTCATGGCGTCGAACCCGAGGCCCAGCGCTGCAGCGTGTTCGCGCAGCCCCTTGTAGTCGTCGGTCTTGTCCCAGGGAATGTGCAGCGAGACGGTGGGTGTGGCGCCGGTCAGCTTGTGGATGACCGCGCAATCCTCGAGCTTCTCGAACACGTTGCGCGGTTCGCCGGGACCTGGGAAACGGCCAAACCGCGTGCCGCCTGTGCCAACGCCCCAGGAAGGAAGCGCTACCTTGAAGTTCGCCACGGCCCCGGTGACCGCGTCGATATCCACGCCGCGCCGCGCAAGCTGCGTACCCAGGTTGGCGAAGTCCGCAGACAAAACGGCCGCATGTGACTGGTTTGCCGACGCGATGTAATTCGCGTCGCGTGGATCGGCGAACGATGCGGACATGAAACCCTCTGCTTGACGCGCTTGCTATCGTGTAAACGCACCGGCATTGCCGGCGTCGACGTTCACGATATTGCCCGTCGACTTGGCGGAACGCTCTGAAGCGAAGAATGCGACGGCCTCGGCCACGTCTTCCGGATACACGCTGCGCTTGAGCAGGCTGCGTTCGCGATAAACGGACTCAAGGTTGTCGACGCTGGTTTTGTTCTGCGCCGCGCGCTGGGTGGCCCATTCGCCCTGCCAGATGCGCGAGCCGCGCAATACGGCGTCCGGATTGACCACGTTCACGCGGATGCCATGCGGCGCGCCTTCCAGCGCGAGACAGCGGGCGAGATGCAGCTCCGCCGCCTTGGCCGTGCAATACGCCGCTGCGCCTGGCGAGGCCGCCAGTGCATTCTTCGAGCCGATGAAGACGATGGAGCCGCCGATGCCCTGCCCTTTGAGCAGCCGGAAAGCCTCGCGGGCGATCAGGAAGTAACCCGTCCCCAGGATGTCCATGTTCTTCTGCCAGAGCGCCAGCGTCGTCTCATCAAAGGGGCTGGCAGAGGCGATGCCGGCGTTGGAAATGCAGATGTCCACACCGCCGAATTTCCAGCAGCTGTCGCGGAAGCCGGCGGCTACTGCGTCCTCGCGGGTAACGTCCACCCACGAGCTGGCAACCACATCGTTGCCGTACTTTTTCTTGAGTTCCGCTTCGGCGCCAGCAAGCGCTTCGCGATCGATGTCACAGATCAGGACGCAAGCGCCTTCGTCCATCAGGCGTCGCGCGGTGGCAAGCCCAATACCACCGGCGCCGCCGGTGATCAGCGCCACGCGGCCCGCCAAAGCCTTCGGCTTGGGCATGCGCTGCAGCTTGGCTTCTTCGAGCAGCCAGTACTCGATGTCGAAGGCCTCCTGCTCGGGCAGGCCCCGATAGCTTGATACGCTGGCGGCGCCACGCATCACGTTGATGGCGTTGATGTAGAACTCACCGGCGATCCGTGCGGTAGCTTTGTCTGCAGCAAAGGTAATCATGCCTACGCCGGGAACGAGATAGACCACCGGGTTGGCGTCGCGCATCTTGGGCGAGTCTGGCCGCTTGCAGCGGTCGTAGTAGCCCGCGTAGCGCTCGCGATAGGCCTCGATGGCCGGCTTCACGCGCGCGGCAAGTTGATCAACCGAATCCCTGGCGGGATCAAAAGGCAGCACCAGCGGCCAGATCTTGGTCCGCAGGAAATGATCGGGGCATGAGGTGCCGAGTGCAGCCAGGCCGGCGAGCTTCTCGCCACCCACGAAAGCCAGCACCACCTCTGAATCGTCGAAGTGACCGACCTTGGGCGGCAGGGTGCTTTCATCGCGCACATTCGCCGAAATCACCCCGCGAATGCTGGGCATAATGGCGGCGGCGATTTCCCGACGCCGGTCCATGCCAAGAGGCGCGGCCGCCACGCTGCCGAACGGGCGCTTGTCGCGGCTCTTGTCGTTAAGCCAATTGGTGGCGCGATTGATGATATCGAGCGTCGTCTCGTAACAGGCCTTGGACGTCTCTGCCCAGGTGAATAAACCATGCGCTTCGAGCACAGCACCCTTGAGTTTGGGATTCTTCTGGGCGAGTTCGCGCAGCTTGAGCCCCAGCTCATAGCCAGGACGAATCCAGGGCAGCCAGCCGATTTCGCCGCCGAAGATTTCCTCGGTCAGCTTTGCCGAGTCGGCAGATGCAGCGATAGCGATGAGCGCGTCCGGGTGCATATGGTCCACATGGGCGCGATTGACGAGACCATGCAGGGGCGTATCGATGCTCGCCGCGCGCGGGTTCAAGTTAAAGGCGCTGTGGGCATACAGCGGCACCATGACCGCGTCGTTGTCCGTGCCCGTTTTGTAGAACTTCTCCAGCGCCAGGAACTTCTCCATATATAAAGTGGAGAAACCGTCGAGCTTCATGGTGCCAAGGTCGCCGCCGGATCCCTTGACCCAGAGCACGTCCACTTCCTGGCCGGTGAGCGGATCCTTCTCTTTGATCTTGGCCGAGGTGTTACCCCCGCCGAAGTTGGTGATACGCTTGTCGCCGCCCAGCAGGTTCGAGCGATACAACAACAATTCTGAAGGTGACAACTTCGCCGCGTTGGCGTCATCCCAACGGCTTTCGATCTCCACGGACGCCACAGGCGCAATCTGAACCACACTCATCCCATATCTCCGGTCATCAGACGCTAAAGCAGGACCCCGACCCGCGCATATTTGCGGGAAGGCTGATTATCACACGAAGCCCTCATATACAATCAATCGAAGCTCGCCTGAGTCAGGCTTGCGTGGGGGGTTGCAGTGAAACATCGGGTTCTCGTAGTTGCCGTGCTGTCGGCGGCGCTGATTGCGGCCTGCGGCAAGAGTGAGGCGCCGGCCGATGCCAAGCCTGCGCGCCTGCGCATAGGTGTGGTGGCCAAGTCGCTCGGCAATGGCTTCTTCGATGCAGTCAACAAGGGTGCGCAGGAAGCCGCGAAGGAGCTCGACGCGGAAGTGATCTTTGTCGGCCCAACAACGCCCACTGCCGAGGGCCAGATCGAGACGCTGAACTCACTGATCGCGCAGCGTGTGGATGCCATCGCCATCTCGGCCAACGATCCCGACGCGTTGTTGCCCACGCTCAAGAAGGCGATGGACCGGGGCATCAAGGTCATTTCATACGACTCCGCTGTGGCCCAGCCCGGACGCAATGCGCATCTCGCACCTTCATCGGATGCGTTGATCGGCGAGACCGTGGTTGCACTGGTGGCGGAACTGGCCCCCCAGCTGGATGGCAAAGCCAAAGGGACATTTGCCGTCGTCTCGGCCACGCCGACATCCACCAATCAGAATTCCTGGCTGGCCGAAATGCGCCGGGTGTTGCCGCAGTATCCTGGCCTGCAAATGGCGGCTGTGGCTTACGGCGATGACGTTTCGGACAAGTCGTATCGCGAAGCCGTGGCGTTGCTCAAGCAGCATCCCGATCTCGCCGTGCTGGTGAGCATCAGTTCAGTAGGTCTCGTGGCGTCGGCGAAAGCGGTCGAAGACCAGGGACTCACAGGTAAGGTGAAAGTCACGGGGCTTGGACTTCCGTCCGAACTCGCAGGCTATGTGCAAAAGGGCGTGGTCCCCAAGTTCGCCATCTGGAATCCCATCGATCTCGGCTATTCCACCATGCAGGTGGCGACGCACCTGGCGCGCGGGGGAAACCTGCTGCAGCCCGTGGCCGCCGGACGCATGGGCAAGATTTCCTTCGCCGCCGACGGCGTCGGTGCCATGAGCAAACCGTTCATCTACGACGCCGGCAACGTGGCGGAGTTCGCCAGGATCTTCTGAACCCTGCCCGCGATCACTACGTGTCACCCGTCCTGACGCTAACCGAGATCCGCAAGTCCTTCGGCGCAGTGCGCGCCCTCGAACGCGTGAGCCTGGAATTGCCCCGCGGCTGCGTCACCGCGCTCATCGGCGAGAACGGCGCGGGCAAATCCACGCTGGTCAAGATCCTCTGCGGTATCTACCAGCCCGACGGCGGCGAAATCCGCATCGACGGCCTGCCAGTGCGCATCGCCGATCCCCAGGGCGCGCGCGACCTGGGCATTGGCGTGGTCCACCAGGAATGCCAGGTTTTCGACAACCTGAGCGTGGCGGAAAACCTGTTCATCCACGCACAGCCGACGCGACGTGGATTGGTGAACTGGCGGGCCATGCATGCGCATGCCGGTGGCGTGCTGCGCGATCTGGACGCCGGCTTCGACGCGTCGTTGCCGGCAGGACGACTAAGCATCGCGCAAAAACACGTGGTGCAGATCGCGCGCGCACTCGTGCACGAATCGCGGGTGCTAATCCTCGATGAGCCCACGGCATCCCTCTCGCAGCGGGAATGCGCCGAGTTGTTTCGTATCGTTCGCAAGTTGCGCGACAACGGCTGCGCGCTGCTGTTCATTAGCCACAAATTCGAAGAGATCGACGCGCTGGCGAATCGCTACGCTGTATTCCGGGATGGTGTTTCGGTCGGAGCGGGCGAGCTGCAGCAGACCACGCGTGACGAGCTCATACGCCTCATGGTTGGCAGGCCGGTTGAGCAGTTGTTCCCCAAGCTCGAATCCACGCCCGGAGTGGAGCTGCTGCGCGTGGAGCATCTGAGCCGCACCGGCGAATTCGAAGACATCTCGTTTACCTTGCGACGTGGGGAAATCCTCGGCATCTACGGATTGGTGGGTGCCGGTCGAACTGAACTCGCGCAGGCGCTGTTCGGGGTGACCCAGCCCGATGGGGGCCACATTCACCTCGCGACCGACGCCAAATCTTCAGGCATCGCATTGGTGCCGGAAGATCGCCAGTCACAGGGCGGCATTCTCGATTTCTCGCTGGCGGCCAACGTCGCTCTGGCCAATCTCGCGACGCTGGCGCCACGCGGCTGGTGCAGCCGGGCGCGTGAATCTTCCTTGGCCCGCCAGTGGATTGAGCGGCTGGCCATCAAGGCGCAAGGGCCAGAGCAGGTGATGCGGAACCTGTCGGGAGGCAACCAGCAAAAGGTGGTCCTCGCGAAGTGGCTGGCGCGCGCACCAGGCGTGTTGATCCTGGATGAACCCACCAAGGGTATAGATGTGGGTGCGAAGGCTGCCGTCCACCGTGTGACCAGCGAGTTTGCACAGGCCGGCGGTGGTGTGATCATGATTTCCTCCGAGCTGCCTGAAATTCTCGGCATGTCGGATCGCGTGTTGGTGATGCGCCGCGGTCGTCTGCGCGGGGAATTTCTGCGGGGCACGGCCAGCAGCGATGAATTGCTGCGCGCAGCAAGTGACGCATGAAACAGTGGCTGGCCAGGCTCTCCGACGACGCTCGCCGGGATCTCGGATTCGGTGTGCTCACGCTCGCGTTGGCCATCGCCGTGACGGCGGCGTTCCCCGGGTTCGCTTCGCCGCGTAACGTGGCGGGCCTGCTCGACGACACCGCGATTCTCATCATGCTGGCGCTGGCGCAGATGCTGGTAATCCTGGTGCGCGGCATCGATCTATCCATCGCTGCGAACCTCGCGCTCTGCGGCATGCTCGCCGCGCTGTTCAATCGGGCCCTTCCCGGCGCCGGAGTACTGCCGGTCCTGCTGCTCACGCTGGTCGCGGGAGGGTTGTTAGGCGCCTGCAATGGCCTGCTGGTATGGAAGCTGCGCCTGCCACCCATCGTCGTCACGTTGGGCACCATGTCCATCTATCGCGGCGTCATCTTTCTGCTCTCGAAGGGCGCTTGGGTCAACGAGAACGAAATGGCGCGTGACTTCCTGGCGTTTCCGCGCGCGGAATTCCTGGGGCTTACCGTGCTCACCTGGATGTCGCTGCTGCTGGCGGCCGGATTTTTCGTTGCGCTGCGGAGCACGCGACTTGCGCGCGACCTGTATGCCGCGGGCGGCAATCCGCATGCGGCGGAATACTCGGGCATCGACGCAGGACGTGCGCAGTTTCTCGCATACACCGTATGCGGCGCGATCGCCGGAGTTTGCGGATACCTGTGGGTGGCGCGGTTCGCCGTGGCCTACACCGACATCGCCCTGGGTTTCGAGTTGTCGGTGATTGCAGCCTGCTTGATAGGTGGTGTCTCCATTGCCGGAGGCACGGGTTCGGCCGTTGGCGTTGTGCTGGGTTGCCTGTTCATTGGCATTGTCCGCAGCAGTCTGCCGCTGGTGGGTATTTCCGCGTTCTGGCAGATGTTCATCAATGGCGTCGTCATCCTGGTTGCGGTGTTGCTCAGTGCACGGCAACGCGACGTGACCCGGAACATCGTCGAGGCCAGTCCGTGACCCCGGTGGGCGGTGTGCGCGCCGGTGCGCAAAGACTGTTGCGTTGGGAAACCATGCTCGCCGCGGTTCTGGTCTGCGAGTTCGTGTTATTCGCGTCGATCTCGCCGTACTTCCTGAATATCGACACCTTGTCGGACGCTACGTTCACTTTTACGGAACGCGCCATCGTCGCCTTGCCTCTGGCCTTGTTGATCATAGCTGGTGAAATCGACATCTCCGTGGCCGCCATCATCGCGCTGGCTTCGGTGGCCATGGGACTGACTGCTGCACAGGGTGCCGGCACCGGCATCGTGGTGTGCGCGGGACTTGGCACGGGTTTGCTGGCGGGGGTCATCAATGGCACGCTGGTCACAGTCGGGCGCGTGCCGTCGATCGTCGCCACCATCGGTACGATGACGCTGTTTCGCGGCGCCGCGTACGCCGTGCTCGGTGATCGCGTTCTCAAGGAATATCCCGGCTCGTTCGCTGAGTTCGGCCAGGGCTATTTTCTCGGCGCCCTCTCCAATGAACTGACACTGTTCATATTGTTCGCCCTGTTGTTCGGCGTCTTTCTGCACTACACCCGCTGGGGACGGATAATCTTTGCCGTGGGCGCGAATCCCGTGGCCAGCCGGTTTGCGGGCGTGCGGGTGAATCGCTATCGATTCGCCTTGTTCGCGTTGACGGGTTTGTTCAGCGGCCTTGCAGCCGTGCTGCTCACGTCACGACTGGGTTCCACGCGGCCATCGATTGCCCAAGGGTGGGAACTCGAGATCATCAGCATGGTCATTCTCGGTGGAGTTTCAGTTTGGGGGGGCAAGGGCAGCATTCTGGGCGTGGTGCTGGCCGCGCTGGTGTTCGGCCTCATCACCTTTGGCCTGGGCCTCATGAACATCCCCGGCATCGTCATGTCGATTTTTGTGGGCTCCCTGTTGATCTTCGTGGTGGCAGTTCCGGTACTGATCAGTCGACTGAAGCGGCAGGCACAGCCATGAGTCAACTCATTGCCGTATTCGACGTAGGCAAAACTAACGCCAAGTTGTCAGTGGTGGATCCGAAAATCGGTCGCGAGGTTTGGAGCGTGTGCCGGCCCAACGATCTGGTGCGGGGCCCGCAGACCCGCGAACTCGATGTGGCCGCAATCGAAAACTGGCTTCTCGAGTCATTGCGCGCGGCGCCGGAGCGCGAACGCATCGGTTGCATCGTGCCGATCGCGCATGGCGCCGCGGCCGTGCTCGTCGACCACGCGGGCGAAGTGCTCGCGGCACCAGACTACGAAGACGCCTGCTTCAACGACGTGGCGGATGAATACGTGGCGCTGCGCGACTCCTATTCGCTGACCTTCTCGCCCAATCTGCCGCAGGGCTTGAATCTCGGGCGGCAGCTGTTCTATCTGCAGTCGCGGTGCGCAGACCTGTTCCAGCGCGCCGCGAACATCCTGCTGTACCCGCAGTACTGGGCCTGGAGGCTGTCGGGTGTGATGGCCGCGGAAGTGACCTCGCTGGGCGCGCACACGGACCTGTGGCGGCCGCATGAGCGTGCGCACTCGTTGCTGTCCCGCAAACAGGGCTGGGCACCCATGCTGCCGCCGCAGCGCTCCGCCAGCGAGCGCCTGGGCCGCATCAGGGCCTCGCTGGCCGCCGCGACCGGCCTGGATGCCGCCTGTGAAGTGGCCTGCGGCATACACGACTCGAATGCGTCTTACCTGCGCTTTCTGATGGACCGGGAGCGTGAAGCGTTCACAGTGGTGTCGAGCGGCACTTGGACCATCGTGATGGCGAATCGCGGCGACCTGCGCCGGCTGCGTGAGGACCGCGACATGCTGGCCAACGTCAACGCCTTTGGCGCTCCCGTGACCACAGCGCGTTACATGGGTGGCCGTGAATACGAGACCATCGCGCAGGGAGGCGCGGAGCCCACCGTCGATTCCCTTATCGAAGTGCTCACCCTCGGCGCCGTCGCCTTACCGTCGTTCGCCAGTGCGGGCCCCTACTCCGGGCGCGCCGGTCGTGTCGAAGGTGCGGACGAACTCGGCCCCACACAGCGCGCGTCGCTGGCCACGCTGTATTCCGCACTCATGACCTCGCAGCTGATCGAGTCTCTGGGCTCGGCGGGCGAAATCTTCGTCGACGGCCCATTGGCGCGGAACCCCTTGTTCGCCCCCCTGCTCGCGGCCTGTCTACCGGTGGGCACGGTGCGCACCTATGCCGAGAACGGCAGCGCGCACGTCGCCGCGCATCTCGCGCGCATGCAGTCACCTGCCGCCGATGTGCCGATGTCCGTCGTGCCACTGCGATTGCCGGGGCTGCTGGATTATCGGGCGAACTGGCGCCATCGCCTGGGAGAGCGCTAGCTGGCAAGCGCGAGCACTCAGTTCGGTTTGAACACCATCAGGTAATAGACGACGACCATCGCGATGAAGGCCGGATAGCCGAGAAGCTCCCAGTATTTCGCGTAACGCCAGAACAACTGGGGCAGTTCCGCGCCTGTGCACTGCGCAGCGCACGCCATGTCGCGCAATCTGATTTGCAGCCACACAACTGGCAGCCAGCAGATGCCGGTCAGCAGGTACAGTGCCAGCGTCCACTGTATCCACGGCGTTTCGAACGTAACGCCGAGCATACGCATCAGCATGTAACCGGTCAGCGGCTGAACCAATATGGCCGGCGTCGTGAAGCACCAGTCGGCGACGACGACGAGCCGACTGACGGCTGCGATCGCCTCGATGTTTCGCGTGCGCAATGTAAAAAGCATGTAGAACGCACTGCCCGCACCGACGCCGACCAATACAACACTAGAGAGTATGTGCAGCAACTTGTACAGCAAGTACATGCTCATGCGGCCTGCCCTCCTCTTCCGTGATGTCTATATAATCCACAACAAGGCCAGCAGCGCGGCATTTTTCAGCAATGTGCATCCGCGTGGTGCTACTCTCTTCCACATGAAAATGCTCCTCCTTGTGCTGACCCTGTCGATGATGCCCCAGGCGTACGCGGCCGACTGGCAGACCGCGCCAAAGGCGGACTGGCAGGAGTTGTTCAACGGCCGCAATCTCGATGGCTGGGTGGTCAAGTTCGCCCATCACGAGCTGGCGGATAACTACGCCGACACCTTCCGCGTCGAGAACGGCGCGATCCGGGTGGTGTACGACAAATACGGCGAGTTCGGCGACCGTTTCGGTCATCTGTTCTACAAGCAGAAGCTGTCGCACTACGTGCTAGCGCTCGAGTACCGGTTCTTCGGCGTGCAGCCCACGGGTAGCCCCGACTACGCCAAGTTAAACAGCGGCGTGATGTTTCATTCACAGGCACCGGATACCATCCTCAAGGACCAGAACTGGCCAATTTCGATCGAAGCACAGTTCCTCGCCGGCGATCACACGACCATGAACGTCTGCACGCCGGGCACCGAGATCTTCATGAAGGGCGTGATGGTGAAGGCGCACTGCACGAACTCGACATCGAGAAAGTACGGCAACGATGAGTGGGTTGCGGTGGAACTGGAAGTGCTCGGCAGCGAGCGCGTGCGCCATCTGATCGGGGGCGAGACCGTGCTCGAATACGAGCGCCCGTCAATCGGCGGCGGCGTCGCCGCCGGATACGATCCGGCAATCAAGAAGGACGGCACCGTACTCGAGAGTGGCTACATCGCGCTGCAGGCCGAGAGCCAGCCCGTGGAATTCCGGAACATCCGGCTGCTGAACCTGTCGGGCTGCATGAACCCCGCGTCGCCGGCCTACCGTAAATACTTCGTGCATCGCGACGATTCGCGGTGCACCGGTCGGTGACCTCGCTGCCCGGCCTGAAGATCAGCCCGCCGGTTTCGCAGCCTCGTCGATCACCTGTTTGAGCTCGCCGCTCTGCATCATTTGCATGGCGATATCGCAGCCACCGATCAGCTCGCCCTTCACGTAGAGCTGCGGATAGGTCGGCCAGTTGGAAAAGCGCTTGAGTTCGTCGCGCAGTTCCAGGTCATCGAAGATATTGACGGCGTGGAAACTTGTGCCCAGATGCTTGAGCACGGCCACGGTCTGCGCCGAAAAACCGCACTGCGGAAAATCCGGCGTGCCCTTCATGAAGAGAACCACCGGTTCGGCGGCGAGATGCTGCTTGATACGATCTGCGACTTCCATCTGGTTTTCCCCGGTCACTTCACTGTCAATTCGTTGCGCACAGACTTCACGCCTTTGGCCTTACGCGCCAGGCTGCCGGCGGTGCTGCGTTGCGCCGCGGTCTTCACTTCGCCCTTGAGGCTCACATTGCCGTTGTAGGTGTCAACGTTGATCGACAGCGAGCGGATGCCCGGTTCGGCGATCAGACGCGCCTTGACATCGGCAGTAATGGCTACATCGGCAGCGATGCGATCAGCGGAGCGGTCGTCCTTGCCGACGTAGTAGCCGCCAGCGGCCGCGCCACCCACCACCGCCGCAACGCAGCCACAGAGGCTGCTGCAGGCCAGCAGCAGCCCAATTGACAGCATGCGTTTCATAAATTGAATTATGGGGTTTGCTGGCCTATTCTTCAAACGCCATTTTTCCCCGGGGAGCTACAAACCAATGAATCCACTCAATTCCGTCGCGGGCGCCGTCATTACGGGCGTCGTCCTCGCCATCATTCTGTTCGTGGGCATCGAGCCCAATCAGCTCCTCCATTTGAGCCTCGCGCGCTGGCTGCACATCCTGGTAGGCATCATGTGGATTGGCCTGCTCTACTATTTCAACGTGGTGCAGATCCCTGGCCTCGCGGCCGCGGCGGCGGACAAAGGCGGGCCCGGCGGAGCGGGCGTCGCCAAGTACATCGCGCCGCGCGCCCTGTTGTGGTTCCGCTGGTCGGCTTTGGCCACCTGGCTGACCGGCGCCTGGCTCCTGGGTCAGAATCTCCCTAAGGCACTCACCTTCCAGCCCGGATATCTGATCATCGGCATTGGCGCCTGGCTCGGCACCATCATGCTGTTCAACGTCTGGGTGCTGATCTGGCCGAACCAAAAGAAGATTCTCGGCATCGTGGCTGCAAGCGACGGGGAGAAAGCCACGGCCCGCAAGATCGCCACCATGGCCTCGCGTACGAACTTCGTGCTGTCGATTCCGATGCTGGCATGCATGGCAGGCCAGTCGCACGGATTGCCGTTCTGACATCACGCAATACGGGCGGCGCACTGCCGCCCGATATTCCGGCACAGGTCGCGCGCGCGCTGTCCGAAGACATCGGCACTGGCGATGTCACGGCCGCGCTTGTTCCTGCTGATGGCATTGCCAACGCCACGCTGATCACCCGTGATGCGATGCTGCTGTGTGGCACGGCATGGGTGGATGAGATCTTCCGGCAGCTGGATCCTGCTGTGGTCGTCAAGTGGCGGGCACAGGACGGCGCGGCAATGACAGCCAACAGCGTGCTGTGCGAAATCGCAGGTCCAGCGCGCGCCATCCTGACCGGTGAGCGCACCGCACTGAACTTTCTGCAGACACTGTCAGGCACTGCCACCACCACGAGCCAGTATGTGGCCGCGGTCGCAGGCACGACTTGTCTCATCCTTGACACTCGCAAGACCATTCCCGGTCTGCGCCTGGCGCAAAAGTACGCGGTACGCTGTGGCGGCGGGCGCAATCACCGCATGGGTCTTCACGACATGGTGCTGGTGAAGGAAAACCACATCATTGCTGCGGGCTCCATCAAGGCCGCAATCTCTGCGGCGCGGGCGAACAGCCCGGGAGTGCCGGTGGAAATCGAGGTGGAGTCGCTGGCAGAGTTTCGTGAAGCGCTGGCGGCCAACCCGGATGTCATCATGCTGGATGAATTCAGTCTCGCGGACATGCATGCGGCCGTAGCAGCACGCAACGCCGCCGCTACCGCCGTACGCATCGAGGCCTCTGGCGGGTTTAACCTTGATGGCATTCGCGCCGTGGCGGAGGCCGGCATCGACTACATCTCGATCGGATCCCTGACCAAACACCTGCGCGCCATCGACCTGTCGCTGCGCTTCTGAACCTCAGCCCTGTGTTTCGGACGGGTGCGGCGTCTTGCTCAGCCGGCTCGGCTGCGCGATGCCATAGCCCTGCGCATAGTCGACACCCAGGCCAGCCAGCGTGCGGATGATCTCCGCATTCTCCGCGAATTCCGCAATCACCAGCTTGCCGGTCAGATGACCGATCTCGTTGATCGAACGCACCATCTCGCGATCAATCGGGTCGGTGAGGATGCCGCGCACGAAGCTGCCGTCGATTTTCAGGTAATCGACGGGGAAATGCTTGAGGTAGCCGAACGATGACATGCCGGTGCCGAAATCATCCAGCGAGAACTTGCAGCCCAGTTCCTTCAGCGACTTGATGAAGCGGTTGGCCTGGGAGAAGCTCGCCACTGCCGAGGTCTCAGTGATCTCGAAACAGATCTTCGATGCGTCGAGACCGCTCTTCTGGAACTGTTCGATGACGAACGGCAGGAATTTGTCGTCGCCCAGGCTCTGGCCGGAAAGGTTGATGGCGCACATCAGCAGGCGTTCGCGCTCATCCGCCTCTGAAACCAGCCAGCGCATCGTGTTCTCGATCACCCATCGATCAATGGCCGGCATGATGCTGTAGCGCTCGGCCGCGGCAATGAAATGCTCGGGCGAAACAATCTTGCCGGCTTCATCGCGCATGCGAACCAGGATTTCGTAATGTTCGCCGTCTTCCTTGGTCTGCAACGGCATGATGGGCATGCGATACAGCTCGAAACGGCCTTCATCCAGCGCTGCGCTGATGCGCGCTGCCCACTGCGTCTCGCGCCGGCGGCGCATGAGCTCGATATCATTCTCCGCGAAGCTGTGCACGCGATTGCGGCCCTGCTCCTTGGCCGCGGCGCAGGCGCCCTCGGCGGCCGACAGGATCGATGCAACGTCTTCGTTGTCGGCCGTGATCGGCACCACGCCGACGCTGGCGCTGAGCTTGAACAGACGGTCTTCCCACTCGAAGCGGAAATTCTTCACCGCTTCGCGCATTACCTCTGCGGCACGCAGAGCGTCTTCCAGGGTGCAGCTTTCCAGCAGCACGCCGTATTCGTCGCCACCAAGACGCGACAATGTATCGCGCCACCGAACCTTGGATTTCAGCAGCGCGCCGACAAGTCCCAGCAGGGTGTCGCCTGCGGCGTGGCCGCAGGAATCGTTGATCATCTTGAACTGGTCGATGTCCAGGTGGCAAAGCGCGTAGGACCCTTCCAACGCCCGCGCGCTCTTCAAGCAGCGTTCGATGCGACTCTCGAACTCGCGGCGGTTGACGAGGCCGGTGAGCGGATCGTGGCTGGCGTGATATGACAGCTTGCGGTTGAGCTCCCGGCTTTCGCTCACATCGTGGAACACGAGCACTGCGCCGCACACCTTGCCGTGGCCGTCGCGAATCGGCGCGGCGGTGCTTTCCACGTATAGTTCGTTGCCATCGCGACGGATCATCAGCACCGGCCGTGTCGCCTTCAACGGCCGCACGCGTCGGATCGAACCGGTGAGCGGATTTTCCAGCGGCTCGCAGGTTTCTTCGTGGAAGGCGCGGAACACTTCGTCCACATTGCGCCCCATCGCGTCTTCCAGGCGCCAGCCCGTCAGGGTCTCCGCGACGGGATTGATGTAATCGATGATGGAGTCCGCATCGGTGGTGATGACGCCGTCACCAATAGCCTGCAAGGTGATCTGCGCGCTCTCTTTTTCACGAAACAGCGCCTCTTCATAAAGTTTGCGCTCGGTGATATCGAGCTCGACGCCGATCAGTCGTTGCAGCCGGCCGGCCGGGTCGATCCGGCCCTTGGCGCGGCTGATGACCCAGCGGTAATCCCCATTGCAGTGGCGCATCCGGTGCGTGCTTTCGAACAGCGGCAGCGCCCCCGACACATGCTTGAACATCGCATCCTGAACCCGCGACAGATCGTCCGGATGCACCATGCCGCGCCAGTCGACGATATCGTCGGGGCCGAGGTGGGCATACCCCATCATCGCCTTCCAGCGTTGCGACACATACAGCTTGTTGCTGTCGAAACTGAAGTCCCAGAGCCCTTCGTTCGACGCGGCATCAATCAGGGTGTTGCGCTCAGTCAGCTCCGTAAGTTGCGCGGCCATGGCCATGCGTTCCAGACCTGAGGTGAGGCTGGTGCCAATCAATTTCAGCAGCAGCTGGTAATTGACGTCCCAGGGGCCCTGACCTTCCACACGGCCGATTGCCAGAACGCCAGCAGGACGGCGGCGCATGTGCAGGGCAACCAGCAGCAGGGAACTGAAGCCCAATGCCGCGAGCCTCGCTGCTTCGGCCTGATCTTCGCGCCCATGCTGCGAGGTATCGCGGTATTCCGTCAGCCGCAGATGATCGAAGCGGGACAGCAGGAATGGAAACTGCGCCAAGTCGGCGCCCTTGAGAGCCACGAAATTCCCGACCACAAACTCGCTCTGCGCCACGGTGCAGTTGGCAAACTGCTCGCCCGCCTCATCCAGCAAGGCGACGAACGCCAGATCGGCGCCGGTGGCGCGTCGCAGGGTTTCTAGGGCAGCGGCAATGACTGGCTCGGAGTTGCGCTCTGACAGGTTCTGCAGATCAACCGCAGCCTTGGTGCATTCCACATCCAGGCCGAGATCCGCGCCCTTGTACGCGGACAGTGAACTTGCCAACACGTCCGAGGCGCCAGCATCAACCGACGAGACCTGGCGGATGGAGGACATTTACCGATACTTCCCCTGAGTTGCAGCCAGTGTTACCGAAGTCGCAATTGCTTCGCCGCGACCTGCAACACAGTTCACTTACGGGAGGATTCTGTCATAACTTGTAAGGAAAGCGATACAAGTTATTGCCCAGAATCAAGTTTATCTCCGGGCCCATCTGACCTGGCAGGGCCGGAAGTCATGCGTTCGATGATGTAACGAGGCCGGCGCTTCACCTCGACGTAGATCTTTGCAACGTATTCACCCACGAGCCCCAATGACAACAACTGCACCCCGCCCAGGGCGTAGATCGGCAGCGTGGTGGATGCCCAACCTGGAACGGCATGGTCGGTAAACAGTTTCACACCCAGAACCCACAGGGACACCCCCATGGCGACCAGAAACAGCAGGGCACCGGTCGCAGCAATCATGCGTAATGGCACAGCGCTGAAAGAGGTGACCCCGTCGATGCCCAGACCGAGCATGCGGGTCAGGGGATACTTCGTCTCCCCCGCCAGTCGCAGCTGCCGGTCATAGAACACGTTCTGGGAGCGAAAGCCCAGCTGCGGAATCAGTCCGCGCAGAAACAGGTTGGTCTCGGGATACTCCGCCAGTGCCTGCAAGGCGGCCCGCCCCAGCAGGCGGAACTCGGCATGGTCAGGTACTACTTCCACTCCCAGTACGCGCAGCAGCGCGTAATAGCGGCGGGCACTCCAGCGCTTGAAGAACGAGTCCTGCACACGGCTGCGCCGCACACCGAACACCACCTCGTTGCCAGCCCGGTGCGCATCGATCATTTCCTCGACCACGCTGGTATCGTCTTGAAGGTCCGCATCCAGCGAAATGACTGCATCGCCATCCGCACTCATGAGGCCTGCCAGCAGCGCATTCTGGTGTCCGCGATTGCGCGACAGTTTCACGCCAATGATGTTTGCGTGCTGCCCGGCCAGCGTCTCGATCAGCTGCCATGTGCCATCACGACTGCCGTCATCGACCAGCCACAGGTTGCTGTCCTGCGCCACCTTGCCCTTCGCCTTCAATTCATCCAGCAGCAGCAGCACCTGGCGCACGCAGCCGGCAAGCACGGCTGCTTCGTTGTAGCAGGGAATGACGACGCTCAGCCGCATGTCAGTTGCTCCGCAAAAAGGTCCAGTGTCGATGCGCAGAGAAGTTCCACAGCAGGTTGACCGCCGTGGCGCACAGCTGCGCCAGCATGTACTGCCACTGAAGATAGCCGTGCAGCAGCTGCATGAACAGGGTGTTGAGGGCGAGGCCAGTGACCAGCACCGCGACAAATCGCAAGACCAGCGTCGCATGGGGCGCGCCGCTGCCATAGGTGTAGCGACGGTTCAGCAGATAGTTTGCAACCGCGCTGGCCAGGTAACCGAGCGTCGATGCCACGACTGCGTCCATCTCCAGCCACTCCACGCCTGCAGCGAGCAACAGGTACTGGATCACGGTGCACAACGCCCCCACCATGGCGAACCGCAGGAACTGCGCCACCCATCGGTTTGAAGCGGTCAAGGAGAATAGGTGAAGTTGTATTGCGCATTGCCACGCGCAGCGCAGGTCGCATCCGGATTTCCAGATACCAGGAACCAGTTGCCGCGGCTGGACTCCCCTACCAGTTGTGCCTGCGTGTTGCTGAAACAGGGCTGCAGCATCTGCTCCTGCACCAGCAGTTGCCGGGCGGGCGCAGCCGCAAGCCAGGCTGCGGCATCGTGAATCTCGGCGTCTCCTTCGCGAAACCGCCGGTGCCCGAAATTCACCGTGGGGCGCCGCAGGTGCCACAGGAAGTGCTCGTGGTAGGCCAGCAGTCCGAGTTCTCGATGCGGCGCGGCCAGGGTTTCCAGGCGCGCAATGAAATCCCTCGCTGATCGAGCGCCATCCATCTGCGGCATCACCCAGAGACCGAGCACCAGCCACAGGGCGGTCATCGTCGATAGCAACGCCAGGTGGGCACGCGACAGGCGAAACACGCCCATCGAAATGGCGGCTGCCGCCGCTATCGTCAGGAGCGGCACAAAACTGGCAACTCCTCCTTCGGCAAGCAATCTTGCGCCCCGACCCACATCGACAAAAGTGAGCCAGATATAACCGGCAGCGCAGAACGCGGTGATCAACCCTGCAAGGCCCAGCAAGGTGCGCTGCACACCGCGACGCCGCAGCAGCTCGGGCAACAGGTAGCCGGATGCCAGCGCAACCATGGGCAACGCCGACAAGATGTACACATCACGTTTGCCACGGCTGACGGTGAAGATCGCGATGTAGAAAACAGCGAACCCCAGGGGCAACAGCACGCGCGCATCCCGCGCTCGTAGCGCGTCGCGCCAGCGGGGAATCAGCCATGGCAACAGCAGTACCAGTGGCAACCAGACGGTCGCCATCACCTGCAGGTAGTACCAGACCGGGCGATAGTGGTGCCAGGGATCCACAAAACGCCCAAAGGTCTGCACGAATACCAGTTCATGGAAGTAGTCGCGGATACCGGCATCATGTTGTGCGACTAGCCAGATTGGCACCAGCCAGGCTGCAATCACCGCCGCACAGGCGAGGCCGGACAGCAACCACATTGGCCAAGGCCGCTGCCAGCGCACGCCTGGCCAGCCGCGCCAGACAGCAAACAGCCAGGGGCATAACACAATGAACGAGAAGAACCCCACCACCTTGGTCAGCGCGCCCAGGCCCGCTGCGACGCCAGCGGCCATTGCCCAGCGCCAACCGCCGCCAAGCAGCAGTTGGCGCAGCAGGCAATACAGCGAAAGCACCGTGAAAAACATCAGCAGCGCATCCTGCTGGGCGCGCCGCGATTGCAACGTGAACTGCACGGTGACCAGCAGCAGCAATGCCGCCGACAAGCCCGCCTCACGCGTCCACAGCCTGCGCCCCAGGTCATAGATCAGCAGCAACGTCCCGAGGCCAGCGAGCAGTGACGGCAGCAGGAAGCCGACCTTCTCCGAACCAGTGAGCCAGTAGCCTGCGGCCTGCATCCAGAACAACAGCGGCGGCTTGTCCTGGAAATAGTCGCCGCCGACCATCGGTATCAGCCAGTTGCCACTGGCAAGCATGTCGCGGGCGATGAGCGCAAACACCGGTTCATCCGCGGGCCATGGATTGCGCATCCCGAGACCCGCGCCAATGAACAGCAGTCCGAGGCCAATGATCAGCAACAGGTCACGCAGGCGAGGCGATTCTTGCGGCGCGTTCATCACAGGGCCGCACGCGCGCGCTGGTATTGGCTGTGCAACTCAACCTGCATGCGTTGCTGCAGATCCTGCACCACGGCAGGCTCACCAAGCAGCACATCGCGGCCTATCCATACCGGAGCGCCAATGGCGATGGCAATGCGGCTGAAGGGCCAGGGCAACACGAATTTGTCCCAGTTGAAAAGCCACGCGCGCGACGCCGCATAGGACATCGGCAGCAACGGACGTCCCGAAATCTGCGCCAGCATCAGCGCGCCGGGCTTGAAGGCAAAGCGCGGCCCGGTGGGACCGTCGGGAGTGATCACCGGCGAAACATTCTCGTGCACAAGCAACTGGTAGTAGTCGCGCAGCGCACGCGCACCCGTGCGGGTCGATGAGCCTCGAATCACGCGCGCGCCGAGCCAGTTGGCGATCCGGGCCGGAATTTCTCCATCCACGGAAGGGCTGACCAGAAAACCCAGGCGCAGGCCGCGTCGCATCTGCAGCAGCAGATAACGGCCACAGAACAACTCGTGCTGGTGCCAGTAGCACGGCAGCAGCGAGGGCGCCTTGGCCAGCGCAGCGTCGAGATGTTCGGCTCCCTCCACCCGCACGATGCGACAGCTGCCCCACCAGGCGCGCAGCACAACCAGGACTACCGGGGCGATCAGCACATAGGCCAGGCGTCGCAGCGGCGTCAGGCGGCGCTTTGAGACCCGCTCTTCGGGTAGAATTTCCGGCTTCATGACGTCAGATCAGCTCCTGCCACCCGAATCGGACCAGCGTTTCGACATCGGCTCGACAGCAGATTCGCTCGACCGCATGCGCGGCATCTATGCACAGCTGGGCGATGCGTATCGGGTCTATGCACCCGGCCGGCAATCACACACCTGGGTGTTCAACCACCCCGACGACGTGCGCCGCATACTGATCGCCAACCACCGCAACTATGCCAAGGGCGTGGGTTTCGATCGCATCAAGATCCTGCTGGGCAACGGCATCATAGTGAGCGAGGGAGAGTTCTGGAAGCGGCAGCGGCGCATGATGCAGCCCACCTTCCATCGCCGCATCCTGGGTCAGTTCGATCGCATGATCGCGACTGCGAATGACCGGCTGCTCGGCGCCTGGCAGGATAAATGCGCGCGCGGCGAACCGGTGAACGTCACCGACGACATGAGCGGTATGACGCTGGAGATCGTGCTCGGCGCCATCTTCGGCGATGACCTCGCCGCGATGGCAAGTGCCGGCGACAATCCGTTTGCCGTGCTCACCGACGAGCCGGCGCGCGACCTGCGTTTTGCGTACCGCTTCCGCAAACTCGCGGCCATGATCAGCCAGTGCGTGGCGCAACGCCGCGCCGCGGGCAGCGAGCCGGCCGGCGATCACCCGGACTATGTGTCGATGCTGCTCAACGCGCGCGACAAGGAGACTGGCGAAGGCATGACCGACAAGGAGATCGTCGATGAGATCACGACGCTCATCGTCGCGGGCCATGAAACCACTGCCAGCGCGTTGAACTGGACCTGGTACCTGCTTGGCGAGCATCCGGAGGTCGAAGCAAAGCTGCACGCAGAGATCGACGCCAACGAGGAACTGGGCGTGCCGTCGCTGCAAGCCATGGAGGCCCTGCCCTATTCCAATATGGTGATCCGTGAGGCCATGCGGTTGTATCCGCCTGTGTGGGTGGTGTCGCGCCGGACCATCGAAGCCGACACCCTCGCCGGCTTCACCGTGCCAGCCGGTACCGATGTGTTTTTCAGCCCCTATTTCGTGCATCGCCATCCGGACTTCTGGAGCGACGCAGAGAAATTCGTGCCCGAACGTTTCGCACGCAGCGATGAGGACGAGCGCCCGAAGCTCACCTACCTGCCGTTCTCCGCGGGCGCACATCACTGCATCGGCGAGACGCTCGCCCTCTACGAAATGCTGGTGCATCTCAACCGATTTGCCCGCCGCTTCCGGCTGCGCCGCGTCGACAACGATCCGGTGGAGTTCGAGGCGCTGATCAATCTGCGCGCCACCCGGCCCTTCCTCATGCGGCTCGAACCGCGCCAGAACAGCTGAGACTTCATGACTGCCAGAACCCTGAATGAACTGATGGAACGCAACCGCACCGCGGAGCGAGCCATCGTCTACCACAGCGGCGAAGGACAGTCGCGCACTGTGCGCTATGCACAACTGCAGCAGCGCGCACTCGGCCTGTTGTTCCACCTGCAGCAACTTGGCGCGAAGCCCGGTGACAAGCTGCTCCTGCTGCTGAACAACAACGAACAGTTCATCGACGCCTTCTGGGCCGCCGTGCTGGGCGGGATCGTGCCGGTGCCGGTTGCCATCGGCATCAGTGACGAACATCGCCACAAACTGCTGCGCATCGCCCACAAGCTTGGGCAGCCGTTCATCTACACCGATCGCAAGACCCTGGAGCGCGTGGGTCAGTTTGCGGCGCAGAGCACCGATGCGGATGCCCGTACCGCATTTGCCCGGCTGCGGCCGCGCGCCTTCCTGGTGGAAGACCTTGGCGATCTGTCGCGGCCAGGCATGGAGCACGCGGCTGTTCCCGCGGACACTGCCTTTATCCAGTTTTCCTCCGGTTCCACCAGCGATCCCAAAGGCGTGGTGCTGACACATGCCAACCTGATGGCGCATGGCGAGGCAGTGACGCGTGTGGCTGGCTTCAACGAGACCGACGTCAGTCTGTCCTGGATGCCGCTCACCCATGACATGGGCCTGATCGGCTTTCACCTGGTGATGTTCGCCAATCGCGTAAACATGCACCTGATGCCCACTGAGCTGTTCGTGCGGCGTCCGCTGCTGTGGCTGGCCATCGCTTCCGAGCAGCGCGCCACGCTGCTGTGTTCGCCGAATTTCGGCTATCGCCACTACCTGAAAGTGCTGGGCGATCGCTCGCCCGGCAACCTGGATCTGTCTGCTGTGCGGCTCATCTTCAATGGCGCCGAACCGATTTCGGTCGAGCTGTGCGAGGAATTCATGGCGCGCATGTCGGCGCTGGGTCTGAAGCGCAATGCGATGTATCCGGTGTACGGACTCGCCGAAGCGTCGCTGGCTGCCAGTTTTCCACCGCTGGCGCGACCAATCCGGACCGTGTTGCTAAACCGGCACCGCATGGGTGTGGGCGATACCGCAGAAATCGTCGCCGAACCAGGCCGTGATTCTGTGTGCCTGGTCAGCGTCGGCGCGCCCATTCCCGGTTGCGAACTGCGCATCGCCGGCAACGATGATGCAGCGCTGCCTGATGGCAACATCGGACACATCCTGATCCGCGGCGACAATGTCACCGGTGGCTATTTCGATGAACCGGTCGTGAATGCGGCCAGCTTTACCAACGACGGCTGGCTGCGCACCGGCGACCTGGGCCTGATGCACGACGGCGAGCTCTATATCACGGGCCGCGCGAAGGAAATCATCTTCGTCAACGGCCAGAACTACTACCCGCATGACCTCGAAGCCATCGCGCAGCAGGCTCCGGACATGGAGCTTGGCAAGGTGGTGGCCGCTGGCGTGCGACCGCCGGGCGCAGAAACGGATCAGCTCACGGTTTTCGTCCTGCATCGCGGTGATCTGGCGACATTCCCCGCGCTGGCGGCGGCGATAACCCGGCTCATCAATGAACAGACCGGGCTGGAAGTGGCGCAGGTCGTGCCGGTGAAACGCATTCCCAAGACCACCAGCGGCAAGATACAGCGGCATCTGCTGGAACAGCAGTTGCTGGACGGTGAGTTTGCCCCCGACCTGGCAGAAGCCCGCAAGCATTCCGGCGGGCTGCAGCCGGGAGTCAGTACGGCAGCCGACTCCGTTGAAGCGAGACTCCTTGCCATCTGCAATGGCGTGCTCGCATCGCGCAAGGTGGGCCCTGACGATAACCTGTTCGAGATTGGGGTCAGCTCATTGAAGCTCATCGAGATCCACGAACAGATCGATCGCGACTATCCGGACCAGGTGGACCTCACCGAACTTTTTGATTACCCCACGGTGGCGCAGCTCGCGCGCCATCTCTCGGCGAAGCTCGCTCAGTCGGCGTAGACGCTGCGCTTGAGCTTCCAGCGCCTGTGGCCCCAGGTCCAGTCGCCGGGGGCGGCGCGGATCTCCTGCTCGACCAGCCGCGCATAGCGGCTGGTGAATTCGCCGGGCGCCAGCTGTTCACCGGCATCGGCAAGCGGCATGAACTCCACTTCGTAGTTGCCACGACTGATGCGTCGCAATGCCACGAAGACAGCAGGATAACGGGCGGCGCGCGCCATCTGCTCCGGCCCCATGTAAAAGGCCGTGTCACGTCCGAGAAATGTCACCCAGTGCTGGTGGTCGCTGGTGGTGGGCTCCTGGTCCGCCAGCATGGCGATGCCACGCACGATATGCCGGCGCTGCAGCAGATCCGGCAGCAACTCCTTCGCCGGCACCAGGTGCGCGCCGAAACGCGTGCGGATGATATGCATGGCGCGATCAACTGGCCCGCTCTTGATCGGCTTGTAGCCCACGTCCAGCGGATATCCCAACTGCAGCGCCATCACCTGCAGCACCCATTCCCAGTTGGCCTGGTGCGCTGCCACCAGCAACACCGGTCGTTCCCGTGACAACAGCTCGCGCGGCAATTCGATGTTGCGCACCGCGACATGCGCCAGCAACTGCGCTGGAGACCACCGCGCACCGCAGATGATTTCCGCGAGCATCTGCCCCAGTTGCCGGTAGTGGTCGCGGGCGATGCGCCGCACTTGCGCATCGCTTGCCGTGGGGAAGCAGCCGCGGATATTTGCCAGCACCACCGGCCGCCGCAGCCGCAACACGTGAAATGCGAACCAGGCGAGCGCCCCGAACATGAGGTACAGCAGTGGCAACGGCACCCATGACAACACCCGCAGCCAGAGCGGCAAGGCGCGATCAGGATGTGCCGGAGCGGTCATTGGGCGGGAATATTAGATGTTATGCTGCGGCCCCCGAACTGGAATCGAAGCCATGAACGAAATAAATCTGTTGATCGGTGGGGTTGATGCAGCTGCCAAAGGCGGCGCAACTTTCGAGCGCAGGAGCCCGATCACGGGCGAGGTCGTGTCCTGCTCGGCTGCCGCATCGGCTGAAGATGCCCGCGCCGCCTGCGACGCTGCCGCGAAGGCTTTTCCGGCCTGGTCGGCGCTGGGTCCGAACGCGCGCCGCAAACTGCTGATGGAGGCGGCCACCAAATTGCGTGCTCACAGCGCCGATTTTTCCAGGTTGTGCGTAGAAGAGACCGGCGCCATCGGCATCTGGGGGCATTTCAATACCGGCTTCGCGGCCACCATCCTGGAAGAAGCCGCGGCGATGACCACGCAGATCACCGGCGAGACCGTGCCCTCCGACCATGCCGGCACGTTTGCGATGGCAGTGCGCCAGGCCGCGGGGGTATGTGTGGGTATGGCGCCCTGGAACGCGCCGGTCATCCTTGGGGTGCGCGCAATTGCCATGCCGCTGGCCTGCGGCAACACCGTGGTGCTCAAGGCTTCGGAACTGTGTCCGGCCGTGCATCGGCTGATCGTCGATGCCTTTGTCGAAGCCGGTCTGCCCGCAGGCGTGGTGAATTTCGTCGCTCATTCTGCTGCTGACGCGCCTGCCGTGGCAGAAGCGCTCATCGCCCATCCAGCGGTTAAACGCGTGAACTTCACCGGCTCAAGCCGCGTCGGCCGCATCATCGGCGAGCTTTGCGGCAGGCACCTGAAGCCCTGCCTGCTCGAGCTGGGCGGCAAGGCGCCGCTGCTGGTGCTGGAAGATGCGGACCTCGACGAAGCCGTTGCGGCCGCAGCCTTTGGGGCATTCATGCACCAGGGACAGATCTGCATGTCCACAGAGCGCATCATCGTGGTCGACAAGATCGCCGATGAGTTCGTGAAGCGTTTCGTCGCCAAGGTGAAGACACTGCAGATGGGCGATCCGACCAAGGGCAAATTTCTCATTGGTGCCTGCGTCGACGCGAAAACCGTGGATCACGTGAAAGTGCTGATTGCGGACGCCACCGCGAAGGGTGCGAAGGTGCTGGCTGGCGGCACAGGTCCCGGCGGCGCCTTTTTCGAGCCCACCGTTGTGGATGCCGTCCAGAAAGGCATGCGCATCTATGGTGAGGAATCCTTCGGCCCGGTCGTCGGGGTGCTGCGCGCCCGCGACACGGATCACGCCGTGGAGCTCGCCAACGACTCCGAATACGGCCTGTCGGCGGCAGTGTTCAGCCGCGACATCAACACGGCATTTGCCGTGGCCCAGCGCATCGACTCTGGAATCTGTCACATCAACAGCCCCACCGTGCAGGACGAGGCACAGATGCCCTTCGGGGGCACCAAGAGCAGCGGCGTGGGCCGCTTCGGTGGCAAGGCCGGGGTCGCTGAATTCACCGACCTGCGCTGGATCAGCATTTCCACCAAGGCCCGCCACTATCCGATCTGAGCCGCCTTCAGGAGGCGTTCAGGGGGCGTTTTGCTACAATCGTCCCCGAGTTATTGAATCGGGCCACACGCCCCTGGAGTTGATAGTCCATGTCCGTTCCCGCCAATTTGCTTGTACTCGCTACGGCGCTCGTGGCTCCTGTTGCATTTGCTGCCGCACCGAAGCCGGATATCGAAAATGGCCAGGAGTTTTTTACCCAGGTCTGCGGCATTTGCCATTCGGCCACCAAGGAGCCGGGCGGTCCGGTCCTGGGTCCGAACCTGGTGGGCGTCGTGGGGCGCAAAGCGGGCACTCTCCCCGGCTTCGCCACATACACACCGGCCCTGAAGGCCTACGGTGTCAAGTGGAGCGCGAAGACGCTGGATGAATTCCTGGTGAACCCGGCGATGAAAGTCCCCGGCACATTGATGGCCATGCCGGTGCCGGATCCCCAGACCCGCGCCGATTTGATCGCTTATCTCGCGACGCTGAAATAGCCAGCGCGGATTTAGCGCGACCAGCAGTCGCTTAGGGCGCCTGAGCCAGATGACGTCCGCGCGCCTGCCTGGTTCAAGGTAAGCGTGCCGCACGCCGTGTCCTTGGCAAGCTGGGCCCCAACGGGCGTGGCGACTACCCGATAGGTATTCTGCGCGAGCGTATCCAGCGTAATTGCGTAGCGGGTATTCAGGCTGCCGGCAGTCAGACAGCCCATACCGGTCAGCGAGGCCGTAGCATAGCTCAGGTTAGTAGTGTAGAGCCGTTCCAGCAGTTGCGTGGCCTCCGACACACAGGCTCGGGCTGCTGCGCGATGCCCACGCACCACGTAACTGGTGTACGCCGGCACCGCAATTGCGGCCAGGATGCCGATAATCGCCACTACGACTACCAGCTCGATGAGCGTGAACCCGGATTTCCTGAAACGATGTGGCTGCATGTCGGTACATCCTCTAGTTGCGGATTTCGCGCCAAGTGAGGCGACGCGTGTCCACCGCTGAACCCTGTGTCGCGCGTTGGTCCTTGTTGGTGTCGTCCAAGGCCGTGTACATGATGCTTCCGGTGGAAGTGCTGAGGAAGATTGGCGCATTGGCGCCGTCGTCGAAGCCGAGGCCGGAGAGTGTCGTGGCGGTTCCGCCGATGACCACCTTATCCGAATCGTTGAATAGCCCATCGCCGTTGAGGTCGAAGAAAGTCTTGGCAAGCCGTCCGCCAGTAAACGGATTGATTGCCATGATGAATCCCTTGCCCGTGGGCTTACAGACGTTCGAGCCATCGGGTATGCGGGTGGTGCCGATCAGCGCACCACCCTGGAACTGGTTCGACACCACCATGCGCTCGCCGGTGGAAGGCAGATCGATGTACCAGCCGAGCTTGCCGGTCATGTCGCCCGCACTAGGGAGTGTTACGGTCCTGACCGTGGTGGTGGAATCGTAAGCATAATTCACCACGCTTCGCTGCGCGAGGGTGAGGGCGCGCGTCGGCACCACTCCGGTGTCCTGGATTCCATACCAGGTCTGCGTCTGCGTATTGCCGATATCCGTATCGTGAAAGAACTTGCCGGTACCGAAAAATACCCAGGTGATGCCGGTAGCGGGATCCTTGCCAGACAGCGGAGCGGCCGTGATGGGTTGCGCTACTGCCGAAGGATCGACTGCAGTGAATATAGTGGCAGCGGCAGGCGTGCCAGCTACGTCGGTGATCTTCCACAGCCGGCCCTTCAGATCGCCCGCATAGATGGTGTCCGCAAACCGGTCGCCGTTGGAGTCGCGCGCCAGCACGGCCGAAAGTCCATTGGTGGTTACACCGTCCGTGTTGACAGTGGTGGTTGCGCCGGTCAGCACATTGATCGCGATGAGCTTCGCCGTGCCGGTGCTGCTTCCCGGGCCGTTTCCGATCAGCACCTGCCAAACGCCGCTGGCTGTCTGCGCTATGACCGGCTTGCCCAGGTTCTTGCCCAGCCCGGGGATATCGGTGCCGTCCTTGTCCCACAGCAAGGTGATGCCGCCACTGCCGGCGACGGGATTGGTGACGTCGAGGGCAAATGCGCCCGGACCGCCACGGCCCAGCGTGCCCACGAGAATGGTCCTCCAGTTGGCGCCGTCGTAAACATCCGCAATCGCTATTTCGCCGTCCACGAAGTACTTGTGCACATAGTTCGGTGTGGAATAGGCCGCCAGGCCGTTGGCGATCGCCGTCTTGGGGACGAAGGCAAAAATCTCCTGGCCATTACTCGCGTTGAACCCGTGCAGCATGCCGTCGTTTGCGCCTACCCAGATGACACCGGTGCGGGTCGCCTTGGCAGAAGCAAAACCCGCGTAGGTGCTGGCCCCGGGGAATCCCATCGACGCGTTATAAAGGGTTGGATTGGGCTTCGACACGAATATAGGCGTGGAATTGACGATATCGCCCAGCAGGCCGTTGGCGCGCGTCCGGAACGTACCGCCATTGACTTTTTCCAGGGTCCGGTCGCCGCGGATGTAATCCACCACAGTGGTAGATCCCATCGCCGTCTTCTGTGCACTGCTGAGATTGGCATAGGCGAAAGACACCAGCACGTTGTCGGTGGGGATGTGGGTATAGATGCTGCGGCTGGCCCAGTTCGCCGGCGCCAAGGAACTTGTCGTGCTGGCTACCCAAGCGGGAGTCGCCGCCAGCGCTCCGCTGGCAGAGACCGCGAAGGCCGAAAGATCGCCACTCCAGTCGGTGCTGAACTGGGCCTGGAAGGTGCGCGTGCTGCCGCTCGTATCCACACTGGTCGAGTTGGCGGCCAGCGAAATTGCCGTGCCCAGGGAAGCTTCTGAGATATTGGCAAAGGCGTTGGTGAGGCTCTCGACCATCTTGTCGGCCTCGCTCGCGACGTAGAAATTGTCGGGTCGCAAGTCTGGGGTGCCGCTGCTGCTAAGGTTTTCACCCGACGCATTCCACAGCGAGGGCGACAGGGCAGCGGTGGCTGTTGTGGAGTCGTAGCCTTCCGGAACGGTGAATCCACCATACTTTGCCGCCAGCCAATACTGGTTGCTGTTCTTGGGCCTTAGATACTGGTTTTCACGCACGTCCACCCAGTGCGTCGAAACGGTCTGTTTATTGGGCATGCTGGCCTCGGTGCGCAGATCCGTGGTGTGCGCGTAGTACGCCAGACCGACCATGTACGCGGAATTGCTCGCGAAATTGAATGTCGGATTGGTCGGGATCGTGATGCCTTCAACGGTCGCGACACGATCCAGCCAGGTTTTCACGTTTACGGTGTCGGCGCTGACCAGTGCCGGCGTTGCCGGCTCGTTCGACTTGCTCAGCACACCCTTGAGGTTCTGGTCATCCCAGGTATTCGTGTCGCCGATGCCCAAAATGGCGTTGTTCTGGCAGGAATACTGCATTGGATCCTGCCACGAAGTGATGACCGGAAAGCCGTCGGCCTGGTTGTAACGGTTGGCGCCAGTGCCGGTGAGGGTGGTGTATTCCGGTATGTTGGCCAGGTTCCGCACATAACGGATCGCGGCGTAGTACATCTCACTGACGCTGTCGTAGCTTTTGTGGTCCTTGTAGAGTCCGGATGCGGGGTTGATGGTCGTCATCTGCCCGAACTTGTTCAGATAGTTGATGACGCCACTGTTGGTGATGGCTGGTGAGGTGCCTGGAGTTGCGGCGGCGTCGGCAGGGTCCGGGTTCTGGATCAGCGTGCCATCCGCATTCCACTCCTTGTTCGTAGTGCCGCCTGTATTCGCCTCCCACATGTTGGTGGCCGGATTCAGCCTCTGCGGCCCGACAAATTTCTGCCTGGCACGCAGCGCCGCGCCGTCACGCAATAGGTTGTCTTCGTTCAGATACGCAAATACGCTGTAACGGAGCTTGTCGGAATACGTCTGGATCAGGCCTTCGGGCTTCCAGTTCGAACCATATTGAACGCAGTTCGTCTCCAGGAGGGTCGGAACGCAGACCCTCACGCGTATGCTCACCTCATAGACGTTGTATTTGGCGCCGCTGTTCAGCGTATGCCAGGCAGGGTTGTAGGCGGTAACCGCGCCGTTGACAAGATCCCCGTCTTCGGTAAAGCGCATCTTGTTGCCCAGTGCGCGTATCCGCGTTCTGAATTTGCTCCAGGTCGCGGTGGTGGGGACGGGCACGGTAAGCGCAATGTTCGTCGCACTCAATCCGATGAGGTCGCGATCTGGGAATATATTGGCTTGATTCGGATCCGACGGGTCGATATTCCCATCGGAATACGCTTTTTCAAGAATGGTGGTGGTGGCGGTGTCAGTGGTGCGGTTGCCCCCTGTCAGGGCCTTGCGAAATGGATCGATGGTCTGCGTGGCGGTCCAGTTCAGGAAATTGCCGCTCCACTGCTTGCTGGCGGCACTGCAGTTGTGATCCGGACCGGTAACGCTTACGGGGTAAAAATAGCGTGAAGTTTCGGTGGCACTGTAGTTGTAGTTGTAGCACTTGTTCGAGTCGAAATACCCCGTATACGTGTTGAGCACGACATAGTCGTTGCCGATATTGGCCACGCTGTCGAGCGTCGGCCACTCTACGGACGGCGTCAGGATCAGGTTGCCCGGCACGCCAACAGCCACCGATAGCGGCACCTGCGACACGGTCTGGGCAACCGTTGTGCCGACAGCCATTACCAGCATTGCCCCGAGCAATGCCGATCGCAAGCGACGGGCACTCGTGAACACTATGCGATTTCTCATGAACATTTTCCTCGCAGCCATTAGGGAAAAGGCCGCCTGACCGTTGTCTGCAACACTACGATGGCGCGGTCGCCGGACAACGCTGGGTTGCTGCTTCGCGCCGTAACACGGTAGTACGCGACATTGTCCGGGGCGCCACTGGCGCCGTAGTTGGCGCTGTTGGCATTGGACGTACTGCCGAATGTATCGTCGGCAGTGCCAGTGCCGATCAGGTGTATCTGGTACTGCGGCACACCCTGGGTCAGCGCGATGTTTACATTGAACGCGCCCGGGACGTTGATCCAGTTGTTGCTGGTTCCCGTAAAGGTGTCCGTGGGCACAATGGCGCATTGATTGTTGCTGGGCGGCGAGCAGTCGAGGCCATTCAAGGTCGCGATCTGCCAGTCGGCGGTGATGGCCACCTCCGCCGCCCGCAATGCCGACTCGGTGCGCTGGAAGGCCAGCGACCGATCAAAGGTGTTGCCGCTCATTTTTTCCTGCAGCATGGTGGTGCGCGTTGCCGCAAGGCCAATCAGCGTGGCAACCACCAGCAGGATCAGTGCGACAACCAGGGCCACCCCGCGCTGCCCCCGGGCGGATGCCGCGACCTCACCAGGCAGCGCTTTCATGGCAGTCGATTCCTCAGGGAAACCAGATAGTTGTAGTCCTTCGAGATGCGGCCGCTGTTCAGTGCGTTGTTGGTAGTGACGCCGATAGCACTGCTTTGCGCGGTAATCCGTATCAATACAGTCGAGATGACCGACCAGTCGGGCACCGGTGCTGCACTGGGGTGAATGGTGTCCGAGCCAGTGGCCCGGTACTGAATCTCCATGTCGGTGATGCCAGCCACCACCTCTTCCGTGAGAACCGTCGGCTGGTTCGCGACAACGCTCAGGCGCCGGCGGAACAGCGACAGGCCACCTTCAGCGGCACGCCCGTTGTTGCCGATGTACCAGTCGGTCGCGACTAGGCGTCCGATCTGCGAATTCCTGGGAAACGTATATGTGTTGCCCGTGACACTGGCGCAACTGGTCGGAATGCCCAAACCCTGTGAGCAGTTGCCTGGCGTGCCGACGCCATTGTTGTGGAACACCGAAACAGTGCCCCCCGCTGAAGTGACGGAGCTTGCCTGGAAGATTGTCGCGTGGTCGAAATCGCACACCAGCATGATCTCGCCGGCGACGAAGTCGGAGGCTGCGGCGGGGATATCCAGACGCCACGCTGCCGGGAAGTGCTGGCCGATGGACATTCCCGTCCCGTCCATGCTCTCCACGCGAATGGAGTCAGTGCCCGCAACGCGTTCCCCAACGCCAGTGCCAAAAGCCACGGCCGAGTCCGTCTGGGATGAGTCGAATCCTCTTATTCCAAACCAGCTCTGCCACCACAGCGCGGTCGATGCCAGCACGTTGGCAGTGCCGGTACTGGTTCCACAACCATTCCCGTCGGCTTGCCGGATGTCGTGTGCGAGCAGCTCGTAGGCGGTACGCGCGCTTTCCTGTACCTGCGACAGGCCCTCGGTCGTGCTGTAGGTGCGCTTGTTGGCGAGCATCACACCCATCACGCTGCCGACGATCACAAGGCCCAGGACCATGGAGATCATGAGTTCAATGAGGGTGAATCCGCGGGCCCGGCTCGCCGGCCACCTTGCAGTTGCATTGCTGGTCATATCTGCACCGACGTCTGGATGCTCAGCGTCCCCAAGGCCGCTGTATTGTTCGAATGTTCTTCCCACTGGACAGTGATGAGGCACAGGTTCCCGGTGCAATCGATCGCACCTTTTGCGTTGGCACCAAGTTCAGTTCTTAGATTTGAGCGCCAGCCGGCAACTACCGCAGCGGCATAGGTGCCCCCGGCCGGATCGGCAGCGTTGAGCGAAATATCGAATACGTTAGCGGCGGCGTTGACGCGATCGCCACGCAAGGCATCGGCAATGGCATGCGTTGCGACCACTGCCACGCCGCGCTCCAGCGCGCTCTGGTTGTTGCGCAGCGTGCGCATCTGCAGCCCTGCGAGCCCCAGCATGCCAATAGAGAGGATGACTGCAGCAACCAGTACTTCAACCATGCTGAAGCCGCGCTCGGCGGTAAATGATCGACCGCAGGCAGAATATCGTGCATGCGTCATGGGCATACTCCCGACACGCGGGTAACTGCTATCCGGCTGCCGGCGCCAAGGGTGATCAGTCTTTGATTGTTCGTCAAAGAATGATTTGAACACACCGTGATCGTCTGGCCGTTTATCAGCCCATTGTTTGTTCGCGCCAGGCCATCGGACGCAAATGTGACCTGATTGCTGGTCAGCGTGTTTTTTACGACGATGTTTCCACCAAAGTTTGGTAGTTCACCGCGGCGCAGGACCGCTCCCGCTGGATTGCGGACTATCCAGAATGGCCAGCTGCCCGTTGCACTCGAGCAAGTGGTGGCACCATCGGAGTCCGCCCGGCAGAAAGTGATGCCCTGGTTCGATTTGATCGCCTCTGAACGTGCGAACATCATGGCAGCCACCATGTCGTTGGCATCTTCCGTCAGGCGGTTACTGGCGATGATTTCGCGGAACGTGGGAATTCCAATGGCCATCAGTAGCGCCGCGACAGAGAGAGCCACCATCAGTTCCACGAGAGAGAAGCCGGCGGCAGACGCACGCGTGCCGCCGGGCCTGTCGAAGCTTTCGCGTAGTAGTTCCATGCGCTGATCCTGCCTCGACTGCCGGGCGCGAGCGGGCTTGTCCGACCAGCGGTGCAACCGTCCCGACGAAAGGTCACGAGAGCTCCCCCAGCCACCGGAGTACTGGACATAAGAACGCGTGGGAGGGGGAAAGGAGGGGTGGTGCCGTTTCGCGGAATCGAACCGCGGACCTACCGCTTACGAAGCGGTTGCTCTACCAGCTGAGCTAAAACGGCACTGGGCTTGCAGAGCTTCGCCAGTACTGGCCGCGCATTCTAGGGAAACCGCGCAATACGGGCAAATCCGCTAGTTTCGCAGCTGGCCGTGCTGTGGGGGTCCGATCAAGCTGCCTGCATGCGTTGCCGTGCCTTTTCCCTGCCTGAATTGCTCGCTGTGCTGGCGATAGCCGGCGTGCTGCTCGGCCTTGCGTTGCCATCGTGGGGCTATCAACTCGCGGCAGCCGCCACCCGCGCCAGCGCCAGTCAAGCGCTGTCGGGGCTCGCTCTGGCCCGGCGCACTGCCCTTGCCAGCGGCCACGCGGTGACCATGTGCCTCACAAAAGACCTGAGGCGCTGCGACCTGGGCGGGCGCGAGTGGATGTTGTTCATGAATCAGCAGGTCGGATCGCTGCAGCACCGGGAAGACGGAGAAAAGCTGCTCCGCCGTTGGCCTCTGCTGAAAGGGGTTCAGGTAGGCGCCACGCGCGCCTACGTCTGGTTCCAGGCGCAACCGCGAGCCGCAGCCACCGTCACCCTGCAGTTCTGTCATCCTGCGGCAGCGACGGCCCGTCGCACTGTGGTTGTCAGCCAGACCGGGCGCGCGCGTGTCAATTACGGCGACGTGACCAGCAACTCTCCTCAGTCCCGGTGCCCGTAATTCCCTGCTTGCCCGACTGGTTCAACGTGAAAGCACCGCACTCGGTATCTTCCGCCTGCAGTGCCTGTGGTGTTGCTGTAAGCAGGAACGTCCTGGCCTCAATGTCACCAGAGATCAGATATGCACCCTGCGGCGTAGCCTGCGGCAGATTCACGCAAATATTCTGCGCGTTGTCAGCAAGTGCGTAGTTGTTTGTGCGTGAGAAGCAGCGCTCAAGACGCTGCGCGAGTTCCATGAGGTCACGCTGCGCATCCATTCGCGTGAAGCGCATGGCGTATTGGCGGTGGGCCGGAATCGAAATGACCACCACGCTGGTCACCAGCACCATCGCGACCATCCACTTGATGATCGTCAAGACCCGTTTGCGGGGATTGCCTGGTGTGCGGGTCATCTTCGACTGATTGTATTCCGTGTTGCGATCCAGATCGAATGACGAACAAATGTCCGAAGCCCGGCAGAAATGCGGCTGTCGCGGCCCGTGCCGACGCACCTAAGCTCACACTGCATGCACAGCATTACACCAGCACGAGACATTTCCGGCTTTGCGCTGATCGAAGCGCTGGTCGCGCTGCTGCTGCTGGCTATCGCCATGGTGGGTACAGCCACGGCGCTGGTCGAGTCCCTGGCGGGACAAAGGACAGCACTGACGCAGACACAGGCCGCAGACCTTGCCGGCAATCTGGCTGAGGCGCTGCGCGCAGCGCCCGATGGCGCCACCGCTGCTGCAGAGATCCAGGCCTGGCGCGTTGCGGCGCTCGCCGTATTACCGAGGGCAGAACCGACTGCGGTGGCCAGGAATCAAGTGCAAGCCAGGTCCGGCATGCTCACCATCCCCGCCCGCTTCGACATCCGCCTTCAGTGGCAGGATGCTCCCGGGCGCACTGCGTCACGGCTCACCCTTCCGTTAGCGTTCAATCCTGCAGCTGCGCCGTACTGAAATATCATGCGCGGAGCCACCCTGATCGAATTGCTGATTGCAATGCTTCTCGCGGGCGTCGCGGTCGCGGGCGCACTGACTGGTCTCGCCCATGCACAACGCGTCTGGCGCGACGCGGAACGTCTGGCACGAATGCACGAACGTGCGCAGTATGTTTTCGGCACGCTTGAGCCCGAACTACAGATGGCTGGCTACTTTGGTTCAGGCGAAACTGCGCAGCTCAACGATGCCGTCACTGCCGCTTCAGGCGGGGGGACCACCTGTGGCATTGCCGCCGTATTGCCGCTGCAACCAGCAGTGCGTGTGCTTGAGGGCAACTGGTCATTACCATGCGCCGCTCATGGCCAGGGTGCGAAACCAGACAGCGATACACTGATCGTGCGCCGCGCCTCGACCCGCATCGCGGCTACGGAAGACGGCGCGCTGCAGCTGCTGACCGGCGCAACCCCACCGGAACTGCGCGACCTTTTCGTGCGCATCTACTACATCGCCCGCGCGGCCGACGGCGACGCGCGCACACCTGCCCTGCGCGTTAAATCGCTCACTGCGGTGGCAGGCGCACCGGCATTTGTGGATACGGAGGTGATGCCGGGCGTCGATGATCTGCAGATTGAACTGCGGCCGGACAGCATCGCACCGCGTTCGGTGCTGGTCCGGCTGCGTATCATGGCAGATCCCGCAGACATCCGAGCCGGCGAAATGCCGCCAGTGCTTGCACTCGAACGCCGCTTCAGTATTCGCAATGTCGCTTCGTCCTGACTCTCTGCACTTTGCCAACAGGGGCTTCGTGCTGCCTGTAGTAATGGGCATCATCCTGCTTGCGGCGCTGTATGCGGTAAGCGCCGCGACTGATCTTGGCAGCGCGTCCGTGCTCGCTACCCAGCGCCTGCTGCATCAGCGGGCATTTGAGGCTGGAGAAAGCGGCATCGTCGCGGTGCTGGATCAGCTGCGTTCAGGCGCGGCGCCGCCGGCAGCACAACAGCTGCGGTCAGACGAGTACGCGACCGACGCTGCGACGGTGGAATCCACGATTACCGCGGTAGTCGCTATGCCCAACGGCTTCAGCGCCGGCCGCGTGCTCGAAAGAGACTACGAGATCAGCAGCACCGGACACAGCGCGCGCGCCACCAACGTGACCGTAGTGCAGGGCGTACGGCAACTGCAGGCGCTGCCTGCGCCATGAGACGCGCGTGCATCGTGCTGACACTTTACCTCGGCTGCGCCATGGCCTTGCCCTCGCTGGCTGCAGCGACAGGCTGCCGCGCAGCAGCTCCAATTACCTTGCGGGTGCGGTTTGCCGGAGAATCGGCACGCGCTGTGCTGCTCGAATCAACCACACCAGGCGGCCTGCGACTGGTGGATCCCGCGACGAAAAATGAACTCTGGTCAGCGGGTCCGGGTGCCGGAAAGACGCAGCGGATTTCCGGCATGGACGCCAGTTTCGGTGCCAGCCTTGCAGCCGTGCACCTGGATGCCGACGGCGTACATGATCGTGTCTATGCCGGTGATCAAGCCGGCCGACTGTGGCGCTTGGAACTCCGCGCCGGCGCTCCCCCGTCCGCGTGGATGCGCGCTTCCGTGCTGGCCGATCTGGGCGCGCCCGGGCGCGGCTTCGTTGCAGCACCAGATATCACGCGCATCGAAACACCGGCGGCAGGTTCGTGGCTGAATATCGCCATCGGAACTGCGAACACAGGCGCGCAGCAGGCAGAGCACCGCTTTTACGTGTTGCGTGATGCGCTGGTTGTCGCAGGCCCCGCAGCGCCGCTGACCGAGGCAGACCTTGAACCTCTGATGCCGCCGCTGGGAGTCACCGGCGGCGGCGCGCCCGGCTATTACCTGCGCCTGGGCAGCGCGCAGGTACTGGCGCAGGCGCTGACACTGGACGGCCACATCCACTTCACCGTGGCCGAAACCGGGCGCAGCCTGCTGGCCGGATGTGCCCCGGGCACGCTGCCGACTACTGCGGTGCCGCTGAGTGTGACGGTGTTGCGCGCCAGAGATGGCGAGGTGGCATTAAGCCACAACACTGATCGCAGCGATCAGCGCATTCTGCGTCGGGTGCTTGCCGGCGCGATGCCGGCCAACGCCGGCGTGGAACTCGCAACAGCGCAGCGTCAAGCCGATGGACGCGTGCCCTGCCGCGTCGATGTCGAAACCCTGCCGGAGTGTTCTCTCGATACCCAGCCGCGGCGCACCTGGTGGCGGCGGGAGGATGCCGACTGATGCGCGGATTCTCGCTCATCGAACTGCTGGTGACGTTGGCCATCGCTGCAGTGCTGGCTGCGCTCGCCCTGCCCGGCTATTCGCATGTGATCAATCGCGCGCTTAGACAGGATGCGCGGCTGGCGCTGCTGCGCATTCAGCACCGGCAGGAAGGTTTCTTCGCCAACCACTTGATCTATTCGGCAACCCTCGACAACAACCCGTCGGGACTTGCGATGCCGGCGCGCAGTGACAATGGTTACTACCTACTCGAGCTGCAGACTTCGGCGGACGGTACGGCATACACCGCCCTGGCACGGGCGGACCCAGGCGGGCGACAGGCCACTGACCTGCACTGCATGCAACTTTCCATCGACGCGACCGGCCGGCGACGTTCTGCCGACGCAGCCAACAACTGGCGCGACGACGATCCCTGGCGCTGTTGGGGCTGATCAGCTCCGGCTGGGCGCTGCAACCCGCAGGCTGCGCGGCAGACTGAACACCACATTCTCTTCGCGTCCGACGATCTCGCGTGGCGCCGCTCCGCCCCAGGAACGCAGCCGCTCCACCACCTGCTGCACCAGCAGCTCCGGAGCCGAGGCACCGGCCGTCACACCGACCGCGGCACGACCAGCAAACCACTCGCGTTGCAGGTTGTCCGGGCCATCGATGAGATAGCCGGGGATTCCCGCCCGATCAGCCAGCTCGCGCAGCCGGTTGGAATTGGAGCTGGTGACGGAGCCCACCACCACCAGCACGTCGCAGTCCTGCAGCAGGCGCTTGACGGCGTCCTGCCGGTTTTGCGTGGCGTAACAGATGTCCTCGATGCGCGGCGCCTGCAACCCCGGAAAGCGGCTGCGCAAGGCATCTACGATGGCCTGGGTATCGTCGACGGACAGCGTGGTCTGAGTGACGAAGGCCAGGCTTTCGGGTCGTCGCACCTGCAGCCGCATCGCGCCGGCCACATCTTCCACGAGGTGGATCTGCCCGCCATGAGAAGCATCGAAACGACCCATGGTGCCTTCGACTTCCGGGTGACCCGCATGCCCGATCAGCACCACGTCACGCGCGTCACGCGCATAGCGCGCGACTTCCAGATGCACCTTGGTGACCAGCGGACAGGTGGCGTCGAAAACCTGAAAGCCGCGGGCGCGCGCTTCATTCTCGACGGCGCTGGACACACCGTGCGCGGAAAATATTAGCGTCGCCCCAACGGGCACTTCATCCAGCTCCTCGATAAAGCGCGCGCCGAGCGCGTGCAGCCGATCGACCACATGCTTGTTATGGACCACCTCGTGCCGCACATAGATGGGCGCGCCGAACAACTCGATGGCGCGCTCCACGATGTCAATCGCGCGATCCACGCCGGCGCAGAAACCGCGCGGGTTCGCCAGCAGTATCTGCATGTCGCTGGTCACTGCAACCCCTTAATAGAACCGCGATATGTGATCCGGAGAATGTGCGTCATTTCATCCTTCCCGCGCGACGCCGCGCTCGCGGCGCCACTCCATGAACGCTTCCAGCAGGATCAGGCCCGCGCCAACGGTGATACAACTGTCTGCGACATTGAACGCCGGGAACCAGGCGGAGTTCCAGTGCACGCCAACGAAGTCCACGACATAGCCGAACCGCACGCGGTCGATGGCATTACCCAGCGCACCGCTGACGATCAGCATCAGACCTGCGCATTGCAGGCGCTGGGTCGCAGGCACACGCCGGAGAGCGGCAACGATCACGCCGCTGACCACGAGGGCCAATGTGGTGAAAACCCAGCGCTGCGCGCCACCAGGGATGTCGAGAAAGCTGAACGCGGCACCGTAGTTGCGCGCGTGCAGGAGATCGAGCACCGGCAGAATACGGATGGATTCGTGCAGCGCGAGCTCTGCTTGAACCAGCCACTTTGTGGCCTGATCCAGCAGCAGTGCGCCGATAGCGAGCGGCCACCAGGCCAGACCAGACTGCAACCTGTTGCCGCCAGATTCAGACATGACGCCTTACCTCCGGACGATCCGAGATATTGCCGGCGCAGCGGCCACAAAGCTCCGGATGCTCGGCGTCCGTGCCGACATCGTCGGTCAGATGCCAGCAGCGCACGCACTTGGTGCCCGGGCTGCGCTGCGCACGCAGCCAGACACCAGGAATGACGGCTGTCCCCGTTTCGGCGGCGGTGACCCCGGCAGGCTCGGCTGACACCTTGTGGATGCGCATGGCGGAGGTGATCGTCAGGAAGCGCAGCTCCGTTCCGGTTGCGAGATAGCGACTGGCGTATTCGCGCAGGCAATACACATCGACTTCAGCCTCCAACGGCGCGCCGATGGTTCCCGCCTCGCGCAGTTTTTCCAGCTCCCGCTGCACGGCCTGCCGCAGCGCGATCAGTGCATCCCAGTCGATTTTGGATTCCGGCACCGCAGGATAATCATGCCACGCAGTCAGGAACACTGACTTTGGCGCCTGCGCGTATCCCGGCAGCGCTTTCCAGATTTCTTCAGCCGTGAACGAGAGAATCGGCGCCAGCCAGCGCACCATTCCCTGCAGGATATGGAACATCGCAGTCTGGGCAGACCGGCGTGCATGCCCATCTGCCGGCGTCGTATACATGCGGTCTTTCAGCACATCAAGGTACAGTCCACCCAGATCGTTCACGCAGAAATTATGCACCCGCTGATAGATCACGTGGAACTGGTAGTCCCGATAGGCAACCACCACTTCCTGCTGCAACGCCGCTGTGCGGCGCAGCACCCAGGCGTCGAAATCCACCAGCTGCTCCATGGGCACGGCATGCGCGGTAGGATCGAAGCCGTGCAGGTTGCCGAGCATGAAGCGCACCGTGTTGCGCATGCGCCGATATGAATCAGACATGCGCTTCAGGATCTCGTCCGAACAGCTCATCTCGCTCGTGTAGTCAGTTGCACTCACCCACAGGCGCAAAACATCCGCGCCCAGTGAATTCATCACCTTGTCGGGCGCCACCACATTGCCCAGTGACTTCGACATCTTGCGGCCCTTTTCATCCACGGTGAACCCGTAGGTAAGCACGCTCTTGTAGGGCGCGCGCTCGTACAGCGCTTCAGACATCAGCAATGAGCTGTGAAACCAGCCGCGATGCTGGTCCGACCCTTCGAGGTACATTTCTACCGGCGCGGCAATTTCCGGACGCTCCTTGCCAACGCACTCGAAGCTGACGCCGGCGTCGACCCAGACGTCCATCACATCCGTGACCTTGTGATAGGTTTCGGCGTCGTCACCGATCAATTCGCGCGCGTCGAGGTCGAACCAGGCGTCGATGCCACCCACCTCCACGCGCCGAGCCACTTCTTCTATGAGCTCTTCGGTGCGCGGATGCAGCGCGCTGGTCTCATTGTGAATGAACAATGCAATCGGCACACCCCAGGTGCGCTGGCGCGAAATACACCAGTCGGGACGCGTCTCGATCATTCCCGCCATGCGCTGCTGCCCCCAGGCTGGAATCCACTTCACCCCGGGGATATCGCGCAGTGTGTTGCTGCGCAGGTTGTTCTGCTCCATCGAGATGAACCACTGCGGCGTGGCGCGGAAGATCACTGGAGTCTTGTGACGCCAGCAATGCGGATAGCTGTGCTGCACCGGGGCGTGTTGCAGCAGATTGCCGCTGTCGGCCATCGTTTCGATGATGAGCTTGCTGGCGTCGTCGAGCTTCATGCCACCGACCAGAGGCGTATCCGCCTGGAACCGGCCATCGCCCAGCACCGGGTTGACGACTGGCAGGTTGTAGCGACGGCCAACGATGTAGTCATCCTGGCCGTGTGCAGGCGCCGTGTGCACGGCACCTGTGCCGGCCTCGAGCGTCACGTGATCACCGAGGATCGCCGGCACCCGTCGATCCTGAAAGGGATGTTGCAACTGCAGGCCTTCCAGCACGCGTCCCTCGAAGCGTGCCAGCTCGCGGGAGTTCTCCGCCCCATAACGCGCGAGACATGCTGCCGCGAGGCCCTCGGCCAGCACGACGCGTTCATTGCGATCGCCGTGTGTGAATTCAACGAGCACGTACTGGAAATCCGCGCGTAGGGCCACCGCTTCGTTGGCAGGCAGCGTCCACGGCGTGGTGGTCCAGATCACCACCGAAGCCGGCACGGAAGCATCCACGGCAACGCCGATGCGCTTGCCGAAGTCCGCAAGATCTGCAACCCGGAACGCGACGTCGATTGCGGGCGAAGTCTTGTCTTCGTACTCCACCTCGGCTTCGGCCAGCGCCGAGCGGCAGTCCAGGCACCAGTAGACCGGCTTCGCACCGCGGACCAGGTGCCCATTGCGGATCACCTTTCCGAGCGCGCGGATCTGCTGCGCCTCGAACTTCGGATCCATGGTGATGTACGGACGATCCCAGTCGCCCATCACGCCAAGGCGCTTGAAGTCGCGGCGCTGCAGCTCGACCTGCTCCGTGGCATATGCACGGCAGGCGGCGCGGAAAGCACGAGCGTCGAGTTTTTGCCCTACGCGTCCGTGTTTCTTTTCCACCTGTAGCTCGATCGGCAGGCCGTGGCAATCCCAGCCAGGGATATAAGGCGAGTCGAAACCATCCAGCGTGCGGGACTTCACGATGAAGTCCTTCAGGATCTTATTGGCCGCGTGACCGATGTGAATCGCGCCGTTCGCATAGGGAGGGCCATCGTGCAGGACAAAACGCGGCCGACCTTTGGCGATACGCCGCAGTTCTCCGTAGACGTCGCCCTCTTCCCACCACTTCAACATTTCCGGCTCGCGCCGCGCCAGATCCGCTTTCATTGCGAAATCGGTCTGCGGCAAATTCACCGTCGTCTTGTAGTCAGCCACTCGTCACCCTTCTTTAGCCATATCTGCCAGCACCACTCGCGCGGCGTCGGCATCGCGATGTATCTGCTCCACCATCGCGTCCACAGTGTCAAAGCGCAGCTCGTCCCGCAGCCGCGCCACAAATTCCACTTCTATTTCGCGGCCATAGAGATCGCCGGCAAAATCGAACACATGCGCCTCGAGCAGGGGTGTGACCCCGCCGATCGTGGGACGCGTGCCGAGGCTCGCCACCCCCGCCAGCGCCGAATCCGGGCCATACCCATTGCCCACGCCGCGCACCCGGACTGCAAAGATACCGTTCATCGGGGCCTGGCGTCGCGCCAGCCGCAGATTGGCGGTGGGATAGCCCAGTTTGCGGCCCAGCTGCTCACCCTGAATTACCCGACCTCGCATGGAATAACGACGCCCGAGCAGGCGCGCGGCTGTCTGCAGATCACCGGCAGCGAGCGCAGCACGAGTCACACCGCTGCCAATACGCACACCATCGGCCAGCAGTGGCTGAACCACATCAACGGCAAGGCCCAACGCGGAACCCTCGCGCAGAAACCAGTCGGCGCGGGCCTCGCCCCGGTAGCCCGCCCGAAAGTCATGCCCGATGACAACGCCCTGCACCCCGCCGGCAACCAGCATCTGCGCAAAAGCCGCGGCGCTCATCCGGCGCAGGCGGTCGTTGAACTGCAGTGCGCAGAACACATCCGGGCCATCCTGTTCCAGCAAGCGCCATCGCTCGCGGAAATTGGTGAGTCGGGCTGGCGGGCTATCGGGGGCGAAATATTCCTTCGGCAGCGGCTCAAAGGTCAGCACCATGCTCTGCAGATCGCGATCCCGTGCCTGCGTGCGCGCGCGCTCGATCAGCAGCCGATGCCCCAGATGAATTCCGTCGAAGCCGCCGATCGTCGCGATGTAGCCGCGGCCCGCGCATGTATGATTATCCAGCCGCCGCAGAAGCCGCATCACGACACCGCCGAACGCATATGCCGGTAGCGCATGCCGAGCACGTACAGCACCGCGAAATACACCACCGCACCCAGGACGATGCTGCCCCCTCCGCGCAGCACACGCTCAAGGAAGGGCAACTGCGCCCACACGAGCGTGTCGCCAGCCAGCCACCACAACAACGCGCCCATCACCGCATTGGCGAGCAGCACACGCGCCAGAAACCGCGACCAGCCGGCGGAATGCTGCAGCACGCCTTCACGCACCAGTCCGCGCCATAACCACCAGGTGTTCAGCGCCGCGCCGACGCAGGTGGAAGTAGCGATCAGGGTGTGCGGGTTGGGGATGGGGACCTTTGCCACTACCACCAGCAGCGCCACCAGCGCATTCAGCGACATCGACACCGCCAGCGCAGTCATCGCGATCCGCACCGGGCGCTTCGTGTTCTGCCGCGCGTAGTAACCAGGCACCAGCACCTTCACGAAACTGAAACCGAGCAGACCCCATGAATAGGCCATGAGTGCGTAGCTGGTCTTCTGCACATCCTCGGGACTGAACGCCCGATAGCCGAAGATCATCGCAGTCATCGGCCCGGCGAAACACAGCATGCCCACCGCAGCCGGGGATGCCAGCAGCAACACCAGCCGCAGCGCCCAATCCAGCGTCGCCGAGAACTGCGCCATCGACTTTGCAGCATGATTCGCCGAGAGTCCCGGAAGAATGACCGTGGCCAGCGCGATGCTGAACACGCCCAGCGGAAACTCCATCAACCTATCGGCCACGTACAACCAGCTGACACTGCCAGTCACCAGGGAGGTGGCGACCAGCGTATCCAGCAGCAGACTGATCTGCGCCATGGACGACCCGACAATTCCGGGCACCATCAATCTGGCGATGCGACGCACTCCGTCGAGCGCTGGCCGCCAACGCGGCAAGGACAGCAGGCGAAGCCTGGCCACCGAAGGCAACTGGAACACCAGCTGGATCACGCCTGATACGAACACGCCCACCGATAGCACCAGGCCAGGGTTGTCGCTGCCGGCAGCGAAAAACACCGCGGCAAGAATCATCACGGCGTTCATCACAACCTGCGTGAATGCAGGAATGAAAAAACGGCCATAGCTGTTCAAAACGCCGGAAAACAGCGACACCATCGAAATGAAGAACAGGTAGGGGAACGTCCACCGCAGCATCTGAACGGCAAGCGTGTATTCGCCAGCACCGCTTAGCGCCCATCTCGGCGCGAACAGGAAGATGATCAGCGGCGCGGCGATCACGCCGATGGCGCTGACCACCAGGAGCACAGTGCCCAGCGTCCCCGCCACTCCGGCAACCAGCTCGCGTACCTGATCGTGCTCGCGCTGGGTCCTGTACTCGGAAATGACCGGCACGAAGGACTGCGAAAACGCACCCTCGGCAAACAACCGGCGCAGGAAGTTCGGAATCTTGAAGGCCACGAGGAAGGCATCCGAAACGATGCCCACACCCAGCGCCTGCACCATGAATGTATCGCGCAGCAGCCCGGTGATCCGCGACAGCAGGGTGGCAAACCCGGTGGTCGTCGTGCTCTTTAACAAGGGGCGGCTCATCGCCGCGGCAGCCTAGCAGAATGGGTCCCGTCAGGTTGACTTCCGCCCTGCCCCTGCCCACACTACGCGGCCCTGAAACTGAAGGGCTTTTGGCGGAGAATTCGAGAGTGGCGAATACCAAGTCAGCGGAAAAAGCATCCCGGCAAGCGGTCAAGCACCGGACGGCCAATGTCGCCCTGCGCTCACGTCTGCGCAGTGCCATCCGCAAGTCGGTAGACACCGCTGCCGCCGGCAAGAAGGACGAGGCCATCGCCGCTTTCAAGGCCGCTCAGCCCGTCATCGATGCGATGGTCAACAAGGGCCTGATCCACCGCAACAAGGCCGCCCGGCACAAGAGCCGCCTGAATGCCAAGGTCAAGGCTGCAGCCGCGAAGGGCTGAAGTCTTTCGAACATGAATCCCCATCAGGCCCGCCTCGCGCGGGCCTGATCATTTCGGGCGCGCTGATTTCTTCTTCGACTTGCTGGCCTTGCGCTTTGCCGCCGCAGGTCGGGAGCTCCTGCTGCCCGCAGGCTTGCGCGCCTTGTTCCGCGCCTCGGTCTTCACAGACGCCTTTCTGGCCGGCGCAACCCTGGCCACCGCCTTCGGCAGCTCGTGCCCGCCGGTGATCTGCGATTCGCGACCCGCGGCCACATCTTCCAGCAGCGTCATGATGGCCTGGCACAGCGGCCGCGTACCCTCGCCCGTAGCGCCAGAGATCAGGAACACCGGCCCGTTGAAACGCAGCTTCTTCACGATCTGCGCGGCCAGCGCCTTCGCTTCAGGCTCTGGCAGAAGGTCCATCTTGTTCAGGATCAGCCAGCGCGGCTTCAGCGCCAGGTCGGCGCTGTACTTCTTCAATTCCTCGACAATATTCTTCGCATCCTGCACCGGATCTGCATCCGGATCGGGTGGCGCGATGTCGATGAGATGCAGCAGCACGCGAGTGCGCTGCAGATGCTTCAGGAACCTGTGCCCGAGACCCGCGCCCTCAGCAGCGCCTTCGATAAGCCCAGGAATATCCGCCATCACGAAGCTGCGGTGTTCGCCCACATCGACCACACCCAGATTCGGGTAGAGGGTGGTGAAGGGATAGTCCGCCACGCGTGGCTTTGCTGCAGACACCGCACGGATCAGCGTGGATTTGCCGGCATTGGGAAGGCCCAGCAGCCCCACATCGGCAATGACCTTCATCTCGAAGTTCAGCGTGCGCTGTTCGCCCGGCAGACCTGAGCCGAACTGGCGCGGCGCGCGATTGGTGCTGGACTTGAACCTGGTGTTACCGAAGCCACCCTTGCCGCCCTCCGCTACTTTCAGCGTCTGGCCGGCCACTTTCATGTCGCCCAGCTGCTCGCCGGTCTCGGCATCGCTGACCGTCGTGCCAACGGGAACGTCGACGTAGAGATCCTCACCGCTGCGCCCCGTGCAGTCATTGCCCGAGCCGGTGTCGCCATTCTTCCCCTTGAAGGTGCGCCGGAAGCGGAAGTCCGCGAGTGTATTGATGCCATCCTTCGCCAGCAGATACACGCTGCCGCCGTGGCCACCATCGCCACCGTCCGGTCCGCCAAAGGGGATGGATTTCTCACGCCGGAAACCTACGCAACCGCGCCCACCGTTGCCGGCATGGACCTTGACGGTCGCTTCGTCAACAAACTTCATGCGGAATATCCTGCCTGGGAAATATGGAGGCTCAAGACGCAAAACCCCGGCGCGGTGGCCGGGGTCTCGTGCGATCAACCAGCGCGAGGCGCCGGTTTACGCGGGGATCACGCTCACGAAGGTGCGGCCATCCGCGCCCTTCTTGTCGAACTGCACCTTGCCGGTGACGCGTGCAAACAGCGTGTGATCGGTGCCAACGCCCACGCCCGTACCCGCACGCATCGGCGTGCCGCGCTGGCGCACCAGGATGTTGCCGGCCAGCACTGTCTCGCCGCCGAAGCGCTTCACGCCCAGGCGCTTGCTGTGGGAATCGCGACCGTTACGGGTACTGCCGCCTGCTTTCTTGTGTGCCATGGCTCAATGTCTCCTTATGCAATGCCCGTGATCTTCACCAGCGTGTACTGCTGGCGATGATTGCCGGCACGCTTGTAGTGCTTGCGGCGACGGAACTTCACAATCACTTTCTTTTCGCCCTGGCCGTGGCTTTCCACGGTGGCGCTGACCTTCGCGCCTGCAACCAGCGGCGTGCCGACCTTGAAGTTCGCGCCATCAGCAACGAGCAGCACTTCATCGAACGAAATGGTCGAGCCAGCCGCTGCGTCGAGTTTCTCGACCTTCAGCAGGCTGTCTTTCTCAACCCGGTACTGCTTGCCACCTGTGGCAATTACGGCGTACATCTGCGGCGGACTCCCATCGGAAAGGCCGCGCATTCTAATGGTCCAGGCAGCTTGGGTCAAACCCGCAATGTCGCTGTTTTCCTCCGGTCAAACAGCCACTTGGGCACAGGCCCCCGCGCGCTTGCTGGTACCATTCGCCGCGGTTTTTTGCCGGTTGGGATGGCCAGATGACGTTGGACGAGATACGCGCGCTGGTGGCGGCCGACCTTGTAGCCGTGGACAGCGTGATCCGCACCCGCCTCGAGAGCAAGGTGCCCCTGGTCAGCCAGGTGGCCGGGCACATCGTTGCCGGCGGTGGCAAGCGCCTGCGGCCGCTAATCGTGCTGCTTTGCGCCCATGCGGCAGCTGGCGGCCGTCCTCCCGGCACCCGACACCTGGAAGCCGCCGGATTCATCGAGTTCATTCATACCGCCACCCTGCTGCACGATGACGTCGTGGACCATTCGCGGCTGCGTCGCGGCCGCGAAACCGCCAACACGCTGTTCGGCAACGAAGCCAGCGTGCTGGTGGGCGATTTCGTCTATTCCCGTGCCTTCCAGATGATGGCCTCGCTCGGCGTGCAGCGCGTCATGGAGATCATGGCCAATGCCACCAATGTGATCGCCGAGGGCGAGGTGCTGCAGCTGATGAATGCGCAGGACCCCGACACCACCGAGGAACGGTATCTGGAGGTTATTTACCGCAAGACGGCGCAGCTGTTCGAGGCCGGTGCCGAGGTGGCGGCGGTGCTAGCTGGCGGCTCGCCTGAGACACAGCGCGCCCTGGCGGCTTATGGCAAGCATCTCGGTACGGCCTTCCAGCTCATTGATGACGTACTGGACTACCGGTCAGACCCTGCGACCCGCGGCAAGAACCTGGGCGAGGATCTGGCGGAGGGGAAGATGACGCTGCCGCTGATCCATGCGTTGCGGAAAGCTGCGGGCGAAGACCGGGAGCTGATCCGCGCCGCCATCAAGAGTGCTGGAAACGAAGATGAGGCCGAACCGGATTTGCCGCGGATCATCGACTGCATCGAGTCCAGCGGCGGGATTGAATACACCCGGGAGCGCGCGCTGGCCGAATCGCGCGCAGCAGCAAGTGAGCTGGGCCCGGTACCGAATTCGCCCTATCGGGATGCCCTGGCGGCACTGGCGCAAGTCGCCGTGCAACGAGATCGGTGACAGCGGCGCCGTGCCTCGCTTAGACTTCCGCGCCCACGCTGTCGGGATGTAGCTCAGCCTGGTAGAGCACTACGTTCGGGACGTAGGGGTCGCAGGTTCAATTCCTGTCATCCCGACCATGTATCCCGGTGATTTTATGGGGACTTTGCGATTCCAATCGCATCGCCCCCGGGGACGAGCCCCCCCTTGGCACGCAGCCGGAACGCGGCGGCTCTTGTAAAGAATCTCTACGCGATAGCTGCTTGGAAGCGACGAACTTGACTCCGCACTCCACTGCAAATTGTCGCGAAGACTCGTTCCGAAAAGTCTGCGGGTAGCAAGCCCTGCACACGGCCAAGTGCGGGCTCAACAGAGTCAACGTGTTCTTGCATGCGCTCCCACAAGCCCATCACCCCAGCGCTTCGTGCAAGCGCCTCCCAATGCCGAGTCTGAATTTCACTGATTCGATAGTGCGCATTTTCACTCCTCAAGGCCATTGCCAATTTCGCCTTCTCCAAGGGCAACTCGTTCTTGCCGTGACCTATGACAGGCCACGCTGAGAGGACATCATAAAATGGAGTCATTTCGTACGCGCCACCTACCCCATGATGCAGTGAAAAATTCTTGCCATGTCCATCCGTTGCGGCCAATAGCCAAAATGTCAGTTGCGCCAGCACAAAATTTGCCTGGTCACTTGCTGCATTCGCACTGAAGGCAAGGAGAGTCAGAATCTCCGCAATCGAAGGACCTCCATCTGCCTCATATTTTCTCGTCGACGGACGCCCCGTTGCTTGGCAGAAATCTTCTTGCGGCAGCCGTGCAATCCAGTGGTCAGCCGATGGCTTGTATTGGTCGTTCCGCTCAGCGCCTTCAGCCACGCCAATCCAACGTCGATCAAACCGCTTTACGACCAACACTCGCTGCTCACCGAACGTTCCAATCGTCGATTCGGCAACAGGAAGACCGAGTTCATGCAGAATTTTCCCGCATAGCCACTCGTTTTCTACGGAATCAGAGAAGTCCCCTCGAAATCCCCCGATCACTCCTAGTGGGAGTTTGAAAATGTGAGTAGTGGGAGTGGCATGTCGTGGGCGAAACCATTTTCCTGCCATCCCAAGGAATGCCGTTTTCTCCTGAGCACCTGCCAAAGACATGCGGAAGTCATCTTCCTCATCGCGACGCAGAGACGTTCCAGCCGTTACCTCGCGAAGTGCGGTGTCAACTTCCTCGTCGGTAAGTAACTCCGCATCGATTCGGTTCCAACCTGTTGGCTCTTCATTGGGCGGCACCAGCTGCACTGCTCCGGCACAGTCGCGCCCTATAGCTGCCAGAAGATCAAAAGTACTCGATGACGATGTCTTGAATCGGGTACGGATACGGCGGCGGATTTCCGGATTATCAGGCAGCAGGTTCTCAAAATAGTTTTCGACTGCCTCGCCTCTCAACTCGAGGTCTGCAGTCAGCGGTAATGAGATCGAGAGCGCGCGCGCGCGCGAAGAGTCTGCCCACGATTTGGCATAACGAAAGAAAGGGTTCCCACCCCGGAGTGTTCCCCACTCTCCTACTCTTTCGCCATTCATCCAAACATTCAACGAAGCCATTAAGGCGTCACCAGTCTGTCCGCGTGTCTTGGGAGGCAGGCCCTGGGAACTGCTCTAGTAGAATTCGGACCCGCAGCGCGGTCAGTAGCTGCATCAACTGACCGATGCTTATGAGGCTAGGGTCGCGCTCAATTTTGGCAATTCGCGTCTGGTCGAGACCCACGAGGACACCTAACTGCGCTTGGGTCAATTGCCTGGCTTTTCGCAGGGACTTCAGGTGTGCCGTTAGCTGAGCGGGGGTTTGGAGTATTAGCCTTCTCATTGGCGCAATATATGCCTCTGGAGACATATACGCAATATATGCCTTATGAATACTTTTTTGAATTAATGCCTTGAAAGGCATTTCTAGCGAGGGAGTTCGAGCGGGTCCGAAATGCAGCACCCCGCCCTGTGACCCCCGAAGACAGAAACAGGACTGTGCCCCATGAAGGCAGCCAATTCAGCAGGCGGGACTCCACGCCGGTGCAACTCGGTGGACCACCCGCACTGCGCGTAATCAACCCTTGTGGCATGCCTGCGAACAGTAGTAGCAGCCGTTTGCCTTGGGAAATGTCTGCTTCGCCAATGCCACCGCTGGTTCACACGAAGGAAATTCCCCGAGAAATTCTCGATTCTGCAGAAGTGGCATGTGGGTGCATATTTCCCGATGCACCAGATGAATACCGTCATCTTCCGACCTGCGATCCACGTAGTAGCCGGTCATACGACTCGCTCCTTTGCGGCGCAGCAATTGGCTGCCATTTATGAGACGCAGCGGATCGTATCAACCAACTGTGTAAACAAATCCCTTACGACGTGCGCTTACGCTGGCGTCGCGTTCCGGAACAGCGGACGGATCAGCCGTCGCCATGCCAAGGCGAGACCGGTATAGACGAGGAAACACGCGGCAAGTGAAGCGATGCCTGCAATAGTTTGACCGATGATCCCGTACTGCTCGCCCGTGTGGGCGAAGCGCATCCAGGAGCGTGCCCGCTGTCCGGGCGTCTGCGCATTCTGCTGCGGGGCCTGCACGCGGATCACCGACGCGTCGACAGTGCTCAAGGTAACAGTCTGCCGCGGCGGGCGGCGTTCGCTGGTTTTGAGTTCCGCAGTGATCCCCACCCGTTCACCGCGGACAATCAACGGAATCGTCATTTTGTTCCAGTCCGGTGTCTGCGCCATGGCCGCCTGGCGCAGGCTCTCGAGGCTGGCACGCTCCGATACATCGCCCCGCGTCGCGCCCACTGGTGCGGCGCCACCGGCCCCGCCAGTTCCGCCGCCCTGCTGTCCGCCACGCTCTGGCACGGCTTCTCCATAAGCTGCGTAAACCAGCCGATTGGCCCAGGCGAACGACATCACCACGCCGGACAGTGAGATCACGAACAGCGGCAGCAGCATCCAGAAGCTGAATACATGGTGCCAGTTGAAGTCGCGCACCTTCGCATTGACGTAACTCTTCTGGAAGAGCATGAGGCCGCGCAGATTGCGCCAGCGCCAGACCTGAGGCAGCCAGATATAGATGCCGCTGACGACAAGAAACAGGAACAGCAAGTTGCTGTAGTCGATGAGCTTGGCGCCGGTGCCCTGCGAATTCCCGCCCAGCCATCGGTGCCAGTTTTCCACCACGCGAAAGAACTCGCGGCGACCGATGGAGGCATCCTCGATGACCGATCCATCGAAAGGATCCAGCAGCAGCGTGCTCTCGCCAACACGCGTGACTGCAACCGGTGCAGCCGCGTTGGCCTCGAACACCAGGCTCGCCCGGGCATCCTTCGGCAAGGCTGCGCGCGCGAACCCGGCAATGCGATCCGCATCCAGCGGCATCGCCGATCCTGGAGAGGCAACAAGATTGCGACGGGCAGCCGCCTCCACCATCTGGCTCTCATAGGTCAGCAGCACGCCGCTCACCGACATCACCAATATGAAGAAGCCCGCAGTGATGCCGCAGCCCAGATGGGCCCAGAAAAGCACACGACGAAAAAGAGATCCGGGAACGGCTGCCATGGGGGGGCATCTTACTGTTTCAACCTCATCTGCGTTGAATCTAAGCAGCCTCTGCCCTAGTCTCGTCCAGGCACGCAATCCGCCTGCCTCCGAGGGCGCGTCATGAGCATCGTCAAACTTAAGGTCAATGGCGCCACCCACTCCGTGGACGTCGATCCGTCGACGCCCCTTCTTTACGTACTTCGAAACGATCTGGACCTGCAGGGGCCCCGCTTCGGCTGCGGGATCGGCCAGTGCAGCGTGTGCACCGTCATCATCAATGGCACCGCCGTGCGGTCCTGTATCACGCCCGTATCGACGGTGCGCGGCGAAATCACCACGCTCGAAGGCATCGGGAAGGACGGCAAACTGCATCCCTTGCAACAGGCGTGGATCGACGAGCAGGCCGCGCAGTGCGGCTACTGCCAGAACGGCCAGATCATGACTGCCAAGGCGTTGCTCGACCGCAATCCCAACCCCAGTGATGCCGAGATTCGCACGGCGATGGACGGGGCGCTGTGCCGGTGCATGACGTACTACCGGGTGCAGGCAGCGATCAACCGCGTAGTGCGCGGCAGTTCGGCTGCAGGGGCGAAGAAATGAGCACCGTGCTGCAACTGTCCAAGTTGATGGAAGACGCAATCCTGCGCAGCCATCAGCCCTCGCGCAGAAGTTTCCTCAAAGGTTCCGGCGCGCTGGTGATCAGCCTGGGAGTCACTACCCTGCCCGGCGGCAACTCGCTCGCTGCAGAACCCGCGGCTGCCGGCCCCTGGCCCAATCCGGATTTCCTGCAACTCGACACCTGGATCGTGGTGCACCCCGACAACACCGCCACCTTCTTCGTCGGCAAGACCGATGGCGGCCAGGGCACGGGCACTGCCTACCGGCAGATGATGTGCGACGAACTGGATATCGCCTACGACAAAACCAGTCTGGTCATGGGCTGCACGGACATCACTCCTGACCAGGGCGGCTCCGGCGGTTCCGACGGCGTTGAGCGCGATGGTTGGGCAATGCGCAGGGTGAGCGCCGAAGCGCGGCGCGTGCTGCTGGAGCTGGGCAGCCAGCATCTAGGCGTACCCGTCGAAATGCTCGTGGTGGCGAACGCAACGATTGCGCTGAAGTCTGATGCTTCGAAGAAGGTCACGTACGCCACGCTTATCGGTGGCAAGCGTTTCAATGTCGCGGTCACCGGCCGCAACGTTGATGCCATCACCGTCAAGGCCGCGGTGAAGCCGGTCAATGAACTGCGCGTGGTGGGCCAATCACTTAAGCGCTACGACATTCCGGGCAAGGTGGACGGATCGCTGAAGTGGGCCGTGGACATGAAACTGCCCGGTATGGTCCACGCACGCAATGTGCGGCCACCGCTCGCTGGCGCCACATTGCAGCGCATTGATGAATCGTCGGTGGCTGATGTGCCAGGCTTCATTCGCGTTGTCAGTCGCGGCAACTATGTGGCCGTGATCTGCGAGCGCGAGGAACAGGCCATCCGTGCCGCCAGACAACTAAAGGTGGAATGGAAAGGACCCGCCACTGCTCCGTTTCCGACATCCGGCGAACTGTTCAACTATATGCGTCGCGCCACACCCAGCTCGACCACCGAACCCCAGGTTCAGGGGGATCCGGCGGCGGCGCTGGCGGGTGCGGCACAGGTCATCGAAGCCGAATACGAAGTTCCCTTTCAAGGGCACTCGGCCATTGGTCCGGCACACGCGCTGGCCGACCCTGCCGATGGTCAGATGACGATCTATTCCAATGACATGAAGATTTACGCCCTGCGCAACGGCGTGGCCAGATTCCTCGACATGCCGCGCGAGAAAGTGCGCGCGATCTACATGGATGGGCCGCAGGTGTACGGCCGCACCGCAGCTGACGATGCGGGCTTCGAAGCTGCGTTCCTGGCGCGAGAGCTGGGGCGCCCGGTGCGCATGCAATGGATGCGCGATGAAGAGACTGCGTGGGATACCAAAGGTCCGCCGTATGTCTTCAAATTGCGCGGCGGGCTGGATGCCCAGGGTAAGGTGGTGGCCCTCGAGTACGACGCCTGCGCTCTGGACCTCAACCACCTGGGTTACAACGAACCCGATACGGTGCTTGTGGCACAGCTCATGGGACGCAGGCCGGAGCGGCCAGCCAGGGGCGGCGCCGAAACACCGTCGTCGATGTACGTCATTCCAAATCGGCGCACGACGACGCGTGTGGTCGGCCTGCCGATGATCTGGGAGACGCCCCTGCGCACCGGCAACCTGCGTGATCCGAATGGACCACAGGTAACTTTTGCCTTCGAGTCGTTCATCGATGAACTGGCCGTGGCAGCCAAGGCCGATCCGATTCAGTTCCGTCTGGACCTGATGGCCGAAGCCAAGGAGGATGGCGTGTTCCGCAAGGCGCGCTCCATTGCAGTGGTGCGTGCGGCGGCGAAGGCTTATGGCTGGGACACGCGTTATTCACCCAGGCCGCGCGCAGCGGCAACGCGTGGAAATCTGCTGTCGGGACGTGGCATCGCCTACACCTACCGCAGCAATACGATTGCCGCCACCATTGCCGAGGTGGAGGTGAATCGCGAGACGGGGCGGGTGTGGGTCAAGCGTCTGGTTTGCGCCCATGACTGCGGACTCGCGATCAATCCGGAGGGTCTTCGGCACACAGTTGAGTGCGGCATGCTGCACGCCCTGAGCCGCGCGCTCTGGGAAGAAGTGCAGTTCGATACCGAAAAAGTCACCAGCGTAGATTGGGCTTCGTATCCCAGCCTGCGGCATACGGACACACCGGCGAACATCGAGGTTGTGCTGGTCAACGGCGATCCCAATCCGGAGCGCCCTGACCTTCCCCCTTACGGCGCGGGTGAAACCAGCCACAAGCCGCTGATCGCAGCAGTCGCCAACGCGATTTACGATGCAACAGGAGTTCGCATGCGTCGTGTGCCGTTCCGCAGCGAAAAGGTGCTGGCCGCCATCCGCAACGCAAAATAGACTGAGGCCGGAGAAGCGTGGCTACCCTTCCCGGCCCCAGTCTTTCGATAGATGATTCGTTTAAGATTCATTTACCGCAGCTAGAGCTTGCACTTATTTGGTGGCGGGCAATACGCCTGAACCGCTTGAGCCTTTGCGGGACTGATCCTACGCACTGCGCCGAGTCGTAATCTTTCAAGCCTCGGCATCGGCTTTGCACTGCGCTTGCAGCGCGGCGAAAGCCTCAGCGCCCAGTTCCTCAAGAGTCTGGATATTTTTCCTGTAAATCGCCTCGGCGTCGGGGAACGCGGCCACAGCACGATCGACGCTGTCTTCACGCAACAGGTGCAACGTCGGGTAAGGTGACCTGTTGGTCGCATTCGTCACATCATCCACATGCGTGCCAGCGAACTGGTACTGCGGGTGAAAACTCGCGACCTGCAGCACACCCTCGTAACCCAGCTGCGCAAGCAGCTCGTCGGCCACGGCGAGAAAGTCATTGTAATCGGGGAACTCGTTAAGAACCTGCGGGTGAATGAGCAATGTGGTGTCAACCACATTTGCGTCGATGGCGTTCAGGTAGTCCATCTCATCGCGCAGTTCGGCCAGCAATGTTTTGACATCGATGGCTTCGCTAACCACATAGCGAACCTGGTTCCTGGTCTGCACGGCTTTCGCAAAAGGACACAGGTTCAGTCCGATCACTGCGCGGTCGACCCATGCCCGGGTTTCGGCAAGCGCTTGCTGGGAGGAAGGAATCATCCGGTACTGCCGTCGTAAATGCGGCAGGCAACTTATCAGAACCCGAGCCCCATTTGCCCGCCAGTTTCCGGAGGCCGGAACAGGTCGGTTGTCAGCTGGATGCGGCGCTCCGTAGTGAATCCGAACCGGCGGCTGGCAAGTTGGAAACGGTCACGCAGCAACTGTGCCCATGCACCCGTGCCACGCATGCGTACGCCGAATTGCGATGAGTTGTCCTTGCCCTCGCGCGCGCCATTCACCAGTGACATGACGTGTTCGGCACGGTCCGGCATGTGCACGGCCAGCCACTGGCGGAACAGATCCTTCACTTCCAGGGGAAGACGCAGCAGCACATAGCCAGCATGCGCAGCGCCAGCCGCGGCTGAACGCTCAAGAATGCACTCCAGCTCACTGTCGTTGACAGCCGGAATGATCGGTGCCGCCAGGACGCCCACTGGAACACCGGCACTGCGCACCACCTGCATTGCGTGCAGTCGCGCCTCCGATGCAGCGGACCGTGGTTCCAGTTTCCGTTTCAGGTCTGCATCGAATGTAGTGATGCTGTACATCACCATGACCAGGCCCTGCTCCGCCATCGGCTTCAGCAGGTCGAGATCGCGCAACAGCAATGTGCTGCGCGTGGTGATCGCCACCGGATGCCTTGCCTCAGCCAGCACCTCGAGTATGGAGCGGGTGATGCGCAGCTTGCGCTCCACTGGCTGGTAGGGATCGGTGTTCGAACCCAGCATGATGTGGCGACACACATAGCCGGGGCGTGACAGCTCCCGGCGCAGCAACTGCGCCGCTTCTGGCTTGTAGGTCAGGCGAGTTTCGAAATCGATGCCGGGCGACATTCCCAGATAGGCGTGGGATGGGCGTGCAAAACAAAAAATGCAACCATGTTCGCATCCCCTGTAAGGGTTGATGGATTGGTCGTAGGGAATGTCCGGCGAATCGTTGTGCGCGATCACGCTGCGACTGGTGTCTACCAGCAGCTCGGTCTCGATGCTGCTCGGCTGCTCTTCCTGATACCAGCCATCGTCGACCCCTTCTGCGTGCTGACGATCGAAGCGGTTGGCCGGGTTTGCAAGCGCACCTCTGCCTTTGAATCCGGACGGTGGAATCTGCGTTGCCATGCACGTACTGTATATACATACAGTACGTGCCGCAAGTCACCGCTGCGAGCGCTGCGTCACTATTTTTTCTTGGTCCGCGGATCCTTCTCGCCGAGACCGGGATAAAACAGTTTGCGATTGTCCCGCGACTCGTTGAACACCTTGCGCATCTTGAACAGCCATTTGCCGTTCACACGCACCAGATCGTCTTCGTAGTGCCCGAAATACAGCAGCTGTACATCCTTCTGCGGCGTGTTGTTGGTCAGCGCAAACCAGTACGCGGTGGTCTTGGCCGTATTGCCAGTGACGTCGATGACATGATTGATGATCTGGTGCCGCGTGCGGGGACGGGACGTGGCCCCTTCGGGAATCTCGACCTTGCGCGCACCACCGAAGTTGGACATGGCTTTGCGGATCGCCGCCTTGCCGCGCTCCACGCCAAAGACCCATTCGAGCACGCCATCGTCGGCCCAGGTGGACATGACAGTGTCTATGTCGCCAGAGTCCACCGCCACCATGTACTTGTTGGAAAGATTTTCTATTTCAGCGCGATCGTCCGCGTAGCCTGCCCAGACCAGCGGCGCGGACACCAGCCAGAACACCGCAATCATGATTTTCTTCATCGCAACTCCTCATGCACCCAGGTGGCCACGTGCGCCACAAAAGCGTCTCGCATTCGAATGCGATTGCTCATTTGTGCGAAGGAGCCTAGCAGTTCAGGCGAGCCGGCTCCAGCAACGTGTCCGCTCAGCGTAGGCCGAAAACCACGCGAAATCCCTTGCACGCCTGCACCGCCACACCATCCGTTGTAGCTGGCACAAAACTCAGCGACTCACGTGCCCAGAGCACGGCGGCCTGGTCCAGACGCTTGTGGCCAGAGCTGGACTGGATGCCGGGAACGCCCTCCATCCGACCGCGCGCATCGACACAGACGCGCACAATCGTCACACCCTGCTCTTCGAGCATCACAGATGCAGCCGGATAGTAGTCATCGGAGGGGCGTACGGCCCGATACTGCAGTTGCGTCGACACATGTTGTGCTGGAGCCGTCGCCACCGGATCGAAGGCCGCGCCGACGTCAACCGCGCCCGGGATAGCGGTGCTCTCTGGTATCTGTATGGTCTCGGTCGTCACAATCTGAATCAGATTCGGCGGTGGTAGCAGCGGAATGGTCGGTAGCAGAAGCTGCGGCTTGGGAAGCGTCGGCTGCGGCTCCGGCGGAAGCGGATCTGGCGGATCAAGGCGCGTTACGAACGGCTGCGGACCGGTATCGACCAACGGCGGAACGACTTTGATTGCAACCAGCGCAGTGATGACGAGCGCGTGCAAACCTATTACTGCCATCAACGTCATGGATCGGCCGGAAAGTATTGCGGCCTGCTGGATATGGGCACTCATGCTAAATCCTCCCCTGCTGTTGAACGCAGCTACATTCTGCGCTGACTGGCAAGGCATGCAAGCGAAGCCCAGATCGCTGCCAGGGAAGTAGTAAGCCCCGCGGGGAGGCGTAGGATGGTTGGGCTATTTGCCCAGCGAACCGAAGACCTTTCGCAGCAGCGCGTTGGCCTGTTGCAACGGATTCTTGCGAATGGCGGCTTCTTCTCGCGCCATGACGAGAAACAGGCCATCGAGCGTCTTGCGGGTAACGTAGGCGTCGATACTGGCATCGCTCGAATCGATGAGTCCCAGCGCGCTGGCCTTGCCAGCAACATCCTTGTAGACCTCGGCCAGCTTCACGTCGGCCGTAGCCTTCCTGACGATGGGCAGGAATTTCTCGCCAAGCTTGTCGGACATAGACTTGCGGAAATATTCCGTGGCAGCGTTTTCCGGTCCCTTGAGGACGCCCACCGCATCTTTCACACTCATCTGCTTGATCGATTGCATGAGCATTTCCCGGGATTCAGGCACGGCTGCCTCTGCGGCCCGATTCATCGCTAGCGTCAGGGCATCGATCTGTTTGCCAAGTCCGAGCTTGCGTGCGGTCTTGCTGGCTTTCTGCAACTTGCCCGGCAGGGGAATGCGCACTTCTGGATCTGCCATGAAGCCATCTGTCTTGCCCAGGGTCGAAATCGCCACGCCAGCCGCCTGGGTCAATGCTGCCTTCAATCCGTCGGTGCTCTCTGCTGCACTCAGCGATGCAAGTGCATCCGCCGCGCCCGCGGCATTTGCGAACAGCAGGCAGAGAGCCATCAGCTTCAACCTGTGGATACGAATCATGAGTTCACTCCTTTGAGGTATGGGTGAGCCCAGCCAAGTCCATCCAGCGTGCCTGCGGCGGGAAGGTACTCGCAACCGATATGGCCTTTGTAACCTATGGCATCGATATGCCGCAGCAGCCGCTCGAACGCAATTTCGCCTGTTCCCGGTTCATGCCTGCCCGGGTTGTCCGCGATCTGGATGTGGCCGATCCACGGCAGCAGCCGTTCCACCGAACGCATGAGATCGCCCTCCATGATCTGCATGTGATAGACATCGTACTGCAGCTGGATGTTCGGACGGGTGGCGGCACTGATGCATTCCAGCGCGAGCCGCGTTGAATCGAGCAGGTAACCCGGCATGTCCACCTTTGTGTTGATCGGCTCGAGCATCACGGTGGCATCCACTTTCGCCAGTCGGTCAGCAGCACGGACAATGCTGCCGATGTATTGGTCGATGTGCTTCGTGTGATCTGCGCCGACAGGCAGCATTCCGGCCATGACGTGCACGCGCTTGCAGCCGGTAGCTGCAACGTATTCAAGCGCCCGCCCGATGCTGGCGTCGAACTCTTGCTCCCTGCCGGGCAGTGACGCCAGGCCGCGTTCACCTGCTTCGAACCGCCCGGGTGGCGCATTGAAAAGCATCAAGGGCATGCCGTTGGCTGCAAGGCGCTGCGCCATTTCGAAGGGTTCAACCACATAGGGGAACTGGCATTCAACTGCACGGAAACCCGCCTGTACCGCTGCCTCGATACGCTCGAGGAATGGCAGCTCAGTAAACGTGGTCGAGATGTTGGCGGCGAGGCGAATCATGCCGCTACATTACCCTGTACGGCGAGGCGGTGATACGCTTCCATCGCGTCGGGAAAGACGCATTGTTCTGGGAATGACCAACGGCATGGCGATTGATGAGTAACGAGAAGGCGGCGCAGATACTGGCCTACCTGCATGCATTGCAGGAACGGCTCTGCAACACCTTCGGCACGCAGATGGGCGGCACCTTCCTGCGCGACGAGTGGCAGCGCCCGGCGGGGGAAGGCAAGCTGCAGGGCGGCGGCGTAACAGCGGTACAGGAAGGCGCCGCGGTCATGGAACGGGCCGGCGTGGCGCTGTCGGACGTGCGCGGCTCGCAGCTGCCGCCATCGGCCACCGCGCGCAATCCCGAACTCGCGGGGCGCGAGTTCCGCGCCATGGGTCTGTCGGTGGTCATGCATCCGCGCAATCCGCATGCGCCCATCAGCCACATGAATGTGCGCTTCTTCAGCGCTGGCGATGTCTGGTGGTTTGGCGGCGGCATCGATCTGACACCCTGCATCCCCTATGAGCAGGACATCGTGCTCTGGCATCGCGCGGCACGTGATGGCTGCGCGACGGTCTCGCCTGCCATCTATCCGCTAGCGCGGCAGCAATGCGACGAATACTTCTGGCTCAAACATCGCAATGAGTCACGCGGCATCGGTGGCATCTTCTATGACGACGTAAACGAAAGCACACCGGGCATGCCGCTGACATGGGAACAGGGATTCGAACTCATGCAGCAGACTGGCAATGCCTACCACAATGCCTATCTTTCAATCATGAACCAGCGTCGTGACACACCAGGCAACGACCGGGAGCGCAGTTATCAACTGCATCGCCGTGGAAGATATGTGGAATTCAATCTGGTGTTCGACCGGGGCACGCTGTTCGGCCTGCAGTCCGGCGGCCGCACTGAATCAATTCTGGTGTCGATGCCGCCGGAAGCACGTTGGTCCTATGCGAGCACGGATCCGGAAATGGATGCGAACCTGCTGCCCTATCTGACGACGCTGCGCGGCAAGGACTGGCTGGCCTGACACGCAGGTTGGTTTGAATCCCAGCTCTCGGATAGGCGGCACGTCAGCAAGGTCGTCGTCATCTGCTTGCCACTACGCATAGGTCGGGTCGGCCGATACCCTTCCCGCACTTAGGATGCAGCGCGCGATAACAAACCGCGCGCTGCACCACTCGAGAACCCAACCGACCGCGTCAACTTAGAATGAAGCTTTCAGCGCGAACGTGAAAGTCCGGCCTTCGAAGTCATAATAAGCCGGCAATTCAGGTTGGTTGGTATAACGGTAGAGCGACTCCTTGGTGAGGTTGAACCCGGAGAGTTGAATGCTGACTCGGTCCGTCAAGTTGTACGATGCTGACGCATCCCATTGATGGCGGGCAGCGACCATGATGTTGGCGTTTGGCTGTAAGAATGTGCTGGGGGAATAGGCCGCCCGCCAGGCGTAGGTGCCGCGCACGCCCCACTTCTTGGTTTCATAGTACAGCACCGCATTCATCGACTTCGGTGAAACGTTGTTCAAAGTGGGGGTTTGGCCGTTGAGTGGATCGCTCTTTGCGTAGGTGCGCGTGTAGTTGAACACGGTACCCAGATTGTTGAATGGCATGGGCAGAAAGTCGAAATTCTGCTGCATGTTGAATTCGTATCCGTGCACGTGAATTGGCTGGTCGTAGTTTATGTTGCCGGTAGCATTGACATAGAATTTCGTGCCGGGTGCCGCGAGGTCGGATTCACACCTCCCCGTAGTGGAATCCCAGGTCAGATGGCCCAGGCCATATTGAGTGGCATCCGGCGGGCAGATCAGGCTTTTATCGACGACCGCGGCGATGAAGCCTTTGATCGTCTTCTGATAATAGGCAAGCGAGAGTACGCTGCCAGGGCGATTGTACCACTCAAGCGACACGTCCTTGGAGAAGGACGTGTAGGGACGAATGTTCGGATTGCCGTAGGTCAGCGTGACGGAGGTGTTGCCCGACGAGTCCTGGGTCGGAACGCCGATGACGCTAACCGGTACGTTCTGGCGGATCAGTGGCGCCGCATAGGATTTGTAACCGGCCAGCCGCAGTACGAGGCTATCGGTTAAATCCGCCACGATGATCGCCGAAGGCAAAGTGTAGTGGTGCTTTGACGTGAACTTCGTATATTCGAAGTCAGACGGCTTACCGAGCCCTGTGCTCGGCCTGACCCCGGTCAAAGCGTTCGTGGTCGAGTCAAGCGTTTCGTACCGCACGCCGGCATTGCCGCGGATGGGAATGCCGAAGGCAGTTGCGTTATACCTGCCTTGGACGAAGCCGGCGTTGGTGTTCGTCCCATATGTGAAATTGTTCCGCCGGTAAAAGTCGTTGTTGTAATAGATATTGTAGCCAAGATCGCTGAGCCCGGCACCCGGGTAAACCGTCACCGGCTGGATCGCCGTCAGGAACGAATTGTCGGAGATGGTCCAAGTCGACAGTCCGTTGCTTCCAAGCCTGCCTCCGAAGAACGAGCCCATGAACGGGGACGGCTGGATCATCGATTGGGTCAAATTCTGCGTTTGCAGTCCGTAAGCGCTAGTCCGCACGGCCTGTGAGTCATATACGACTTTAGTTGTTTCCGCCCCGCCCGCGAGGCTGAATTGCTCGGCGAGCGCATATTCGCCATGCACTTTGCCTGTGGAGACATGTTGCTGCCCCCAGCTCGGTGAGCCGGTGAATCGAATCCGGCGGTGGCTATTGGCTATGGTCGTTCCGTCGAGCAGTACCGTCGGGTCGATGGCTGGATTCCAGTTCCACGTGCCGCTTACCTCCGGTTGCGCGAAGACGAGTGAGCTCTGACCTGGTGGCGGCGTCAGATGAAAGAGAAAGTCGTCGATTGAGCCGGCCCCATCATGCCATTCGCCAACGATGCCATTACCGGCCCCGCCCAACGGGGTGCCCGCGATATTCAGCGTTTCGAAATCATACTGCTGTTCGAGGAAATAGGCGCTCGAACTGCTCTTCGAGGCGATGGCGTTGACCTTGAGCGGGCCATGTGCGTAATCCAGATTCGCGAATAGGCCCTGCGCCTTGGCTTTCGTATAATATTCCCGCGTCGACATCCACACGGCGGGGTTGAGCACCTTGATGTCGTGGACGATCCATCGGCCGTCCTCCAGCATCACAGGCGCTGACTGCGGCAGGATGGTTGAGCCGGCGCCGTTAGCTGTAGCTATCGCAAAATATTGATGGGTTCCGTTCAGGTCTTTGTCGGAACTAAAACCGTTCAAGCCAAGTTTGAGGTCATCGTTGACCTCATATTCAACGCCGCCGGAAAAGCCCAAGGTGTTGCCCTTGTTGATCCGGGTATATTGGCCGCGGCACCGGCGAATACAAAACGCCCGTGGTAGCGGTGGTGCCCGTGCCCGTCGGAGTGGCGCTGCAAAATCTCGCCGTCGAGCCCACGCAGGTCGACGCATAGTACTTCGCATAATCGGCTGTGAAATTCGGCGTGTTCGTCGGGCTGAGCGTGCTTTGGGCGCCATTGAACAATGCCTGATCGCGCCGGAAATTCTGCTTTTGATAGGCTACGTTCAGCGACGCCGCCAACCGGTCGGAAAAGTGATGATTCAGGCGGAGGGAAAAGCCCGGCGCGACCAGCTTTCCAAGTTCGTTGTACTCATAGGAGGCCGTCAACCTCTTCACGTCCTTCGCTTCGAGAGCTCCGCCGATACGCAGATCGACGCGCCCGGCAATCGCGCCCGACTGAACGTCGGCCATCGGCGTTTTTTCAACGCGCGCCGAATTGAAGATATCGGACGGGTAGGCGCCAAACGGATTGGAACTCAGAACGAGCGGCAAGGCATAGATAACGCCGTTGATCGTCGGCAGTGAGTATTCACCCGGCAGGCCGCGGATGCTGAGGGTCGACTCTCGACCTTCTTCCGTGCGGCTGATCTGGACGCCGGGAAGGCGCTGCAGGGCCTCGCCAAGGTTCAGGTCGGGAAGCTTATCGAGACCCTCGGCAGAGATCCCGTCGCTGATTTCCAGGCCCTGCTTCTTCTCAAGAACAGCGTCAGCATACGCTTTGCGGATGCCGGCGGTAATGACAACTTCCTCCAACAAATCTGCGCTCGAATCTGCCCCGCTTGATCCTGGCTTCTCTGCCGTTGCCTGGCTTTCGGGCCGCGTATTGGCAGACTGTTGAGCGGCAGTCTGGGCGAACGCGGGCGTTGCAATCGCAATCGCAATCGCAATCGCAATCGAACAAAGGCCGGTCGTCGCCAGCATTGTGACCTTAAGTGACATGAGCATCCCCCGTGAAGAACTGAGTCGAGCTCGTCTGAGCGAGCGCGTTAGCCCTGCAATTTGGCCACCATTTCATATTGCGGACAAGTGTCTTTTTACGCAAAATATGGACTGTTTTGCGCAACCAGGTGGTTTATCAAAATCCAAGTTGGCACCACGGCTCGCTCGAAGGTACGGACGGGACGTCTCCGCGTTGCGCTATCGGTGCCGCACGGCATCCCATTTTTGGAGCGTCTGCTTCACGCAATTGCAGAGCGGGCCGGCTTAACTGGCGGATGGACCTTGACTCGATTGCCTGAGGCGCTGGGAACATCGGTCGCCTGGCTCCGCGACTGGCCGGGGGATGGTGCTTTCGCGTTCATCGTCACCCAAGCGGATGCGCGGATCGCCCAGCGGCTGCCGTTTCCCCTGGTCAACCTCGCTTCTCACCTTAGAGTCACCGGGCTGCCAACAGTGGTTGTTGACCACGCACGGATTGGCGAGATGGCCGCCAGACACCTACTCGATCGAGGGTTTCAACGTTTTGGATATTACGGGGCCTCTGGACTTTGGTTCAGCCAGCTCCGCGGCGAGAGCTTTCGCCGGACTGTTGTTCAGGCAGGGGGCGAATGCAAAATCCTTGAAGGCAAGGCAGGGAATGCGAGGCGGGGATGGGGCAATCAACAGCAACAACTCGAAGCATGGGTTTCCACATTGCGACCACCGGTCGGAATCATGGCCAGCAACGACCTGCGTGCAGGGATGGTTCTGGCGGCTTGTCGTCAGCTCAACCTTCGAGTGCCTGTAGATGTGGCCGTGATCGGCGTGGACAATGATCCGGTATTTGCCGAGTTCGACGACCCGCCACTGACTTCCGTCTCCCGCAATGACATGGAGGTGGGCCGGCAGGCAGCGGCGCTGCTTGCGCACCTCATGGCGGGAGGCAAGGCGCCGGCTGGGCCGATTTACATTTCCCCTGACGCAATCATCCAGCGGCAGTCCACAGAAACAGTCGCCGTCACCGACTCATTCGTCGCGCAGGCTATTAGTTACATTCGGAAGAACATTCATAGAGGATTTGGGGTGGAGGAATTGCTGAAGGAAGTTCAAATTTCACGGCGGTCGCTGGAGTATCACTTCCGTCGGGCGTTGCAGAGCAGTCCATATGACTACATGAACAGAATGCGCGTCGAAGCCGCCAAGCGGCTGCTTGCCGGCCCGGATCGGCCCAAGACATCTGTCGTTTCCAAATCCTGTGGGTTTCAGGACTCGCGCCGGTTTCGACTCGTGTTCAAGCACCACACAGGGATAACCCCAGAGGCATACCGCCGCTCACTTGAGCCGTAGTCAATATCGCGTCAGCGCATGCTTAGAGTTTGTAGAACTGCTCCCATTCCTTGCGCGGCGGCACGCCGGCCAGCAGGTCGTTGGCGATCTTGTTGTCAGTGATCTGCTTGGTCGTGCGGTCGAACTTGAACTTGCCGCCGACCCGCTGGGCGATACAGCCCAAGGCCATCATCTGGCTCAACGGCCCTGCGACGGCAAAGTTGGATCGACACGTTTCCTGGCCCATCACGCTCAGGAGGAAGTTGCGGTGGTGGTTGGACGGACTCGGCGGGACCTCCGGCAGTTTGGAGGCCATCTCGCGGGCCTTGGCTTCGGGGATGATCTGAAGGGTCGATCCGTGGGTGCCGCCTTTGAACGTCAGACCTTCGCCATAAATGACCTTGCCGGGGCTCAGCCCCTGCGGGGCCGCCAGTGTGCCGCTGGTGGGCGGCGGAATGTTCGGATCGACAATGTTGCCGCCAAAATCAGCGGGCAGTGGCGGCAGATTCTTCTGCCCGTCGTACCAGGTCAGTTCGCAGGCAGGCATGCTGCCTCGGGCGGGGAAGCGGAACGCCAGCGTGGACGCCTGCGGGAAGATGAACTTGCTCCGGCCCTCCAGCAACACGGCTTCGACTTCCTCGGGCAAGCCCAGGTTCAGGAACTCGTGGCAGGTATCAAAAATGTGTGCGCCCCAATCGCCGAGTGCGCCGTTGCCCAGTTCGAACCACGAACGCCATTCACCCACACCATAGCCCTTGTTGTACTTCAGCTTCTTCGCGGTGGCATTCCATGTTTCCCAGTCGAGCGTCCCGGGGATGGGCTGTTCCGGGAGGAAGTCATCGAAGGTCTTGCCGTGCCAACGGCGGGAGTTATTCATGAACGCGGTGATCTTCTTGACGTTCTTGATGATGCCCGCCTCGGTCCACGCCTTGAACTGGAAATAGTTGGCGTCGGAGTGGCCTTGGTTGCCCATCTGCGTGGCTACTTTGTATTTCTTTTCAGCATCCATCATTAGCTGGATCTGGTGAAAGCTGTGGGCCATGGGCTTTTCCACATACACGCCCTTGCCCAGGGACATGGCCAGCATCGCAATCGGGAAATGCGAAAAATCAGGCGTGGCGATCAGGCACGCATCGATCTCCTTGCCCATCTTGTCGAACATCTTGCGGAAGTCCTGGAACCGCGGCACGTTCGGATGATTGCGCAGCGTGGCCTGGGTCGGCTCGGCGCCGATGTCTGTGTCGCAGAGCGCCACGACGTTGGCCAGCCCCGTTCGCGTCAGGGCGGTGACGTCACCGGCGCCTTGGCCGCCGATGCCGATGCACGCAAGGTTGACGCGGTCGCTGGGACTTGCTCCAGCCCGCGCCTCGGCAGCCCGCATCATGCGCGGCGTCAACACGCTGGCAGCACCCCCGGCAAGCGCGCCGTGAAGAAACGCCCGACGGTTAATTCCGGTTACGACGGGTCTACGACGCGATTTCATAGTAAGGCTCCATTCTTCGTTAGTGACCGGGTGTCACAAGACGCCTACAGCTTGGCACGCCAACTTGGATTTTGACAAATCACCTGATTGCGCAAAACAGTCCATCTTTTGCGTGAAAGGACACTGGTCCGCAATATGAAAAGGTGGTGCAATTACTAGTCGGTGAGCGATCGCAGATGCCATAGCTGGCGCCCAGATTGTGGCCAGTGCGTTGGGAGGGGCTGGCTCAGCGACATTAGCCAGAGAGACGAAGTTCAATGCGCGCAGTAACCTTTCTGTTGATCCCAATTGCGTCGCTGGCGATGGGTGCGTCACCGACCACGGCGTCGTCGAGCTTCGACTCGGTCGTCAAGCCGCTGGTTTCGCAATACTGCCTTGACTGCCACAACTCATCGGATTCCTCTGGCGACATCGACCTTGAATGGTTGCAAAAGCGTGGCCAGCTCGAGCTTCAAGATCGAGCGACATGGGAACGGATCGTCGAAAAGCTCCGTGCCGGGGAAATGCCCCCAGCCGACGAGCCAAGACCGACGCGCGAGCAAGTCACTACACTGGCAGGCTGGATTGACCAGCAGATCGTCAGTCTCGATCGCGACGCCAAACCCAACCCCGGGAACGTGACGGCTCGGCGCCTCAATCGATACGAGTACGACAATACAATTCGCGATCTGCTGCACGTTCAGCTACGCGCTGCGAATGAATTTCCGCCCGATCCATTTGGGTATGGGTTTGACAACATTGGGGACGTTCTTTCGCTATCCCCGGTACTGACCGAGAAGTACCTCAAGGCCGCAGAGCGTATCTCTGAAGCGGCCATTCCGTCCGTCAAGCCAGTCCCATCGGTTGCAGTCCGCTACGAAGCGGAAGCGCTGCGGCAGATTGATCGGCAGCAGCTACAGACCCTCCACGATTTCCCCGCGGACGGCAACTACACGCTGCGCGTGGCGTGGGAAAACGCGATCTCGGACAAATCCGCGATGACCGTCGTCTGGTACCTCGATGGCAAGCAGGTCGCCAGCACGCCCTACATGTGGACGACACTTGCGGACCGTGGCGTGGACACAAAAGGTGTTCGGATTCCGCAAGGAACGCACAAACTCGAGGTGGACATCCAAACACCTCCGCCAAAACAGGGTGCAAGAGGCTCAAGCAAGCCATCCATCGTCCGCATTCAGATCGACGGACCATTCGAGCAGGCCAAACGCGAGGAGATGGCCGGTTATAAACGCATTTTCTTCAAGGGTCCGCCGACGGCCAAGAATCAGGCGGGTTATGCCCGGGAAATCCTCACAACGCTGGCCCGCCGTGCATATCGCAGACCGGTGACCGAAGGCGACGTCAAGCCGCTGCTAAACCTGGCCAATCTGGTCCGGAGTCGCGGCGGGTCGTTCGAAGACGGCATTCGCGTTGCGTTGCAGGCCATACTGGTCTCGCCAAAGTTTCTCTTCCGAGTCGAGCGAGACCCACCGGCCGGAGTGGAAGCCCAGCGGATCAACGACCTCGAACTCGCATCGCGGCTGTCCTATTTCCTTTGGAGCAGCATGCCTGATGACGAGCTCCTGATGCTGGCGGAGCAAGGCAAGCTACGTGAGCCAGCCAGTCTTCGCTCCCAGGTACGCCGCATGACAATTGATCCGAAGGCGCACGCGCTGACGGAAAGTTTTGCCGGGCAGTGGCTGCAGACGCGCGATCTCGAATCGCTCACGCCAGATGCCAAACTATTTCCCGATTTCGATGCGCGATTGCGGGATGCAATGCGGACTGAAACAGAGATGTTCTTTCAGTCGATCGTCTCTGAAGATCGTAGCGTGCTTGATCTGATTGACGGGCGCTACACCTTCGTGAACGAACCTCTGGCGAAACTCTATGGCATTGCCGATGTGAGGGGGCGGGAGTTTCGCCGGGTCGAATTGGACGGTGCGCAGCGCAGCGGCATACTCACGCACGCAAGCGTCCTGACGGTGACCTCATATCCGACGCGCACGTCACCGGTCATCCGCGGCAAGTGGGTTTTGGAAACCATCCTCAACTCGCCACCACCTCCGCCGCCTGCAAATATCCCAAGCCTTGATGAGACACGGGTTGGAGTGTCGGCTTCGGTTCGGCAGCAGTTGGAGCAGCATCGGTCAAACCCGGTGTGCGCCGGCTGCCACTCCCGTATGGACCCACTTGGGTTCGGGCTGGAGAATTACGATGCGATCGGTCGTTGGCGGACGACTGAAGGCGCAGTCCCGCTGGACTCATCGGGAGTGCTTCCGGACGGCCGACAGTTCGCAGGTGCGACAGAAATGAAGACGCTCCTCAAGGCCGATGCGCCTCGGTTTGTGCGGGCTCTCTCGGATAAGGTGCTGACTTACGCGCTGGGACGTGGGCTCGAATTTTATGATCGTCCAGCCATCGAGGAAATTGCCAATCGCGTCGAGCAGAACGACTACCGCTTCTCTGAATTGATTACTGCGACTATCGAAAGTCTTCCATTTCAACAACGAAGCCGACAGCCGCTTGAAGCGGCCAAATCTGTTGCCAGGGCGGACAGGAAACCATGACCAGACCACTTTCCCGAAGAACGCTTCTACGTGGCGCGGGTGCGCTAATCGCCCTGCCCTATCTGGAGGCCATGTCACCCATCGCGTTTGCTGCGACCCGCCGTGCCGCGGAAAAAGTGGCGCGGATGATGTACGTGTATGCCCCGACAGGCATGATGCCACACGCCTGGACTCCGACGACCGTCGGCACCGACTTCGAATTCCAGCGCATCATGAAACCGCTGGAAAAGTTCCGCAACGACATCACCGTCATCAGCGGGCTTGGAAATAATTCGGGTAATTTGCGCGGTGACGCCGGCGGCGACCATGTCCGCGCCGTGGCCAGTTACCTGACCGGAGTGCCCATCAAGGGCCGCGAAGTCCGCGCAGGCACGTCCGTCGACCAGATTGCCGCGCGAGTGCTCGGCCAGCGCACCAAGTTTGCCTCACTTGAAGTCGCTTGTGAGGACAGCCGTCTGGTAGGCGGGTGCGACGGCGCTTCATGCGCATACCAGACTGTCTCCTGGAAATCGCCAACCGAGCCGCTGCCGCCGGAAATCAATCCGCGCGCGCTGTTCGAGCGGATGTTTGGCGATCTCAACGTCAGCAGCGATCCTGTCGAACGAAAGAACCAGCAAGACTATCGCAAGAGCATTCTCGATCTCACGCTCGCCGATACAAAGAGCCTCCAAAAGACGCTCGGCGGAAACGACCGTCGCAAGCTCGATGAGTACCTCAGTTCAATCCGCGAAGTGGAAATTCGCCTGGGCAAGGCAGACTCTCGATCGCTGGATGCGTTACCAGCCGGCGCAGGCAAGCCCAACGGCATTCCTGCCAGCTATGCCGAGCATGCCCGGCTCATGTTTGACCTGATTGCCATTGCATTTCAGACCGACATGACGCGCGTCAGCACGTTCATGATGGCCCGCGAAGGCGGCGCGCGGCCATATCCCGAGATAGGCGTTCCTGAGGCCCATCACCCGGTCTCGCATCACGGCAGAAAGCCAGACTTGATCGAAAAACTCATACAAATCGAGTGCTATCACCTGGAACAGTTTGCTTACTTTGTTGAGAAGCTCAAGTCGATCAAGGAGGGCGATGGGACGCTGCTGGACAACTGTGCCATCGTCTACGGCGCTGCCATGGGCGATCCGCAGGCCCACGATCACGACGTATGTCCGACGCTAGTCGCCGGACATGCAAATGGGCGAATCAAGAGAGGACAGCACATCAAAATTGAGAAGCAAACGCCCATGGCCAATCTCCATCTGACCATGCTGGAGTTGGCCGGCGTACCGACCGAAAAATTCGGCGACGCGAACGGGAAATTGGATTTTCTGACCGGCATTTAGATCAACACATCAAGGCGGACTCAAATATGAACCCATTTTTATCGCGGATGCTCCGATTGTTGGTGGTTGCCAATGCCCTGATTTGTACGGGCACTGCTATGGCCCAGGAAGCGTTGAAACTCTCGCAGCCCGAAATCCGGCTATGGCCCAACGGAGCGCCGGGCTCCGAAGGGAAGACGTCGCCGGAGACTTGGAATCCAAGCCCCGATGGCTTTCACCGGGTCACCAACATCAATAATCCCTCCATTACCGTGTTCCTGCCGCCAAAGGGTAAGGCGAACGGCACCGCCGTGGTGATCTCCCCGGGCGGCGGGCACCGCTATCACGTGATGGATCTTGAGGGTTCCTTGGTTGCCGAGCGGCTGAACGCGATGGGGATTGCCGCATTTGTGCTCAAGAGTCGGCTCGCGAAAGCTCCGGAATCGACGTACACCGTTGAGGGACATTCGCTCCCTGACGCCCAGCGCGCGATACGCCTGATCCGAAGCCGTGCTGCGGAATGGAATATCAAGACGGACCGTGTCGGTGTCATGGGATTCTCAGCCGGTGGACTGATCGCTGAGCTCGCCGCGACACGGTTTGAGTCTGTGGAACCCAAACCTTCCGATCCGATCGACAGCCTCAGTTCGCGTCCGGATTTCGCGGTTCTGGGCTACGGGGGTGCGCCAGCGGATCGCTTAACCCTGCCGAAGAACACGCCGCCGATGTTCCTTCTGGTTGCCGGCGATGACGCACCGGCCGCGATGCTTGCGGAAACCTATGTGAAATTGAGAGCTCAAAAGATTCCGGCGGAGTTGCACATCTATTCCAAGGGCGGCCATGGCTTTGGGATGACGGGTCGAACACCCGCATTTCGAGACCTCCCGCTCTCGCGCTGGCCAGAGCAGCTGCAAGCCTGGCTCCTGCAAATCGGGATGGTCGCGGCTTCCGCCGAAACGGCGCCGAACGTGTTGAGCGACCAGGAGCAACGCAGTGGGTGGCGCTTGTTGTGGGATGGCAAAACCTCCGAAGGGTGGCGCAGCGCAAAAGCTCAAACCTTCCCGGCCGGAGGATGGACCATGCAGGGCGGCGTCCTCACCGTGCAGCAGAGCAAAGGCCAGGAAGCAAACGCCGGCGGCGACATCATCACGCGCGAAAAGTATTCGAACTTTGAACTGAAGGTCGATTTCAAGATCACACCCGGCGCCAACAGTGGCATCAAGTATTTCGTTCATCCGGATCTTGACCCGATCACGGGCGCGGGCACGCCTGCGTCTGTCGGGTCGGCGATCGGTTACGAATATCAGGTGCTCGACGACGCGCTGCACCCAGATGCCAAGCTCGGCCGCAACGGCAACCGCACGCTCGGCTCGCTTTACGATTTGCTCCCTGCCGCCCCTGCAAAAAAATCCAATCCGGTCGGTCAATGGAATACTGCGCTGATTATCGTGCGTGGCAACCAGGTCGAGCACTGGCTCAACGGCGAAAAAGTCCTCCAATTCGACCGCAGTTCGCCACAGTTTAGGGAGGCATTCCAACTCAGCAAATTCAAAGGCATTTCTGAATTTCCGCAGTGGACCGACGGCCACATCCTGTTGCAGGAGCACGGCAACGAAGTCTCGTATCGCAATATCAAAATCCGCGTGCTGCCTGAGAAGTAAACCGGTCGAGCAATATGAGTGCTCACCTGGGCTACAAGCCCGGTGAGCTCAAGCCCGAAGCCAATGACCGTCACACAGGAGGGCCGCATGCAGCGTACCGGACGACGTGAATACCCGACCGCCGGCCTGTGGAACGTCCACGGCAAGTTCCGCACGGAGGCCGTGTACGCCAACGGCGTGCGCATGAGCGTCAGCGGCGACTATCCCAACGGCATCAAATATTTCGGCTCCAAGGGCTGGCTGTTCGTGTCGCGCGGCGACTCGACGGCGACAGCCAGCGATCCGAAGTCGGCGCCGTCGCCCAAGCTGGCTGCGTCAGATCCCAAGATACTGACCTCGGTCATCGGGCCGAACGAGATCCACCTCTATAAGGCCGATGAGCAGCACGGCAACTGGCTGGACTGCATCATCAGCCGCGAACTGCCTATCTCGCCGGCCGAGCTGGGCCACCGCGGTTGTTCCACCTGCCTGGTCCATGACATCGCCATGGTGCTGAAGCGCAAGGTCTACTGGAATCCGGTGCTTGAGCGGTTCAAGAACGACGACGAAGCCAATGCCATGCTGTCGCGCCCGATGCGCGCGCCTTACACGATTTGAGAAGTCCGGATAGGTGCAGGATCGGCGACACCGCGCGATGAGCACTGATGACGACCCCATATTTATGAGTGCACGTAATACTTCCCGAACGCAGCGAGGATCCAGCATGAAATACGCATTCCAAAATCGCGTCGTGAGTCCAAATAGATTCATCGCTGCGCTCAGGATGACAATCCTGGCGGGCGTCGCTGCAATCGCGTTTCCCGCGGCGTTCGCGGCCGATGCCGCGCCCCTCTTCTACCTCGCCGGCGACTCGACCATGGCGATCAAACGACTCGACCTTCCCGAGCGTGGCTGGGGGCAGGGGCTCAACGGACTCTTCAAGGATCCTGCGATGGTTCAAAACCACGCCGTGAACGGCCGCAGCACGAAGAGTTTCATCAACGAAGGCCGCTGGTCACGCATAGTCGCCGCGCTCCAACCCGGCGACTATGTCCTCATTCAGTTCGGTCACAACGACGAGAAAGTCGAAAGCCCGGGGCTTGGCACGAATCCCGCCACCGAGTTTCGCGACAACCTCCGCCGCTTTATCAAGGAAGTCCGCGCGAAGCAGGCTTCGCCTCTCCTCGCGACGCCCGTCGCGCGCCGTAAATTCGACAAGGACGGCACACTCCAGCCGACGCACGGCGCCTACCCCGATGCGATCCGTGCCGTCGCGGCGGAGGAGAAAGTCCCGCTGCTCGACCTCGAAAAGGCGACGAGCGCTTGGCTGCAAACCACCGGCGACGAGCCGTCGAAAAAATTCTTCATGTGGTTCGAACCGGGCGCGCATCCGCTGGTGCCCCGTGGAAGCAAGGACGACACGCATTTCGTCGAAGCCGGTGCGCTGCACGTCGCCGAACTCGCCGCCGCGCAGATCAAAGAGCAGAACCTCCCGCTGGCGTTGTGGCTGAAGTGACTCGTCATTGCGAGGCGCGCAGCGCCGAAGCAATCCCAGCTGGATTGCCAGGCGACCCGATGGCCCGTGTACCATCACGCGGCCCGTGCGCCACTCCATGAACAAACTCGCCCATATCAATGACCAGATCGGCCGTTATCGCTGGACCATCTGCGGGTTGGTTTTCTTCGCCACCACCATCAACTACCTCGACCGCAACGTGCTCGGGCTGCTGAAACCCCTGCTGTCCAGCGAAGGCGTGTTCGGTGACGACAAGGCCGGACAGGAGCTGAACTACGCGCGCGTAGTGATCTGCTTCCAGCTGGCCTATGCCGTCGGCATGGTGCTCGCCGGCCGGATGATCGACTGGCTCGGCACCAAGGCAGGCTATGCCTACTCTCTGATCGCCTGGAGCCTCGCGGCCATCGGACATGCCTTCGGTCATCACACATGGAGCTTCGGGTTCTGGCGCGCCGCGCTGGGCTTCGCTGAAGCGGGCAATTTCCCCGCGGCCAACAAGACTATTGCAGAGTGGTTTCCGAAGCAGGAACGCGCGTTCGCCACCGGCCTGTACAACTCCGGCGCCAACGCGGGCGCTATCATCGCGCCGCTGACCGTGCCGTTTGTCGCCGAAAGCTGGGGCTGGGAGTGGGCGTTCATCCTGACTGGAGCAGTGGGCTTCCTGTGGCTCATCTTTTGGTATCGCAGCTATGAATCCCCGGCTGCGAAGCTGGCAGAGGGCAAGCTCGGCCAGGCGGAGTACGCCTTCATCCACAGCGATCCGGAAGAAAAGCAGGCGAGTGCGCTGGTGCCGGTCAGGTGGGTTCGCCTGCTGCAGTTCCGTC
>JBDSJD010000032.1:0-31057 GCA_039917615.1 Steroidobacteraceae bacterium
CCAAACTGGACCAGAAATCCGGTGAAGCCCCGAAGACCATGCGTGAGCGCCTGAAAATGCATAGCACAAACCCGAGCTGCGCCACCTGTCACAAGATGTTCGAGCCGATGGGTCTGGCGATGGAGAACTTCGATGCCGTGGGTCAGTGGCGCACGACGGAAGTCGGCAACCCGATCGACTCGGTCGGCATCGTCACCGACGGCACCCGCATCGACGGCATCAAAGGTCTGCGCGACCTGACGGTGAGCAAGCGCGAGATGTTCGCGGAAGTGGTGATCGAAAACCTGCTGACTTATGCCATCGGCCGTGGCCTCTATTACAACGACATGCCACTGGTCCGTTCACTGGGCCACAACGCGGCGAAGGACGACTACAGGTTTTCGTCGCTGATCTTGGGTGTGGTCCAGAGCCCGGCCTTCACCATGAACATGAAGTCAGCCGCCGTTTCGGGCAAAGGGGGGTAAACCCGTGTTTATTTCCAAAAAGCACATCAACCGTCGCACCTTGTTGCGCGGTGCCGGCACCGCGCTTGCCCTGCCTTTGCTGGATGCAATGATCCCCGCCTTCACGGCACAGGCAAAAACTGCGGCGAATACGCCGCCGCGTTTCTTCGGCGGCTTCGTGCCACACGGCGCGGCTCCGGGCTACTGGATTCCCGAGAAAGTTGGTGCATTGCCTGACGAACTGCCGTTCATCTGGAAACCGCTGGAGCCGTATCGCAAACACCTGAACATCCTTAGCGGCCTGCATTCGCGCTCGGCCGAGCCGCCTCCGGGTGAAACCGGTGCCGACCACTGGGTCGCTGCCGCGTTCCTGTGTGCGCAGAAACCGCGCAAAACCGCCGGTGCCGACGTTTACGCCGGCCAGACCATCGACCAGATCATCGCTGCCAAGTACGGGCAGGAAACGCTGCTGCCGTCGGTGGAAATTTCGGTGGAAGACCCGGGTTCAGGTTCGAGCAACTGCGGCGAGGGTTACAGCTGCGTCTATACCAACACGATCGCCTGGAGCTCGCCGACCTCGCCGTTGCCGATGGAACTGAACCCGCAGGTTGTATTCGAGCGCATGTTCGGCAGCGGCAGCACCGCCCAGCAACGCGTGCTGCGCCGCGACCGCAACCAGAGCATCCTGGATTCGGTCAACGACAAGATCAAGGGTGTGCGCAATACGGTCAGTGCGCCGGACCGCGCACGTCTGGATGCATTCACCGACAACGTGCGCGAAATCGAACGCCGTCTGCAGATCGCTGCCAGCGCGACGGCTGCCGCACCGGAAGATTTCGCAGTGCCCCCGGGCATTCCGCGGTCGTTCGATCAGCACATCAAGATCATGTTCGACCTGCTGGTGCTCGGCTTCCAGGCCGACATCACCCGCGTCGGTACCATGCTGTTCGCGCGCGATCTCACCGGCCGGGTCTATCCGGAAAGCGCAGCGCCGACGCTGGGATTCCATGGGGGCTCGCATCACGGCGAAGATCCGAATCTGATCAACCAACTATCGAAGATCAACCAGTATCACGTGAAGATGCTGGCCTACTTCGTAGAGAAACTGGCCAACACCAACGATGGCGACGGCTCGCTGCTCGATCATTCGCTGCTGATGTACGGCAGCAACATGGGTAATCCGAACCAGCACGTGCACTACGACGTGCCGCACATCCTGATCGGCGGCAACAACGGCAAACTGAAAGGCGGCCGCCATGTGGCGTTCCCGACCAGGCAGGTACCGACCGGCAACCTGCTGTTGAGCATTCTCGACCAGTTCGACATACACCATGACAGTCTTGGCGATAGCACCGGACGGCTGTCCGGCCTGGTGTGACGCGCTCGGCGGGAAACAGTATGCGTTGCTTTGCATTTAAAACTCTCTCTGTCGTGTTGCTATCGGCGATGGCTGGGGTTGCGTTCGCGCAAGCCGAAATTGCCGATGCCGCAAGCGAGAACAACAAAGCGGCGATCGAGCGGCTGCTGAAAAGCGGTGCTGACGTGAATGCACAACAGGCCGATGGCGCCACTGCACTGCAATGGGCCGCCTATCGCGGCGACGCACAATTGGCCGAACTCCTGCTGAAGGCCGGTGCCAAACCGGGCTTGGCCAATCGCAATGGTGTAACGCCGCTGTGGCTGGCTGCGACGCGCGGCGATGCCGCCGTGATTCAGGCATTGCTCAAGGGCGGTGCCGATGCCAACGAACAGCTGCGGCTAGGCCGCCGGCCGCTGATGCTGGCCGCACGCTCGGGCAGCGTGGATGCCGTGCATGCATTGCTTGAACACGGCGCCGATGTGAATGCCCGTGAAACCGAGCGTGGTACCACCGCGTTGATGCAGGCTGCCGACCAAGGCCATGCCGACGTGTTGAAGGAATTGATTCAGCGCGGCGCCAACGTGGCAACCGTGTCAAAACCGATGATGCGCGATGGGCGCACGGCAGCATTGGGCAACTCCGAAGATCCCCGCCCCGCCGTACGTTCGAAGATCATCGCGGCGCTGTGCGAATCGAAGAACCCTGATCTGGAGCAGGTGAGAATCCAGCGCGAGCAATTGTTGGGCCCCGGCCAGAAAAATGTTCCTACCGCCGAATTGTGCAAAGGGATAGAACGCAGGGCTTTGGGCTTCGTCACCGTAACCAGCGGCGGCAGTAACGCCAACGCTGGTGCGGCTGGAGTGGAGGTTTTTTTGCTGGACGCTGATGGCAACCCGGTTCTGGATGAGAATGGCGATCGGGTTCTTGCCAGCGCTGCTCGTGGCGCCCGTCCCCCGCAGCGTGAACCTGATGGTGGTGCGTTGACCGCGCTGGTCTTTGCCGCGCGTACCGGCAACATCGATGCCGCGCGCGTGCTGCTGGAAGGTGGCGCCGATGTGAACCAGACGACTCGCTATGGCTGGAGTCCGCTGTTGGCAGCCACGCAGAACCAGAACTATCAAATGGGTAAGTTCCTCATCGAGCATGGCGCCAATGTGAATCTGGCCAACAAGGGAGGATGGACGCCGCTGTATCTGGCCACCGACAACCGCAACATCGAAGGCGGCGACTACCCGACGCGCACCGCCGACATGGACAGTCTCGCGTATATCACGTATCTGCTCGACAAGGGCGCCGACGTCAATGCGCGTATCACCGAGAGCACGGAGACGCGCACGGTGTTCACCAATCAATGGTTGGACGAAGAGGGTGCCACGGCGTTCCTGCGAGCGGCGCAGTCAGGCGACCTTGAATTACTGAAGCTACTGGTTTCGCGTGGCGCTAATCCGAAGATCAATACCGCGCTGGGTGTAACGCCACTGGCGGCGGCGGCCGGCATCGGCTGGGTGGAGGGTGTTACCAAGGAACATTCCACCAACGAGACCGTCGAGGCCGTGAAGTATTTGTTGTCGCTGGGCATCAGCCCCAATTTCCAAGCCGACACTGGCCGCGTTGCACTGCATGGCGCTGCGCACAAGGGGGCGACTGAAGTGGTGAAAGTCCTGGTGGCAGCGGGCGCCAGGATGGATGTGCAGGATTTCGGCAACACCGATAACCGCGGCAGCCCCGAACTCAGGGCCCACACATGGTTGCCGATCGATTATGCCGACGGTCTCGTGCGCGTTGGCGTGCAATCGGCGATTCCGCATCCGGAAACCGCCAAGGTGCTGCATGAGTTGATGCTGAAAGCCGGCCTCAAGCCGCCCCCCGAAGGCCGTACGCTCGAATCGCTGTGCATCGTCGATGTGTGCAAACCCGGCTACGATCCGGTCAGCATCGGCAATTGATCCGCATTCCGCGCGCGTAACGCGGCTGCCTCAGTGGTGCATGGTCGCAAGCGTCGCGGCATCGAGATGCGAAATGGACCGCGTGTCCTGAAAGGCGCGGATTCCTTCGATACCTTGCTCACGGCCGATGCCCGATGATTTCATGCCGCCGAAGGGCGCGCGCAGGTCCAGACGCGTAGCGCCATGGTCGTTGACCCAGACGTATCCGCATACCATCTGACCACCCACCCGATTGGCGGTGTCTACATTGGATGTCCACACCGAGCCCGCGAGACCAGCCCAGGTGTCGTTCGCCGCCTTGATGGCCTCTTCTTCAGTATCAAATGGAATTATCGGAATGACCGGGCCGAACTGCTCTTCGGTGACGACACGCAGTTTCGGATCGGGGTTCACGACGATCGCCGGCCGCACGAAGTTGCCGCCCGTAAGGTCACCGCCAGGCAATTCGCCGAATTCCAGCACCTTGGCGCCTGCATCCCTGGCTTCCTTGATCAGTTCGTCCACGAACTTCTTCTGCGCTGGCGAATGCAGCGGGCCCATGGTGGTGTCCTTGTCGAGGCCATAGCCCAGCTTCGTCTTCTGCAGTCGCGCGGACAGGCCGTTCACCACTTCAGCCACGCGCGAACGATGCACATAGACGCGTTTGGCGTTCATGCAGATCTGGCCGGTGGTGTCGTAGATGGCCGCGAACAGGCGATCCAGGTGCGTGTCGTCGAGGATAGCGTCCTTCAGGAGGATGGCCGCGTCGTTGCCGCCCAGTTCCAGCGTCACGCGCGTCAGGCTGCCTGCAGCCAGTTCCATGATCTTTTTGCCGCCGCCCACCGAACCGGTAAAGCAGACCTTGGCGACGTCGGGGTTCTGCACCAGCGCCTTCATGTTGGCGTCGGGGCCGGTAACGATGTTGAGCACGCCCGGCGGCAGCTTCTCGGCAATGCGCTGCACGACGCGCGCGGTGGCCAGTGGCGCCGTAAGCGCAGGCTTCACAATCACGGTGTTGCCGGCGAGCAGGGCATGCGGTAGCGCGGCACCGAGAATGGCGATTGGCCAGTTGAACGGCACGATGATCGACACCACGCCCAGCGGCTGATAGCTCACGGTGGTCTCGGTGGGGATGTGGGCTGGCACGGGCTTCAGTACCTTGGCCTGGTTCACTTCATCGGCGTGCATCAACGCCAGCTTCCAGCGGATCTGCAGCACCAGCGCGTCTACCCAACCTTCCAGACGGATCTTGCCGTTCTCCTGCGACAGGATGGCGCCGTCCTCAGACGCGAAAGGATTGGGCGAATCAGGAACGCCCTCGATGGCGGCCAGCATCTTCTCGGCGCGTTGCTGGGGTGAAAGCGCAGCCCAGCTGGGATAGGCGGCCTTGGCTGCAGCAACGGCATCGGCTACGTCCTGCGTGGTCGCAGAGGCGGCATACCCCACCACGACTCCGGGCTTGCCTGGATCGGCGATGGCCATGGTGGCGGCGGTCTGTCTTTCCCTGCCTCCAATGTAAAGGGCCGTGGCAACTGCTTTCGACACCTGCGTGGCTGGAGTGGCCATGGGCATGTCCCCTCATTATCGTGGTGGTCGGGTGCGCAAATTGACAGCTTTATTGCCGTCTAACAAGATGCCGGCCCGAGGGACAATTGTTCATACAACGTCCCCGCCGCCTGCAAAACAAGCTGCTTCATGGAGAGTAAATGAGCGTCAAGAATCTCGATGAGCGCATGAAGGCCGCTGGCGGCGCTCTCAACCTGCTGCGCGATTCCCAGACTGGCCCGAATCCATATCCCGTCGTGAAGCCGGAATACAGCAACTGGCGCGATGAGCAGCAGGCCTGGCAGAAAGCCGCCGTCATCTTCAACCAGTCGTACCACATGACCGATCTGTACGTCAGCGGTCCGGATGCGTTCAAGCTGCTCGAGAGCCTCGGCATCAACAGTTTCGCGGGATTCGTGCCCGGCAAGGCGAAGCAATACGTTCCTACTACGTGGGACGGGCATGTAATCGGGGACGTGATCCTTTGCTTCCTCGCGAAGAACAAGTTCAACCTGATCGGCCGTCCGCCGGTGATCAACTGGGTGACCTACCACGCCGAGACCGGCAAGAACCCTGCCACCGGCAAGAAGTGGCAGGTCAAGCTCGTGCGTGACGACCGCTCCGCCGATCGCAAGAATCCCAACGCGCGCAAGACCTATCGCTACCAGGTGCAGGGTCCGAATGCGATGAAGGTGATGACCAAGGTGCTGAAGAAGGCGCCGCCGGATCTCAAGTTCTTTAACATGGCCGACATCAAGATCGCTGGCAAGACGGTGCATGCGCTGCGTCATGGCATGGCCGGTCAGCCGGGCTTCGAACTGTTCGGACCGGCGAAGGATGGCGAAGCCGTGCTGAGCGCATTGCAGAAGGCAGGCGAAGAGTTCGGCCTGAAACTGGTCGGGGGTCGCGCCTATTCGTCCAACACGCTGGAGTCCGGCTGGATCCCCTGTCCGATGCCAGGCATCTACTCGGGTGACGAGCGCATGGCGAAGTACCGCATGTGGCTGGGCGCCACGAGCTTCGAAGGCAATGCCTCGCTGGGTGGCAGCTACTACTCGAAGAGCATCGACGATCACTACGTGACGCCGCATGACCTGGGCTACGGCTTCATGATCAAGTTCGACCATGATTTCATCGGCCGCGAAGCGCTCGAGAAGGTCGCAAGCAAGCCACACCGCGTAAAGGTCACGCTGGAGCTGAATGACGCCGATGTGCAGAAGGCGCTGGCTTCGCAGTACGGCAAGGACGGCGAGCGCAGCAAGTTCATCGAATTCCCGTCGGCGGTCTACTCCATGTATCCGCAGGACAAGGTGCTGTCGAAGGACGGCAAGCAGGTGGGTATATCGACTTGGATGGGTTACAGCTCGAACGAGCGCAAACAGCTGACGCTGGCCTACCTTGAGCCCGAGTCCGCCAAGTCCGGCACCGAAGTGGTCTTCGTTTGGGGCGAGGAAAACGGTGGTTCGAAGAAGCCGCAGGTCGAGGCGCACAAGCAGGTGCAGATCCGCGCCATCGTCTGCCCGGTTCCGTATGTTGCCTCGGTGCGTTCGGTGTACGCCGAAGGCAGCTGGCGCGAGAAGGGTAAGGCGGTCTGATTCCTCGAGGCGGTGATCTGACACCGAGAGCGGCGCATTTGGCCTCCGGAAATTCGTTATTCGAATTGAGGATTAATTTCGCAAATCGAACCTTCGCCAGTCTGGCGGGTCTATTCAACGAGGCTGCGTCCGCAGCCAGCTGAATGGGGGGCTCGGGAATGTTGCAACAGGTTTCTCCGTCAGGACGACGCGAAGTAATGGGTGGCCTCGCAAAAGGCCTGGGCGTCTTGCGGACGTTTTCCCGGACACGCCCCCACATGACACTCAGTGAAATCGCTGCGCGGGCGGGTTTGCCTGCGGCAACCGCGCGACGTTGCCTGAATACGCTGGAAGAGCTGGGATACGTGACGCGCAATGGCCGGCAGTTCCTGCTGCGGCCGCGGGTGCTTGAGATCGGCGCGGTCTACCTTGAGTCGATGGATATCGATTCGCTGACCCGCACGCACTTGGAAGAGATCGCACGCGAGACCGGCGACTCCACTTCATTGTCAGTGTTGTCCGGAACAAATGTCGTTTCCGTGGCGCGAGCCTCGGCACGCACATTGACCCATATGGAAGCGCATGTGGGCAGCCAGTTCCCGGCGTACGCGACCGCGATGGGGCGCGTGCTGCTAGCCGGCCTGTCGCCGGAAAGCCTCGCCAACTATTTCGCCACTGCGAAACTTGAAAGCCTGACTCCAAAGACCGTTACCAATCGCGCCGAACTCGAGCGGCTCATCGCCGAGTGCCGCCGCAATGGCTACTCCGTGGTGGAGGAAGAACTGGCGACGGGCGTGGCGTCGCTCGCCGTGCCGGTATATGACAACACCGGCCGTATCGTGGCGGCGCTCAACATTTCCAGCCATTCGCGCGCCAGTGCCGCCGATCTGGCTGCCAGGCTTGCGATACTCCAGCGTGTAAGCAGGGCCATCTCTGCGGAGTTGACGAAAATACCCGGACTCGCACTCAGCGCACAGGTCTGACGCGAAACAACGCGCGGCTTCAGCTCGCGTCAGGCGTATTCACCGGCCACGTAACGTCGAGCAGGGTGGTGCGATTGCGACCTTCGTTCTTGCTGGCGTACAGCGCCTCATCTGCTGCCCGGACCACCGCAAGCTGATCACCATGGCCCACCGGACAGGCCGCAGCCACGCCTACGCTGATCGTCAGAGTGCCAAGCGGTGCGGTCACATGCGGTCGTTGCAGATCTTCTACCGCCCGGCGGATGCGCTCGGCGACCTGCGCCGCGTGGTCCATGGTGGTGCGCGGCAGGATGACGGCGAATTCCTCGCCACCGTAGCGCGCGGCCAGATCATCGGGATGAAACAGTCCACTGAGGATAGCGACGGCGACATCCCGCAGGCACAAGTCGCCACGCTGGTGGCCGTAGCTGTCGTTGAACTGCTTGAAATGGTCGACATCGATCATGAGCACCGCAATAGGCCAACCACCGGCAAGGCCCTCGTTCCACGCACTTTGCAGCTGTTCGTCGAAGCAGCGGCGGTTGGCAAGCCCGGTCAGTGAATCCTTGCGAACAAGGGTGGCCAGTTCCGCATTGGCGGCTTCGAGATCCAGTTCGGCGCGGCGGCGCGCGTTGATGTCGCGCATCGTTATGACGAAGCCTTCATCGCCGTTTGCGCCGCAGTTACGCTGTATGCCGCTGTCCTTCTCCACCTGCATCAGGTCGAAGGTGCGGTCACGGAAATACTTCATGTTCGCCTCGATCCAAACCACTGCACCGGAGGCATGGTTGGCGCGGAATACCAGCACATGCGAAGTGCGGGTGCGCCGTGCGTCCTCGATCTGTGCGCTGACTGCGGCAAGATCAGGCTCATGCACATAGTCAGACCATGTGCGATGCATGAATTCCTCGGGACTCACGCCGACCACCTCGCGTACCGCTGGCGAGACATACAGCCGGTGATCGTCAAGGTCGGTGAGGATGATGACATCCGAAGAATGATCCATCAGCAGACGCAACCGGTTCTGCAGCTCTTCCGTTGCCTGATGGGCGCGACGCCCCTCTTCAATCGACACAATCATCGGGAAAAGCGAAGCCAGCATTGCAGCGATGAAGATCTGGAACACGACGTATCCATTCACCACCAGCTGAAGGGCACCGAATTTCTCGTCGGCCTGTATGGTCGCAATTGGCCCGTAACCCATGGCGGTGGCCACCACCCCGATGGTCACCACCACCAGCAGCGCAATCGCCGTGCCAACGAATCCACCCCGATAGGCCATGCGCATCATCGGCAGGAAGATCAGGAACAGCAGAGGCACGGAATTCTGGAAGAACACCAGTCCGCAGGTCACAGCGACGATGGCGAGCATCAGCAGTGACTCGGCGTTGCCCGGCCGCAGGTACCGGCGCAACTCATTATTGCGTAGGGCCAGCACCACCGGGGTCATGATGGACATGCCCAGAGCGTGGCCGATCAGCAGCCGCTGGGCGCTGGCAGCCGTAAACGGACGCTCAATGACAAAACAGAACACGGCAATGACCACGACATACACAGCGGGCGCCAAAAGCACGGCACTCACCAGGAAGCGCAGGAAGTTGCCACGGGAAGTCAGGTCTGCCGCGGTGCGAATGCTTTTGCCCAGTACCGCTGCCGCGAGCAGTACTTCCAGCATGTTGAACAGAGCCACCCACGGTACGACCGCAGGATTGGAACCCAGATAGAATGCGCCGGCAGCTTCGGCAACGGCGCCGGTCGCCAGCAGCAGCGGCCAGCGCGAACGTGGCGCGGTGAGCAGCAGGCCCAGCGCGAAACCGCTGGCGAGCCACAGACTGGAGGTGGAAGAGGAGCTACCGGTAAGTGCCTTGAAACCAACCGTCAGAATAAAGGCGCCGGCGCCCATGAGAGCGGCATCCAGCGCCGCCATGCCGGCGGAACTGCGCTTGTTGCTGCTGGAGCTGTTCGGTCCAAGCATTGACACGGTCATGGTGGTCGAATACTCATGGATCAACGCACTGCATGGCTGGCCTCTGGCCGTGACGCGTCGTGCGCGCATCTACCTGCGGCACAGCGCCGCTGAGTTCTTCGCCGATACCGGCCTTGTAGTGCATGAATACCATCACGTCCTCAAGCAGTGGAACACCGGTCGCCTGACCGTGTTTCGCTATCTCCTTGCAACACTCCGGCACGGATACTGGAACAACCCCTTCGAAATCGAAGCGCGCGCGTTTGCATCGCGGCACTGCAGATCATAGGCACAGATGCGGGAAAATATGTCGGATTGGTGAACAGTTTGTGACTCTTGCGATAGGTGCAGGGAGAGCGGCGTCACACCGATTTGCAGTCCAGCCGAAAACCGGCATGTAGCCCTTGCCGCGGAGCGTGACGTACTTCACAGAGAAGTCGGGATGCCCGCACGGCTCGCTGGCACTCGCGCGTGTCAGATGAGCAAGGACTCCCGGCGGTAAATTCTCGCCGCGGCAAGTGCCAGCAGCGCACCAAGCAGAATGCTGGAGACCACAGACACGGTCAGCTGCACTCCATCAAGCCCCTCTGCACGCAGGATGCGCGTGATCAGCAGGTGCTGCGAGAGGCTGGGCACTGCCATGAGAGGCAGCGTCGCCGATAGGTTCATCAGGCTTGCGAAGACCAGCGGCAATGTGGGCACCAGTTGCAGCACGCCAAGCCAGGCCTGTGCTTCGCGTGCGCTTCTGGTCCATGCCGCAATCAGCGTCATCGCGGTCGCCAGAAAGGGAATCAGCGGTGCAGTCACGGCGATGATCGTCAGTGCCGTACGCGGGCCAAGATTGGCGCTCATCCCGAACTGCTCCAGATCAATGCGGCTGAGCGTTGCGCAAAGTGCAACGGTTGTCATCGCCATGGACAGCATCATGTAACTGCAGGTCGCCATGAGCTTGCCCAGCAGCAATGCCTCGCGTGGTACCGGAGTGGCGAGCAGTGGTTCCAGCGTGCCGCGTTCGCGTTCGCCCACGGTGGTGTCGATCGCCAGGTACATGCCGCCGGTCAGCAGCGACAGGATGATGAAGAAGCTCAACATGCCGAGCACCAGCAGCGCGCGAGCAGCGGGCGTGGCTACATCCACATCCTGCACGGCTATCGGCGTCAGCTGTTGCCCGTCGATGCCGCGCAACGCCAGACGCTGACTGGCAATCTGTTGCGAGTACTGCGAGATGGCAGTGGCGAGCCGCCTTGAGTAGCGCTCGTCGCCTGTGCGGGAGCTATCGGCGTAGAGCCGCAGCACCGCGGGCTTGCCGGCACCGAGTTGATCACCAAATTGCGCGGGAATTTCGAGCACGACGCGCGCCCGCTGCTCGGCGATCGCGCGCCTTGCAGCCGCTGCATCCCCGGTTACCGGGTGCATGACGATGCGCTGCGATTCCAGCCAGGCGATGAGATGTGGCGCGTTCTGGGGCTGCATGACAGTGACTTCGACTGTCTCATCGCTGCCAAGCCGCGAGCGGTCGAGCGAGAACTGCAGCATCGCGGCGAAAAACACCGGACCGAAAACCGGACCGAACAGCAGCGCCGTCATTACCGTGCGGCGGTCGCGCAGGTTCTCGCGGAACTCCTTGACGAACACAGTAAACATGGCGCGCATCATGGTTGCCCGTCTTCGCCGGTCAGAGCGACGAATGCATCCTCGAAGTTTCCTGCGCCCGTACCCTCTCGCAGCGCCTCTGGCGTGCCACTGGCAACCACAGTTCCCCGCGCCACCACGACCACTTCATCGCAGAGCAGGGCCACTTCCTGCATGACATGGCTGGAAAACACGATGCAGTGTCCGAGACCGCGCAGTTGTTGCAGCATGGCGCGCAACTTCCGCACCGCTGGCACGTCCAGCCCACTGGTGGGCTCATCCAGGATCAGGTTGCGCGGGTTATGCACCAGCGCGCGTGCCAGCGCGGTGCGGATCTTCTGTCCCTGCGAGAAGGTCTTCGTGCGCCGGTCGGCGATATCTTCCAGTTCAAGCTGACTCACGAGCTCCGCAGCGCGCGAGCGCGCGGCCGGTGCAGACAGGCCCGCGAGGCGGCCGAAATAGCTGATGTTCTCGCGGGCCGTAAGCGTTGGATACAGTCCGGCGTTGTGCGGCAGCACGCCGAGCCGTTGTCGCAGCGCCGCGTTTGCCGGGGTCACGATCTGCCCGTCGATGCGGGCGCTGCCCGAATCCGCCGCAAGCGTGGCGCACAGGATGCGCAGCGTGGTGCTTTTGCCGGCGCCGTTCGGACCGAGCAATCCGGTGATCCGGCCATCGGCTGCCTGAAACGAGACGTCGCGCAGTGCAATGGTGGTTGCAAAGCGCTTGGCAAGTCGCGTCGCTTCGATCACGGCGCGGGTCCGTTCACGGACAGGAAGAAAGGTGCAGGCCTGAGTTTGTCGGTGCAGCTGTGATCCAGCTGCTGCGTCTTGCCAGCGCCGGCGCCTTGCAGGAAGTTGGCCATGATCAGGTCCATGCAGCTGTGTATGAGTTGACCGTGTCCCTGATCCGCGAGCTGCAGATGCAGCGCACTACTGAAGCCGCGTGCCGCTTCCGCACCGAACGACGCCGGCGTAACCGGATCGGCGGTGCCGGAAAGCAGCAGGGCGGGCACCCCGCTTGCCAGTGGCTGGTGGAGATCCGCGTCCAGCACGCCGATGGGCCATTCACTGCACAGCGACCGCAGCGAATCCAGCTGCGAGAATCCAAGGAAAGTCTCTGCGATACCACGGCGATCAACATGTGCTGCCCCAAAGAACGGCACATCTTCCGTGCAGACAACACTGTTGTGCATGCCATAGGCCAGCACGGCATCGTAACTCGCCGCTGCCAGCAGGTACTGCGCCGCCAGCGGCCCGTACTCGCCACGGTCGTTGGCCAGATGCAGAGTCAACGGCAGCAGTGCGGCATGCACGTCACTGTAGCTCGCCAGGCGCAACGCGCCAGCGAACACCGCGGTGGTAAACGACAGTCGTGTCGGCAGGCCGGTGTGCGGATCGGTGAGTGTTACAGGGATTGCCGCAGTGGCGAGCTTGGTGCGCAGTTGCTGGTAGTCCTGCTCCGGATTGCCGAACTGTTTCGCGCAGGCCGCATCTGCACGGCAACGGGCGAAGATCTTCTGCAGCGCGTTTTCGGCATCCAGCGGTGTAGTGATGCCCAGCACCTGCGTCGGCGGCACCACGCCATCGAGTATCACGGCATGGGTATGCTGCGGATAGCGCCGCGCGTATTGCTGCGCCACGCGCGTGCCATAGGAACTGCCATACAACGCAATGCGCGCGTAACCCAGCTGCTGCCGCACTGCTTCGAGATCCTGCACTGCGACACTGGTGGTGTATTGCGCAAGGTCGTGATCGCGCGCCAGGTTGATACGGCAGTCGCGCATGATGCGGACAGTTTCGGCTTCGCTGGCATCCAGGAGCTGCTGCTCGTCGAAGGGGCAGTTGAGCGGGTGGGATTTGCCGGTGCCGCGCTGGTCGACAATGATGATGTCGTGGGTGCGGCGGATGCGTGCAAATACCGGCGCCACCCCGGTGTAGAAGGTGCTCGCTCCAAGGCCCGGACCGCCTGCCAGGATGAACAGCGGCTCGGGTGCATGCCGGCGGCTCAAAGAAGGTATCCGCGCCACGAATAGTTGCAGCTGGCGCCCGCCGCGAATGGCGCGGTTTTCGGGCACCGCAAGGTGGCCGCATTCGGCTTCCAGCGAACTGAGGCCGGAGGGGTGTTCGAGCCGGCAGGAGGACAGCACCAGCGGTGGAGCTGGCGGAGAGGGCGCAGCGACCCAGGCCGGGCCGGCAACCAACAGCAGCAGTGTGAGGAGCGCGAAGTTGCGGTGCGGCACGGGCGCCAAACATACCATTACTTCGCTGCGGCCGGCCGCAATCGCCCTACAATTACCGCCATGAACGAGGCGGGGAAATACGACGTAATCGTGGTGGGCGGCGGGCATGCGGGCGTGGAGGCTGCGCTCGCTGCTGCGCGTCGTGGCGCGCGGACGCTGCTGCTGACGCAGAACATCGAGACGGTCGGTGCGATGAGCTGCAACCCTGCCATCGGCGGCATCGGCAAAGGCCATCTGGTGCGTGAGATCGATGCCCTGGGTGGAGTCATGGCGCGCGCCGCTGATGCGGCGGGGATCCAGTTTCGCACCTTGAATGCCAGCAAGGGTCCGGCAGTTCGGGCCACGCGCGCGCAGGCAGACCGGCAGCTATATCGACAAGCCATCCGTGCCGCAGTGGAATCGCAGCCACGGCTGGATGTATTCCAGCAGGAAGTCGCGGATCTGCAGCTTGACGGTGGCCGCGTTGCCGGCGTCGTGACTGCCACGGGAATTGCATTTGCAGCGCCTGCGGTGGTGCTGACCACCGGCACGTTTCTGGGCGGGCGCATTCATGTCGGCCTCGAGAATCTCGCTGGTGGACGCGCGGGCGATGCGCCATCACTGCGCCTGGCCACGCGGTTGCGCGAAATGATGCCGCGCACCGGCAGGCTGAAGACCGGCACTCCGCCGCGCATTGACGGCCGCACCATCGACTACGAGCGATTGCTCGAACAGCCGGGCGATGAGCCGCGGCCGGTGTTCTCGTTCATGGGGCGGCGCAGCGATCATCCCGCTCAAAGAGCTTGCCACATTACCGCCACCAACGAACGCACCCACGCGATCATCCGCGCGGCTACCGATCGTTCGCCCATGTTCACCGGCTTGATCGAAGGCGTCGGCCCACGTTACTGCCCGTCCGTGGAAGACAAGGTGGTGCGCTTCGCCGAGCGCGATTCGCACCAGATTTTTCTCGAGCCGGAGGGACTCACCACGCACGAGGTGTATCCAAACGGAATTTCCACCAGTCTGCCTTTCGACGTGCAGCAGGCATTTGTACGGACCATTGCCGGTCTCGAACGCGCACACCTCACGCGGCCCGGATACGCGATTGAATACGACTACTTCGATCCGCGCGATCTTGCGGCCACGCTTGAAACGCGCGCTGTTGCCGGGCTGTTCTTCGCCGGGCAGATCAATGGCACGACGGGTTATGAGGAAGCTGCCGCGCAGGGCCTGATCGCTGGAATCAATGCGGCTGCGGTTGCCTGTGGGCTTGCATCCTTTGTTGCCGGTCGGGGTGAGGCTTATCTCGGTGTGCTGGTGGACGATCTCACCACCCAGGGCGCACGCGAGCCCTATCGCATGTTCACCAGCCGCGCTGAATACCGCCTGCTGCTGCGCGAGGACAACGCGGACGCGCGCCTGACAGCGCGCGGCCGCGAGCTGGGCCTGGTGGGCGAAGCGCAATGGCGATTCTTCAACGACAAGTACGAAGTCATCGAACGCGAGGCGCAGCGTCTGGCTGCCACCACCGTACGTGCGGCGACCGCGCCGGCGCAGTGGCAGCAGCAGGTGCTGGGTGCGCCGCTGTCGCGCGACCAGGCTGCCTTCGAATTGCTGCGGCGTCCCGAGGTAAGTTATGAGGATCTTGCACAGGTCATTGGATCTGGCATCACCGCTGATATGGACGAGCGCATAGCAGAGCAGATGGTGCTCGAGCTGACAGTGCGCGCCCGCTATGCCGGCTACATAGAGCGGCAACAGGCGGAGATCGAACGCCAGCGCGATAACGAATCCTCGCACTTGCCGCAGGAAATCGATTACCAGCATGTGACGGGGCTGTCGAATGAGGTGCGCCAGCGACTGGCAGAAGTGCGCCCGCTGACATTGGGACAGGCGGCACGAATTCCTGGAGTTACTCCGGCTGCCATCTCGCTGTTGCTGATACACATGAAGCGCAAACGCGTTGCCAGCGCGTAGGCGGGCAGCAAATGGACGACCAGCAAACCCAGAACCCACAGACGCGGCGGATCGCGATCGGGCTCGCTTCGGCGTTGGTGCTTGTAGCTGCAGCGTGGTGGTATTGGCACCGTCCGACGCAGGAACCAGCCGCCGCCGCCGCGCCAACGTCGTCGGCAGCGACGCTGGCCGAGCCTGCGGCAGGAATCAGATATCCACTGGCCGAAGCGGCTGCTGCCGCGGCAGGCGCTACCCCAGCACCTGCACCCTCAGACCCGGATGCGGCGGTCGAGGCGGCTCTGAGTGCGCTGTTCGGTGGGCAGGAGCTGGCTGGCTGGTTGATCCCCGACAAATTGGCGCGACGCCTTGTGGCAACCACCGATAACCTGTCGCGCAATGCGCGGCTTGAACCGACGCGGCCGCTGCGCGCGCCCGCTGGCCCATTTGCCGTGCAGCGCGAGGCCATCGATACAACCATCGGCTCGGAGCGCATAACCATGAGTGCGCAGAATGCGGCCCGCTACGACGCCGCTGTGTCGCTGCTGTCAAAGACCGACATGAAGCAGGCCGCGACGGTGTATCGTCGGATTTATCCGACGCTGCAGCAGGCCTATGAAGATCTGGGCTATCCGGATCGCTACTTCAACGACCGGGTGGTTGATACCATCGATCATCTGCTCGCGACGCCGGAGCCAGCCGGGCCATTGCTGCTCGAGCAGCCCAAGGTGTTGTACCGGTTTGCCGACCCGGATCTCGAGGCGCGTTCGTCAGGTCAGAAGCTGCTGTTGCGCATGGGCGTTGCGCACGCACGGGAAGTAAAACAAAAGCTGCGGGAATTCCGCGACCAGGTTTCAAGCAAGGAGTAGCGAATGCAGATCATGTCCATCCAGTTTCTCGGCCTGATAATCCTGATATCCATCATCATCATCGCCTTCAGGGCAGTGGTCACGGTGTCGCAGGGTTACGAGTACACGCTGGAAAAGTTCGGTCGCTACAAGCGCACCCTGGAGCCGGGCCTGCATTTCATCATGCCCTTCTTCGAGGCGGTGGGTCGCAAGATCAACATGATGGAGCAGGTGCTCGACGTGCCGCGCCAGGAAGTCATCTCCAAGGACAACGCCATGCTGGGCGTGGACGCCGTCGTGTTCTTCCAGGTGCTGGACGCCGCCAAGGCCGCATACGAAGTGGACAACCTGCGCCTGGCCATCATCAACCTGACGATGACCAATATCCGCACCGTGGTCGGCTCCATGGATCTGGACGAGACGCTGTCCAAGCGCGACGAGATCAATCACCGACTGCTGCGCGTGGTGGACGAGGCGACCTCGCCCTGGGGCATCAAGGTCACGCGCATCGAGATCAAGGACATCCAGCCGCCGGCCGACCTGATCGATTCGATGGCGCGGCAGATGAAGGCCGAGCGCGACAAGCGCGCCAACATCCTGGACGCAGAAGGCTACCGGCAGGCGGCGATTCTCAAGGCCGAAGGCGAGAAGCAGTCCGCGGTGCTCGAAGCCGAGGGGCGCAAGGAAGCCGCATTCCGCGACGCCGAAGCCCGCGAACGGTCGGCGGAGGCGGAAGCCCGCGCCACGTCGATGGTGTCGAAGGCGATTTCGGAAGGCAACACGAATGCACTGAACTACTTCGTGGCGCAGAAATACATTGAAGCGCTGAAGGAATTCGCCACTTCGCCGAATCAGAAGGTGTTTTTCCTGCCTGTGGAGGCTTCCAGCCTGATCGCCTCGGTGGGCGGTATCGCGGAACTCGCCAAGGACGCCATGCAGCATCAGGCGGTGGCGAGGCAGGCAACGCCGGTGATCAAGCCGGGAGACTCGCGATGATTGCCTTTTTGCAGGATCTGCAATGGTGGCACTGGTGGATCCTTGCAGCCGTGCTGGCCGCGGTCGAGACTTTACTGCCGGGCGTGCTCGCGATCTGGTTCGGTGCTGCGGCGCTGGCAGTCGGCGGCTTGCTGCTCGTCGGTCTGCCGATCCCGTGGCAGTTGCAGCTGGTGCTGTTCGGCGTGCTCGGCGTCGTGGCATTGATGCTGTATCGCCGCTTCCGTCATCCCGAGTCACCCGAATCGGCACAGGCTCCGTTGAACCAGCGCGGCCAACATTACATCGGACAGTCGTACACCCTGGTGGAGCCGATCCAGGGTGGCAGCGGCAAAGTACAGGTTGGCGATTCGGTATGGCTGGTACACGGCGCTGATGCACCTGCGGGCGCGAAGGTGCTGGTGATCGGAGTAAATGGCACGGTGTTGCAGGTCGCCCCCAGCCACTAGTTCGGCAACCTCATTGCTCATCCGGAGGCCCTATGGCATTGCTCGGTCAGCTGCTCGAACACAAGGGGCATGAGGTGCACGCGGTGGCAGCGGGAGCGTCGGTCATCGATGCCATCCGCCGCATGGCAGAGAATCACGTCGGCGCGCTGCTGGTGATGGACGGCGGGCAGCTGATAGGAATCGTTTCCGAACGCGACTACGCGCGCAAGGTCATCCTGCAGGGCCGGTCGTCGCCCACCACACCCGTCCGCGACATCATGACTTCGCCGGTGGTGACCACAACCCCCAACGATACGGTCGATCATGCCATGCGGCTCATGACGGACCGGCGGATCCGCCACTTGCCGGTATTGCAGGGCGAAGTGGTGGTCGGGGTGGTCTCCATCGGAGACCTGGTGCGATCGGTGATTGATTCGCAGCGTTCCACGATCGAGGCCCTGCAGAGCTACATACAGGGCTGATGGCCGGAGTGTGACGCAGCCGCAGGGAGATTCCTCCCGCGGCGCCGATAAAGGCTTCCCACAACGACGGATATCCGGCACTCGAATGTGATGCGGGTCTCATTCCGGGGCGGCATGACTCTTGCTCACATACAGTCACCATGACCACAGAAATTCAATCCACGCGCAGCGCAGCCGTCCTGTTGCTGGCATTGGGCGAAAACGAGGCCGCCACGGTGCTGAAGCATCTGGACGCCCGGACAGTGCAGCGCCTGGGTTCTGCGATGGCGCAGATCAAGTCCGCGTCAAGGGACGAAGTAACCAATGTGGTCGGCGATTTTGTCCTGACGCTGGACGGGCAGGCCGACATCAAGGTCGGAACCGACGACTACATCCGCAAGGTCATGATCGACGCCCTGGGCGAAGACAAGGCCAACAGCATCATTGACCGGATTGTGGTGGGCCGCAAAAGCAAGGGCCTGGATGTCCTCAAATGGATGGAGCCCCGCGCCATTGCAGAAATCATCCGGCACGAACATCCGCAGGTGCTGGCCATCATCACCTCCTATCTCGATCCGGACCTGGCCGCAAAGGTCCTGTCCGAAATTCCGCCGTGGCTGCAGGCCGAGGTGCTGCTGCGCATATCCAATCTGGAGGGCGTCCAGCCCGCGGCTCTCGGCAAGCTGGACGAAATGATCGAAAAGCAGATTGCCGGCAAGGGCACAACCGCATCCGCCAGCCTGGGTGGCGCGAAAGCCGCTGCAAGCATCCTGAACTTCATGCCTCCCACGGCCATGGAGGAATTGCGCCGCTCCGACGAGGACATGGCGCAGAAGCTGCAGGACCTGATGTTCGTGTTCAGCGACATGATGAAGCTGGACGACAAGGGCGTGCAGTCGGTGCTGCGTGAAGTCGACTCGGCGCGGCTGGTCATTGCCATGAAAGGCGCCGACCAGGCGCTGGTCCAGCATTTCCTCAAGAACATGTCGACGCGAGCTGCCGAGATGCTGAAGGAAGACCTCGAATCGCGCGGTCCGGTGAAGCTTTCCGAGGTGGAGGAAGCGCAGAAGGAAATTCTCGTGATCACCAGAAAACTGGCTGACGCCGGCACGATCGTGCTGGGTGGTGGTGCCGAGGCATACGTATGAGTGATGTACTGGACCAGGACGAGATCGACGCACTGCTCAATGGCGTTCAGGCCGGAATTGTTGATACCTCACCGAAGCCGGACGACGAGCCTGCTGCAGCCAGGAGCTACGACTTCGGAACGCAGGCGCGTATCGTCCGCGGTCGGATGCCGACGCTTGAGCTGATCAACGAGCGCCTGGCTCGCGCGTTGCGGCTGTCGATATTCAACATGTTGAAGCGGGCGCCGGAAATCTCCGTGCTCGGCGTGTCGACTCCCAAATACGCCGAATACATTCCCACGCTTGCCGTTCCCACGAGCCTGAACCTGATCCGTTTCCAGCCACTGGCAGGAACCGGGCTTGTAATCTTCGACGCCAAGCTGGTGTATGCGCTCATCGATACATACTTCGGCGGCAATGGCCGGCACACAAAAATCGAGGGCCGTGACTTCACCCAGACCGAAAACTACATCATCCAGATGTTGCTGGAACAGGTGACCGCGGGAATGGCAGAGGCCTGGGCGCCGGTGCTCGCCGCCAGGGTCGAATTCATCAGCCGCGAAGCAAATCCCCATTTCGTCAATCTGGCAAGCCAGACCGACATCGTCGTGGTCAGCCGACTTCGCATCGAGATCGAAGGCAAGGGCGGCGAGTTCCACATCACCCTGCCGTATTCGATGCTGGAGCCGCTCAAGGACACTCTGCGCGCGGGCATGCAGAATGATCGCGGCGACCGGGAAGACCGCTGGTCACAGGTGCTGCGCAACGAGCTGGAAGATTCGGAAGTGGAACTGGTCACGCGGCTAGGCTCCGTCAACATGACGGTGAGTTCCATGATTGACATGCGTCCGGGGGACATCATCCCTTTTGACTTCGACGGCCATGCGACGGTGCTGTCCGATGGCATCCAGCTGTTCTCCGGCGACCTCGGCCAGCAGCGCGGCATGCAGGTGGTGCGTGTCAACGAGATGAATATCCGCAAATCCGGCAATTCGCTGGATGCATTCATGAGGAAGAATCCATGACCGTCAGCAGTCCTGCCGCTTCCAACGTCGTTCTGGACGTCGGTGTGCAGCTCGCGCTGGAAGTGGGCCGGGCCCAGATGACAATCCGCGAGCTGCTCGCTCTCAAACCCGGTTCGGTCATTGAACTTGGGCGGCCGGCGGGCGATCCGCTGGATGTCTACGTGAATGAAAGACTGGTTGCCCACGGCGAGGTGGTCATGGTGAACGACCGCTACGGCGTGCGTTTCACCGACGCAGTAGGATCATCGCGCCGACCTACTTGCGCCAGAAGCTGGGCGTGAACAGGATCAGGAAAGTAAACAGCTCGATGCGACCGAGGAACATCGCCAGCGCGTACACCCAGGTCTGCACGTCGCTCAGCGAGCCGTAATTGGTCGCCGGACCCACCTGGCCGAGGCCAGGACCCGCGTTGTTGATCGAAGCAATGGTGCCGCTGAAGGCGCTGATGAAGTCCATGCCCGTGGCAAGCTGCGCGAAGACCAGCACGACCACCGTCATGAAGTACACGAAAATGAATGCCAGCACCGAGTTGACGATGCGGTTTGACACCACGTTGCCGGCTATCTTCAATGGCGCTACCGCCGAGGGATGCACCAGCACGAACATCTCGCGGAAGAACTGCTTGATCATGATCAACGCCCGAAACATCTTGATGCCGCCGCCGGTAGAGCCGGTGCAGGGGATCACGCAGCTGAGAAACAGCATCCACATGCTCACGAATATCGGCCACAGAGAAAAATCCGCCGTGACAAAGCCGGTGGTGGTAGCCATCGCGACCGCGCTGAAGGCAGCATGCCGCAGGCTTTCCTCCATCGTGGGGTAGAGCTCACGCGCGTAAACCACGCCGGTCAGCAGCAGCACGCTGAAACCCAGCCATATCAGCATCCAGCGCGCTTCCGGGTCGCGTCGGTAGGCGCCGGCATCGAGGCGGCGGAAAGCCGTGAAATGGGTGGCGAAGTTCATGCTGGCTGCGAGCATGAAAAGGATCAGCACGAACTCGATCAGCGGTGAGTTGAAATAGCCGACACTGGCATCGTGGGTCGAGAAGCCTCCCAGCGACATGACCGAAAACGCGTGGCAGACAGCATCGAACATGGGCATGCCGGCCGCCGAGAGTGCGAGCACACAGGCCGCCGTCATGCCCGCATAGACCATCCACAGGGCCTTGGCGGTTTCGGTGATGCGCGGAGTGAGCTTGGCGTCTTTCACAGGGCCGGGTGTTTCGGCGCGATACATCTGCATGCCACCGACGCCCAGCAGCGGCAGCACGGCAACAGCCAGCACGATGATTCCCATGCCACCCAGCCAGTGCAGGGCACAGCGCCAGAGATTTACGGAATGGGGCAGGGCATCGAGGCCGGTAATGACTGTGGACCCGGTAGTTGAAAGCCCGGACATGCATTCAAAGAAGGCATCAGTGAACGACAGGTGCGGCTCCCCCAGCATCAGCGGAACCGCGGCGAGCACCGTGATGGAGATCCAGCTCATCGTGACAAGCAGATAGCCATCGCGTGGCTTGAGCTCCGCGCGGAAGCGTCGGGTGCCGAACAGAAGAGAGAGCCCGATCACGAGCGACATGCCGGCAGACTGCAGAAACACATGCAGTTCGGCTGTCTCGCCATAGATCAAGGTGGTGATGATCGGCAGCAGGTAAAAGGCCGCAAAGATCGCGACCAGCGCGCCCAGTACATTGACGACCGCGAGAATCGAACGCATTACGCGGATTGGAACAGGCGCTGCACGGCTTCGATCTGACGACGATCAGACAGGAACACGATGACGTGATCCTCGGTCTCGATCTGCGTGTCGTGATGCGCAATGACCACGCGCTCGCCCCGCACCAGCGCCACGATGGATGCTCCGTTGGGCATGTCCAGTTGTTCGATGCGGCGTCCCACTACGCGCGACCGTTCTGCCGAGCCGTGCACCACGGTCTCCAGCGCTTCGGCCGAGCCGCGGCGCAACGAATGCACCCGCACCACGTCGCCCTTGCGCACATGCGCCAGCAATGACCCGATGGTGACTGTCTGCGGCGACACGGCGATGTCGATACTGCGGTTCTCCATCAGCTCGCCATAGGACGGGCGATTGACAATGGCGAGCACCTTGCGTGCGCCCAGCCGCTTGGCCAGCATGGCCGACAGCACGTTGGCCTCTTCCGAATTGGTGACCGCGGCGAATACGTCGGTGCCGTCGATGTTTTCCTCGATCAGCAGTTCCTCGTCCTGGGCATCGCCATTCAACACGATCGTGCCATCCAGGCGTTCCGACACGCTGTGCGCGCGCGCGACGTCGCGCTCTATCAGCTTCACCTGGAAGTCCTTCTCGAGCAACCTGGCGAGGCGAAAGCCGATGTGGCCGCCACCGGCAATCACCACCTTGCGCACCTTTTCTTCGGCACGCGTGATTTCGTTCATCATGCGCTGGATGTTGTCCCGCGCGGCCACGAAGAATATCTCGTCGCCTTCCTCGACCATGGTTTCGCCTTCTGGCTCGATGAAGCGGCCATTGCGGTAGATGGCCGCGATGCGCGCATCCGCGTTGGGCATGTGATCGCGCAGAGTGCGCAGTTGCTGGCCGACCAGGAGCCCGCCCTTGCGCGCCTGCATGCCCACCAGCCGCACGCGGCCGTCGGCGAAGTCGACCACATGCAACGCGCCGGGGTTGCGGATCAGGCGTTCGATATATTCGGTGACCAGCTGTTCGGGGCTGATCCACACATCCACGGCCAGTGCGCCGTCGGCGAAGAGCCGCTCCTGCGAGGTGTATTCGGGCGCGCGGATACGCGCGATCTTCATGGGTGTGCGGAACAGCGCGTGGGCGATTTCACACGCCACCATGTTGACTTCGTCGGAGCTGGTCAGCGCCACCAGTATGTCGGTGTCGGCGATGCCAGCGGCTTCGAGCACCGCAGGGAAAGAGGCATTGCCGGCCACCGTGCGCACATCCAATCGGCTCTGCAGGTCACGCAACACGGCTTCGTTGGAATCCACGACGGTGACTTCGTTGTCCGGCTCGCGGGCAAGGTGAAAGGCGGCAGTGCGACCGACCTGGCCTGCACCGAGAATCAGTACTTTCAAACGAACCCCTTCATCGCCTCTGCGCCTGTGATGTCGAGTTTCTGCGCATTCACCGAACGATCTCCAGGTTCGCGTAAGACAGCATGAGCCATTTGGCCCCCTGCTGTTCAAAGTTTACCTGCACCCGGGCCTGGGCACCCTGGCCTTCCAGGTTCAGGATGACGCCATCTCCGAAGCGGCCATGGCGCACGCGCGCGCCGAGCCGGATGCCGGGCGCCGCAGGTTCGGCCACTGGTTCGCGGAACCTGCCGGTCGCGGCCGGCGGGCGATAGCCTGCGCCGATCATCGGCCGCGCCACCTGGATGCGTGGCCGCACTTCCTCCACCAGATCCTCCGGCAGTTCGGCGATGAACCGGGACGGAGTGCCGAAACTGTCCATGCCATGCAGGCGGCGTTGCTCGGCGTAACTGATGTAGAGGTGCTTCATTGCTCGGGTTATGCCTACGTAGCACAGGCGGCGCTCTTCCTCTAATCCCTCAAGATCGTCGATGGAGCGCTGATGCGGAAACAGGCCATCTTCCAGGCCGCACAGGAACACCACCGGAAACTCCAGGCCCTTGGCGGTGTGCAGCGTCATCATCTGCACGCAGTCTTCCCACTCCTTGGCCTGACCCTCGCCGGACTCCAGCGCCGCGTGCGCCAGAAAGGCCGCAAGGGGTGGCAGCTTCTCACTTTCCGAATCCGGGCTTATCGCATCGGCATCAAAGCCGCGGGCGGCGCTGACCAGTTCATCCAGGTTCTCGATGCGCGCCTCGCCCTTGTCCTGCTTGTCCTTGCGGAAGTGCTCGATCAGTCCCGTGTTCTGGATCACATGATCGATCTGTTCATGCAGCGGCAGGCCGGCGGTATCCCGGTCTAGCTGGTCGATCAATTGCAGGAAGCCGAGCAGTGCCGCAGCGCCGCGATTGCCCAGTTCGCTGACGCCCGGCGAACCTGGCTCACCGGACAGCATTGCCGCCGCGGCCTGCCACATGGAACTCGGCGCGCCGCGCGCCACGGCCCGCAGTCCGTCCAGCGACTTCGCGCCGATGCCGCGCGTTGGCAGGTTCACCACGCGTTCGAATGAGGGATCGTCATCGCGATTGGCAATCAGCCGCAGGTAGGCCAGCGCATCCTTGATCTCGGCGCGTTCGTAGAAGCGAAGACCGCCGTAGACCTTGTAGGGGATTCGTGCGGCGAGAAGGGCTTCCTCAAAGGTTCGCGACTGCGCGTTGGAGCGGTACAGGATCGCCACATCGGTGCGTGCGCCGCCGTTGCGTACCCACTCGGCAATGCGCGCCACGACGAAAGCTGCTTCATCCCGCTCGTTGAAGGCCGCATAGAGGCGGATGCACTCTCCCTTGCTGCCATCGGTCCACAGGTTCTTGCCCAGGCGTCCGGAATTGTGCGCGATCAGCGCGTTGGCCGCGCCCAGGATGTTGCCGGTGGAGCGGTAGTTCTGCTCGAGCTTGAACAGCTTCGCATCGGGATAGTCGCGCGTAAATTGCCGCAGGTTCTCAACCTTTGCGCCGCGCCATCGATAAATCGACTGGTCGTCATCACCGACCACGAAGGGGTTGCCAGCCGCGCCTGCCATGAGCCGCGTCCAGGCGTACTGGATCGCGTTTGTGTCCTGGAATTCGTCGACCAGCACCTGCGTGAAGCGCGTGCGGTAGTGCCCTGCAAGGGAATGGTTGTCACGCAGCAGCTCGTAGGCTCGCAGCAGCAACTCGGCGAAATCGACCACCCCGCTGCGGCGACAGGTTTCTTCGTAGAGACCGTAGAGCTTTGCCAGCATCTGCTGGATGGGATCGTGGCCGGCCTTGACCTGGCCAGGCCGCAGCCCTTCGTCCTTGAGCTTGTTGATGTAGTACTGTACTTCCTTCGGCACATAGCGCGTTTCGTCCAGATCCTGCGAACGGATGACCTTGCGGATGAGACGCTGCTGATCCTCACTGTCGAGAATCTGGAAACCAGGCGGCAGGCCGGCCAGCTGGTGGTGCAGCCGCAGCAGGCGGTGCGCAATGCCGTGAAAAGTGCCGACCCACATGGCGCCACCCGGCACGCCGAGCAGTGCTTCGATGCGATGGCGCATCTCGGCGGCTGCCTTGTTGGTAAAGGTGACAGCGAGAATGTTGTAAGGCGCGGCGCCCAGTGCGTTGATGGCCCAGGCCACGCGATGCGTGAGCACCCGCGTCTTGCCACTGCCTGCGCCTGCCAGCACCAGCGTCGCGCCAGCCGGCGCAGTAACTGCGGCGCGCTGTTCGTCGTTGAGGGGATTGAGAATCGGCGAGAGGTCCATGGATCGCGCCTATTCTATCAGTCGCTGCGGGTGATCGACCCTTCCGCTTCGCGCAGCAGTTCGATGGCCAGCACCAGAATCACCGGCCCGATGATGAAGCCGATTGGCCCGAAGGCCGCTACACCACCGATGACGCCGAGAAACACCAACAGGGTTGGCACCGGCGTGTAGCGCGAGATGATGGCCGGACGAATGAAGTTGTCCGATATCGACACTACGCCGCCCCAGGCAAGCATGAAAATCCCCCAGCCGATGCTGCCGGTTGCAAACAGATACAACATGCCAGGCACCCAGACCAGTGCCGCGCCACCAAACGGCAACAGCGCCAGCACGCTGGCGACCACGCCGAACACGATGGGACCGGACAGACCGGCGATCGCGAATCCGATGGTGACCAGCGTGCCCTGCACCAGCGCGGTAAGGCCGCAGCCATAAACCACCGCGCGCAGCACCTTGCCCATGCGGGTGAATAGTTTGCTGCTGTGGGTCTTCGTCAGCGGCAGCAGGGCCGCCACACGCTTGAACCACATCTCGCCATCGCGCAGCGAGAAGAAAAGGATGAACAGCATCAGGAAGAATCGCAGCAGCACTCCTGCTGTGAAGAGAAAGGCCAGGCCGCCAGACTTGGCCAATGTGCCGGCCCAGGTCTGCACAGAGTCGCGCAGATACGCTTGCATGTCGGATACCTGCACATTGAAGCGCGTACTGATCCAGGTGATGAGCCCGGCTATGCGTGGATGCTGTGTGGAGTCGAGCCAGCTGGCCAGGCTGAACATGTCCGTGTTCTGCTGCAGGTGCGTGGTCAAGGTGCCCACCTGCTGCAGGAACGCGATGGCAAGCAGCGTCAGCGGCACGAAGAGGGCCACCGGTGTCAGGCCCGTGATCAGGGATGCGGCAAGCGTACTGCGTCCCTTCAGGCGGCGGGTCAGCCTCACCTGCAGCGGATGCATCAGAAAGCCCACGATGGCCGCCCAGGCAATCGGCAGGGCCAGCGGCCTCAGGATCAGCCACACCGCCAGCAGCAGCACCAGCACCGCGCCAACGGTAAACCAATGCCGCAGTGCGCGGCTGTTGGATTCTTCAGCCATGTTCAATTCACCACTTGTTGCGCAGGGCGCGCAGCGCCACGAAAACTTCGCGCGGCGATGGCTGTTCGGGCAGATCCGGAAAATGCTCGCGCAGGCCGGCAATGATGGCCGGATTCTGCAGCCGCAGGAATGCATTGAACGATTTCTCTTCGCCCAATGTGGTCACGGGCATGTCCAACGCTGCCAATGCCGCGACTTGCATTGCCAGATCGCGGGCCACGTCATTGGCGGGCTCGCGCGATAAGGTGAAGCGAAGGTTGTTCAGCAGGTAGTCGTGGCCAGCGTAAACGCGGGTGCTGTCCGGCAGGCGCGAAAGGCGAGTGGCGAAGGTTTCGTATAAAGCCACCGGGTCGCCACCCTGATGGCAGTTGCCTGCGCCCGCGTTGAAGAGCGTGTCGCCGGAGAACAGCGCCGGCTGCTCGGCATGCGCAAACACGCAGACATGCGACATCGTGTGCCCCGGGGTATCGAGGCATTCCAGCTCGATGCTGGTGCCGACCCGAATCACATCGCCATGGGCGAGCCCGACATCCACGTCGCCAATGGTTGATGCCGCGCCGGCATGCGCCAATATCTTAGCGCCGGTTGCCTCACGCAAAGCGGCGTTGCCGGCGACGTGATCCTGGTGATGATGCGTGTTCAGTATCTGCGTAATCTGCCAGCCATGGCTGCGCGCCGTATCGAGCATGAGTTTTGAATCAAAGGGGTCGATTGCGAGCGCTTCACCCGTGCGGGTGCAGACCACCAGGTAGTGGTAATTGCGCAATTGCGTATCGGGCCAGATTCGTTCGACGTGCACGGTGTTGCCTCAGGGCTTGATCGCGGGTTGCTTCAGGCGCGCCAGACGCTGTCTTTCAAGTCCGATCAGGTACAGCACCAGCGTCCGGGTCTCGCTCGCCCTTGCCATGGTCTTGCCCTCGATCAGGTAACGTCCGTTCACCACCAGCGATGGCGTGCCCGGAATGCGCCAGGCTGCCACCTGCGCATCGGCGCGCTTCATCTGCGCATCGATCGCCGGTGAGTTGGCGAGCTTCAGGAAATCCGCTTCCTTCACTGCGGCGGCGCGTGCATAGAAGCGCGCCGCGTCCCTGATGGTCGGCAGGGGACTGCGGATGCGGTTGGTGGCAGGGTCAAGCAGCTTGATCTCGTGGGTTTCCCACACGGCTGCGAACATCCGGTGGTGCGTTGCCGCGCCGATGCCCAACGCCTGCGCGGCGTACCAGGCGCGCTGGAACATGGGCCAAGCCTCGGCAGGCGCAAACGACGCGTGCACAAATGTCAGGTAGGCATCGGCCGGCAGGGCGGCCTGCAATGCGGTGATTTCGTCCTTGGCGCGATAGCAGAAAATGCAGCCGTAGGAAAAGACCTCCGCGACTTCGATCTTGCCGGCCCTGATTTCGGCAGGTTTGCCGTTGGCCATGGTGATGAAGTCTCTGCCCTCCATCCAGCGTAATTGCGCCAGCGCCGGCAGGGGTAGAGCCAGGGTTAGCAACAGCAGTGCACGAACCAGCATGCAGGATCCTCCAGGACTCATCAGAACAGGCGCAACGGCAGATAGTGATCAAGGAGCAGCGCCAGGAACAGCCACATCAGGTATTGCACCGAGAAGTGGAACACCTTCATCGGCAGTTTCTTGTCCGGCGAGCGCTTCAGCGCAATGGAATAAGCCAGGAACGCGGCGTTGAGCCCCACTGCGGCCACCAGGTAGAGCAGATGGCTCATGCCGTTGATCCAGGGCAGCAGCGTCACGATGACGAGGATGATGGTATAGAGCAGCACGTGCAGCCGGGTGAACTCCACGCCATGCGTCACCGGCAGCATCGGAATGTTGACCTTGGCGTAGTCGTCTCGCCGGGCAATGGCAAGCGCCCAGAAATGGGGTGGGGTCCACGCGAAGATGATGAGAAACAGCAGCAGCGCATTCGGGTCGATGCTGTTGGTGATGGCGATCCAGCCCAGCACCGGCGGAGCGGCTCCCGCGGCGCCTCCAATGACAATGTTCTGCGGCGTGGCGCGCTTGAGCCATAACGTGTAGACGACGGCGTAGCCAATCAATGAGGCAAAGGTGAGCAGCGCGGTGAGCGCATTGACCAGCACGAACAGCACCAGCATCGACGCAATGCCCAGGGTGGCGGCGAACCACAGCGCAGAAGCTTCAGTGAGCCCGCCGGTTGGCAGTGGCCGCGTGCGGGTGCGCGCCATCTTCGCGTCGATGCGCTGATCGAGCACCTGGTTCAGCGTGGCGGCGCTGGCAGCGGCGAGGCCAATCCCGAGATTGCCGAACAGCAGCAGGTCCAGCGGCGGCAGGCCCGGCGTAGACAGCAGCGAACCCACAACCGCAGTCAGCACGATCAGCGCCACGACGCGCGGCTTGGTCAGCGCCAGATACAGGCGCCAGCGGACGGCAGCGGGGGAAGGCAGGATATTGTCGTGAGTTGTCACGGTGCTTTTTGGGGGGTGGATACCCCGGCGCAAGTCCGCATAGGAAGGGCGAGAGCTTACCAGATCAGGTCACGAGGCATGCTGCAGCGCGCGCGCGCAGGCCCAGATCTCCACCCGGCGGCATCCCGCCCCCTTCAATGCCAGCGCCGCCGCCGCCGCCGTATGACCGGTGGTCATCACGTCGTCCAGAACCGCCACATGTCCCGGCAGCGGGCCGCCACAACCAGCCTGGAATGCACCCGCCAGATTGGCGGCGCGTTGCGCAGCCGGCAGTTCGCTCTGCACGGCCGTGGCGCGGCGGCGCTGCAGCAGATCGCATCGCACGACCATTCTGTTGCCGGCCGCGTCGCGCAGCCGCGGCGCAATGTGTCGCGCGATTTCGCGGCTTTGATTGAAGCCGCGCTCGCGGTAGCGGGAGGCATGCAGCGGCATCGGGATGAGGCATTGCGGCAGTGGCCGCGCAGCGCGCTGCCAGGCACGCGCGAACAGGATTCCCAGCACCCGCGCCGGCGCCAGTTCATGCCGGAATTTGAGATTCGTGATCAGCAGATCCACCGGTTCTTCATAGCGGAACAGGCTGAAGGTTGCGTCGTAGGGCGGCGGTTGCTGCTGGCAGTTCACGCAGAGCGATTGCGCAACTGCGGATTCACCGCAGCGCGCACAGGGATCCGGCACGGGCGTGCAGGCCTGCTCGCACCAGCAGCACAGATCCAGACCCCAGGGTTCGTCCAGCCGCTGCCCGTCACCACCGCAGAGCGTGCAGACTGGCGGGGCAATGAGATCCGTGAACTTTTGTATGAGCGCCAGCATCTGCAGCAGCGTCGCACTCGTAAAGCAGGTTCTGTGCGGCTGTTTCTGCGGTGATCGTGGCGGATTGCAAGCAAGGCCGGCATCTGCCCCGCGAATAACTGCCGTCGAACCCCGCGGGCGACCGGACGTCCGTCGTGTCCCATCACGCGGACCTGTGTGCCACTCCATGAACAAACTCGCCCATATCAATGACCAGATCGGCCGTTATCGCTGGACCATCTGCGGGCTGGTTTTCTTCGCCACCACCATCAACTACCTCGACCGCAACGTGCTCGGGCTGCTGAAACCCCTGCTGTCCAGCGAAGGCGTGTTCGGCGACGACAAGGCTGGCCAGGAACTGAACTACGCGCGCGTAGTGATCTGCTTCCAGTTCGCCTATGCCGTCGGCATGGTGCTGGCCGGCCGGATGATCGACTGGCTCGGTACGAAGGCAGGCTATGCCTACTCTCTGATCGGCTGGAGCCTCGCGGCCATCGGACATGCCTTCGGTCATCACACGTGGAGCTTCGGGTTCTGGCGCGCCGCGCTGGGATTCACCGAAGCGGGCAATTTCCCTGCGGCCAACAAGACTATTGCCGAGTGGTTTCCGAAGCAGGAACGCGCATTCGCCACCGGGCTGTACAACTCCGGCGCCAACGCGGGCGCAATCATCGCGCCGCTGACCGTGCCGTTTGTCGCCGAAAGCTGGGGCTGGGAGTGGGCGTTCATCCTGACTGGAGCAGTGGGCTTCCTGTGGCTCATCTTCTGGTATCGCAGCTATGAATCGCCGGCTGCGAAGCTGGCAGAGGGCAAGCTCGGCCAGGCGGAGTACGCCTTCATCCACAGCGATCCGGAAGAAAAGCAGGCGAGTGCGCTGGTGCCGGTCAGGTGGGTTCGCCTGCTGCAGTTCCGTC
>JBDSJD010000033.1:0-38106 GCA_039917615.1 Steroidobacteraceae bacterium
GGTACCTCCGCGATGCGATGGCGGAAGCTGCGAAATTGCCCCTGGGTTTCGATCCGGGCACTGACTACAACTATCACCCCAGCAGCGACATGCTCGCCTACATGGTAGAGCGGATCTCCGGCAAATCGCTGCGCGAATACGTCAGGGAATCGGTACTGAAGCCGCTTGGGATGAAAGACACCGACTGGTATTACACAGCTGCCGCGCTGCCGCGCTTCGCCAAAACCTATCGCGCGGCAAACGGAAAACTCGAACTGTCCGCGAACCAGTTTGCGAACGGGCGCATCAACGATAATCCCACGTATTTCGAAGGCGGCCTCGGCTTGAACGGACCAATCGAGGACTACGCCAAGTTCTGCCAGATGCTGCTGAACAAGGGCAAATTCAACGGTCACCGTATCCTGCGCCCTGAGACCGTCGAACTGATGACGACCATCAATCGACTGTCGCCGGAAACCAGTGTTAAAGAGAAAGGCATGCAGTTCGGCCTGGGATTCGAGATCCACAAAACGAAAAAGCCGGTGCCAGCGGTGTCCGACTCGGCGTTCGCCTGGGGCGGCGCGATGGGCACCCAGTACCTGATCGATCCCGAACGCGACATGGTGCTGGTGTTCTACCAGAACATGCAGGGCGCAGGGAACGCCACCAGCCTGTTCTACGAGCAGGCCTATCGACTGTTCGACACGCCGGCGGCGTCCGCACCCAAAAAGAAATGAGATAACCCGAGTTGGCGCTCGGGGCGAGCTATCCGCCCCCGCGTCCACCGGGCATGACTCAGCGGCCGGCCGACGTGATCTCGAGATAGTCCATGTCGAACGGACGATCCGATCCCACCACTTCAATTGTGTTCTCGCCCTCCGAAAGATTCGCGGTGGCTGTGAACATCGAATGTCCACCATTCCCCCTGGTACCCAAATCCCGTGCGGCCACGGCCGCCTTGTCAGGATCCACCGCTGCCGGAGCCACGGAACCGGCAACCTCTTTGCGATTGAGAGTCAGCCGAGGCTTGGTATCGAACCCGATCCCCGCGTAGTTCACTCCGAGCGTATACCGACCAGCTTTGGGCATGTATACCTTGAACGTAAGTTTGCCCACGTTCTGTCCCGCGACCCGCGACTTGCCGCCATTCGACATCGACCCATCACGCATGATGACGGAACCCCGCTGCTGGGCATTCTCGGCCTCATAGCGATCGAAATCGACTTTTGCGGCATTGAAGAGGATCACGTTGCCACCGGCTCCACCGCCGCCAGTCGCACCGCGTTGATCAGCCTGCGCGTTCGCAGAACCCGACGATGTGATGTGGAGGAGCTTGCCGTCCTCCTTGAGAAGCATCGCCTGCGTCCAGCCGGCGCGGTTGTTACCGATCTTCTGTACTGGCGTCGGTGCCTGCCACCACGGACCCACACCGAGGTTGTTGTTCCAGAAGAGAACATTCCCTGCAGTATCGGCCCCCGGTCCGCCGGTGCTGCGGGAGGTCACCACGAGCACGCCTTTCGGCCCGCCAATCGGGAACCAGAAAACGTTGGGTGTATTCGTAGGGTACTGGCCGCTCGCGGTCTGCACCGGCGTCCCGCGCTCCTCGGGATCGCCCCATTTCATTCCATCGGCGCTGAACTTCAGATGCACTTGGTTCTGGACCGGTCCGGCTACGTCCTCGTAGTTGTAAACGTAGCGTCCGTCGGGAAGTCGATCGATGATGACCATGCCCGGGCGTTCGACGCCGCCTCGCATGGCAACATCGTAAACCTCGGCGCTCCAGGTCTTGCCACCGTCCTTGGAGACCTTGTGGCCGAGCATCTGGTTGTAACCCTCGTCCTTGTGGGTTTCGTCAGAGTAGTACTCGATGAAGGTACCGTCATCCAGGATCAGAAGGTACGGCTCCCAGACCGGACCGATGACGTTTGCATCGGCAAAAGTGCTGAGATAATTCCAGCTACGACCGAAGTCGGTTGAGCTGAACAGGCGCAAATGCATTTGGGGCGAACCTCTGCCCTGTGCCTGTCGCCCGCAGACCGTGCTGGCCGACAGCAGCAAAGTACCGGCCGCGATACCGTGCTGCGTCCGTGGCATTTCAATGAGGTGAGGCTGCCAGTGCATCTCGCAGTCTGGGTCACTGTCATAGGGATCGGTCGCATTCTTGACGAATTGCCAACTTGATCCATGATCTCTGGATTCCCACATGGGGATGCCGTCGTTTCCGTTGCCCTCGAACGCGAGCAGCATCCGGCCATTGTTCGCCGGGATCGGCTGGTGCTTCAGCTCCGCCAGCGTCGCATACGCCTGACCGTCGGCGATCTTGGTGCCGACCACTGTCGGGCTGCGGTTGAAGTTCTGCGCCGAGGCGGGTAGCGCAGTGACCAGAGCAATTCCCAGAGAGACCACGGAGGACGACCAAGCAATAGCGGCGGATTTTGCTGTCATGCGATATTTCCCTTTGCTGGACCGTCAACCATCAGAACGCTTAGCAGGTCCCGACGCGAGACCACACTTGGTCATGACGCTAACGCTGGGCAGATTACCGACAGGGTCGTCGCGGAGCAAGGCGAGCGGGTGTATTCGCGGCGCACGCTCGCATGCCAAAGTGGGATGGGTTGAATTTGGATTGCTGAATCCAGGGTTCCGGACCTGCAGGGCAGTTTTTCAGTCAGAGTTGAAGGGCCGTCGAGCAATCTGAGGGTCTGATCACTCCGCCCTCGCGATCGCAGCCATAAGATCCTGCAATGCCCCAGCTCGTCCATTGCATCTACGCGAGCAGGGCTTCACCCTCTTTCGAAGAGCATGACATTCCTGCCCTGCTGGAGGCTGCGCGCCGTAATAACGCCAGTCTCGGCATCACCGGCGTGCTGCTGTACGTTGAAGGGAACTTCTTTCAGGTGCTGGAAGGCGAGGCGGCCGCCGTTGCTGAGGTCTTCGGACGAATCCGCGACGACAATCGTCACGGCCGCGTTACGCAAATCATCAGTGAGCCGATCTTCGAGCGCGTGTTCACCGACTGGACGATGGGCTTCGCAAACGTGAACTTCGCGGAGTTGAAATCGCACATCGGTGAGAACGATTTCTTCACCAGCGCCACGTGCCTCGAGCAGCTCGGCCCCGGCCGTGCGCGTAAGCTCCTCGACGCTTTCCGTCAGGGCCGCTGGCGCGCCGACCAGACTGGCGCGCACCGTGCCCACGGGCGTATGGCGTGAGTGCCATGGAGGGCGCCGCGCCTCCGCCGTTCAGCTATGCTTTTCAGCCGATCGTCGATGCGGACGCGACACGCGTCTTTGCCCATGAAGCACTGATCCGCGGCCCGCGAGGCGAGTCTGCTGCAAGCGTGTTCGCCGCGGTTGATCCTGCTTCACTGCACGTGTTCGACAGGGATTCGCGGATCGCCGCCATCCGTCTCGCGGCCAGCCTCGGGCTCCCCGGCCTGCTGTCGCTGAACTTCCTGCCTCAGGCGCTGGATACATTGCCCGACGCTGTCGAGAGCATGCTGGCAGCGGCGGCGCAGGTTGGTATTGCCGCGCGCAGTCTCATTCTCGAGGTCACCGAGGGTGAGGTTATCCACGATACCCGTCGCCTGGCGGAGCAGCTCAATTGCTACCGTGCCCAAGGCCTGCGTTTGGCAATCGACGACTTCGGCGCTGGTTACGCCGGCCTTAATCTGCTCGCCGACTTCCAGCCTGATGTCGTCAAGCTCGACATGCAGCTCGTGCGCGGGATCGACACCCATGGCCCCCGCCAAGCCATCGCGCGTGCCGTCATTCAGGTCTGCGACGATCTGGGCATTGAAGTCATCGCGGAGGGCATCGAGACCGAACAGGAGTATCGCTGGTTCAAACGCATCGGCGTGCGGCTGTACCAAGGTTATTTCTTCGGACGCCCGGCATTTGAAGCCTTGCCGCAGGCGGTCGCTCTGGAGCCCACGAACTCCGCGGCATAGGCGCTTTGGTGGCAGGAACGCGATTGACTCGACGCTATATGTTCGTGACAGTAGACGGATGTCAACTATCCAGAACAGCGGTAGCCAGCTGCCCGTTTTTCGAATCGTGGGATTTACCGGCCATCGTCAGATTGAAAATGGTGACCACCTGGCTGCCGCAATTGCAGCTGCCTTCGATCACCTGCGCGGCGTCACGCAGGATGAATGGATCGCTCTTTCATCGGTGGCGGAAGGAAGTGATCAACTTTTCGTGCATGAGGTGCTTGCGCGTGGCTGGGCCTGGCACGCCATCCTGCCATTGCCTCGCACCGAGTTTGCCAGAGACTTTGAGCCCGCCGCATGGCAGGCGGTCGAGTCGCTGCTGCGGCGGGCGGAGCAGGTGCAGATCAGCAATGACAGCGGTGCGCGCGAAGACGCCTATCTCGACAGTGGCCTGGAGACCGTCAACGGGTCGGATCTGCTGATCGCGATCTGGGACGGCGAGGCCGCTCGCGGCAAGGGCGGAACGGCAGAGGTGGTCGAGTACGCCCGTGCGCTGGGTCGGCCGATTCTCATCATCGATGCGGTCACTGGCGAACGCCGCACCGAGAACTGGGCAAACCTTCAGTTGCCGGAAACGGCGCTGAGCGGCCTCAACCGACTGCCCGACGCCACCACCGGGTGGGGAGAGAATCCGTTCAAGGCGCCGGACAATGTCTTCGCGTTCCAGCAGAAATGCGATTTCGCGGCAACCCGCAGCGCCCCTGGCGTGCGCCGAATGACGGTCTCGACCGTCATGCTGCACGTGTTGGCAACATTCATCGCGGCGGCAGCGGTTTCCTGGTCGCTTCATTCTGCTGGCCTCGCCTGGGCCAAATTCATCTGCCTGGGGGCGGGCATTGCCGCAGCCCTGATATTGCGGCGGCGCATGCATTCAGAGCGCAGCTGGGTAAAGTGCCGGCTCGCGGCGGAGTTCTGCCGCTCGGCGCTGGCCACCTGGGGATTGCCGCGCGCATCGGGCCTGCTACACCAACGGGATCTGCCCGCCGTGCATCAGCTGTCGCGCTCGCTGCGCATACTGCACGGCCGCACGGTGACTGAAACGCCCGTCTCCATCGCGGAATTCCAGCGCATCTACAGCGAGAAACGCATTGTCGATCAGCTCGCCTACTATCGTCGGCAGGAGCAGCGCGCACTGCCGCTGCTAAAGCTGTTGCGCAGAATTTTCTGGCTTTCCACGATCACGGCCATGGTGTGCGTCGCAACCTACGCCGTCACGATGTCGATGCATGTGCGCGTGCCGGACTGGATGCAGGGAACGGCATTCGACTTCCTGCCGATTGCACTGCCCGTCGTGGCAGCGGCCATGATCTCGATTGTCTCGATCAATGACCTGCATCGACGCGTGGCCCGCTACCGCGACATGCAGGCAACGCTTTCTGCAAGCGCGGCGCAGATCGGCTACTGCAATACCTGGAGCAGTCTCGAGCGTGTGGTGTCGCGCACCGAGCACGCGCTGTTGCAGGAAGTCATCGAGTGGCATTCGATGGTGAGCTTCAGCGAGTCACACTGAAGTCAGGTTCCGGGCGGCTGCCTCAGGCAGGCCAGCGCGCTCGAGTTGACTGACCACGGCGTTGGCCATCGCGGCGTCCGGGGAGGCGTAGCTGATGAAGACGATTGGCTTGCTGGTGCTCATGTCGCGGGGAGCCCGACTTCGGGCAGATTCGCCATTGCCGCCAGTCTCGGCCAGTGCCGGCTGGCGCGTAGCGGCTCACCGATGGCACTTTGCAGAAACGCCACGACAAACGAGTCTCGTTCTTCTATGGCCTTCTCGTACCAGTCCGCGGCCAGATCGATGTCGCCGCAGAGGGTATGGAAGATCGCCAGGCCCTTCGATGCTCCATTGGCTTCACCCGCCCCCAGTACCTGAACGATATCTCTTCCTCGGCGCGCCTCACCCGTGCGAACCAATAGCCCTGCATGGAGGCCGACGGACGGTGCATACCAGGGCGCCAGAGAAATCGCCTTCTCGGCGAATGGCAGCGCTTCGGCATGCATCTGGCGCGCTGCGTAGAGGTCCGCAAGATAGTAGTGAGTCCAGAAGAAATTGGGATCCAGATCCCTGCTCCGCAGGAGAAGCTCCTCTGCCTTCGCATACTGGCCTACGGCGCCCATGCACATTGCCAGGATTGCGCGGTGCGTGAGGTGGAGCGGGTCTCCCTGAACGGCCAGCTGAAGCTGCTCCACGGCCGCCTCGCGACGGCCCGATCCCAGGAAGTAAGTCCAACCGCAGCTCATGTGAGACTGCGGTGAGCCGTGGCCGCCAGGCGTGGCCAGCGCGAACCGGCGCCCGGCTTCTTTCCAGTCGTAGTCGTGCGTGGCAGCAAGCACGCACAACGGCGCGTGCGCGTCCGCGAGAGACGGGTCCAGCTCCAGTGCTCTTTCCGCCAGGGAGCGGTTCGTTGGTGCCACTTCCCGCAGGCGCGACATCCCCAACGTGGTTCGGCCGAACAGATAGTCCGCATAGAGGGCGTGCGCCAACGCAAACTGCGGGTCGAGCGCAATCGCCTGCTCGTAGCAGGGCCTGGCCTGCTCCATCGACTCGGCCGTCACCTTCCAGTGAAAATGCCGGGCCCTGAGGAGCGCTTCATAGGCGGGAAGATTGGGTGTATAGCGCATGTCGGCAGCGAGCTGCGGCGAAAGCCTGACCTGCAGCGCCTTGGAGATGGCCGTGGAAATCTCGTCCTGTACGGCAAATACGTCCGCCAGCTCGCGGTCGAAACGCTCCGACCAGAGGTGCGTCCCATCGATCGCGGTGATCAGCTGCGCGGTCACGCGAATTCGATTGCCCGAGCGACGCACGCTGCCCTCGAGAATGTGGGCCACGCCGAGTGTCTCGGCGATCCTGCGGATGTCGGTGTTCTGTCCCTTGAAGGCGAACGCCGAGGTGCGCGCGATCACCTTCAGTCCCGCGATCTGCGCCAGCGCGTTGATGATCTCCTCGGCCAGGCCGTCGCTGAAATACTCCTGCTCCCTGTCGCCGCTCATGTTGGCGAAGGGCAGCACCGCGATGGACGGTGAGATTGAGGCTTTCGCAGCCATGGGAGAAGCGGAGACAGAAGGGCTCGAGCCGGAGTTCAGATGGCGGCTCACCGCCTCCACAAGTTTTGCAGCGGCCGATTCGATGCCGCCCGCAGCCACTTCGATCCACTGCGACTCGCTGAGGAAATACTCGAAGGCGTGCGGCAGTGGCGTCGCATCGGTGCGCAATGCGACGATGCGCTTGCTCTTCGACGAAGCACGCTCCAGCTCCTTGCCGACATGCGCCGAAGCGACCGACTGAGCCGACTGCACCAGCACGACGATGCTGCTGTCATTGATGGCGCGGATGATCTCTTCGGCGTACAACGCACCCGGCACCACGTCGCGCGGCGCGATCCAGCACGCAAGGCCAGCGCGCTCGAGCTGACTGACCACGGAGTTGGCCATGGCGGCGTCCGGGGAGGCGTAGCTGATGAAGACGGTTGGCCGGCTGGTGTTCATGTCGCGGGGAGCCCGACTTCGGGCAGATTCGCCATTGCCGCCAATCCGGGCCAGCGCGGGCTGCGGCGTATCGACTCGCCAATCGCGCTTTGCAGGAATAACAGGACCCTCGCGTCCCGTTCTTCGATCGCCTTCCCGTACCAGTCTGCGGCCAGATCGATTTCATCGCAGCAGGTGTGAAACAGCGCGCGACTCAATGGCACGCCATAGGTCTCATCCGGGCCCAGTGTTGCGAGCACTTCCTGGGCCCGGTCCGGCTGGCCCATGCGAACCAGCAGCCCGGCGAGCACGCCCACAGTCGGCTGGTACCGGGGCGCCAGCGAGAAGGACTTCTCGGCAAGCGGGAGCGCTTCGGCAAACATCTGGCGCGCGGCATAGTTGAATGCAAGATAGGAAAGGGTCCAGAAATACCCGGAATCCAGATCCATGCTTTGGAGAAAGAGCTCGTCCGCCTCCGCATGCCGGCCCACTGCCCCGAGGCATATTCCCAGCACGGTCCGATGCATCAGGTGCAATGGATCGCCTCTGACCGCAATTTCCAGGTGCTTCACTGCTTCGTCCCGACGCCCGGATCCCAGAAGATAGAAGCAACCGCAACTCATGTGGGTATGCGGCGACGCCTGGCCGTCGGCCATCGCCAGGGCGTACTGGCGCCCGGCTTCTTTCCAGTCGTAGTCATGGGTCGATGCCCACACACACAGCGGCGCATGTGCGTCCACCAGGGACGGCTCCAGTTCCAGGGCCCTTTGCGCCAGCGCGCGGCTTTCTGATACCGCCTCGCGTAGTGGCGCTCCCATCGAGGTCCGGCCGAACAGAAAGTCCGCGTAGAGAACATGGGCCAGTGCGAACTTCGGGTCGAGCGCGATGGCCTGTTCGTAGTACACCTTGGCTTGATCCATGGACTGGTGCGTTGCCTTCCAGTGGAAATGCCGGGCTTTCAGCAGGGCTTCGTGCGCGGGAAGGGTGGGCGTGTGACGCAGCACGGCAGCATGCGACAGCCGCACCTTGAGCGCCTCGGAGATGGCCACCGAGATCTCGTCCTGCACCGCAAAGACATCTGCCAGCTCGCGGTCGTAACGCTCGGACCACAGGTGCGTGCCATCGGTCGCGATGATCAGCTGCGCCGTCACGCGAATGCGGTTACCCGCGCGCCGCACGCTGCCCTCCAGAACGTGTGTGACTCCCAGCGTGTCGGCAATCCGGCGGATGTCGGTATTCTGTCCCCTGAACGCGAAGGCCGACGTGCGCGCGATCACCTTGAGGCCGGGTATCTGCGACAACGCATTGATGATTTCTTCGGCGAGACCGTCGCTGAAATACTCCTGCTCCTTGTCACCGCTCATATTGGCGAAGGGCAGCACCGCGATGGACGGTTTGCGTTCTGTCGCGGGCGCGTGGGCAGCGGGGGTGACCGCCTGAGACCTCGGCGCGCCTTTCGCAACCAGCTGCCGTACTTCGGCGGCAAAGGACTGCCACGCTGCGTCGACTGGGCTCCCGGTCCAGTGTGAAAGATCCGGCGTATGCGTCAGTTCGAACATGATCGGCCGTCGGCAGGATTCGATCATCACGGGAATCAGTGTGCCGTTGCGCTCCGCCAGCGTCGCTTCCGCCCGCACCCAACGTGACTGGGCGGAAGACGCTGACCACAATACGACCACGGCCCTGGCGGACTCCAGTGCGGTTTCGATGGCGGCGTCGAAGGCCTCGCCCGAGCGCAGCGCGGCGTCCCACCAGACGCTGAATCCCTCGCGCTCCAGCGCATCTGCATAACGTTTCGCGACGGCCACGTCGCTGTGGCCATAGGAAAGAAAGATGTCGTGTGCGGGTGGAGTCGTCACGGAATCTGGCTCGCTCAGGGAGACTCGAAATCGTCGTGTGCCGTTATCTCACCATCCCGCTCAACCATATCGCTTCTCAGCAGCCCGACTTTTTGGTGTGACGATGATACGCGACGAAGGCGCCCGGACAGGGGCACTTGAAGCCGTCCAGAAGGAATGACAGTCGAAGGCCCAGCCGTTCGGCGTCAATGCTTCAGCACGTTTACCGCAAGTCCGTGACTGGACTGCGCCAGCCGATCATCATTGGTCCATAGCGCGGCGCATCCGTGGTGCTGGGCGCAGGCCAGATGCAACGCGTCCGGTGTCTTCAGATTGAAGCGCGCGCGCAGCTGGGCGGCATGCAGAAACACCCGTTCGGGCAAAGGCAGTTGGACGAAGCGACTCAGGCCCGTTTCATATCGCTTCTGCAGACTCAGGTCTGCCTGCTTCATGGGTTTGACGAGACACTCCATTTTTACCAGAGGCGAGACCGCGAACTGGGCAGCTTCCTGCCCCGCCATGGCTGCTACGACGGCCGGTGCCCGCCGCGTGTCGTTCTCGATGGTGTAGATGAGCAGACAGGTGTCGAGGTAGATCAGTCCCACGCTTCGCGCTCCGCCTGGATTGTGGCTTCAATCTCGGCGTGAGTACGCTGGGCGTAGGCAGGAAGCGGATTGTCTCGCAACCATTGCAGGAAGCTGCCTTCGCGGTTGGCCGCAGCGACGGGCACCAGCTGCGCAACTGGTTCGCCCCGGTTGGCGATGATCACTTCTTCACCCGCCTGTGCTGACTTGATGAGCTGCGACAGCTGGCTCTTGGCTTCCAGAATGTTGACGCGCATGGGCTGCTTCCGTTGGTGCTCAGTGGGTCAAGCGTTGGGGGATATTCTGGTCTACTTGGCCAATATGGTCAAGTAGACCAGAATCAGGATCGCCGCGCTGCACGGCTGGACGTTGCCAGCCTGGGCAGTTCATTGCCGGGCCGCGTCCGGATTCCAGTTCTGGATCAGCGTGATTGGCAATGTCGCGGTGTCCGAGTCCATGGTCTCGTTGATCAGAAAGCGACCGTCGGGTGCGACGTCGTACTGCCGACCAGTCGCGTTGTCGGTACCTCGCCCCAGAACCTTTGTAGCGAACAATTTCACGGGTGTTCCCGGTGTCACCACAGCACCGTTCCCCTTGATGGACGACGCGATCATTTCGCCCGCTGGATTGAGGAAGTACAGTTCCCGGCCGTCCGGGCTCCAGACTGGAAAGGTGCCCCCCGCCGTGGACACCTGCCATCGACCCGAGCCCAACGACGGAACCGAGCCCTTGCCATCGAGTTCGACGAAGCTCCTCACATAGATTTCGAAGCGACCGGATTCGTCCGACTGGTAGGCCACCCATTTTCCGTCGGGCGAGAAGCGTGGCCAGACTTCGAAGAATGGTGTCTTGAGCATCACTGACGGCAGGCGATCACCGGTCATCGGCAAGATCCAGGTATCGACTCCCGTCGCGGGATTCGCACTGAAGAACAACAGGTATCGACCATCTGGCGACCAGCTGCTGGGAATCTTTTCCTCGTCAGTGCTCAGGATCTGCTCTGCTTCACCCGTTCCGCTCGTGAATTTCTGGTAAAGGGCGCTGGCCTTGCTGGCCCTCGACGCGTATACGATCCGTGTCCCGTCGTGTGACCAGATGGGGTACCAGTTTCGAGCGCCGTCGAATGTGATCCGGCTACTGCGCGTCCCGTCCGAAAGCCAGATATCCATCTTGTCCTGCACAGTTCGGGCTACAGCCACGCGCCCATCGGGGGCGACGCTGGGTCCATTGTAGGAACTGTCCGGTTCGCCGATTGAGCCCAAAGACTTTCCACTTCGATCCTTCCAGGCGAGCACCTGTGTAGACTTGTTGATGCTCCGGTACGCTAGGAGGCCAGTGGACGATGCGGAGATCGTGCCGACGCTGTTGGCGATGGTCACAGGTTCCCCAACGAGCGCAGCCTTGGTTATATCCAGTCGTTGTGCCACCAAGGCGCCGGATTGTGACCACACTAACCAGCCGCCAGGAAGATGCGCAAAGGCGCCCACACTGAAGGCGGCAATATCGCTTTTCAACCTGACCGGAGTGCCACCATCGAGTGACCCCAGATATATTCCCGGGGCTGTTCCCGCCAGGTTCACGAATACGAAATGGCGACCGTCCGGCAGGAACATTGGCAGTCGGTGCGCGACATGTTCGGCATTGAGCTGGGTGACTGGTGTCACCGCGCCGCCGTTGGCGGAAATGCGCAAGACCGGATTCGCAGCGCCGACAACGAAAAGAATGTCGCCGTCGGAATTCCAGGTGCCAGTGGAACTGGTAGTCCCGACTCCCAGGGTCTGCGAAACCATATCAGAGAGATTGTGTCGTTTCAGTGCACCGCTCGCGAAGTACCCGATCGACTTGCTGTCGGGCGACCAGAATGGCGCAGCGGCACCCTCGGTACCCGGCAAAGGTCGCGCGGTGGAACTTGCCAGCGATCGTAACCACAGGCGCTCGGTACCACCATCCATGGCGACGTATGCAACCTGGAGCCCATCGGGTGAGAGCGCGAACGATCCCGGGTTTTCTGTAGGCGGCGTGACGATTTCTGTCCGGATCTCCGGCGGTGGCGTTTCGCGAAGGTGCTTCACTGCAGGAATCGCGAACGCGATCGCGGCCAGTGTTGCGGCTGCTGCGAGTGTGGCCAGCAAGGGTACCCGCGAACGCCCTGGCCTTGTCGGCGCGGGTTCCACCTGCGGCGCATTCGGGTCGATGATCGCACGCAGTGCCACCACCAGACGCGTTGCGTCGTTGTGAAAATCCGGATCGGGCCGCACCTGGATTGACTGCCGATACGCCAGTTCCGAGAGTGTCGCCGGCAATTGCAATACGCCGGGCATCGTCGCGTTACCCACCAGCACCGGCACCACCGGAATACCGCGCGCCAGGGCGGCCTCAAGCTCGATGCGCACGAAGTCGTCGGGATCCTCGAGCCTGCGTTGCCCGGCGTTGCTGCGCGTATCGGCCCAGCTCGGTCCAATGATCGCCAGCACTGCCGTGCAGCCGCCGACTATCTCGTTCAAGTGGCCGCGAAAATCCATCCCCAGGGGGATCGAGTCGATATCCTTGAAAACCTTCGGCTTGCCGAACTCGGCCACCAGCCGGTCGTAGATGCGTCCTGTGGCATCAGGGTTGTCGCTGCGGCGGTAGCTGATGAAGATGCCCGACACGGTTGACTCCGACTTCTTGTTGCGGAAGGCGCCATTATGGCGACTCGGCTTTTCTGGACGTTGGCTGAAGAGTCTATGCGTTTTGGAGTCCGGGGTGGGCGGACAGGAATTTCAAACCACCCGCCATGTCCATCACGTTGCCGGATACAGTTTCGGGAACCAGCGCTCGACAACGTCGATGGGGAAGCCCAGCCGCAACGGCGCTTTGTGGGAACCTGAGACGAGCAAACGCTTGTTGAGCAGGGTGGAGACCACGTGACGCGCCGTGCGTTCACTCGTGTCGATCAGTGCGTCCTGGGACTTGGCCGGTTCCATGGCCGGATTATTAGTCGTGTAAACAGCAGTTTGTCACTAAATTATTAGGCCTATATGGCCGGTGAAGTGACCGGTGCCACAGATCGGCGTTGGTTTACGAAACAGGGATATTGAGTGGCGCAACTGCGGCGAAGAAGAAATCACCCGTCAGGAAGAAAAGCCCACGTAAAACAAAGCGAGTGCAAGCACGACGACCGCGCCGATGAGCAGCCGCTGCCGACGGTGCAGCGTGACCACGGCCTTCGTAAGCTCGGCCTGCTGCGCCGCCATGCGGTCCACGAGTTCGGCCTGACGGCGCTCGTTCTCTTCGAGTGCGCCCACACGTGCGGAAAGCTGGTCGGGCTCGGCCGCACGCGCCAGCGATTCGCTGGACTTGGCGTGCTTCGAACGGTTGAGCAGGTCACGCGACAGCGCGAGGATCTGCGGCGCCCATTGAATGATCTGTACCCAGGGAACGGCCATGACTGCGAGGGTACCTGCTTGGTCCGGCGCTGTCAGCCCGGGCCTGATCCGCCATCGCCGAACTGGCGGTGCGTCATTTCAACCGTCAGAGAATGTCGCTTGGTGTGTCGATAGAAGGAGCGGGCGCTGATCATCGGCCGACGATCACGTCAATTCCTGACAACACGAGTTCCAATTGACGCCTTGGTATTTCCCCCCACCCGTTTGACAAGCTGGCGCTTGTCCAGGGCGACTATCAACGACACGTTCGCAACAGAGTCTTTCGGCAAGCTGGTCGCCGCAGCGTATGAGCGAACAGCGATTCCGCCAGCGCGATGGCTTCGGAAAGCCCCTTGCGGTTGATGCAGTGGTAGCTACCGCGCGCCGCGCCTCCCGGGCATGCGCGCGGCACATCGCGTATCCTCTACTGGACAACAGGCCGGGCAGTAGGGATGCGACATGGCTGAGGCGGGCGAAACGACGGCTGGCGCCGGGACGCGAACGGTTTTCATCAGCTATGCCTCGCAGGATGCAGCCGTCGCGCAGCAGGTTGTCAGCGCAATGGAGCACGCCGGCCTTACCTGCTGGATCGCGCCTCGGGACGTGGAGCCAGGCGCCCTCTATGCTGACGAGATCGTTCGTGCCATCAACGAATGCCGCGTTGTCGTGCTGGTGCTGTCGGGCCACGCGGCGGCCTCCGCCCATGTTGGCAGGGAGCTCGAACGCGCGGCGTCGAAGAACCGGCGGATCATTGCCCTGCGCATCGACGCGACGCCTCTGCCCCGCGCTTTCGAGTATTTCCTCAGCGAATCGCAATGGATCGATGTGGGGCCCGGTGGCATCGAGCCGGCAGCGGTGAAGCTCGCCGAGTCCGTGGGTCGACACCTCGGCGCCGCACCGACCGCTGCTCCATTCCTTGTGCATGCAACTGCGCCAACATCCGCAAAGAAATCCCGCAGCCTGATCCTCGGCATTGCAGCAGCACTGGTGGTGGCCATCGGCGCCGCCGCCACATGGAAGCTCTGGTTCGCGGATCATTCCGATGCCGCGCAGGCCACCGCAGGCACTGCAATCGGCCACTCCATCGCCGTGCTACCGTTCGCCGACATGTCGGCCGAGAAGGACCAGGAGTATTTCTCCGATGGTCTCGCCGAGGAGTTGCTGAACGAACTCGCGCAGATCAAGGAGCTGCGCGTGGCCGGGCGCACCTCGAGCTTCTCCTTCAAGGGCAAGAACGAAGACCTGCGCAGCATCGGCACCAAGCTCGGCGTGTCGAACATACTCGAAGGCAGCGTGCGCAAGGCCGGCAACCGCCTGCGCATCACCGCACAGCTCATCAATGCGGCCGACGGCACGCACCTGTGGTCGAACACCTACGACCGCGAGCTCGCCGACGTCTTTGCCGTGCAGGAAGAGATCGCGATGGCGGTCACAGGCGCGTTGAGCATCACGCTGGATGTCGGCGCCATGTCGCGCGCGAATGGTGGCACGACGAAAGTCGCCGCCTACGACAAGTACCTGCAGGCGCAGGCGCTGTGGTACCGCGGCGGCCTGCTCGAAGTGTTCCAGAAGGCATCGCAGCTCTACCGGGATGCGGTGACGATCGACCCTGGATTTGCACGTGCCTGGTATGGACTTCACAAGAGTGCGGAACAGGAGACGCTGGTAGGTGGCGACGTCGCCGCAAGGCGGCAGGAGATGGTCGCGGCAAAGGAGCGGCTCGTTGCGCTGGCGCCGCAGGCGTGGTTTACGCAGACCATACGCACCGCCGACTTCGTCTTTCAGCGCAAGTGGTTCGAGGCCGATGCGATGGCACGCGCCGCGCTGGTTTCCTCACCGGGGCCCGAAACGGCGCGGTCCTACGGCGTGTTCCTGCAGCGCGTGGGTCGTGCGAGGGAAGCCGAGCAATACATCCGCCGCGCGGTCGAGGCGGAGCCGTTGTCGGCCACGATGTCTCTCGCGCTGCAGACCGTGCTCGATATGGCCGGGCGCCCGGACGAGGCTCAGGCCGAATACCTGCGCGGCAGCACCCTGGGGGCCAACAGCCTCGTGGCCCATATAATGGCCATGATTCGCGCATGGTCGCACAAGCCACCCGACAAACCAGCGGTGGAGTCGGCGCTGCGTGCCGTGAAGGCGGCCACGAACAACAACCTCGGCGCGCTCCTCGGCATCACGCTTGCGAACTGGGACGACCGACCGGCCGCACTCGCCGCCCTGCGCCGCGAGTACGCACGTTTATCCGACCCTGGCATCATGTTCGCCGCGGCCGGCGATCACTACGGCGACAAGGAAATGGTGTTAGCCACCATCCGCAGGGGGCTCGTCGAGATGAACGCGCCACAGCTCTACACGCTCTGGCAGTTCAACGAGAGCGGCTGGCGGCAGGATCCGCGCTACAAGGACATCCTGCGCGACCTGGGTCTCGTGGACTACTACCGCAAAATCGGCAAGTGGCCGGACATCTGCAAGCCTCTGGGCACGAACGATTTCGAATGCCACTAGTGCCGCGCCCGGTCTGATGACTTACAAGTTAATCCAAGTAAGGAGTAGGCCAAAGGAGCTTCAGCGAGTCACACTGAAGTAGGGTTTCGGGCAGTTGCGTCAGGCAGGTTCGCCAATTGCGCGAGCCTGGGCCATCGGGTGCTCGCGCGAAGACCTTTCGACATCTCAAGCTGCATTCGCAGCAGGGCGTTTGCTTCCCGGGCAGTCAGCGCCTTCTCAAACCAGTTCGCGGCCTGATCGAGCTCATCGCAGATCAGGCAATAGATTGCCATGTGTACGCTGTAGCCAGGGCTTTCCGGTTTAATAGTGCGCAGCACCTCATTACCACGCGCAGTCTGGCCTGCGCGGGTCAGCAGGCCTGCATAAAGGCACACCCCTTGCAGATACCACGGTGCCTGAGCGAACAGTGATTCCGCCAGCGCCAGCGCTTCGGGAAGCCGCCCGCGGCAGAAGAAGTGGTAGCTGAGAAAAACCCTGGGCAAGACGTGATCGGGAAACAGGCCTGCCGTCTCCTGCAACATCGACTCCGCCTCGTCGTGACGCCCTGCGGTATCCAGAGACAAGCCCAGAGCGCTACGGTAGGTGGCGTGGAGCGGATCGTCCTGCACGGCGAGCTGGAGTTGTTCGACCGCTGCATCCACCTGACCCGATGGCAGCAAATAGCCCCAGGCGCAGACAAGGCGAACCAATGGCGAGCTGCGTCCATCGGGCATTGCCAGCAGGAAATGTCGGTGGGCCGCTTCCCAGTCGTATTCGTAGCTTGCGGCGATGGCGCACAGCGAACCATGCGCATCCGTGAGTGAAGGATCCAGCAGCAGCGCCTTCTGCGCCCAGGCACGGCTCATGGGCGCCATCTCGCTCATCGGCGACAGATCCATGTAGGCCCGCGCCTTCAGATATTCGGCGTATTCGGCGTATGCCAACGCGAATTGAGGATCCAGCGCGATAGCCTGCTCGTGGTACACCCAGGCCTGATCCATCGTTTCGGCGGTACTCTTCCAGTGGCAGTGCCTGGCTTTCAACAGTGCTTCGTAGGCGGGCAGTTTCGGTGTGTAACGCGGCGCGCTGGCGGCCACCGGCGCAAGCTTGACCTGCAGGGCGGTGGTGATGGCAGTGGCGATGTCGTCCTGCACCGCGAATACATCCGCCAGTTCGCGATCGTAACGCTCGGACCACAACTGGGTGCCGTCGCTGGCGGCAATCAACTGCGCGGTGACGCGGATGCGGTTGCCGGAGCGCCGCACGCTGCCTTCCAGAACATGGGCGACGCCGAGCGTCTCGGCGATACGCCGAACGTCAGTCTGCTGGCCCCTGAACGCAAACGCCGAGCTGCGCGCGATCACCTTCAGCCCGGGAGTCTTCGCCAGCGCGTTGATGATCTCCTCGGTCAGGCCGTCGCTGAAGTATTCCTGCTCCTTGTCGCCGCTCAGATTGGCAAACGGCAGCACCGCGATGGACGGAAAGACGGAGGCTTTCGCGGCTGCGGGAAATTTGGTGGCTGAAGAACCCGAGCCGGATTTCAGATGGCGGCTCACCGCCTCTGCAAGTGTTGCTGCTGCCGATTCGATGCCGCCCGCAGCCACTTCGATCCACTGCGACTCGCTGAGGAAATACTCGAAGGCGTGCGGCAGTGGCGTCGCATCGGTGCGCAATGCGACGATCCGCTTGCACTTCGACGAAGCACGCTCCAGCTCCTTGCCGACATGCGCGGAAGCAACCGACTGCGCCGACTGCACCAGCACGACGATGCTGCTGTCATTGATGGCGCGGATGATCTCTTCGGCATACAGCGCACCCGGCACCACATCGCGCGGCGCGATCCAGCACGCAAGGCCAGCGCGCTCGAGCTGACTGACCACGGCGCTGGCCATGGCGGCGTCCGGGGAGGCGTAGCTGATGAAGACGGTTGCTTTGCTGGTGCTCATGTCGCGCTCACGCGGCCCGCTCTGCTTCGTACCAGAGGGAACGCAGAAGTGCGAGCAGCTCGTCAAGGTTCGGGCTGCGGACGAAGTGGCGACTGATGTTCCATTCCCACACCGCAAGCGTGCCCACCTTGTCAACACGCCGCGTGTGCTGCAGCAGCTCGCGGGCTTCGTCTGTGCGCCCTTCTCGATGGTAAACGATGGCTTTCAACATCAGCGCCAGGGGGAAGTCGGGGTACAGCGCCAGTGCCTTATCCAGTGCGATTACCGCATCACTCCATCGGCCGGCTCGGATATTCGCACTTCCTTGTTGGGTGTAGTTGAAGAAATTAGTCTCGGATCCCGGTGCAGCACTGAGCGAAGTATTGAAGTGAGTCAGCGCTTCTTCAACCCTGTTGAGATAGAGGCACGCCAGACCACAGCTGTAGTGCACCAGCGCCGTGCCAGGGTTGAGCCGGACAGCACGCTCCGCATGGCGCAGGGCTTCCTGCGGATATCCCAGATAGCTCAGTGCCTGCGAAGCCTGTGCGAGTACCAATGCGTTGTTGGGGTCGAGCAGCAGTGCCATTTCAGCATGGCCACGGATACGACGGACTTCGTGGGGATCATCGGGACAGAGCACCAGATAGCGCAGCCCGCTGCCCATGGCGAGCACCGCGTGTGCCAGACCATAGTCCGGTGCGATGGTTACCGCCTTGCTGGCCTCTTCCACACAGACGGCCAGGCTCGCCATGTTCAATGCGCGTTGCGTAGCGACCGCCCGCATCACCGCCTCCCACGCCGTCAGATCGCCGGGTTTCTTCAGCGCACGTTCCATTTCGACGCGAAACACCTGCGTGTCCAGATGCGCAGCGACCTCGAGCACGAGTTGCTCCTGCAGCGTCGCCAGCTCGCTCAGCGGGCGCTCGAATTTCTGCGTCCACAGGATCGCCCCGTTGGCCGCTTCCACGAGCTGCGCGGTCACCCGCAGCCTGTCGCCGGCACGGCGCACATTGCCCTCGAGCAGATAGCGCACGCCCAGCTGCCGGGCCATGGCATCCAGATCGGGAATGGCGCCGGCACGGAATCGCGCAGTTGCGGCGCTGGAGACAACGCGGACAAAAACTCCCTGAGAGAGTGCGTCGATGACGTCCTCGACCATGCCGATGGCAAACGCTTCATCCTCGGGCAGGCCCGAACGATTGGTGAAGGGCAGCACGGCGAGCGAGGGTGCTTCACCGCGTTCGCCGGCTGCAGGTTTTTCGGGCGCAGCGGTGACCAAGGACGGCGCGGGCGTGGCCCGGTCCGTTGCAACCAGGCGCCGCACATCGGCCAGGAACGCCAGCCACGCCCGGTCATCCGCGGCGCCCTGCCAGTGCGCCAGATCCACGGTATGTGTGAGCTCGAACATGATCGGCCGCTCGCAGGGCCCGATCAGCACCGGCACCAGCGTGCCGTTGCGGTCTGCGAGTGTCGCCTCGGCACGGACCCAGCGGGACTCCACGGATGTGCAAGACCACAGCACGACGACAGAACAGGCACTTTTCAGCGCCTTTTCAATTGCCTGGTCAAAGGCCTCGCCCGAGCGCAGCGCAGTGTCCCACCAAACGCTGAATCCCTCGCGCTCGAGCGCATCTGCGAAACGTTTCGCGACGGCTACATCGCTGTGCCCATAGGAAAGAAAGATGTCGTGTGCGGTTGGAGTCATCACAGAATCAGGCTCGCTCAGCCATATCGCTTCCCTGCAGCCCGTTTTTTTGGTGTGACGATGATACGCGACGAAGGCGCCAGGGCAGGGGCACTTGAGAAGCGGCGCCGGATCCACGGCAATGTGGCGGCCCGGCGGACTACCGCGCGCCGCGCCTCCGGGGCATGCGCGCGGCACATCGCGTATCCTCTTCTGGACAACAGACGGCCACACGTCCCCTTCCGCTGGAACGGATGGCCGGACGCGCGGCAACGTCTGCGCAAAACAACATGGGAGAGACCAAATGGCAGGACCATCCACTCAAGCTCAGATGATGCAATTCATCCTGGGATTCATGCCGGCGCAGGCCATCCGTGCCGCAGCGGAGCTGGAAATCGCCGACAAGCTCGCCGACGGTCCGAAGAGCGCGACAGAGCTGGCGCGACTGACCGGCGGTGACGCCGAGTCGATCCACCGGGTCCTGAGGGCGCTCGCCAGCATCGGGGTGTTCGCCGAGAGCGACGGCAAGTATCGGCTTACGCCGCTGGCCGATCATTTGCGCCGCGACTCCCCCGAAAGCGTCTGGCCGGCCGCCATGTACATGGGCGCCGAGATCTATCAGGTCGCGCAGCACCTCAGCACGTCGGTCCGCACCGGCGAAGGCAACTTCCGTCGGGTGCTCGGCACGAACATGTTCGACTATCTCGCCGCGCATCCGGAACGCGGAGCGATCTTCGACCTGATGATGAAGTCGTTCCACGGCTCCGAGACCGCCGCGATCGTGGAGGCTTACGATTTCTCCTCCATCGGCGCTCTGGTGGACGTCGGCGGCGGCAACGGCGACGTCCTGAGCGCGATCCTCGCGGCAAACCCGAACACGCGCGGGGAGCTGTTCGATCTCGCCGGTGTGGCCGAGCGCGCGCAGGCAGCGTTGGCCGGCAATCCAGTGATCGGCCGGATGAGCTTCCGGTCGGGCGACTTCTTCAAGGAGGTCGCGCGCGGCGGCGACGCCTATATCCTGCGACACATCATCCACGACTGGAACGACGACGAGAGCGTCCAGATCCTAAGGTGCTGCCGCGCCGCCATGGGCGACGGAACCAGGCTCCTGGTCATGGAGGAGGTCATACCTGACGGTGATGCGCCATCCGCCGCCAAGTGGCTCGATGTCTGCTTCCTGGCCATGTGGAGCGGCAAGGAGCGCACCAGGGCCGACTACGATGCACTCTTCCAGCGCTCCGGCTTCAAGCTCACGCGCGTGATTCCCACGCGCTCTCCATTGAGCATCATCGAGGGCATCCCGGCGTAGCGGGCCCGCTGCATGAGCACGCCACTGAATGTCTTCTCTCCCGCAATAGAGCACGAAGGGCGTCATGGAATCAGTTCTCTCGCAGCTACGCAGGGACGCCTTTGACTGACATCTTCCTGTCCTACGGCCACGACGACCTGGCGACCGCCAGGCGATTTGCTGAAAGCTTCGAGCGCGAAGGTTTCAGGGTGTGGTGGGATGTCACGATGCGCTCCGGGGAGGCTTTCGACACCGCCATCGAAACCGCGCTGCAGAACGCGAAGGCGGTAGTGGTTCTGTGGTCGAAGACCTCAGTGCAATCCCGCTGGGTCCGCGCCGAGGCTACCCTTGCCGACCGCAGCAAAACCCTTATTCCCGTGATGATAGAGCCATGCGTACGGCCGATCATGTTTGAGCTCATGCATACGATGGATCTCGCGCACTGGCGGGGTGCGGCAGACGACGCTGCCTGGCTCTCCCTCCTTGCCGAGATGCGGCGGTTCGTGGAAGAAACCAAGTCAGGCATCGAATCGTCCGCTGCACAAACTCCCGCCGCAGAGCGCATGCCCTCCATCGCTGTGCTGCCGTTCGCCAACATGAGCGGCGACAAGGAGCAGGAATACTTCAGCGATGGACTGGCGGAGGAGATCATCAACGCGCTCGCGCAGATCGAAGGCTTGAAGGTGATCGCGCGCACATCGGCCTTCGCCTTCAAGGGGCAGAACACCGACGTCCGCCGGATCGCCCAGACGTTGGGCGTCGCCAATATTCTCGAGGGCAGCGTGCGCCGCGCCGGCAACCGCATCCGCGTCACCGCGCAGCTGATCACCGCGAGCGATGGGTCGCATCTGTGGTCGGAGCGCTACGACCGCGAGCTGGCCGACGTATTCGCGGTGCAGGACGAGATCTCTGCCGCCATCTCCGCGGCACTGAAGGTCAGGCTTTCACCGCAAGGTGCAACGAGGCTGCGTCATACACCCACGCTTCCTGCCTACGAGGCGCTGCTGAAGGCACGGCATTTTCATTGGAAAGTCACCGCCCAGTCGATGAATCAGGCCAAACTGTTTTATGAGGAAGCGATCGCGCTCGACCCTCAATTCGCTCTGGCTCACACGCTCTACGCCGACTTTCTGTTCGGTCGGACAACGGTCGGGCTGTCGCACTTGAGAGAAGTGGAGCCTACCATCCGCGCCGCCGCGCATCGGGCCCTGGAACTGGACCCTTCCCTCGCGGACGCACACGGGCCCCTGTGTCTACTGGCTTCTGCCTTTGGCTACGACTGGAGCGAGGCCGGCCGCCAGTTCGCGCTGGCGATGCCAAGGGGCCGAGGATCGCCACACGTACACATGGGTTGCGGGTGGAGTTACTTCCTGGCCTCTGGCCGCCGTCAGGAAGCCGTTGAGCAACTCAAACTTGCCCTTCAGGAAGACCCTCTTCACCTTACATCTCGCGCCGTGCTGGGGATGGCCTTGGGCGCGGTGGGCCAGTATGCGGAGGCGGAGAAACTGCTGCAGCAGAGCCGGGATCTGGATCCCGATTTCATGTGGATCCACTACTTCCTGGCCGACCTCCACGCAGCACGCGAGCAATTTGCCGAAGCACTGCCCTCTGCCGAGAAGGCGTTTTCCCTGGCGCCCTGGTATGCACCGTCTGCCGGCATCTACGCAGGACTGCTGGTTCGCACCGGTGAGCCGGACCGAGGCAGAGAAATGATTGAGGCACTCGGCGCAAGCAAGGCCTACGGCGCCGCAAAGGGAATGGCGATCTTTCACACCATCTGCGGTGACATCGATCTGGCCGCAGACTGCTACGAGAAGGCGATAGAAGAACGGGACTCATTTGTCGTGGCGTTTCTGCAAGGTGCGATCGGGAAGCCGCTGCGCGCCAGCACACATTGGCCGAGACTGGCGGCGATGATGAACCTGCCCGTCGCTGGATGAGCGAGAATCCATGCGTTTGATAACACTTGCCGTGACTATCCGACCCGGGCCAGCCGTCGCGCAATATCCGCGCCGATGTGTGCGATGTCGGTCTGTGGCACACCGGTTTCTGTCGCTGCTGCGTGGAATCCGCTGGCAGCGGCGCGCACTTCATCAATGATGGCGCCGGCATCCGGCACGCCCCATGGCCTCGCCAGATCAAGCAGTGCCCTGCGCGCGGGTGGCCGCCGGTCATCGACGAAGATCAGTACATGCTCGCCGCGTTCACCCACATCCGGCACGAGATCGAAGGCAGGTGTGAGCCGGAAGCCGGCATCGTGGTGGTACATCCAGAAGTTCTTCAGGTGATCGTCCGTGTTGCCGATCACCGCATTGAAGACCATCTGACGGAACAACCCGCTGACATCGGCATCAGGTGTGGAGGAGTGCTTGCGCAGCGTGGTAGCCAGTTCGGAGTAGGCCAGCACGTAGCGGCCAGGTGATTCGCGGCAGAGGGTCTTGAAACTGATCATGTGGCGGCGACCGCCAGTGGCTGCGATATCGAAGCGCCGCACCAGCAGCACCTTGCTGGCGCCAACGCGCTCGAGCCTCGTCTCCGGAACATCGAGGCCGGCTCTGGCTGCGAGGCGCATCGTCGTTGCCTCAAGGCCCACGACATCGAAACGGCCGTCCCGCTGGCGGCTTGGAAACTTGGCGATCCAGTGGTTGTCGCCATCGTCGATGAGCGCCTTGGGGCGCGCACCGCCCGGACTAGGGCCCGCTTCCAGCAAGCGGCGATAGCCCGGTTCCTCCATTTGCTCACCACGCTCGAAGCGCGCGGCGGCATCGAGCAGTGCAGCGAGTTCCAGTACCGAGCCCGGGTGGCGCGCAGGCAATGGTTGTCCGCCTTCCACGAAACGCAGTGCACCGAGGCCATCTGCGCCAAGTGCGCGCAGCAGGAACGGCGCGCCTTGACGCTCATGCGGCAGTTTCATGGCAGCGACCAGCAGACTGCGCCCCCATTCGTCGGGCAGCGCATCCTCGAAGACGCCAAGCGGCGGATGCAGGTTGCCGGAATGCCAGCTCTGCGGTTGCAGGGGCAGGGACTCGGGGTCCAGTGCGAACGCACGCGCATCGCGCAGCCATTTGTCGACGTAGCGGAATTCACATTCGTAATGGCCGTGGACATCGGCATCGCCGAAAGCCAGCTCGCCGATCTGCACGGTGTCGGCATCGGGCAGACGCAGCCACACGTCGAGCAGCATCATGCGGAGCGGGTCCGGCGCGAAGCGCGCCGCCGTGCGGGGTGTTCGCGCTCGCGACGCGCGCGTTCGATCAGGCTCTCGCGTTCGGCGAGCAGTGGTGTCATTTCATCGAGCCGGCCCAGGGCCCAGAAGGCCATGAGCCAGAAGCCGATCTGCACCGTGGGTGAGCCGCGCTCCATGTCGCGCAGGGTGGGCACTGAAACGCCGATACGCTCGGCGAACAGGGCCATGGGCTCATTGCGCGCAAGGCGGGCAAGGCGCAGCCGCGAGCCCAGTAGCTCCAGGGCAATTCGAGTCTCTTCTATATAACTCATACTTTACTTTATAGCTGATAATCGCTTATAAAGTAAGCTATAACGTGTTATACATCGCGTTAGAGCTTCGAGATTCCGCTGGCTTCCATGAAGCGGTGCAGCCAGTAGCGACCGGTGCGGATAGACCTTTAAACCACGTGCCCTGCCGCAGCTTGCCAGCCTGCTTTTCTGAACCCCATCCGCCTTGATCGGGAGATGTTCTCCGGCAACGCGAAGCGTTCCGGAACCTTCCAGAACGACGAACATTTCTTCCTGGGCATGATGAAGGTGGTACGGGCATCCGCGCTTTACCCGTGCTCCACTTCGCCGCCAACAGACTCCAACTACCAATTCCCTCACGCTTCGCGATCAGGTCCAACGCGTCGTGCAACGCAATATTGTCCTTGCGCGGAAGGCCCTGGCTTGTTGCTTCAGAATGTAGATGGGCGCCGAGAATTTCATGCAAACCTCGTTTCGAACTTCTGTTCGCATCCATCCGGTTGGAATCAACGGCCCTCATCGCAGCAGGGTCCCCGGAATGCACTGGATAGCAGCGCATTTGCAGCAGATTTTGCGCGCCAAGGCAGCACCTCCTCTTGCGGTATAATGCTTCCACTATGAAGATGAAGGCTCAATTGGTGCCATCAGTCGACAGGAACCTGGTCACCCTCCATCGTTCGGCTGCAGATGCCGACGACGGCGGTTACATGCCCGGCAGCGCCGCAGACCGTATCCTTCAGGTCTGGGAACTCACCCGGGAAGCATGGGCATTCTTTCGGACAGGCGATGCTGAACAACGACTACAAAGAAATGTTGCAGTGCTTGTCAGAGGAGAACGTTAAATTCCTTCTGGTCGGCGCCTATGCCGTTGCAGCGTACGGATTTCCCAGGGCGACCAAGGATATCGACATCCTGGTTCGCCCTACACGTGACAATGCCTCTAGCCTCATGAGGGCACTTTCGCGATTCGGCGCGCCACTTGGTGGTGTTTCGGCCGATGATTTCTCGACAGAGGGCGTTGTGTTCCAGATCGGCAACAGCCCGCGACGTATCGACATTTTGACGCGCATCAGCGGCGTGGAGTTTCAGCAGGCCTATGAGCGGCGACGGATCGTGGAACTGGAAGGCATCGAGGTGCCGGTAATTTCTCTGAAGGATCTGATCGTCAATAAGCGGGCCACGGGCCGTACGCAGGATCTGGCTGACGCAGAACGGCTGGAGTCAATCCCGCCAGGCGATTGAATGGTGACGTACGGCAACTGTGGTGTCTTTCGCCGCGCCAACGAACCGTGAGGCCTTGCCGGGAACTCCTTCATGCGTCAGATTGATTTGGACTATTTGAGCGGATAGGACCTTCAAACCACGCGCCCTGCCGCAGTTTCCCAGCCAGCTTTCCCGAACCCCATCCGCAGGGGCGCGGGTGTCACCGCTGCCCGATACTTGAAGTACTACTCACGCCCATGATCTCCGCCCCTTGTCCGGCCCGAACGAGCCAACTGGATTATTGGTGAAATGATTCTCGAGGACATCTTTGCGGCCCTGCAGACCACTGGGGTTCGATACGTCGTGGTCGGCGGGGTGGCCGTGAACCTTCACGGCTACCAGCGCTTCACCAAGGTCGTTGATCTGGTGATCGAACTGGTGCCGGTCCAGGCCATCAAGGCACTGGAGGCCCTTCGATCCATCGGCTACAAGCCCAATATCCCGGTGAAACTTGCGGATTTCGCTGACCCAGAGATCCGCGAAGGGTGGATTCGCGACGAGGGCATGCTCGTCTTCCAGATGTAACACGACCACAGCCACATGACAGTCGATATCTTCGTGAGGTATCCGATCGACTTTGACGAGCTGTGGGACCATCCCCAAAAACGCCTGCTCGATGCGAAGCACGGAGAGGACTCATGAAAGGCGAGCCAGACGCTCCCGCGGGAAGTTTCGCGGCCGCGGAGGAGTTCCAGCTCCGCATGGCGCTGAAGCTCACTCCGGCACAACGCCTTCAGGATCTGCAGGAAATGCTGGAATTCAACCGTGTGGCGGAAGCAATGAACCCCCGCCTGCGTGAAGCGGTGAAATTGCTGAACGAGTCATGAAGCGATAGCACGCGCGCTCGAGTTGACCGACCGCGGTGTTGGCCGTGGCGCCGTCCGGGGAGGCGTAGCTGATGAAGACAGTCGGGCTTCTGGCGCTCATGTGGCGGGGATCCCGACTTCAGGCAGATTCACCAGCGCCGCAAGTCTTGGCCAGCGTGAGCTGCCGCGCAGCGGTTCTCCGGGCACACCTTGGAAATAGTGCAGGATCTCGGGGTCTCGCTCCTCGATCGCCTTCTCGAACCAATCCGCGGACGCATCGATGTCACCACAGAGGCTATGAAATATCGCCAACCCCTTCGCTGCCCCATAGGCTTCTCCCGCGCCCAGCGCTCTTGCGATTTCACGTCCTCGGTCGGGCTCGCCCGTTCGAACCAACAGGCCCCCATAGATTCCAACAGAAGTTGCATACCAGGGGTGCAGGGAAAATAACTTCTCTGCGAATGGCAGTGCTTCGGCAAACCTCTGGCGTGCAACATGGACGATTGCCAATTCCAGCAGCGTCACAATGAAGTTGGGATCCAGATCGCGGGTCCGGTACAGAAGTTCCTCAGCTTCATCATAGCGGCCGACCGCCATCAGGCTCCGCGCCAGACCGGTGCGATAACCGACATGGAGTGGGTCTCCGTGAACGGCCCGCTCCAGTTGCTCAACCGCTTCTTGTCCGCGGCCAGAACCCAGCAGGTAAAACGCCCCACAAACAAAGTGCACCAGCGGCGATCCCCGGCCCCCGGGCATAGCCAGCAGGAATTGGCGCCCGGCTTCATGCCAGTCATAGTCGTAGGCCGCCGCAAGTGCACACAACGGCGCATGCGCCTCAACAACGGACGAGTCCAGGTCCAGTGCGCGCTCCGCCGAGGTGCGGATAAGCGACGCCACCTTGCGCATTGGGGACAAACCAATCGCTGCCCGACCGAGCAGAAATTCCGCGTAGTCAGCGTGGGCAAGCGCGTACTGCGGGTCGAGCGCGATAGCCTGCTCATGGAACAGCTGGGCCTGGTCCATCGACTCGGGGGTGACCTTCCAATGGAAATACCGGGCCTTCAGTAGGGCTTCGTACGCGGGAAGCGCGGGCGTATGACGCTGCCGGGCTGGCGCCTTAGGCGAGAGCCTGACCTTCAGGGCAGCGGAGATGGCAGCGGACATTTCGTCCTGTACCGCAAATACATCCACCAACTCACGATCATAGCGCTCCGACCAAAGATGCGACCCATCGCTCGCAGCGATCAACTGCGCCGTCACGCGAATGCGATTGCCCGAGCGTCGCACGCTGCCTTCAAGAATGTTTTCCACACCCAGCGTGCGTGCGATCGTACGGATATCGGTGTTTTGCCCTCTGAAGGCAAATGCCGAGGTGCGCGCAATCACCTTCAGCCCTGCAATCTGCGCCAGAGCGTTGATGATTTCCTCAGCGAGGCCATCACTGAAGTATTCCTGCTCCTTGTCGCCACTCATGTTGGCGAAGGGCAGTACTGCGATGGACGGCAGGCGTTCCGTCGGAGACCCCGTGATGGTTGTGGATTTCCTGGCTGCAATCGTTCGCGATTCATCAACTGACGCTTGCAGATCAGACTCCAGATGGCGACGTACTGCTTCAGCGAGTTTTGCTGCAGCCGGCACGATGCCCTTAGGTTCGACTTCAATCCATTGCGACTCGCTCAGGAAATACTCGAAGTCATGCGGGAGAACCGCTGCATCCGTGCGCAGCGTGATGATCCGCCGGCGCTTCGAGCAGGCCCGCTCTAGCTCTTTGCCGACATGGGGAGAGGCGACGGATTGTGCGGAGAGCACCAGGACGACGAGACTGGATTCATTGATCGCCCGAACGATCTCTGCGGCGTAGAGCGCGCCCGGCACGACATTCCGCGGGGCTATCCAGCAAACGAGGCCGTCGCGTTCCAGAGCCCCGACGATGGCGTTGGCGATCGCGGCGTCCTGCGAAGCGTAGCTGATGAAGACAGTCGGGCTGCTGGCGCTCATGTGGCGCGGAACCCGGCTGCAGGCAGATTCATCAGCGCCGCCAGTCCGGGCCAGCGTGGACTCGCGCGCAACGGTTCCCCGAGCGTACTTTGCAGAAAGTACGAAGCGATTGGGAAGCGCTCCTCGAGCGCCCTCTCGTACCAGTCCGCGGCCGCATCAATGTCGCCGCAGAGGGTGTGAAAGATCGTCAACCCCAGGGATGCTCCGTAGGCCTCGCCCCCGCCAAGCGCTCTTACGATTTCGCCGCCTTTGGTAGGCTCGCCCGTGCGTACCAACAGTCCCGCATAGAGTCCAACACACAATGCATACCAGGGCGACAGGGAAAACGCCTTCTCGGCGCATGGCAGCGCGCCGGCAAAATTTTGGCGTGCGGCGTGGATGCAGGCACGGTAGTAGTGGGTCCACATGAAATCGGGACCCAGATCGAGGCTCTGCTGCAGCAGTTCCTCTGCCTCCTCATACCGGCCGACAGCACTCAGGCCCATCCCCAGCACCGCGCGATACGTGAGGTGCAGTGGATCGCCCTGAACGGCCAGCTCGAGTTGCTCCACCGCTTCTTGTCCGCGGCCAGAACCCAGGAGGTAAAACAGCCCACAACCAAAGTGCACCAGAGGCGATCCCCGGCTCCCGGGCATCGCCAGCAGGAATTGGCGCCCAGCCTCATTCCAGTCGTAGTCATGGCTCGAGGCCAGTGAACCCAGCGGTGCGTGCGCGTCCGCGAGGGATGGATCCAGCGCCAGCGCACGCTGTGCCGCGTTGCGGATGAGCGGCGCCACCTTGCGCATGGGCGACAACCCCATCACTGCCCGACCGAATAGATATTCCGCGTAGTCTGAGTGGGCCAGCGCGTACTGCGGGTCGAGTGCGATGGCTTGCTCATAAAACAGCTTCGCCTGCTCCATCGATTCAGCGGTTTGCTTCCAGTGAAAGTGCCGGGCCTTTAGTAGCGCTTCGTAGGCGGGAAGCGTAGGCGTGTGGCGCGGCTTCGCGGCAGCCTGCGGTGAAAATCTGAGCTTGAGAGCATTCGAGATGGCGGCCGAGATCTCGTCCTGCACTGCAAAGACATCCGCCAGCTCGCGATCGTAACGCTCGGACCACAGGTGGGTGCCATCGGTCGCAGTAATCAGCTGCGCCGTCACGCGGATCCGGTTGCCTGAGCGCCGCACGCTGCCCTCGAGAACATGGGTGACTCCCAGCGTCTCGGCGATCCGGCGGATGTCCGTGTTCTGGCCTTTGAAGGCAAACGCCGACGTCCGCGCGATCACCTTCAGCCCCGCAATCTGCGTCAGGGCGTTGATGATCTCTTCGGCCAGGCCGTCGCTGAAGTACTCCTGCTCCTTGTCGCCACTCATGTTGGCGAAGGACAGCACTGCGATGGACGGCAGGCGTTCCGTCGGAGACTCCGTGGTACTTGTGATTTTTCTGGCAACGGCCCCAGTCCGCGAACCATCGATTGACGATTCCAGGCTGGACCCGTGATGGCGATGGATTGCCTCCGCGAGCTTCGCAGCCGCCGGCTCGATGCCCCCTGTGCCGACGTCGATCCACTGCGACTCACTCAGGAAATACTCGAATGCGCGCGGCAGGGCCGTCGTGTCGGTGCGCAGCGCGATGATCCGCCGGCGCTTCGAAGAAGCCCGTTCCAGTTCCTTGCCGACATGGTGGGAGGCGATGGACTGGGCGGACAGCACGACCACAACGACAATGCAGTCATTGATCGCCCGAATGATCTCGTCGGCGTAGAGAGCGCCGGGCTCGACGTCCCTCGGGGCGATCCAGCATGTGATGCCCGATTGCTCCACCGCCACGACGACTGCGTTGGCGAGGGCGGCGTCCTGCGAGGCATAGCTGATAAAAACGGTCGGTGCTTTGACGCTCACCGTCTCCTGCCCAATGCCTCCAGCCATACCCCGCCTCCCTTCGTGTCAGACATCGTCGCGGATGGTATCCCCATTAGCAACAGAGCCCTGCCTTCCGGGGTTTCTTGGGCTCTTGGTGGCCGACGCTTCAGTGGCACTCGAAATCGGCGGTGCCCACGGGCTTGCAGAAATCCCCCCAGTTCCCGCTGGTGCGCCAGTAGTCGACGAGGCCAACGTCGCGCACGATCTCCTTGAAGCGCGGGTCGGTGCGCAAACCGGTTCTGTAGGGTGACCAGAGATCCCTCAGCTCTTGAGTTCCCGGTGCGAGATGTCCACCGTTGTCCAACGCACCGACCCGCCATTGAAAGTCCGATATATTGCAATTGTCTCTGAAATCAAATTACCCGGGAGTCAGCAAGCCATGTCCAGAAACCAGATCGCCGGCATCGCACTGCTGGTCGCGGGCGCCATCCTGTTGTACTTTGGCTACCAGTCGTCGCAGAGCCTCGGCGAACAGATTCACGAGACTTTCACTGGTCGATTCACGGACTCCACCATGTGGTACTTCCTGTTCGGCGGTGTCGCATTCGTAGCCGGTATCTGCGTGCTCGTCTCCCGGCGCCGGGGTTAGCCCGCAGTCAGGAAGGACAGCACGGACGGATAGGCTCATCGTTTGTTCACTGCTGCCCGGTGAATCTGAACTGGCCGCCATGCAAGTATCTGTATAGTTATACAGATATTGATATAGTGCATCCGTGAAGCCAAAGAAGCCCACGGCGCTGCGGATCACTGCATGCATTCCAGAAGAAGACACAACAGACAGCCAAGGCAGACATCGAGCTGGCCAAAGTGCGTTACAGGATTATTGGAGTAAAGCCATGAGCAAGAAGACCGACCCTCACCTGTCCGATACCCGCCGGATCAAGGGCAGTGGGAACGTGTTCCTCGATCTTGGCTTCGATCCAGCGGAGGCCAAGATCATGGCGCTGCGCGCCGAAGTGATGATTCGCATGGAGCGGCACCTGAAGGCACAGGGCTGGACCCAGGCGGAGGCGGCCAAACGCCTGCGAATTACGCAACCCCGTGTATCACGACTGACTAAAGGCAAGTGGCAGGATTTCAGCCTGGACATGCTTCTAACACTTGCGGCCCGTGCGGGATTGGAACCGGAGCTTAGACTGGTTGCGTAAGGTAACTCTTCAGTGACACTCGAAATCGTCGGTGCCCACGGGCTTGCAGAAATCCCCCCAGTTACCGCTGGTGCGCCAGTAGTCGACAAGGCCAACTTCGCGCACGATCTCCTTGAAGCGTGGGTCGGCGCGCAAACCGGTTCTGTAGGGTGACCAGAGATCCCTCAGCGTAATGCTATGCAGGTCTATGACGCTGCGCCGCAGGGCGGCGAGCGCGAGATCCTTGTCGCCCAGCCGATCCGCCATCCAGGCGACCACTTGCATAGTGATGCCGTTTTGACTGGAGGCATCGTCGATGGCGCGACGAACTGCCGTCCGCGCCTCTTCATTATTCTTGCTGTTCAAGACTGCCTGATGCGGAGCAATGTAGAGGTCCCCGGCGGAGTCCAGGAACACACGGTGCTGCGCGGTGACGGCCGCGGGATCGGCGTCATCGCGTGACGACAGCCGCAACACCTCCCACCAATGCGAAGAGGCGTGGTCTCCCTGTAGCCCCTTGCTACGCGAATACTCTGCCTTGGCGTCGGCGTCGCGACCGGCATAGACCAGTGCCCGCTGCAATTCATTAGAAATGGCAAGCGACAACGGGTCAGCTCTGCTTTGGCGCTCGCGGATCCGGGCCTCTTCCCCGATACGACCTACGCTCGATAGCAACTCCGCCCTGACACCTGATTCCGCTCCCTGCGCCTGCACTCGGGCTGCGTCGATGGCGGCTTCTGCATCCTTCCACTTGCGCGCTGCGAGAAACTCATAGGCGCGCAGCAGCTGCGTCCGCCACGCGCCGGGAGCGAGCGACACGATGCGGGCGCTGACATCCTTCTGCTCCGTCCGGGCCGCGACGACATTGACTACTCCCCAGGTCTGCGAGTAACCCAGCACCTCGTACAGGCAGAGCCAACCCCGCAGGAATCGGGCATCCAGCGCCACGGCCTCGCGACAGGACTGGGCGGCCAGTTCAACGTTCTGTGGTCCGCCTTCATGTATCAAGGACTGCGCGCGAAGATACTTGTCATAGGCTTCAATATCGGTCGTACCGCCCTGGGCGCGGCTCATTTCACCGACATCAAGCCGGATGCTCAGCGCCTGTGCAACGTCCTTGGCAACCTCCTCCTGCAGCGCGAAGACCTTGCTCAGTTCGCGGTCATAGGTCTTCGACCACAGGTGCGCGCCGTCCCGGCCGTTGATCAGCTGCGCGGTGATGCGTAGCTGCGTGCCCTCCTTGCGGATGCTGCCTTCCAGCAGGTTGGCAACGCCGAGTTTCCCGGCGATGACCCGCAGGTCCTCGTTCTTGCCCTTGAACGAGAAGCTGGAGGTGCGGCCTGTCACCACCAGGTCCTTGATCTGCGCCAGCTGGTTCAGGATCTCCTCGGTAAGGCCGTCGGAAAAGTATTCCTGCTCCGGGTCGGAGGAGAGGTTCGCGAAGGGCAGCACGGCGAGCGTCACACCTTCTTGAACGGTCTGGTCGGAGTGCGTGGCTCCACGCGTGCGCGCCCACTGAATGCCCCCGGCGATGAGCAGCAAGGCGAGGACTGCGACTGCCCACACGCCGATCCGCTTCCCGGACCATCGCGTCGTAGAACCGTGGCCGTGGGGCGCGCCCAGTGCGGGCGTGACGCTTGATTCGATAGCCGACCCCGACCCCAGATGGTGACGGACGGCGTCAGCGAGTTTCGCTGCAGCCGGTTCGATGCCACCGGTTCCGACGTCGATCCACTGCGACTCGCTCAGGAAATACTCGAAGGCGCGAGGCAATGCCGTAGCGTCAATGCGCAGGGCGATGATCCGCCGGCGTTTGGAAGAGGCCCGCTCGAGTTCCTTGCCGACATGGGGAGAGAGGACGGACTGTGCAGACAAAAGCAGCACAAGGACGCCGCATTCATCGATGGCGCGGATGATCTCTTCGGCATACAGCCCGCCCGGCACGACGTCGCGCGGTGCGATCCAGCAGCTGAGACCGGCCTGTTCCAGCGCGCCGACGACAGCGTGGGCAGCAGCGGCATCCTGTGAGGCATAGCTGATGAAGACCGTACGCGCGTCAGCGTGTGCCGTCATCTCGACCTCCCTCTTTGCCACGTCGCTTCCATGCTGCCTACATTTTGATGTGAGCGGACCCCGGTCATTGCTTGCCCTCGGGATTCCAGTTCAGGATAAGCCTGATCGGGGAGCTCGCCGTGTCCAGGACGCGATTGATCAGGAAGCGGCCATCGGGCGCCACATCGTACTGCCGGCCCATCGTGCCGTTGTCGCTGCCGCCCCCTGCCGTATTCGTCTGGAACAGCGCGACCGGCGTGCCCGGCACGACGGTCGGGCCGCTGGTTGCGATGGGTGCCGCCATCATCCGGCCCGAAGGGTCGATGTAGAACAGCTCCTTGCCGTCGGCGCGCCACGTGGGATAGATGCCTCCCGCCGTGGACACTTGCCACTGACTCTCTCCCGCAGCGTTGCTGTCAGCCGCATCCGTTGGCACCACGAACCTGCGCACGTAGATCTCGTTCTGTCCGGATTCGTTCGACTGGTAAGCCACCCACCGACCATCCGGCGAGAATTGGCCCCATACCTTGCCGAAGGTCGATTGCAGGAGCGGGAACGGCTTGCGCTGCCCGGTCATGGGCAGCACCCACAGGTCGATGCCTGAACCCGGGTTGATGCTGAAATACAGCAGGTAACGGCCATCCCTGGACCAGCTCGAGGGCCATTTGGCCTGATTGTTCACCAGGAGGGATTCCCGCGGATGTGCGCCGTCCGTGGGCTTCTGAAAGAGGTCGGTGACCGCACCTCTTTGCGACTGGAAGGCGAGTCGAGTGCCGTCGGACGACCAGACCGGAATGTCGCTGGACTCGCTCTCGAACGTCATGCGCGACGCGCGCGTCTCGCCCTGCAGCCAGATGTCGCTCTTGCCTTCGGCCTGGCGGGCAAATGCGACCTGACGACCATCCGGCGACACGCGTGGCGACTTCAGCGATCCATCGGGAGGCCCGACGGTGCCGCTCAGGTTTCCGGAGCGGTCCAGCCATACCAGTTGTCGTTGTCGGTCATCGCCCGTGCGGTACGCCACAACCCCGGTGGCCGAGGCCGATACGCCCGAGGCTCCTTCAGCCAGTGACACGACTTCGCCGACCAGCGCCGCTTTGGCCACATCCAGCCGCTGTGCCGTAAGCGTGCCGCCTGCCCTGATCCACAGCAACCATCCGGAGGGCAGGTACGCCGGCAAGGTGCCGATCTTGACGTCATCGGACAGTTCGACCGCAGTCTTCCCGTCGAGTGAGCCCAGGTAGAGGCGGGCGTCCCTTGTATTGCGACCATTGAACACGAAATGCTGACCATCGGGCAGAAACAAGGGAGCCGCATTCCCCCTCTCGTTCTTGCCCAACAATTGCAATGCCGTCGTCGCGCCGCCGCTAGCGGCAATGCGCGACAGGGGTCCGCCTGCCGTCGCGGGAAACAGGATGTCGCCCTGCGTGCTCCATGTCCCACCGTTTGCCATCGTGATGGGCGCCAGCGTCTGCGGCTGACCGCCGCCGAGGTTCAGCCGCTTGAGACTGCCCACCGCGAAAAACCCGATCGAGCGGCTGTCGGGCGACCAGAAAGGCAGCGTGGCGCCATCGGTGCCTGCCAGAGGCGCCGCAGTCGCGCTCGCCAGTGACCTCAACCACAAGCGCGTGGCTCCATCGACAGTCGCGGTGAACACGATCTGCCTGCCGTCGGGTGAGATTGCGAACGAGGCCAGATCGTCGGTGTTGGGCGTCACGATGTCGACGCGCGTCTCTGGCAGAGGCACCTCCTGCAAATGCTTCAGCGCAGGGAATGCGAGCGCAGCAGCGGCAAGCATCGCGGCAGCACACGCGATCATCCACTTCGAAGATCCACCGGCGCTTGCCTCCGTGCGCGATGGTATTGGCCGCGGTGGCGCGTCGGGGTCGAGGATCACCTGCAGCGCCGACACCAGACGCGTCGCGTCGTTGTGGAAGTCCGGATCAGGGCGCACCTGGATCGATTGCCGATACGCCAGTTCAGCGAGTGACGTTGGCAGCTGCGTGACGCCCGGCATCGTCGCGTTACCCACCAGCACCGGCACCACCGGGATACCGCGCGCAAGGGCCGCCTCCAATTCGATCCTGACGAAATCGTCGGGATCCTCAAGCCTGCGTTGCCCGGCGTTGCTGCGCGTATCAGCCCAGCTTGGTCCGATGATCGCCAGCACCACCGCGCACCCGCCCACGATCTGATTCAAGTGGCCGCGAAAATCCGTCCCCAGCGGGATCGAGTCGACATCCTTGAACACCCTCGTCTTGCCGAACTCGGCCACGAGACGGTCATAGATGCGCCCCGTGGCGTCCGGGTTATCGCTGCGGCGATAGCTGATGAAAATGCCGGACGAACCCGCTGCGGCCACGCGCGTCAGTGACATTCGAAGTCATCCTGACCCACGGGGCGGCAGAGCGAGACGAAATCCCGGTCGCCGTAGTGGTCCGTCCACAAATGCAGCACGATCGCGTTCCTTATGCTTTGCGTCAGTATGCCGAAAGCACGCTGTTCGTGCCCGTCACTTCGGTGCGCAGGGATTCCATCATTCCCACCACCGCGAGATTGCCCGTGGCGACACCCCGCTCACACCGTGGGAATTGGTGGCAAGTGGCCGATTTCTGCCATTCCGCAGCGGATTTGTGGATTGTCGCGCCCCGTCTGATGACTTACCATTTAATCCAAAGTAAGGAGTCGTCGTGAGCAAGCCAATGTCTGAAGCAACCATGTCGAGCAAGGGGCAGGTGACCATCCCGGCCGGAATTCGCAAGTCGATGCGATTGCAATCCGGTGAGCGGGTTGTCTTCACGGTGCTTGAAGATGGTACGACCATCATGCGGGCGAAGACGCGGTCGATTCTCGACCTGAAGGGTCTGCTGAAGCCGGCATCCCGCAGAAGGCCAAAGGTTTCGATCCGGGACATGAACATCGGTCGCAGCTGATGTCGGGAGTTGATACGAATCTGCTGGTCCGTTGGCTGATCGACGACGACGAAAAACAGTCTTCACTGGTTCAGAGCGTGCTGGAATCCGCACGCCGCAGGCACGCGACGTTATTTGTGCCGAACACCGTAACGCTGGAACTGGAATGGGTGCTGCGTTCGCGTTACCAGCTGGGCAAGGCCGATATTCTCGCGGCCTTCAATGGCTTGCTTGATTCCCGGGAAATCGAGTTCCAGGATGAAGCAGCGCTTGAGCGGGCGCTGACTCATTACCGCGATGGGGCTGCCGAGTTTGCGGACTGCATGCATTCCGGGATATGTGCTGCGATGGAGCGTTCGCCGCTGCTGACCTTCGACAAGTTGGCGGCCCGCTTGCCGGGCGTCGAATTGCTCGCGGGTTGATCGATGCGTGCAAGTCGGCACGCGCTGTTGCAGGAAATCATCTATAGCCGCCACGTCACGGATGGATGCTACGCTGCCAAATCCCACAACAATAAACACAGGAGCCTTCAATGAGCGCCCCACATCCCGCTGAATCCATTCTCGGCCTGGCCACGGCCTACTGGGCGTCGCGTTGCCTGCATGTGGTGGCCGAGGCCGGCATCGCTGATGCCCTGGGCGATGCACCCGAGACCGCCGCAGCGCTGGCGCAAAAGACCGGGACCAACGCGGACGCACTGCATCGCATTCTTCGACCTTTGGTCGCCCGCGGCATCTTCACGCTGCGCGATGGCCACTTTGCGCACAACGATGCCTCGCGCATGCTGCGTACGGATTCGCAGCCGTCGTTGCGCGGGCTGGCGCGCATGATGGGCCTGGACTTTCACTGGGATTCCTACCGGGAAATGATGCATAGCCTCAAGACCGGCCGCTCGGCGTCTGAACTGGTGATACCCGAAGGGCTCTTCCCGCGCCTGCGCAAGAATCTCGAGCACGGCCGCATATTCAATGAGGCCATGGTGGGCAAGTCCGTTGGCATGATCGGCCCGGTGCTCGCGAACTACGACTTCACGCCTTTCCGGACCATCGGCGATATCGGCGGCGGCATGGGGCACCTGCTTGGGGCGATACTTGGCGCCGCACCGGCGCGTGGCGTGCTGTTCGAGCTTCCAGAAGTAATCGAACAGGCGCGCAGCAAACCGCACGCGCGCATCGAGTACGTGGGCGGCGATTTCTTCCGCGATGCCCTGCCGGCCTGCGACCTGTACGTGATGATGATGGTGCTGCACGACTGGTCGGATGAAGACTGTGTCTGCATCCTGCAGAACATCGCGAAGACTGCCCCTGCCGGTGCGCGCCTGTTGCTGGTAGAGGCGGTGATCGACGAGACGAAACTTGCTGGATTCGCAATCGACCTGGATATTGAAATGCTGACCTTCGCATTCGGCCGGGAACGTACCGAAGCGCAGTGGCGAACTGTGGTGGAGCAGGGCGGATTCCAGCTGTCCAGTGTCCGCGACATCAATGGCTTGACGGGTCTGGTCGAGGCGAGCCGGGCCTGATCGGGCCGCAATCGCGCGCCATCGGGCGAGGCTTGTTGACGGGGCATGCAACTATCATTCCTGATAGCATCCAGCGCGTCTCCACCGCGTTTGGTGCATGGAGTCGGTAATCTAAAAACTCATTCGGAGGGTGCCATGACGACTTCTCGCTTCGCTGCCTCTTCCCTCGTCGCGCTAGCTTGCGCCGGCCTTACGCTGACGGCTTACGCTGCCCAGGCGCCCGGCGCTGCTGCTGGCAGCGCGCCTCCGGCACCTCAGATAGTCCCTTCGCTCAAGTACGAACCCATGCCCACTCCCAACACCGGCGAGTGGAAGAAATCCGGTTCCACTCACCGCCAGGCGACATTTCCCCAGACCACCGAAGACGGTCGCTTTTGGTTCCAATTCAATGCCCCCAATGCCAAGGCCG
>JBDSJD010000034.1:0-11514 GCA_039917615.1 Steroidobacteraceae bacterium
GGTAGCGGCGGTTATCCCGCTTCACTCAAACCGGCCCGGCATCCTCCGGAATGGTGGCCCGGCATAAACCGGAATCCCGGCCCGCCATGGTCCGGAACTGTGGCCCGGCATCAACCGGAATACGCAGCGCAACCCGTTCTCTTTGCCCAATACCCGATAGACAATATGTTCACCGTCGGGCGAGAAAGCGGGGAAGCCGCTGCTATCCGATCCGTTCGTCAGCATGCGGAGATTTGAGCCATCCGAATCCAGTATGGCGATCTGAGTCGTCTCGATTGGTCGCTGAAAATAGCCTCCTAATTCAATCGTCAGAGTCTCTCCATCCGGCGACCAGGCGACCGAGCCAATGGAGGCACCGTCGGTGCCGGTACCAAAGATTTCCGTGGCGTTTGTACCATCGGCATCGGCGACGAACAGGGTTTTGCCGAAAGTGTTACCCGGAGAATAGGCGACGCGCGACCCATCCTTGGAAAAAGCCGGGAAGGCCGTTGGGAGCGTGTTCACCGCCAGTTCGTAGCGATCATCCACTCCGTATTGGGCCTCCGTCGGTGCAGAGGGCCTGCTGACGGATTTGTGGTACACGACCAGCGCCCCATCAGGTGACCAGGCAGGCGACCCCGCCTGGATTAGTACGCTTTCACCGCCGGAGGTGTAGGTCAGTACGGTCTGCCGCTGGCCGTGATCGTTTTTCTCCCGAGAGTATGCGATATCCCCGTCAACCAGGAACTTGGGCGCGATATTGCGCGAATCTCCGGATGTATACGTTGTTATGGCGCCAGTCTCCACATCAATGGTGGCGATTTGTGTTGGTTGGCCAAAGGTTGTGCCAGAGTAATAGACAATGCGGCGTCCGTCTGCGGACCAGCTCGGGCTGCCTGCGATAGCGTCCAGCGCGGTCAGGCGGCGGAGGTCGGTGCCGTCAGGCCGCATGATGTACAGAGCAGTATGCTGTAATTCTTCCCATGAGGCGGCGCCGTTGTCGAGCACCATGCGCCCGGGCGATGTGTCGCGGTCGGAGGTGAAGGCAATCCATGCGCCATCCGGCGACCAGGAAGGCCGAAAGTTACCCGATCGGCTGTTGGTAATATTGATGGCGTCGCCGCCATTGATATCTTGCACCCAGATGTTCGTATTGCCTTCTCCCCGCGTGGAGACAAAGGCGAGTGTGTGGCCGTCCGGTGACAGTGCGGCATGATCGTCGAAGGCCGGATGATCAGTGAGCTGAGTCAGGTCTGAGCCATCCGGCTTCACACGCCAGATATCGGCAGAGTCTGCGAGCTCCGAGGTGAAGACTATCCATTCGCCATCGTATGAATAGGAGGCATTGTAGCTGTTACCGGCTGAGGCCAGCAGTGGGCGCTCCTCCCCGCCGTAGCGATTCGCCACGAAAAGGTTCATGTAGGGCGAACCACACTGGCAAAGGATTACTCCCTCTTCCCCTTCTGCATGGGCTGGAGTACCCCACAGAAGTGTCAGGCCTGTAGTAAGCGCAGCTAATCCTGCGATCCTAAAAATATGCATAAACCCCCAATGGTTATCACGACGCTCAATGGTTTTACAAATTTACCTATTGATACCGCCAATCAATAATATCGTCTTTCAGATCATTGCCACTTCCTTAGAAGATGTGCATAACAGTTCACTAAAAAGGCCGTGCCCGGCCTTTTAATATTTATTAGCAGGCGGCCTTCTATTTTTTGAGTGCCGCGAGCTTACTCTGCAACAGATTGATTTTCCAAGTCTTAATAGAACGAAGTTTTTAACCGCCATGTTAAAGAGCCATCGGCCCTAAATAGACTGGAAAAAAGAGCCGTGTACGTCCAGGTTCAATTCACCTGTCGGCAAGATGCAAGTGCTACTGCTTGCCAAGATAAGCCCGAAGCCTCGGTGGGAAATAGTGCCGCTGTAGCAATTGCTGCAACTGCCAGTGTTGCTCGCTGTTGCCTGCGCGCAAATGCCGGACTTCATCCTTCTCAAGCACGGCGACAGGCAGGCCGTCCTCGAACAGGATGCGATTACCACTGAGGTGAGGAACTTTTTTTCCGGCAGCAAAGAGCCAACCAGATTCAGCGGATCAGTCGCATTCAGCACAATGCGCTGCGGTTCCTTCGTTGTATCGCTGTCCTGTTGTTCCTGCCACAGCTTCTGCTGCTTGCGCAGCGCGGTGACAGTGTCGGCTAATGCGAATTGCTCACCGCCTACACCAGCGATGAAGCGTCCACCGCTAATATCACCGCGCAATTCCACCCTTCTCAGCTTCAGCAGAACCTGACGCCATGGCGGCGCATTGGTTTCACGTTCCAGTACCTTGCGTGTAATGACACCCCAGCGTTTGAGATAAATCGCGATGAGCCGATCGAGCTGCTCGTCGCTTAAGTCGTTGTCGCCTTCGTGGTCGTTGGGCACGACCGGCGTCAGCAGCGACCAGCGCCCAGCGTCTTCGATGCCATAGATCGCGCGGCGGCGGTCGTGGCTGCCGGACTTGGGCTTATTGGCGTCGGGCGTCAGCAGTGCGCGCAAGCCAGTGAAGTTGTCGCTCGTGACGAGGCCGGCACTGACGAGCTCCGCAAGTGCGTGTTCGACTTGTATTGCAAGCAGGCTGCTGAGGCGCACGAGGTCCGTGAAGAACATCGCGCCTTGTTTCTGCAGCAATGCATGAAGCAGCGTCGCGCCGGAGGATAGAGGCTGGCTATCTTCTTCGGGTCTTGCGCCGACGCTGGTCGATTCCTTCCCAGCCAATGCCTGCCACAAATCCAGATTACTCCGCTGCACGAGATTCACCGGAGTGCTCTTCACGGGGCCGGACTTCGCATTGCCTTCGCGCGGCTGCAGGATGCGGCCCAAGCTGATCTGCGGTCGGGGCGTGGCGCAGCCTGGTAGCGCACTTGCATGGGGTGCAAGGGGTCGGAGGTTCAAATCCTCTCGCCCCGACCAATACTTACGATTCCCTCTGAAACGCTTTGTGGGCCACAACGTGGGCCACTGTGAATGCGAGTGGCAGTTTTAGTTTTCGGGTCCGGCTCACTCAGAGCATGTCCTTGGACATTGTCTTGAGTCCGGAACGGCTCATCGGAACGCGTGTCCCATTTGCAAGAAGTACTTCACGGGCGCCTCCGTCGAGTGTGAGCAGGCGGACAACGTATTGCAGGTTGACGATGTGCGATCGATGTACGCGCCTGAAATCCGTTGGCAACACACACTCAAGCGCCGCGAGAGTTTTCTTATGCAGATGCCTGCGACCGTCGAGGCCTTCGATGCTCGAATAGTCGTCATCCCCGTGAATGGCGACGACAGTCGCCACGGGAATCAGTGTCGCCTTGCCGGCGACCGAAACGGTGAGATACCGCGCGTGTTCATGTCGCACTCCGTTCCTTACGCGCTCAATGGCCATTTTCAGCCTTTCGCTTGAAAATGGTTTCGCCACAAAGTCGATCACACCAAGCTCATATGCCTCAATGGCGCGGTCAGTGTTCGCAGAGACAACCACGGTTTGGAAGGGCTCCGCGAGCGCGTTCCTCAAGACGTCGAATCCGTCCTGGCCTGAGAGATTGAGGTCCAGAAGCAGCCGTGCGTCGCGGTGGTTCTGCAGGCCGCTACGTGAAGGTCAAGGCAGATGCTGCGCCAACCCGGGAAAGTCGCAAGAACGCCCGGTATGCCGCAGGTCCGCGCGCCCTATAGGATCGCGGCGGCTCTCAAGGGAAGTCCGATTCGAAAGTCGTGCCTAGCGGTGACCGCCTTGGTGACGGTCGGCCTGATGTCGTTGCCTCAGCTACGCGAACACCACGCTGTCCACGAGCGGCTTCAGCAGGTCAGTCCAGATCAGCGCGCCGCCGCCTTCGCCATTCGTCAGGATGACGAACCCGGTCTTGTGCTCTGGCGAGAACGCCGACTGCGAATGCCAGCCGTCGAAGTCGCCCCCGTGCGCCACGACGTTGCCAGCGTCGAGATGCCAGATCTGCCAGCCGAGCGCCCATGATGCCTTGATGGGCGACGCCCCTGCATCAATCTGAGGCTTCAGCATTTCGTTCCTGCTCGCCTCGTTCAGGCGGTAGTCGTCGGCCGGCTTCGCCTGCATCACCTCGATCAGGAACCGCGCGTAGTCGGTCGCCGTGGTCATGAGCATGCCCGCCGATCCGTAGCGTGCGATGGCCGGGATCGAGGGCGGCGTCTGCGGGAGCGGCTGGCCAGCCGCGTCGTGCGGCGTGGCGAGCGAGCGCTGCATCGCCGGCACGAACGCATACCCGCTGGACCTCATGCCGAACGGCCGCAGCAGAGTGGCCTCCATGTACTCGCCGAAGTCGCTGGCACAGACGCGATAATCCATTTCAAAGGCGTCGCAGTGCGTGTCGTCGATTCGTCCGGTCAGCCGCGACACGATCGATTGGAGATAGTGGTACCCCTCCCCCGAATACGCCCACTTCGAGCCCGGCGCGAAGTTGATGCGCAGGGGATCGCTGGGCGTCCGCCAGTTGGGCAGCCCCGTCGTGTGTGACAGGACGCGCCGCACGGTGATTTCGTTCAGCCGGGGGTCGTCCTTGACGAAGATGTCGCGCGTGTAGCGGGTCAGTGGCGCGTCGAGTTCGAGCACGCCCTGCTCGCACAGTTTCATCACGCGGTACGCGAAGACGGGCTTGCTCATGGACTGCGCGCTGAAGACGGTGGCGTCGTCTACCGGGACGCCGGTCGTCCGGTGTCGCACGCCGAAGTGACCCGTCCACGCGATCCTGGCGTCTCGAATGACCGCGACCGACACGCCCGGCACCTGACGTGCGGCCATCGATTCGCGAAGGCGCTTCTCGATCTCCGCGATGCGTGCCTCCCAGGTGGGAGCGGCGGCCGCGTTGGCCGGAGCGGACGTCGTTCGCGAGCATCCGATCGACGCCAGCAGGGAGCTGGCGGCAAGACCAGACCCACCAATACTGAGAAACGCTCTGCGTGTGAAAGGCATTCAACACCGCAGGATACCGGAACGGGGTAATTTGGAAAGTGGTTTCAGCCACTCCATGACCAGGAACCAGGGCGCACGCGCGGAGCGCTGAGGCATCGGTCTTGGCAGGTAGACATCCAATGCCGGTGCACTCATTTGGGTCGGGTGTTTGAGTAATTCCGGCGCGGAGGAAATCGCGAGTCGGAATCGAGGAGAGTGGGGTATTGGGCTAATTTGGAGTGATTGCAGGATAGCTAGCCAGCGGCTATTGGGTCACATTGGGTCCCATGAACTGCACAGAAATCCTGAAGGCACGCGTATCACCAGAGATCAAACGCGAAGCGCAGGTCATCGCTAACCGCGAGTTGTTGTCGGAAGCCGCATGGCTCAAGCGCCTGGTCATCCGAGAAATAGGGGTGCTCGACGCGGGCAGCTCAGTTGATCCGGATGTTCGCAGGGCAGCCTGCACACATCGTCATGGCAGCGCAGTGCGCGATTCCAAGGGTTGCCCCAAACCTGTTTACGTCCGTCTTCGCGACGAAGACCGGCTCCTGCTGGAAGCCCGTGCTGCAGCGCGAGGACTGCGACCTGCCACGTACCTGTCCGTCCTGACCCGGTCGCACCTGCGGTCGCTGGCCCCGTTGCCGAAGGACGAGCTCCTGGCGCTCAAGCGCAGCATCGCCGAGCTGGCTTCCATTGGCCGAAATATCAACCAGATCGCCAAGGTGGCAAACGAGGGCGGCAGGCTACCTGGATCCCTGCACGGAGATTTCCGGACGATGCTAAGAATTTGCGAAGGCCTGCGCGACCACACCAAGGCGCTCCTGAGAGCGAATGTCACCAGTTGGGAGGCGGGGCATGCCCACGCGGACATCTAGGGTTCGGGAAGGACAGCCGCTTTTCGATATCGTCTCCTACGGTCGCGTTTCAGGCGGGGCGGGTGGCCGACTGACACCAGCGCAGGTAGAGCAGATCCGGCGGACCGTGCAGCGGGCGCCAGAAGCGGTGGTGAAGGTGCTCCCTCGGGCCAGCAACGACTTCAAGGCGGTGGGCAAGCACCTAAACTACATCGGGCGAGACGGGGAGTTGGAACTGGAAACAGACGACGGCGACCGCGTGCGTTCCACAATTGAAAAGACGCTCCTGGCGGACTGGGATCTGGACATCGACGACGTGCGACGTCAGTCAGCTCTCGGCGCCACCAAGGGCGGCAAGCCACCGAAACTGGTCCACAAGCTCATGTTCTCGATGCCGCCCGGCACTCCCCCGGAGAAGGTGCTGGGAGCGGTGCGCAACTTCGCTCGTGAGGAGTTCTGGGGTCAGCATCGCTACGCCTTCGCCCTGCATACCGATGAAGCTCATCCCCATGTCCATCTCGTGCTAAAGGCCGTGAGCGAGCACGGTGTGCGGCTGAACATCAAGAAAGCCACATTGCGCTACTGGCGCTCGGAGTTCGCTCGAAACCTGAGGCTCCTCAATGTCGAGGCCAACGCCACTGAACGCGCGGTTCGAGGTAAGAGCAGCAAGGCCAAAAGGGACGGCATCTATCGTGCAGGCCTGCGGGGCGATTCCACGTACACCCGAGCGCAAAACGAGGCCGTAGCCAAAGAGTTGGTGAAAGGGAGCGCCAGCTTCGAAAACGGCAAAGGCAAACTTGCAAGAACACGGAGCGCGGTCGAAGGGGGATGGCATTTTGTTGCTGGCTTGCTGGCAAGGGACGGTTACCCGGATCTAGCCCGTGACGTCCAGCGCTTTTTGGAGCGAATGCCACCCGCACGGACAGACAGGGAATTGGTCGCCCACGAGGTGCGCCAGCGTATCCGCGATCCTCGTGTCCGTGACGACCGCACACGATGAGTACCCGAAAGCCCCGCGTTATGCCAAATGTTGCATACATATGCGAGATCAGGCATAGTCCCTCAGTCAAAGCCGTAATCTGGATGGGCGGCAGCAGGGAAGACCTGAAGCTGTTCCCGGAGGAAGCGCAGAATTTTCTGGGCTTTGAGTTGTACCGGGTTCAGTGCGGCTTCGATCCGATGGATTGGAAGCCAATGAAGACTGTCGGCGCCGGGGTTAAGGAGATTCGTGTGCGGGACGAAGCGGGAATCTTCCGGATGGTCTATCTCGCAACGCGACCAGAAGGGGTCTATGTGTTGCATTGCTTCCAGAAGAAGACGCCACGGACTAGTCGTTCAGATCTGGAATTGGCGACGAAGAGATTCAAGTCGATTAAGGTGAAGACATGAAGGCCAAGAAAGTTGCGGACAGTGAACACGGTCCTCGTCACGTCACGCCGGCAGGGCGCAGCGTATTTCGCGATATCTTTCCTGCAGAGAAAGCTGCCGAGATGGAGATGCGCGCGCAGTTGCTGATTGGCCTGGGGCACTGGTTGGAAAAGAGCGGCATGACGCAAGCCGAGGCAGCCAACGTGCTGGGAGTTACCCAGGCGCGCGTGTCGGACCTGAAGCGGGGAAAGATCAACCGATTCAGCATGGATCTGCTGGTACGGCTGGCTTCGCGAGCTGGGCTCAAGCCCAAGTTGAAACTCGCAGCCTGACGACAGGTACATGATTGGCGCTCGCCGGGCGCCATCGTGCGATCATAGCTCCATGCTTCTGACGATTTCGACGACGGCGGTCCCCGCGACCGACTTGGGATACCTGTTGCACAAGAACCCTGCGCGCGTGCACGGGTTACTACGAGCACGATGAACTGGCTGCGTAACGCCTTGCCATAGGAGACAGTGGCAATGCATGACTGTGGTGCATTGCTTCGTCAGATCAACGTTCGCTACAATTACCTTGGCTCCGAGAGCATTCTTGAGCTCGCATGAGACAGTGTTTTCAGTGTGAAGGCGTATACGGTACTTCTTACGGTATCGATATTTGCAACTAAGGACTTTCGGCCTGAAAACAGTTGGTTAGGGGTGCGGTTCGAATCCCTCACTCTCCGCCAATTTCCATTTTTAAGAGATCTCACTCAATCTCGAAATCGCCCGGAAACTGACCAGCAGCTTGCCGCTTGAACGACATGGCAGCACTTCCGAAAACCTTTACGTTAGCCGATGCGGCTCCTTCGGATCGAATGAAATTAGCGTGCTGTCGGATGTTGGCGGTCGACCGGCTCGGCGCGATGCTCGAAATCTGACGGTGCCAGGAGAGGACTCGATAATTGCGCGTAACTGCCTGAGTTAGAAGGCAGAGCTCGAATCAGTGGAATACAGATACCCCTAAATGTACCCACAGCGATCCTGACGTGGTTTCATGCGTGTCAAGCGTCTGTTGGGCGGCGCCGAAGCTCGCTGGATTCCAAGCGGCCGCTGGTTTTCACTCCGTATAACTGTTGCCGCAGCACTTGTAACTTGCACTCTAAATCTGCCGCGCTCCTCAATACAGGGGTGATGTCGCCGGTAGATTTGCTGGTCGCCGAGTCGCGCAACGATCCACGAAACATCAAGACCCTGCTTGGGACGGGATTGATCGATTCCTTCGCGCCAGCGTCGGACCGTCGCGGACCAGTCGTTCTGCTGCAACAAGCTCGTGGAGGCCGATCGTCAGCGGGTTGCTGCAAATAGCTGGCTTCCCACGCAGGCCGCTCAGGTAGGGCACGCTCGCGAGTGAGCAAAAGCTGGTGCGTCTTCTTCCGGTCCGGGGATCAATCCCTCTGTGATGAGGTGCAGTGCCGTGGCGGGATCATCGGCGTACTGGAACAACGCCAGATCTTCGCCACTGATCATGCCGTGACGCAGCATGGCATCGAAATCGATGACCTCGTTCCAGTAGCTCTTGCCATAGAGGATCACGGGTATTCTGTGAGTGAGTTTACCCGTCTGGGACAGTGTCAGAATCTCACTGAGTTCATCCAGGGTGCCAAAGCCGCCCGGAAATACCACGAGTGCGCGCGCCAGATGCGCGAACCACAGCTTGCGCATGAAGAAGTAGCGGAACTGCATGGACAGCGCGTGCGTGATGTAGGGGTTGGATTGCTGCTCATGCGGCAAGCTGATATTGAGTCCGATGGTCTTGCCGCCGGCCTCCGAGGCGCCGCGATTGGCGGCCTCCATGATGCCGCCACCACCGCCCGAGCAGACCACATAACGATTGGCCCGCGAGCCCAGACCTTTCGACCAGGTGGTGAGTAGTTTCGCCAGCTGGCGAGCCTCCTCGTAGTAGCGCCCGAGCGGGCCGTCGGGCGTGATGCGCGCGGAACCGAAGAAGACGATGGTGTCGTGCACTTGTGCGCGGCGAAACGTGCGCAGCGGCCCCAGATATTCCGCCAGAATGCGCAGCGATCGCGCATCGTCGCTGGCGAGGAACTCCTGATCGTCATACGCGAGCAAGGGAGTGGCGGGTCCGTCGACGGACATGGTCGTCAGTGCGCCCGTGCAAAGTCGATGAAGCCGCGAGCCGCATCCGTGTGTACCAGCTGTACCTGCACGGTATCCCCGACGTCGAGTCCTTCAAATCCTTTGACTAGGCGACCTTCGGCCGTGGGCCTCGAGATCCGCACCCACGTGCCCTTGTCAGACGCCCCCGTCACGATCGCATCGAAGCGCTCGCCAATGTGCGAACCCAACAACATGGCCGCAGCGGATTTCCGCACCTGTCGCTCAACCTTTGTCGCCATGTCCTCCTGCTGTGTGCAGTGCTCGGCCAGCTCTTGCAGTTGCGCATCGGTGTAGGGTGCGGGGCTGCCGGCAAGTGCGGATTTGAGCAGGCGCTGCGTGATGAGATCCGGAAAGCGTCGATTGGGCGCCGTTGAGTGAGTGTAGTCGTTCACGGCGAGTCCAAAATGACCGGCAGCCCGCTGGCCGGGCAATTCCAACACATACTCACCCGAGCCCAGCATCTTGATGACGCTCAGCGAGACATCGGGAAAGCGCGCTGGGTCGGCTTCGCGGCGCTTTATCAGGAAGGCGTTGAGCGCCACTACATCGGGAGTGGCCGGTAGGCGTTCACCGAAACTCGCCGCCAGCGCCACAATGCGCTCCCATCTTTCCGGGCTGCGCAGCACGCGGCGCAGTGACGGCAACTTCCGGGCATCGAGGAATCGGGCGGTAACCCCGTTGGCGGCGATCATGAAATCCTCGATGAGTTCCTTGGCGCGGTTCTTCTCATCGGGGCGCAGATCGGTCAACACGCCGTCGTCGAACACGGCGCGCGCTTCGATCGTTTCGAGCGTCAGCGCACCATTAGCGTGACGCACCGCTTTCAGGGCCTGGGCAACTTGGTCCTGCAATCGCAGCTGCTGCTCCAGCCCGACGACGTCGGCGACCTGCCTGGGCGGCGCGGCATTGTTTTCCAGCCAGGCACCGACGCTGCTGTATGCCAGCTTGGCGCGATTGAGCACGGCGGCGCGATACACCTGAGGGTCGCTGACGGCGCCTTCCTTGCCGACCGTCATTTCGATCACAATCGCGAGGCGCGTCTGCCCCTCTCCCAGAGAGGTCAAATCGGTGGAAAGTTTCTCGGGCAGCATCGGAAAGACCTGTGCCGCTGTGTAGACAGATGTTGTGTTGGCGCGCGCGTGATCGTCGATGGGCGAACCGCGGCCAACCAGGGCGTCGACGTCCGCGATTGCGATCAGTATCTTGACGGCACCATTTGGCAGCGGTTCAGCCACGGACAGTTGGTCGAGGTCGCGGGAATCGTCGTTGTCGATAGAAGCCCAGAGCAGCGCGCGAAGGTCGCGAATGTCAGATCCTGAGGTGCTCGCCGCGGCCGTGATGATTTCGCTCTGCCTGAGGGCAGCAGCGGAAAAATCCGGCAATAAGCCGCGTTCCAACATGACGCGCCTGGCGATGCTCTTGAGATCATCGGAGCCCGATTGGCGAAAGTGGTTCATGCACAGATCATACGCGCTCCGCTGCCTGCGCTGCTGATGCTCGCCATGGTGGGTCTGACCCTGGCCTATGTATGCGCCGTGGAAGTGGCGAAAAAGTGGTTTTACCGTCGGGTGGCGAACGCGAACAAGTAATAGGGTTGATCAAGAAACTGTGACTGCATTGGCTCCGAGGCGAGTCACTCCATACAGGCCTACCATCTGTGTAACCTGTGACGAAAGTTGGTTGGAGCGCAGGCTGCGCGCAGCCGGGGGTTCGTAGCAGTCTGTACCGGGGCGAAAGTCCAGCCCATCTGTGAGGCGGGTAGGGCGACCTGCGCGTGCCGCATGCGTTGAAGCTAACAGTGGCGCCAGGTCGAGATCACAGCTGGCAGCAGACGATCGTATTCTTGCTTTACCACGGCAACACTCTATTCCCGCCCCACCAACATCGTGATCAGGAGCGAGCAGTCCTCAATCGCCTTGAGGGCGTGGGGCTCGCCTTTGGCAAGATACAACATGTGGCCCGACTGCATGTTCTGGCTTCGCCCATGAGCTTCAACCGCGACTGCTCCTTCTATGCACTGAATCGTGACCACGCTTGGCACCTCGTAAATACGTGGCAGCTTGTGATCAGGCACCATGTCGCCAGCGTGTAGCACGAGCCGGAAGATCTCAAAGTGATCTGATCTGATCAGGGTAGTGGAGACTGCCTGTCGCAGTAGACTTGCACCGAGTGGGCCGATATCAATTTGCTCGCCAGATGC
>JBDSJD010000035.1:0-115256 GCA_039917615.1 Steroidobacteraceae bacterium
ACCCAGTCGTTCGCCCCCCGAATGGCGCGGCGTTGTTCACGGACGATTTCGAAGCCGGCCAACTCGACGCAAAGAAGTGGACCAGCCACGTGAGTGGCGATCAAACAATCGGCGTGACGACGGAGAAAGTCGCCCATGGCAGGCAAGCGCTCAAAGCGCGCCTTCCAGCGGGAGTGGCAGGGAGCACCTCTTGGGCCTTCGTCGGGACGATGCTCCCGGCGGCCCTTCGAGACCATCTCTACGGGCGAGCGTACGTCTACATCAGTGGCCTCGCAGCCGCTCACAACGTCTACATGCACGCGGGCACCACCGGTTTTCCGATTTCCGACTTCCTGGAGATCGGGTCAAATGGCGGCAACTTCATGATTTCGTATCAGCAGAACGCGCCGGCCGAAGGGCATCCCCGCAGTGAGACCACTGCTCGCCAGGGCACGCCGCCGATTGGCCGTTGGTTCTGCCTCGAATGGGAAATGACCAACAAGCCCGAGACTCGAATTGCCCTGTGGGTCGACGGGACACTCGTCGCCAATAAGGCGTTCGCGTTCAATCCCGTGACTCCGCGCGACACTGAAGGGCGTCTGACGAGTGCCTTGGTTCCCGGTGGATTCACCGAGTTCAACATCGGGTTCCGGGCCTGGAGCCGAGCCGGCGGAAACACGGCCGACACGGACATCTATTTCGACGATATCGCCCTTGGTGACAAGCCCATTGGGCAACTGACGCCCGTCCGCTGACACTCCATCGTTTAATCGATTGGAGGCCGTTCACACGTTCTCGTGTGGACGGCCTCTGACTGGTTGACGCCGCCCATGATCTGCTCCTCTCCGGACTGTGCAACGCCAGACAGGCACATCAACAAACAAGCGGCACCGAATGCCAACGCAGTCTTCACTCCTTTCATGATCGCTGCGTTTCATTTGCCTTGAGCGTGTAGCTATACGTGATGCGTCCGCCGAGGAGCTACTTGGTCGTACTTCGTCATCGTGTTGGTGTTGCAGGGACTTGTGCGGCGGGAGCGGTGCCGGGAACTCCGGGAGCCGGGCCACCTTGGCCCTGCCCGCCGCGACCTTGCCCGTAAGGACGGGGCGGATTAGCCACGTAGGCTGCTACATCCTTGGCCGCTTTGGTTTCGAAGCCGGGCTTCTGGAGGAAGCCCAGATCCCGAGCCCAGTCGATGAAGCGGTACTGCCATGTTCCGTAGGGGATTGCGTTGCGATCAGTGAGGCCACCGGACATATTGGTGCCGTCGGGTAGAGGGTCACCGGGGTGACGTCCGTTGCCATACAGGTGCATTTCGACATTGGGAACGCCAGCAAACAGCATGGCTTCGTAGTATTCGAGCGCCCAGATGGCGTGACTCTGGTCTCCGGCGCTGCCGCACACGAGGAACGCCGGGGGAACGTTTTTCGGGATGGGCGGAGCAGTGCGGTTACGGGTAAACGGCGTTGGCCCCGGGTAGATGATGCCGGCGAAATCCGGACGAGAAGAGATGCCTGCGAAGGGATCTGCGGCGTCGTTGTTCTTCTTGTCCCATTCGTCATAAAGAACGGCGGCGGGCGCGGCGAGTTCAGCGCCGGCAGAGAAGCCCATGACACCGATTCTATTGGGGTCGATGCCCCACTCCTTCGCATAGGCGCGGACAACGCGGACGGCTTGTTGGACATCGTTTACAGCATCCACTTCGGCTTTGTAACCATCGGCGCGGAGGCGGTTACGCAGGATCACCGTGTTGATGCCGTAGTTATAGAAGAAGGGCACGAAGTCAGCGCTCTCGCCGCCGACATTCAGGGTGCGATGACCACCGCCAGCTATGACGATGATCGCAGTGCCGGTATTGAGGGCACGTTCGACCAGGTGCACTTCGATGGACGGATTGTGGATGGACACGATGCTGCTGATCCGGCCTGGCACCACGCGGCTCATGTTGTAGACCTCAGGGATGTGGACCTTGTCAGCCATGAGGTAGCGGGAATTGGGCGGGAACAAGGGCACCACGACGCCGCCGGGGAGAATGGTCTGCGGGGCATAGGGCTTGCCAGTGTCGGCGCCTGGACTGGGGATATTCTGCGCGGCGGGCAACGGCGGCAGAGGAGCGGCGGCTTGCGCCAGGGTCGAGAGCGCCGCTAGTGCGCAGCCAGCCAAGAATGCGGTTCGTTTCATGCGTGTGAAGTCCTTATTTTCGGTCGCGTACGCGACATCCCAGCCGGTGGTTTGGCTCAACGCCTGCGTACGAGCTTATCAGCCCCAGGGTAGAAGGCCCGTACGCACCTACGCACCCTCCCCTTTTATGCTTCCCGTCACGATCCCGCGTGTTATTTCCGCAACTCCAGGCCCATGCTCACCTCAGCGAAATACTTTCCGTTCCATTTGATTGCATTCGGTTCGATCCCGAAAGTGGCGAATCCAAAACTTTCATAGAGCGCTTTGGCCGCGGCGTTGTCGGAGACCACGGTGAGATTGATGCGTTCGATATCGCCCAACCGGACGGCCCTGGAGAGCGCCTCGCCGATCAACCGTTTGCCGAGCCCGCAGCCACGAAAATCCCCGTTCACGTACATGCGGAAGAGAATGCCTTTGTGGCGCAACTTTTCCCGGGTCTTTCCATCCCGTTCGAAGCTCACCACTCCCGCCAGCGCGCCGTCCACATAGGCCGCCAGGGTGAAACTGTCTTCTTTGTCCTGCGTGGGAAAAGGGGCCGCAGCGTCGTCCGAAGGCGAAATCCTGAAATGCTGTTCATCCCGCGCCAAACCCTCGCCAAGGAAGGAACGGTATTCCCCGATTCGGGAGGATTTCATTTCGTGGACTTCAATTTTCATCGGGACTGGTGCAACGTAGACAACAACACAGGCATGGACTCAGTCTGAAGCATAGCGGATACGCAAGCTCTGTCTGATATCCTCCCCTTTCCTCAATGTTCTTGTGAACTCGTCGATGGCAAATGAGAAAGGAGTGCCTGTCATGCCCAAGATGATCTTCGTCAACCTGCCGGTGACCGACCTGCCGGCGTCGATGCGCTTCTACGAAGCCGTGGGCTTCACCAACAACCCGCAGTTCACCAACGACCAGGCGGCCGCGATGATGTGGTCGGACGCAATCGTGGTGATGCTGCTGCGTCACGAATTCTGGAAGACATTCACCAAAAAGACGATTCCCGATGCGCGCCAATCCGCCCAGGTGCTGCTGTGCCTGAGCCACGACAGTCGGAAGTCGGTCGATGGCATCGTCGAGCGCGCGATCGCGGCCGGTGGCCATGCTGAGCCTACACCTACCCAGGATCTGGGCTTCATGTACGGCCGCAGTTTCGAGGATCCGGACGGCCATATCTGGGAGAACGTCTACATGAACATGGCGGCGGTTCCCGCGCAGCCCGGGGCCTAGTCGCAATCAGGTCGTGGAATACAAAGTAATCAGAAACACGACGAAACGATAGCCCTCGAAGATTCCACCCACCGCGAGCGCCAGCAGCGGGATCTTAAGTACCTGCAGTATCCCGCGCGAGCCGTAAGCGACGCGGGTTGCGAAAAACAGGTAGCCCGCGCAAACCAGCAAGTTGCCGATATTCACCACCGAGGCGATGGCAAGAGAGTTCACCCCATCGCCTCCGAAAAACTCGTTGGCAGCCACCAACAGCAGGGACAGGCAGAAAAGCAGCAGCACGAACGAATGGAAGTGCAAGGAAAATACCACGTGCGCCGCGAAAGGCTGACGCCTGCGCAGGAACAACAGCGGCAGTAAAAGCGAGAATGGCAACGTCATCAGGAAGATGAGCGATTTGGCGTAGACCACGATCGCCATGTCGAAAACCGGCGCATAGTGTTCGACCGTCGTATGTGCCGATGCCAGCCGTGCCGCCACCAGTGCCTGCGCAGTCGCGCTCCATTTTTCATTGTTGAGATGCGCGTCAAGGGTCGCCGACAGGATGTTTACTTTCGTCAGAGATTGCGTCGCGAAGAAGATGACGTTGGCAACGATGAATAACTCGAGCGGTCCCACGTACGGTTTGCGCTGACCACGAACGAAGGCCTGCGTCAGCGCGCCGGGCCGCGACAACAGCATTTTGAAGCTGCGAATCAGGCGGCTGTCGATGCTGGTGAAGGCCGTGAACAGGTGGTGCAGCAACCCGCGCAGTGAGAGATCGTGTGCCGACGGCAGCCGTTCACCGCAGACCGGGCAATGCGGCGTGCCAATGGTGACGTTACACGTCGGACAATTCCATTGAGCGGTTGCGACTGCGTTTAGCGGTGCCACCGCCGCAGCGGGTTGATCGTCACAGGCCGGGCTCACCCTTCCTCTCCCTGCCGGACAGCCGCCAAGACATCGATGCGCCGCCCTTCGCGCCAAACCTGCAGTTTCAACTGCTGGCCGATCTTGTAGTCGTCGAGCGTTGCGGCAAGTTCGGCGGCGGTGCGCACGATCTTGCCATCGATGCTGAGAATCACGTCACCCGGCACGACCGTGTTGCGCGGACCCAGGCGGGCACCGCGCAACGTCTGGTCGCCCTTTCCTGCGCGAAGCACCGCGACTCCCACGACCCCAAGCTCGCGCTCGACCGCACGACTCAATGCATCGTCGACCTCGATGCCGAGGCTTGGCGCAGAGTAGTGGCCTGTAGCGATGATCTGCGGCACCACTCGGTTGACGGTATCCACAGGCACCGCGAATCCGACTCCCGCGCTCGCGCCGGACGGGCTGTAGATGGCAGTATTCATGCCGATGAGCCGACCCCCGCTGTCGAGCAGCGGTCCGCCAGAGTTGCCCGGGTTGATCGCCGCATCGGTCTGGATCAAGTGGCGGATGACGCCGCCGTCTTCGCCATCAAGAGAGCGGTCCAGCGCAGATACGATGCCGATCGTGAGGCTCCAGTCGAGGCCGAACGGGTTACCGATCGCGAATACTTTCTGCCCCACGCGAAGGTCGCCGCTGGTCCCGATAGCCAGCGGCGCGGGCCGCCGGTCTGGCACCGTGATGCGCAGTACGGCTATGTCGTGCGCTTCACTTGCACCTACGAGCGTTGCTGGGTAATCACGGCCGTCGGCCAGCTTGATCGTGGCATCAGCCGCACCGCGAATCACGTGCAGATTCGTAACCACGTGGCCCTGCTCGTCCCAGACGAAGCCGGAGCCGGTGCCACGCGGTACGCTCATCACATTGCGCGTCCAGAAGTCCACGACCCGCTGGCTTGTCGAAATGTAGACCACGGACGACTTCCACTTCTCGAACACCGCGATGTTCGCTTGTTCCTCGACCGTGAGGTTGCTGCGCGGAGTGACCGGGCGGGGTGCCGCCTCGACGGCAGCAGTTTGGTTGACAACGAGTGCAAAGAGCAGCGAGACGCCAAGACCCAGCGCCAGTATCAAAACCCATTGCCGGCGCCTTCCGGCCGGATTTGCAAATCGCTTCGGCGGATGCATGAAGCAACGATTTTAGCGGAGACACCTTTGATCACGGTAGTAGTTCCTTGGCGCGCACCCGGTGCGCGGTTGGGTGAGTCGTAGATCATGCGAGCCACCCAACCCTTGGGACCGTTATGGTTCGACGTGCCCTACTCCTGCAAGATCTGCGCGAACTGGACAATCTCCCCGCGCTGCACACGCAGCGGAACGTGCCTGCTTTTGCCCTGGGCGACGGCCGCCCGCAATTCCGCCGCAGTGGTCACATTGGTGCTGCCCACGCCCAGGATGATGTCGTCTGGCTGGATGCCGGCCTGCTCGGCGGGCCCACTGACATCTTCCACCACCAGCGAACCTGCCGTGTGAGCCTGCTGCTTCTCCTGTGCCGTGAGCGGGCGGACCGACAGGCCGAGCACCTCGCGTTCCGGCGAGCCGCGCTCGCCGCGACTGTTTTCGCCGCGGCCACCGGGTACCAACGCAGCCTTCGCCCCACTTTCCTTGTTTTCGCCCACCTTCACCGCGAAAGTGCGCTGCTTGCCGTCTCTCCAAATTTCGAACTCCGTGCTGGTGCCCGGCTTGATGGCCGCCACCAGGGAAGGCAACAGTACCTCGCTTGCCACCGGCTTGCCGCCCACACTGAGAATGATGTCCCCAGGCTTGATACCCGCCTTGTCGGCAGCTTCGCCCTTTGTGACGTCAGTAACGAGCGCGCCGTGCGGGCGATCCAGTCCAAACGACTCAGCCAAATCAGCGTCCAACGGCTGAATCAGCACACCGATACGGCCGCGCGTCACCTTGCCGGTGGTGACTAGCTGCTCGCGGACGTTGTTCGCCATGTCGATCGGAATCGCAAATGACACGCCCATGTAGCCGCCACTCTGGCTGTATATCTGGGAGTTGATCCCCACGACTTCGCCATTGAGATTAAACAGCGGACCACCCGAGTTGCCCGGATTCACCGCCACATCGGTTTGGATGAAGGGTACGAACCGCTCACCGGAAATCCGGCGGGACGTCGCACTGACAATGCCTGCGGTCACGCTGTTTTCCATGCCGAAGGGTGAACCTATGGCTACCACCCACTGACCGGGCTTGAGCTTCTCAGGGTCGCCAATGCGCACAGTGGGCAGATTGCTGCCTTCGATCTTGATCACGGCAACGTCGGTGCTCTCGTCCATGCCAATCACCTTGGCGGAGAACTCACGCCGGTCGGTGAGTTTCACCTTCACTTCCGTCGCGTCCTGCACTACATGGCGGTTGGTGAGAATGTAGCCATCAGTGGACACGATGAACCCCGAACCCGTGCCATGCGCCGGGCTCTGACCCTGCGGCAAATCCGGCATCGGAATGCCGAACTGGCGTAGACGGTCGCGCATCATCTCTTCCTGGCCGCCCCGCTGCGGACGCTTGGCGGTGACCTGTACATTCACTACTGCCGGCCCGTAAGTCTGCACCAGCCCCGTGAAATCAGGCAGGCCTGGGACCAGCGGGGCGGCAGGAACCGCAATTGGGGGCGCGGCGACGCGAGCGGGCGACGCGGTCGATGCGTTGGGCGAACAGGCAGACAGCGCCAGCGCGCTTAGTGCCGGAACTAGATATCTGCCGCTGCAACTTTTAAGAAACATGGTCGTTCCTCCGAAACTGCTGTACAGAATTGACCAGCGGCGCGCCTGCTAGTTTCCGCGGGCTTGCCGCACACGCCGCGTATGTGGTGGCACCCAGGATTTTTGCAAGGGTCTTGCAAATAGCCCCAGGAATCTCCCCGAAAGGGCCATCTGGTCGCTGGGACAGAAGTATGCTGACATGTGCGCCGTCATTGCGCCGCTGCGTGGGCGGCAATGGCTTGCCGCGTTCCGGAGTTGCGCGAATCGCACACAACAAGATCGACCATAAGTGGAAATACCAATGAAGAATCTGCACAAGAAACTGGCCCTGCTTCTGCTGTGCGCAACAGGTGTGTGGCAAAGCCAGAGCTTCGCGCAGGGTGCGCTGACGCGTGAGCGTTGCGAGGCCTTGCAACGAACCAGTATTTCCCCTGCACAAATCGGTGAGCCCGTCTCAGCCGTGCAGATCATCAGTGCGAAATGGGACGACAGCACGACGGTAGTACATTGCCGCATCGACGGCCGCCTTGCTCCGGTGGACAGGAGCGCCAACGCGCGCGACATCAATTTCGGCGTGGCGCTTCCCGCCATGTGGAACAACCGCGCCATACAAATGGGCGGCGGCGGCCTGAATGGCACAGTGCCAGGACTTGGGGGCAGGAGCGACCGATCAGAGCTGGCGCGCGGCTACGTTACCTACGGTAGCGATTCCGGTCATTCGGTCAAAGACGATCCTAGCTGGCTGCTCAATGACGAAGCGATCCGCAACCTCGGCTTTCAGCAGATGAAGAAGACGCACGATGCCGCATTCGTATTGATCAAGGCAGCGTACGGCTCCGCGCCCGCTTACAACTATTTTGTTGGTGGTTCCCAGGGCGGACGCGAAGGCCTGACAGTCGCGCAACGTTATCCGAAGGACTACAACGGTGTACTGTCTTCGGTTCCCGTCACCGGTTTTTCGACGTTGATGCTGTCTCCCACGCTGGTGCGTATCCAGGAAAAGCCGCTGGCAAACTGGGTGCCGGCTGAGCGGGGGCCGATGCTGCTTGCTGAGTTCATGCGCCAATGCGATGGGCTTGACGGCAGCATCGACGCGGTAATCAACAACTACGTCGACTGCCGCGCGATCTTCAACGTCAACGATCGGAAGGGTCCTGCCAATCCCTGGTCGGCGCTGCGTTGCCGCAAGGGGGTTGCAGCCGGTGATTGCCTCAGCAAAGCACAGATCGCCACACTGCACCTGATCTTCTCCGACTACAGGCCCGGCTTCGCCTTGCCGAACGGCCTCACGCGCTTCGGCATGTCGGCGCCGACGACGGCCATTGCCGCACCCGGCCTGGAAGTAAACAAAATGGTGCCGGCTGAGGCGCTGCTGGTGGCGCGGCGTTATAAGGGACAAGAGGGTGCGGCCGCGGATGCGCCGAATTTCACCCGGTTGGGAACCGACGGCGTCACCGGCTTCCTGATGCAGGATCCGGCGGGCAATTCGCTCGACTACAACGTGGCGCGCCATGGCGCGCGCCATGCGCAGGTCGCCGCCTGGCTCGATTCCTCGCAGTCCGATCTCAAAGCCTTCGCCGCCGGGGGCAGCAAGGTGATCGTGGCGATCGGCACCGACGACACAGTCGCGCCTTCTGGCGAACAGTTGAATTACTACCAGAGCCTGCTCGACACGATGGGACGCAAGGCCGTCGACGCATTTGCGCGCCTCTATGTATTGCCGCAGACCGGACACGGCCTCACCGGCAAGTCAGCTGTCGTCGATGGCAAAGGCAAAGCCGTCGAAGCGCAGGCCATCCCGAGCCGCGCGGATCGCTTCGCGCTGCTCGTGAACTGGGTGGAAAATGGCGTAGCACCGGCCAAGACCGTAGAAGTCAGTGGCGACACCGGCACGCGTCCGATGTGCAGCTATCCTGAATATCCGCACTTCAAGGGTGGCGACGCCACCAAGGCTGCCTCGTATGCATGCCGGCGCCCTGCGTATGCGGTCAAGGACTAGCGGTGGGCGCGGCTACTAGTTGAGTCCCAGCGTGCGTAGCGCCACGGAATTGTCGCCGCCCGCTGCGAAATCGTCGAAAGCCTTCTCGGTCACGCGGATGATGTGCTTCTTGATGAAGGCCGAGCCTTCTCGCGCACCGTCTTCCGGATGCTTGAGCGCGCACTCCCATTCGAGCACGGCCCAGCCCTCGTAGTTGTTAGCCGCCAACTTCGAGAAGATGCCGTTGAAATCCACCTGCCCATCGCCGAGCGAGCGGAAGCGGCCGGCGCGATTCACCCAGGGCGCATAGCCCGAATACACGCCTTGCTTGCCCGTGGGACGGAACTCCGCATCCTTCACGTGGAACATCTTGATGCGGTCCTGATAGATGTCGATGTACGCGAGGTAGTCGAGCTGCTGCAACACGAAGTGCGACGGGTCGTACAAGATGTTGCAGGCCTTGTGGCCCTTCACACGCTCTAGAAACATCTCGAAGGTTTCACCGTCAAAAATGTCCTCGCCCGGGTGGACTTCGAAGCAGCAGTTCTGGCCGTTGGCTTCGAAGATGTCGAGGATCGGTTTCCAGCGCTTCGCGAGCTCATCGAACGCCGCTTCGATCAGGCCCGGCGGACGCTGCGGCCACGGATATAGATAGGGCCAGGCAAGTGCGCCGGGAAACGCTGCAACGTTCCTGAGCCCCAGGTTTCTGCTGGCCTTGACCACGTATTCCATCTGCTGCACGGCCCAGGCCTGACGCGCCTTCGGGTTACCATGCACTTCGGCGGGAGCGAAGTTGTCGAATTGCAGGTCGTAGGCCGGGTGTACCGCCACCAGCTGACCTTGCAGATGCGCCGACAGCTCGGTGGGCTCGATGCCATGCTTGGCCATCGTGCCGCGCAGCTCATCGCAATAGGTCTTGCTCTCGGCCGCCTTCTTGAGATCCATGACGCGGCCATCCCAGCTCGGGAGCTGCACGCCGATGAAGCCGCATTCCTTCGCCCACTTGGCCATGTCATCGAGATTCTGCAGATGCGGGCCGCCGCCTGCGAACTGCGCCAGGAATACCGCAGGTCCCTTGATGGTCTTCACGACTGTCAGACAGTGAGCTTGGAGAGGTAATCGGCGGTGATCTTCGCCGACTCGAGGATCGGCCGCGTGTACGGCTCTTCCTGCTCGTAGAAGTAGTGCTTCACGCCGTGGCTTTGCGCGGTGCCGATGACCTTCTTCCAGTCGACGATGCCTTCACCCACGGCAACGGTCGTTGCCTTGTGCGGATCGGGATTGAGCTTGCCGATGTCCTTCACGTGCAGCGCGACCACGCGACCCTGGTACTTGTTGAGGATGGCGACCGGATCCTGCGACGCGGCCACGGCCCAACCCACATCGAGTTCGATCTTCACAAGATCCGGATCGGTGGAGGCAAACAGAGTATCGAAGCCGGTCTTGCCATCGACCTTTTTGAATTCGGCGTAATGATTGTGATAGCCGAACTGCAAGCCGGCGGCCTTCACCTGCTTGCCGAATTTATTGAACAGAGCGGCGTCCAATTTCCAGCCGCCCACGCCCATCTTCTTGGCCGGGTTGAGTTTGACCTTGGCGGCATTCGACAAGGGCGAAGAGCAGACGATGTATTGGAGTCCCAGCGCCTTCGCATCGGCGATGACCTGGTCGCCACCTGAAGCGATGAGGTCGGCGGCCGCATGCGTGCTGACCGGCGTGAGTCCGATGTTCTTGAGCAGCTTGCCGATATCGGCTGCGGATTTGCCGTAGTAGCCGGCGAATTCGATTTCGCGGAAGCCGAAGGCGTAGAGCTTGCGCAGCGTGCCTTCAAGGTCTTTCTCGGCTTCGGATTTCACCGTCCACATCTGGATGCCGAGGGGGATTTTGCTGTCCGCAGCCAACGCAATGTTCGACAGGAGCGAACCCGCGGCCATGCCGGCTCCAGCGGAAGCAAGAAATGAACGACGGCTCAACATGTTAAACCCCTTAAAGTGTTCTGGACTGGGAGTACAAGCCATGACACCAGGGCCCGTCAAGCTGGCCGAAGTGGACGACTCAGCTGGATCATTTTCCGCCAGTCCGCCGGCGGCCTTGCGAAGCTCAAACGTTCTGACGAATCTGGTCGAACCGCGGCGCGAAGAGGTGATTCAGGGCAAAAGCCACGACGTAGGCGCTGCCGCACATGATGAACAAGATGGCGTAACCGGCGCTCTCGCCCCCGGCGGTGGTCTTGTAGTGGTCGAGCAGAGCCCCGGCGAAGGGGGGGAACAACATGCCACCGACGGCCCCGGCCATGCCTGCGATGCCTGAAATGGCCGCTATGGTGCGCTTGGGAAACATGTCGGAAGTCGAGGCATAGATCGTCGCCGACCACGCCTGATGCGCGGCGCCGGCCAGGCCGATGAGAAACACCGCAAGCCATGCGTTGGTCTGAGGGGCGAACACCACAGGGATGACACAAAGCGAAAAGATGAACATGGCGGTCTTGCGGGCGCGGGTAATCGTCCAGCCGCGGCGGATGAGGCGGCCGCTGAGCCAGCCGCCAGCGAGGTTGAGCACGGTGGCAATGGCATAGATGCCGACGAGATGCACCCAGCTGTTCTTCAGATCCAGGCCGCGGGTTTTATTGAAGAAGTCGGGCAGCCAGATCAGGAAGAACCACCACACGGGATCGGTGAGGAACTTGGCGAGCACGATGGCCCAGGTCTGGCGGAAGGTGAACAGCTGCAGCCAGCCGATCGGCGCCCCGGTCGGCGCGGGTTGCCGGTCGCTATCAATGAGGTCCCGCTCCGCGGCCGACACATGGCGGCTGTCAGCGGGAATGTTTTTGTAGAGCGGTAGCCAGAGCGCAAGCCAGAGGAAGCCGGCGCTGCCGGCGACGATGAAGCACATCTGCCAGCCGTAGTTCAGGGCGATCCAGGGGACGACGGCCGGGGCGATCAGGGGGGCGATGTTGGTGCCGGAGTTGAACAGGCTGGCGGCGAAGGCGCGCTCGCGCTGAGGAAACCAGCAGGCGACGGTCTTGATGCAGGCGGGAAAATTGCCGCCCTCGCCGGCGCCCAGGGCGATGCGGGCGAAGAAGAATCCGCGCACGGTGCTCACGAAGCCGTGGGAAAGTGCGGCGAAACTCCAGCAGATGATGGAGATGGCGTAGCCGAGCTTGATGCCCACGCGGTCGATGAACCAGCCGAAGGCCACGTAGCTGATCGCGTAGGCGGCCTGAAAGGCCGAGTTGACCTGGCCGTATTGCTCGTTCGTCCAGCCGAGCTCGATGTCGAGTTGGGGCTTGAGCAGTGCGAGGATCTGCCGGTCGATGTAGTTGATCGTCGTCGCGAGGAACAGCAGACCGACAATGATCCAGCGGAAGCGGGTGACGACAGAAGAATGGACGGGCGCAATCATCACAGAGCGTCTAGGTGTGTTTGCAAAATGTCATTGCGAGAAGGGCTAAATGTATCCGATTGTCACGGGACGACTCAGCCCGTAGCATAACGCGGACCCTTGGAACCCAGAAAATTCTGAACCGGCGAGGCAGCCATGTACACACGTCGCGAATTCGGACTGCTGGCCCTATCAGGCATGGCCGCTCCCTCCCTGGGTTTCGCCCAGAAGGTCGCCGGCGTGCAGCTTGGCGTCCAGACCTACAGCTTCCGCGAGCTGCCGCGTGCGCCGGGCGGTGACCAGACCGACGCCATCGTCGCGGCGATGAAAGAGTGCGGCCTGACCGAGTGCGAACTCTGGTCGCCAATGATCGAGCCGGCTTCGCCGATCGTCGGCCGCCGGCCAACGCCTGAAGAAGGGCAGAAGGTCCGCGAGGACCTGCGCCGGTGGCGCATCGAGACGCCGCTGTCGTACTTCCAGGGCATCCGCAAGAAGTTCCAGTCGGCGGGCCTGTCGATCCCCGCCTACAACTACAGCTTCGCCGAGAACTTCACCGACGCCGAGATCGAGCGAGGGTTCGAGATGGCCAAGGCGCTGGGCGCGACATACATCACCGCGTCGAGCACGCTCAAGGTCGCGCCCCGCGTCGCGCCGTTCGCCGAGAAGCATCAAATGCTCGTCGCCATGCACAATCACTCGGCGGTCGACAACCCCAACGAGTTTGCGTCGATTGCCAGCCTGGAAGCGGCGCTGGCGATGTCGAAGCAGTTTCGCATCAACCTCGACATCGGCCACTTCACCGCAGGCAACAACGACCCGGTTGCGTTTCTGCGCGCACGGCATGCGTTGATTACCAACCTGCACATCAAGGACCGGAAGAAAAATCAGGGCGACAACACCCCCTGGGGCACGGGCGACACGCCGATTCGCGAGGTCCTCCAACTCCTCAAGCGCGAGAAGTGGCCGATTGCCGCCTACATCGAATATGAGCACCGCGGCGAGGGCACGCCGGTCGCCGAGGTGCGCAAGTGCCTCGATCACGCCAGGCAAGCGCTGGCTTGATGTCTTGATGCGCCCGGCGATGCAAAACGCCGGCGACGCTGGCCATCACTCCCCCCAGCGCGTTCAGGCAGCGAGGTTCAGCGGCTTCGGCCGTCCCACCGCATAACCCTGCACATAGTCGACACCCATGCTGCGCGCGGCCTCCAGTCCCGCAGCATCTTCCACCTGTTCGGCAATCACCTTGAAATTCAGTGAACGCGCCAGCTTGATGGTGGCCGTGACCATCGCCTGGTTCACGCTGTCGCGTGCCAGGTTGTGCATGAACGAGCCGTCGATCTTCAGGTAATCCATCGGCAGGTTTTTCAGGCTCGAGAACGAACCCAGGTTGCTGCCGAAATCATCCAGCGCGAAAGAGCAGCCCATGCCATGCAGCACGCCGACAAAACGCCGCGCCGCATCCAGGTTCGCAACCACGGATGCTTCGGAAATCTCGAAACAGATCTGCTCCGGCTCCACACCACTGCGGTCGAAGCTCTCCACCACGAACTCCAGGAACTGCGCGTCGGACAGCGTCTGCCCGGAAATGTTGATGGCGAGGCTGCGCCCTGCAGGCAGCGCAATGGCCCCCCGCCCCAGCGCCGTGAACGTGGTCTGCAGCACCCAGCGATCCACCAGCCCCATCAGCCGATAGCGTTCGGCGGCCCGCACCAGCTCCAGTGGTGACAGTTCCAGTCCCTGTTCGTTGGCCAGGCGCACCAGAACTTCCATGGCCGGACCACTGCCGTTGTGCCCGTGAGCCGGCTCGATCGGCTGCCAGTACAGGCGGAAGAGATTGTCCCGCAGTGCCGCCTGCAGGATGCGCAGCCAGTGGATCTCGCCACTGTGCCGCGCGGCTACTTCATCGCGTGCCGAGTACACCACGACTTTGCCTGCGCCCTGCTTCTTCGCCACATAGCAGGCCGAATCGGCCGCCGCGAGAATCTCTTCGACACTGCCAGTGTCGCGCGCCAGCTCCACGAGGCCAATGCTTGCACCAACCGAATGGATGCGATCGCGCCAGACAAAGCGGTGCTCGGCAATGGTACGCGTCAGATCGTCGGCAATCTGCCGGCCTTTCAGCAGGGGACATCCAGGTAGCAGCAGCGCGAACTCATCGCCACCAATGCGGGCGACCGTATCCGAATCGCGCACGGCCTCGCGCATCAGTTTGGCCACCTCGCGCAGCAGGCTGTCACCGGCCTGATGGCCGTTGGTATCGTTCACGGCCTTGAAATGATCCAGGTCGATGAAACACAGCACATGCGCCGCTTCGCCGCGCCGCGCAATCTCGAGCGATGCCGAGAGCCGGCCCTCGAACTCGACCCGGTTGACGAGCCCAGTGAGCGCATCGTGCGTCGCCTGGTAGGACATCTGCCGCGTGATGCCACGCAGCTCCGTGACATCGTGCAACAGCACCACGGCGCCAGTGATTTCCTCGGTGCCATTGTCGCGACTGCGCAAGGGCGAAGCGGTGAGTTCGATCGAACGCTCGGCGCCTGCGCTGCGCGCCAGCAGAAATGCGCGCCGGCCCAGCCCGACGGTGGTCGTGCCGCGCAGCGCCAGATCGACCGGATCCTTGAGCAGCTTGCGATCAGTTTCATCCAGCAGCGTGATCACCTGGTCCAGCGTGCGGCCGCCTAGCAGCTTGGGATCCAGACCCAGCAGCTCAGCTGCGGCCGGATTGGCATAGTCAAGACGACCAGCGGTATCAGTAGTGATCAGGGCCTCGCCCAGCGACTCGAGCGCGAGGCGCGCCCGGGAACGGCCGCCGATCTCGAATATGCCGGTGCCGTTACCGGTGGCGCCCAGTGTCTGCACCGTCTGCGTGGGAATCACTTCCACACCGGTGATCAGCAAGGCGCGGCCGTCTTCCAGGTCGATGGGTGTGTTGGAGATCTCCAGCCGCGACAGCTGGCCTTGCATACCAATCAGGTCAATCTCGAAGCGGGTCTGGGCTGCATCGCCCTCAAGGCTGCGCTCGAGATTCTGCGCTACCAGACCTGCCTGATCCGGGGGCACCAGCTCGGACAGGCGGCGCCCCACCACGGACATGCCATCCACGCCCAGCAACTGCGCGAACTGCGGGTTTGCATAGAGGATGACTTCGCGGTGCAACAGCACGACCTCATGCACGCGGTCGCCCACCTGCGTGAACAGACGATTGCTCGCTGCACCACCGGCCGGGATTCGGGTGGCCCGATGCAGCAGTTGATTGACAGCAGCAGTGAGCGCCGCGAGATCGGGGTGATCTGAATCAAATTCCACCCGCTCGACGGGCCTGTTGCCGACCAGGGCAGACTGCAGGGCGTGCGTCAGCCTGGTGACCGCTCTTGCATCACGCAGCTGGAACAGCCACAGGATCAGGAGGACCAGGGCTGCAAACGCAAACATCAGGCTTAGCAGCCCCAATACCGACATCGTCTGCCCTGGAAGTTGTGAAACCGGCTTTATCGCCTTGGGTCAGAATAGCGTAGTCGCCGTTTGGCAACGGGCAGAGTACGACATAAGGGCTAGCTAAGTTGCTGGCAGCGTTAAGGTAAAGAGATCAGCTAGCTGATATCCTTGGCTCCCATGCAGACTAGCAGTGCTACCCGCTCGCAGATGACTTACCAGCAGATTCGCGCCTGGTCGGTGCTGCCACCCGAAACCCTTGCGGTGTTCGAAAAACTACCGCGCGAAATCTTTGTTCCGGCGGCTGCGCAGGGCGCCGCGTATGCGGACCTTGCGATAGCGCTTGGCCATGGCGAGCACATGCTTACACCCACCGTTGTGGGTCGCATCTTGCAGGCAGTAACCGTCCGCCGCAGCGATCACGTGCTGGAGATCGGCACCGGTTCTGGCTATCTGACTGCCTGCCTGGCGTTGCTTGGCTCTCGGGTGCTGAGCCTTGAAATCCGGCCGGAACTGGCACAACAGGCCCGGCAACATCTGAAAGCGGCGGGCATCGGCAATGCGCAGGTGCAAGAGGCCGATGCCTTCGAGTGGCAGCCGGCACCGACCGGTTACGACGTGGTGGTGGTCACCGGCTCACTTCCGGTATACGACGCGCGCTTTGAATCCTGGCTCAAGCCCGGTGGTCGCCTGTTTGTTGTTACAGGCAACGCACCAATCATGGAAGCGCAGCTGGTGAGGCTCGGCAGCTCGAAGCTGCGTGATGTGCATAGCCTGTTCGAGACTGTCATCGATCCGCTGACGCATGCCGCCACTCCCAGCCACTTCCAATTTTAAGCGCTGGCCGCAGGGAACTTGGTTGAGTGGGGTGGCTCTGAATACGGTTCGTATAAAAATATTTCAGGAAAACACATGAAACGCGGAATTTTCTCGTCGTACCTCGGCGGTTTCGCCACGTTGGTAGTGGCGTCGTTGCCCGCAAGCAGCGCTGACCTGCTGTCTGTTTACGATCAGGCGCTGATCAACGACCCGCAGATCCGCGAAGCGCAGGCAAATCGAATGGTGGGACGCGAAGCCCGTCCGGCGGCGCTCGCCAGTCTGTTGCCGCAGCTGTCGGCCACCGCTGGCCGCAGCCGCAGCTGGAGCAACACCAACGGCACACAGGAACTTTTTCCTGGCGACCCAAGCCCCCTCCCCTTCGACAGCAAGAGCAACAACTCCGGCTCCACCTGGAGCATCAACCTCAACCAAAGCGTGTTCTCCTGGGAGCGATGGGTGGCATTGCGCACCGCCGACCACCAGGTGGCGCAGTCGGAGTCCGACTACCTCGCCGCGCTGCAATCGCTCGCCCAGCGCGTGGCGCAGCAATATTTTGCGGTGCTGAACGCGCGTGACGACCTCGAGGCGCAGGAGGTGGCAAGGAATGCCATCACCCGTCAGATGGAGCAGTTCGAGCAGCGCTTTGAAGTCGGCCTGATTGCCATCACCGATGTGCAGGAGGCGAAGGCCGAACGTGACAACGCCGCCGCACAGGTAATCTCCGCCAAACGCAGGCTCGCCAGTGCCGAAGAACAGCTGCGCGCCACCATCGGCGAAAAACCAGTGGCGCTGAACGAACTGGCCGACAACATGCCACTGGCTTCGCCCAACCCCGCTTCGGAAGAAGATTGGGTGCGCGCTGCGATGGAACAGAACCTCACTCTGATCTCAAGCCGGCTGGCTGCGGACATCGCGCGCGAAGCTGTGCGCAGTGCCTTTGGCGGGCACCTGCCCACCATCAGCCTGAACGCCGGCCGCAATTTCTCCGACAACAGCACACGGAGTTCGCGCCTGGACCAGACGACCGGTGAGTATTTGCCGAATCCTTCCAGCCCCACGCAGAACAACAGCAAGTCGCTGTCGCTGAATTTTACTCTGCCTTTGTTCAGCGGCGGCGCCGTGTCGTCGCGCGAGCGCGCCAGCGAACAGCGGTGGATCGCGGCGAAGGAGCGGTTGGAGTTCACCTCACGCAACACCGAGCGCCAGGCGCGCGATGCCTACCTGGGCGTGAACAGCGAGATCGCGCGCGTGCAGGCGCTGAAACAAGCGCTGGAATCAAGCCGCACCGCGCTGGCCGCCCAGGAGGCCGGCTACGAAGTCGGCACGCGCACGGCGGTCGACGTGCTGAACTCGCGCCGCGGGCTCATCCTGGCTGAGACCAGCTATTCGGCAGCAAAATATTCCTACCTCAACAATCTGATCCAGCTGCGTCTGGCTGCCGGCGACCTGGATCGCGCCACGCTTGAAGAAATCAACCGCTGGCTGACGGTGGCCCCCGCGACGCCATAAGGTCCGCGGCCGCTGGCAGCGCGGCGATCAATGCGCGCGCGCGCGTTGCCGCACCCCGACTCGCAGCAACGGCCGCGGCGGCCAGCGCACCGCGTTCACGCGCCAGCGTGCTGCCTTCCAGCAGCGCGGCGAGCGTTTCGGCCAGTTGTTCCGCGTTCGTCACGACCTGCAGGCCGCCCGCCTCGATCAGCCGCTGCGCCACCTCCGGCGCGCTGAACCCATGCGGACCTGCGATTACAGGTTTGCCCAGGGCCGCTGGTTCCAGCAGATTGTGTCCACCCACCGGCACCAGGCTGCCGCCCACGAAGGCCACATCGCCCGCGGCGTACCAGTCGGTCAGCACACCCATTTCGTCGATCAGCACGATCTCGGCAACGGCATCCGCATGCTGTGAACTGCGCGCCACCTGGAGACCCTGGGCGGCAAGCCAATGCGCCACAGCCGCAAAGCGTTCCGGCCGGCGCGGCGCCAGCGCCAGCAGTGGCAGTGCGAGCCCTGCCGCGCGCGCGCGCTGCAACAGCTCATGGTGCGCGGCGATGCACTGGGCTTCCTCGCCGGGATGGGTACTGCCCGCAACCCAAAGCGATCTTTGCGGGGCCCATCGCGCACGCAGCGCAGCGCCGCGCTCTGCCTGGTTGATATCCGTCGGCAGGTCGAACTTGAGATTGCCGATCACGCTCACGGCTGTGGCATCAGCGCCGAGCTCAATGAATCGCGCGCGATCCGCTTCACTCTGCGCACCGATTGTGGTGAAGGCGCGCACCGTGTCACACATGAGCTGCGGCGCGAATCGCCGGTAACGTCCCAGCGAGCGCGCTGACAGGCGCGCACTGACCAGCACCAGTGGCACACCAGTGCGGCACGCGCCTGCCACGAGGTTGGGCCACAGCTCGGTTTCGATGAACACCGCGACACGTGGCCGCACCGCGCGCAGGAATCGCCGCACGGAACCCGGCAGATCCCAGGGAGCCGCCTGCAAGGTAATCGCCTGCGTGCCCGTAGCGGGGTTGCACAGATCCGCAAACATCTCGCGCGCGCGCGCGAGGCCAGTTGGCGTACCCACCGTGACCAGCAGCGGTGTTGCGTCCGCGTGCAATGCGCGCAACAACGCCGCCAATGCGCGCACCTCACCCACAGAAGCCGCGTGCAACCACATGGGCCGGTCGATGCGCGGCTGCAGTGACCATCCCAGGCGCTCCCTCAGACTGCCGCGGTACGCGGGACTGCGCCAGCGGCGCCACAGGAAGCCCAGCATTGCGAAAGGCAGCGCAACTCGCAGCAGTTGCGAGTACAGCCAGCGCGACATCAGAGCCAGGCAGCCAGCAGGCACTGCCACTGGGCATCGTCGAAGCGCGGTTCGCTGCGACGGTCTTCCAGCGCATCCAGCGAACGACGCAACCGCGCCAGGTTGGCATCACGCCACAAGCCCGGCCTGCGGCGTGCGCAACGATCAAAGTCGACCAGGAATACTTCCTCATCATTGCGCAGCAGGATGTTGTGCGCGTTGAGATCGGCATGACACAGGCCGTAATCATGAAAGTCGCGGATGCAACGACCGATGGCGGCCCATGCCGCAAAGCCAAGCTCACCCGCAGCAAGGCGCTGCGCGAGCGTCAATGTATCGGGCAGGTATTCGGTGATGATGTCCGCGCGGTATGCCATGCCCTGCCGTTCATACCGCACTGCCACGGGCACCGGCACCGGTAGCCCTGCAGCGTGCATGCGCAGCGTCAGCTGCATTTCAGCGAGCGGTCGGGTGCGCGTTTCGCCAAGCCACAGGTATCGGTCCGCGCTGAAGCGAGCTGGCAGGCCACCACGCCGGTAGTGCCGCAGCACGAAGCGGCGGCTTTCATGTTCAAAAACCGTGACCGCACCCCGGCCTGCATGGCTGTTCACTATCGCGCCGCGGGCGATCCAGTAGCGGGGTTCGAACCACGGAACGCGGACTTCAATGCCCGCGGCGAGGTTGGTGAAAATTGCACCGTGGCCTGACGGTCCGCGCAGTGGCGTGCGCAACAGCCTGAGTGCCGGCTCTGCCAATTCGTTCATGGCTACCGCACTTGCCTGCCGGCCGTTACATCAGCGACGCAACGTGAATTCGGAGCCGCAGTAAGGGCACTTGGCACTGCCAGTCTGCTCGATCGGCAGGTACACCCGTGGATGCGAGTTCCAGAGACTCATTTCGGGCATGGGGCAGGCGAGTGGCAGATCCAACTCTTCCACCTCATAGGTGCGCGCGGCGTTGGCAGTCAGCAAGGTGGCTGGATTCGACATGGGGAGGATTATACGGGCTTCGCCATGACGTCGCGCCAGATGACGGCCACCGCAGCACGTTCCGTTTCGAACGCTGCGACATCCACCGCCCCCTCCTGCCCTTCCAGCGAGCGGCGATGGGCAGTCTGCCGGTAGCGTTGATAGGCCTGCACCAGCACGTCGACGGTTTCCTGCGGCACCAGCGCAGCCGAGGCCACTGACTCCAGTTGCCGGATCGTGTCCGGGAAATAGACCACCGGCGGGAAGTCCTTGGCCCAGCGAAGTGCCCAGTATTGCGCCAGGAACTCAATGTCGGCCATGCCGCCCCGATCCTGCTTGAGGTCGAACTGGCCGGCCTTCGAGGCCGACAGCTCCTTGCGCATGCGCTCGCGCATCTGCGCGACCCGCTCGCGCAGGTCATCGCGCCGCACGGCATTTTGCAGCACATCGCTGCGCACGGCTTCGACATGCGCCATGAGAGCAGGCTCGCCTGCCACCGCGCGCGCATGCAGCAATGCCTGATGCTCCCAGGTCCATGCCTCTTCGAACTGGTAGCGCCTGAAAGACTCGACACTGGTGACGAACATGCCACCCTTGCCGGAAGGTCGCAGGCGGACATCCACCTCGTACAGTCGCCCGGCGGCCGAGTGCATGGTGAGCAGATGGATCAGCCGCTGCACAAACCGCAGGAAGAACACCTGGTTGTCGACTGGCGTCGCGGCATCGGTTTCCTGCTGTTCGCCGCGTGAATCATGCAGGAACACCAGGTCCAGGTCCGAACCATAGCCCAGTTCATAGCCGCCCAACTTGCCATAGCCCAGCGCGCAGATTTGCACACCGCGGCGTATGCCATCCGCATCGGTGCAGTGCGGCGCACCGATCTGCGCGCTTATCTGCCGTAATGCCAGTGCCATCGTGTATTGCACGATGATGGCGGCGATTTCGGTCAGCCGGTCGCTCACGGACATCAGCGGCAGGCGGCCGGTCAGATCCGCCAGCGCCACGCGAAACACCGCCGACTGTTTGAAGCGCGCCAATGCCTCCACTTCGCGTTCGATATCGTCCGGTACTTCTTCCAGCCGATGGCGCAGCTCTTCGGTCAGCGTCGCGCGGTCGGGCAGCGCATGCTTCCAGCGCTCGTCCAGCAGCTCGTCCAGTAGTGAGGGACTGCGCGCCAGCTGCGTCGCCAGAAAATCGCCATTCCAGCACACATCGACCAGCTGTTCGCGCGCGCGACGGTTCTCGACCAGCAGCGAGAAATACGCCGAGCGCAGTCCGATCGCCTCCAGCACCGAAAACACGCGGCGGCGCGTATCGGTACTGCGCGCTGCCTGCTGCTCCACCAGCAGCAGCTCGAGCAGGGCTTTCAGCCGCTTGCGTCCGGTGTCATCGAGACGTCGCAGCACCGTGCCGCTGCATAGCTCCAGCAACTGCGCGAGCAGCTCCCCGGCATCATCGCAGTATGCTGCCAGCTGCTCACGCAGTGGCGTGCTGTCCAGACCGGTTTCCCACAGCGGCGCGAGGTCGATAGTGCGACTGGTGGCCGCGGTACTGTCGGCAAACAATGCGGCAAAATGCTGGCTGACCCGCGCGCGGTGCGCGGCAAGCCCGGCCTCCATTTCCGCAACGCTGGCAAAGCCTGCACCCAGCGCGATGCGCTCGCGGTTCAGCGGATCCGACGGCAGATCATGCGTCTGTGCGTCATCCTGCATCTGCACGCGATTCTCGAGCAGCCGCAGAAAATCGTAGGCGCTGACCAGATCTTGCACCACCTCGGCAGGCAACAGGCGCGCGCCGCCCAGTTGTGGCAGCACGTTGAGCAGCGACTGTTGCCGCAGCACGCCGTCCTGCCCGCCCCGCACCAGTTGAAAAGCCTGCACGATGAACTCGATCTCGCGTATTCCGCCCACGCCCAGCTTCAGGCTATCCATCCGGTCGCGGCGCATGACGTCACGCGCAATCAGCGCCTTCATCTCGCGCAATGACTCGAACACGCCGAAATCCAGATAGCGGCGGAACACGAACGGCCGCAACGCCTCGTTGCGCAGCACCTCGAACTCGCCCGCCTGCGTCAATGCCCGCGCCTTCACGTACGCATAGCGTTCCCAGTCGCGCCCATGCGCCTGCAGGTAGTCCTCGAAAAAGGCGAAACTCCCTACCAGGGCCCCGCTTTCGCCGAACGGTCGCAGGCGCATGTCGACGCGAAACACGAAGCCATCTTCGGTGACGGCATTTAACAGCCGGATCAGCAGCTGGCTCTGACGGTTGTAGTAATCCTCGAGCGCCAACGGCACGGACCCGCCCGTCTCCCCGCCACGCGGATACAGGAAAACCAGGTCCACATCAGAAGAAAAGTTCAGCTCCTCGCCGCCCAGCTTGCCCATGCCGATCACCACGAGGCCGCCGGCACCGGCTGGCGGCACACCATGTCGCGGCGCAAGCAATGCCGCCGCAACCCGTGCAGCGCCGGCGATCGCGCTTTCAGCAAACCAGGAGGTCTCGCGCAGTGTGGAATGCAGTGATGCGGCGCCGGTCAGGTCGCGCCAGACCAGCCGCACCATTTCCTCCCGGCGCAGTTGCCGCAGCGCGCGGCCGAACTGCGCTTCGCTTGCAGCACGATCCACTTCGAGAGCCGCCACGCGCGCAATGTAATCGGCCTGACTGCGCGGCGCAGTCAGCGCACCGCCCTGCCACAGCGACTGCAACAGGCCGTCGTCGCGCAGCAGCATGCGCTGCACATAGTCACTGCCGCGCAACACCGCGCGCAGCTGTCGCGCGAGCTCCGGGTCGGATTCAACCAGCGCGAAAGCCTGCGGAGCACGCTCGCTCAACTGCGCGAAACGGGATTCAAGCAGCGATTGCAGTGCCGGACTACAGCTCAACGACACCGCCATCGCGCGCCATGATTTCTCCCGCGTGTGTGGCGATGATTCTCACCGATGTGGGCAGAGGCCCACAACACGCTGTCCGGTTCAGGGCCGCAATGGCAACCCCAACGCGCGCGCCACAGGCTCACTGCGGATTTCGCCATCGGCCACATTGAGGCCACGCCGGAAATGCGGATCGGAGGTCAGCGCTGCAACCACCCCTTTGTCAGCCAGCGCCTTGATGTAAGGCAGCGTGGCATGCGTCAGGGCGGCGGTGGACGTACGTGGTACGGCGCCGGGCATGTTGGTGACACAGTAGTGCACCACGCCGCTATCGATATAGGTGGGTGCATCGTGACTGGTTGGTCTGCTGGTCTCGAAGCAACCGCCCTGGTCAATGGCTATGTCCACGAGCACTGAACCTGCCTGCATGCCGGCCACCATGGCGCGCGTCACCAGCCGCGGCGCGGCTTCGCCACGGATCAGCACCGAACCCACCACTACATCGGCTGCCTGCACCAGGCGTTCCACTGCCTCGCTAGTGGAGTATTCAGTCTTCAGCGCCGCGCCAAACTCCGCCGCCAGCTGGCGCAGACGCGGCAGCGAGCGATCGACAACCGTGACATCGGCGCCGGCTCCCAGCGCCATCTGCGCCGCATGACTGCCCGCGACACCTCCTCCCAGCACCAGCACTCGCGCGGGCAATACGCCCGGCACGCCGCCGAGCAGCAGGCCTGCGCCGCCCTGGGCTTTCATGAGGCTGTGTGCTGCCACCGAAATCGACATGCGCCCGGCGATCTCACTCATCGGTGCAAGCAGCGGCAGGCTGCCATCAGCCGCGGTGATGGTTTCGTAGGCAAGCGCGGTGCAGCCCGATGCCATCAGGTTTTCTGCCTGCGCGCGATCGGCAGCCAGATGCAGGTAGGTGAACAGCGTCTGTCCAGGCTTGAGCCGGCGACACTCCTGCGGCTGGGGCTCCTTCACTTTCACGATCAATTCAGCCGCTGCGAACAGCGCCTCGACATCGGACTCGATGCGCGCACCGGCGGCAAGATAGCGGGCATCGGCGAAACCCGCGCCCTCGCCCGCGCCAGCTTCGACGCTGATGACATGTCCGCTGCTTGCGAGCTCCCGCACTCCCGCCGGCGTGAGTGCCACCCGGTACTCGCGATTCTTGATCTCACGGGGCACGGCGATTCGCATGATTGTGGGCCTCCACAGTTTCGATACGCGCCGTCCCGATAACGCGCGAGCAAAAAAAAGCCCCATCAGAGACGGGGCTGAAATATAACGTGGAAACGGGGGGTCTTGTTCCACGACTATCGAGACGTTGAACGCCCGAAAGCGCTCATGCTCGAGTTGTGACTATACACCGTCCTCCCTCTCGCTGTAATTACAAAATTGTTGCGAAAGCTCACATACCGATATGTGAGTGAGACTGTCGTCACTTGCCAACACTCCGGCGTGCTCCGGTTGCTCGTGTTGCGTCGCAATAGCTGCACAACGCCTGCGTGCGACGACGTTCTGCGGTTACTGACTGTCGACTGCGCCGCCACCAGATCGAGCGCACGAGTGAGGAAATTTCTCCCCCTCGGCAAGAGTCGCACTGGTACTGCGGCGCGGCTGGAAACGCTGTATCCGCGGTAGCGCTTCATCCATTTGACCTGCGAACCGACAGGGGGATGGCCGATGCCCAGCCTCTCGACCGTCTTGCAAAATTTCTGCTGGCGATTGCAAAAAAAGAACCTGGAGCTCCCCAAATGTCAGCGATATGGGCCCTCCCCCCAAGAGGCCCGACATTGCCTGTTCTTTCCTGTGGGCGCCGTGCAGTAGACGGAGTCGGCCCATTGCCATCATTTATTTATTTAAATATAATTAAAATCATGAATACTGACACACCGGTCAATCCTCGTCGCCCTGGCCGCCCCCGGGCAGGGTTGAACGTGCAGCGCCGCCGGTTGATGCAAGCCGCCCGAGACCTGCTGATGCGTCCCGACGGCCGCGATCTGGCGTTGAGACAGGTCGCCCTGCGTGCCGGCGTTACACCGGCTCTCGCCCATTACTACTTCGCCAATCGCGACGGTCTACTGGCGGCGTTGATCGAGGAACTCGCCGCGCCGAAAATCGACGATCTGCTCAGTGCTGCGCAGGTGCGCGCCGCGCAGCCAGTAGCCGCGCTCACCTTCCTCATGCAGCGGCTCACCTCACTGGCCGCCAGTGACAACTTCCTGTGCCGGTGCCTGCTGTTGCCCGCCGCGCAACCACTGCGCGATCGCCTACGCGCCCTGCTGCGCGACCTTCTGCAGAGCGCACAGACTGCGGGCCTGTTGCGCACCGACCTGTCGCTCGGCTATCTGTGCGATGCGCTGCTTGGCCTGTGCCTGTTTCCGTTTCTCGATGCAGGCGCGGCCGCGAATAATGCAGGCGAACGGGCGGCGGAGCTCACGCTGCAGCATGTCGCGCTGCTGCAGGATGGCATCGTCCACGCTCACAGACCCCGCCACGATGCCGGGTCATAGCCGAACGCTGCGAAGTCACGTGCGTACAGTTGCGCCACCCGCGCCGCCAGGGCCTCGTTGTATACCGGCGCTTCATCGCGCGGACTCGCATTTTTCTGCGTGGCAAGCAGGCGATCCATTGCCTCACCAGTCAGCCCGATGCGCTCGAAGATCCGGCGCATCCCCGCAGTAAACTCGCCTTCCATCCGGAACTGGGCGGCATACTGCACATTGTCCATCAGCAGCACATGATACTGATCGTCCCAGTGATGATCGCGGCGCCCGGCAGGCTGACTTTCCACATAGGCCAGGAAGGTTTCAAACGGAATTGCCGCACCGTCTGCGCCGCCCGGCAGCGCAGCTGTCCTGGCAAACCGACGCAGCCGCCCGAGTTCACGCCGGCGGATGCTGCGTGAATAGCCCTGCAGATGACCGTAGGCAAACTTGTTCTGCCAGGCGGAACGCAGCCGCGCAAAGGGATTGCGCACGAAGCAGAAATACTGGTATTCCGCGGGAAACCGGAATGCATGGGCGTAGTCGCGCAGGCGCGCGAACTGGAATTCCCGCGCCTTTTTGAACAGGCGATAGCGGCCTTCGGAAGGATCGGCAATGCCGAACACCTCGCGCATGCCGTTGGTCAGCGCCTCGCGGAAGCTCTTGGTGCCCACCTTTGGGTTGAGAATAACCACCGTCCGCCGCTCACGGTTGACGTAGGTCTTGAAAGGGCTGAAGTGCTTGCAGCGCAAGATCCGCCAGAACCCGGGCCAGCCGCGAGCTGCCAGAGGCGCGGTGCTGTGATTTCCTTGCATCGATCCATCCTATCGGGATGGCATTTCATGGTACATAGCCATACACAAGCCCAATGCAGGGCGAGGGAGAACGCGAGCCATGGCACTCTGGGTGATCCTGATCATGCTGGTACTGGTGATCTTCTTTGGTATCGGCATCTACAACCGGCTGGTTACGTCGCGCAACGGTTTCAAGAATGCCTTCGCGCAGATCGACGTGCAGCTCACACGCCGTTACGACCTGATTCCCAACCTGGTGGAAACCGCCAAAGGCTACATGCAGCATGAGCGCGGCACGCTGGAAGCCGTGATCGCCGCGCGCAACAGCGCAATGGCGGGACTCAAGGCGATGGCCTCGAATCCGGGCAGTGCAGCTGCTGCCACACAGCTCGCAGGCGCGGATGCCGGGCTCACCGGCGCGCTGGGGCGAATGTTCGCTGTGATGGAGGCATACCCTGACCTCAAGGCCAGCGCCAACATGATGCAGCTGTCGGAGGAACTCACCTCCACCGAAAATCGCGTTGCGTTCGCGCGGCAGGCATTCAACGATGCCGTGCTGTCGTACAACAACAGCCGCGAGGTGTTCCCCAGCTCGCTGATTGCATCCTGGTTCAACTTCGACGCGGCGAAGATGCTCGAAAGCCCGCCGGCTGAAAAGCGGGAGCCGCCAAAAGTGGCCTTCAGCTAGCGCGCCTCGGAAGGCGCCATGGACTTCTTCGGCGCCCAGGCCCGAGCGCGCCAGCAGTCGCGCCTGCTGTCTCTGGTCTTTGCCAGCTGCGTGCTGGCCGTGGTGCTGGTGCTCGATATCGTGGCGCTATGGGCGCTGCGCATCGCCAAACTCATGGGGGACCATCCGGAGCCTTTCGGAAGTTCGCTCACGATGTGGGCCACGCAGCACCCTGGCTCGGTATTGCTTACCAGTCTGCTGGTGGGCGGCTTCATCGGCGGCGCGAGCCTGTTTCGCATGCTGCAACTGCGCGATGGCGGCGGGTATGTGGCGCGCAGCATGGGTGGCGTGCGGGTGGAGCAAAGCACGCCCGATCCGCGCCGTCGACTGCTGCACAATGTGGTGGAAGAAATGGCACTGGCCGCGGGCATGCCGGTGCCCGAGGTCTATGTGCTGGAGAGCGAAGAAGGCATCAATGCCTTTGCCGCCGGGCACACGCCGGCCAATGCGGCGGTGGCGGTCACACGCGGCGCTTTGCAGAACCTTAATCGCGACCAGCTGCAGGGCGTCATCGCCCACGAATTCAGCCACATCCTCAACGGCGACATGCGTCTGTCGATGCGCCTCGTGGGTCTGGTCTTCGGATTGATGGCCGTATCGCTTGCAGGCCGCATGCTGATACGACTGTCCAGGCACGGCGAGCGCGCAGGTTTGCCGATGCTGCTGCTGGGCGCCGGCGTCGCAGTGGTCGGTCAGGTCGGCTTCTGGGCCGGGCGCTTCCTGCAGGCCTGGATCTCACGCAAGCGTGAATGCCTGGCTGATGCTTCGGCGGTGCAGTTCACGCGCAATCCGGATGGTCTGCGCGACGCATTGATCCGCGCCGCCGCGCAGGCAGGCCACCGCCGCTTTGCAAACCCCGCAATGGAGGAAGTGGCCCATATGCTGTTTGTCCCGGGCGCACGGCACTGGCTCGCCACGCATCCGCCTTTGCTCGAGCGCGTGCGGGCACTGGATCCGCAGGTAAACCAGGCGCAACTGGACTCCATGCTGCGGCGCTCGCTTGACCAGTGGCAGCGCAATCGCGATGCAGTTGAGGCAGAAGCCGAAGTCGCCGCCCAGCACGCGACAGGGTCGACAGCACCGGCGGCCCTTGGCGTCGCGGTTCCGGCCGCAGCAGCGCTGATCGCTGCGACCATGGGCGACCCACAACCGCGTCACCTTGAGCATGCTATTGCCCTGCGGCAGGCTCTGCCCGCAGAGCTGCGTGGCAATGCCGACGCGCCGGAACAGGCACAGGCCTTGATGTTGGCAATCCTGGTCTTTTCCGAACCGGTGCAGCACGACCGCCAGCTGGCTCTAATCACCACGAAGCTGGGCGCTGCCGTGGCGGCCCGAGTTCAACAAGCGGCGCAGGCCGCCGCCTCGCTCCAGCCCATGCAGCGACTGCCCGCTGTGCTGCAGCTGTTCCCGGCACTGCGCGCATTGACGTCGGGCGACCGTCTGCACTTCGTGCAGCTGTTGCAGGAACTGATGCGCATGGACGGGCGGATTTCGCCTTTCGATTACGCGCTGGAAAAGATCGTCACTCGTGGCCTCAACGCGCAGGGACGACCCCATGATCCGCATGGAACACTTGGCCTGGCAGATCGCGCGGCACAACTTGGGGTGGTATTCGCCGTGCTTGCCCGGCACGGCGCGCGCGACACCGTGCAGGCGCGCCAGGCCTATGAAGCAGGAATTGCGCCACTGCTGCCCCTGCATCGCCCGGCTTACAGCATCATCGACGACTGGGTAACCGCATTTGACCGGGCGCTGGATGAGCTGGGCGCACTGCAGATCACCGCCAAGCACATGCTCATCGAAGGCCTGGTGCGCTGCATCGCGCACGACCAAATACTCACTCCTGCCGAGGCCGAGCTGCTGCGTGCCATCTGCGCAGTGCTGGAATGTCCGCTGCCGCCGGTGCTGCCAGTTAGTGAATGAACCTGCGGCCGATCCAGTAACTGCACGCCGCCACCAGTGCCGCAGCGGGAATGGTCAACAGCCAGGCATAGACCAGATTGGTCGCCAGGCCCCAGCGCACACGCGCCGGATTCTGCACTGCTCCCGTGCCAAGAATTGCGCCGGTGATCGTGTGCGTTGTGGAAACTGGAATGCCGAAATTGGAGGCCATGAACAGCGTGGCCGCGCCGCCGAGGGATGCGGCTGAACCGCTGGCCGGAGTCAGCTTGGTCAGCTTCTGCCCCATTGTCTTGATGATGCGCCAGCCACCGAAGAGAGTGCCGATGGCAATCGCCATGTAGCAGCTGACGATCACCCAGCCAGGCAGGTGATCAGGCGTCGCCAGGCCCCGCGACATCAGCAGCAGCCAGATGATTCCCATGGTCTTCTGTGCGTCGTTGCTGCCGTGCCCGATGCTGTACAGCGCACTGGCCAGCAGCTGCGCGCGCCGAAACCACCGGTCCAGCTTGATTGGCGCCACGCGGAAACAGGCCCAGCTGATCAGCAACATGATGGCGCCACCTGTCACCATACCCAGCAGTGGCGCCACGAGGATGAATGTGGTGGTGCGGATGATGCCGGGTGCCAGTAGCGCAGCGAACCCGCCTTTTGCAAGCCCCGCACCGATCATGCCGCCGATCAACGCATGGGAGCTGCTGCTCGGAATGCCGAAATACCAGGTGGCGACGTTCCAGAAGATGGCGCCGATCAACGCTCCGAAGATCACCGCATTGTCGACGAATTCAGGCGACACGATCCCCTTGCCCACCGTGGCGGCAACCTTGGTTTCGAACAGCCAGATCGCCACGAAATTGAATACAGCTGCCCAGATCACGGCCTGATAGGGCTTCAGCACACGGGTCGACACTACGGTGGCAATTGAGTTCGCGGCATCATGGAAGCCGTTCATGAAGTCGAACAGCAGCGCCAGCGCCACCAGCAGCGCCAGCATCAGAAATGCGGCGTCGATTTGCATCAGGCGTTCTGCAGGATGACGCTTTCGATCACGTCGGCAACGTCCTGGCAACGATCGGTGGCGGTTTCCAGCAGCTCGTAGATGGCCTTGAGCTTGATCACCTGGCGGATGTCGGCTTCTTCGCGGAACAAGGTTGAGATCGCGTTGCGCATCACCCGGTCGGCGCGCGATTCCATCGTATCGATCTCGTTGCAGAGCTTCAGGATCTCCGGCGCGTTCTTCATGTTGTTGAGCAGCGCCACCGCCGCCTGCATGCGCTCGCAGCCGTTCTGCAACAGCTGCGCCAGTTCCACGGCATGGGCGGTCACCGTCTGCACGTCGTACAGCAGCAGCGATTCGGCAGCGTCCTGCATCAGGTCAATCACGTCATCCATGCGCGAGATCAGGCGATGGATGTCGTCGCGATCCAGCGGTGTCACGAAAATGGTGTGCAGCAGTGCAGCGGTGTCGTAGGTGATCCGATCCGCCTCGTGCTCGAGTTCGTTGATGCGATCAATCCGCTTGGCGCGGGCTGCGCTTACGGCGTACTCACTGAGCAGCAGGGTCAGCTCATTGCTGGCTTCGGCCGCACGGCTGGCGTGCTGGTTGAAGTACTCGAAGAATTTGCCCTCGCGCGGCACGAGATTGGCGATAAAGCCCATGAGAGACCCCCTGTCCGGATACGGTGCCTATCATAGTCAAGTGCGATGCCCGCGCGGCGCGGAAACAACAGCAGGGCAGTCCACCGGGCTCGCCCCCTATGCTCTGGCTTCATATCGCGCGCCACTCTACATGCGCACGCCGGGGTGGGGTAATCTGTGCGTTGCGACGAACAACAAAACTCACACGGACCAAGCGGGGGGACGCATGGAGCTTATGTATGTAGCAGCATCGATCGTGCTGCTGGTGCTGCTGATCACCTGGGGCAGAGTGCAGCCGTTCCTGGCGTTCTTGGCGGCAGCCACCGTGGCTGGACTGCTGCTGGGCGTGCCCATGGACACCATTCCCGGTGTGCTGGAAAAAGGCATCGGCGCGACGCTCGGTGGCCTGATCGGCATAGTCTGCCTGGGCGCAATGTTCGGCAAACTCATCGCGGAAAGCGGGGCGGCGCAGAAGATTGCCACGGTGCTCATCGGCCTGGCTGGCGAAAAGCACATCACCTGGGCGCTGATGTTGACGGGCTTCATCGTGGGCATTCCGCTGTTCTACAACGTGGGCTTCGTACTGCTGGTGCCGCTGGTGTTCTCGGTGGTGGCGCAGTCGAAGCTGCCACCCATTTATCTGGGCTTGCCGTTGCTGGCGTCGTTGTCGGTAACGCATGGCTTCCTGCCGCCGCATCCTTCGCCCTCTGCCATGGTGCCGATGTTCGGCGCCGACATGGGCACCACGCTGGTGTACGGCATCATCGTTGCCATTCCCGCGATGATCGTTGCCGGTCCGCTGTTCGCGAAGCTGTTCCGCAACGTGAAATCGCGGCCAGTTACCTTGTTTGTTGTCGCCCCCATGGAAGCGGCGCGCCTGCCCGGCACGTTCAACGCATTTGCCACGGCACTGCTGCCGGTGGTGATGCTCGCCCTATCGGTGGTGCCTGCGATAGCGCGGGCACCTGCTGAATACCAACCTCTGATCCACTTCCTCACGCACCCGTTGGTGGTCATGTTTCTGGGCCTTGCGGTTGGCACCTGGACACTGGGACTTTCCCGCGGCATGCGCATCACCGCGCTCATGGAGTCCTATGGGGGCGCCGTGAAGGACATTGCAGTCATCCTGCTGATCATTGCCGGTGCCGGCGCCCTCAAAGAGGTGTTCATCGCCAGCGGCGTTAGCAGCGGCATCTCAGCCGCATTGCTTGGCCTGCCCGTGGATCCATTGATACTGGGCTGGTTCATCGCTGGGGTCATCCGCGTATCGCTGGGGTCGGCAACTGTTGCGGGGCTCACCGCCGCCGGCATCATGACGCCCGTGATTGCGGCGTCACCCGGCGTCGACCCCAACCTCATGGTGCTCGCGATTGGCGCCGGCAGCCTGCTGTTCTCGCATGTGAATGACTCCGGCTTCTGGATGGCCAAGGAGTACTTCAACCTGACGCTGAAAGAAACGCTGTTGAGCTGGACCCTGATGGAAGGAATTGTGGGATTCGTGGGAATTGGCGGGGTGCTGATCCTCAACGCGGTGTTGCACTAAGGCGTTTTCGCCGCCTTCGCGAAATCACCCGCCTTCACGACGGTGAGCTTCGCCGGGTCCAGAAACTTGCGTAATGCGGCGCGGGCCGCTTCGGGCGTCACTGCCATCACGCGCGCCTCGAAGGCCTTATCCCAGGTCAGCAGTGTGCGGCCGGAGTCCAGGTGCGACAGCAGCCGGCTCGCAAGCGATTGGTCCTGCACCCGGTTCTGGGCAAATTGCTGCACAAAACCGGATTTGGCCTTGGCGACTTCCTCGTCCGTGAATCCATCCTTGAGCGCTTTTGCCAGTTCCTCGCGCAGCGCCGCTTCCACTTTTGCCATGTTCTGCGGCGCAGCGATGGCCTGTGCCGTCCAGCCGCCGGCACGGTCGAATATCGAGCCGGCCACCTGCGAGTTCACGCCGTAGCTCAAGCCCTCTTTCACGCGGATGCGGGCCATCAGTCGCGAATCAAAGCCTGCGCCGGCGCCCAGTATGTAGTCGGCAAGAAACAGCGCCGCATAGTCGGGGTCGTTCTGGTTGACGTCGAGATTAATGCGCGCGATGAGCATGGCGTTCTCCTTGTCGGGAGTCTCGATGCTGATGCTCTTCGCGGGAATATCGCGGTACTCGCGGGTGATGCGCTTCCATGGCGTATCGTTGCGCCAGTTCGCGAAACCCCCTTCGATGGCCTTGATGACTTCAGCCTCGTCGAAATCCCCAACGATCGAAAACTGCGCCCGGTTGGCCGCGTAAAAAGTCTTGTGGAAACGCTTCAAGTCATCGAGCGTCACGGCCTTGATGTTGTCGATGGCCTCCTGCATCGTGGACGCATAGCGCGGATCGCCCTTGGGATAGATATTGAACTGGCGTCCTGCGGCCTCCCCGGCGCGTGCCTGTGGATCGGACAGTTGCGACTCAATGGAAGTGATCATGAGCTTCCTGAGCTGTTCGAACTCGTCGGCAGGGAATGTCGGCTCGCGCAGCACATGCGCAGTGAGCGCGATGGCTGCAACGAGGTTAGACCGCGTCGTCTGGAATGACGCACCCTGGCCTCTTACACCGCCGCTCACCTTGAGTTTCGCGAACTCGTCACGCAACTGGGCGCGCGTGTAGCGAGTGGTACCCATCGACATCATCGCGCCGGTGAGCGAGCCAGTCTCGCTCTGGCCGAACAGCGTCTTTTCGTCGCCCGCCGGCAGACTCATGCTGAAGACCACCGTCTCCCCGCGGTTTTTCTTCGACAGCAGCGCGACCTTCATGCCGGCTATTTCCAGCCGCCGGACGCGCCGCTCGATGTTCTCAGGGCTGGGATCAAAGGTCTCGGCGTCCGCCACCACTGCCTTGGGTGTGTAGTTCTTCACCAGAGCGGCGGCGCTCGCGGCCTGCGGAATATCGGCGCGGCGCGGATTGTCCTCGGGCAGGAACAGGCCCACCGAGCGGTTGTCCCGCAGCAGATATTTGCGCGACGCTGCCTGCACTTGCTCGGCCGTCACTTTCTGGCCCTCGTCGCGCTGCAGGAAAAAGGTGCGCCAGTCACCCAGGGCGATGTATTCGGACAACGCCAGTCCAATGCTCTCGTGATTGGTCATGGTTCGTTCGTTGGCGTTGGCCATCTGGATGCGCGCACGCTCCATCTCGGCAGCCACGGGCGGATTGCTGACGAAGTTCTCGACGATGCTGATCATCTCGTCCCGCACCGGCTCCACCGGATCACCCTTCTTCACGATTGCCATCGCCACGAACAGGGAGCCGTCGAGACCCTCCTGGAGTCCTGCTGAAACATTCGCCGCCTTACCGGTTTCTACCAGCGCCTTGTGCAGGCGGCCGGAGGGTGCATTTCCCAGGACCTGTCCCGCGTAGTCCAGCGCTTGCGCATCCGCATGCAGCACAGAAGGAACCCTGTAGCCCAGGATCACCACCTGCAGGTCGCCCACACGGCGCACCACGACGCTGCGCTCGCCATCCTGGGTTGGCTCCACCGTCCACAGCTTCGGCAAAGCGCGCGCCGGGCGCGGGATTGCACCGAAGTACTTGGCCACCAGCTGCAGCGTCTTCGCCGCATCAAACTTGCCAGCCACCAGCAGCACGGCGTTGTCCGGCTGGTAATAGGTGCGATAGAAGGACTGCAGGTGGGCAATATCGACGTTCTCGATGTCGGAACGATTGCCGATGGTGGAGTTGCCGTAGTTGTGCCAATCGTACGCAATGCTCTGCAGGCGTTTGAACAGCACGGCGGTGGGCGAATTTTCGCCGCTCTCATACTCGTTGCGCACCACGGTCATCTCGGTATCAAGATCTTTCCTGGCGATCAGGGAATTGACCATGCGGTCAGCCTCCATCCCCAGCGCCCAGTCGAGGTTTTGGTCACTGGCCTGGAGCAGCTCGTAGTAGTTGGTCCGATCCAGCGATGTGGTGCCGTTGAATCTTGCACCACGTGCGTTGAACTCTTTCGCGACGTCAGCCCGATTGCGCGTGCCCTTGAACAGCATGTGCTCGAGCAGATGAGCCATGCCGGTCTCGCCATAGCTCTCATGCCGCGAGCCGACCAGGTAGGTCATGTTGACCGTGATGGTGGGCTTCGACTGGTCGGGGAACAGCAGCACACGCAACCCGTTGGCGAGGCGATATTCGGTGATGCCTTCAACCTCGGCGACCTTTTCGGTTGCCGGTGCTGCCGCCATCGCGCCATCCAGTCCAGCAAGGGCGACGAGCGCTGCGCAGGCGAGTCGTCGCAGCGCGGCGAGGCGACTCATGCGGATTAAAAATCTGCCGGAACTTAAGAGCATGTCACTTCCCCTTTTGCAGCTCAGGTAGACCAGCGGTCGCGCCCGAAACCGGATTCTTGTGTTTGGCAACGTAGTCCGTGATGTAGCCATGCAGCTTGCTGATTTTCCAGATGCCGTCTTCCTTTACATAGGCATTTTCGTAGGTGGCCTCGCCCCAACGCGCCTCCTTGCCGATGGGTCCGACCTGGGTGAAGGTGCGCCAGCGCGCCTCGGCAGCAAGCCCATCGGGCCCGATGTGGATGACCGGCTGAAGCTGCACGTGATTGAACAGCGTGCCGTGTTCCAGCTTGCCCAGTGCATGCAGGTAGGTGCGGATGCGGTCCTGACCTTCAAACAGTCCCTGACCGGCGATTTCCAGCGTAGCATTCTTCGTGAACAGATCCGCGGCGTCGTCCCATCGCATCTTGTCGACAAAGTAGCCATAGGTGGCCTGCAGGTTGGCGATCAAGGTCCAGTCCCTGGTCGCCTGGGCCTGCAGCTTCAATGCCGCAACCTGAGTCCTGAGCTCGGCCACTTCCCGCGCCGTTTGCGAAGAACGTTCGCAGCCCGACATGCCAGCCGCGCCAGTCAGCAGCACAGCGGCCACCTGGGACATCCGCAACTTTCCCATATCACCCCCGCATTTCTAGACCAGGCAGCACAATATAGCGCCAACACCGACGTGGCGTGGCCCTGCGGTCCAGCCGATCAATGCATCAGCACTTCCAGCGCGGAGTCGATGCGGGCTACCGTAGCGGTGTACGTGGTGCTGTCTGTATTGGTGTATTGCGCGCGAAATTCACTCTCGGTCATCCCTTCGGCGAGCGCGAGGGCGCTGATCGGCAGTAGATTCGAGTCCGTTGCCTGGGCCAGCCAATTCTTCATCGCGACAGCCTTGTCCGGATCGGCGCCCCGCTGGGCGGCAAATGTGCCGGAACGGTCCGCGGCCAGATCGACCAGCGAAAAGCCCGACCCGCCTTTGCCGCTGTCGAAAATCTCCTTCCAGGTGCCCAATGTCAGCGACGTATCCGTACCGAGGTATGACGAAATCGCAGCAGACACGGTCCAGTGTTTCGCCAAGTCAGCGCGGCCCTGCAGGGCAAATTCTTTCTCGGACTTGCCGCAACGATCGAACAGCGCCTCCTTGCCACCCGGCATTGCTCCCGCATCAATCTGGGCAACCAGCAGCGCCAGTGCGACGAATATCGACCGGTTGTCGGTAGCGGTTCCATCGCCGGCGGCGAACGCCTGCCTGACCAGCCCTGCCAGGAGCGCGTCGGGTTCTGCACGCTGTGCGTTGATCAGCCGGCAGTAGTGTGTCTCGATGCGACTGCCATCCAGTTCTTCAACACTCAGGGCTCTCAGGGTGCGGAACACGCGAGCCCTGACCGGCAAATCCACCACAGCTCTCATGCCGCCGGGATCAAGCCTAACCTGCGTCACCATCTTTTCCAGCGGCTGGATGTTTGCGCCCCGCATGCGCAACACTTTTATCGCAGCACCGATTGCGGCATGCACCACGAATGCCGGTATGGGCAGATGGCCGATGCGTGCTGACATGCGCGGCTGTCCGTCGTCAGCGCGTGCAATGAACGCATGCCCATTGAGCCAGAAACCCAGCGGCAGCTCGCGGCTGACGCGCAGATGCGCCCGGTCGGTCTCCGGAGCGATATTGACCCGTTCGAAGCCCGCTGCGCGCCCGCTCATTGCGGCAACGGCTGCAAGTTCCTCCCAGCTGACGCGAAGAACTTGCTCTCCCGGGGCCTGCTGGGCCATTCGCACCCGCTGGTAGACCTCACGCGAGCGGCGGACTTCGGCAGCGGTCGGCGGCGAGTTAGCCGCGGCCTCGGGCTTCCGGCTGAGGGACAACCCCGACGGCAGCAACACCACCAGCACCAACACGATCAGCAGCCAGGTTCTAAAACGGCCCCGCTGCCTGGCGGCACCTGGCGATGTCAGCGGATGTGAACCGAACACTCTGGGTAGCTTCAAGCCTTGGGTACCGTTTCTGTGTCATGCATGTCCCACTATGCCATGCCCAGCCGGATGATGACGTGAGACCGTTCGTGGGCTAGCGCGTCGCTGCTGGCGCGCGCTGCAGCTCATCCCGAAAGGACGCGAGGCTCACCGGGCGACCGAGAAACGTCTCTATCAACGCGTTGGCATCGCGGGAACTGCCCGGCTGCAACACCTGCCTGCGGTATTGCATGGCTACCGCCTGGTCGCGCATACCCGCTGCCTTGAACTTCGTGAACAGGTCCACTGCGATCGCCTTGGACCACACGTAGGTGTAGTAGATCGCTGAATAGCCATCCAGGTGGGAAAAGCTGGCATAGGGATGCGTGCCGGCCACCGGGGGATACGGCGCATGGCGGGTCATCATTTCGTCATACAGGCTGTCGAGATTAAAGTCGGGCTTGCGGTTGTAGAAATTCAGTGAGACTGCCGAGTAGGCCAGCTGCTGTTTCCAGTTGACCGCATCGCCCAGGCGGCGCCCCGCATTCATCCGGCTCACAAGGTCAGCGGGAATCTGCATGCCCTCCTCGTTCGAAGCAAAGGTCTTCAGCGTGTCGTAGTCCCAGGCCCATTCCTCCAGCATCTGCGACGGCGCCTCGATGAAATCCCACTGCAGGTAGCCCATGGTCTGGATGCCAAACCGATTGTGGCCTGAATAAATGCTGTGCAGAAGATGGCCGAATTCATGCAGGAAGGTTACGACATCCGCGTGGCCGAGCGGACCGGTTGCAGGCATGTTGCAGACCAGTGCTGCGACTGGGATCTGCCGCCCCGCCACGCCGGTGCGCAGCGGAAACTCGGCAGCATGGCTGTACTTGCCTTCACGGGGATGCATGTCGAGATAGAACCGCCCGAGCAGCTGGTCGCCCTCATACAGCTCCCATGCGCTGACGGATGGATCCCAAACCTGCGTGTTCCAGGGTCGGATCTCCGCGCCGAACAAATCCTGCACCAGCGCGAAGATTCCAGTTCGTGCCTTGTCGAAGGTGAAGAACTGCCGCACTTCGGCGGCGTCGACCGCATATTTCTGCTTGCGCAGCAGGTTCAGCATGTAGGTGCGGTCGTAGCGCTCCAGGTGGGTGATCGACGGATCCACTGTTTTCGCAATGGTCAGCTGCTCGGCCAGATCCGCCAGTGCCGCGGGTTGGGCTGCCGTTTCCACCTGCGCGATGAGCTCCGCCACACGTTGCGGAGTGCTGACCATCTTGTCGGCAGTGACCAACGCGGCGAAATCCGCCCGGCCAAGCAGCTGCGCCAGCGCGTAGCGCTGTTCGAGCAGTCGCTGCAGAACCTTTTCGTTGGCGGGATAGGCGCGGTTCTGGGACGCTGCAAACACCTTGCGGCGCGTCTCGCGCAGAGAAGCAAATTCCAGCACCGGCATGACATCGGGATTGTCCACAGTCAGGTGCACCAGACCATCCTTCCCCGGCTTGTGCAGTGCCAGAAAATCCCGGGGCATCCCTGCGAGTTCCTCGGCGTTCAACCGGACATCGCCCTTGTCCTCACGGATGTTCTTCGCAAACCGCAGCCCGGTTTTGGTGATCTTCTTTTGCAGAGCCGTCACTTTGAGCCGCGTCGCGAGATCCTTGTCCACACCAGAGAGCCTGTAGCTCTTCAGTAATTTTTCGAGGGTGTACACCGTCGCAGCATCCAGCCCCTCTACCGGAATCGCGGAAAGACGGTCATAGATTGGCCGCGACAGCCCGACGGCAGTCGCCGCATCCGACAGTTGGGGCACGCAAGCATCCGCCGCTGCACGCACGGCCTTCACCGGACTGGTCTCGGCTATCAGCCCCATCTCACTGCGGCCATCGTCGAGGACCAGATTCAGCGTGTCGAAAGCGGCAAAGTCGGCATCGATGGTGGCCGGCCCGGTTCGCGCCTCCAGCGTTTTGCGCGCCCGTTTGGCCAGCTCCAGCGTCTGGATGCACCGTTGCCGGATGCCGGCCGCCGAAGCCGTGAGCGGCACCATTGCCAGAAAGGCGTTGGCTTCCTGATCGAGCCCCGTAGGCACAGCAGCGGCAACCGGCCCGGACAGCAGTGCCGCCAAGCATGCAGGCAGTGCCGGCAGCAGACGGGTGAAACCTGACATGAAATAACTGCTCCAGTGATGTTGCGGCGCGATAGTCACCGGTACCGAGGATAGAAAATCCTGCAGCCCAGAGCAAAAGCAGACACGGACTGTAGTGGGGCTGAAGGTGCGTGCAACTTTCGTCCGGCTGCCGGGTATGTCAGGCAGCCGTTGACCTGCCCGACACGCCACTTTAGGCTGCAATGAAACTAAAACTCTCGTGATCCGTCCTATTGGATCAAGAAAAAGTCGAGCTGGGGGAACAGGGACGTGGACGGGCAGTCGATCTGATGGACAAGATTATCGAGAAAAAGGGCCGGCCACCCCTGCAGTGGGTGTTGCTGGCGGCAGGCGCAGTGGCCGTCGCATTCATCGCATGGCAGCTGTTCGCACGCACCGGCAACGCAAGGCTGCGGGTGGATTCCACCCGGCTCACCACGGCAGTAGTCGAGAAAGCCCAGTTCCGCGAGTACTACCCCTTCGACAGCACGGTGCAGGCGGCCAATACGGTCTATCTGGACGTGGAACAGGGTGGCCGCGTCGAGAAGATGTTCTTCAAGGGCGGCGAGCAGGTGCAGAAAGGCGACCTGATCCTGCGCTTCGACAATGTATCGGCGCAGCGCAGCGCCATCGAAACCGAAACCCGCCTGCTGGACACTCTGGACACCTATCGCAACACCGAGTTCACCACGGCTACCAGCAGTCTGCAGCGACAGGACCAGCTGCTGGACATGGATCACCAAATCCAGGACCTGGAAGCCAAGGTCCGGCGCTACGACACGCTCATGAAGTCGGCGCACAGCCCGGTCTCCGTGGAGGAGTACGAAAAACAGCGCGACCAGCTGAAGTACCTCAAGAGCAAACGCGAGCTCATGGCCGAGCGTATCCGCCAGGAAGACATCATGAGCAACAACCGGCTGGAACTGGCCCGGCGTTCCATTACGCGGGTAAACGAAAACCGGGAACTCCTCAACCGCAGCATGGAAGCCATGGAAGTGCGCGCGCCGGTCTCGGGAACACTGTCGACCATCGACGCCGAGATGGGCCAGAACGTGCCGATGGGCAAACGCATCGGCCAGATAGACGAGCCAGGTGGCTTCAAACTGCGCGCACGCATCGATCAGGCCTACAACGGCCGCGTTCAACCGGGCACGCCGGGCCACGTCGCCATGGATGGCAAGGACTGGGAAGTGAAGGTGCAGAAGGTCTATCCGGAAGTGAAGCAGAACATTTTCGAGGCGGACGTGGTGTTTGCAGACCAGGTGCCGCCTTCGCTCAAGCCCGGCCAGACCGTGACGGTGGACCTCACCTTCAGCTCACCCGTCGAGAGCCTGATTGTCGCCAAGGGCAGCTTCTACCAGCACACCGCCGGTCGCTGGGTATACCTGGTCGCAGCGGATGGCAAGAGCGCGCACCGCGTGGATGTGAAGCTTGGGCGGCAGAACCCCCGCCAGGTCGAGGTGCTGGAGGGCCTGCGAGTGGGCGACCGCATCATCGCCTCGGGTTACGACGGCTATAACGACATCGAACAACTTACTTTCAGCGAAGCCATACCACCGCAACAGGGAAAGCCATGATCATCGAAACCCAGGGCCTGAAGAAAACCTACCGCACGGATGTGGTGGAAACCACTGCAGTGGATGGCGTGAACTTCACACTGAACGAAGGCGAGTTCGTCTCGATCATGGGCCCATCGGGCTGCGGCAAATCCACGCTGCTGCATATACTGGGAATGATCGATTCGCCGTCTGAAGGCAGCTACCGCTTCCTCGGCGAGGACGTATCGCGCTATCCGGAAAATCGGCGCGCCAAGATCCGCAAGGCGCACATCGGCTTCGTGTTTCAGAGTTTCAACCTGATCGACGAACTGACGGTGTATGAAAACGTGGAGCTGCCGCTGGTCTATGGCGACGTGCCGCGTGCGGAACGCAAGCCGCGCGTGGAGGCGGTCATGGAGCGAATGGACATCGGGCACCGCCGCGGCCACTTCCCAGCGCAGCTTTCCGGCGGCCAGCAACAGCGCGTCGCGGTCGCACGCGCGCTGGTCAACAAGCCGAACCTGATCTTGGCCGACGAGCCCACTGGCAACCTTGACTCCGAGCACGGCGATGAAGTGATGAAGCTGTTGCTGAAGCTCAATCAGGAAGGCACCACCATCCTGATGGTCACCCACTCCGCCCCCAACGCCGCATTCAGCAGCCGCGTCGTCAGCGTGTTGGATGGCAAGATCGTCTCCGACAAGCTCCAGAGCCGGCAGTAGCCCATGGGCAGGTACTTTCTTATATTGCTGCGCAACTTCAGGCGCGAAAAGCTCTACACCGCGATCAACATCGCTGGGCTGGCGCTGGGCCTTGCCTCGTGCCTGATCCTTGGGCTATTCCTGAAGAGCGAGCTCACCTACGACCGGCACTACAAGGGCTACGAGAACATCTATCGCATCGAGAACGAGTTCACTACCGCCGGCAAGACCGAGAAATTGGCGATTACCTCCGAAGCGCTCGGACCGATGCTTGCCGCCGAATACCCGAACCTCATCAAGGCTTCGCTCCGGATGCGGGACAACACCCAAACGGGCGGCATCGCGATGCGGCGCGTCGACCAGCCCGAGACGGTGTTTTACTGGGCGAACAGTTACTTCGTCGATGACAACGTCTTCGACGTGCTGCCGATCAAAGTGCTGGCCGGCGATCCGAAGACTGCGCTCAAGGAAGGCGACACCATTGCGATCAGCGAGACGGTGGCGAAGAAATACTTCGGCAGCGAAGACCCCATGGGCAAGACGCTGATGTCGGACTTTGGCACTGTCAACCGCATCTCGCTGGTGTTCGCCGACCTGCCGGCCAATACGCACGTGAAGCACGACCTCCTTATGGGGTACAACCGCGCTACCTTGCGCCTAAATGACAATCCGACGGCGCGCCGGGCACAGCTGACCGGTCCCGGAGCCAGGACCTTCACCTACCTCGTCATGCATCCCTCGTTCAAGCCTGCCGAGTGGCAGCGCATGAGCGATGATTTCTACAAGAAGTACTTCGCGGACATGCTGAAGACACGCAGCATCGAATGGCGCAGCTGGCTCCAGCCCATGCGCGATGTTCACCTGTACAGTGAAGTCAGTTACGACCGGCCAACCGGCAATCCTGCCTACCTGTTTGGATGTGCGGCGGTGGCGCTGATCATCCTCGTCATCGCTTGCATCAACTACATGAACCTCGCCACCGCGCGCGCCACGCGGCGCGCTCGTTCAGTGGGATTTCGGAAGATCCTGGGAGCAAGCAGGGTGTCACTGGCGATGCAGTTCATGGGCGAGGCGCTGCTGTTCTCGCTGGTGGCGCTGGCGGTGGCAGTAGTCATCGTCCAGGCCGTGCTCAAGTTCACGCCCATCAACACGCTCATGGACGGCAAGGTGGTCATGGACCTGATGCAGGAGCCGCAACTGGCGCTGGGGCTGGTGGTCGCGGCAGTGGGCATCGGGCTGCTCTCCGGCCTGTATCCGGCCTTCTATCTTTCGTCCTGGGCGCCGCTCACCGCCCTCTCTGGCAAGCAGCCGGCCGCCAAGGGCAGTCTGCACGTGCGCGAGTTCCTAGTGCTGGTGCAATTCACCATCTCCGCAGCCGCAATTGCCTGCACGCTGCTGATGGTGGCGCAGATGCGCTACGTTTCAAACAGGCCGCTGGGATTCGAGAGTAAGAATCGCCTGATGGTCTCGCTGCGGGGCTCCACCACAATTGACAAGATCCCTTCCATACGCAACGCCCTGCTGGCGGACAGCAGCATCAAGGGGGTGGCCGTCGCAGCGCAGACTCCGGCGGACGGCAACAACGCCAATATCAATATCGTCCCGTTGGAGAACAAAGACGGCGTCATGGAAGGGCAGATACTCAACACCCTGTCGATCGGCGAGGACTATGAGAAGGTGCTGGGACTCAAGGTCACGCAGGGGCGAGATCTTTCCTCCCGACTGCTGACCGACGTTGGCAGCAACCTGCTGGTGAACGAGGCGCTGGTGAAGAAGATGGGCTGGGCCGAGCCGCTGGGCAAGCGCGTCAGGGACGGGCGAGTGGTGGGCGTGATCGGGGACTTCAACTTCAAGTCGCTGAAATACCGGGTTGAGCCGCTGGTCATCTTGCGCCTCAGCAACGACATGTCCGGGCAGTCGGAGCTCAACAAGGTTTTCGCGCAGCGCCACCTGATACTGGATGTCACCGGCGCCGACATCAGTAAGACACTCGCTTCCGTGGAGCGCGTCATGACCGAGGCCGACCCGCGGCATCCCTTTGAATTCCGCTTTCTGGATGAGGCACTGAAGGCTCAGTACAAGTCCGAACTGTCGCTGACCAAGCTCATCGGCATCTTCGCCGGCGTCAGTATCTTCATTGCCTGCATGGGGCTGTTCGGGCTCGCGGCATTCACCACCGAACAGCGCAGCCGCGAGATCGGCACGCGCAAGGTGCTGGGCGCCACGGCCTGGCAGATCGTGGGTCTACTGGCGCGTCGCATCCTGGTGCTGGTACTGGTTGCGGCAGTGCTCGCCAGTGTGGCGTCGTACTTCGCCATCGATGAATGGCTGGCCGGGTTCGCCTATCGGGCCGGCATCAATCCGCTGATCTTTGTGTTCGCTGCACTGGCGGCCGGAGCAGTGGCATTCGCCATGGTAGCGGCACAGTCCTGGCGTACGGCCAACGCCGATCCAGTCCATTCGTTACGGCAGGTTTGAAGGAGACTCCATGAACAGACGGACAGTCATGAATTTAGTGCAGGCATGCGCGATCACGCTGGCGGCGCTGCTGTCAGGCTCTGCTGTGGCCGCTGCGCCGCCGGAACTTGCCGGCACCTGGCAGGGCAAGCTCGCGGTCGATGCCAAGACTTCACTCGCCGTGCAATTCACCTTCACGAAGGCAGCGAATGGCAGCTACACAGCGGTGCTGAACTCTCCGGACAACGCGGACATCAAGAACACACCGGTCACCGGCGTAACCTGGGATGGCAGCAGCCTGAAGCTGCAGGTGCTTTCGCTCAGTGGTTCCTACGCCGGCACGCTGAAGGATGGCAAGATCGGCGGCCAGTGGGCCCAGCCGGGTTCCGCAATTGCGCTGGAGCTTGCGCCATTCCAGAAGCCGGTGATTACCGCAACCACCATGAAGGCGCTGGACGGAAGCTGGTCCGGCACGCTGACCGTCCCCCCTGGTATCAAGCAGAACGTCGTGTTCAAGTTCAAGCAGGCGGCCGACGGTGGACTCGAGGGCACCTTCAACATCCCGGATCAGGGCTTCTCTACTCCAATGGCCAATGTCGCGTTCGCCAACGGCGAACTCTCTCTGAAAGTTCCACGGGCGAATATCAACTACACGGGAAAGGTTGCTGGCAACCAGATTACGGGCAAGGTCGTTATGCCAAACAACCCCTCGATGCCCGCCGACGGCCTGCAGTTGGACATGAAGCGCGGCGACTACAAGCCCCCAACGGTTGCGTTGAAGCTCAGCGCTGAGGCCTTCACAGCGCTCAAGGGTAAGTGGCAGGGGACCCTTGAAGTCACCAATCGGGTGACTGGCAACAAGACGCAGTTACCCCTGGTCTTGCGCTTCGAGGCCAACGCCAAGGGCGAGTATCTGGGCTTCGTTGATAGCCCGTCCCAGGGCGCAAAAGATCTGGTGGTGACCGAGGCCGCCCTGAACGGCGACAAGCTCGTTGTGAAGATCGCTGTCGTGGGCGGCGAGTTCAGCGGCACCTTGGCGGGGAACACCTTGACCGGCGAGTGGGCGCAGGCCGCGGCAGGCTTGAAGGCGCCTCTCACCCTCACCCGATAGCAAACGGACATCGCCTGACAGGCGGAGTTTGTTTCATTGAACCTGCGGCGGGTCCACCCGCCGCAGCCACTCCATCAGCCCCTGATATTTTGGCGACGATTCCGGCGGATCACCGGTCTTCTCCTTCAACCCCCAGCACTGACCCGAATGCGTGTACTGCATGAACGGGCCGCGCAGTCCAGCAGCTGCCTGCGATTCCAGGTACTCGATGTAAAGCTGTCTCATGCCCGCTTCATGCTGCAGATCCTTGCACTTGCCAGCAAGCGCGAATGAATCGCTGCCGCCTTCGTAGGAGATCAGCGGCACGCCAATGCGGCCAGCGCATTTCACGTGACTCTCGGTCCACTTGCGGGCCTCGGCAATGGACTTGCGCAGTTCATCCACCGACTTGCCGCTGATGTAAGGCGCAATCGCATACACATCGGGAAGGGTTCGCTGCGGATTAATCGCACCATCGGCAAGCGCATCGGCCTGCGCTTCGCAGGGTCCGGTCCACGCCCCCTGACCTGCCAGAACCTTCACCAAGCGATGCTGCTGGCCTGCAAAAGCCCTGGCGAATTCCTCGAACATGCGCACCGATGCATGCACTTGATAGGCGGCCGCGGGGTTTTCACTCCGCAGGCCCTGCTCCTTGGCTGCGTTTTCAGCAAAGGCGTGTTGTGGCGCACCTCCGTTCCATACCTCGTTCGACCATTCCAGGTACAGACGTAATGACGGCTTGAGACTGGCCTTGACCAGCTCAGCCATCTGCCGCCAGTCAGCCGCGGTGGACGTGTGATGCACGGTGATCCAGCAATCCTTGTCGGTGCGATTGCACAGATCGATCTGCCACTCCAACGCCACCGGCTGGTTCTGCGCAGCTGTCTTCGATTTTCGGGTTTCGAAATGAGCCTGAATGGTCTGCGCAGCGTTCGCGTCGTTCCAGTCCATGAAGCGCAGCACCCGATAAGGGCGCACATCCGCGAGCAGTTCCGGCAGCCACGGATTTGTCTCTCTCGAAAAATCCACGTCACGCCGGAAGTAGTCCTGCTGCCCCTGCCAGTCGATGTTCCAGAAATTCGCACCGGCGAACGAAGCGCCGCCGGGAGGTGGATTCTTCATGCCGGCAACCCATGCTGGCGCCTTTGGCGCGTCCGCAGCACAGGCCATCAGTGACAGCAGGCCAGCTGCCCCTACGACAAACCAGCTACTGGAGGTCCGGTGTCTCATGTTCCGGTAACACTACTGCAATCTGGCGGGCCAGTGACATACTCGGCACATATCCAGCGGGGTTAAAGATCATGGCGCCCAGGGTTCCGGGAATGAAAGCGCTGTTGGGGCGTCTGCCTCAATCCCGCCGTGGCGTGCTGGCAGGTGCGGCCGCTGGTCTGGGCAGCCTGCTGCTGCCTGCATCCTGGGTCTCGCTGGCACGCGCTGCGGCTGCCGCAGAGCCGAAAGGCCTGAGCGTGCCACCCTGGGAAGCTGTGCCGAGCTGCGCGCCGGATAGCACCGACCGCTCTGGTCAGGGACCGTTCTACATCCACAACGACGAGCGCGCCGACGATGTGGACATGTTCCGGCAGGACATCCGCGGCCGCTATAACTCCGCCGCGGAACCAGGCACGGAGATGCAGTTGCACCTGCGCGTACTGGCGGCCGGGACCGCGCAATGCGGCGCGACACCGCTTGCCGGGGTCGAGGTCTATGTCTGGCATGTCGATGGGCAAGGTTACTACAGCGGCTTCGGCGAGCCGGGCGAACAGAAACCCGACGAACCCTATCGCAACCGTCCCGGACGCAATGATCTCAAGAACAGCGCCCGCTTCTGCCGCGGCATCGGCATCAGCGATGCAAATGGCGTGGTTTCATTCCGCAGCATCTTTCCGGGCTGGTACAACGGTCGTGATCTGCATGTCCATGTCATGGTGCTCAAGCGCGGCTCGCAGCCACGCGCTCGCGCGAACTATCGCGGCGACGATCATCTCTACACCACCCAGCTGTATTTCGATCCGGCGCTGATCGACCGGGTCCACAAAGCATCGCAACCCTACCTGCGTCGCACCGCGCTGCCTGCCTACGGCGGCATCATCCTTGGCGATGAACGCGGCGCCAGCGGGCTGCGGTTCAAGGCAGAGTTCACGGGCCAACTGGTAACGGCACAGATGCAGCTGGTGTTGGACCCGGCGCAGAGCCGGCTCTAGGTAGAGAAGTCGAAGTCTATGTTCTGGGGAACGGGCACGTCATAGCCCTTCGTGAAGCCGATAATGCGGCCCAGCACGACCACGGTGGTCCATATCAGCAGCGACAACACACCAGCCACCTTCGCCGCACGCGGCGTCGGCGCATCGCGATCCCACTCGCCCACACTGCGGAAGGTAACCAACTGGAACACCAGCATGTTGATACCGGCTAACAGGATGGCCAGCATCTTGAAACGGAACGCCGTGTTGAACCAGTAGGTGGTGGCGTTGGCCGAGAAAAACAGCGCACCGGTCAAAGCAGCACCTGCGAACGCGCCCCAAGTCAGATGCAGCATTTCGCGCGAAATTCGCGTGATCGCCCTACCACGATCGAACAGACCCAACAGGCGCAGATCCACTATCAGGATGCTGCCGAAAACCAGGATGATGCACAGTACGTGCAAGGTATTCACCAATGGCATGGCGAGCACATTGGCGCGCATCCACTCGCCAATCGCGGAAGCCTCGATGCCCTGAATGAATGACGGCGCGTTCATGTCGCTGCGCCCCCCAACGATACCGTCGGCGACCAGTCGCCCCAGACCGAGGTGTCGTAGGCGATTGCCCGGCCGAGAAAGATGATGGCGAGCCACAGGACCAGGGTGACTACTGCAGCCACCCGCACGCCAGCCGGCAAAGGCGGCTCGACCCCGGCTGCAGCCGGCGCAGAACGCGCAGCAGCGCGCACGCTGCGACCAAAAACAACAGCGCTGACAATGCAGATGACTAGCAGCAGCATCTTCAACCGGAACGACAAGGTCATGAATTCGCGCACCGGCTCGGCAATGGTCAGCAGCGCCCCGGTGATCGCCATCACCACAAGGCCGGTCCACATGAATGGCGCGAAGCGACGCCAGACCAGCGCAAGCGGCTCATCTACCCGCACTCTGTCCAGCACCCTGAGAGAGATCATCAGTATCGACACAAACACTACGCCGATCATCAGGATGTGAACGGACTGCAGAAACGGCACTATCCAGCTGTCAGTCTTGAGCGCGGTACTCAGCGCCGTGGACCCAATCGCCGCGGCGAACTCCTGCAAGCCCATCGATCAGCTCACTTCGTCGGCGTAGGCAGTTTTCCCTGACCTAGCGCAGTGCGCCCTTCCACCGAATCGCAGTGCTGACCCGCTTTCGGCGGGATGGCCTTGCCGTTTGCCCCCATCGGACACTTGAACAGCGGACCTTCACGGAACCCGGAAGGGTCGCCATTGCGCTGTGGATGCACGCCAACACTGAACACGGTGCCAGGCGGAAACGAACTCACGGAAACGCCATCCTGCGCTGCTGTCGCGGAACCCGCCATTTCCATGGACCAGATGAGGGGCTTGCCGTCCTTGTCGCGCTCGACATTCTTGCGTTCAGCGTTCATGGGCGCGAAGAAGATCTGCAGGTGGTTCGCATCCGGATTCACGCGCGTGACTACGCCGGTCAGGATCTGCGTTGCGTTCATGTCGTAGGCGGAAAATGAATGATGCGCCAGCAATGGCATCGCAGCGCCAATACTCACTGCGGCAATTGCATATCCCCAACCTGATCGGCTTGTCTTGCTCATTTCTTGCTCCCGGCGGGCGCGGCAGGCGCGTCATCGAAATTGAACATGTCATCTTCTTTGGCCCTGTCGGGATCCTTCATCCCCGGCTCGTAATACTTCTCCCAGTTCTTCGCCCAGGGTCGGCCGTACATGTCAGGCACGTCGTATTCAATCACGGCGCCAGGAGTAACCGGAGTTGCCTTGCCTTTCACCGGATAGATGTTGGGCACGCACTCGATGAAGGCATAGGGGTTGCCCGTATCCATGCCGCCAAGACGATTCATGGTACGGACGATGCGGATGGGCTCCGCCAGTGAGTCCGGATCGTAGAAGATCGCCTCGTGACCAAGGCCGGTAAGCTTCCCCTGCGCATCGCGGTTCGGTGTGTAGATCTCGACAGTTTGCAGTTTGCTCGAAAACTCGAACTTGCCGTGCACCATCCAGCCCTGAATGTTTGAAGTCCAGGTAATCAACGCATCCTTGTCCCAGAAGCCGATGGTCTCTCCGTACCAGCGCGGCACGTCCGCGCCCAGACGTGGCACTCCACCATTGGCAACGCCCGCCATGTTGAAGGTGCGATTCGGATAGATGTTGGTGACGAAATTGCGCGCGACGCCCGTTGAGACCTGCACCACGTCCGGCGTGACGATGACGAAGTGATTGTTGATCTGCGTCTGGATCGCCACCGGATCGAAGCGGCGCATGAAGCCTTCCGGCCAGCAGTATTGCGATGGCCACTGCGACGCGCCATTTACCCCTTCCTGGTACAGCAGCTGCACCATGCGTTTCTGGTATTCGGGGGTCAGCAGCGAAAGGATGGTGGGAATCTGGTTGACACGCATGCTGCCATACCAGGTGTTGCCGGTAAGTCCGTATCGACCGGTCCATTCACCGGGCACTGTGGCGTAAGTGTGCTGCGTCGGGCCGCCGTGGCTTGTAGTCTCCGCAAGCAGCGCCTCGTAATGGGTCTGCGCGGTCTTGAATGGATAGGGACTTACGATGGCTTCGCGCGGAAAGTCGCGCTCGCAGAATCCCCACGGGGCATTCTTCGGATCGCCGCCAGAGAGCGCTACGCCATTGGCGCCGCGCTGCGACTCTGCTGCATACGGACTGTTGCAGCGGAAATAACGTGGATCCTTCCACAGCGCGCGGTCCTGGTAGAAATCCTTGGTGGTAAAGAGGTCGATCTTCAGTGGTGTAACACCTGCGGGCGCCTTGCCGCCGGTGGCGCTGGCAAGCACTGCTGCGGCTACGCCTTGCGAACCTGTAACAGGCGGCTGCCCTGCCACGGGCGGCCTGACGGCGGGCGCAGCGCCTCGCGCACCGGGAGCCGCGCCACCCGGAGGGCCACCTCCAAATCCGCCTCGCAGCGCAACAGGACCCACCTCCCACGCGTCGCGCTGTAGCAGCGCCTGGACAGCTTCGTCCTGCGGCGCGTTCACGGGCTTCGGGTTGATCGGTAGCCGGGCGAGATCCGCCGCCAGCGGCCAGCCGCGTCCGACACTTCGTGCTGGGTCGGCCGCACCCTGCACGCCATCGGTTGCTACCAACACGAGCAGCGCGGCGGGCGCCAGCAGTTTCTTCGCGATCCGCATTTTGTTTATCCCCCGTTCCGGGTTCGCCACAACATGGCATGCGCTGGCCGAACCGCCACTCAAGGCTTGCGCGCGCTCACCAGTGAATAGTAGCCCCCACCAGTGCGCACTGCCTCGATATCGGTGAACCCAGCCGATTCAAGGAATTGCCGCAACTCCGGCAGACTGTATTGCCGGCCTTTCGTGCCGAGCAACATCAGCAACGAAAAAGCTGAGGCTGCCAGCGGCCCACAGTGATCATCGTTCAGGAGGATCTCGTGCAGCAGGATGCGACCGCCCGAACGCAGTGCGTCGAAGGACGTGCGCGCCAACAGGCGGCAGGTGTCCTCCGACCAGTCATGGAATATGTTCGAAAAGAAATGGGCATCGTGGCCCTGCGGCCAGACCTGCGTGAACATGTTAAGCGCATGGGTATTCACCCTTTCGCTCATGCCCGCAGCGGCGATGTAGCCATCCGCCTCCGTGCAGATCGTGTCGATCTCAAGCACGGTGGCCTTGAGTCCGGACCAGGCCCTGGCAAGCTCGATGGAGAAGATGCCGGAGCCCCCGCCAACATCCAGCACCGTGCGGACATTGGCGAACAGCGGCTGTTGCGCCACGGCAAGCGACGAGGCTCGGCTGTGCGCATTCATGAAAACCGTGATCATGCGCGCGAGGTCCGGTGGCATCTCGCCTCGCTCCCACTCGGCGGCAACCACAGGATATTGCCCGGTGGGTTGGCCGGTGCGCAGCGTCTCCAGCAGTAGCGCGTGATAGGGCTGACGCTCCTTGTAACGTTGCAGCACCGGACCTGCATACCCGTCGGACTGCGGATGCAGCCAGGTGCGACTGGCGGCAGTGGCGCGCCAGAGACCTTCTCGCCGCTCCACGAATCCCAGTGCGGCAAGCATGCCCAAATGCACCTGCAGCGAGCGCGCGCTGACGCCCAACTCCGCCGCCAGTTCCGGCGTGTCCTTGCCGCGAGCCGCGATCGCGGCAAAAGTGCCCACCTCGTCGGCCACCGACACCACCGGAAAATGGAACAGCGACAACCAGGTGTCCCAGAGAATGCGGTCATCAACATTGACGGGCAGTGTGCTCATACTTTTCTATTGAAGATGGTTGCGAGCGAACTAGCGTCGGCCCCAGAGCCGCCGTGAAGCAATGGCTGCGCCGTCGACCAGCGCCTTGAGCTTCAGCCACACGATATCCGGATCGACCGGACCAAAACCAGCAAAGGTGCCGAAGCCACAGTCGGTGCCAGCCAGCACGCGCTCGCGGCCCACGATGTCAGCGAATTTTTCGAGCCGCTCTGCGACCAGTTCAGGATGCTCGACATAGTTGGTCGTGGTGCTGAGCACCCCCGGAATCAGCAACTTGTCATCCGGTATCTGTGACTTGAGATCACGGAATACCTTCCATTCGTGCGCATGGCGCGGGTTGGCAGCTTCGAACAGGATGGCCTGCGGCCTGGCCTTCATGACCACTGGCAACAGCTTCTCCATGGGCACATCGTGCGTATGTGGGCCTTCGTAATTGCCCCAACACACGTGCATGCGCACGCGATCAGCGGGCACATTGCGCAGCGCGTGATTCAGCACCTCGACATGCCGCGCGGCGAGACTGATGAAGTCCGTTTCGCTACGGTCGCGGTACATGGTGTGGCGACCCATGGCAAGGTCAGGCGCGTCGATCTGGATCAACAGCCCTGCCCTCGTCAGGCCTTCATATTCCGCGCGCATGCCCTCGGCCACCGCCTCGAGATACGCATCCTGCGTCGGGTAATGCTCGTTGGGCTGGAACAGCGCGATCGTGCCCGGCGAAGCCGTATTGATGAATCCCTCCATCGGGTTCGTCGCGGCGATGGCCGCCTGCATGTTGGCGATGTCTGCCTGCATCGGCGCCAGATCCTTCACGCGGACGTCGGCGACGCAGCGCGGACGGCGGTATTTTGCCGTCGAGCCGAGTTTCGCAAGTTTTTCCAGCAGGCGTGGGTGTTCAACCAGATCCTGCCCGGGCTCGCGTGGCGTGTCCCCATCGAAGCCGGAGAGACGGTCCTTGATATAGGTGGCGTAGCTGATCTTGCCCATCTCGCCATCGCTGACGACATCAATACCCGCCTCGACCTGTTTCGCGACCACGGCGATCACCGCATCCGCGATTATTTTGTCGGGATTTGGCGGCAACGGGCCGTTGTTTTCACGGGCGAACAACACGTCCGAAACAATCTGCGAGCGCGGCAGGCTGCCGACATGCGTAGTGAGAATACGGTCGACACTACGCAGCACGGAGATTCCTTCGCCTCAGCGAAACATATTGTTGTTGCGATGATCGCCGCCGAGCCAGCGCTTCAATTCGCTGTGCGCATCCTGCAGCCGCACAGCATTGATCTTGGCGGCGTCCGGATGATCGCGCGTGAACTCGCAGAGCATGCCGTTCGGATCCTCGACATAAATAGAACGGCAGTAACCGTGCTCTAGTACGTAGAACCTGGGCTCCGCATAGCCGGCGTCCTTCAGGCGCTTCTCGATGCCTGCCTGAGTCTCGGTATCGACATTCAGCGCGATGTGGTGGAAAGGCGAGACCGGGATTGTCGGCGAGAACAACTGCTCGTCTTCCTTGTTGGCAAACTGGAAGAACGCCAGCGCGCCACCATCGGCCAGTGCGAAAAAGCAGTGGCAGTAGGTGCGCTCCTTGCCGAAGAGCTCATCTTTCTCGCACCAGGTGGCCACCAGCGGCAGGCCGATGATGTCCTCGTAGAAATGCCGGGTGGCCTCCAAGTCCTTGGAGGTGTAAGCCGTATGGTGCAGACGTGAAGGCAGTTTTGCTGAGATGGCCATTTGAGTTCCCTGCTTCTCCAATGCGAAACGGATCCGAAGTGAACTTCAGTTGTGTTCCTGGCGGACCATGCGGGCGCCGGCCACCATGGCCGCGAGCTTGCCGTCCGCAACCTCGCGCGGCAGGTATTTCATGCCGCAATCGGGCGCGACGATGATGTTCTCCGGGGGAACATATTCGAGCGCGCGCCGGATGCGCGCAGCCACAATCTCCGGTGTCTCGATGTTCATATCCGAAAGGTCGATCACGCCGAGGATGATCTGCTTGCCCGGCAGGGTCTTGAGCACGCTGCAGTCGAGGTTCGATTGCGCTGTTTCGATGGAGATCTGCCGGCAGCTGCATTGCGAGAGCTCGGACAGGAACGAATAGCCTTCCGGACCGGGACGCGAATGGATGATGGCGGCATAGCCAAAACAGATGTGTACGGCGGTTTTTCCGGTGATGCCTTCCAGCGCGGCATTCAGCGCAGCCAGGCCGAACTTGCGAGCCTCTTCCGGTCGTGCCTGCATGTACGGTTCATCGATCTGCACGACATCGGCGCCCGCCGCAAACAGGTCGCGGATCTCCTCATTCACAGCCTTGGCGTAATCCATGGCGGCCAGCTCGCGGCTGCCGCCGTAATGGTCGATCTGCGCCTGCTGCGACATCGTGAACGGGCCGGGAACGGTGATCTTGATATGCCGCTGCGTATTGGCGGAAAGAAAACGCACGTCATCGGCCATCACTGCATGGCGGCGGCGGATCTTGCCGGTAACGCGCGGCACCGGGTTCGGATGGCCGCTGCGGTCCAGCGCCTCACCGTGGTTGTCGAGGTCGACGCCTTCTAGCGCGGTAGCAAAGCGGTTCGAATAGCTCTCACGCCGAATCTCGCCATCGGAAATGATGTCGATGCCGGCCTTTTCCTGCGCGCGAATCGCGAGCAACGTTGCGTCCTGCCAGGCTTCCTCGAGATATTCTTCCGGCACCCGCCAAAGTTCCCTGGCGCGCACCCGCGGCGGAAAACGGCCAGCGAGCTTCTTGCGATCAATCAGCCATTCTGGTTGCGGGTAGCTGCCGACGAGTGTGGTGGGAAACAGCATCTGTGGTCCTTCCTGAAGATTGTTCAGTCCTGAACTGAGGAGAGCGCGGGCCAGGACTGCGAAACGCCGAGCAGGGCGCGGATCGCCGCGCCGTGTTCGTCCAGCAACGGGGCGGCACGCACCGCGTCAGCGCGCTGGCCATCGAACTGCACCGCCGGTCGCACAGCATGCGTGGCCTGATGTCGCCCGTCCACCGGCACCATCAGCCCGAGATGTTGCACCTGAGGATCTTTCACGGCGGCATCCACGCGATTGATCGGGGCATAGGGTACATCGTTGGCGCCCAGCCGCTGCTCCCAGTGCGCCGCCGGCTGCTGCGAAAACAGGCGGTCGAGCTCCCGGCCCAGCGCGTCGTAATTTTCGATGCGCAGCAGTCGCGTCGCGAATCTCGCATCGGTGGCAAGACCAGGCGCATCGAGCGCCGCCAGCAGTCCGGTCCAGAATTTTTCCAGGGACGAAAGATGGATCGCGATGAGACCGCCATCACCGGTACGCAGGATATGGGCCTGCGCCAGACGCGGCCGGTCCTGCGAGCGCGGCACGGTACCCAGCGCGAAATACGCGGCGTAAGGCTCGACGGTGAAATGCGCCATCGCCTCCAGCATCGACACCTCGACGACTCGACCACGACCCGTGCGGCCACGATCAAACAGCGCTCCCAGCACGCCATAGGACGCATAGATGCCGGTAATCGCATCGGCAAGCGCGGGGCCGAGAAACCGCGGCCGCTCTTCATCGACCACCACGCTGAGAAATCCCGACAACGCCTGCGCCACCGAGTCGTAGCTTGGCCGGTCTACATAAGGACCGTCGCCACCGAAGCCACTGATCGAGCAGTACACGAGCTTGGGGTTCAGCTCCTGCAGCCGTTTCGCGCCTGCGCCGAGACGGTCGGCGGTGCCAGGCCGGAAGTTCTGGATGAAGACATCCGCCTCTGCAATCAAGGTGTCGAAGATCACCCGATCGCCTGCCTGCTTCAGGTCCAGCGCCAGGCTTCGCTTGTTGCGGTTGTAGGCCTGGAAATGCGGCGAGTAGTTGCCGCCCTGATAGGCGCGATAGGGATCGCCGTCCGGGCTTTCGACCTTGATCACATCTGCGCCCAGGTCGGCGAGCATCATGCCGGTGCAGGGTCCGGTGATGAAAGTGCCCTGCTCGACGATCTTCACGCCCTTGAGCACATCCAGACCTTTCATGTATCTCCCCGCACGAAACCCGGCGGCAGCGGACCGTCGTAATCGATCGCCTGCGCCGCCGCATGTGACAACACGAAGCCGATCGGCTTCGTCTGCTCCTCCAGCAGATGGGCGACGAGACTTGCAGTACGCGCCAGCAATGGCACGCCCTTCAACGCGCCGAGCGGAAAGCCCGCATCCAGCAGCACCGCCGGTATCGCAGCCGACACATTCATCACCAGCGCCTTGCCGGTGAGTTCCGGCAGTAGTGCTTCAACCTGCTTCGCTGCGCGGCGGTGCGCGTCCGGCAGGCCCGCCTCCGTGGCAACCGCGAACAACCGTGTGGCGCGTGGATCCTCACCCTTGTGCAATGGGTGGCCGTAGCCAGGCACCGGCTTGCGCGCGGAACGCAGCTCAGTGACAGCGGCGGCGGCGGCCGTCTTGAGATCAGACCCGCTGCTGCGCGCAACCACATCGGCGAGCAGCCCGCCTGCATCCTGCGCTGCGCCGAGGATCACCGAGCCGCAACCCAGCAACCCCGCGGCCACGGCGCCCTGCAGTGCTTCCGGCGCTGCGGCATAGGTCATGCGGCTGGCCTGCACGCTGGGCACCAGGCCGTGTTCGGCGATCGCCACCAGCGTGGCATCGAGCACGCGTCGCTGGGCTGGCTGCGGGAGTTCGCCCGACAGCAGAAACCACAGATAGTCGGTGAAGCTGACCTGGCCGATCAGATCGCGGCACAGGTCCTTGCCGCGGACGACAATAGTGTCGGCATTGGATGTGGAAAGCGCGGAGCTGCGATGCTCCTGGCGACCGATCTTCATTGCCTGCTGGGCCCCCTGAAACAGAATTCGTTATTAAGACGCTATGGTCAAACGAATATCCTGATGAATGAAAAGCTGGAAGAGCCGCGCCGTGAGTCGTTACTCACGGACCTGCACCAGCGTAGCCGCGACGTGAAGGCCGGACCGGACGGCCTGCGGTACGTCGCAACCGATGAGGAACAGGGGCGATCCTGCGGATTGAGCCGGACGATTGAATCCGCAACGCGAAGATACGACGCTACTTCTCCGCAGTCGTGGGCTTGAAGAACGGCTCCCCGAAGTCGTCCTTCAAATCAATCATGTACTGGTTCTCATCCTGGCAGATGTATTCGCTGAGGCTCTCGCCGGGCGTCCACCTGATCTCCCACGTCGCGGTCCAGGGCCGCTCGTAGGCCCCCAGATCATCAATAGTCACCTCGTAGCGCAGCGTGCCCTTGTTGGGGCGCGTAATGCGCTCGATCGTGTGCAGCTTGTCGGTGTGGAAGTAGCCGTCGAACATCAGATAGGTGCGCTCGTTGAACCCCACGCTGTCGATAACCAGCGTGTCACCCTCCCACTTCCCCACGGAGTGCCCCATGTAGGTCGGCGTCAGGTCCTTCGGATGTGGCCGGCCGTCCATGAAGATCTCGCGCCAGATATGCGCGCCGCCCTCGAAGATCACGATGATCCGCTTCGGCTGCTGGATGAATTGCGCCGGATACGGCGTGCCGAAGGCGCGCGGGATTCCGGGCGGCAGGCAGAAACCCTGCGGGTCGTAGGCGTTCCTGGTCTTGGTCGAATAGGCGTTCATCGCCTTGGTCCAGGGCAGGTACGGAATGGCGTCTGGCGTGGACTGTCCGGTTTTCTGGTCGATCACGCGCTTGCTGAGGTTCGTGACGTAGGGAAGGCTCCAGATCCCGTCGCCGCCCAGGTCCACCGTGCCATCGGCCAGGCGTGGCGTCGGCTCAGGCGGCGCTGCTGGCCTGGGTGCCGGAGCGGCGGCGTGCACTGGCGCAAGCATCAGCATCGCAGCGACGGCAACAATGGCAGGCGCTGCCGCCCGCAATGTGTCCCTCAATTTCATTTCGCGCCCGCCGCAGCGTCGTCGTCGTTGGTGCCATTGAACAGACGCTTGCCACCTGCCAGCGTGACATTCGAGGCATTCGCCTTGTAGCTGTTGTCGCGCGCCCGCGAACCTTCGACCGTGACGGCGTCGCCGATCTTCAGCGTTTCGCGCGTCCAGCCGCGGCGCGCCAGACCGTTCGGACTGCCGAGTTCAAACGCCCAGTTGTGCGTCGCGCCCTTCTCGTCCTGCACATCGATGTAGAAGTATGTGTGCGGGTTGCGCCATTGGACCTTCGTGATCGTACCCGTCAGCTTGACGGGTTTCTCCGAGTTGAATTCAGCGGCGAACGAGTGATGGGCGTGAACCGGTATCGCGAGCAACCCCGCGATTGATAGCGCGGCCACGGCCGCCAGAGAGGTCTTCATGTTGCGGATCTCCTGCATCAAAGCCAGAGGTCATTGCAGAGTGACTGTGAATTTGCCGTTCTCGGCGCCAAACGTGTACGTACCGCTGTAGCGGCGCTTGTTCCATGAGCCGAGATTTTCGAGCTTGCCCGTGGCAACCCATCGCGCCGGCGTGCCTGACGCACTGGGCATGTCGGCCTCCAGCACCAGTGTCCACTTTTCGTAGTCGATGTCGGCGCGCTTGGCCTGAGCGGCCTTCGGACCGGGATTGATGACAGCCACGATCTTGCTGTCCTGCCAGTCCATGCTCAGCACGAGCCGGCGCTGATCTTTGTCGCCCGGGCCCCAATAGCCCACCCAGCTGCCCTTAGCGGGATGGCCGACCTGGGCCGACGCCGACCCCAGGACGCAGATCCACCCTGCCATGACGATTGCTGCAATGCGCGAAACTCGCATGCCTTACCCCCGGTTCCCTCTGGTGTTCCAAGCCGACCGCCGCCTGCGGCCTGGCAGCGTCACCGTTCGGCTTTTGTCTTGATGGTGCGAACCAACTACTCCCCGCAAACTAACACGGTACCGGCGCGCGGGGGAAGCTGGGGGGCGAGGAGGCCTCGCATCGAGCCACGAGAATAAATCCGCGTCTTATGAATCGTGAATGTACGCCCCTTGAGAGACGGGTCTTGCTGCACCGTGGCGGCCCGTGAGGTGCACCAGCAATCCCAGGATACCCATCACCCAGACGATCACCGGGCTCGACGGCAGGTCGGTGACCAGCGAAACCCCGAGGCCCGCCACATAACTGCCGATCGCGAGCGCATAACCGATGAGGAGCTGTCGCTTCGGCGCATGACGGGAGGTTGCCACCGCGGGCACGATGAGGCTGGTGAACACCAGGTACACGCCCACCAGTTGCACCGACGCCGTCACGACGATCGCGAACAACACATAGAAGCCGATGCGCCCGATGCGGTCGCGCACCAGGAACCACACCAGCGCGAAGATTGCGGTCAACACTGCGGTACGGATCAACTGCGCAGTCGACACCCACAGGATTTGCCCCGCAAGCAAATCCTTGAGATTCTCACCGCCATGCGGATTGTTGGCCAACAACAATATCTGCGCGGTGGAGGCAAGCACGAACAGGATGCCGATCAGCGCCTCCTGCACTTCGGGCCGCTTACGTTCAGTCCAGGTGAGCAGCAATGCGCCGGCCAGCGCTGCGGCGCCAGCCGCCGCCTGCGCGCCCCACCCTTCGATCGGTAGATCAAAGCTGTTGGCCGCGATGACGCCCAGGCCCGCCACCTGCGCGATGGCCAGATCAATGAACACGATGCCGCGGGACAGCACCTGTTGCCCCAACGGCACGTGTGAGATGGCCACCAGGCAGCCCGCGATGAGTGCGGGTAACAAGATGCTGAAGTCGGTGAACATGTTGTTCATCTTGCCGCCAGCAGCTTGTTGATCGTGTCGTCAAATAATCCGAACAGGTCCTTGGCGGCGGGTGAGCCGCCCACCGAGAATGGCAGCACTACCGCCGGCGCGTGTACGCGCTGGGACAACCAGTTCGCCGCCTTAGGGTCGTTGTAGGCGTTGAGCAGGATCAACTTCGGTGGTGCACTCGTGAGTTTCCCGACAAGCGTGCCGAGATACGCCGCGGTCGGCGGCACGCCCGGCTTGGGTTCGATGGACGCCTCTTCGATGAGCCCAAGCCAGTGGCATAGATAAACTTGGTCGCGATGCATGATTACGACTTGTGCGCCCTTGAGCGGCGCACTCTTCGCCTCCCAACGTTTGATGGCTTCCCCCCACCGGGCGTCGAAGTCCCGGGCTCGCGCCGCGTAGAACGCCGCTTGCGCGGGTTCGAGCTGCGCGAGTCGCGCGGTGAGCGCATGGGCGACCGCCGCGATGTTGTGGGGATCGAGCTGCACGTGCGGGTTGCCCTGCGAATGGATATCGCCCAATGAGCGGTCCAGCCTTGATGGCACCTCCAACAATCGCAGCGCGGAGGCCGCCTCAAAATATCCCGGCGAACCCGGCCGAATGCGAGAGTTGCCGGATTCCTGGATGAGCACCGGCAGCCAGCCGATCTCGAGCTCGGCACCGGTGGCTACCACGAGATCCGCGCTGCGTGCGCGTGCCACGAGGCTCGGTTTTGCTTCAACGCGATGTACGTCTTGCAGCGCGGTGGTGGCGACATACACATTGACACGCTCGCCGCCCAACTCGGTGGTGAGGGCGCCCCAATCGGGCGTCGTGGCGAGAACCTTGAGTGCCGCGTTGGCGGGCGCGATACCCGCCATCAGCAACATGGCTAACAATGAGATGGAGGTCTTCATGGCGTGATTCCTAGTATTTGTGCGCGCCGTGCGCGCCAATGCCGTAGATGTATTGCAGCCGCAGGATGCGATCGCGGTCGTCGTCGTCGCGCGCATCGTCCCAGTCGTATTGCACCCTCAAGCGGGAAAACTCACTCGGGTTCCAGTCGAGCATCAGCGACAGGCGGTCGGGGTTTGAGCTCAGCAGGCCGGCCGGAGCCAGTGTGTATCGCGGTGTCCCGGAATCGAGCGAGTCGTAGCGCGCGCCAACACGCCAACGCGGTGCGAATTGGTAGACGCTCTGCAGGTACCAGCCCGATTGGGTACTGCGATAGTCGTTGGCCAGCAGCACGGCTGTCCCGGCAATGTCGCCGGTCTCGTGACGGCGCATGTATTCGCCCTGCACTTTGAGCTGCCGCCGCGGCGTTGGCGCCCACTTGAACACGGCGTCCACGACCACCGTGCGCGAATCACCAGTGAAGGTTTCAAACAGTGGCTGGCCCGCAGCGTCGACAATTCCGCCTTCGCGATCTTCCGCGTGCTGGTTGAGCCACGACACACCGGAGCGCCAGCTCGTGTAGTCGCCGATGTCGCCACCCACATGCGCAAACAACGCGGCGCCGTTAAGTCCATTGCGCGCGCGCCGTGTCGACGGGAAGCCCTCGCCATTCCCCGCCTCCCCACCGAGCTCGACAAACAGGTTGGTTGGCGCAAGCCACTTTACCTGCACGCCATTCTGCTTGAACTGTCCACCAAACAAGGCTTGATAGACCAGCGGCTGATCGACGAAGTCCCAGGCATGGGCGTGCACTTCGTTGAGGTAACCAAAGCCTGAGAAGAAACGGCCCAGCTTGCCGGTGAAACCATCCGGCAATGCCGAGGTGCGGACGAATGCTTCCTCCACCCCGATCTCGTCTTCGCCGGTGATCGCTGCGGTCATCTGCCCTGTGAAATACGGATCGATGCTGGCGCTGAACGTAAGCTCGGATTCACCGAGATTGAAGCTGCGCCCACCGGGCCCGACTTCCCCACCGTTAGACTGAAAACCGGCGATGTTCCAGTCGTCCGGATTGCGCGAGGTGCTGGTGTAACTGCCGCCGAGGATCAGCGAGATCGCCGGGTTGAACGCGGACGCGCCTCCGCCGAGCCGTGCCGCGGGAGCTTCTGGTGGCGGCGATTCGATCGCTGCCACCAGCGCTTTACCGTCGGCCGCGACAACCTGGGCCTCGAGTTGCTGGATGCGCGATTCGAGTGCCTCGACTCGCGCGCTGTACTCACTTTTCATCGCCTGCAGTTCTGCGCGAAGCGAGCCGACATCGTCGGCTGCGGGCGCGGCCACGGGCAATGTGCCAAGCAGCAAGGCTGCCGCCACGGGTCTGAATCTATGCATGGACTGTCTCCTCTGGAACTAACAAGCACGCGGCGCAGAGCGTCGGCGTGATTACTTGCTGATCAGAGCGAGACGGGTGGAGCGCGAGAGCGGAATGCCGAGAAGGGCCGTTGCGGGGCATGAGAGATCGCGACGCATTCGAGCGCGTGATCGGGGGAAACACGGACCGCCAGGACCGGGGTGAGCGCATCGCCCACCATGTTCTGAATGGGTGCGAATGAAAGGCATTGGCCGCAGACCTGCTGTTGAGTCTGGACGGAATGCGGGTCTGATTTGAGATGGGTGCTGGCGTGCGCCACCATGCCGAGCTGGGCGAACAACAGCGCCAGCGACAGCACATGCACGAACCAACGGCGAGGGTGTCGAATCAGAAGGCCTCCGCGGGTGAGTATTCCCGCTGCTCCGGCAATAAACAAGCTCGGCGATTCGCGCAACGAATATACGGCATATAACGTCGTTGTTCGAAAACTTAGTTGTCCCCGACCCTGTAACTTTTCCCGCGCTTCCGTGTCTAAGCTAGCAGTACCAACTGCTTCCAGAGGAGACAGGGATGTTCAGCAAAAAACATTTCGTAATTGGCTTGATTACCGCCGCCGCGGCTCTCGTGCAGGCCCCCGCCTACACTGCCGATGCCGCAAAGGATCCGAAGTCCGGCAAGGCCTGCGTAACTCTTATTTCATCCGAACACACGTCTACGGGCCGGGTGCAGATGAATTACCGCAACACTTGCGCCACTGCATTTGAGATCAAGATCCAGGCAGGTGAAAACGTGCGGAAAAAAGGCATCGAGGCGGGATCAGCCGAGAAGCCCTCCAAGGCGGCTGTTCTCTGCACGTCTGACGATCGCTGCGAAGTTGCCAAGTGGCTGTACGAATAGCGCAATATTCGACTGACTGTCCGCTCCTTACTTGGCGGCGGTCTACGGCATGCGCACAACGAGCGGGTGTTCGTTCGGTTTGAAATTCGTCCGACCGACTTCGACTTCTTCCGGCCGCGGCTTGCCGTCCATCTCGAGGACAAAACGCACCAACCGCGGATTTCCCTTTAGCTCGAAGTTGACCCCGTCGACGTCATCGTCGGTCGCCGTGGCGAACCGGATCACCTGCTCGGTTTCCTGTTCGATCTTGTCCTCTTCCTTCGAGACGACGACTGCCGTCCGTCCGCGGGTTCGGCCGACGACTTTGCCACGCGGGCCGCGGACCACTCGCCCTGGACGCCCAGGGGCAACGACCTTGCGTTCGGTGTCGACGTCGACGCGTTTCATTGATTTGATTTCGCCGCCCTCGACCACGATCCGGCCGGTGAACCGGTGCTCGGCGCCGAAGGTCATCCAGCGCAGCTTCCAGGTGTCGCCGTCTTTCCAGATGAAGTAGCCGAGCGCCTTTCCATCAGAGAACTTGGGCTGACCCTGGATTCGTTCGACCAGGATGTCGGCCTTCAGCGTCGACGCCATCGACAAGAGCGCGATGAAAGTGACCAGCGTGATTCTTAGTTTGATGCGCATGCCTCATGCTAACGCTGCATGGTGGAGTGGGCAAGCAAGCACCGCTAATCCTTGCTTGAACCTATTTGATTGACGACAGCCAGGGAATGAACACTTTCTTAGCGATGTGGCCGTTGTTCAGTTCCTCGTTCATGAAATGGCCATTGCCCTTGATGCCAACCTCTTCCAGACGAGTCAGCTTCGCATCGGCGCCGAGCTGGTTCAGTGTATGCACGGAGCAATGGACGCTGCCAGTGAACTGCGAGGACTGTGGCGAAACCACAAACATCACCTTCTTGCCGGCGTAGGCAGGCACGGTGTGCACCTTGTCCTTGGGCTGCAGGCGGCAAGCGGTGAGCCCTTCACGCTCCACTGGCAACGCCTCCAGCTGGATCCGTTCGCCGGCGGCAAGCGCCGGCTTGAAGGCGATCAACGTGGCAAGGTTGTCGGTGATGCCCATGGCAGGCTCAATGGCGAGCACGCCCTTCACTCTGTCCGGGCTCGCCTCCATCGCCAGCCAGCCCGAAGGTCCGCCTGCAGAATGGGTAACCATGATGGCCGGACCGATCCTGTCCAGCAGTTCCTTCAGATTTTCCTTCAGGACGGCGTTGGATGCGGTTGGACCGGGTTCTGAGCTGGCCGTATGCGCAGCCACTTCCTTGGAGTCCGCAGCACCGCCGCCTGGGTACTGCTTGCTCTGCAAGGTGAAGGCATTGGCAATGAACTGCGTGGTCGGCGGTGCGCCCAGCTTTTCGGGCTGATCCGCACGTGAATAGGCCACGTTGTTGGGCGAGCGGCCATGTGCCGGGCGGTCCACGAAATACACATCGAAGCCTGCGGCAAGAAAGTAGTCCAACCAGCCATCGCGTCCGTCCGGCGTGCTCATCCAGTCGGTGGCCTGACCGCCACCGCCATGCACCAGCACCAGCGGATACGGATGACGTTTCTTCGCCACCAGTTGGAAGCCGACATACATCTGCCCCTCGATGGAGGTCGCCTTGGTCGCCGGACCGCCATTGCGACCGGGAACTTCCGAATCCTTGGTGCGCACACCCACGTAGAAGAAGCCCTGATCCTTCAGGTTGATTGCGCCGGCTTCGCCACCGGCCGAAACTGGTCCTGCGATCAACAGCGCGCCAGCGAGCAGGCCGGCAGTGCCGAGTGCGCCAAACTTACTACCCCGGTTCCTGGTCATTTTCTGCCCCTTATGCTTGGCCTGATTGCCGCAATCGTATCCGATCATCGCGGGGCCAGGCCGACGCCTTGCGCCCGCCTCTGGCGGCAGACTCGCCAGCGCATGTCATTCAGGGGCATGATTCGCAGGTTCTGCCCTGGAAACTAAAGGTCTGACATGAGTGCATATCCCGATCTATCCGGCCAGTGCGTATTCATCACCGGCGCGGCGCGTGGCCTCGGCAAGTCGATGGCCATCAAGCTCGCGACCTGTGGTGCTACGGTGGCAGTCGCGGACCTCGTGCTGCTGGAGTGCGAAACCGTTGCGGAGGAGATCCGCGCCAACGGCGGCAGGGCGCATGCCTTTGCAGTGGATGTGGCGGTGCGCAAGCTGTTCATGGCTGCTGCGGCCACTTTTGCAGTCAGGTGTGATCGCATCGATGCCGTCATCAACAATGCCATGCTGCTCAAATACGAACCGGTCGAACAGATCAGCGACGAGACGCTGACGCGCATGACGGCCATCGGAATCAATGGCAGCGTGTGGGGCGCGCAGGCGCTGCTGGCGCACTACGACCAGGCGCGCGGCGGCGCGCTGATCAACATGGCATCGCCCGTGGCCGAAAAGGGCTTCCCCAATACCGCAGCGTACAGTTTGGTGAAAGGGGCGATCGTGACACTGACCAAGGTGCTGGCGGCCGAACTCGGCCCGCGCAATATTCGCGTGAACGCGATCGCACCAGGCTCCGTGCCCACGCCCGGATCACTTGGTCTGAACGACCGAGCCGAACACGAGCGCCGCATGCGCACGATCCCACTGCGTCGCCTGGGGCGCGAGGAAGACAATGCCGATGCCTGTGCATTCCTGCTCAGTGCGCATGCATCCTTCATCAATGGCGAAATTCTTCACGTGGATGGCGGCATTGCCGCCGCAGGGTAAACCTGCGTCAGGTGAGGTCAAACGCCGCCAGTCCTGCGCGGCGCGGTTTCCTTCAGGAACAGCGCGACGATGAAACCGATCACCAGGCCGCAAGCCGCAAAGTACAGCGCGCCTTTCAGGCCGTACTCGGGATTGCCGGCAATGCGGCCAGCGATGATCGGGGCCGCGCCGCCACCGACGAACTCACCGGCGAAGATCACAAAGCCAGCCATCGAGGCCAACATGCCAGGAGGCGCGGCTTCCGCAGCGACCGGACCAGCCAGGATCGCCAGTGCCGCGAAGTTGAACATCGAGGCGAAGAACAGCAGGATCCACAGCGTCGTGGTGTTCTCGGGACCGGCCTGCGTGAAGAAATACAGGAACACCGCGGCCAGGATGTAGGAAGCGAGCGTAGACAGCTTGCGCCCGATGAAGTCGGAGAGCGCTGGCATCGCAAACTGGCCGATGCAGCCACCAATACCCACTGCGGAGAAGACGTTACCGGCGGTGACCGGATCAAGCCCCAGACCCGCACCAGCCGGCGCGGTGAGATAGGCGGTTAGCATTGCGGCAATTACGAAGATGCCGCCCATCGCGCAGATCAGCGTCAGTGGCGCCACTTTTGCGTTGCGATGCGCAAACATGCTCATGAAGGGCGCGCCACCGCCGCGGTGACCCGTATCGGCACGCTTCAGTGGTTCGCGCACTACCATCCACATCAGGATGGCCATGATCACACCGGGAGCGCCGACGATCATGAATACGGCCTTCCAGTCGTGACTATTGAGCAGCCTGGTGGCAATAAGGGGCGCCAGCGCCAGGCCAAACAGCGAGATCATGCACTGGAAGATCCCGTTGTTCATGCCGCGCCTTTGCGGCTTGGACGCTTCCACTGCAACCGCGACACCGGTTGAAGCCACAGGACCTTCGGCGATGCCCATGATGACGCGAACGAAGATCAGCGCCATAACGGACCCCACCATACCGCTGGCCGCTGACATCAAGGAGAACACCAGGATTGCGGGGACCAGCACCGCGCGGCGCCCCACTTTGTCCGCCATGTAACCCATGACGAATGCAGAAATGCCCCAGGCCATGCCGAGGTAACCGGCCAGCCTTCCGCCATCCTGAGGGGTCAGGCCCAGGTCCGCCGCCATCGTGGAATTGGGCGACTGCAGGATGATGGGAAGCACGAACCTGTCGAGGCCCACAAGGCCGAAGGTGATGCTCAGCAGCAGGATGATTTTCCACTCGTAGCTGGTGTCCCAGTTCTTTTCTTGTTGTGCCACTGCACACCCCTTATTGGATGTTGTTGTGAAACCGGTGGAGCTTTCCGCCGTGAGGGGCGGATCGGTTTGGAAAGTAAAGCAGGTACAAGCTGCTGGCAACCGATTTCAGGCAGCCGGCGCGCCAAGGGAAGTGTTCCTGGTTGTTTTTCGCGGTGCTTAGGCGCATCGTTTCCGCGAAGAATGGTCCCTTCGGGAGAATCACATGCTGCCATTGGATCGTCGGGAATTTATCGCCGCACTGGGCGGAACAGCTGCCGTGGGTCTCATGAGTCACGAAGCGCGCGCCGATGCGATCGAAGACGCCCTGCTGGCGCGCACCAATGGCGCAACGCTCGCGGCAACCGCTGCCGCATCAGCTCCAGTGGGTGCGGCTCCCAGAAAGTATCCAACGGTCGCTGAACTAGCCGCTTCGGTTGCCGACCAGCCGCACCGACGCGGCGCAGGCGGCATATTTGTCAGTGCCCGCGGTGGTGGCAAGGTGCCACTGCTGCCCAAGATGCCGGCCAACCCAACGCTTGTGGATTTTTTCAACCTGCGCTTCGATCACACCCGCAATCACTGCTTCCAGAGTGCTGCGCTGGCGCTGAAAAACGGTGTGGACGAGCCCGTCGTGCTTGCCTGCCTGTTGCATGACACCGTGCAGGAGCTGATGAAGACTGATCACGGCTACTGGGGCGCGCAGCTTTATGAAGGCTACGTGCCCGAGCGCACGCGCTTTGCCATCAAGTACCACCAGGCGTTGCGCTTTTTTGCGGATGACAAGGCTGGCTACGAAATGCCGGATATGTATCGCAGCATGTTCGGCATCGACTATGTACCCGTGCCGCACCTGCAACGCGACTATGCAATGGTGCGCAAGCACAAGTGGTACGACGCGCCGCGCGCCGTGACGGTGAATGACCTCTACTCCTTCGACGACAAGGCCAAGGTCAGCATCGACCAGTTCGTCGACATCATCGGTAGGAACTTCAAGCAGCCCAGGGAAGGCCTTGGGAACGACAACAGCCCGAACGCGCACATGTGGCGGACTCTGGCAAACCCAGACGCACCTCTTTAGGGACTGTCAGGACTCACCGGACCTCGACCGGTCTGTGGCCTACTGGCCAGGGCGTGCGCCGCGGAACCCGCCGGGGCCACCACCGGGAGGTCCGCCACCTCCAAAGCCGCCCTGCCGCCCACCGCCACCGGCACTTACCACCCCGAGCGGCCCACGCGGCACCGAGACCTGCAAGGTCTGACCATCACGCTTGATTTCGACGGTAACCGTTCCGCCCGCAGCACCCTGGGTCGTCAACGTGTTGAGTTCACGCACATCGAACACCCGCGTGCCGCCGTAGGAAACGATCTCGTCGCCGGCCTTGAGGCCCGAACGTTCAGCTACTGAAGTTGCGTAAACTTCCGCCACACGCACTTCGGTCGACCTGCCGGTCGCCTTGAGGTAGCGCTCATATTCAGCGTCGCCCAGTTCGTTGCGCAGTGCCAACTCAACATTCCCACCTTCAACGCGTTGACCGGTGCGTTGTGCGTCGTACTGGGCCTGCATGGCTGCGACGCGCAGTTCCTCGGCACGGCGATTGATCGCCTGCATGCGCTCTGGCGTGAGTCCCGCTGCCTTGATGCGCTCGTTTTCGCGCTCCTGGAAGCGCTCGCGCAATGCGGCAATATCAGCCGGCGTTCGCGCCTCCCCGAATGGCCGATCACCACCAGGCCGTCGCTGTTCACCATCGGCCGTCCGCGTGCCCTCACCGGGCACCACCGACTTGCCCGACGAATCCTGCAGTGCCCGGACCTCGGAAGACAACTCGCGCACACGCCGATCGAGCGCGGCAAGTGATTTCTGCACGTCGACATTCTGGGAATCCGCCGCAGCGACGAGCAGCGAACTTGCGCCCGAGTCAGGGCGGGTGAACAGGACAAATGCGGCGCCTGCCGCCAGCCCCACCACCAAAAGACCAAGCATTTTCCACATCGCCCGCTCCTTGAAATAACGAAGAACCGGGGCCCGGATTGTGGTCGCAGCGTACTGACTGCACCGCAGATCGGCAACTGCGGCTCTCGCGCCGCGGGTACGGGGGGAGCTGGCAGAGCGATGCGACCTGCGTCGCAACATGACGGAAAGGCCCGCCGCTGCTGAAAAGCCGTCGTGCGGCAACATTGACGGCCTCCCTGCCATTGAGGCAGGTTGCTGTCCTCCCGAGAAATTCCAGGGGTGACCATGTTCCGTAAGTTGCGCTCCGCCACCGCGGCAGCTGTGTTCTTTTCCATGACCTGCGCTGCCGCAGCGCCGCCAGACCTGAGCGGCATCTGGACCATGCAGGCCGACGGCAACGGCGGTCCCGCAATCAACGGCGCGGGTGATTTCGAAAAAACCGCGCCCTTCACTGCACTTGCGCGGCGCAAGCTCGCCGAATACCACGCGCTGGTAGATCCCACCGGCGACACTCCCGGGGCGCACTGCGTGCCGCATGGCATGCCGCTTACCGTGTTTCTGGGCGGCGGCTACCCCGTGGAATTCGTGCAGCGTCCCGAGCAGCTGACCATCATCTACGAGACCCACAACGAAGTCCGGCGCGTGTTTCTCGATGGCCGACGCATCGATCCGCGGGACATCCTGCCCAGCCGCGACGGTACATCATGGGGCAAGTGGGAAGGCAACACCCTCGTCGTGGAAACCACGGGTCTCCCGGAGAGCATCGACCAGGCAACCGCACATGGCGAAAACGCGCGCATCGTTGAACGCTACACACCGAGCACCGAAGGCGGTCTGCCACGACTGAAAGTGGAGGTGACCATCCATGACCCCGAGTTCTACACCGAACCGCCCACGTTGACCCGTCAATACACCCGTTTGCGCGAGGGACGCATGCTCGACTACAACTGCACCGAGCCCGACTGGGAACAGCATCTCGAGAACCTGCGCCAGAAGAAGTGATGTTGCTGCCCAGCTCATTCGAGGCGGTACTGGCCCTGGCCGTGTTCGCGATTGCCTATGGGTTCGTCATCACCGAGGAATTCACGCAGGTTCGCAAGTCGAAACCGGTCGTGTTCGCTGCCGGCGCGATCTGGATCCTGGTTGCCATCGCGGCGCGCTCGACCGAGGGTGTCGATGTCGAGCAGCTGTTAGAGCACAATTTACTCGAATACGCAGGTCTGCTGCTGTTCCTGTTCGCGGCCATGACCTACGTCAATGTGCTCGAAGAACGAAATGTTTTTGCCGCGCTGCGGTCCTGGATGGTCGCGAAGGGCTTTTCCCTGCGCAGCATCTTCTGGCTGACAGGATTAATGGCGTTCCTGCTGTCACCCTTCCTGGACAACCTCACAACGGCTCTGGTCATGGGCGCCGTGGTGTTGAACGTGGGCCGCGGAAATTCACGATTTCTGGTGCCGGCATGCATCAACGTCGTAGTGGCCGCGAACGCCGGCGGTGCCTTCAGTCCCTTTGGTGACATCACAACCTTGATGGTCTGGCAGAAGGGCATCGTGACTTTCACGGAATTCTTCGCCCTGTTTCTGCCGTCGTTGGTCAACTGGCTGGCGCCGGCGCTGTGCATGCATTTCGCCATCCCGACCGGTCGTCCGCAGGCTCAAGCTGATCAGGCGCAGGTGAAAGCGGGTGGATTCATCGTGATCCTGCTTTTTGTCGTGACTATTTCGACTACGGTTCTCCTGCACCAGTATCTGCATCTGCCTTCCTTCCTGGGCATGATGACTGGCCTGGGCATGCTTATGTTCTGCGGTCATTTCATCCGGCAGCGGGAGCTGCGGACCGGTGCCGGTCTGATGCAACAGCTTCCGCCGCCAGGGTTCAAACCGGACAAGCGTCCATTCGACGTATTCATCAGCGCCAAGCGCGTGGAGTGGGACACGTTGTTGTTTTTTTATGGCGTCGTGCTTTGCGTGGGTGGACTAGGCGCGCTTGGATACCTGACGCTGCTGTCCCAGCATTCCTATGCCTCACTCGGTCCATCGCTGACCAATATTCTCGTGGGTATGGCTTCCGCGATCATCGACAACATACCCATCATGTTTGCGGTACTGTCGATGAATCCGGAAATGTCGCACGGTCAGTGGCTGCTGGTTACGCTGACAGCAGGTGTAGGTGGCTCGTTGCTGTCGATCGGCTCTGCTGCCGGCGTAGCCCTCATGGGACAAGCGCACGGCATCTACACGTTCATGGCCCATTTGAAGTGGATCTGGGCGATCGCGCTGGGGTATGCAGCTTCAATCTGGGTGCACTTCCTGCTCAACTCCGGACTATTCTAGCGAAAGAGCCACAAACAGGGAGAGGTCGTGGACTACGCAATTGAAACCCGGGATCTGAGCAAGACCTACAACGGCAGGATCCACGCGCTGAAGGGGATCAATCTGCGCGTCAGGACTGCCAGCTGCTTCGGCCTGCTGGGTCCGAATGGCGCTGGCAAATCCACGCTGGTGAAAACCCTGCTGTCGATTGTCCATGCAAGCAACGGCGCGGCCCAATTGCTGGGCAGGGACCATCGCGATCCCGCGGCGCGCAAGACAGTGGGATACCTGCCGGAGGGACATCGCTTCCCCCTGTATTTGACTGGACGCGGCGTGTGCCAATATTTCGGTCAGCTGGCTGGCTTGTCTGGTGCGGAACTGGCGAGAGATATCGATGCCAAGCTCGCGCTGGTCACGATGAGTGAATGGGCCGACACCAGGGTGGGCAAGTATTCCAAGGGAATGTTGCAACGCCTTGGGCTGGCGCAGGCGATGCTGGGCAATCCCGCCATACTTTTCCTGGACGAACCCACGGATGGTGTCGATCCGGTGGGGCGCTTCGAATTGCGCAACCTCATACGTTCCATCCAGGCGTCCGGCACGACAATTTTCCTGAATTCCCACCTGCTGTCAGAAGTGGAGGAGATCTGCGATGAGATCGCGATCCTGCATCGTGGCAGCATCATGCAGCAGGGTTCGGTGGCATCCATCACGGCTTCGGTTGGGGGCCACGGCAAGAACTGTCTGGTTACCTTCACCACCTCCCCCATCGCGGCGGAGTTGTTGTTGCGACTGGCGCCGACCGCCACCGTTCACAACGACCAGCGCGGCTTTCAGGTAAGCCTGGACTCCGAATCCGGAATTTCCGCGCTGATCGACCTGCTACGACAGAATCGGGTGGATATCTTCGGCATCGAACAGGCCCGGATCGATCTGGAAGACGCGTTCATCGAACTGATCAAGTCGCCGCCAGATGCCACAGCGAGGACGAACCCATGATTCGCGCAGTGATTGGTGACACCTGGCGGCAGTCCAAGCAGCAAGTGGTTTTCATCGTGATGCTGGTGGTAATGCTGCTTGCACTGGTTGCCGGCATCGCGCTGCCGCGTCCGGTCGTGACCGCCGACGGAGAAAAACATTTCGGCACGATCCTGTCGGACAAACCCTTCGACTATTTTGCCCAGCAATGGACCAATGAATACGCAAAGACATTGCTCAAGGGAAACGAGGCATCTCGCAATGCAGTCCGGCGCGACGTCTTTACCGACAAAACGCTGACTCCGGCCGAAAGGAATGCGCGCATTCAGGTGCTGCAGCGGGAGCAAAGGATTGCCCGCGACGAAGCGGTTTCGAAAGCGACTGACGTGCCGGAATACCGGCGCGGGGTCGAGTACTACATCCACGCCGTGGTCGGGGGCATGTTCAAGTTCACCATGCTGCTGTTCATCGCTGCTTGCGCCGGATACTTCCCGGCTATGCTCGGCAATGGCGCCGTGGACATCGTCTTGTCCAAACCTCTCAGTCGCCTGCAGATCTATTCCGGTAAATACCTGGGCGGTGTCGTCCTGTATACCGCTGCCATTGCCGCATTTTGCGTGCTCCTGTTTGTCGGCATCGGCATGCGAACCGGCATCTATCATGTCCGGATCCTGTACAGCATCCCGCTGCTGGCGTTCACGGCGATGCTGCTGTATGCAATATTGGCGTTGATTGGCACCGCCAGCAGAAGCGCCACCATGGCACTGGTGACCGGCTATGTATTTTATGTGGTGGTGGACTCCCTCATTAACGCCTTGATGAATTTTCAACCGATGCTCCAGCAGATGGGTTGGGAGTCCGTCGCCAGCGTCGTGAGCGTGTTGCGTCACGTGCTGCCGAATTTCGGGATGTTGAATGACATGGCGCTGGCCTCGCTGCTCAACATGCCTGTCTTTGAACTTGCACCATTCGCGGTGGCATTGGCCTGGTTGTTTGGCTGTCTGGGCCTTGGATACTGGATATTCAGCCGGCGCGATTACTGAATCTGCAACTCCTTGCCGCCAGCCATTGCCTTCGCCGGCCGCTTCGCATGTTCTGCTGCCATGAACGCGCGGCGCGAATCACGCGTCATGTCTGCATACTCCAGCATCTGCACTGAAAGATCCTGCGGATAGGAGATCTTCACATCAGTGATCGCGCCATCCGGCGCGGTCACAGCCTCGAGTCTGGGCAGCACAAAGCCTGTATACGAAGGCAGGTGCAATGCATCGACGCGCCGGACCACCTCGTCGCGAAGCGCAGCATCGAAGTGGATGCCATAGGTGTCGAACAATTTCCTGGCGCCGGCCCGATCGCCTTCCGACTTGATGTGTTGGACTTCGGCCAGCAGCCGGCCGACGCCCTCGCGGAATGCAGCAGCATCCACCATCACATAGTAGGTCTTGCCCTCCCGCAGGCGTTTTTCGATCGACTTCGTGTTGGCCATCAGCCAGTTCACTATCATCTGGCGATTGCGCATGTGGTCTTCCTCCAGCTGCGTGCCCTCCCGGACCCGGCGGAGCTGCAGCAGCGCATTGCGCGCGTAGCTTTCATATTCGGCCAAAACGATGTCGGTCTGGTCGGCGGCGGACATGAGCTTGAGCTCTACCATCTTCGGATCAGCAAGGAAATAGAGGCCGACGAGGTCCGCGCGGCCTTCTTCGAGAGCAGAGTAGTACTCTCCGATGGCCACCTCCGCCTTCCCGTTCAGCCGCTCCGAGATTCTTCCGGACGCATGCCCGATAACCTCGTGCATGTTTGTCGTCAATTCGCCCGCCAGTTCGCCCCACTTCGCCGTACGCTGGGCCTCTTCTGGCGTCCAGGCAAACTCCGTGCGCATGCCGGGATCGGCGGATTTCTCGTAGGCCTCGTTGATGTTCGACAGCGACACTGACTTGCTGCCGTGGTGCTCGCGCACATAGTCGTCATTCGGCAGGTTGATGCCAACCGGCGTGGTGGGACCGGAGTCGCCGGTTTCGACGACGACATCGATGGCATTGGCAGTGATGCCCTTGACGCCCACTTTGCGGTATTTTGGATCCCACGGCATCCGATCCTCAAACCATTGCGCGTCGGCGGCGATCCGGCGGATTGAATCGGTCTTCTCGCGGTTTACGTAGAACACCAGCGCTTCCCAAGCGCCTTTCGCGGCTCGCGCGTCGAGATAGACCTCGGTGAAGCCATTGATCGTGTCCACCGGCGAGGCCTTGTCTTCCACCCAGGCGATGTCATACGCGCGTCGATCGGCGGCTTCGCCGGAGCGATACCAGGTGATGAGCGCGTCGAGCGCCTTGGCCATCGATGGCGTCGCAAACCCCTTCGCCGCCTCGAGGTGCCTGACGATTTCGGTCAATTGCTCGCTGTAGCGCCCGCCGACGCGATAAACCTCTTCCTTCAGACCGCCGGCATCCTTCACCACGCGCGAATTGAGCGGATAGCGCTCTTTGAAACCTGCAAGGTCTCTCAGCTTCACACCGGAATACAGATTGTTGTGGCTCGCCGTGAGGATGTCCTGGCCGGCGGGGGGCGTCTTGGCGGTGTTCATTGGTTCGACCGCAGGATCAAGAAACATCGGGCCCAGTCGGGCAAGCATCTGACCCAGTGATTCCCCTTGCATCAACGGGAAAGTGGCGCCGGAAGTCGCTGCAGCCTCGACGGCCTGCGCCAGCGCCGCTGGCGTGACGTTCACGACGAACTTGCGTGCCGTCAGGTTGTTGTACGGTCCGCTGTTGATCCAGAACAATTTCGCGTAGCGGCGGATTCCGGCGAGGGTCTCAGGCTGCACCTTGTCGCTGTGGGTCAGGATACTTTCAAGGATCTCCCGCATCTCCAGACCGTGGGCCGAAACCTGGTCGTAGTAGATGTCACGCCCGGCGATCGCGGCGTTGTATAGATGCCAGATAAGCGTCTTTTCCCGAAGCGGCAATGCCACAAATCCGTCGGCATAGGCCTGGACTACTGCGGCGTCATCCACGCGTTCAAGCAGGTACTTGCGTGGCTCGGGCTTCGCTTCAGGTGCAGGCCTCGAACAGGCGGCCACAACTGCAATCGACACCAAGGCGGCAAACCTGATCAACCTCATCGGGATACTCCTGGAAGCCGGAGACTGTGACACCATCATACGCGGCGCTGCTGCCGGAATTTCCCGTACGCTTCCAGCACCGCTCTTTCCAGCTGATCCGGTCTTGCGACCAGGGCTGGTGCGCCCAACGCCCGCAAGGCCTGCACCTTGCGCTCGAGGCCCGTGCAGTATTCCTGGGCGGCAAGTGACCTGAATGGATCCAGCCAGTCGTTTGCCGTCGAGTTTGCCAGTGAATCGGCGGCTGCACTGGAAAGGCCGGCGATAAATGGCAAATGTTTTGGCAACAGCAAGCGCACGGCGTTCTGCAACTGGCTTGCCACTGCCGCGTCGTCAAGGTCCGTAAGCAACACCACGAGGCTGCGCTGCCTCACCAGCGAGCGCACGCGCATCGCCGCCCCGAGCGGACTGGATTCAGTGCCCGTCACCTGCGCACCCGCCAGCGCCTTGCGCAGGCGGGTGACAGCCGCTGTACCGCGAGCCGGCGCCAATGCAAGCAATGGCTGGTCGGCATACAGCACGAGGCCGACCAGGTCACCGCGGCTCACCACGTATTGCGCCAGGCTCGCAGCCACATTCACGTAATGACCAAACCGGTCCAGGTCGCCGGCACGCAGGCCGCTGGAACGTCCGGCATCAACCACGACGACAACTTCCAGATGCTGGTCTTCCGCGTAGTCCCGACTGATCAGCCGGCGCGCGCGCGCGCTGGCTTTCCAGTCGATGATGCGTGGTGGATCGCCGGGTTGATACCGGCGCAATTGCTGCAGCTCGGCGCCAGCGCCGCGCCTGAGAGCCACGCGGTCGCCATGCATTCCGAGACCCTGCGCGTCGGGCGCATTGCGCGACAGGTCAGGCAGCACCTGCACGCTATATTGCGTCTCGAGTCGTTGCGACCAGGACGCCAGGCCCAAGGGGCCTGCCACGCGAATACGCTGCACAGGCCACTGAAAACTGCCGAGCTGGCGTGGTGTCACCGGCACTTCGACGAGCGCCCGCGTCGCCGCCGGAATACCCACAGTGCGGATACTGAAATCCAGATTGAATGGCGGCGGCGCGAACGGTGCGAATTCAACGAGCAAATGTCGATGCAGCCGTTGCTCCAGGTACATCCGCAGGTGATTGGTTCTGCCCAGATACCATCGGGACCCGGCATCCATTGTCAGCGTCACTTGCGCGCGGTGAGCCACAAAAGATTCGTACGCCAGGCCAAGCAACAGCAATCCGGCCGGAAATCGCCACAGCGAACCCAGCTGACTGCTGCCACTCCAGTCTCCGAGCACTGCAATCAATGCTGTGAGCAACGCGAGCAGCACGGCGTTAAGCCGCAAGTTCACGGCGTTGCACTCATTTCGGCACAGGTACCAGTTCCAGCAACCGTTGCGCAATGGCCAGCTCGCTCGTCCCTTCCAGCAGCGCTTCAGGAGCCAGCACGAGGCGGTGGGGGATGACCAGAGGCGCCATCGCCTTCACGTCATCCGGCGCAGCGAACTCTGCGCCGCGCAGCGCTGCATGAATGCGCGCAGTCCGCAACAACGCCAGCGACCCGCGTGTCGACAGGCCCAGCGCGACATGGGCATGCTCACGAGACGCGCTTGCGAGATCGATCACGTAACCGGAGAGTTCCGGTGCAACATGCACAGCGTCCACTTCGGCGCGGGCGGCGCTGAGCAATTCGCGACTGACGACGGCAACCGCATCAGGCACTGCCGCGACCGCCATCGTGCCGTACTGAAGCAACACCTGCTGCTCGTGCGCGCGGGACGGGTAAGGCAGATCGATTCGCAACATGAAGCGGTCGAGCTGCGACTCCGGCAGCGGGTATGTGCCTTCGAAATCGCGCGGATTCTGCGTGGCGATCACCAGGAAATCCGGCGGCAGTGCATAGTGCTTGCCATCGACACTGATCTGCCGCTCTTCCATCGCCTCGAGCAGTGCCGACTGGGTCTTGGGCCCAGCGCGATTGATTTCATCCGCCAGCAAAACGTCTGCAAAGATCGGCCCCGGGCGGAACACGAACTCGTTCCTGCTGGTGTCGTAGACATGCACGCCGACGATGTCCGACGGCATCAGATCTGCAGTGCCCTGCACGCGCTTGAACACACCACCGAGCGCCGTGGCAAGCGTCTTGCTCAACAGCGTCTTGCCCAGACCGGGCGGACCCTGCAGAAGCACGTGGCCGCGCGCCACTATTGCCACTGCCAGCGCACGGATGATCGCCTCCATGCCGATTACGGACTGGCCAAGTCTGGCCTGAAGGCTCTGTTCAAGGGTCTGCAAGGCAGTATTCATATGAGTTTTCCCGTGATTCTCGTAAGGCAGTTCTGCAGTTGGACCAGGTTGACGCGCTGCCTGGTCCGCGTGCGTGCATGTAGTTGCTGCAGATGCTCCAGATCCCGTGCCGGAATGCTGGCTTGTGCGGCAAGCCAGTCCCAGACTGGCTCGCCGTTCTGCGGCAGCGCGAGTCGCTGCCTGATCCTGTTGAAGAAATTTTCGCACAGTCGCTGGCCTGCCAGATTTGGCGCAACCCTGCCCGCAAGAAAGCCCCCGGTGACCGTGATGAAGTTCGTGACGTCAGCCGGTTTCCAGCCATCGGTATGCGGGCGCAGCCGTTGCCAGCCCAGCACAAACATCAACCACAGCAGGCCCAACCACAACAGGCTGCGGTGCAGCCGCGGATCTGCGAAAAAAGCCTTGGCATCGTAGTAGCCGGCCAGCCCCTGGTGAGCGTCGTCGAAAATCACCGCGCCTTGCCCGGAGACAGACCAGGCGACGATGTTTGCGAACATCCGGGCGTTATCCGGTTCACCGATGAGCGCATTGCTGATGGGACTGGCGAATGCCAGGACGATGATCTGACCCTTCCCGTTGCGCCGTAGCCAGATGGCCGCCTCGGCCGCCGAGCTCTCCTGCGCCGTGCCAGCACGCTCGCCCAGCTCCAGTACCAGCGAACCATTGATGCTGTGGGCCGCCCAACGCGAAGCGGGATTTTCGGACTGGGTAGCAATCGACTTGACGCCAGCAAGCAACGGATGCGAGCCCCTGGGGATGATCGAATCGCGCTGCGGGGCAAGCAGCAACTGTGCGGCCTGTCGCAAGGACGAGATCGTGCTGCCGGCGCCGGACGTTGCAGCGTCCGGTTTTTTTTCCACGATCACGCTGAATGCAAGCCCTGTCAGGCGCGTCAATGTATTCAGGAAATCGCGCGTGGCGCCGAGCGCCCAAGTCGGCGTATCGTCCAGCGCCGCCACCACCAGCAACGTATTTCCCCGCTCCAGCCACTCATCAAGTTTGCGGGCCTCATCGTCCCGGGCCGGCACCTTCTGCGGCAGGGTTGTGATCAGCAGGTTGCCGGTATTCGCCAGGTCCTGCTGCGCAAGCCTGCCGTAACGATCACGGAACGACACCACCCGGATGCCCTGTGTCTGCAGCCAGCGCCAGAGTCCCTGATAGCCTGCGTCACGGCCCTCGGTGCTGACTGGCAACGCAATCGCCGCTTCATTGCTTGCCGGCTTGGGCACAAACAAGGCGTAGAACAGCACAAAGGCGCCCAATGCCAGCCCGAGAGTGACGAGCCGCTCTTTCACTGTCGCGCACTTCCCGGAGTCTGCAACTGCAGCAGCAGCTTGCGGCCATCCAAAACCACAGTGCTGGTCTCGGCGGAATTCGCCATTCCGGGCCCGTAAAGCACGCGTTCTGCCAATTGCGATACGCGCGCGAACCGCGTGCGACTCTCGGCATCAGGGAACGCGGCGCTGGTCACCAGCTCCCGGTGCGTCAGGTTACGTTCTGCGGGCAATGCGCCGTTGGTCAACAGCCGGTCCACCAGAAGGCGCAACAGGATTCCAGGCTGATCAAGCAGCGCGGCTGCGTCCAGGTCAGCAAGCACCGGACCTGGTTTGTCGTGCCGCGAAACGACAGTGGCATCGTCGAATCGACCAGGCTGTTTGCGGCGCGACAACACACCGGCGATTCGCAGTTCATTGACCACGAATACCATGGTCGCGACAACGGCAATGCCCAGCAACACATAGGTAATCAACTTGATCAGATCAACCGAGCGGGAAAGCCGTTCCACGAGGCGCTCCAGCCACTGAGCAGAACTGTCGTCACGATCGGCAAACCACGAACGTAGCCATTCCTTGGCCGAATCCCACCACGATCTCGGGGCTTTCACCTGCTCCCGCGCGAGCTGATCGAGAATTACGCGCAGTCGAGCCGGATCCGGCGCGGGCTGAGTCGGCAAATCGAGATAGCGATGGGTCAACGCGCTCAGATCACGCAGCGCGTCGGCGTCCAGGGTGTCGCGCCATCCTTCCGGCAGGATACCGATCACACCCGTCTCGCTCAGTGCAGCCTTCAGGCCGGGACATTCAACTTCCAGCGCGACAACACCCTTGCTTTCCGATGCGGCCTGGGACGTACAGGCGTCTACAGTGTCAAGCGCGGCGGCGCTCGCGCTGCCCCACGCCAGCCACGCGCCGAAAGCAATAACCAAACGCCGGGATGCAGACATCAGCCCGTTGGCTTCAATCCACCAACACGATCAGCAAGATCGGAGCCGTCCTTGCGCAGTTTCAGATCGTGATACACGGCCAGCAGAATGCAGGGGAAGAATGTAACTGTGAACAGGCTCAATATGGAAGAGATGATCTGCTGGATAACTATATGGCCAGTGGACAGGGCGCCAGCTGTTACGCCGCCACTCGCTACCGCGGTAATCCCGGCAATCATGCCGACCACCATCATCAACACGACCAGGATGATGACCGCGACGAGGATGATTACATTGGTACGCCACCAGTTGTCCTTGACAAGCCGACGACTGACCGCAAACGACTCAAATACACCGGTGCGTTCAATAGTCGCCGGAACGATGGCGAGCTGGAATACACCCCACAGATATATGCCGGGAATGACCAGCAGCATCGTGCCGACAACAATCATCAGCCCAAACAGGATCGTCACCCCCAGCAACGTGGGCGTGCGTTTCAGACCTTTACCGAATGCCTGGCCCATCGACAGACGCTCTCCATGGGCAATGGCGTCGACCTGATAAAACAGCGCCCCATAGGTAACCAGCATCACCAAAATGATCGCCAGGTACGCGAGCCACACGGCCGGAGAATTGAACATCGCAAGCACGGCCTTGGGATTCGGGGAGGCTACCGGCTGGATGTTCAGGGCAAGCCAAATGCTTGGCAGCGCAGTCAACACCACCGTGATGAGCACGATGGGGAAACAGGGAAGCAGTGAGCGGCGATACAGGCGAATGGCGTCGTCTAGCACGCCACCAATGGAGCGCGGCGCAGTTGGCATCAAGGACATGGATCCCTCCTGGAAGACAGTCGTTGTATCGGGCCGCTTGTTATTTTAGTCAGTTGCCGGAACGGGCGCGTGGGTGAGGGAATGTAACAGACCCGGTTCGCTGGCGTCACTGTCGCCGGACGTTGCCGTCGCCCCGGCTCATGTACGATTGAAGGGTGGCAACAGCAGGACCAGGACCATCTTGGCGAACGTAACTCCGGTCATGAGGCAGGGCGGGGAAGAGTTCACCGTGCAGGGCCTGACGGGCGTCGACCTGTCGCTGCAGATCGCCGGCCCAGGCAGCCGTTCCTATGCCTTCCTCATCGACTGGCACATTCGTCTGCTGATGGCCCTTGCCTGGCTGGCCGTGGGCATGATTTCGGCGAGTGGCGGACTGCGGCTCCAGCGTGGCGCCGGCGCATGGATTGTTGCGCTCGTTGTGGGTCCGCCCATTCTCATTTACCTGCTCTATCACCCCACTGTGGAATTGATGATGCGCGGCCAGACACCTGGCAAACGCATGGCCGGAGTGCGCATCGTCAATCGCGAGGGCGGGCCGCCGGGCGTCGGCGCCATCCTCGTCCGCAACGCGTTCCGGCTGATCGATTCCATGCCAGTGTTCTACCTGGTCGGACTGGTCTCTACGTTCGTGACCGATCAGCGACTTCGTATTGGCGACATGGCTGCAGGCACCCTGCTTATCCAGAGCGACACCGAAACTTCCCGAACCATGGATCGCCTGGCGTCCCGGAGCAACGTACAAGGGCTCGAACCCGCTGCGCTCGATCTCATCGATCAGCTGCTGGAGCGCTGGCACCAGATGGATAGGGACCGCAGGGGCGCCATCGCGCGCTCGTTGCTGCAGCGGATCGACTTGAACCCGCCCCAAGCCCTGGCAGAAATGGGGGATGCCGAATTGCGCGCGCGCCTGCTGGCAGTGAGCGGCAGCGGGGAGCCCCGGCAATGAATGCGGTCCGGGCGTGGGTTGCAATGCGCGCCGCCGGTTGGAGTGAACTCAGGCAGAACATCGCGGACCTGCGCCAACACCGCAGGCTCACCATCGACGCTGCCCTGCAATCCGTGGAAAGCTATCGCAGCCTGGCGCGTGATCTGGCGAGCGCTCGCCATCTGCTGCCCGGCACACGCGTGACTGCCGGCCTGGAATCGCTGTATGCGCAGCTGCATGAAATGATCCGCCACAAGCCGCATGGTGGTCGGGCGGCGTGGTTGACCATGTTCCGTTCGGAGATTCCGCAGATAGTCACTGGTCTGCGCGGCCGCATCACCTGGATCACCGTCCTGCTTGTGCTCAGTGCAGCCGCCGGCTGGTGGCTGATCACCGAATTTCCCGAGCTGATCACCCTGATTGCCAGCGAGCAGATGATCCAGAAAGTCGAAGGCGGCAAACTGTGGACAGACGACCTCCTCAATATCACGCCTTCATCGCTGTTGTCCGTGCGTATTTTCTCCAACAATATAGCGGTCAGCGTGTTTGCAGTCTGCGCGGGATTCCTCTTTGGCCTCGGGACTTTCTACATCATCGCTACCAACGGCTTGATGCTGGGCGGCATCTTCGCTTTTACCCATCAACACGGGATGGCGACCCGACTGTTCGAGTTCATCGTCGCCCACGGTCTGGTGGAGCTGTCTGTGATCTGCATTGCGGGCGCGATCGGCGCGGCAATTGGCGACTCATTGATACGCCCGACGCACGGCACGCGCCGGGAATCATTTCAACAGTGCATGCAGGGCGTGGGACCGCTGATACTGCTTTGCGCCTTTCTGTTGATCGGAGCAGGCTTGATAGAAGGATTCGTTTCGCCCGACCCGACTTTTCCCATGATCAGCCGCGTGGTTATCGGCGTGTCTTACTGGGTGCTGATGGTAATGGCATTGAACGGCAGGTTATTCGGGCGCGCCCAGCGGTAGCCAAACAATGGCGGAAAGACTATCACCACCTCTCGCAGCATATGATCGGGGAACCAGGCCAAGTTACCCTTTGCCACCGGCCGGGCCTGCGGTCGCACGGAGATCGTCAATGAAATTCCACACTGCCCGCACCTTTGTTTCGCTCGCGTTGCTGCCCGGGGTATGGCTGTCCGCCGGTGCCGCAGACGCGCCAGCGCCAGCGCCCACTCCCGCCGCAACAACCACGCCCGCAATCGCGGGTGTCGTCAACGGCGGCACGCCCATCCAGCTCGTCAAGGATGGCTTCGAGGCGGTCGAAGGACCAATGCGCGATACCGACGGCAGCCTACTTTTCACCAACAACCAGGCAGGTCGCGTGCTGCGCGCCGCTGCAGACGGATCGATCACCACCTGGTTCGAGGGTCCGTTCGGCGCGAATGCGCTGGCCCGGACTAAAAAAGGTGAGATCGTGGCGACCTTGCAGAAGTCTCCGGCAATCGGTGTGCTGCAACCTGGCGCGCCACCGCGAGTGTTGGCGGACAGATACGACGGCAAGCCCTTCAACCGCCCCAACGATCTGGTCGCGGACGGGCGCGGCAATATCTACTTCACCGATCCGGTACCACCTGGCTCGACCGCGCCGGTGGGGCTCCCGGCGGTCTACCAGATCGGTGCGGATGGCAAGTTGGTGCTAATCGCCACTGACATTCCACGCCCGAATGGCATCGCGCTGAGCCCGAGCGAGCGCACACTGTATGTGGCCAATACCAGCGGTGAGTGGCTGTATGCCTTCGACCTGGACAGGAAGGGCATGGTGGGCAAGCGCCGCGATTTCGCGAAGCTCGCGACACCGCCAGCGCAGGGCACCGTGGCCGCAGCCAGCGGCGCCGATGGCATCGCCGTCGATGCGAAGGGGCGTGTGTACGTCGCCACAACTCTGGGCGTACAGGTATTCTCGCCCAAAGGCAGCAGCCTCGGCGTTATCGCGATGCCCAAGCAGCCGCAGAACCTCGCGTTCGGGGGACGTGACCGCAGCACGCTGTACGTGGTTGGCAGAGGTGCGGTGTACCGCATCGCTACGCTGACGAAAGGCCCGGATCGCGCCGGCAAGTAACGCTTCCATTCGATGGCATTGCTCGCATGAAAGTTCGAAGTGCCTGGATCCTTCCCAGTACCGCCAGCCTGCTGCTTGCTGTCGCAGGCATTTGCGGCGCACCACCGGATCGCTACGTGCAAGGCATCGCCTCTGCCGATGGCATCGGAAAACGCTATCAGGGCCGCGAAATCGCTCACGTCATGGGTTGGCAGGCGGCGTCCTGGCTCGAGCGCGAGGAGCGCGAAAAGGAAGAGCGCACCTCGGTGTTGATCAGGGAGCTTGCGCTCAAGGCCGGCATGGTGGTCGCGGATGTGGGCGCAGGCAGCGGCTATCTCAGCCGCCACATGGCGCCACTGGTTGCGCCCGGCGGACGCGTTCTGGCCGTCGACATCCAGCCCGAGATGCTGGCGCTGCTGGCGAAGTCGGCCGCAGATCCACGCTACGCCAACATCGAACCGCTGCTCGGAACGGTGGATAACACGCGCCTTCCCGCAGGCAGCGTGGATCTGGCGATCATGGTGGACGTCTACCACGAGCTCGAATATCCCTACGAAGTGCTCGAAAGCATCGTGCAGGCGCTGAAGCCCGGCGGGCGAGTGGCCTTTGTGGAATATCGTGGCGAGGACGACAGCGTGCCGATCAAGGCGCTGCACAAGATGACCGAACGGCAGGTTCGCCTTGAGGCAGGCAAGCATGCGCTCATTTGGGAACGCACCAGCAAGCGCCTGCCCTGGCAACACCTGGTGGTGTTCCGCAAGGCATCCACTGCAGGCTCTGCGCCACGCTGAATGCGGCTCAGCGTGTACCCGTTGAAAATGACAACACGCGTCTGGTTTATCTCACTGCTGCTCGGCACGTGGATCTGCCCGGCTCATGCCGCAGACTGGCAGGTGGTGCTGTTGAAGCCTCGCGGCTGCAACGATTGCGCCTTCATCGAGCAAATCCTGAAACGCAGTTTGCAACTGCAGCGGGTGGTGCTGAAGGATGGCGCCGGCGGGCAGGTAACGGCTCCGATCACGCGCCGCGACACCGCCGACCTGTCTGCGCAGGAATGGATCGAGCTGCGCTCGCTGGTCGGGTTCGACGAACCGGCCTGGCGGCAGCGGGCCGCCGCAAGGTCGGCGCAGGTGTTGCTCAAGCGCGATGGCGTCGTCGTTTCAGCGGGCGACATCGCCGACTCCGCGGACCTGCAGAACGCGCGCTTTCCCGCCGCCCTGGTCACGCCGGACACCGGTCGCGATCTGTCTGCCGTGCGCAACGCACAAGGGGCATATCTCTCGGAGCTGCTGCTGCGTTCCTGGAACCTGGACTGGTTCTATCGCCTCGCACTGGACCCTGCCCTCGCGCGTTCGCGATTGGCCACGAACTGGCTTGACGCAAGCGCAGGAACGCTCACGCCGCCGCTGCGTTCGGCCAACGTGCTGCTGATGTCCACCGCATCCGGCGCGACGGACAACGAAATCTTCAATGCGCTGCGCATCGAGGAGATCCGCGACACGCTCTTGCAGTCACTGGCGCTGGAACCTGCGCAGCTGCATATTTTCTACGGCGGTGGCAACACGCGCGGCGCCAATGCACTGGAAGTGCGGGACCGGCGCGTCAGCCTGATCCGGCGCGATGTCGCCGATGCGAGCCCCTTCACGCCTGATGCAGTCTCGCGGATATTCCAGTCGATCCGCGCACAGCCGGCCAGCAGGAACCTCATGGTGCTGGTCGGTCACGGCAACCCGGATGGCGCCGGCATGTGGAGCAGCCCAACACAGCTTTCACCCGCCACTTTGCGCGCGCTGCACGAACACGGCGGCGGCGACGACGTGCTGGTCAGCGGCAACTGCTTCGGCGGCGTCATGGCGCGCGCGATGAGCTGCGGTTTCTTCGGGGCGCGGCCGGACATCATTGCAACTGGTTGTCAGGCCGATGCCGCTGAAGTCGCGCAGAGCCGCGACTACCTGCACATGTTTTTCTTAAGCCTCAGGCCCGCGACCCGCGACGCAGCGGACGCTGACGGGGATGGAGTGGTGTCTTTCGCAGAAGCTCACTGGTACGCCAGCATCGAGAGCGATGCGCGCAACGTCACATACACCAGCATCGATGCAATGGCGGACGCCTGGTTCGACACGCATCCGGAAGCGCTACCGCGCAGCCTGACGGTCCGCGAAATCCTGGCGCTTACCACGGATGCGCCCCCGTCCGAGGCGCGCGCGTTGCGAAGCTTGCTCATCGGCCATGACGCGAATCTCGCGTTGTCGCTCGACAATCTTGCCGGGCAGGCAGCGCAATGGAATCCAGGGGGCGGCGCGCCGCGCATAATGGTCGTCCAACTGACGCGACGTCTGTTGTTCCTGAAGAATCCGGCAGGACACGGCGCCGAACTGGCGCGGCTTCAATCCTGCGAAAACCGCTCCGTTGCGACGTTTCTTAAACCCTGACTGAAACGTCCGGCCTAGTCGCCAAGCGCAAGGGCAATGAGTTCCCCGCCGCTGCCAGGAGCGCCGACCGCAACGACTACGTACTGCTTGCCACCCACGGCATAGGTCATGGGTACGCCGGTCTGACGCAGGCCCAGATCCGTCTCCCACACGATCGCGCCGCTGCGCTTGTCGTGTGCACGGAATTTCGTGCCACCTTCGCTGGCCACGAACATGCCCGCACCTTCGCCGGCGAACAGCAGCGACTTGGTAACCAGCAGCCCGGCTCGATCATCATGACCGGTGCGGGGAAGGTCGACGCCGCGCAGCTTTTCGTGATTGCGCACGTTGTCCGGTGTGTCGCCATTGGCCACCGTCCATAGTTTCTTGCCGGTGTTCAAATCCAATGCGACGATGGTGCCCCACGGCGGCCGCCCCAGCGGCAGGCCAAATGGACCGGTCATGCGGCTGCTGGCCGTCAGGATATAGTCCAGGTTCGAGCGCGGGGCACCGCTGCCCAGCCCCATCAGCGTGATGGCCGAGGTGGAAGACACAAAGAGCACGCCGGATTCCGGATCTGCCACAGCTCCCTGCCAGAGCGCGCCGCCCTGTGACCCCGGCCGCTGCAGCGTGCCGCTATTGGTCGGCGTGACAACCGACGGTGGGTTGAAGACCGGCCCCATGCGATAGCGCGCGGCGATTCTCTTCGCTTCTTCAAAGATCTCTGGCGTGAGGTTGTTCAGGCTGTCCTCGGTTACGCCCTGCCGCTCGAACGGTTCGGGCAATGTCGGTATGGGCTGGGTAGCCGAGGTGACTTCACCAGGAACGTCGCTCTGCGGCACGGGACGTTCGACGATTGGCCACACCGGCGTGCCTGTTACACGATCGAACACATAGGTGAAACCCTGCTTGGTTACCTGCGCCACCGCGGGAATGCGCTTGCCACCGACGTTGATGTCCAGCAGCACGGGTGGAGCTGGCGTGTCGTAGTCGAAGATATCGTGATGCACGAGCTGGAAGTGCCAGCGGCGCACACCCGTGCGCGCATCGATGCACACCAGACTGCTGGAGTAGAGATTGTTGCCGACCCGATGGCCGCCATAAAAATCGCTGGTCGGCGCTTCGACCGGCAGGTAAACAAGGCCACGTTCGGGATCCGCGCTGATTGGTGCCCAGACACCAGTGTTGCCGGTATAGCTGCGCGCCTCGTCCGTCCAGGTGTTGGCACCTGGATCGCCCGCCGGGGCGATGGTGCGGAATATCCACAGGCGTTTGCCGCTGCGGGCGTCGAAGCCCATCACATGGCCGGTGGGCATTTCCTTTCGCCTGGGTGCGGCACCCGCGGCGAACGCCGAACCGACGATGACAACGCCACTGACCACGATGGGAGGCGAGCTTGAACCAATTGGTGTGGTCATGGGATCCAGCGGCGGATCCGTGGCCAACTTCAGATCGACGATGCCCGCGTTTCCAAAACTCTCGACCGGGCGTCCGGTCTTTGCATCCAGCGCCACCAGCTGGTAGCCGGGTGTAATGGTGAATACCGTGTCGCGGCCGTTGTCACGCCACAGCGCCACGCCGCGACCAGGACCTTTGCGTGGCGCAATGTCGCCACGTTGCCCTTCGTCCAGGCGATGCATCCACAATGTCTCACCATTGCGCGCATCGATGGCGACCACCGAGCGGGAAGCGCCGGCGGTCGTATAAAGCACGCCGCCAGCCATCAGCGGCGTCGCCTCATAGTTTGGCCAGATCGAGGCACCGAAGTTGTCGCTGCGCCACCGCCAGACCACCTTCAGACGCGAAACGTTGTTGCGATCTATCTGGTCCAGTGCAGAGTAGTTCAGGCTTCCTGCATCGCCGCGATGTTGCAACCACTCGGTGTCCACCACCGCCTTCATGGATGGCGCTGCCACTGGTGCGGTGCTGGCGGCGATGCCATTGGTTGACAGCACCAAGGCAAGCAGCTGCATGTACTGCTCGCGCGGCAGGCCGCCGGGCTGGGTCACAGGCATGGTGCGGCGTGTCTGTTCGAACAACTCGGTGAACGGCTTGTCCTTCCACTTGTTCATGAAGGTCTGTCCGCGCAATGCCGGCCCTGCCTCGCCACCTTCGAGCGCGGCGCCGTGACAAAGCGCGCACTGTCGCGAGTAGATGGCGCGGCCGGCTTCTGCCTGGTTCGCCGAATAGCTCGCCGACTGCATCGTCTGTGCAGCAGTTACGGACGACAGTGCCAGCAGCGCAGCGCCTGCCAACCATGCATGCAGCAAGACTCTTTTGTGCAACATCACCAGATACCTCCTGCTACTCATGCCTTTCTCAACCTGAAATCGAAGTTCACCGTGTAGTAAGGCCTGTCCATGCGCGTGCCCTCTGACGCAACACCCGGTGGATGTTTCGCGAACGGAGTAACCAATGATTCCTTCACGCCGAAGACCGCATCGGAGTCGATGTATTCACTGCCGGCGGCGAACAAATGCGTGGTGATGGCCTGATGACCAGGCGCCGAGACGATCATGTGGATGTGCCCCGGGCGCATGGGATGCCGCCCCATCCTGCGCAGCATGTCCCCCACCGGGCCATCCGTCGGCACTGGATAGCACTCGGGCTTGATGGACCAGAAACTGTACCGCCCTTGCGCATCGGTGCGGATGCGGCCGCGTGCCTTCATGCCGACGTCCCCCTCCATCTGCATGTCGTAATTGCCCTCGCCGTCGCCGGACCAGACATCGAGCAACGCGCCGGCGATGGGTATTCCCTCACTGCTCAGTACACGGCCAGAGTAGAACGTAGGCTCACCCTTCACATCGACAGCCAGATTCGCGCCAATAGGAAGCTCCGGCGCGCCCGCCCAGTAATACGGACCCTGCACGGTAGAATCTGTCGCGCCGCCGGCGGCAGGATGATTCTGTGTGATTACGAGGATCGAAACGCCGAGCGTATCCGACAGCAGGATGAATTCCTGCCGCTTGTCGGTACATGTCTTGCCCACATCGGTCAAAAACTGGATGGCGCCGAACCACTCGGCGTCGGTCAGCTTCACTTCGCGCACGAATCCATGCAGATGGGTAATCAGTGACGTCATCACTTGCTTGAATCGCGCATCGCCACATTGATCCATGCGAGCCAGCACGGCCGCCGTAATGCTCTGCTCGTCGAATTCGCGCATGGCGCCCCCTACTGGATCCTGCCGGCACAATATCCCCGATACATGCCCTGAGTCGATGCCTGCTAGCACCGCATTACCCTTTGAACCCCTTCGCCACCACATACACCTCGCGCGACTCCTTGCGGGAGGCCGCAGGCTTGCGGATGGTTACCTTGTCGAAGTGCCCGCGCAGTTCCTTCACATATTGGTCCGATCCGGATCCCTGAAACATCTTGGCAGCGAAGGTGGCGCCGGGCCTGAGGGTCTTGCGCACGGTGTCGAGCGCCAATTCCAGAAAGTTTATGGATGAGGCCTGATCGGCCGAGCTGATCCCGGTGACGTTCGGCGCGATATCGGAAATGATGAGATCGAACCTGCCGCCTTCCAGCCAGTCGAGCAGCTGCTGCGCGACGGCGTCTTCGGTGAAATCACCCTGGATGAAATCGACGTTCCTCAGCGCGTCCATGGGCAGGATGTCGGTGGCCAGCACCCGCCCCTTTTCACCCACGAGTTTGCCGGCGACCTGCGACCAGCCGCCGGGCGCCGATCCCAGATCCAGGATGCGCATGCCCGGGCGGATCAGCTTGTCTTTTTCATTGAGCTCGATCAGCTTGTAGGCCGATCGTGAGCGGTAGCCATCCTTCTGCGCCTGCTTGACGAAGGGGTCGCTGAGATGTCGCGACATCCAGCTGGCGCTGCTTTTGGATCGGGCCATTTTCTGAAGTGAACCAGGCGCTAGAATGGCCGCATTCTACCCCCTCTGCCGGTTTTACCGGCCAGGAAGCCGGCGGTGATCCGCATTACCGAATTGCCATTGCCGCTCGACTACGCGCCTGCGGCGCTACGTCAGGCCATCCTCACGCGCCTGGCAATCCCTGACATCGATCTGGTGGATTTCACGCTGTTCAAACGCAGTCACGACGCGCGCAAGAAGCACAGCGGTATCCGTTTCATCTGCATCGTCGATGTCACCGTGCGCGATGAAGCAGCCGTGTTGCGGCGCTGCGCACGGGACCGTCAGGTTGGCCCCGCCCCGGATACCTCCTATCACCCAGTTGGGCAGGCGCCGGCGCGGCTCAAGGAACGTCCACTGGTCGTGGGGTTTGGTCCATGCGGACTGTTTGCGGCCCTGCTGCTCGCACAGATGGGTTTCAAGCCCATCGTGCTAGAACGCGGCCGGGACGTGCGCCGCCGCACCCGCGACACCTGGGCGCTGTGGCAGCAGAACACGCTGACGCCGGAGTCCAATGTGCAGTTTGGCGAGGGCGGCGCCGGCCTTTTTTCCGACGGCAAGCTCTACAGCCAGATCAAGGATCCCAAATTCTATGGCCGCAAAGTCATGCAGGAATTCGTACGTGCCGGTGCGCCACCGGAAATTCTCTTCGTCAGCAAGCCGCACATCGGCACCTTCCGCCTGACCGGTGTGGTGGCTGCGATGCGCGAAGAGATCATCTCTCTTGGCGGTGAAGTGCGCTTCGAGAGCAGGGTCGCGGATCTTTTGATCGGAAACGGCCAGGTCGAAGGTGTGGAACTTGCCAGCGGCGAAACACTGCAAAGCCGCCACGTGGTGCTGGCTTTGGGACACAGCTCCCGCGACACGCTGCGCATGCTGGAACGGCGGCAGGTGTTCCTGGAAGCCAAACCCTTTGCGATCGGCTTTCGTATTGAGCACCCGCAGTCAATGATTGATGTTGCGCGCCTTGGCCGCTTTGCCGGCCGCCCTGAACTGGGAGCTGCCGACTACAAGCTCGTGCATCACGCCAGCAACGGTCGCTCGGTGTACAGCTTCTGCATGTGCCCCGGTGGCACGGTGGTCGCGGCCACCTCGGAACCACAGCGCGTGGTGACCAACGGCATGAGCCAGTATTCGCGCAACGAGCGCAATGCCAATGCGGGCATCGTGGTTGCCATCAATCCCACGCCGGATTTTCCCGGCGGACCGCTCGCCGGAGTTGCGCTGCAGGAAGCGCTGGAGTCGACGGCCTATGTATTGGGTGGCAGTGACTACTGCGCCCCCGGTCAGCTGGTGGGTGATTTCCTGCATGGCGTAGCCTCCACACAGCTGGGCGAAGTCATTCCCTCGTACAAACCGGGCGTGCGTTTAGGCGATCTGTCGCAGGCGCTGCCAGACTGCGCCATCGACGCCATCCGCGAGGCGCTGCCCGTATTCGGCAATCAGATCCACGGCTTCGACCGGAAAGACGCGGTACTCACGGGCGTGGAAAGCCGCACCTCATCTCCCGTGCGCATTACCCGTGACGCGCAATCGCTGCAAAGCCTGAATGTGCGCGGGCTCTATCCCTGCGGCGAAGGCGCAGGCTACGCCGGTGGCATCCTTTCTGCGGGTGTCGATGGCATCAAGGCAGCAGAAGCGGTGGCGCGAAGCCTTTCATGAACAGCGGAGATTGAACATGCAGCGCCAGCCACGCCGGGTCTCATGAAGTTCGAAGACATCAAGAAACTGCACCAGAAGAAGTTTCGCGAGGAACTCGGGTTCTTCCTGCTGGAAGGCGAGCACCTGGTGCAGGAGCTGCAGAAGGCTTCGATGCACGATGCACGCCTGCGCAGCAGCGAAATCTACTTCACACGCGAATATTCGAACTGGGCAAGCCCGCTAACGGCCCATGTGGTCAATTCACGCCACATGATGCAGATCAGCGAAACGCGCTCGCCGCAGGGTATCGCAGCGGTCGTGCCATTGCTGGCGGCGCCCGCGGCGCGACCCGGTGAACGCGCCATTTATCTGCATGAGATACAGGACCCGGGCAATCTTGGCACCATCCTGCGAACGCTCGCCTGGTTCGGGAAATTCCGCTGCCTGCTCAGCCCGGACAGCGTGGACGTGCATAACGCCAAGGTGGTGCGCGCCAGCATGGGCGCGATCTTCCATGTGCCGGTGGAAATCGATGTGCCAATCGATGCGCTGCCGGCGCGATTCGGACGCATCGCGTGCCTCGACCTGCAGGGCCAGCCCATTGCGGCGCCGGCGTTTCGCAGCTTCGACTGCTACCTCTTCGGCAATGAAGCGCGGGGATTGCCGCGCGAGGTGCTCGCTGCGGTGAAGGCACAGGCTTTCACCATTGCGGGAACCGGCGCTATTGAGTCGCTGAACGTCGCCGCGACGGTGAACATCTGTCAGTACGAACTGAGCCGCACCTAGGTTCGCTTGGTCTCTTGGTCGGACGACAGTCGTCTTCCGACGTGAGGAGCTCAGCGAACTCTTCGATCTCCGAAATCGGTCCGGCCCGTACATGCAAGCGGGTGGGGAGATGCGTGCGTGACAGTGCCGCAGACGGGTGGCGGTGCCGGCATGAAGCGAGAAGAATCTCCGCAGGTATCGCTTCTCAGATGGGGTAGCAGTATCTTTGCCCTCTAAACAGCAGGGGGCCATCATGCAAGCAACAGCGCGCCGCGTTCTTGTTCTATCCGCCATGTTCCTTACGGCCGGCCAGATGGCCGCCGCACCTTCAGTGTTCCCCACCGGCCTGATAGTCGACGAACGGGGCGCAACCTGGGGCGGGTACACGGTGCTGTCGCGACTCCAGGCCCCATATGTCGTAGTCCTGGACATGAACGGCAAGATCGTCAAGCAGTGGGACGGTTTCAACACCTCCGCCGGCGGCCCAGCCCGGATCGTGCCAGGCGGAAACGTCATTGCAACATCGGGCGCAAACCCTGGACACCAGGAATCCACCTCTCTGGTTGCACAGGACTTCTCCGGCAAGGAACTCTGGCGTCTGGACCGCAACGTCACCATCACCCAGGCGGATGGCAAGCAGGTCAACTCCCTGCGCCAGCATCATGACTGGCAACGATCCGACTTTCCCTCGGGCTACTACTCACCGGCTTCTACACCCTCAGCCACCGCCGCGGCGCGGACGCTGTTTTTGACGCATGTCAACCGCGTAGTGCCAGCCATCGGACCGGGAGAGCTGGAAGACGACCGCCTCATCGAAATGGATGCCGATGGGAAAATCACCTGGGAGTGGCGTGCAGGCGACCACATCGATGAGTTCGGCTTCGACGCTGACGCGCGCAAGGCGATTCGCATATCCGTAACCCCCGGTCAGCGTGGCGCTTCGGCTGGCGCCGCAGCTGCTGGCGAACCTGCAGCCGAAGCGCAGTCAGCCGGGCCTGCAGCAGGCGGCGCCCGTGCTGGTGGTCGGGGCGGTGCCGCGCGGACAGCCGCCCGCGGCATCGACTGGTTCCACACGAATTCAGCCACCTGGCTTGGTCCCAACAAATGGTTCGATGCCGGCGACAGGCGCTTCGCGCCAGACAATGTGATCATCAGCAGCCGCAACTCCGGTCTCCTCGTAATTATCGGGCGCGACGGAAAAATCGTGTGGCGCATGGGCCCGGACTTCCGCGCAACTCCGGAACTGCTGGCGATCGGCCAGATCAGCGGCCAGCATCACGCGCACCTGATCCCGAAGGGCCTGCCGGGCGAAAGCAACCTGCTCGTGTTCGATAACGGTGGCGCCAGCGGTTACGGCGCACCCACCCCCATGGCGCCGCAGGGCATGAACATCTCGGCTCGCGCCACTTCGCGCGTGATGGAAATCGACCCCGTAACGATGAAGCGCGTGTGGATGTACAACGCGACCGGCTTCTACAGCACCAACATCAGCGGCGCGCAGCGCTTGCCGAACGGCAACACACTGATCACAGAAGGCGCAGGCGGCCGGGTATTCGAAGTGACCACAGCCGGCAAGATCGTCTGGGAGTACCTCAACACGTTGGCGCCCAACGGGCGGCCTGGCACTATCTACCGCGCCTACCGTGTGCCCTACGGGTGGATTCCGCAGTTGCCGCAGCAATAAAGCGATGGTGGACGCCGTGTTGAAGGTCCCGGAGCGCCAGGGTACGGCACCTGCCGCTCCGGCCGCTCCGTCAGTGCAAACAGCGCCACCTCCGATCCCGGGAGATGTGCGCTAACGAACAGTAGTAAAAGTGCTGACGGCGTAGATTCCGGGGGATGAGCTTGAGTTCGCCCAGACAATCCGCCGCTATTCTGGCCATCGGAACACTACTTTTCGCGTCGGCGGGCATTTCGGGTGATGCCGAAGCGCCGATGTTCACCGTCAATGGGTTTGGCACCTTCGGGGTGGTTCACTCGGACGTAGACAACGCCGACTTCTCGATCAGTTCCGAACGCCCCACCGGCGCCGGTTATACGCGGGAGTCGAGCTTCAAGGTCGACAGTCTGATCGCCGTGCAGCTCAACGCTGCTTTCACGCCCAAGGCGTCAGCCGTATTGCAGGCGATGTCGGAGCAGAACTACGACGGCACCTTCCGGCCGCACCTGGAGTGGGCCAGCTTCAAGTACCAGTTCACGCCAGAGTTCAGTGTGCAGATCGGTCGTTCCACTCTGCCACTCTTTCAATTGTCCGACAGCCGCAAAGTAGGCCTGACGTTCCCGTGGGTTCGTGCGCCCGCCGATCTCTACCATCTCACTTCCGCGGCTTCTTTAGACGGAATCACCATCAACTATCGCATGCATCTAGGGCAATGGACCCATTCCCTGCAACTGCTGGCTGGCCGCAATGACTTGAAGCTTCCTGACAGCGGGGGTTCCGCAAAAACCAGGAAACTGTGGATGGCCTCGAATACCGCCGAACTCGGATCACTAACCGTACGCATCGTGGCAGCAGATTCCGAGGTCACCACGCCTACCGCCAATCAGCTGTGGGACGCGTTCAGGCAGTTCGGTCCGCAAGGCGTTGCGATTGCGAACAGGTATGAGCTGAAGCAGAACCGCATTTCATACCTGGGTGTAGGCGCCAGCTATGACCCTGGTCAGTGGTTCGTCGCGACCGAGTGGGGTGGCCTCTTCAGTCATTCGATCGTCGGCAGGAGGATTGGGTGGTATGCAAGCGGTGGCTACCGGTTCGGCAGGCTTACCCCCTATCTGACGTTCTCGGGCGGCGACGCGAACAATCTGAGCGATCCGGGTCTGGACGTGGCGACTCTGCCATCTTATCTGGTGGGGCCCGCAACCGGACTCAATGCAACCCTGAACTCGATTCTCAGCAGAAAACCCGTGGAACGCACGGTTTCAATAGGCACGCGCTGGGACGTGCGGCCAAACATCGCTTTCAAAATGCAGTTCGATCACACGAACATCGGCGCCGGGTCCAGCGGCGTATTGATCAACGTGCGGCCAGGCTTTGTACTGGGCGGGTCGTTCAATCTGGTCAGCGCCGCGATTCATTTCGTGTACTGAGGGACATCGTGGAATTTGCTCGCCCCATAATCGTCGCCCTGCAAATCAGCCTGGGGATCACCGCGGCCGTGGCCCACGCAGATGTCGTCGCAGTGGTGTCCGACACGAGTGCAGTGATGAGCTTGAACAAGGAGCAGGTCGTAGCCATTTTTCTCGGGAAGTCGGCGCACTTTCCCAATGGCACGCAGGCAGTGCCGATCGATCAGGCCGACAGCACTGCGGCGCGCACTGAGTTCTATGCCAGGTTCGCGGGCAAGTCCCCGGCGCAGCTGCGCGCGCATTGGTCGAAGATCATCTTCACCGGCAGAGGGCGCCCGCCCAGGGTTGTTGCAAACAGCAGCGAAATAAAGAAACTGCTGCTACAGAATCCAAACGCCATCGGATACATTGAGCAGAGCGCCGTGGATAGCAGCGTCAGAGTCGTGCTCTCGCAATAGCGGATTCACGCCTCGAGAACTCACTGCCTGCACCGCAGAATGGCGGCTGAATCCATGGACGAAACTGAGTCGCTCATATTGGTGCCGGGACTGTTGTGTGATGACGCGGTCTGGCGGCAGCAGGTAGCGACGCTGGGTTTGGGGCGTCACATCCAAGTGGCCGAACACGCGTTGGCTGACTCGCTGGGCGCGATGGCGGATCGCATTCTGGACAGCGCCCCGCCGCGGTTTGCGCTGGCCGGACATTCCATGGGTGGCCGTGTGGCGCTTGAAGTAGTGGCGCGTGCGCCGCAGCGAGTTTCGCGCCTGGCCCTGCTTGACACCGGATATGAAGGGCTGGCGCCCGGCGAAGCCGGCGAGCGCGAGCGGGCCGGACGCCTTCGCCTGCTGGAAATCGCGCAACGCGATGGAATACTGACCATGGGAAAAGACTGGGCGCACGGCATGGTGCATCCGGCGCGACTCACCGATTCGGCCCTGATGGGCAGCATTCACGCGATGATCGCGCGGGCGACGGCTGCGCAATTCGAGGCGCAGATTTGCGCCCTGCTCGCCCGGCCAGACCGTGCCGCCATGCTGGAGACACTGCGCATGCCCACACTGGTGCTCTGTGGGCGCGACGACAGCTGGAGTCCGCTCGCACGCCATCAAGACATGGCGCGGCGCATCAAGGGAAGTCGGCTGGTCGATGTGCCGGATTGTGGACACATGAGTACGATGGAGAGGCCGGAGGCTATCTCGGACGCTCTACTCGCCTGGCTCGGGTGCTAAGCGTCAGAGCGAACGAATCACTCTTCGCGTGCCTGAAACTGGAAACGAAGAAGCCCCGCCGAGGCGGGGCTTCCAGTGAGATCGGATCAAGCCGGAATTACTTGCGACGGCGGCGTACGAAACCGATGCCCGCGAGACCCAGTCCCAACAGACCCAGCGTGGCTGGCTCTGGAACGTATGTGGAGACGGTGACGGTTTTGACTTTGAAGAAGTCGTTCATCATCAACCCGGAGTTAAACAGGGAGGAATTCGCGCTGACATACCAGTACCTGGACAGTTGGTTATTCGCGTTGACCGACTGATTGATCAGTTCGTCGCCAGCGATAGCGTCCGTGTTGGTGCTGCCCAGGAGCGTCCAGCCAGTCATGGCATTGAGGGCCAGCCCGTTTACATAGGTGCCAGCAGCGCCAGCTGCAGGGTTGGCAAGCAGGTTGCCGCGCAGTACGGAGAAGTCGCCGTCGCTGGTACCGCCATTGTTGCCGACCCAGCCACTGGAGATTCCGATCAGCTGCACGCGGGCACTGAAGATGAGCAGCACGCCATCCACGGTGCCAGTGTTGTCGATGGCATGGAACGGCGAACTCGCCGTGCAGTCCGAAGTCAAACTTCCGCCGTCTTCGATGGCCGCTATGCCGAACCCGCTGGTGCCGAAGCCATTGAGGCAGGCGCCGCGTAGCGCGCCAGTTGTATCGGTCGTGGTGCTGTAGGCGGTAGCCGTCATCGTTATCGAACCGCTGCTAGGGTTAAAGTTGTTGGAAGTCACCCCTGCGCCGTAGGCGTAGGACCCGGTGGTGTCGTAGGTGATGATCGCGGCGCTGGCCGGCACCGCCAGCAGGCCTGCGGAGGCACTGAGTGCAATGGCAGCGAGAGTCTTGACTGATTTCACGAGCATTTTTCCTATCAAACCTTTTACTTGCCCTAGTTTCTTGCAGAGAACGTGCCAGACAAGTCCTACATTAACAAAAACAATGGCATAGGCAAGTTCTCGCAAGTTCCAGGACCATACGTTCGCCGCCGATTGTAAATTCTTTCGACACTTCAATTACATAACGCGGAATCAGTAGAAGGCGGCCGAGCTGCGGTCTGGGCGGTAGCCTGTAGTCTTTCCAACCCGCAGATCCGCATCCGGCAGGTTCACCGGTAGCCCCCGTGAATATGTGAAATCTGCGTTGCCAACACGCGTCTAATTGGCGTTCAGATGTAGCGTCAACATCAGGGCGCGGTGCCGAAACGCGGGCAGGCCGATAGCCGGGGTGCCTTCGAAACGGGCCGCCTCGACTGAAAGCCGCACACCCATCGACACAGGCGCGCGATTCTTGGCCGGCCAGTCATAGCCCATCGACACCGCACCCCCGAGAGCTTTCGTCCTCCCATCGCAGCGCCAAGCGCCGTCGCGGCGCCCGTCGTCCTTATACTCCTCGTCCACTATCGCCGAGAACAACACCTCCAGCGTGTCGCCCCAACCCCAGGCGGAATCGGACCAGTGGTGGCTGTAGCAGAACCCGGATACACCTGCACCGGCACGGAAGCGCCAGCCACTGCGGCGCGGGCGGTATTCGCCGAAGGCCAGCATGCGGGTGAAATTCGGGGAGAACTCGCCCGTAGAGCCGGCGCATTCCCACACCGTACAGCCGCTCAATGGCGCCACCACCCCGTACTCGAATCCCATGCCCCATTGCGGCGAGAACCGGTAACCGAGGTCGATGCTCGCGGCGATCCCGTTGCGGCCGGCGGACGGCGCTGACGCAGCAGAGTGCACCGCCGCACCACCGAGCCCTGCGCTCAGCCACCAGCGCTGAGTAGGCGCTTCTGTGAGCCGCATTGGCCCGTGTTGCGCCAATGCCGGCATTGACAACGCCGTGATGCCGGCCATCGTAAAAAGCGCAGTTTTCAGGATCCCTTGCCGCAGATCTGCGTACATATTTTCCTCCCTGAGAGTGGTCCGTAGCCGGTGCCCGGATGCTCTTCTGGTTCGTCCGTCGTGAACAAACTGGCAACGTTTGTGTCTCACTGACTGGCAATCAACATTTCAGTTCCCCGATGGGCAAAACGCTGGATTTTTCGCACTTCGGCTGGAGTGCGATGCGGGTGTCCGAAATGGCAGGCCGGGATAGACTCACAATGGTTGATCCCCTATCTTCCAACACCTTGGATGCGGTCAAGCTGAGTGGCCACAACACAAGCCAATTGAGGGCGGGGTTTATGCGCAAGAGCGGAAAACTGTCCGGAACCGGATTGCAGCTTGCTGACGCCAGGGCGCACCTGATCTTGCTCGCCCTTTCAGCCGGCGTTGCGCACGGTGCAGGCGCCACACCGACGCCGACCAAGTCGATGAACGACCTCATCCAGAACATCTGCCTCGATTGCCACAACACCCAGGACTGGGCTGGAAAGCTGGCGCTGGACACCATGGAGTTGCGCCACGCCGGCCAGGACCCCGAGGTCTGGGAAAAGGCCATTACCAAGCTTCGCGGCCGGCTCATGCCTCCCGCGGGTACGAAGCAGCCGTCGCAGGCCGATGTCGATGCTCTGGTTGGATATCTGGAAACCTCGATCGATCGCGCTCCGAAGAAAACGGTTCGCGTCGGCCATGTACCGCTGCAGCGTCTCAGCCGCGTCGAGTACGCCGCTTCCATCAATGACCTTCTCGGCGTGGACATCGACCCCCGCCTGGCGCTGCCGACCGAGGTGGAAGTCGAGGGCTTCAGCAACATCGCCAGCGCACTGGGCGCATCGCCTGCTTTTCTGGAACAGTACATGTCGGCAACGCGCCGCGCTGTAAAGCTGGCACTTGGCGAGCCGGTACCGAAATTGGCGAAGGTCACGATACCGGTGACTGCTGCGCCGCCAAATTCCTTTCCGTTGGGCACGCTGGGTGCGAGTGGCGGGCCCACTGGCGCTGGCGGCGGCGCCCGCGGCGGGTTCAGTGGCGGCCGCGGCTCGATGCATTTCACCTATGTTTTCCCGGCAGATGGCGAGTATCGCTTCAACATTCCCGAGGAGGACTACCTCGACATGGGGCTTTATCCGCGCGGTGCGGAAAACCCCGCCACGCTGGTTTACCTGATCGATGGTGTGGAGGTTGCGCGCAGGGTGCTTGGCGGTCCGGAATATCTCGAGATCGCCGACCGCGATGGGCCTGCCGGCAAGAAGGTCATGTTGCAGATGGCCTCGACGGCGGTGAAGGTTACTGCTGGTAAACACGAAGTCACTCTGGCCTACATCGAACGCTCCAAGGCTTTGGGCAATGGCGCCGAGGATGCCAGTCGGCCGAACTTGCCGGGCCTGGCCAACGCGATCGAGATCGCCGGCCCGTACCAGCCGACTGGCCGGTCGATGAACGACAGCCGCGCCAAGGTTTTCCTGTGCACGCCGAAGAGCGAGGGCGAACAGCGGCCCTGCGCAGAGCGTATAGCCCGCAACCTGGCTACCAGGGCCTTTCGGCGTCCTGTGACCGACGCCGACCTCGCGCCGCTGATGAAATTCTACGACTCTGGCCGCAAGGAAGCTGGCGGCTTCGAGTCCGGCGTAACAGAGTTGACGATCGCCATCCTCTCGAGCCCGGACTTCCTGTATCGCGCGATTCCGACCACCGCAAAGTCGGATGAACCGCGCCTGCTCACCGATGTGGAACTGGCCACGCGCCTGTCGTTCTTTCTGTGGGGCACGGGACCAGATGCGCAGCTGATCGATCTGGCTGCGGAGAAGCGGTTGTCCATCCCCGCAGTGATGGAGAGCCAGGTTGCGCGCATGCTCAAGGATCCGCGCGCCAATTCGCTGGTGGAGAATTTCGCGCTGGCGTGGCTGAACCTGGACGAGCTCGACAAAGTTGAGCCAGCGAATTTCCCCGCGTCGATGCGAAGCAACTTCGAAACCGAGATCCGCATGTTCCTCGCCAGCGTGCTGCTGGAAGACCGCAACGTGACGGACCTGATCACTGCCGACTGGACGTTCCTCAACGAGTCGCTCGCGCAGCAATACGGTGTCGCCGGGGTGAAGGGTCCGAGATTCCGCCGCGTGAAGCTCGACAACTCCAATCGCTTCGGACTGCTCGGCAAGGGCGCGGTGCTGTTGCGCACTTCCTATGGCGACCGCACCTCACCGGTGCTGCGCGGCGCCTGGGTGCTGGACCGAATCATGGGTACTCCTCCAACTCCGCCGCCACCCAATGTGAATACGGACATCGCCGTCAAGGAAGGCGAAAAAGTCACCACCGTGCGAGCGCGTCTGGAACTGCATCGGCAGAACTCAACCTGCAAGGCCTGCCATGGTTTGATCGATCCTCCCGGCCTTGTCCTGGAGAATTTCGATAATCAGGGCCGCTGGCGCGATACGGATGCCGCCGCGCGGGCGCCGATCGACCCCAGCACCGAGCTTACCAGCGGTATGAAGCTGAACGGACCTGCGGATCTGCGCAAATACCTGACCAGCCATGAAGACCAGTTTCCCACTACGCTGACGAAGCGGCTGATGATGTTCGCGCTCAACCGCGAGGTTGAATACTTCGACATGCCCCAGGTCCGGCAAATCGTGCGTGCTGCCGGCGCCAAGAACTATACCTTCGCCTCGATCATCACCGGCATCGTCAACAGCGATGCATTCCGTCGCCAGGGACCCGAAGAAAAGAAACAAACCAAGCAGATTGTGGCAGCGACTTCTGGCGGCACCGCCGCAGATCAGCATCCTTAACGGAGAACGCGATGGCTTATTTCCTCACCAAGAAGCACATTTCCCGGCGTGCGCTCCTCCGCGGAGGCAGCGTCGCGTTGGGTCTGCCATTCCTTGAAGCCATGGTGCCGGCTGCAACTGCGCTGGCCCAGACCGCGGCCAAACCCAAGACCCGCGCGGGGTTTTTCTATCTGCCGCATGGCGCCATCATGAACAACACCGCGTATGGCAAAGAGGTGGATGTCTGGACCTCCAGCGGCAGGGGCGCGGACTTCAAGCTCGGCGCGACGCTTTCGCCGCTGGAGCCATACAAGAAATACGTCACGACCTTCGAGAACATCGAGAACACCGCCTCGGGCGGCTCGGTACACACGCTGAATCCGGCAACCTGGCTGTCCTGCGTGCGGCCGGACACTGCAGCCAAGGGTCCCAGCCTTGCCACCACGCTGGATCAGGTGATTGCGCAGCAGCTCGGGCAGCAGACGGCGCTGCCATCCATGGAGCTCGCCTCCGAAACCACCGTGCAGATTGCTTCGGGCAACGGCAGCTTCTATGCGGTCACCGCAAGCTATGCGGCGCCCAACAAGCCGCTGCCCGTGGAGTTCAATCCGCGCAAGGTGTTTATCTCGCTCATTGGCGAATACGACTCGGCGGCCGAACGCTCCGAATTGCTGAACAAGAATGCCAGCATCCTCGACCTGGTGCGTGAGCGCGCGAAGACGCTAAACGGCCGGTTGGGCCCCAGCGACCAGCATGTCCTGGCGGACTATCTCGACACGGTTCGCGAGCTCGAACGGCGTGTGAACCTCGCCCGTGCCAATGACCTGAGCGGCATCGACGTTCCCAATGCCCCGATCGGCGAGCTGGAGGATTTCGACCAGCAGCTGAAGCTGATGTTCGACCTGATCGGCCTCGCCTACCAGGCGGACCTTACCCGCGTCGTTACTTTCATGATGGCGGCCGAAGGCACGGACCGGGCTTACCCCAACGTCAACGTCGCTGGCGGTTTCCACCCGGTCAGCCACCACGCCAACCAGCGCGAGCGCATCGCGGAACTCAGCCGCATCCAGCGTTACCACGTGGAGCGCTTCGCGGGGTTCCTGAAGAGGCTCGCAGACACGAAAGAAGGCGATGGCTCGATCCTCGATCACTCGCTGTTTCTCTATGGCTCGAACATGGGCAACAGCAATGCCCACGACAACTATCCGCTGCCGGGAGTGCTGATCGGTGGCGCGAATGGCAAGCATGTCGGCGGCAAGAACCTCACGCTGCCGGAGCGCACACCGCTGGCCAACCTGCATCTTTCCATCCTGGACAAGCTCGGCATCCCGCAGAAGAGTTTCGGCAACAGCACTGGCATGCTGTCCGAGGTCTGAAATGCAGAATGACCGCAGAAACTTCCTGAAGGCATCGCTCGGGGGTGTCGCGGGACTGTCAACCCTGCCGCTCGTCAGTGGGCTTACGGGTTGCGCACATGCCCCAGCGCAGCCAGCTGTTGCTGGCGCGAAAGCAGCAGTGCCTGACCTGAAAGCAGGTTCAGGCACAAAGGTGACAGACCGCGTGACGGTCATCACCAACGTGCCCGGCAACGTTGTAGTGCTTTCGACGGGTAGTGGCGCGCTGTTGGTGGATAGCGGCTCGGCCGAACTCGCGGCCACGGTGCAACAGAGCCTGGGCAGCGTCAGGGTACAGACGCTGTTTAACACGCACTATCACGCCGACCAGACCGGTGGCAACGCACTGTTCGCGAAGGCCGGTGCCGAGATCCACGCCCACACCATCACCAAACAGTGGCTGGCAACCGATTACTATGTGCCAGCTGAAGACCGTTGGGTTAAGGCTCCCCCGAAAGAGGCCGTGCCCAAGGTCACCTTCCGCGACAAGGGCGAGCTGAAAGCCGGCAAGGAAACCGTCGAGTTTGGGTATCTGCTCGAAGCGCATACGCGCGGCGACGCCTACGTGTTTTTCCGGGATTCCAACGTGCTGGTTGCTGGCGATGTGTTGTCACCGCAGCGCGACCCGGTGCTCGACTGGTACGCGGGTGCCTGGCTCGGCGCCCGGGCTGATGCAATGGATGATCTGGCCAAACTCGTCAATGACAAAACGCTGGTTGTCCCGGCATACGGACCGGTAATGACAGCCGCGCAGCTGAAGTCCGAGCGCGACTACATGCTGAAGCTCTACGACTTGCTGGCAGACAAGGTCCACAACGGTAACAGCGCGAAGGACATGCTGGAACAGAAAGTCCTCGATACGCTGGGTCGCAAGTTCCAGGATCCGTACAAGTTCCTCTATGACGCCTGCAAGGGATTCCAGGCTCACTACACCAATTTCGGGGGCAACGTTGTTTAAGCCAACCTCCACCGCCCGGGGCATGCGGGCCATCGCCGCGATAGGCCTGCTGTCGCTGGGCGTGTCGATCGCTGCATTTGCTGCGCCACTGCGAACGCTGGTCGACCTTGCACGCGAGGGCAAGCGCGATTCGATCATCGCTGCGATTACCTCCCCCGATGTGGACGTAAACGTGAAATCGCCCGACGGCGCCACGTCGCTGATGTGGGCGATCAACAACAACGACATGGAGCTGGCGCGCGCGCTGCTGAAAGCAGGCGCGAAGGCCAATGTCATCAGCAACTATGGCGCGAGCGCACTGGGCGAAGCCATCAAGCACAGCGATCTGGAAATGGTCCGCACGCTGCTGGACGCGGGCGCTGATGTGAATTCGCCCGGCACCGACAACCAGACTGCACTGATGCTGGCCATCAGCGTGGGTCCGCCTGCACAGAAGATCGCGGAACTGCTGATCCAGCGCGGCGCCGATGTGAACGCCATCGAAACTTTTCGCGGCCAGAATGCGCTGATGTGGGCCGCAGCGGGCAACCTGCCCGACATCGTCGACCAGCTCATTGCCAAGGGCGCCACGAACCTCAACCTGCGTGCGAAGGCGGATGACTGGGACCGCCTGGTGACTTCGGAACCGCGCGCGCAATTCGGCACGCGCTATGCCGGTGGCCTCACCGCGCTGCTGTATGCCACGCGTTCCGGCTGCCTGCGTTGCGCCCAGACGCTGGTAAAGGCTGGCGCGGATATCGAGAAACCAAATCCCGATGGCGTAACGCCGCTGATCAATGCGCTGGACAACAGCAGGTTTGACGTGGCGAATTTCCTGCTGGATCAGGGGGCGAATCCACACACCTGGGACATGCACGGTCGTACCGCGATTTATTGCGCTGTGGACCGGAAGATTGCTGGCAGTGGCACAGGCGCGCCCGGCAGGGCTCGCGGCGCCCGCGGCGATGCGGGTGCCGGGAGTGGCGGTGCTGGCGCACGCCCAGCCACAGGTCCTGCCGTCACGCCAATGGCCGTGATCAACCGTCTGCTCGACATGCACGTCGACGTGAATCACCAGCTCACGCGCAAGCGGCCCTATGGCGAGGGCCGCGCGCGCTTCGCGGATTACGACATCCGTGGCGGCGTTGCCCCGTTATTCCTCGCCGCAATGAACCATGACCACGAGGCGATGGAAGCGCTGATCAAGCACGGCGCGGAAGTGGATCTGGTCAATGTGTTCCAGATGACGCCGCTGATGGTGGCTGCGGGCATGCGCAGCAGCGTGCGCCCCAGCCGTTCTGGCGATGTCGTCGGCGCTGCTGCGGGCGAACGCGCCTTCAAGACGCTGGATATCCTCGTGGCAGCCGGTGCCAACATCAATGCCCGGGTCACCGGCAGCCACAACCGCACCGCTGTGCTAATGGCTTATGTGGCAGGCCGCGATCAGGAAGGTCGGACTGCGCTGGTGGCTGCTGCCGACAATGGATCTGCGGCAATCGTCGCGCATCTGCTCTCACGAGGCGCAGACCCGGCACTACGGGGAACGGATGGCAAGTCCGCCCTTGATGTTGCGCGCGAGCCGCCGCCGTACCCGGAAATCAGCACTAACAAGGCACAGAGAGACTTGCTCATTGCGGGCCGTGCCGAGACAGTGCCAATTCTCGAAGCCGCCATGAAAAAGGCCGGCATCTCGATACTGCCCGCCGCGCCGGCGCCGGTCTCGACTCCCGCACCCGCCACAGCGCCGTAGCCCTTCTCTCCCGGAATGCAAACGGGGCGCCAAGGCGCCCCGTTTGCATTTCACGCCAGCAGAGGCGTGAGAACGTTACATACCGAAGTCGTAACGGAAGGTGATACCGATCGTCGTGGTATCCGAATCATCATCCATGCTCAGGTCCAATCCGGCAGCAAATGCAGGGGTGAAGTAGTAGCGGCTACCTACCGAGAATTCGATGCCATCGGAACCGCCCCAGTCTACGTACTTGACGCCACCCATGAGCTCCAGGCTATCGGAGGCTTTGCCGCGCAGACCAACGCTCAGGCCAGCACCCGTGTCGCTACCACCGCCCTTGTAATCCACAAACTCAATCGACAGGCCCGAAGTGAAATCCACTGCCGAGCTGATCGCCCCATGGTAGCCCACGCCCAGGTTGAGATACTTCGCATTGCCGCCACCGCTATAGTCAAGGCTGGCCAGGTTTCCGAAACCGTACAGGTTCGAACCAAGCGCATGCGAGCCGCCCACCCAGAGAGTGTTGCCGTGGCCGCTGGTGCCCTTGATGTCGGTGTATGAGTACCCGCCTTCCAGCAGGTTGTAGCTAAGGCCATCAGCGGCAGCAGCCGAGCCGGCCGCCCCAAGGATCAACAGGGATCCCAAAATCATTTGTTTGCGCACTTGTCACTCCGTGTGAAAAAAACACCACTGTTCGGTGTGCCCGGATAGTACGTCGAACCAACTGTTACGCAAAGCAATTCTCGAAAATTTGCGATGCTTATCGACTAATTGACGCTTTTACGCCACAACTGGGTGGGTAGACCCCCAACTACGGGCTACTGCTGATCGGCTTCTTCGAGTCCGCCCGGTGAACCAGTCTATTTCCCGCCTGGGGCGCCGCCCACCACGCCCTTCCAGCTGTCGGCGAAGTATTCCGGATCTTCCTCGGCGTAGCTTCGAGTCAGGTTGCACTTCACTTCGCTCGCTGTGGTCAGCTTGCGGGAGGGCTTGCACCTCCAAGATCGCGCCCATACTGGGCGCACAAGCAAACGGGGTGCCACTGGCACCCCGTTTCTTCACCCAATCAGCGGTGATGACTTCAGTTCTTGTTGCCGAAGTCGTAGCGCACAGCGATTGTCCAGGACTTGCCGAAATCGTCCTGATCCCACACATCCGCCCCCACGGCGAAGTTCGGGGTGACGTAGTAGCGGGCGCCCACGCCGAACGTGGTCTGGGCCTTTATGCCCTTGTTCAGGTCGATGTATTTGACACCACCGGTCAGCTCGAAGGCCTCACCCAGACGGCCACGCAAACCAACGGCCAGGCCGTAACCCGAAGCATTCGGACCTGAATCCACGCTCTCGTACGACAGACCCGAGGTCAAGTCGAGGTTCGCGCCCAACCCCCAGTTGAAGCCCAAGCCGAGGTTCAGCCACTTGGTGTTGTCGAGATCCTTGTATCCGGCGAATCCCGAGAAGTTCTCGTTGAATTCAACGGAGCCGGACACGCCAAAGCCATCGGCTTTGCCGCCTGGACCCTTCGGGTTGTACGACGAGTAGGATGCTTCGACGTTGCTGTAGCTGAACCCGTCAGCCAGAGCCGACCCAGCGTAGCCCAAGGCCAGAAAGACACCGAGGGCGATTTGCTTGCGCATGCGTAACTCCAAGTATGTTTTGCGCCACCAATTGGCGTGAGCGGATCCTACGTCAAATAGTTCATATATCCAACTGATTGATCGCATGTGTAGCGTAAATACCACATCTTTATGGGAAAACATTGCACCGCTGCACACTTATCGGCAGGCCTAACCCGCATTTCTCACCGCCCCGATTGAGGGTTGCTGCATCTGGTTCGTGAGAGCGGCTTAACGCGCTGCGGCGCCCAGCGCATGGAAGGCGGCGATAAACTCCCGCTGATTCGGACACGCCTCGCTCATCGCGAGCCGCACCCGCCGCACGCTGACCGTGACTACCGCACCGATTTTCAGCAGCTTCAGGCGGATCGTGTTGGCGCAGGCGCGGGCAAGGGTGGTGCCCGCAAGTCCGACACGTCGCAGCGCATGCATTCAGCATGTACGCGGCTGAGGACAGCCACAGCCGCAGCTGATCGGCGCGGAACGTTGCGGTGGAGAGCCGGTCTGCGAACAGATTCAACTGCGCCTCCTTGATCCGGTTCTCGCATTCACCGCGTGCGCAGTAGAAGTCCTCGTACAGCGCGCGCGCTTCCAGCACCTGCGTCGACAGTGACGTCACGATGAACCGGGGGTTGGATTTGTCTCCGGTCTGCTCGGCCTTGGCCACCACGCGCCGCGTGCGACTCCAGCTCTTGCGCGTGGTGTATTGCAGCTCCTTGAACCGTCGGTGCGGGCGTTGTGTCTGACGCGACTGAGTCGCCGATACCCCAGCGCCATCCCGAATACGCGCTGGCCGACCAGCGTGCGCACGCTGTGTTCGATCAGGCCCGGATCGCGACTATCCACGAAGCAGCCGGCCAGACGGTCAATCAGGCCGATGGCCTCATCGGCGCGACCCAGCAGCAGTGCGCCGGCGTCGGAGCTGACCATCCCGCCATCAAACGCGGCCACAACGCGGCGACGCTCTACCCCTGCAAACTCCAGCTGTTCGGCGTTACACTGTGTATGCATCGGATCTCCCGGTTGATGCGAATGAAAATGCCTTGTAGTAAAGCTATTTTCACTCCATCACCGGGCCGATGCACCGTCTATCGGTGAGATATCCGGGCTAGCCTGCCCACACGCCAGCCCTTAGCTTTCTCGAAAGGATTTCAAGGGAGGAAGAGTCATGGGGGTTCTTAAATTTCTGGGCGTGGCGATCATTATCCTCTGGCTGGTGCTCTGGCTCGCAGTGAAGATCACGTTCGGCGCGATCCATTTGCTGGTGCTGCTCGGCGTGGCGCTGCTGGTCATCGGTTTCTTCAAGTCGTCCACGCGCTGAACCGATTCTATTTTCCCGCGGGGGCCCCGCCGGGATCGCGGCAGCTATACCGTTCATATGGAATTTCGGCGGGGAAGACCAGGTCCGAGCCTTTCCAGCTATCGGCGAAGTATTCCGGGTCTTCCGCGGTGTAGCTTCGAGACAGCTTTGAACCGCTTGCATCCAGCTCGAAGCGCTCCACGACGCGCAGCTTGGCGCCGTGCAGAAGCCGCGCGTCGGCACTTAGCACGCCCGGCGTGAAACCCGTGGTCTCCACGACCAGCACGTTGCCTTCCCAGCGACCGATTGAATATCCCGTGCGTGATGGTCGCAGATCCGCGGGTGGCGCCTTGCGATCCAGATAGAGCACGCGCGAAAGGTCCATGTGACCGTAGCGCATCGTGATGCGCGCGGGCGTCTGTTCAATGCGGTTGACCACGGCGTCAAAGGTCCAGTCGAAGATGATCCCGGTTGGCTCGCAGCGCAGCCGCGGGTTGTCACGAGTTGCGGGATCGAAGCTCTGCAGAGCCAGCCGCCCCTTGTCGGTGAGGCGTGCGGGTAAGGGACGATCCCAGGCTGCCTTGACCGGGTCCGCGGCCAGCGACGCAGCCGAGCCGCGCGCGCCAGGGAAGGCGGCCTGCCCGGGTGGGACGTCACCTGGCTTCATTTTTCCCGCCTCGCTCAGAGGCACCAGCGCGCCCAACTGGCCACGGGGATCCGACATCACACGCTGTTCGGCGGCCCAGTCTCCAGCAAGATTTGGGCGTCCATCCGCCGTGCGCAGCGCGCGTTTCGAGGTGGTAGTGGCCTTCTGCGCGACTGCGAGCTGGCGCTGGCCGTAGCGGTCCATGCGGCTGCCATCGGCGAAGATGATGGTGCCGAGGTAGCATTGATTGGGCTTGCGACGCTCCGGCGAGCCGGTGACGGTTATGGCGCTGCCGATCTGGAACATCTCTTTTGTCCAGCCCGATCGTCGCAGCGAATTCACCGAACGCATCTCGCACTTCCAGCTTCCCACCTTGCCATCGGCCGCGCGCACATCCAGATGGATCCAGGTATGGGGATTGATCAGCTCGATGTTGGTCAGTCTGCCGGTGAGAGTGAGATCCTTGTTGAGATCCCAGTTGGAGATGCCGTGGTGCGGCCAGGCTGTGAACGCCGCGCCGCAGAGCAGCAATGCGACAAGAGCTGACCGTGGATGCATCATTTTGCGAAGCCTGCAGAATATTTTGCGAGCGGTGAGCATAGCGCTGTTCTGCGGCTCTTCGCGAATTCCTACTGCTGGGCGTTGATGCTTTACGACGGCGCGCGTGATGCGGTTGCCTCGTCTGGCCCAGCCCGCCCAGATGCTGAGCGAGCGATGATCTGAACCGACGTCCGGCCCGACGGCACGCCTGGTGATCACCAGCGGAGCGGTGGCGAGCGCATGGTCGATTGGAATCGGATGGATGGTTCCAACGCGCCACGTTGGTGTCCATGGCGGGCTCAACGAACGGAACTTCAGGTTTCCGGAAGTTGCGATGCGAATGCCTGCGGACCAGGGTGTCGCGTTCAGGTCTCCGACGACGAGTACAGGAACTTTAAGCTGCGTCACATGCTCCGCCAGCAGCTGAAGCTGCCTGTCTCGCAACCTGGCGCGGCGGCCACCCACAGGCGACATGGTGTGCGTGCCGATGAACACGAAGTTGCGGCCCTGATGCGTGAAGGCGACTTCGACCAAAGGCACCTTCAGGTCGCCTAGCCACAATATTTTGGCGCTGCTCCAAGGTATCCGGCTGAAAAGTGCTATGCCGAAACTGTTAGCACGTGGTTCCGCAAGGCTGTACGGATATTTCGTCTGCAGCGTCTGTAGTGCCGCCATCCACTGCTTGTCGACCTCGAGCAGCAGAACCACATCCGCATCGGAAGCCAGCACGTGATCGACCACGGCCTGCTTGTCAGGGTTCGACCTCAGCACGTTCTGGCTAAGGACACGCAGCGAGAAGTTGTCCGCCACGGAGGCCTCGCTGACTTCGGAATCAAAGGCGAGCGTTGCGATCAGCACGGCGTTGAGCAAAAACGTGACTGCCGCCAGTACAGCGATCCCACGCTGCCTGCGCCACATTGCCCACACGATGACTACCGCGCTGATGATCAGATATTCCCAGCGGAAATGCGCGAACAGGTCCAGCAACCAGTGCCAGCCGCCGAGCAGCCCTAGCCACGAAGGAATCAATGCGAGAAGGGCCACGCCCCGGGCAATTCGACTCAAGGACATGCTGTCGCCATCTGGAGGAACCTTAGAGGTTCACACCACCAGCGTCCAGTAGCTGCTCCCAACAGGTCGACTCCCTGGATGGCACTGACATACCATGCAGGGATGCAGCGCGCTCACGACGGACAACGCACAGGAACGCAAGAGGTACCCGGCGAATTGAATGCCGCTGCCGCAGAGGTCGACCGCTCGCTCCTGCAATGGTCACTGTCGCTCGGTGTGCGTGAACGACTGCGCACGGCAACCCGCGCGCGCCGCGCGCTCTCGAGGTTTCGTCGTGCCGCATCCGAAAGAAGCTGACCTCGAAGCGCTACTGCAATCGCTCGTCGATGCCGGCGTCGAGTTCATCGTAGTGGGCGGAGCCGCCGCAGTGCTGCATGGTGCCCCCACCACTACGCAGGATCTCGATATCCTGCATCGTCGCACGCCGGAAAATGTCGCCCGGCTGGTCACAGTGCTGGACGGGCTTGACGCTGTCGTGCGGGAACCGGGAAGTCGTCGACTCCGTGCGACTATTGCAGCACTTGAGGGTCCTGGACAACACAATCTATCGACGGACCTGGGCCCGCTCGACCCTCTCGGAACGCTGCACGACGGCAGGGGCTACGACGATCTCATCGGCAAGAGTGTTCTCATGGAAGACGGCACACTGCGTATCCAGGTCATCGATCTCGACACCTTGATCGGCATCAAGTCATCGACGGGACGCAACAAGGATAAACTTCTGGTCCCGATTTTGATTGCGCTGCGAAGTGAGATAGAAGGAAGCGGGTAGCGCCGCCGCAGATCATGCCCGACTCTCCTGACTTTCCACGGCTTTCCAAGCGGATGGGCGAACTCGGCCTGTGCTCACGCCGCGAGGCCGACAAGTGGATCGAGAACGGCTGGGTGAAGGTCGATGGCAAGGTCGTCGATACGCTCGGCGTGCGGGTCTCGCCGCAGGCGCACATCGAGATCGACAAGGCAGCGCGTGAGCACCAGAGTTCGCAGGTGACGATCCTGCTGCACAAACCGATAGGCTATGTTTCAGGGCAGGCTGAAGATGGCTACGAACCTGCCGTGGTGCTGATACGGCCAGAGAATCGCTGGCCTGCCGACCCTTCCCCCGTGCAGTTCAAGAGTGACCACCTGCGCGGACTGGCGCCCGCTGGACGACTGGACATCGACTCAACCGGCCTGCTGGTGCTGACCCAGGACGGACGTATCGCCAAACAGCTGATCGGCGAAAACTCGGCGGTCGAGAAAGAGTATCTGGTGCGTGTCGAAGGAAAGCTTGCGGACGCGGGCATGAAGCAGCTGCGGCACGGCCTGATGCTCGACGGCATCACGCTGAAACCGGCGCAGGTGTCCTGGCAGAACGACGACCAGCTGCGCTTCATATTGCGTGAAGGCCGCAAGCGCCAGATCCGCCGCATGTGCGAGATGGTGGGTCTATATGTCACTGGCCTGAAACGCGTGCGCAGCGGCAATGTGCTGCTGGGTGCCTTGCCCGTGGGAAAGTGGCGTTATCTGCGTGCCGACGAAGGCTTCTGAACTACGCCCACTAGAGCAGAAGTCCGCGCTGAGCATCTCAAGATGTCAGCGCAGCCGCGCCATGGCATAGACATCCGCGTATTCGCCATCCCGAAACGCGTAACGCTCAAGTTTTCCCTCGCGCACGAAGCCGGCTTTCTCGTACAGCGCGATGGCCGGTGCGTTGTCCGTGTAGACCGTCAACTCTGTCCGCGTGAGGTTGAGCCAGCGGTCGGCGAGCTGCAGCAGCGAGCCCAACAGCGCCGCGCCGATCCCGCGCCGATGCCAGGCGTCATGCACGACCAGACCCAGTTCGCCAACGTGACGCCGGCGCACTGCCACCGGAATCGAAACTGCGGCGCAGCCCACGATTCCGCCTTCCACACTCGCCACAAGCACGCGCATACTCTCCAGGCGCTCTAGGCAACGCTTCCGCCACACTTCCTGCGAGGCGAACGGAACCTGCAACGTGCCGTGGATGACTTTCGGCTGGGCGTGCAGCACCTGCAACGCTCCGTAGTCGTCGGGCTCTGCACTCCTGATGTCTATTTTCCCTGCGTCCATAATGAAAAACCCCGGTTGGCGATGCCTTCCGGGGTTTTCAATCGGTCGGCAGTCGCGTTGGAACGAGCTGCCTGGATGTTGCGCACGATCAGGCAGTCCACCTCGTGGTGGTCAGCATCAGAATCGATACGTGCGCGCGCGTCATGAGCGAGATCCTACCGCGATCAGAAGTAGCGGGCAACCGTCGCTGTGTGAATGACCACGGGAGGTTCCGCAAAGAAGGAACCGACCAGCTGGCGCCATGCGCGAAAGCCATCGGACTCCCGGAATTTGACAGTGTGATGTTCGACGGTGTCCCAGCGCACGATCAGCTGGTAGCGCGCGGCATCTTCGATGCCGCGCTCCAGCGCCATGCCATGGCAGCCTTCGGCCCCGCGGAAAAGCGGAGCCGCCTGCGCCACCGCCGCCTCGAAAGCTGCAGCCTGGGCTGGATCAATGGTGATGGTGGCGATCTCGGTAATCATGAATACAGAAGGATCCGTGTTGATGGGTTGTCGGTGATTGTCGAACTAGCCGCGATGCGGTGTCAGAAACTTGCAGTCTGGGCCTGCCGCCTTGCAGAGCTTCTCATCCAGCGTGGCTAGTGGCAGATCATAGGCTTCGGCGATGGCAACGTACCAGGCGTCATAGCTCGTGATGTTATGACGCAGCTCCCACACACGCCCGGCAAATGGGTCGAACGGGAGCAGGTCCAGCTCCAACAACATCAGATCTTCGAAGGCGGCGTTGGCTTCAGGTCCGGGGATTTCCTTTGCCAGTTCAAGTCGCCGCAGCACGTTCGTGGCTTCCGTCCGCACCATTTCCGGCGCGACCAGGAAGCCCGCAGCGAGTATTCGCTCGGCCCAATCGCCGTCCGCGCCAGTGTCGATGAGCGCGGCAACCAGCACCGAGGAATCTACAACCGTGCTCACCGCCGGTCGGTGTCGCGATTTTTCAGAATGTGACTGGCGGGCACCCGCGTCTGCGATGCGCGCTTGCGACTGCGCACTTGCTCAAGCCAGGATTTCAAGGATGGTCGGGATGCCAGGCGTTCCAGCTCACCGCGCAGAAACTCCTGCATGGACTGACCCTGCAATGCGGCGCGACTGGCAAGCTCGTCACGGACCTTCTCCGGCACATCTCGAATAGTGATCTGAAGGCTCATGACTTCATGATGCTATCACTGCATGCATAATGCAAGCGACCCAGCACCTGGTTGAATTCCACGGCGGAATCCCCATCCTTGCGTGTATGAGCAATCCGATCCAGATCGTTTGCCCGCACGATGGCACGCTGAACCGTGTGCCGGCGCAACGTCTGGGCGAGGCTCCGCGCTGTGGCAAGTGCAGCCAGCCCTTGTTCGATGGCAAACCACTGCCGCTGACCACGTCCGGTTTCGAGCGCCATTTCGGCAAGAGCGGACTACCCCTGCTGGTAGATTTCTGGGCGCCTTGGTGTGGCCCCTGCCGCATGATGGCGCCCGCCTTCGAAAATGCCGCGCGCCTGCTCGAACCAGGCATGCGACTGGCGAAGGTGAACACAGAAGAGGAACCGCAGCTCGGCGCGCGCTTCGGCATCCGCAGCATCCCGTCGATGATCCTGTTCCAGGGCGGCCGCGAGATAGCGCGTCACAGCGGAGCATTGACGGTTCCGGAACAGATCGCCCGTTGGGCGGCGGACCAGCTGCCGCGCTGAGACTCAGTCCAGTCCCACCTCTTTCAGCACGGCGCCAGCAACGGTAAAGCTAGCGATCAGAAAGAGGGCATTACGGTAATTGCCTGCCCTGGCACCGCCTGAGTTGTTCCTCCCTGCGCCTCCTGGCGTGCCCGCTGCAGGCGGGAAGAAGCCCGATTCATTGCGGCCTGCATTTCATACTGCTCGCGGAGCGCATCGAGCTGCCGGGGATTCAGACTGGACGCGGCAGCCTCGAGAATACGGCGGTTGCTCTGCTCCTGGCGTTTCATCGCTTCTTCCTGGAGCTGCGCCACGGCCTGCGGATCCGCGCGATTGATGTTTCGCGCCATCGATTGGCTGTCCTCCCTCTGTCGTTTCTGCTCGGCGATCAATGTGGTGGTAAGGGCCTTGTGCTGAGCTTCACTCAATGGCTGGCCAACCTGGGCCAGCTGAGCACCCAATGAAGTGGCCTGCATGCGCGGCATGCGAGTCTGCTGGTAGTCCTGCCACTGCGCGTACTTGCCGGGGCCGAGCAACGCGGCGACCGATTCTTCCTGCTGACGTTGCAGCTCCTGCTGCTTGCGCATTCTCTCCTGGAACGCAGCCTGATCAGGTTGACCGTTGGCGCCGATTGAGAATGACGCTTCGCTGTTCATGACCAATTGGTTTTCGGCCAGCAGGTCGAAGAGCCGATCGGCGTCCTTTTCAGAAAGACCCAGCTCCTCTACAAGGCCAGGATAATTTCGCGCCATATTTATGCGCTGCATGGCCAACCGCGCCTTGCGATATTCAGGATCTTTCAGCAGCTCCTTCTCCTGGGTGAGGGAGTTCACTATCCCCTGCACCGTATTGACCTGCGTGGGCTTTGCTGGCGCGGGTGCATCGGCCTTGGTTTCGGAGACTGCCGCGGTGGAGGGCGTTGCCGCCGGTGCAGCGTCGATGCGTTGGGGTTGGGCCATCGAAACGCGAGCGACCTTCGCCTCTTTCAGCTGCGTGCTCAGATCGGCAGTTCGCTGCCGCTCTGTCCGAAGCTGGAGCCACAGATTCGCGGACACGACGCCCGAGATCACCACAAGTCCTGCACAGACCGGCAATACATTTCGCATGGGTTCCTTCCTTGCTCCAGATATCAGAACGTGCGGTTCGAGTGACGCAGTGTATCCCGAGTTCAATGCGGGCTCAGCCAGTCCCAAAACGACGCGGCTGTGAGCAGCATTTGTGCAGTGCGGAAATGATCCCGCGTATGGACCCGGTGGGAACATTTACGTCGCCATGGCGATCGGCCGGGAAATCCACCGCCGACACTTGGACGTGGAAGTGGATCGACGCTGCATTTCGTCCTGTGCCAACTACCTGTTTGCTGCAAATCGATTGTGGCCGATTGCCACAGTTAGTCGGGTTGTTCATGCCAGCTCGGCGGCAAAGACTACTTCGCTGTCATGTGTCCATCAGTCGTCAATCCATCTGCCGTCGAAACGCAGATTCACACCATCCGTGGGTTGTCGGTGATGCTGGATGCGAAACTGGCACGGCTTTACGCGGTAAGCACCAAGGTTCTGCTGCAGGCAGTTCGCCGAAACAGCAAGAGGTTCCCTGAAGACTTCGTATTTGTTCTTTACAATCAAGAGGTTGAAACCTTGAGGTCACAGATTGGGGATGGGTTAATCATTTCTGTTGAAGAAATGACCGTTGCAGGTAATGACGGGACGCAGGCGAATGAGAGCCGTCGCCCAAAGCAGGATGGACGCTGGGTTAGAACCAGCCCGG
>JBDSJD010000036.1:0-41776 GCA_039917615.1 Steroidobacteraceae bacterium
AGCGGCGCCCGACTGAACTGCTGGAATCAGCGGTCACCATGTTCTCCGCTCAAAGCGGTGAGGGAAACCCTCGCGCAACAATTGATATTTTCTACAGCGTCAACGCCCGAGTTCAGCGGCCGCCCGCCGGCGCCGCGAAGCGAGCACTTTATCGTTCACGGTCCGCCTGCAACGAGATGTTAGCTCTCAACAGCACTTTTACTTGCCGACACCCATACAGGTTCCATACATAGTCCAACCGCTGTGAAGCGAGAACACGGTAAGTACGCCGGTCTTAACGTCAACTTTGAGCTCTTCCCAATCGTCTTCATAGAACGGGCCGACATACCTAGTACCACGAATCTCATTCCCTAAGACAGTGCCTTTAAACTCGCCACGACTTGTGCTGATTACAGGGGTGCCGTCCGGCTTCCAGTCCACAGAAACGCCATACCCTCGCGCAAGATGAGAGGCAAGCCCTTCCTTCTTACCAGAGCTATCGATTGTGTATTCGTTCACACACTGAAGTCTTATCGGAGGCGGACTATCGGCAGGTATAGCGACGAGTGGAAACGATGTTGCGACGAGCAACGTAGCCTGCAGAATGCAAAGGTGACGTTTCATTGAGAGCTAACGCCCGAGTTCAGCGGCCGCCCGCCGACGTATTGAAGTGAGCACTTTATCCATCACGGTCCCGCTGCAACGAGATGTTAGACACCATGCGTATAGCGGTTTCCGCCGATCCCTGAGCTAAAACTTCGATAGCCATTGTATCGCTAGACGGCTGCGGCGATGGCGGCGGTTGTGAGGAAACAGGGCGGCGCGTCGTGAAGTAGAGAGCGACAAGCGCACCGATCACTGGGACCACCCAGACCAGTAGCACTAGTAGCAGTCGGTTCTGCCTGCTAGGTGAGGATGAAAGCAGCGCCCATAGCGTCGCTCCAATGTTTAGCGCCAGCCAACATATTGCTATTGCGACGCCAAGCATTTCCACGTGCTTCACCTCACGACGAGAGCCAACTGGAAGGCGACTTGAAACTCAAGCACCTGCGTACCTTCGTCAGCCAAGCACACTGCTTCATATGGTGTCTAACTTGTTTTCGCTGTACCGGTCATTGCCGATAACCATGGTGGATAACTGAATAACCGAACGCACTGGTCAATTGTTCGGGCGACAAGGACGCCAGAAACAGCTTCAGAATCATGTGCTTTTATCATAAGCCTGGAAACAGCTGCTGGTATAACCGCAATATCACCAACCCCGCCTACTGCGGCTTCGACGCCAGCTGTTGCACGATGTGCTCCGCCACATCCCGTATCTGGTTCGCGTCGTAAATGCCGCGGAAGGTGGGCATGTTGTTACGCCCCGTCATGGTCACCGCCCGTATCTGCGCCGCATCGAGCTTTCCGATCAAGGTCGGCCCACCACCGTGCCCCCCGGTGCCGTCCGCACCATGGCAGGCCAGACACGCAACCTTGTATATCGATTCTCCGGCCGCGAGATCCAGCGGTTTGTCCGGCGCGGCGGCCGCTGCGACCGGAGCTCCACCCCTGCCGCCGCCTGCCGGCGCCCCATCGACGCTGGCGACGATGGGACCGATCTTGCCGTCCAGCGAGAACATCCAGATGCCGTCGCCGCGTTTGCCATTGGCGAACGAGCCGCCGCCCGCATGCACCACCACGTACTGCTTACCCTTGTGCTCGAAGGTGGTGACGGTGGTATTCACACCGGCGTCGGTCATGAATTCCCAGAGCTTCGCGCCCGTGCGCTTGTCGAGCGCGGTGAGTCTGCCATCGGCGCGGCCGATGAACACCAGGCCACCGGCGGTGACCACGCTGCCGCTGTAGCAGATCTCACGCCACTGCTGACGCCAGACAATGCGGTTGGTGGTTACATCCAGCGCAGCGAACACGCCCGCGTCATCCACCTGTGCCTGCGTGAACTGGCCTCCCATATAGACCTTGTTAGGGCCGGGGGTTTCCAGCGGCAGCCGCACGACGAAATCGCTGATGCGATCAGACGCGCACGCATAAAGCAGATGCGTGTCGGGGTCATACGAACTTGGCGGCCAGTTGGCGCCGCCCATGGTGCCGGGCTTGACGGAGATGGGCTTGTCCCAGAAAGGCGTGAAAATGCGCCCGCGGTTTGGAAGGTCTCCGGTGCCGGGAACCAGGGTGGCGCCCTCAGGAACGATATCGATTTCCTGCGGCACGATGGCGTCGCCACGCGGATAGGGCTGGGTTGCGGCAGTCTTCTGCCGCGGCTCCTGCGGCACAGGCTTTTCATCGATGCCGATCAGCGGCTTGCCTGTGACGCGATCGAGTATGTAGGCCCAACCGGTCTTGCTCACCTGCACCAGGCCCTTGCGCATTACCCCGGCGTAGGGAGCATCGAACAGCACCACCGGGTTGGGGGAGTCGTAATCCCAGAGGTCGTGATGAACCTGCTGGAAATGCCAGCGGTATTTGCCGGTCTTCACCTCTATGGCGACGATGGAGTTGGCAAACAGGTTGTCGCCTTCGCGCACGCTGCCATTCAGGTCCGGACCCGGATTGGCGGTGGAGAAATAAAGCAACCCGAGTTCTGGATCCAGCGCCGGTGTCTGCCAGATATTCGCGCCGCCGCGGGTCCACGCATCCGAATCCTTCGGCCATGTTTCATGTCCGAATTCGCCAGGGCCAGGCACTGTGTAGAAAGTCCACTGCAACGCGCCAGTCTTCGCGTCATAGGCCTTGATGCGCCCGCGTGTACCCATCTCGCCACCGTTGGTACCGATGATCACCTTGCCGTCGAAGTACAGCGGCGCCGCTGTGATGGAGAAGCCATCCTGCCAACGCTCTGCCTGTATCTGCCACACCGGCTGACCACTGCGCTGGTCTAGCGCTGTAAGCCGGCCGTCGGCGAGGCCGAAGAAGACCTTGCCATCACCCAGGGCCACTCCGCGGTTGGCACGGCCAATAGGGCTGCCAGCGCGCTGATCCGGATTGCCCTTGTAGCTCCAGTGCATGGCACCGGTTTCGACATCCATCGCAAAGACATCGCCGGCGCCATTGGAGACGTACAGCACGCCTTCATAGGCGAGTATCTGCGTCTGCCCCGCATGGCCCTGGGTGGTGCCTGACCCCATTGCAGTACGCCATAACGCGTGCAACTGGCCTACATTTTCCCGATTGAGCAGGGTCAGCGGCGAGTAGCGCTGGTTGTATAACGTGCCGCCGTTGGTGATCCAGTTCGAGGTGGGCCGCGCCAGCAGCTGTGTGGCAGAGAAGGCCGGTGCACTGGGAATGGGCGGCTGATCCGCTGTCCCGGAAATTCCGGTCCATGCCAACAAGACCGAACACAATGCAGCTGCCCTGAACCTGCGAACGTGATGCATTTATCCCCGCCTCTACTTCTTGCGTCTTTGCCGCACACTTCGATGCTGCATCATGCGCCAGCTGCCGTCGATAGCAGCTCACGGCGGGCCACCTGGGGGCGCCACACCGTAGCCTCAGCGGGCGGGCTTGCTGTCCATCAGTTCGTGCAGCACGGCGGCGACAGCGGGATGCTTTTCGGGCCCGGAGGCCCCCGGCCGTGCCGCCGTGCCGGTACGCCCCTCGGCGATGTCCAGCGCTGTCGAACCGTTGCGATCCTTCACCTCGAGACTCGCACCGCGTTCAGCGATGAAGCGCACGAAGTCTTTCATGTCCATACGAGCGGCGGCGTGCAGAGCCGTCTGACCGTTGTTGTTCGCCGCATCAATATTGGCACCGGCATCCAGCAGCAGCCGCGCCATCTCGATGCACTGCTTCTCATTGCGAAAACGTCCACGGGTGTCGGTGATTGCCCAGTTCGAACCAGCCACCACAAGTAGCGGAGTCAGCGACAGGCTGTTTGCAAGGTCTACCTTTGCCCGGCGTTCAATCAGCAGCTTCGCCGACGGCACATCGCAGGCCTTGGCGGCGCGCAGCAGTGGCGTGGAGCCGGTGGTCAGCAGCGAATCGCCACCCCGGTCCGGGCCGAGCAATCGATAGGGAGGAAAGGCCTTGAGCTGCAAATCGATATCAGCCTTGCGATCCAGAAGCATCGCGGCGATTTCCAACGGCGTTGCGACATCCGGGGAGGGGCGATCTGGCCGCCCGCCCCTTGGTGTCGTGTTGTAATCGATCGCGGAATACAGCGGCGCCCGACCCCATTTATCCGCCATGTTGACGTCGGCACCCGCCTCGATCAGCACTTTTGCCGTGTCAAACCAGGCATTGAGAACGGCGAACAGCAGCGCCGTGATGCCTTCCGGACTTGCGGCGTTGATCTCGGCGCCGCCTTTCACCAGTTCGCGGGCGCAGGCGGCGCAGCCCTCACGTGCTGCAAGCTGCAGTGCCGTGAAGGCTCCCGGTGGCCGCCACTGTGGCCGCGGCTCGGCGGTCGAGGTTCGCGCCCAGTTGCGCAATGCCGAAACCGCATTCGGATTGGCGCCAGCCTGCAGCAACAGCCGCACCATTTCAGGTTGACGCTGCGAGGCCGCCCACATCAGCGCAGCCTGCCCACGCCAGGATTCCACCGCGTTGACATTGGCGCCAGCCTTGACGAGCACCTTCGCCGCATCCACCTTGCCGGTACGCGCCACGGTCATCAGCACCGTTTCACCGTCATCGTTGGCTGATTCGACCTTGGCGCCGGCCGTAAGCAGTGCCGAGAGTATGGCTGCGTCGCCCCGAATGGCTGCCTCCTGCATAGGCGAAGAACCATAGTCGTTGCGGGCGTTGGCATCCGCGCCAGCCTTGAGCAGGCGGCGGACCAATTCCAGTTCACCGTGATGCGCAGCCCAGTGCAGCGCCGTGGTGCCGTCAGACGTTTTGGCGCGCACATCCGCACCATTGCCGATGAGCTTCAACGCTGTGACCACATCGGGCTTGCGGGCAGCCTCCAGCAGTGTCTGTGCCTGCGCGAATGCCGGCAGCAATAAGGCCAACAGCGCAATCCGCATCGTGGCGGCCATCAGACTTCGGTGAACTTCATGGTGCTGTCACCCAGGGTTTCCATGGGCACGCCGATGCGATCCAGAATCGTCAGATGCATGTTGGCCAGCGGCGTCTTGTCCGGATAGCGCAGGTGACGGTTGCCCTTGAGTCGACCCGCCCCACCGCCCACGATGGCCATCGGCAGTGGAAAGTGGTTGTGTAAATTGCTGTCGCTCATGTTGCTGCCAAACACAAGGATGGAATTGTCGAGCATGTTGCCCTCGCCATCCGGCAGCGACTTGAGCTTGGCCGCGAACTTCGCGAACTCACCAGTATTGAAGGCCTGCACCTTCGCCAGGTTGGCGAGCTTGGTCGCGTTATTCGCATGATGCGACAGCGGATGAAAGGCATCGGGAATGTTGATGAAGTTATAAGGCTGGTTGCTGACCTCGGCGGCCATCATGAAGCTGACCACGCGGGTCAGGTTCGCCTGATACGCCAGCGCAATCAGGTCGAACATCAGCCGCATGTGCTCGTCGAAGCGCGATGGAATGCCTGCTGGTGTGTCCGGCAGGTTCACCTTCGAAAGGTCGCGACCTTCCAGCTGCTGCACCCGGCGCTCGATTTCGCGCACGGTCGACAGGTAATCGTCGAGCGCAGCCTGGTCGCGCAGTCCCAGACTCCTGCGCAGATCGGCGGCTTCGCGCGTTACAAGATCAAGGACGCTGCGGGTTTCGCGCATCACCTGCACGCGCTCATCGGCGGTGTCACCCGCACCGAATAGCTGCTGGAACAGCTTGCGCGGATTGTGCTCCATGGGGAGCGGCGTGGCCGGATCGCGGAACGAAATGGTCTTGCCGTAGCTGCAGCCGTAGTTGCGGTCGCAGGAGCCTTCACCGCCGCGCTCTTCCGTGCCCACTTCCAGCGTCGGCAGCGGCGTGTCCTGGCCGATGTGCTTGGCCGCAATCTGGTCCACGGTGATGCCACCATAGGGATCATGGCTGATACGCGGCGGCACGCAGGAAAGCCAGGTGCCCGGGGTGATGGCATGCACCGGCGCCGCGATCGCCGACCTGTTCTCCATGCCGCTGATGATGGTCAGCTGGTTCTGGAAGGGTTTCAGGGGCGCGATGATCGGCGGCAGGTCGAAGTCCGGCCCGTCGGCCTTGGGCGTCCACTGGTTCATCACCGCGCCATGCGGGAAGTACACGAACGCCATGCGCAGCTTCGGCGCGGCAGCCGTAGCCGACAGCGCCGTTGCCGCGGGAATCATGGCGTCGAGCAGCGGCAGCGATATCGCGTAGCCCGCACTCCTGAGCACCGCGCGCCGTGACAGATGTTTTCGGGTGATGAACATGGCGTTTACCTCACGTTGGCCGTGACAGCAGTCAACGGCTTCTCCAGCGGCAGCCTGTCGTACTGGAATGCAGTGCTGGCAACGATTCCCTGGATCAGCGCCGAGAACCGGAAGTTCTTCGATTCGGCATCGCGCACCAGTTTGCGCAGCATCGGCATGTCGTAATAATGCACCGGTCGACCCAGGGCGTAGACCAGCAGGTTCTCGGCCAGGGTATGCACGAACAGGTCGGGGCGACCCGCGAGATAGCTGCGCAGTTCCGCAACACCGTTCACCCGGGTTCCGTCCGCAAGCTTGCCGGCAGCATCGATGCGCTGGCCGGCGTCGATATCCTTGACCCGCCACTGACCGATCGCGTTGAAGTTCTCCATCGCAAGGCCCACCGGATCGATGATGTCATGGCAGGCGGCGCAGCTTTTGACGGAGCGGTGGTGCTCTAGTCTTGCGCGCACTGTCAGCTGCTCGCCGCCCTCCTCGCTTTCCGGGAACTGTTCAACACCCGGGGGCGGCGCGGCCGGCGGCGTGCCCATCAGGTGTTCCAGCACCCACGCGCCGCGCACCACTGGAGAAGTTCGATTGGCATAAGAGGTGGCCATCAGCACCGCGCCCTTGCCAAGTAGGCCGCGACGGTAGTCCTGGGCGAGCGCCACCTTGCGGAAATCGCCACCGCGCACGCCGGAAATGCCGTAGTGAATGGCCAGTCGCTCATTGAGGAACGTCCAGTTGGCGGTCAGCAGTTCGTTGACGTTCCGGTCTGCCTCGACCACGCTGCCGACGAACTGGAACAGTTCCTCCTTGAAGGCCGGAATCAGGTCGTCGGTGAAATCCGGGAACAGGAGCACGTCGGTGTTCACGATGTCCAGGCCATCGACATTGAGCCAGCGCCCTGTGAACCCGCGCACCATCGTGTTGCTGCGCGGATCGCGCAGCATGCGGCGCACTTCGGATTCCAGCACTGCCTTGTCTTGCAAACGACCGGCGGCCGCGATGTCGATCAATTTCTCGTCGGGCGGCCCACCCCACAGGAAGAACGACAGTCGTGAGGCGAGATCAAGATCCTGGATGCGATAGGTCTCGCCTGGTTTCACACCGGCCGGCGGGGTGTGTGCGCGGAACAGGAAACGCGGACTGGCCAGGATGGACATGACGCCTTTCTGGATGCCGTCATCGAACCTGCCAGCCTTGCGTTCTTCGGTGTAGAAGGCCATGGCGCCGGTGATATCCGCGTCGTTCACCGGACGTCGATAGGCGCGCTTGGCGAACGTGGCCAGGATCCGCTTGGCGCATGGGGTTTCGTCCGCGGCGTTGGCCGGCTGGCACACGAACAGTTTGCGGCGGCTCGGTGTGTCGCTGACGCCGCTCTTGGTCACTGGCCCCTTGATCTCGACGTTGCTCAACCGGTAGCCGTCGGAGAAAGCCGCGCCGCTGTGGTTCTGGGCCATGCCGCTGACCGGGTTGAAGGCGTGCAGGATGTCCAAATGCTCGGCGGCGGTCTTCTGCTTGAACGTAATGCCGACCCGATGGGTGCCAGCGGTTACCTTGAAACGGATATTGCGGAACCGGTCGTCGATCGCGGCAATGCCCACCGCCTGTTTCAGGTCGATGGCTGCAAGGTCTTCCTCACCCCCCACATTTGCCTGGAACACCCGCTCGCCATCGACGGTGACGATCAGCGTGCGCTGGTCAGCCACACCCCAGACATACCCACCTCCGACCAGACCGCTGATCGTGGTTTCGTATTCACCGTCCACCGGGAAATAGTGATCGATATAAAGCCCACCACGCGTGCCCAGCGGCAGCCCCTGCTGGTTCACGTATTGTTGTGCGGCCAGACTGCCTGGATAAACCCTGCCCGTAAGGCGTGCCCTCGGATTGCCGACTGCCTGCACGCTGACTTCGCGTGCGGCAGCCAGGTACTGCTCCAGGAACGAAGGCGTGACCTTCAGCACCTCGGCTACGTTGTCGAAGCCGCCGCTCTGGTCGTCGCGTGGCAGCAATGACTCGGCGTCAATGTCGATATCCAGCAGCTCGCGGATGGAGTTGCTGTATTCGCGGCGGTTGAGTCGGTGCAGCACCACTGAACCCGGGTTCATCTCGTTGGCGGCCACACGATCCAGCGAGGCCTCCATCGCCTGGATGAAAGCCTTGCGATCAGTAGCGGACGGTTGCGGTTCGCTTGACGGAGGCATCAGGGTGCCGCGCAGCTTGCGCACGACTTTTTCCCAGGCCTCGCCGTCGGTAGCCACGTTGGCGCGGTCCAGCGTATCCAGCGCGAGACCACCCGCCCAGTCGATGGCGTTGTGGCAATTGCTGCAGTACTTGTCGAGGAATGCGCCGTTCTTCTCCAGCAACGGTACAGGTGCGTGACTAGCCGGAACTGAGGCCGCTTTCGCCAAAAGCGGGACGGCTGCCAGCAGCGCGCAGGCCCCCGCTGCCGCGACGCGCAACCACGGGGAATGACTTCCGTTAGCGCTCAATCAAGGCTCGCCCACCAAATCGGACCGTACGCGAACGGCATCCGTGGAAGGAAAATCGGCTGGCAGCTGCTGTGTTACCGCGCCTGTCGCAGCCCATTCCACGCCGCGCTGCAAAGTCACCACAGAGTCCACCGAGCTCAGCCCGGTCACGTCATGCCCCAGCGTCGTGTGGAAAACACGCCCTTTGCCAAAGTGAAGCACCATGAGCTGCGGTTCGTCATGGCCACTGCCTGAATTTGCCGGGTCCGACCTGGCGCTGGCAAGCACCGTCATGTTTTTCCCCGGTCCTCGCAGATGGGCGTACAGCTCGTCCGCCTGATGCATCCACGCTTTCGGCAAGCCGTGCGTGATCGGGTGGTCGGTCTCCACGTTGATGACGAAGGGAATGCGCCGGCCGTGACTGCCGGTAACACCGGGCGCGGGGTCAGAAATCAGCTTGCCATCACGCATGTACCAATACGGCCCGGCGTCGGCTTTGCGGTCGCGCCACCCGCCTATACCGATCATCTCGTTGTAAGCAGGCCAGCGAGGAAAGGCATTGTCCGCGGCGTGCACGATCACAAGGCCCCCGCCCGTCTTCACGTATTGCTCGAATGAATCCTTGAGTGCGGCTGGCCAGCGCTCATCCGGCGCGTCGTAGTTGAGGACCACGGCGCGATAGCGGCTGAAGTCCGGATGGAAGGCGCTGAAGTCGGCGCCCGCTGGTGGCGCGGTGACCACATCGACCTGGAACAGACCTGTCTGCTGCAGTTGCTGGCGCAGCACTGCCGTAGTGCGCGGCCAGTCGTGAAACGCGCCGGCGCTCTCGCCATCCAGGATCATTACGGGTATCGAAGGAGCCGCCGCGTGCGCAGGAAGTGCCGCAGTCGCAAGCAGCAGAAATAGTGCCGACCATCTTCGCATCATGGAAATCTCCTGCAGGCCAGGAGCCATGATGACACGGCACAGCCGCGCTGTGGTCAGCTGACCTGCAGCACTCCATCGAGTTTGCGGCAGGCCTTTTGCAGGGTCTTTGCGAGCTGGGATGGATCCAGCGGCTTGGTGAAGTGTTCGTCGAACCCGGCTTCCCCGGCAAGGGCACGATCCTTCGCCTGCCCCCAGCCCGTCACGGCGACCAGCCATACCTCATGCCCCCAGGTGCAGGCCCGGATGCGTCGCGCCACCTCATACCCGTCCAGATGCGGCATGCCGACATCCAGCAGCGCCACCTGCGGCCGGAATTTCTCCGCTGATTCCAGCGCGCTCAATCCGTCATACGCGGTCACCACCTGGTGTCCGCTGTCTTCGATCAGCAGTGACCAGCTCATCGCGCTGTCCACATTGTCGTCGGCGACCAGAATGCGCAGCGGCCGGATACCCTCATTGCCGGGCTGCGGGGCAGCTGCAGCAGGTACCGAAGACACCCTCTGCGCCCGGGGCAATGTGACTACGAACTCGCTTCCCTGACCTTCGCCCCTGCTCACGGCGCGAACACTACCTTTGTGCAGACTCGTCAGGCCTTTTACCAGGGTGAGCCCGATACCCAGACCTCCCTGCGCTTCGGTGGACGACCGGCCGGCCTGGGAAAACATGTCGAACACCTCGTCCAGCATGGCGGGCGCTATGCCAATGCCGTTGTCGCGTACCGACACCGATATCTCTTCTGTTGCAGACTGCACGCGCACTGCAATGTGCCCGCCCGCCGGCGTGAACTTGGCCGAATTATTGAGTAGATTGGCGATGATCTGGATGAGCCGCACGGCGTCGGCCAGGACTGGCGCGGCATCTTCCGACAGCTCGACATTCAGAGTCTGCTGTTTGGCTTCCAACTGTGGCCGGACCATGTCCACCGCGGAACGCACCGCCTCGGTCATGTCCACCTCGGACATCTGCAGATGCATGCGGCCATGTGAAATTCGGGACACATCGAGCAGATCGTCGAGCAGCCGCGCCATGTGGCCCACCTGACGTTGCACGGCATTGCAGGCCATCGTCGACACTTCGGGGTTCTGCCCCTGTTTGCCGACAAGCCGGGCGGCAGCGGACAGGGCAGCCAGGGGATTCCGCAGTTCATGGGCCAGAATGGCCAGGAACTCGTCCTTGCGGCGGTCGGCCTCTTTCAGCGCAAGCTCTACCCGGTTCCTTTCGGCAATCTGTGCGTGCAGTGCTGCGTTGACATGCTCCAGCTCACGGTTGGAGTGCTGCAGGTTGCTATTGAGTGTCTCAAGTTCCCTGGCCTTCTCCAGTTGCAGATTGAGATTCGCATCTGCCAGTGCCTTGTTGGCATCGGCCAGGCTCTGGTTCATGACCTGCAGATCGCGTCGCTTGCAATGCAGCTCGATGAGCACCGCCACCTTGCTGCGCAGGATCTCCGGCACCAGCGGCACAGAAACGTAATCGACTGCGCCCAGCTTGTAGCCTCGCAGCCGGTCGAACTCCGTGTCATGCACGCCGGTAACGAAGATGATCGGTGTGCGTTCGAAGCGGGGGTGATCGTGGATCATCGCGGCTGTTTCGAAGCCATCCATGCCTGGCATGCTGACATCGAGCAGGATCAGTGCGAACTCAGTGCCCATCACGCGTTCGAGCGCTTCGGGCCCCGAGCTTGCAGATACCAGGTTGTGCCCCAGCGGTTCCAGCACCGATTGGTACGACATCAGCCGTGCCGGCTGGTCGTCCACCAGCAGGATGTTGACCTGCCCGGGCAGATCCTGCATTGCGGGCTGCTGCATCATCGGTGCAGCCACATTCTGACCAGCGACAGCAGCTGTTCGGTATTCACTGGCTTGGCGACGTAGTCCGAAGCTCCCGCCTGCAGGCATTTCTCCCGGTCACCCATCATCGCCTTGGCTGTCAATGCAATGATGGGCAGCAGACGGTATTGCGCCCTGGTGCGAATGCGGCGCATGGTTTCATAGCCATCCATTTCCGGCATCATCACGTCCATCAGCACCAGCGAGATGCCCTCGGACGCGTCCAGCAGATCGATGGCGTCCTGGCCATTGGTGGCGCTGATCACTTCCATCTTGTGCCGTTCCAGCAGGCTGTTGAGCGCGAAGATGTTGCGGACGTCGTCGTCGACCACCAGCACCTTGCGTCCCTGCAGCGGCTCGTCGCTGTGATGCAGGGCCTCGATCATGCGCTGCTTCGATGCCGACAGATTGCCGACATCGCGATGCAGGAACAGCGCTGTTTCATCCAGCAGTCGCTCCGGCGAGCGCACGCCCTTCAACACGATGCTCTTGGCGCTCTGCCGCAACCGCGCGTCCTCGTCTGCAGTGAGCTCACGGCCCGTGAACACCACCACTGGCAGTTCCCGCAGGTGGGTGATTTGCTCGATTTCTCCCAGCAGGTCAAAGCCGGACATGTCTGGCAGATGCAGATCCAGAACCACGCAATCGAAGGCTGCTGTGCGCAGTGCTTCCAGTGCTTCCGCGCCACTGCCGACTATCGTAATGAGCAAGTCGTCCGAGCCGAGCAGTTCGGTGATGCTCAACTGCTCGGCGGCGTTGTCTTCCACTACCAGCAGCTTCCTGACGCGGGTGGCCGCAAACTCCTTGATGCGCACCAGTGCCGCTTCCAGACGGTCGGTGGTTGCGGGCTTGTTCATGAACGAGAACGCCCCGCGCTCCAGACCATATTGGCGCTCTTCTTCCACTGTGAGCACCTGCACCGGAATGTGCCGAGTGGCCGGATCGTGCTTGAGCTGGTTGAGCACCGTCCAGCCAAACATGTCGGGCAGGAAAACGTCGAGCACCACCGCGGTGGGACGATGCCTGCGGGCCAGTTGCAGCCCCTCGCCGCCTGACCTCGCCACCAGCACCTTGAAACCGCAATCGCGCGCCAGGTTCAACAGCACGCGCCCATAGTGGGGATCGTCCTCCACGATGAGCAGGACCAAGTCGTCCGGCTGCAGATTTTCCTCGTCGTCGACCAGTTCCTCGGTGCGGAGCGCCGGCAGGGTGAGGGCACGGAACCGGGCCGTATTCTGGTCCGTTGCACTTTCTGCCACCTGCTGCGCCTGCGCGCGGTAAGCCGAACCCATGAAATTGGCAGGCAGATACAGCGTGAAGGTACTCCCGCCACCCTGCGTGCTGGCAAGCCGCAGTTCTCCGCCCAGGAGATGAGCGAGCTCGCGGCTGATCGCAAGTCCGAGGCCGGTGCCACCATACTTGCGGGAGGTTCCCGCATCGGCCTGCTGGAAAGCCTCGAAGATAATGCGTTGTTTCTCGGGGGCAATGCCGATGCCCGTGTCGGTAACGGCGAACTGCACCACGCTGGGTGCCTGGCTGAGCACCGGATGGTCCACGGTCCAGCCGCTCGGTGCGATGCCGACATGCAGTTTCACGCTGCCCTGGGCGGTGAACTTGAATGCATTGGATAGCAGGTTCTTCAACACCTGCATCAGGCGCTTCGGGTCGGTGCTGATCTGCCTCGCCAGCTGCGGATCGAAGTCCGTGACGAATGCCAGCTTGCGGGTTTCGGCCTCATGGCGGAAGTTGCGCTCGACGGTTTCGCGCAGATGCGTGAACAGCAGGTCCTCGGATTCCACCGTCACGGTGCCGGATTCGATCTTGGACAGATCGAGGATGTCGCTGATCAGGTTCAGCAGGTCGGTGCCGGCGCCATGGATGGTCTTGGCGAACTCCACCTGCCGGGTGCTGAGATTGCTGTCCGCGTTCTCCGCCAGCTGCTGCCCAAGGATGAGAATGCTGTTCAAGGGTGTGCGCAGCTCGTGCGACATGTTCGCGAGGAACTCGGATTTGTAGCGCGAGGTCAGCGCCAGTTCGCCGGCTTTTTCCTCCAGCGCGCGCCGCGCCAGCTCGATTTCCTGGTTCTTGCGCTCCACTTCCGCATTCTGTTCGGCCAGCAGGCGCGCCTTGGTGGCCAGCTCTTCGTTGGTCTGCTGCAGCTCGCGTTGCTGGGTCTGCAATTCGCCGGCCAGTTCCTGCGATTGCTGCAGCAGGCGCTCGGTGCGCATCGTCGCCTCGATGGTATTGAGCACGACGCCGATACTGCCAGTCAGCTGCTCCAGAAAGGCCAGGTGGGGAGCCGTGAATTCATGCAGCGACGCCAGTTCGATCACGGCCTTGACCTGGCCTTCGTACAACACCGGGAGCGCAATGACACTGCGTGCCCGCGCGGAAACCAGGCCGCTGGTGACATGCACTGCTTCATCCGGGATCGAATCCAGCAGAATGCGCCGTCCGTCCGCAGCGCATTGCCCGACCAGGCCCTCGTTCAGATGGTAAGTGCGGGGATTCGTCCGGTCACGGACGTCCGCATAACCCGACAGCTGCTTCAGGATCGGACCGCGCCCGTCGTTGTCGATGACGTAGACGATGGCATGCTGGGCATTCACCAGCGGGGCGAGTTCCGCGAGCAGCATGTTGCCCACCGTGACCAGGTCGCGCTGGCCCTGCATCATGCGGCTGAACTTCGCCAGGTTGGTCTTCAGCCAGTCCTGCTCGGTGTTGCGCTCGGTGGTGACCTTCAGCGTGCCGATCATCGCGTTGATATTGTCTTTCAGTTCCGACACTTCACCGCGGGCGTTGACCTGGATGGAGCGCGTCAGCTCACCCTTGGTCACCGCCGTCGCCACTTCAGCGATAGCGCGCACCTGGGTGGTCAGGTTGGCCGCCAGCAGGTTCACGTTGGCCGTCAGATCTTTCCAGGTACCGGCCGCGCCAGGCACGTTGGCCTGACCGCCGAGGCGCCCTTCCACACCCACTTCGCGCGCCACGCTGGTCACTTGGTCCGCGAAGGTGGCCAGGGTATCGGTCATGCTGTTGATGGTCTCGGCCAGTGCGGCCACTTCGCCCTTGGACTCCACCATCAGCCGCTGACGCAGGTCGCCATTGGCCACCGCGGTCACCACCTTCACGATGCCGCGCACCTGGTTGGTCAGGTTGTTGGCCATGGTGTTGACGTTGTCGGTGAGGTCCTTCCAGGTGCCGGCAACGCCGGGCACTTCGGCCTGGCCACCGAGCTTGCCCTCGGTGCCCACTTCGCGGGCCACGCGGGTTACCTCGGCCGCGAAGCTGTTGAGCTGGTCCACCATCGTGTTGATGGTTTCCTTCAACTGCAGGATTTCGCCCTTCACGTCGACGGTGATCTTGCGCGACAGGTCGCCGCGCGCGATGGCAGTGGAAACCTCCGCGATGTTGCGCACCTGGCCGGTGAGGTTGCTGGCCATGGAGTTCACGTTGTCGGTGAGATCTTTCCAGGTGCCGGCAACGCCCGGCACGATGGCCTGACCACCGAGCTTGCCTTCGGTGCCGACTTCGCGCGCCACGCGGGTCACTTCGGCCGCGAAGCCGTTCAGCTGGTCCACCATCGTGTTGATGGTTTCTTTCAGCTGCAGGATCTCGCCGGCCACGTCTACCGTGATCTTGCGCGACAGGTTGCCCTTCGCAATGGCGGTGGCCACTTCGGCGATGTTGCGCACCTGGCCGGTGAGGTTGCTGGCCATGGAGTTCACGTTGTCGGTGAGGTCTTTCCAGACGCCGCTGACATCCTTCACGTCTGCCTGGCCGCCGAGCTTGCCCTCGGTGCCCACCTCGCGGGCCACGCGCGTCACTTCGGCGGCGAAGGCGTTGAGCTGGTCCACCATCGTGTTGATGGTTTCCTTCAGCTGCAGGATTTCACCGCGCACGTCCACCGTGATCTTGCGCGACAGGTCGCCGCTGGCGATGGCGGTGGCCACCTCGGCGATGTTGCGCACCTGGCCGGTGAGGTTGCTGGCCATGGAGTTCACGTTGTCGGTGAGATCCTTCCAGGTGCCACCAGCGCCTGGCACCAGGGCCTGGCCGCCGAGCTTGCCCTCGGTGCCTACCTCGCGCGCCACGCGGGTCACTTCCGATGCGAAGGAACGCAGCTGATCCACCATGGTGTTCATGGTTTCCTTCAGCTGCAGGATCTCGCCGCGCACGTCCACCGTGATCTTGCGCGACAGGTCGCCGCTGGCGATGGCGGTGGCCACCTCGGCGATGTTGCGGACCTGCGCCGTGAGGTTGCCGGCCATGGAGTTCACGTTGTCGGTCAGATCCTTCCAGGTGCCGGCGACGCCGGGCACGGTAGCCTGGCCACCGAGCTTGCCTTCGGTACCCACTTCGCGCGCCACGCGCGTCACCTCGGCCGAGAATCCGTTGAGCTGGTCCACCATCGTGTTGATGGTGTTCTTGAGCGCCAGGATCTCGCCCTTCACGTCCACCGTGATCTTGCGCGACAGGTCGCCGCGCGCCACAGCCGTGGTCACCTCGGCGATGTTGCGCACCTGACCTGTCAGGTTGGTCGCCATCGCGTTCACCGAGTCGGTCAGATCCTTCCAGGTGCCGGCCACGCCAGGCACCAGCGCCTGGCCACCGAGCTTGCCCTCGGTGCCCACCTCGCGCGCCACGCGGGTCACTTCCGATGCGAACGAACGCAGCTGGTCCACCATCGTGTTGATGGCTTCCTTCAGCTGCTGGATTTCGCCGCGAACGTTTGCCGTGATCTTGCGTGAGAGGTCGCCGCTGGCAATGGCGGTGGCCACCTCGGCGATGTTGCGCACCTGGCCGGTGAGGTTGCCGGCCATGGAGTTCACGTTGTCGGTCAGATCCTTCCAGGTGCCAGCCGCGCCGGGCACCACGGCCTGTCCGCCCAGCTTGCCTTCGGTGCCCACTTCACGCGCCACGCGGGTCACCTCGGAGGTGAAGCCGCGCATCTGCTCGATCATGGAGTTCACGATGGTCGCGGAACGCAGGAATTCGCCCTTGATCGGACGGCCCTCTACTTCCAGCCGCATGACCTGCGACAGATCGCCCTTGGCCACCGCAGAAATGGTGCGGGTGGCTTCGGCAGTAGGCCAGAGAAGGTCATCGATGAGGGTATTGAGGGAGCCTTCCATCTCGCCCCAGGAGCCCGAGCGACGTTCTGCGCTGATACGGTGCCGCGTTCTGCCGTCCTTGCCCACGAGCTGGCCGGCGCGTTCGATTTCCCGTGCAAACCGCTGGTTGGCAGCGGCAATGTCATTGATGACATCGGCCACCTTGCCCGGCAAGCCGCTCTGGTCGCCGGGCAGTCGGACGGAAAAATCGCCGTCACGGATGCCCTGCAGGACCTTCAGCAGCTTGCGTACGTCCAGTTCGGAATCAGCGGCATAGACCGGCGAAACGGATCGGGACGAGCGGCGGCTTGTCCGTGCGGGTGCATCCATTACAACTCCGAAATTAAACTGGCAGACTTCCCACTGTGCACTGCAGATCATGGAGGCCGTGGTGGGTACACACGGCCTTGTTCTTTAAGTCGTTGATCTGAAATCCCGGACTGAGCCAGTACGGCAAGGCGCATTTTCGCAGGTAATGCTATCGGCCGGGGGTTAAAAGGCGCGGTCAGTGGGTCGCTACGCCTCTTGTAGGACTAGTCCTACTTCGAGGCCGCAACTGTCAACGACTCTATTTCATGCGCGGTAAGCATCCGCCATTGGCCCTTTGGGAGTTCGCCCAGGCACAGGGTGCCGATGGCGACACGCACCAGCCGCAGTACCGAGACATCCAGGGCAGCCAGCAGCCGCCGTATCTGTCGGTTGCGTCCCTCGTCCAGGATGATTTCCAGCCACGCGTTCGTGCCGCCGCTGCGCAGGCATCGCGCTGACATCACGGCCAGACGTTCATCACCCACCCGGACACCGTGCTCAAGCACCGCGAGCAGGTCCGGGTCCGGCAATCTGTCGATCTGAACGTGGTAGGTTTTTGACTGCCCGCACTGCGGATCGATGATCGTCGCTGCCCACGCAGGCTCGTTGCTGAACAGCAGCAGGCCCTCACTGGCCTTGTCCAGGCGACCGACCGGTGCCAGCCACGGCAAATTCGCCCCGGAAAAGCAGCTATAGACAGTCTTTCGATCCTGCTCATCCTTCACCGTCGTGACGAGGCCACGCGGCTTGTTCAACATCAACGCCAGAGGCGGCGCCTGCGTTAACGCCTTGCCATCAATGTCGATGCGATCCAGGCTCTGGCGGACGGGAAATTGCGGATCGTGAACCACCCGACCGTTGACGCGAACGCGTCCCTCGCTCACCCACTGCGCGGCCTGCGTTCGCGAACCCTGGCCCAGCCTGGAAATCACACGCGCCACGCCATGGCGAGGTAGCTTCGTCGCGCGTGCCGGAGGGTTGATTGGCATTGGCAGTTCCTGCGTTCGTCACTCACGCAATAGAGTTGGCAGTGGGCGCGCCTTCGTAACGCAGCCCGGGCAGCAGGTGTTCGCCCTTCATGATGACACTATGCGCGGCGACGTGCGTGCCTGCACCGATGTGCGCCCCGTAGAGCGGCACCGTTGCGCTGCCGAGGGTCGCATGCGGCCCGATGACCAGTCGCCCCAGCTTGAGCACACGATCCTCGAAGGTATGCGCCTGGAACATCGCGTTGACCGTGGCTCCATCGCCGATTTCGATCATGTCCGGGTCCACCACCTGTGCGAAACCCGGGCCGAGCAAGACGCGCTTGCCGATCTTCATACCCATGGCACGCAGGTACCAATGCAGCAAGAGCGTTCCACCCAGCATTTCCAGCGCGCCGCGGCCGTACTTGCCCCAGGCGACATAAAGAAAATCCCAGCGGCTGCACCAGCAGGACCAGAGCGCGTGCTGGCCAGGTTGCACCTTGCCCAGCAGAGTCCATTTCAGCGCGACGACGAACAGGCAAAGACACGCGACTGCGCCAAACGTCACCGCCGGCACCGCCACTGTAAGAAAAGCAGTCACGGAGAAGGCGGCAGCGGCCCCGGCCAGAATGCGGCACCAGGCCACCAGCACCAGAAAAGGCAACACGGGCAACGCGAAGCGCAGCGCTTCCCAAAAAAGACGGGTGCCATAGCGGATTGCAGAAGGCTCATGGGTGAGACGACGATCAATGGCCACTACTTCCCGGCGGGGCAATTCGAACGGCGGATGTCCGAACCATGAGCTGCCCGCGCGCACGATCTGGTCGTTCGCGGCAGTTGCGATGCCTAAAAGAATGTTCCCTTGCAACTGCTGGCCCGCCGCCACCACGACGTGATTGCCCAGGAATGTATTCGCGTCCAGCCGGGTCCGCGCCAACGTCACGCGGCCCTGCTGGATGCGCGGCCCGCCAAGATAGACGCCATCAGCCAGAAATGTCTCTGGCCCGATTTCGATCAACTCCGGCACTACGTCGAGGATCGTGCTGATTTCGCACCCGCGGCCGATCTTCATACCGGCCCAGCGCAGCCACAGGGGCCAGAACAGCGTGCCGCTGAGCCACTCGCCTGCGCCCTCGACCAGGCCCGGCTTCAGCCAGACCCGCACATAGGCCCCACTCCAGCGAGAGATTGTTCCGGTTGGCACTCGCCCGAGCAGCCGCGTTACCAGCGCCATCCACGCAAGCGTCAGAGGCATTAGCAGCAGCTGCAGTCCCAATGTTACCAGCCACGGCTTCCATCCAGCTGCACCGTGAAATATCCAGGCCTCCACTTGCTCTGCGCTCAGATCGAATGCGCGGCAGGCAAGGATGGTGCCGACTTCAAACGGCACGACGAGCAATAACGCCACCACCGCGCGAGTCAGCGACAACATGATCCCCTGTTGCCAGGGCGCCCACTCTTGCGCCGGTTGTGTCAACGCCGACGGCAACGGCGCAGGGCCGACTGGTTGTGCGGGAATGCCGTCCCAGCATTCATCGCGTGGAATGCGTGCGCCTGCAGGTAGCGATGACAACGCCGTCAGATACGCGCCAGCTTCCAGAACCGTATGTCCGGCCACGCCCGCTCTGGTATCCAGCGTGCTGCCAGCGCCGAGCACCACCGGGCCGATGATGATCTCGCCCGCATCGAGCTCCACCAACCGTACCGCTGCACTTTGCGCAAGCGTCACATCATCACCGATCTCAAGCAGGTCCCAGCCTCCCTGCTGCAGATCCACGTCTCGATGGATATGCACCCGTTGACCGATGCGCGCGCCCAGCGCCCGCAATGCAACGACCTGCAGGACGGTGCCGGTGAGCAGCGGCCATGGGACGAGCCGCACCGCCTGTTGCACGATCCAGTGACGCAGATGGAAGCCACTCCATACCGGCGCCCGCAGCGGCCGGTACCGTCCGACGAGCAGGCGTTTGACTGCCACGGCGCATAGCAACGACAGCGGCACATAGAACGCAATGGCCAAAACCATCAGCAACGGCGCGAGCAGAATGGATGGCACGAGCCCTGCTGCCTGCGTCAGGGAATGCAGACCCCTGAAAGCGACCCACGCGCTCGCAATCGAGGCAACAGTGAAAACGCCGATGAGCCAGACGGCTTGCGCGACAGTGACAAGCAACGGTCGCACCAGCTGATCTGCCGATTGCCTCGTTAACGGAGCGATTTCGGGTTCACGGACGGGACGGGCGCGGGCCGCGAGTGCGGCCACGCTGCGGGCGTCGTAAATATCACGCACCGTGATCCACGCCGTCGCCAGCTGATGGCGGAGCAAGGTCACAAGTAGCGCCGCCTTGAGGGAGTCTCCGCCGAGGTCGTTGAAGAAATCGTCGTGGATCGACACTGGCTGAGCAAGCATGAGCGTCTGCTGGAAGGCGGTGGCCAATCGAACTTCCATCGGGTCGCGGGGCGCGACGATTGATGCCTGCGGCCGCGACGCGGCGCTATCCAACCGCGGCAGCGCGGCGCGATCGAGTTTGCCGCCCACCGTCGTCGGCAATGCAGGCAACATTGCAATCCGGTTTGGCACCATGTACCCGGGCAATACTTTTGCAAGCGAGGCCTGCAACTGCTCCGTGGGCGGCGCCATGGCGGGATTCACAGGCACGATGAACGCGACGATCACGTCGCCACCGTCATCAGTTTGCATTCGGCAGCCCGCCGCGCGCACCCCCGGAAGTTCCGCCAGTCGCGATTCGATCTCGCCCAGTTCGATGCGGTAGCCGCGCAGCTTCACCTGCGAATCGATCCGGCCGTGGTAGAAGAATCGCCCTGCTTCATCACGATGCACCAGATCACCCGTGCGGTAGAGGCGGCCGCGTTGCGGGTGGGTGATGAATTTGTCCGCCGTAAGCTCTGGACGTTTCCAGTAGCCCCGCGCGACTCCGATGCCGCCCATCCACAACTCACCCTGCTCGCCGGCTCCGACTTCCTCCCCCGCTTCATCCAGCACCCACGCGGTCGCTCCATCCACCGGCGTTCCAATTGTGATCGGTTGTCCGGCTTCCACCCGCCCACGCAGGCAAGTCACCGTGCATTCGGTTGGCCCATAGCCGTTGACCAGCACGCGTCCCGGCGACCAGCGTTCGGCCACATCGCGAGGCAAGGGTTCTCCGCCGACGTAGAGCAGTTTCAATTCCGGCAGCGCGGATGCGGGATCGGTGCAGCCGGTGGCGCGGAGCTGAGTCGGCGGCGGACAGAAAACGCTGATTCGCTCATGCCGCAGCCACCCAATCAGATCGGGGCCCAGACGGGCGCTGTCGTCATCCATCACCACGAGCGTCGCGCCCGCGGCAAACGCCAGCCATGTTTCCTCCACCGATGAGTCATAGGCCGGCGAAGAGCCCTGGGCCACACGCGCCGCGGGCGCGAGCTGAAAGATCTGACGATCGGACTCGACCAGGTTGACGATGCTGTGATGCTCGACCATCACGCCCTTCGGACGCCCTGTAGTGCCAGAGGTGTAGACAACATAGGCGAGGCTGGCAGGAGTCAGCCACGCCGGCGTTGTTGCCGCTACCCCGGCGGGTGGCTTGCGCGGGCAAGTGGCCAGGATAGCGTTGACATCAAGCACTTCGATTGCGCTTACGCCTCGACGCTGCAGCCGCGCCCGACCCGCGCTGTCGGTCAGCAGGATCTGCACCTCCGCGTCTTCCAGGATCTCCTGCACACGCTGGTCGGGGAAAGTCGGGTCCACGCAGGTGTACGCCGCGCCGGCACCGAGAACGGCAAGTTGCGCACTGAAAAGCTGCGGCGTGGTGCGCGGCAGAAAAATGCCAACTACACATTCACCAAGGATCAAAGTGCGCAGGTGATTCGCCAAAGCCTGCGCTGCAACGTTCAGTTCGGCGTAGGTGGCGAGGACGCGCGACGGCCGGTCGTGGCCCGGCGGAATATCCACGGCCACACGCTCGGGCCATCGGCGCGCGGCGTCCTCGAAAATATGCTGGAGCAAACCCGCCAGATTTCCGCCAGCCGGCGCCCCCTGTGGCGCCGCGGGCAGCCCCTCCTTCATGCAGGCGCGCGGGCGGCAGTCAATGGTGAGGCCTCACTCAACAGGCGGCTGAAATAAGGAGCCACCGGACTCAATTCGGTGCGCTGTGCCGCAGTCAGAAACTTGAATCCCTGGACCTTGCCCAGGCAATGCCTGCTGCCGCAACGGCAGCTGAACGGTTCCGACATTTCCCATTCGGTGGTGTTGTAGTTGAAGGTCACCGCCTCCCAGGGATTGATGTCCCGCGCGGCGGCGACATCTCGTTCACGTACCAGCACGCTCGGCTCGCAACTGTGATTCATGAAACGCCAGAAGTAACGGTCAAGAATTTCCTCGGTGGTGTGATCGCCGTGCAGGTCGATGTGAAGCTGGTACCCGACCTGCACGGAGTAGCGCGACGGCCGGGACGACAGTTCTCCCTCGATGCGAAACAGCGGCTGCCCGGCTGGGATCTGGCGGGTGGCCACCAGGCGATATTCGCCGTCGGCGCGCACGACGCCCACGCCCGCGATGCCGCTCGGGTGAAGGCAGCTGCCGCGATCTGGCGCGGTTGCAGGCGATGTCGTGAGAACGGCTGGTTTCATATACGCAGATTAGCAGCCAAAGGACAAAGCAAGAATGAGTCTGGGCAGCGTCCACCACCGCGCACCCCCCGGTACCGGGTTCATGCCCCCCTGCAAGTGCACTCAACGCGCAAGGACCTCAGGCGTTGACACCGGTACGGGATAAAAAAACCCGGCCAAGGGCGAATACCTGGCCGGGTTCAGTTTTAGCGGCGACAGGTCGGGGGTAGATCCGGTCACCGCAGATGAATGCTCGTCTCCGCCGCATTCACAAAACGCTTGCTGCTGATTTCAGCGACGGTGGGAAACAGCTTCCACTGCCGCGAGCGCAAGTAGCAGGATTGCAGCCACGACGTGGAATGCGAGATTGGCCTGGATAAAGTGGAGCATGTGCGGCGACCTCCGTCAGTGAAATGCGTTGGCTTCTGCCTGCGCCAATGCACTATCACCAGAGAATGTGAATGCACTGTGACCTGCGCATGGAGATATTGTGGATTGTGAGTGGCGTCACATTCGAACGCCTGGTGCGTCACCGCACCGCAACATGGTTCGAAACAACCCGTCGTAGGTGCGCTATCGAACATACGGGCCAGCGTTTCACAGCTAAAAGACATGTGTTGCCACACCATGTGGGAGTCCATATGTCCAGCAGCCTCCACGAGCAGCCCTACAGCCGGCCCACGCCATCGCATGGCTTTGATCGGGTGATATACGAACGAACGTTTGTACAGACGGTAATGCGTCTACGCGGCATCACCGAGTCGCCGACATTTGATCAATGGGCAATAGGCAAGAAGTTTCTGCAACTCTACGACCTGAAGGTCGCAGTTGACAGGTTGCAGCGCGGCGAAAGCGATCAGCAATCCTTTGCCGATGGCTTGGCGCGACTCAATGCAGTTGAGCATGCCTTCATGCTGATTCGATTCGGGTCTGTGCTACCGCCAACCAGAGAGCAATCGCAGGCCCTCGAAGAATGGCGATCCGGGAATACGCCCGGCTAGAAGGCATATCTTCAACCGATAAATCGACGACTTGATTTCATGAACAAGATTGAGATTGAAAAAGCACGAGATCGCGTCCACGCCCTTCGAGCGCGGTTATCCGATACTTGCTGCCTGCTTGACGCCATCGCCCGAAATGCACTGGCGCAAGACAACGACACAAGAAACAACATGCTCATCGCGATCCGCGAGATTTATGTAGTCAGTGACGAGCTGGCGACGGTTTGCGGCGAGCACCTTGCCGATCCAATCCATGGTTCGCTTCAACCGTCTGGCGATGCACAGGGTGACCTGCGAAGCGGCCTCAGGCGAGTTCGATGGTGACAGCTCCTCCTGAGCCCTGCACTGATTGGCCCGGCCGCGACGCGTGCGGGGCAGTACGAGTTTTCCCTGCAAGCTTCGGTTGTGAGACAATTTCCCCGCCACCATGCCCTGTCAATCCGCTGCGGTAGAAAGGCGAATGTCAGAACAAGAACAAGAAGAAGAGTGCACCGTTAAGGAAACTCGATTCTCGGAATACGACACCGGCTTTATTGCTGGTGTACTCGCTGCCTGGGGCGTGATCGAACCGACCGAAGTCGAGTATCGGGTGGCAATGGATCTTCTGGTCGCGCAGGGAAAAGCTTTGGAAAGCTAGGTTCGCCTTTCGCCGGCAGCGCTACTGGCAGCTGGGAAATTGGTAGCGGGGGCACGCTTCGGTAATTTCCGACGTCGCGTGAAGCTGACCTAAAAACCATAATTCCGCGCACCTTTCCGCGACAGACGGTGCCAGCATGCGATCCCGCCCAGGCCGCCCTACAGGCGGCCCTAGTTCCCAGCTCCCCCGATCCATCGGCGGCGCCGGCCGGCCGGCCCCTATCGACCTCTGGCGGTCTACGGGCATCAGTTGGACGCAGGCCACCTGGAATCCATTCGTCGGATGCAGCATCCACACGGCCGGCTGCACGAATTGTTACGCGATGGCGATCGCGCACCGGCTGGAAGGATTCGGACAAGCCAGCTACCAGGGCACGGCACGCTTGGTCAACGGCAAGCCGGTATGGACCGGCCGCGTCAACCGAGCGACTGATGCCACCATGCGCAAGCCATTCACCATCCGCGAGCCCTCGCTGGTGTTCGTCAATTCTATGTCCGATTTCTGGCACCCTGCGGCTGAGGACAGCTGGCGACTGGAGGCCCTAGCCGTCATGTCCTCCACGCCTCACCAGTACCAGGTGTTAACCAAGAGACCGGAAGAGATCGCGCCATTCCTGGAACGCACGGGGGCACAGCTGCCGGCGAACTTCTGGGCCGGCGTGACAGTCGAGCGCGCTGACTTCAAGCACCGAATCGACACCTTGCGTGCCGTACCGGCGAACATTCGTTTCCTGTCGCTGGAACCATTGCTCGGCGCCCTACCCGACCTGTCCTTAAAAGGCATCCATTGGGTGATAGCTGGCGGCGAATCAGGATCAGGTGCGCGACCGATGGCAGCGGATTGGGTGCGTAATATTCGCGACCAGTGCGTCGCGCAGCGAGTCGCGTTCTACATGAAGCAGTACGGTATCCCGTCCAACAATCCGCTTTACTCTCAGGGCGGCGCGGCGGCAGTTGCCCGCCTTGATCCTGGCGAGAAGGGCGGCAGCTTGATTGACGGTCGGCACTGGCATGAATGGCCGGATTTCAACCCACGGAGCTGCTGATATAGCCCGCGCGCCCTGTTGTGGCCGCACCGGCTCCGGCGCGGTGAGCAGAGCATGGTAATTACTGTGGATGCCCAGCTACTGGAATGGCCGGACAAAAGAAAACAGCCCGGGAATCCCGGGCTGTTCACTCAGCGACTAGTTGGCAGGAACCAGATGATCCCAAGGGAAATCACACTGCCCTTGCCGTAGGGAAATTCGCTGCGCTGGTAATCGAGGCGCAGTCTTGCCTTCTCGACCATCACACCGATGCCAGCGCCGTAGATGAATTCCGTGGTGCTATCGCTAGCGGTACCCAGGAATGTGCCATTCAGTGTTGCGTCGTATGTCTCCTTCAGACGCACCGCACCCCCTCGGACATGGACGGACCAGGTATTGTTCAGCGGGTAAGTTCCAACGGCGTTGAGCGTCCAAGCCCGAAGGTTTCCAGTGACAGTTGCCGTGTCGCCGCCATCCGTGACCGTCTCGGATATTTTGTTCGGCTTGAGGTAGCTGACCTCAAGGCCGAAATTGGGTGTGAAATTCCAGCCGGCCAGCGCGCTCCAACTGAATCGATCCGCCTTATATGTATAGTCGGCGGTGATTTCTCTGGATATGTGCGTAGAGCCCGCCGCGATTCCGATGTACGGGCCGGGTGCCTGCTGTGCGCACACGCCAGCAGACCCAAGAACTAGAGCCACCATTATGGCAGCCTTCCATCTCGTTTTTGTCATTGTTCCTACTCCCTTCGGGTTGATCGGGGAGTTAAGAAGCCCACACATAGGAGAGCCGCACGGACCTTTAGACTTTCGTCCTATTGCATAGCCCGTGCCTCCCCGACCACGGTTGGGTCGAGGAGTGCTGTTACGGCGCACAAGGCCGCTATGTGTGAGGTTCTTAAGCCCCGGGCCAGCGAAGCCGGCCTGCGCGGGAATATAGCATCACCCGGTGACTGAGGATGCAACACCCCGGGCTTACCGCTTCGTTTTGGCAGCTGAATCTCTTGGCATCGGAGCTGCCATATTCAGGATGCGATAGGATCTGCAGAGGGGATCGCGGATCGTCGAACACCTTAGATCATCCTGGCTCCGGACGCCGCTGCCACTGGGAATTGACATGGGACAGCTTTAAGACCGTTCAAAAAAGAGACGTGAGAATCAAACGTGGCAAACAGCATTGAAAGCCGGTCGAGCCTCCAGCTGGCGATGATCATTGCCGTTGGCGTCATCGTCGGCGGGGTGGGCCTCGGGATAATCTGGTTAGCGATACAACACGCTCGGGAGCAAGCTGCCGTCGCAGAGATCGAGAAAGCCGCTGCCCAATTCACTCGAGAGATGAATGCCGACTTGGCTAAATCGGCGGGACAAAATGCTGTTGCCGTCCGACGAGCCAATGCAGCGACTTCAGCGAGACTACAAGCTGCCGAGCGCAATCAGGCCCAGATAGCTGTGCAACGCGAAGCGAGTAAGCCAAGAGCGTATCGATGGAAAGATCGCACGGGTGCGTGGCACATATCTGACCTCCCGCCCACGGACGCAAACGCTATCGAAGTCATTCCTCTCGCAACACATTAGCACCTACAGCCCAGCCAGCAGCTCGCGTCGTTATGGACCGGCAGGGAGCCAAGAGATTCGCCGTCTAATTACTTCTTTCCACGGTCGCGATCCTTCCTCGAATCCGATTTCCTTGAGAAGAAGCAGTTCCATCAAGCCCACCAGCCGCGAGGTCGCGTACACAATGCCCTCTCCTTGGGTTAGGGCCGTCTTTGCGCGAGCTCCACTCCAGTGAGTGAAGTGATCCCTGGTGTCTCTTATGGAGTTGACGAACTTCTTCTTCTCACCGCCACAAACATAAGCGCTTGAGCCACCGATCATAGATAGCAAGTGCTCCAGCCGCTGTTTCAAACTCATCTCATTCATGAAGACCATTTTGGAAACAAGTAACTCTCGAACCATGCCCTTCTCGACATTCAGCTCAACAACCTCACGGAGCTTTTTACGTAGATCTCTCCAGGCATCAGCTTCGAACGGCTTACTGTCAAATGAAAGCCGGTGATAGACCTCTAGGGTTTGGGCTGCCAATAGAAAGCGTTGTTCCGCGAAAGCGCCCGCACCGCCAAGGCTCGCCACATACAAATCCAGCACCACACCGATCTCGAACGCGCGGCAAAACCACATTGCGCATGCACCAGGTGCTAACTCAGTCAGATCCTTAAATCCGAAAGATGCTATCGCCGCACCAGGGTCAGCAGTGATGTCTTGATTCTTGGTGTAGTTATTCAGGTAGTGTCCGTCTGGCTCCACTTTGACGCGAGCCGACGTCGTGGTCGTAAACTCACCCATTGCTAAACCGACCAGAATCTGAACTGGACGGATGGCTAGACGAGTCAATTCCCTGCTCGACATTGGGCGGGCGCAGCGGACGTGCATTACGATCGGAGCTTCGACGTGGATGTTAGTTTCGCCTAGTTCTGAAATGCTGCCTTCCCGAAGAAGCTCTACGGTCACTTCATCTCCGCGGGATAGCTCCCACTGCTCCAGCGCAATCCTCACCAAAAGGACGTTGTTTTCGACGACTACCGGATCCCTACCCATTCTCCAAGTCGCCCAATTCGTTAGACCGGGCATCGTGTACTTGGCGGCAATGAACGCCCAAGGCTTTGCAGCGTCTATCCAGGCGCCATGTAAAGACTCGTTGACATGCCATACCTGTCTCGGGACATTGCTGAATGGGCTCGGTGGAGAACTTTCGAAGCAGTTCTCCAGGGTCACCGTCGGTAGTGATTCCAGCTGACCGAATATGCGATGGACACCATCGAGGGACTCGAATCGTCCTGCCCTGGCACCAAGAACGCCCATCAGATTAAGCGTCTGCGTCCCGTCATCGGCCCTTTCCAAAACACCGGGTACTGTTATAGCCGGATCGGACGCGAGTGCCCACAGGCCGTAGTCGCGGCGGTCCCCCTTTCTTTTCTTCTTCGTCAAGCGACCCCCACTGCGCGCAATCTGCGTCGGCAACCGAGTGCTCTAGGACCGAAGGGTTGCCGCTACGCAGGCATCGTAGCGTTTACCATGTGTCAGTGGCCAGCCGCCTAGAAGTCTGCGCACACCACAGGCCGACCACGGCCATCGCGACGTGTTGGGTGCGGTAAGGTGCCGCGTGTGCGCCCTGGAGCACGAGGTCGGGGAGCGCACACGCGGCGGCGGCCGTTATCTTCCCCGCGCGCACGTACCGCTAACCGCGCCCGACCCGGAAACCTGCAGTCGGCATGGGGGTGGCAACAATCGTTGCTGCTACGCCAGCTGTTCGACTATGCGTGGAAACTGTTCCCAAGGGAGCAACTGGCCCGGAAGCATCTCGACGTACAGACCCTGCTCCATCAACTCCCACGTCAACAGATAGCATTCCGCCAGCAGCTGACCACGCTTGATGCGAAGCGCTTCGTGCTGCCCGGCATGTTTGGCGAGCGGCACACCCTCACCGCGACCGTCGGCCTTGAAAAGCGCGGTGAGCTTCTTGCGCAGATCATCCTCTGTGTCGAGAGCCAAGAGATCTTCCAGGCTGCCCAAGTGCGTACTAGCAGCTTGGCGAAAGCCAAGAAGTCGGTGCCGGGCCTGGCCACGCAACGTGCGGGTATTTGCGATGGCCCGTTCAACAGCTTCATCCACGGGCAGCAAGTTTGCCCCGAACTCGTAGCCCTCCAGATCTTCATCAATCTTGGCGAGCTGCGCGCGCACCATGTCAAGCTTCTTTCGAGCCGGAGCGCCAGGCGGAAGTACGTTAATCACTGCGCACCCCCACGCGCGGGTCGCGCTGCGATCTGCGACACATCGATGATGCTCGTTGGCTCCAACGATGGCCCCGATTCAGCCAGGCCGATCTCTGCCGTGCCGAGATTCAGCGCACGCATCCAGCTTTGTAGCTGCTCATTCAGTGGGGAGCAGACAGCGGTGAGCGTCATGCACACCGACTCTGCCTCCTGGATCTCCGCCGCATCCTCAGAGAGCTCCCTATCGAAATCAGCCAGTTCGTTTCGCAGGGCCACAGCATGAGAGTGGTTTTTGTCCGCTCCGGCATCAAGGAAGTCTTGGAGCTGTTGAGCAGACTTTTTGCGCTTGTCGCGCAACTCCGCCGCCCGCTTCCGCAATTGCGAAACCACGGCGTTAGCAGCTTGCTGGGCGGCAGATGTACGGTTGACGTGGCGCGCCAACGCCCGCAAATGCTGGCGCTGGCCGGCCGTGACAGATCGCGTGCGGTTGCCAGAGTTCTGGAGTGGGGCTTGGGCATTCAAGATCAGTACCTCCTGTGCGAAACGATATGGAGCCGGTTTGCGAGAACCGGTGAAGTGTCACCTGGTCGAGCTGAATGGGAGACCTGGCTGGCCATTACGTCGTGCGGTGCGAGTGCCGCTTTTTGCCGAAGGGCACGGGTTACCGCCGGATGTTCGCCGCGATGAAACCCCGCGAGCAGTCCTTCGAGAGTGCCGACTTCATCGGCCATATCCGCGGCCACAGCCGCACGGCCCACCAGGACGGAACCTCCGCCGAAGTCGGCGATGACGCGATCAGGCGTCGTGTTGCGGTAGATTGCGACCGCGCTGATGAACACACCAGCCAGCTGATCGACTACACCCTGAACGACCGCGCGGCCTGCGTCAGATTTGAGATCCGGCCGCTTGTTCGGGCTCTGGCTTGAGACGATTTCCAGCACGTTTACATCGGCGTCGACGCGAAGCATAGAAACGACGCCAATGCTTCCCAGCAGCGCTGTGTCGCTGACAACGACCCAGGGCGCGGCGGAGGCGATCCAGTATCCGGCGCTCGCAGCGCTGCCACCGACAAACGCGACAACTGGCTTGCGGGCGCCGCGCAAGAGCTTGGCGAAGTCGCTGATGCCAGTGACGGCACCACCAGGCGAGTCAATCGCCAACACGACTTGCTTTACCCGTGGACTATCGAGCGCCGCCTGCAGCTCATACGCGAGCTGCTCTACCGACGTGGCGCCGCTGATACGCGAGAACATTGATGCGTAGCGGAAGATCGGGCCGACGACCTCGATGATCGCCGTGTCGCCTCGCAGCTGCGCATCGAGGCCGCGCGTCAGCAACTCACCCTGTCGCGCAAGTACCGCGTCGAAGTCAGGCTCGTGCTGTCGCGATCCAATCTCCACGATCGTCTGGAACGCTTCTGGCGTGATGGCCCACTGCTGTGCGGCCAGCCAGGCTTTCGCGCGGCGCGTGCCGTGTGGTTGCGGATTCGTCATGGAGATTCCCTCGCAGTTGCTAAGGCTGCGGATCGTCGCCGGGCTCCGCGTCGAATGCACGGTAGGACCTACCGGCAGCGTTTCTCTCAAGCGTCCAGCGTGCGAGGCCTTCGATCTGGTACCAGGCGATGCGCCCGCGTGTTCGATGGGGCGGGCCTTCTCGCTGCGTGCGCCAAGGCGCGAGCGTCTTGTGCGGAATGCGGTGAGAGCGATGGACGCCCTCGGCTTCTACCTCGTGGTCGATGAGGATCATCACGCCCATGCGCAGAAACTCGTCGAGCAACTGCGCGGCTAGGTGGTCCACCTGCCTGGGATCCACGGCCGCCACAGACTCAAACCGGCGCAACTGCGGGCTCATTGGCTATAATCCCGCGAACCGAAGTGAGAAATTTCGGCAAAAATATCCAAAACGACTGGGACCCGAATTACCCGCAGAGGGTGCACCCCCGCTCAAAGGACCCATGCTCCCCTCCGTCGGCCGTGGCATCGGTGATTCCGTTGCCCGATCAGCAGGTTGCGCGTAGCCGGTTTGGCGCGAGTAGCAACGGACGCGCTCTCGACTGCCAGCACGCACCACAGCAAGCCACATGCCACGCACCCTCGCCCCTCATGCGTGCGTAAAGATTTAAGTGTTTGCAGACAAACCGGCACATTGCAGGGGAAAACATGCTCCCCGCGCATTGCGCGACGGTCCACAAAAGGTCCATGTAGTCGGTCTCTCTGGCGCATTTGCTTACTTGGTCGGCCTAACCCGCTGAGCAGCTGAGAGAATTCGCTCGAAGTCATGGTCCCGCTGGCTCTGCCGGCTCCGGCCTGTTTTCGATTGTGTGGCCCGTGGAATCTTTGAGCGACTCAACACGCAGCGCAGAGCGTTCGACGGCCTCTCGCTCGGCCATCACCGTGGTCTGTGTATAGACCTCAGCCGCCGCCAGGCTGCTGTGCCCGCACAATTGCATGACCGTCCGTGTCGGCGTGAGGGCGTCCGCGAGATTGATGGCGAACAGATGCCTAAGCCCATGAAAGCCCCGCCGCTTTGCCTTGATGCCCAGGCGTCGCAGCAGCGGGTCCAGGTGGCGCGCCAGCACGCCGCTCGACCAGCGCGGATGACCGGAAGGCGCGGGGAAAAGCAATCCTTCCATGCCCAAGCTATCGCGGTGCTTGACCAGGTGCCGTGCGAGGCGCGGATCGATCGGCACGTCGCGAATGGATGAATGCGCTTTGAGCGCCGAGATACGGCCGCGAACTGCCGCCTGCCTCACGCGGATCGTGCCGCAGGCGCCATCGTCAGACAGTTCGACATCTTCCCAGCTGAGCGCCAGCCCTTCGCTGACTCGCAGACCGGCAAAACCCAACAACGCATACAGCGTGCGCCAGGGCAGATCCGCTGCGGCGATGATGGCGTCGCACTGGGAGAATGTGTATGCCTTCTCGCGGATCCGTGAGCCGAGGGCTCGATCCCTAGGCAGCTTCACCTTTCCGGCCCTGGGCACAATTGCGGCGAGGCCTTGCGTCTGTGCCCAGCCCAGCACTGTGCGCAGATAACCCAGGCGCGCGCGGATCGTGGTGCGCGCGACACCGGTGCCGGTCTGTGTGAGGACGAACTGTTGCAGCTGCGCGGTATCCACTTCGTGCAGACGCTTACCTGGAAATGCTGGCCGCAGGTGACGATTGAGCGCGTATGAGATCTGCTTTGCCGAACTCGGCCTCACCAGCGGCAACGCCTCTGCCAGGTATCGGTCGAGCACTTCACCCCATGGAGGGCTCTGACCTGGTGCGAACTGCGCCGGCATCACAAAAGGGCGCAGGCGCCTCGCCTCACGCAGTGCGGCCGCCTTTGTCGGAAAGTCCTTGACGCTGCCGATCGTTCGACTCCGTCGCCGGCGGACACCTTTGCAATCAGCTGGCTCTCTCCATCTCGCGCGCCACTGATCGCCCTCGATGGTCACGTTGATGCCACGTCCCCGAGCACTGCGCTCGCCCCGCCGCGTCGCAATCCGGTTCAGCGCACTTGCGTGCAACGCACCAGCGAGGATTTCCTCGAGCTCGGCAGTATCGGAGCTGTTCATGTGCGGCGAAACTCGATGATGGTGAGACCAGCTTCGTTCTCGCCTGGTCGCAGATCACGCACAAAGTGCACCTCCCAGACATTCATGAGTTGCGCACCTTGACGTTGTTTTCAGGCTGCAGTGCGCGCCGAACGTCATTGACGTCCTGGCCGAGCGTGGCCGCGATTGTGCGATCCGTTGCACCGTCGGCCGCCATGGAACGCGCACGAGCCTGGATCTGCGGCACAGTGTCGCGTCGGATCGCTGAAAGAATCGCCTGGCGCTGCTCCGCGAAGATGCACCGACGCTCGGTGCGGCTGCTCACGACTGCACCCGCTTGGCGGCCGCGAGGGCAGCAATTGCCGCGGTGACAGGAAACCTCGGTTCAGCTGGCGGTTGACGGCGCTCCCATTCTTCGTCCTGGGCCTTACGGTACTGGTCGGAGGTTTCATCTGGACGCGGATCGCGAAAGTCTCTGAGACTGCTCATCGAACTGCGGCGATTCATCAGCTGACGAAGCGCGTCCGAGTCTGAACGGCTAGGCGGCACACTTCCGCGCGGGTTGTTTGATCGGTCGCGTTTGAATTCGGCTTCGCGTCGGCACCAGTTGCGCCAAGCGGCGTCCCAGTCACGCTTGGTCGCGCCTTTACCGCTCGCAGCTCGCCAGTGGTCGTGGAACATGGCGAAGGTACGCTGAGCATCGACACCTTCCTGCTGTGCGAAGCGTTGACGCGATGGTGTCAGCTCGAACTCATCGGACAGTCGCTGGGCCTCGCGAGACAACTTTGGTTTCCTGGCTGTGCCCGGCACCGGAACGAGTGCGATGACCCCTGACGATTCAGGATGGTTCAATGGTGGATCAGATGACGGATTGGGCGTCACAGCTATGGCGCACCCCCCTGCGCCATCAGTGGCGCCCCTGGTGCGCCGTAGCTGTGACGCACCCCCGGCGTCACCGGTGGCGCCCCTGTCGCCGAGTGGGGGCGTCAATTTGGCGCCCCTGGGTGCGTCACCGGTGGCGCCCCCCTTCAGCCACTCCTGACTGATGTGGTAAAGGGCTGTCCGTCCGCGACCCCCGCCCTCAATGTCGAGATCGTCGACCAACAACCAGTGACGCGCGCGAAGATCGGCCAGTTGACGCTGCACCGTGCGCCTCGATTGGCGAGTTTTGCGCATGAGCGTGTTGACGCTCGGCCATATGCTGCCGCCGTTTTCGTCGGCGAAGTCTGCGAGAGCCAGAGCGAGCAGCAGCTCGCCACCACTCGCATCGAATCGGTCCCACACCAGGGACATGATCTTGATGCTCACGGCCAGCAGATCTGAGTAGTCGGCCTCCATGGCATGAATTTCGGCGCGGCTCTCACAACTCGGCCTCGCTGATTCCACACGCGGGCGGCAGCGGCACAGGAACGCGACTGGCCTCATCTGCCTGTGGATCCTGCTGCTCCTCCTCGAACTCGCGCAGCAGCTCGACAACCAACGCGCTGAGCAATGGCTTGTAAGCTGTAATCTTCTCGGGGGGCAGTGCCACAGATGCCCTGTCAGGAATCCACGCCGGCATAGGCGCCCCTGTGCGGCCGACCGGGCCGACCCTTGTTGCTTTCAAGGTATGCCCGCACCACGTCTATGTCTGTTTCGCTAAACAGCCTGCGCCCAGCATCGTCCCTGACCGGCCGCACGATCCCGCGAATCTCCAGGCGCCGCAGGGTTTTCTCGGCACATTTACAGGCGGCGGCCGCCCCTGAAATTCCCCTATAGACCGTCTTTTTCGCCACCGGGCCCCCTAGCCATGTCCTAAGGGTGGACAAATTGCCCGATGAACCCTCAAAATGTCGATAAATGGTGTTTCACATCAAAGAGCATTAGATGGTCCGACCGGCTCCCAAATCTCCAACCTCCCGCAACGCGGTGACCCCGAATTGGGATAAAGCAGTGACGCAGGTGAACGCCTATGAGTCCCAGCGGACCCATGCACTTGGCAAGTTAGATATGGCAGAAGTCAAAGAGGCGTATCGAAAGAACCCAGTGTCGCAATTTCTTAGTGACCCCTGGGTACAGTGGATGCGCTGGCAGGACCAGATGAGCGATAACGGTCGCATCATGGCGTTGCTCGATGTAGCGAACGGCCGGCCGCTCAAGCGCAGCACTTGGTTGCAGTTCAGCGGCGACCAAGCCGAGCGGCACCTGGTGCCGGATCCGGAACCGTGGCGGTCGCATCTCCATCGCATCGCATCCGCGCATAACAGAACAGCTCGCATGGAAGTGGCGAGTGACCTGGCGCCGGCATTGATCCGCAATGTCGCGGACCACGCGACTTTTGTAGTGGACCCTGCATCTGGGCATACCTTGAAGTTCCGCATGGTGGAGGTTCACGGCTTTGTCGCGAATTTCAGCTATGCCACATGGTTACTACTTGGCGCAGCAGGTCCGGGCACAACTCTTTGCAAGTGTCAGTTCCAGGGGTGCGGAAAGTTTTTCTTTCCAGACTGGGCGGCGCTGGAGTACTCGCCGCCAAAATCCCGGGAGGAAGCTCTGACCAGGGCGCGCGAAGCAGCTTCTCGAAGGAGCAAACAGGGCAGGAAGCAACGGAGCTATTGCACGGAACACAGGAAAGTAGCCCCCGCTTTGCTGAACCGGGCGGCGGTGAAGAGGTTCAACGATAAGGAACGGGATGAAGCCGCAGCCCTCGGCATCACGATCGCAAAGTACAGAGAGCTAAAGACGCGCAAAAGGAAGCACCGATGAGAGCCGCCCTATATGCACGTTTCAGTACAGACAAACAGCGCGAAGCTTCCATCACGGACCAGCTGCGTGTGGCCGGCCGACTGGCGGCAGAGCACGGTTTCGAGGTCGTGGCCACCTTCAGCGATGCCGCGATCTCCGGCGGCACTCAGAGCCGGCCCGGCTACCAACAATTGCTCAAAGCAGCTCGCGAGCGCGATTTCGAGGCAATCGTCGTCGAAGACTCCAGCCGACTATGGCGCAACAACGCCGAGCAACAGCAGCGCCTGGCGGAGTTGCACGATCTCGGCGTCTCCGTCATTGGCCGCGACTTGGACACGCGTGCTGAGGGCTCGCACTTCGTCAGCGGAATCTTTGGCGCAGCGAACGAACACTTCCGCAGAGAAATCGGCCGCAAGACATATCGAGGCCAAGAGGGCAATGCGATTGCGCACAGGTCAACGGGCGGCCGAGCCTTTGGCTACATCCCGGCATGCGACAGCGGGACTAGCCAGGTTGAGATCAATCAAGAGGAAGCAGCCATCGTCCGCCGCATCTTCCAGATGTACGCGGACGGTGCCTCGCCTCGCACGATCGCAGGGCGTTTCAATATTGAAGGCGTGCCATCGCCTGGCTCAAGCTGGGATCGAAAGAAGCGTCGCACGGATAGAAAGTGGCTTGCGTCGGCGATCCACGGCGACCCAAAGCGTGGCAGCGGCATCCTTAACAACCCTCGGTATGTTGGCCGCGTGATCTGGGGCCGGATGAAATGGAATCGCTCCTATCGCGACAGCGCAAAGCGAACACCGCAGCTGCTCGCGAAGCCCGCGCAGGAATACCAGGACGAACGGCTGCGGATCGTGCCGCAGGAACTGTGGGCCGCGGTACGCACGCGCCAAGAGATGCGCTCGGCCGAGATCGGCGTGCGCATCAAGGATGGAAGGAAGCGCCACGCCGCTGAGCGCACAAATTCATCCGGTGCTGGCGTTCCGCCTCGCTATTTGTTGTCCGGACTGCTCCACTGCGGACTGTGCGAAGCCTCTTTTGTGCTCAGCAATGGCAGCCGCTACCAGTGCGCCAGTCATGTGAATGGCCGCGCGTGCAACAATCGCATCTCGGTAAAGCGCGAGTTGGTACAGAAGCGCATAGTCGATTCCATCCGCGAAGATCTGACTGACCCGGACACAATTGCTGAAGTAGAGAAGATGGTGCGCCACGCCATTCGCAACAAGCCGCGATCAACCGAAAAGGACAAGCAACGGATCGAACAACTGCGCCGCGAAGTGGCCAACCTGACGGACGCAATTGCTCAAGGTCTGCTACGCACTTCCGGGTCAATCGCGCAGCGCCTGGTCGCAGCAGAGTCCGAGCTACAGCGAATGGATTCGGCAGCCAAGCCGGCGAAAGTGACTCAGCTGGTGCCGAATGTGCGTGAGAGGTTCCTGGCCTTGGTGGATCGACTAGACAGTCTGATCGCGCCACGGCAGAGCCCAAAGACGGCGGATCGCCGGGCGGACCATGTGGCGGAGTTGGGACGAGTCGAAGGTGCCCGCGCGGCCATCACGAACAATTACGGACCCCGGCCCATCTCGCTGATGCCTGATGAATCGGGCAAGTTCCTGTGGGCCGAGTTCGGCCTTGAGCCCCTCGCCCTCCGGGCAGTTTCGGGAGGGTCGGAAATTATGGTAGCGGGGGTAGGATTTGAACCTACGACCTTCGGGTTATGAGCCCGACGAGCTGCCAGACTGCTCCACCCCGCACCAGGAGGGGGCGCATCTTAGCCGAATGCCCCTGAGTCTGGATAGCTTTTTCTGCGATGCGGCAAGACGGGGCTCAGCCCCCCGGAATCACTGCCCGGCACAGGGCCAGCAACTGTTCTGGCACGATGCCAAGCGCCAGCACGGCCAGCGCATTGATGGCGAGCACCAGACGCAAGGCCGGGGCCTTGACCAGCGCTGGCTGCTCGGCCGCGCTTTCGAAATACATCAGCCAGACCACGCGCAGGTAGTAGAACGCGCCGATTACCGACGCCATTACCGCGACTATCGCCAGCGTCAAATGGTCGCTGCCAAGCAGCGCCTGGATGATCTGCAACTTGGCCCAAAAGCCGACGAAAGGTGGCACGCCGGCGGTCGAGAACATCACAGCCGCCATGGCGCCGGCCAGCAATGGATCGCGCGAATGCAGGCCCTTGTAGTGCTCGAGCTGATCGGCCTCGCAACCCTTGCGGCTGGCGATGAGGATCACCCCGAATGCAGCCACCGTCATCAGCACATAGGCCAGCGTGTAATACAGCGCAGCGCTGTACCCAGCCGCGGTGCCGGAGACGAATCCGAACAGGATGAAGCCAACGTTGGCGATGGCGGAATACGCCAGCATGCGCAGCAGGCTGGTCTGCGCGATGGCAACGAGATTGCCTGCGACCACCGACAGCGCGGCGAGCACCGCCAGCATCTGGCCCCAGTCTGCCGTCTGCGCGCCCAGCCCTTCGGAAAGGAAGCGGAATGCCATCGCAAATGACGCGATTTTCGGGACTGTTGCCACTAGCATGGTCGAGCTTGCGGGCGCGCCCTGATAGACATCGGGCACCCACATGTGGAAAGGCACCGCACCGAATTTGAATGCGATGGCCACCACCACGAATGAGACTGCGAGGATGAACCCCAGGCCCGGGGTGTCACCAAGCCGCGCCGACAATGCACCCAGTTCCAGCGTACCGGTCATGCCATAGAGAATGGACATGCCGTATAGCAGGGTGCCGGAGGCGATGGCGCCCAGCACGAAGTATTTCATCGCGGCCTCGGCGCCGAGGCCAGAATCCCGATCGAAAGCGACGATGGCATACAGCGACAGCGACAATAGTTCCACGCCGATGTAGATGGTCAACAGGTTGGCGGCCGATGCCATCACCAGCACGCCCAGCAGCGCGGTCAGTGTTAGCACGTAGAACTCGCCCTTCTGCAATCCACGCCGCGCGAGGTAGTCGCGGCTATAGAACAGCGCCAGCGCGGTAAACAGGAATGCGCCCATTTTGAGCAGTGATGACAACCGGTCGGCCACGTACAGCCCGTGGAAGATGACAGAGCGCTCTACAACCCCCTGCTGCCAAGTGACGGCTACACCGATCACCAGCACCACCAGCGTGAAGGTGGCCGTGCGGCCCGGATTGTTCAACGCAAAGAACAGGTCGAACAGCAGCACCAGGCAGATGGCGCCAGTCAGGTAGATCTCGGGCCAGGCCAACGCGAATTCTGCAGCGGGATAAGGGTTCATAACTTGGTGGCCAGGATCTGCGAAGTCAGGTGTTCGATCGTGCCGCGCATCATGTCGAGCAGCGGCGCCGGCCAGAGTCCGAGGAACAGCACGGCCACGGCCAGAACGCCCAGCACCAGGAATTCCCGGCCGTTCACATCAGTAAGCTCGGCCACGTGCGTGTTGCCGATGGGGCCGAAGATCACCCGCTTGACCAGCCACAAGGTGTAGGCAGCGCCCAGGATCAGTGTGGTGGCCGCAAGTGCTGCGTACCAGAAGTTCGCCTTGAAAGAAGCGAGGATGACCAGAAATTCACCCACGAATCCCGAAGTACCGGGAAGTCCCGCGTTGGCCAGCGCAAACAACACCATGAATGCGCCGAATATTGGCATGGTGTTGATCACGCCCCCATAGGCGCTGATCTCGCGGCTGTGCACCCGGTCATACAGCACGCCCACGCCGAAGAACATCGCGCCGGAAATCAGGCCGTGCGACACCATCTGCACCATCGCGCCGTCCAGACCCATGACCGCCCCCGCCGTGGCGCCGGTGGCATTCACGATGTCGTAGGCCAGCACGCAGCCCAGCGTGACAAAGCCCATGTGCGCAATGGACGAATAGGCGATGAGCTTTTTCATGTCCTGCTGCACCAGCGCCACGAAGCCGATGTAGACCACTGCGATCAGCGATAGCAGGATGATGAACCAGTCCAGCTCGCGGCCCGCGTCCGGTGCAATCGGCAGGGCGAAGCGCAGCAGGCCATAGCCACCCATCTTCAGCATGATGGCCGCCAGCACCACCGAGCCACCGGTGGGCGCCTCGACGTGTGCATCGGGCAACCAGGTGTGCACCGGCCACATGGGCACCTTGACCGCGAAGGCGGCAAGGAAGGCCAGGAATATCCAGTACTGCTCCCCCATCGTCAGTGGCAAGCCTTGCAGCGCGGCAATGGAATAGTCGCCGGTCTGCAGATACATGTAGATCAGCGCCACCAGCATGAACACCGACCCGAGAAAGGTGTACAGGAAGAACTTGATGGTGGCGTAGATGCGCCGCGGACCGCCCCAGATGCCGATGATCAGGAACATCGGGATCAGCATCGCTTCCCAGAAGAAGTAGAACAGCAGCGCGTCCATCGACGAGAACACACCGATCATCAGGCCTTCCATGACCAGGAAGGCCGCCAGGTACTGCGCCACGCGCTTGGTCACCGAGGTCCATGCGGCGATGATCACCGGCACCGTGATGAACGCAGTCAGCAGGATCAGTGGCATTGCGATGCCATCCACACCCAGGTGGTAATCGGCGTTGAACGCAGGAATCCACGGCAGTCGCTGCTGGAACTGGAAGGCATCTGTGCCACCATTGAATCCCAGGTACAGGGGAATGCAGAGCGCGAGCGTTGCGATCGCGACAAGCAGCGCTGTCCAACGGGCCGCATTCAGGCGCATCTCACCCAGCAGCAACACCAGCACACCGCCGAGGATGGGCAGCCAGATCAGTACCGAAAGTAGTGAATTGTTCAGCATGGGCAGTTCCTAGCGCGCACCGAGCAGGAACCAGCCGAGCAGCAGTGCCAGGCCGATCACCATCCAGAAGGCATAGGTATAGAGGAAGCCTGTCTGAACGCGGCGCATGATGCCGGCAATCCACCCCACCGTGTACGCAGAACCATTCACGGCGGCACCATCGATGATCCACTTGTCGCCGGCCGTCGATAGCACGAGGCCGAGGCCCCGGCTCACACGGGCGAGCACGTTCTCGTTGAACCAGTCGAAGTAGTACTTGTTCTCGAGCAGTCGCTGCAACGGCGCCAGACGTGCCGAAACCCTGCCCGGCAATTCGGGCCGCTTCAGATACAGGAACCATGCGGCCATCACACCGGCGAGTGCCAGCCAGAACGGCGCCGTAGTTACCGCGTGCATGCCCATGTCCATGGCGTGCGCTGCGTGTTCAGCCACATGCTCCATCGCCGGGTGTTTTTCGAGATCGATGAAGATGGCGCCATTGAAGAAATCGCCGCCGAGCATCGAGCCGATGGCGATAAAGCCGATGACCACGGACGGGATGGCCAATGCGACCAGCGGCAGCCAGACCACCGCTGGGCTCTCATGCGGCACATGCACATGGGCATGGCCATGCTCGTCGGCGTGATCGTGCACGCCCGGGAACGGCTTGTGGCGGAACCGTTCCTTGCCGTGGAACACCAGGAAGTACATACGGAAGCTGTAGAACGCGGTAACGAACACGCCCGCCAGCACGGCGACGGTGGCATACGCGGACACCCAGCCGAAATTGCTGTGCTCCACCGCAAGGATGATGCTGTCCTTGGAATAGAAACCCGAAAAGAATGGCGTGCCGATCAGCGCCAGCGATCCGATCAGCGAGGTGATCCAGGTGATGGGCATGTACTTGCGCAGGCCGCCCATGTTGCGGATGTCCTGGTCGTGGTGCATGCCGATGATCACCGAGCCGGCCGCCAGGAAAAGCAGCGCCTTGAAGAAGGCGTGCGTCATCAGGTGGAACACCGCCACCGAATAGGCCGAGGCGCCGAGCGCGACCGTCATGTAACCGAGCTGCGACAAGGTCGAATAGGCGACGACCCGCTTGATGTCGTTCTGGATGACCCCCAGGAAGCCCATGAAGAGCGCCGTGATCGCGCCGATGACCAGCACCACCGAAAGCGCGGTGTCGGAGAGCTCGAACAGCGGCGACATCCGCGCCACCATGAAGATTCCGGCAGTCACCATCGTCGCTGCATGGATCAGGGCGGAGATCGGGGTGGGGCCTTCCATCGAATCGGGCAGCCAGACGTGCAGCGGCACCTGGGCACTCTTGCCCATCGCGCCGATGAACAGGCAGATGCAGATCACGGTGATGAGCCGCCAGTCCATCCCGGGAAAGCCAAGCTTCGCGAGCTCGCCGCCGCGGGCGAACGCCTCCGCGTAGTTGAGCGTGCCCGCGTAGGCGACGATCAGGCCGATGCCTAAGATGAAGCCGAAGTCGCCGACCCGGTTGACGATGAACGCCTTCATGTTGGCGAAGATCGCCGTCGGCCGGGTGTACCAGAAGCCGATCAGCAGGTAGGAGACCAGGCCCACCGCTTCCCAGCCGAAGAACAGCTGCAGGAAGTTGTTGCTCATGACCAGCATGAGCATCGAGAAGGTGAACAGGGAGATGTAGCTGAAGAAGCGCTGGTAGCCCGGATCCTCCGCCATGTAGCCGATGGTGTAGACATGCACCAGCAGCGAGACGAAGGTCACCACCGCCATCATCATCGCGGTCAGGTTGTCGACCAGGAAGCCGACATGGCCGTTGAACGACCCGACCTCGAAAAAGGTGTAGACGT
>JBDSJD010000037.1:0-4017 GCA_039917615.1 Steroidobacteraceae bacterium
TGAGGACTTGATCCTCCTAAAGGGCCCAAGAAGACTACTTGGTTGATAGGCTGGGTGTGTACGCGTAGCAATACGCTTAGCTAACCAGTACTAATTGCCCGTGAGGCTTGACCATATAACCTCAAGCGGTTTTTGCCTGGGGTTGATTACAAGCGATTTAGAAAATTCACATCGTTAGTCGAATGCGACAAGCGTCGAAACAAAACTCTCTGGATTCCCTTTTTGCCTGACGGCATTAGCGAGCGGGAACCACCCGATCCCATTCCGAACTCGGAAGTGAAAACGCTCTGCGCCGATGGTAGTGTGGCTTTAGCCATGTGAGAGTAGGTCACTGTCAGGCTCCTATTGAAACGCCCCGGTCACGCAAGTGGTCGGGGCGTTTGCTTTTGTCGCTGGCATACTCGCGCGAACGGTCCATCGAACGACGGGGAACATGTATGCCGCACAAATTGAGTGGCCTGGCGCTGGCCACCATCATCATGGTGGCGATGTCAGGCATCACGCGCGCCGAGAAGGTGGCGCTGACATTCGACGATCTGCCGCTGAACGGAGAGTTGGCCCCCAATATGACGCGCGCCGGTATCGTGCGCGATGCGTTGCGCATCCTGAAGGCGCGGCGTGCGCCGCCGGTGTATGGCTTCATCAACGCGCAGAAATTGGAAAATGCGGCGGATGGCGCCGAAGCGCTGCGACTGTGGGTGTCTGGGGGCCAACGCGTGGGCAATCACGCCTATTCGCACCCGGACCTCAGCCGTACGACGGCGGAGGACTTCCTCGCGGACGTACGCCGCAACGAACCGGTGTTGCAACTGCTGGATCCGGGTAATGCCTGGCACTGGTTCCGCTATCCGTACCTGCGCGAGGGCGACACGCTGGAGAAACGTCGACAGGTGCGCCAGGGCCTGGTGGCGCGCGGCTATCGTATCGCGCAGGTCACACTGGATTACGAGGACTACCTCTGGAATACCCCCTACGCAAGATGTCTCGCGCGCAATGATCGAAAAGGAATCGAGTGGCTGCGCAGCAGCTATCTGGAAACTACCAAGCGGTTCCTCGAGACCAACCGGCAGATGGCGCGGCAGGTGTACGGTCGGCCCATCGACCATGTCCTGCTGCTGCATCTGGGCGCCTACACCAGCACCATCCTGCCCGAGCTGCTGGATCTTCTGCAGTCGCAGGGGTTTGAACTGGCGACGCTTGAAGAGGTGCAGCGTGATCCCGCATATGTTGAGGATCCCGACAGCGGATCAGCGCTGGGCGGCTCGTTGCTGGAACAGTTGATGGATGCTCGCAAGCTGCAGTATCCCCCCGTGTCTTCGAAACCTGTTCAGCAGCTGGCACAGATCTGCACGAGTTGACTTACAAGGGCTTCATGTCAACACGCTTGGCAGGCATTTCAGCGGGAAACTTCGGCGAATGGCTGGAAGTCATGCGCGCCGTGCTGCGTGGTGAACGTGACGCCGATGTGCCCTGCGGCGACTGCGTGGGCTGCTGTGTTTCTTCCTATCCAATTCCATTGCGGCCGACCGACCATGTGGCCCTTCAACAGGTGCCGGCACGCCATCTGCGGCTGCCAGCGGATTCCACCGCGGGACTTGCGCGAATGGGATACCGGGAAGATGGCAGCTGTCCCCTGCTTTGCGCTGGCGCATGTTCCATTTACAACGACCGCCCGCAGACCTGCCGTGACTACGATTGCAGGATCTACGCTGCCGCTGAATTGATGCCGGATGGCGAGCGGCCGGTCATCCACCAGCGGGTGTCAGCCTGGCGTTTCGAGTTCATTTCCCCGGAGGAACATGACGCGGCCGAAGCCGTGCGGCAGGCAGCGGCGTTCATTCGCAGCCACAGCGCCCTGTTTCCAGTTGCCATGCGCGCAGATTCGGCCACCGCGACTGCGGTGCTTGCGTTGAAGACCTGGAGTTTGTTCCGGAATTCTGCCCGGCCACCGGGAACCGGCGAATCTCCGGAACAAGCGGTGCAGCGCGTGATTGACGCCGCGCGGCAGTTCGATCAGAAAGCTTGAAATGAAAAGGGCCACGTATGAGGGGCCCTTCGTCCTTGCCAAAGTGCTTGCCGGAGGATCAACCGCCGGCAGCCTTGGCCTTGTTGGCTTCGGCGATGACTTCATCAGCCACGTTGCGCGGCACCGGATCGTAGTGCGAGAACTCCATTGTGTAGGACGCACGACCGGAACTCATGGCGCGCAGGTTGCCGATGTAGCCGAACATCTCGGATAGCGGCACGGTGGCCACCACGGCGATGTTGGTGCCACGCTCGAGCTGCTCCTGGATCTGGCCGCGGCGGCGGTTCAGGTCGCCAATCACGTCGCCGAGATAGTCGCCCGGGGTTACCACTTCCACCTTCATCACCGGCTCCAGCAGGATCGGTCCTGCCTTCTTGATGGCTTCGCGGAAGCAGGCCTTGGCGGCGATTTCGAAGGTCATCGCGTTCGAGTCGACGTCGTGATAGCTGCCGTCGACCAGGATGGCCTTGAAGTCCACCGTGGGGAAGCGCGCCAGCACGCCGTCTTCCTTCTGCACCTTCAGACCCTTTTCGACCGAGGGCACGAACTCGCGCGGCACGGAGCCGCCGACAGTCTCATCTTCGAACACGAAGCCCGAGCCACGCGGCAGGGGTTCGAACTTGATCCACACTTCGGCGAACTGACCGGAACCGCCGGTCTGCTTCTTGTGGGTGTAATTTTCCTGCAGCGCCTTGGTGAAGGTTTCGCGGTAGGCCACCTGCGGCTCGCCCATCACGCCTTCCACGCCGAATTCCGTGCGCATGCGGTCGAGGGTCACGTCCAGGTGCAGCTCACCCATGCCGCGCAGGATGGTCTCGTTCGTCTCGCGATCGGTCTCGAGGCGCAGTGAAGGATCGGCGCGCACCATCTTGCCCAGCGAGGTGCCGAATTTCTCGAGCTCGGTCTTGTTCTTCGGCTTCACCGACACGCTGATCACAGGCTCGGGGAAGCGCATGCGTTCCAGCACCACCGGATTGTTGGAGTCGCACAATGTGTCGCCGGTGTCGGTATCGGCCATCGAGACCAGCGCGATGATGTCGCCGGCGCGGGCTTCTTCGATGGGGTTGGCTTCCTTGGCGAACATCTCGACCATGCGGCCGATCTTCTCGCGCTTGCCGCGCGTGGAGTTCATCACCGACGCGCCCTTGGCCAGCACGCCGGAATACACACGCACGAAGGTGAGTGCGCCGTAAATGTCGTTGATCACCTTGAACGCCAGTGCCGAGAACGGTTCGTCGTCCGAGCACTTGCGTTCGCCGATGGGATTGCCGTCGGCGTCCACGGTGTTGATTGCGGCAACGTCCGTTGGAGCGGGCAGAAAATCGACCACGGCATCCAGTACCTGTTGCACGCCCTTGTTCTTGTACGACGAGCCGCACAGCACCGGTGTGAAGGCGCCAGTGATGGTGCCCTTGCGCAGGCAGGCCTTCAGCGTCTCGACCGAGGGCTCTTTGCCTTCGAGGTAGGCCTCCATGGCGACATCGTCCATCTCAAGGGCGGTATCGACCAGTTCCGTGCGGTATTTCTGGGCGTTGGCCATGATGGCGACGTCCGTCGGCACAGTGATGCCGAGCTTCGCAGCGAGATCCGGCGTGACATCGAGGGTCTGCCATTGGGAGTCCTTGTCGTCTGAATCCCAGACCAGCGCCTTGTATTCGACCAGATCGATCATGCCCTTGAAGTTGTCTTCCGAACCGATCGGCAGTTGCACGACGAGCGGGCGCGCGCCCAGGCGAACCTTGATCATTTCAATGCAGCGAACGAAGTTCGCACCGCTTCGATCCATCTTGTTCACGTAGCACATGCGCGGCACTTTGTAGTTGTCCGCCAGGCGCCAGTTGGTCTCGGACTGCGGTTCGACGCCCGCAACGCCGTCGAACACGACGACGGCGCCGTCCAGCACGCGCAGGCTGCGGTTCACTTCAATCGTGAAGTCGACGTGGCCCGGGGTGTCGATGACGTTGATCTGGTAACCCTTCCACTCGGTGGAA
>JBDSJD010000038.1:0-67178 GCA_039917615.1 Steroidobacteraceae bacterium
GTAGCGGCGGTTATCCCGCTTCACTCAAACCGGCCCGGCATCCTCCGGAATGGTGGCCCGGCATAAACCGGAATCCCGGCCCGCCATGGTCCGGAACTGTGGCCCGGCATCAACCGGAATACGCACAGGATGAACACATCGTTTAGAAAGGCGATCGTCGCGTAGTCTGATATCACGCGGGCGAAGCCAACCTGTCGATCGCCGTCCAATAGAGCGAAGCACAGGGAGTGCTTGAGGGATTCTTCAACGGTGGCCTTCGGAATCCCTTTCGCCCAATACGAGGTTGCGAGGAAAGCTGCGATCACCGAAGCATCCTGCTTGGCTGGATCGCACGTGATCGTGAATGTGCCGCTAATCCAGTTCATGAGGCAGACCTCGCACGGACGGCTGATTGCGGCGGATAGCGCCCGAGTTCAGCGGGCGCGCGCATTTTATGGCGGTCCAGATTGCTGCATGCGGTTGCGATCAGCGGGATGATTGACTCCGTCATTGACCGGCACTCCCTGCACCAAGTTTGGATCGACCCCGTCGAGACAACCTAGGTTATAGCCGAACTGGTTAGGCTTTGATCGACGGCGATGATGAGTATAGATTCCGCATCGAGAGCAGAAATAGTGCTCCGCCGTCTTTGTATTGAATTTATAGACAGTAAGTAGCTCCTGCCCCTTTACGACTCGCAACCCTTCAAGCGAGACAGCACCCATAACTGCGCCCTTGCGTTTGCACATAGAGCAGGTGCAACGTCGTGCGTCCACTACGCCGTCGGGAAGCGTCAGCTCCAGAACAACGCCACCGCAGTGGCAGCTCGCCATGTGCTTGGGCTGGATTACGACGTCTCCGATCCGACCTATGGGATGCAAAGCCACAGCGCCGCCTAACGGCCCGCAGCAGCGGCCGGGCGCTGCTGCTTTAGCACGCGGGCGCATTGAACGTGCATGGTCGCAGACCGCCCTCGCGCGCGGCCTAACACTTCATCCCTCCCCGCAGCGCCGCATGCGGTCGTTGGGGGGTACTTCCCAAGACTCACTTTTTGGGACTGCGCGGGCATCCGGCAGCCGCCTGTTGCAACAGGTTCGCGTCCAAGAAGTTCTCCGATAGGTCCGAGTGGTCGTAGACTTCATTGTGTGTGCCATCAATGGCAACGTGCTCGAACTTGTACGGGAAGTTGTGCTCTTTCAGGCGCTCGCCAATTGCCACTGACATCTCGGTGGATGGCCAGAATTCATCGCGACGCGCAGATACCAGGAGGATCGGCCCGTTGATACGCTCCACGGCAATGGACGCCTTCTCCACCGCTACTTTGTCCTTCAGCATCTCCTCCCAGGCGAGCCGGAGGTTGCGATTGGGGGGAAGTAGAAACGGCACAGCACTCTTCGGTACTGGAACGAAAGCCAGCGGCTTACCATTAAGGCTGAACGAAGGGGTGTCCAAGGTGCTGGTGTGGCCCACGAAGACGGCGAAACCCGGCACAAGCCCAACCACTGCTTTGATGTCCGGATAGTGGCTTGCCAGAAGCAGGGCCAACTCACCACCTTTCGAGGCGCCCAGAACAGCGATGCACTTGCCGTTGACGAGCGGATTGCGCGCTGCCGTCTGGATCGCTTCATGTATTCCTTCAAGCGCAATGCGATCCAGTTCTTTCGGCGTTCCAGGCGCGTCGAAGTAGCCCACCGCAAGGAAGGCATAGCCTTTTTTCAACGACTGCTCCACACCTGGCCTGACTCGGTCCGATGCGAACATGTTTCCACCCTCTGCGCCACCAAAACCGACGATCAGGGGTTGGTTGGTACCAGTCCCCAGAAAGAGCTTTGCATCCACGTGTCCGTGGTTTTCCGGCAGCGCGCGTTCTATTTCAGCGTCTGCTGCTTGCGCACATTGTGATGCAGCAATGCTGAAAGCCAGAGCCGCAACTGCTGCTGCATGGCCTTGCCACGACGGCTTCTTCGCGACGGTCATGTTACCTCCATCTTTTCGGTGCTGCTCAACGTCCCGCATCGGCGACTGGGCGCCGCACGCTCGGCGCAGGGTCGCAGAGCCGCGCCAATGGTTTCCAGTCTAGACAAGCTTCTGCGCATGGGCCTTCCTCTCTTATCCCTGCTGCTACGGTCTGTATTCTTTCAGCAGTTCCCGAACCGTTTCTGAAGGTCTACAAAGCCGTGTGGCCCCAAGCCCACGCACAATGGGCCGGTTGATCAGTATTGGTTGCGCGATCATCAGGTCGATCAGCTGGTCATCGGTCCAGTGATCTGCGGCGAGACCCAGCTCATGATAAGGAGTGCCCTTCTCCCGCAGTAGCTGACGCGGCGACATTGCCATTTCAGCCAGCAGTTGGTGCAGGGTCTCGCGATCCGGCGGCGCCTTCAGGTATTCGATGATCACAGGTTCGATCCCGGCTTCGCGGATCAAGCCCAGCACATTCCGGGACGTACCACAGGCGGGGTTGTGCCAGATGGTGACAATGCCTTCTGCGTGCTGAGCCATGAGACCTCTGACTAAGGTTTTGCAGCAGCATCGAAGGGGTGATTGGCCCCGTCGGTCACTTCCACAGGCAGCTCGGGGTTGCTGCGCCGCTTATTTCTGTGCCCCGACGTTCAGATACGTCTTCGCGGAGTCCACATCACAGTTGAAATCGCTGATCTTGTACTCGGGCGAGTAGCTGAAACTGAATGTCTCCACGACTGGTTGGGTGAGATACACCGGATCAGTCAACGTGAACGTCACCTTCATCGTGTGCCCATCGGGGCCCATCGTGTACCGCTCCACCAATTGCTTTTGATCGCTGGAATCCAGGCCGCGACCGTTGCCCCACCGCTGTGCCGAGAAATTCGCCGTTTCAATGACCAGTATGTTGCCCTCCATGCGTCCGATCGAGTGACCAATATGTGAGCGCGGAGCGTTGGCGGGATGGGACTTCTGATCCATATGGATGGTGCGCAGCACATCCATATACTCGTAATGAAATTCCAGGTTGTTGCCCTTGCGGGTGATGCTGCGCGGATAGACGCCGTAGATCGAGCGTGGCAGCCCATGTTTCTCGCAATTGAGGACGGGATCTTTTTCCTCGGCGTATTCGGCCAGGACCGTCTTGCCCTTTTGGGTCACTGAGTAGGACACTGGATCGAAGAACGCGCGCGTACCGCCTTCAGGAATCCAGCCCATCAACGACCACGTGCCAGTGAAATCGCTGGAGCCAGGCCCCTTGGGCGTCTGCGCCGTGCGCTGCGAAGCGTCCTGCTCGCGGCCGAAGACCGTGCCGTCCTCTTTCGTAATGCGATTGAAAGTGACGTACTTCTTTTTCGGGTCTCGATCGGGAGAGCCGCGGAATGTGATCACATCGCCCGGCTTGAACTTGTCGCGAGATGTGATGCCTGTCGACCTCATCGCTGGCACCGAAGGCAGCTCCACCAGCCATTGCTCTTTGACGCCCTCGGGACTGGCACGCTCAAGGTACAGGTGCGAATGCGGATTGTTGAATTCAAATTTGGTCACGGTCGCGCGAAACTCGACAGTCTGTCGGGTATCGAAATTCGCGGTGGAATGGTGAGCGCTCACCCCTGCGCCCAATGTCATGCCCGCGACACCGATGGCGTAGCGTACTTCGTTGCGGCTAAACATTTTTCATTCCCCCGTGTTTGCAATCCATTCGCTACGTGAGATTACTCCGACTGCGGCCCGCAGCGGAAGGCTACTGCAGTGCGGGACCCGCGTGCCGGGCAGCCTGCGACCCGCTCACCGAATCGTGCATACTGCGTTTTTATGGGATTGCGGACGGGGGGAGCCTTTGCGCATGAGAAAGATTCTTGCTCTTCTATGGTCCGGCTTCACTCTTTTCGCAGCTTTTTCCGCGCACGCGGCCAGCGCCCCCAACACAGTGCTCTGGTACGACCAACCGGCACGGTCCTGGATGACCGAAGCTCTGCCGATCGGGTCAGGCTCCCTCGGGGCCATGTTGTTCGGCCTCACCACCACCGAGCGGGTGCAGTTCAATCAAAACACCCTGTGGACGGGCGACGAAAGAGACGCCGGCCGCTATCAGGCCTTCGGCGACGTATTCATACAGCTGAATCACGCGGATCCGACCGATTATCAGCGCCTGCTCGATATCGAGGGTTCGATCCAGCGCGTTGCCTATCGATCAGGGGGTATCGCCTATCGCCGCGAAGCCTTCGCCAGCCATCCGGCCGGGGTGATCGTGATCCGGTTGACCGCCGACAAGCCGGGCAGCCATTCGGGCCGCATCTGGCTTTCCGACATGCATGGCGCGGTGGTGACGGCTTCGGGTGCGCGGCTGACGGCAGCAGGACAGCTCGAAAAAAGCGGTCTGCGCTACGAATCCCAGTTGCTCGTGCAGAACACTGGCGGTCGGGTTCGCATCGAGAGCACGCCGCTCTCTACGGCCGACGCGCCGCTTTCCGGCATCCCCAATGTGGCGAAAGTCGTCCTACCTGGTACCTATCTCGTATTCGAGAATTGTACGACCCTGAATCTGATCCTCTCTGCCGACACGGACTATCTGCCGGACCACGCCAAGGGCTGGCGTGGCGAAGCGCCCCACGCCAAGGTGACGCGGCGCGTCGACGCCGCGGCGAGGAAGACATTCGAGGCGCTCTACGCGGCGCACGCCGCCGACTACCGCGCGCTCTTCCGCCGCTTCAACCTCGACCTTGGGGAGACTGCGACGCAGCTTGCCTCCCTGCCTACCGATAGAAGATTGATCGCCTACAACCGCCAAATGACGGTCGATCCGGATCTCGAGGAACTCTTCGTTCAGTATGGCCGCTATCTGTTGATCAGCTCGTCGCGTCCCGGCGGTCTGCCGGCCAATCTTCAAGGGCTATGGAACGATTCCAACGAACCGCCGTGGCGCAGCGATTATCACTCCAATATCAACATCCAGATGAACTACTGGCCTGCCGAGCCGACGAGCCTCGGCGATTTGCACCGGCCGATGCTCGACTATTTCGTCACCCAAGTGCCGGTGGCCCGCCTGCGTACGCGCGAAGACCCTGACTTCGGCCCCAAGGTGCGCGGCTGGACCGTGCGCACCGAGAACGGCATCTTCGGCGGTGGCAGCTGGAACTGGAACCCGCCGGGCAGTGCCTGGTACGCCCAGCACGTCTGGGAGCATTACGCTTTCTCGCAGGACAAGGGCTATCTGCGAACGGTGGCCTATCCGTTCCTCAAGGAGGTCACCGAATTCTGGGAGGACATGCTGGTGCAACGCCCGGATGGAACGCTCGTCACGCCTATCGGCTGGTCGCCGGAGCATGGGCCGAAGGAACCCGGCGTCACCTATGACCAGGAGATCATCTTCGACCTCTTTACGAACTACATCGATGCGGCGAATGTGCTTGGCGTGGACAGGGCCTATCGCAACAAAATCGCCGACATGCGCAGACGCTTGTTGATCCCCAAGATCGGCAAATGGGGCCAGCTGCAAGAGTGGGAGACAGACCGCGACGATCCGGAGGACCAGCATCGGCATGCAAGCCATCTTTTTGCCCTGCACCCCGGCCGTCAGATCACGGCCAGTGGCACGCCCGATCTCTTCGAGGCGGCCAAGGTTTCCCTGCGCGCCCGGGGCGATGGCGGCACGGGTTGGAGCCGGGCATGGAAAATCAATTTCTGGGCGCGCTTTCAGGACGGCGACCATGCCTATCTGATGCTGCGCAGTCTGATGACGCCGGTGAACACGGTCGGAACTGACGTAAAGGACGGCGGTGGTATCTACCCGAACCTTTTCGATGCCCACCCGCCGTTCCAGATCGACGGCAATTTCGGCGCAACGGCCGGCGTGGCCGAGATGCTTTTGCAGTCGCATGAAGGCGATGTCCATCTGCTGCCGGCGCTGCCGTCCGCCTGGCGCGACGGTACGGTCACGGGCTTGCGCGCGCGCGGCGGCTTTAGCGTCGATATGAAATGGACGGACGGCAAGCTTGTCACCGCGTTGGTGCGCGGCCCGAAGAACGGGACGGCCATGGTTCGCTATGGCGCCGCGGTCAAGACAATCGCCCTCGGGTCCACGGGCGCCGCGACGCTCAGCGCCGCAGCATTTCGCTGAGGTTGCCTTCAGGCGGCAGCTGCGAACACTGGCACGAGCTCCGGACTGATCATCACAACGCCCGCTCTACCCGGTGGGTACCGGAGCCGATGGGGACCTTGACGTAGGCTCCGTCTTGCGTACCCGCGACACTCGCGCCGTCGACGCGCACGGTGTTGTTCGTGACCGAGCCTTTCGGCACGTGCACGAAGGACGTGACGTTCACCGGCAGGCTCACCGTCATCGCATAGCGATCGCCACTGCGCTCCCACGACACCGAGATGTCGCCGCGGTCCGTCGGAATCGTGCCGCGGGCGGAAAGCAGTTTCGTCCCGAACAGCAGCGGCTTGATCTGCACGTCTTCGTAGCCGGGCTTCGTCGGCTTGATGCCGAGGATGTAGCGCACATAGCCCTCCAGTCCCGCGGCACCCCACGCGTGCGACTGGCTGTTGTCCTCTGTGTTCGAGTTCCAGGATTCCCACGTCGCGGTGCCGCCGAGCGCGAGTGTGCGAGCCCAGCCGGGCCATTCGGCGTTGGTGAAAAGCTCGATGAGCTGCTCGCCTTCGCCTGCTTCGCCGAGACCGCGCACGAGGAACAACGCCGTGACCATGCCGACGCTCATCTTCAGTTCTTTCACTTTCGCAATGACGCTCGCGCGCTGCGCGTCTGGCACGAGGCCGAGCGCGAGCGGAAACATGTTGGCGTGCTGCGAGGCATTGGCGCTCGGCTTTTCGTCGGCGTAGAGTCCGTCGATGTATACGCCGTCGCCGGTGAGCAGCTTCGCGTTGATCGCGGTTTTAAGTTCGTTGGCGCGGATGCGGTAGAGATCGCGATCGGCGGTGTGACCAATGGCGCCGGCAATGCGCGACATCGCGTCGAAGTCCGCGTAAGCCCAGTAGTTGATCACTGCGCGGCCGGAGGTGAGCATGTCGTAGCCGTAACGCATCGACGCCGGCCAGTCGATGATGCCGCGGTCGTAGCTGCCGCCGCCGCCGGGAAGATCGGTGATAAGACCGGTGGTGGCGCGGCGCGCCCGATAAACATACTCGCTCACCGCTTTCAAATACGAGTAGTGCGTGCGCAGGAATTCGGCATCGCCCGTCTCCATGTAGTAATCCCACACCCAGACGAGGAAGGCCTGCGTGTAATCGGGGATGTCGCGGCCATTGTCGTTGTTCGGGTAGACCGCGTTGATCCGGCCGCGATTGGCCTCGGTGTTCCAGAACTGATCCATCGACGCGAGAAACTCGTTCAATTGTCGGAGCGTGAGCAGGCGCTCATGGACTACCGGCATCGCGACTGTGCTCATGATCGCGCCATCGCCGAGGAACCCACCTTTTTCCCGCGTGGGCGTATCGACGAATTCCTCCTGCGCGTTGACCGCGATCGAGCGCTTCATGAAATCCCACACGGCGTTGAGCGTCGGATTCGGCGATGTGAACGCGGAGCGCGTCTCGTCGAGCTGACTGTGGCGGACGACGAACTTGACTTTCTCCGGCGTGATCCGCACGGGCGAATTCTCGATCTGCAAGTAGCGCATTCCGAAGTATTCGACGGGCGCGTAGGTGAAAGCGCCGCCATTGAGCTCCGCGAAGTAGCCGAGGTTCGTGCTCTGGTTTTTGGTGGGATCGACGCGGCCGTCGGCGCCAAGCATGTAGCCGCCCGTCATCGTGACAAGCTGGCCGGGCGTGCCGCCCTCGAACGTGACGCGCGGCATGCCGGCATAAACTTTGCCGAGGTCCACGAGGTAGGCGTTGTCGCCGAGAGATTTCACGGTGGCAGGCGTGATTTCCTTTTCGACAATGCGCGTGAGGTCGGGCTGCAGCGGGTTAATCCACGGCGCGGTCGGATGCGGGCCGATAACATCGGCGCCGGCCCACGCTGCATCATCGAAGCCAGGCTGGTTCCAGTTCGGCAAAACCTGACGCGCATCGATGCGCTCAATGAAGCCGACGCCCTCGCCTGGATTTCGGCTGAGCTGGCCGAGTACCCATTGTGGTGCCTGCCGTTGTTTCCATCCGCCGTCGGTGCCAACGACGACGCTCGAGCCGTCGGTGTAATGCACGACGGCTTTCATCAGCACGCCGCGCGCGCTGGTCGCGCGACCCTGGCCGCCACCGAACCAGTGGTTGAAGATGGCAAAGAGATTTGCGCCTGGCTTCACCCGCGAGGTGATGTCGTAGCCGTTGTAATATTGATATTGCGGGTATTGGTAGGCCGGGCCTTTGCCGACGAGCTGGCCGTTCACGAAAAGCTCATACTTGTGCACGCTGGCGATGTAAACGGTGGCGCGGCGGATGGGGCGGTTGGGCAGGTCGGCGCGTTTCCGAAAATACGTGTAGTCGTCCGGGTCGGTGTTGGTGCGACGAATCCAAGAAGCGCCGGACCAATCCTCGTTGGCGACCGGACCGACCGTGAACGTCGCCGGCGCCGAGAACGGCCCGGGCGCCCCGGTCTTATCCCACGTGCGCACCTGCCAGAAATACTGCCGGTCGGCGGCGAGCGCTGAACCCTCGTAGGTGACATGATTCTGATCGCGGCTAGTTACTTCGCCGCTGTCCCACATTTCGCCACGGCCAGCGTTGAGCGCCGCGGTCGTGGCCGCAACGCGCACCTGGTACTTCGTCTGAATTTCGTTCGCATCGCGATCGTTCACCCGCCAGCCGAAAAAAGGTTTCGCTCCAATCCCGATCGGACTGGCGGCATCGTTCACCAGCAAAAACGTCGGCGCGCTTGGCGCGGCGGCGAACACCGCTCCCGCCCAAAACGAGGCGAAAGCGAAACAGAGCAGAAGCGGGAGATGCAGCAGGTACGCCGGCGCCGGCTTCACAAGGTTACGCCGCGCTTCCAGATGGCGATCTCGCGTTCGCCATTCTTCTCGGCCGCCGTCTGTGCACCCGAGGCAACGGCGCAGACATGCTGCAGCATGGCGTCGCTCACTGATTCGAGCCCCTGCTCCAGAACCTGGCCTGCGTCGAAATCGATCCACCCCGGTTTGCGCTTGGCAAGGTCGCTGTTGGAGGAGATCTTGATCGTGGGAACAGGAAAACCCAGCGGCGTGCCGCGACCAGTGGTGAACAGGATGACGTTCGCGCCGGCCGCAGCCAGGGCCGTGGATGAGATAGCATCATTGCCGGGAGACTCCAGCAGCGTGAGGCCGTGCTTGCCGATGCGTTCACCGTAGGCAATCACAGCCGTGACGGTAGCGCGTCCCGCCTTCTGCACCGCGCCCAGGGATTTTTCTTCCAGCGTGGTGATGCCGCCTTCGATGTTGCCCGGTGACGGGTTCTCGCTCACCGGCTGGCCATGCTCCACGTAATACAGCCGAAAACGCTGGACCAGCGACACAATCTCGGCAAACACACCTGCGTCTTCAGCGCGCTTCATCAGCAGCTGTTCCGCACCGAATATTTCCGGAATCTCCGTCAGTATCGCGCTGCCTCCCGCAGACGTGACCGCATCGCTGATGCGCCCCACTACGGGATTGGCCGTGAGCCCCGACATGCCATCCGATCCGCCGCACTTCAGGCCCACCACCAGATCGCGAAGCGGCACGGGTTCACGACGCGCCTTGCCAGCCACCGCCACGAGCGCGTCGATCAATTCCAGGCCAGCGGCGTGCTCATCTTCAGATTGCTGCGCAATGAGCGTGTGGACGGGTTTGCCGGTGCTGCCGATACGTTCTACCAGCTGTCGCATCTGGTTGGATTCGCAACCGAGCCCGATCAGCAGCACGCCGCCTGCATTGGGGTGCAGCGCCAGTGCGGCCAGTAAATTGCGTGTGCCATCCAGATCATCCCCCAGCTGCGAGCAACCCAGCGGGTGAGCGAAGGCATGAATGCCATCCACTGCCCCCGCATGTTTCGCACCGGCTTCGCGCGCGATCCGCTCCGCTGTGCGTGCTACGCAACCCACTGTGGGAATGATCCAGATCTCATTGCGCGTTCCCACGCGGCCGTCAGCGCGACGATAGCCCATGAAGTGCGGCGCGTCTGGCAATGCGGCGCGCGGATCCACCTCGGGTTGATAGTGAAATTTCGCGCCGGCTGTGAGTGTGGTGACGGCATTGTGCGTGTGGACATGTTGGCCGGCTGTGATCGCTGTCGATGCGCGGGCACAGGTGAACCCGTACTTGATCACGGACTCGCCCGCAGCGATGTCAGCCAGCGCAATCTTGTGGCCGCGACGCACGGCATCGATCAGCAGAATCTGGCCATCTGGCGTCAACTGCGCCAGCGTGCCTGCCGCCAGATCCTGCAATGCCGTCGCGACATTGTCGCGCGTATCCACCCTGAGCAGCTGCGCAGCCATCGACGTTACATTTGCCGCGTTGAAACAGGCATGGGCACCGGCCCGTTGTGACCTGGCATCGCAGACTGGTCGGGACGTTCCAGCCCCTTCACCAGATCATTGATCATCACTGTCTGCCCGGTGCGGAACGAGACATTCGCTGCCGCACCCACCAGCATCGCCGCTGCACCGGCGCGATAGTCCGCGTGGCGCAGCAGCGGATCGGCGGGTGCAGCGGGATCGAACAGGTCCGCTAGCAGCGCCGTATCACCCCCACCGTGATCGCCTTGCACATTGCGCACCGGGATCACCTGCGCGCGGCCGCGCAGCGGTGTGAACGTGGTGGTGATGTCATCACCTGCCACGGTGCTCTGACCCACTGCCGCACCCGCCACGAAGGCCTGCTCCACCACCTTCTGATCCAGCCTGCCCTTCGTGCCATTGAAGGCGACCATGTAGCCCTCCCATGCATTGAAGGCGTTCAGGCTGTAACTCATCGTCGTGCCGGTGTCGTAACCGACGATGACGTTCATCGTGTCCTCGATGCTGATGTTCTCGCGCCATACGCACTGGTCGCGGAAATAGCCGTCGTACTTCTCGTTGTCGGCGTACAGCGCCTTGAGGCTGGCATCTGCCTTGATGTCCATGAAGAAGGTGCACTTGTTCTTCTCGGGGCAGGTGGTGCAGCGTTCGTGAGGACCAGTGAGTCCCATGCGTCGCGCCATGGCCGGGGTATAGAACTCGCGCTTGCCCAACGCGCGCACGGTCACTGGCTGCGCCGACAGCCACCAGTTCATCAGATCGAAATGATGCGTGGCCTTGTGCACCATCAGCCCGCCGGATATCGCCTTGTTGCTATGCCAGCGGCGGAAGTAGTCCGCACCATGCACGGTGTTCAGCAGCCAGTGGAAATCAACGGACAGAACCTCGCCGATCTGGCCGGCCATCAGTATTTCCTTGAGCTGGCTGCGGAATGCCGAGTAACGGTAGTTGAAAGTGACGCGCACCGACTTGCCGCTGCGCTTCACGGCATCGATGATGCGCTGCGCCTTCGTGGCGTCGGTGGTCATCGGCTTCTCGGTGATCACGTCGATGCCGGCATCCAGCGCGCGCACGATGTAGTCGTCATGCATGGCATCGGGCGTGGTCACGATCAACGCATCCGGCTGGTGCTCGCGCAGCATCCGGTCGAAGTCGGTGGCCGCATAGCCCTGCGGTACCGGCGCACCGACGCTTGCAGCGCGCTGCGCCACGTAGTTCAGCCGGCCCTGGTTGGTGTCGCAGATTGCGACCAGACGGGCCGTCGCAGCATGCGGACCCCAGATCGCATCCTGGTACATGCGGGCACGACTGCCGCAGCCGACGCTGGCGTAACTGCGGCGCGTGTTGCGAGCGGGAGCCGCACCCTGTGCACTCCCCGCCATGGCGGTGACACCCGCCCCGATACCTTTCACCAGCGTGCGCCGGTCCAGACTTCCCTTGCGTTCGGTCATCGCATCCTCCCTTCCCGGGTCCTATATTGACTGGTAACTCTCACACTATAGCGCCGCCACGGCGCACCCCTCGGGCGGATAATAGGAACTTCAAGCCACCTGCCCTGCACGAATCGTTGTGTGGGCCGGATGGTATGTCCAGCCGCAGCTTGGCACCGGCGGGCCGGAACCTCCGAGCGTGAATCGCTATGCCAGCATTGCAAATCCCTTGGTGATCATTGCCCGGCGCCCGCAATCTTCCTGAAATCCCTCTGCCGCAGATAGGCGGCTGTAGCTCACAGCTGAACTATGGCACGGGTCGACGCAAGTCCGCCGCTGGCGCAATGACCATGTCCATCGATTAGCAACGAGCGGGTGGAACGGCCGGCGGCGGCGGAATTGCGCCCATGACGCCGGTTACCGGGAGAATGGTTGCGGGTCCACCGCGTTAACACAGGTCGGTCGCCGGAAGGGCCAGTAGTGTGATTTCATACCAGTGCATTGGCGGCGGGTAACAAAACCAACAGGAGGGCGGCATGGATCGTCGGCAGCTTTTGGCAGGTATGAGCGCATTGGCGGCAACGCCGGCGTTCGCACAGGACGATATCCCGCGCTGGAGTTCGCCTGTCATCGACATGCATTTCCATACCCGCGGGACGGTGGAGCAGAACATCGCCCATCAGATCGGTGCCGGCATCACGGCGGTGAGCCTGATCAGCCTGCCACCATCGCCGCTCGACATCGCGGACATTTACGCCAAATGCCGGGCGCAGAATGCCGCCATGTTCCCCGTCTGGTTCGGCGCCACAGACCTGACGACGCCAGGCTTCGAGGCCCGGCTGACGGCGCAGGTAAAGGCCGGCGCCAAAGGCTTCGGCGAAGTGAAGATGCCCGTCGATGCTGATGGTCCGCAAATGCGCCGCGTCTATGCCTTGGCGGCGGATTTGGGCGTTCCCGTGCTGGTCCATTTCCAGGATCCGATCGGCGACTCCCAATCCTTTTTCAACCGCGGCCTGCGCCGTTTCGCCCCCGTTCTGCAGGCCAATCCGCGCACCAAATTTATCGCCCACGCCAATTCCTTTTGGGCCAATGTCAGCGCCAGCAATGATGACACGGCGACCTACCCCACCGGCCCCGTCGTGCGGGGCGGCATCTCCGACAAACTGCTGTCGGATTATCCCAATATGTTCGCCGATCTTTCCGCGACATCTTGCAACACGTTCCTGTCCCGCGACGCCGCTTTCTCCACGGACTTTCTCAAGCGCCACCAAGACAAGCTACATTTCGGTAGCGACTGCTTTTGCGAGGATGGGCGCGGCGGCAGCGCGGCGCAAGCTGGCGGCGGAAGAGCCGCGGTTGGGCGCGGGGCACCTGCCACGGGCGCAGTCACGGGCCTGCGCGGCAAGTGCCTTGCGCGTGAGAATCTTGGTTTGGTGACTCGACTCACCACGCCGGAGATCTTTCGCAAGATGGCCTGGACCAACGCGCATCGGCTGATCGGGCTACCGGCGTAGCCGCAGAGCTGCTCGAGAATGTCTGCAACGGTTCAACGCAGATATTTGGGCGGCTTGGGAGCGCTAATGCACCAGGAGCGCGCCGAGGGAAGCGACGACCGCCAGCGCGCCGGCCACGCCGCCCGCCAGGGCGCTGGGCTTCGGGGCGTAGGCGAGCGGGAAGACCAGCGCGATCGGAGCGAGGCCGACGCAGCAGACCCAGGCCACCGTCCCCATTCCGAGGCCCCAGATCGCCGCACAGGGCCACCAAGCCAGCGCCAGCAGCGCGCATCCGGCGAGGCGCAGGGCCACGACGGAGCGGCGGTCGAGCGGCTTTTTCCAGACCTCGCGCTGATGTTTGCGCATCGAGACGCAGATGGCGCTGAAGCCCGAAAAGGCCGCGAGAAGAGACACGACGATCAGCATCAGGCGCCCACGAGCGAAGACTTCCGAGCCGCTCTCGGGAGGCGTTCGCCGCTGAGTAGCAGCGCCATCCAGCCGATGAAAAGGCCGCAGCCGAGGCTGGCGAGATCGACCCCCGCCGTCTTCCAGTCCCCTCTTGCGATCATGTCGAGCAGGCCGGAATTGGGAACCAGATAGCCGAGGACCGGCAGGAAGACGCAGAGGACGGCGGTGGCGGCCAGCTGCTCGACCCAGGCGGCCTTCGGCGGCCGCAGGGCGGCGTGGAGGAATGCGAGCGCCCAGGCGAACCAGAAGACATTGACCTCCCACGCCGCCCGGCCGGCCATCTCGAAAGGCAGGAGCCGGATGGCCCAGAGATGGGCGATGCAGGCGAAACAGGCCCCGGCCATGGTCGCCACATTGATCCGGTCGACGATGGCGTAGAAACGCTCCGCCGCGGGAGAGACCGCCTGTTCGCGGCGCTTGATGGTGAAGAGCAGCTGGCCCGTCGCCATCATCACCGCGCCCGCCACGCCGCTGACCAGATAGAGCAGCCGCATGAGGCCGCCGCCGAAAAACGCCATGTGCAGGCCGGCGATCACATCCCATGTCTCGCTGATCGGCGGGCGGGCGTGCATGGCGCGGATGACCCGGCCGCTGACGCCGTCGAAGGCGACGCGCGGGCTGTTGGTGATGAAGATCCCCTGGCGATGGGCGCCGAACATCTCGACCACCGCATTGGCCCGGCCCGGATCGCGGACGACGATATAGCCCATGACCTCGGGCCGCAGTTCACCGGCGACCGCGCGGTCGTGCAGGAGCGCGAGGGCCAGGTTGGGCGCGATGGGTCCGGGCGTCGCCTTGGCCGGATCGACAAGCTCGGAGTCCTGACTGAAGTCGGCCGACACGCGGAAGGCGGGTTCGGACCCCTTGTAAAGGGTGGCTATGCCGGACGGGATATAGGCGTAGCAGAGGTAGGCCATCCCGGTCAGGACGATCAGAAAGTGGAAGGGAAGCGGCAGAACACTCAGGACATTGTGGGCGTCCAACCAGGTGCGTTGCCGTGACTTCGCCTGGGGCCTGAAGGTGAAGAAGTCCTTGAATATCCTCTTGTGCACAACGACGCCGCTGATGACGCCCGCCAGGAAAACGATGCTGGCCGCCCCCACCAGGAGGAGGCCGATAGAGTTCTTCTGGCGCGGCAGGTCGTTCAAAATGTAGTGGAAGTTGACGAAGAAACGCCCGCCGATCGTATCGGTCCTGATCGGATCGCCCGAGCCGTCGGCGTTGAATTGCGCCCTGGCGAGCTTGCCCTGCTTATCCATCCAACTGAGGTAGAGGATTGGATCGCGGGCGTTGGTCGCCGGAAGGCCGATCTTCCAGAAGCGCGAGTCCGGCGCCGTCTTCTTCAGATAGGCCTCGCTGAACTCCACCAGGGCGGCGGGCTCGGCCTCGCGCATGACGTGGTTTTCGGGCCTGGCCCAGACGCTGATCTCGAACCAGTAGACGCAGATCGAGCCGGTTATGAAGATGGGGACCAGGAGCCAGCCGAAAAACAGCCCGGACCAGGTGTGCAGCCACGACATGTTCTGGGTGAAACTTTTCGCCATAGCCCGCTCCCCGACACCAGAATTCTTATTGGCTAATTGATCAAGACGACGAGTTCACACAGAGCGATCAGCAGCGCCAGGACGATCCAGGCCCTCCTGGCCGAGACCGAGAATATCCAGATGACGACCCCGACGTAGAGCAGAACCTGAAGCATGCCGATCAGGTAGACGGCCTCGCTGGGCCGTAGGGGCAGGATTTTGGCCAGGGCGGCGCCCGAAGTATAGGCCAGGCCATAGCCGCCAAGGATGGCGGCCAAAACCTTGGCCACGATCGGCTCCCAAGGCTCGCCTGGCTTTGCTTTGGTTTTCGACGCCGGAGAGACAGTCAACGCAAACCCCACTCGACCTTAGCCATGTGAGCAACACTGAGCATTTTAGCAATACCGGACTGCGGGAGACGCTGGCCGGGCGAAGGAAAGAGGCGACGGCCGGATGACCTCAGGTCACTCTCGATGCAGAAAAACTCGCGCGGGGGTTCGGGCCGGCTAGGCCAACAAATCCGGGCAAGCAAAGCGGTATGGAGTTGACCCGGCGGTCTCAATTCGAAAGCGATCCGAAGTAGTCTTGCGAACGTTCGCTTCGCGATGTTACCCCGCTAGGAGCTGCATAATCTCCTTGTGGCGGTTTCGGCGCGTCCATATTTTCTCTACCCAGGTTTACCAATATTCGCGCACTCTGATCACGAGCCGGCCCCACGAAGCACCTTAATGCTGTGCTGAACGTTGCACTGATAGGATTCGCCACGCTCTATGATCAGGCACCGTCTTGCTTCGAAACTTCCTCCGGTATCCGTCCAGCTTGTAATTCCAACGATGACATACCCCCAACCAAAACTGGGCATAGGCGCGGCTCTGTATGTGGATGGGTATGTAGATGAACGCGGATCATTTGGGAATATGTCTTCTTTGTCCCACTGGTATCGGCGTAATTGAATCTCATCGGTCAAGGCGTTCTGTGCTGCCTTATTGGCTAAGGCATTCGAAACGTCATGGAGCAAAGTTCCAGCGGCAGCGGAACTGTCATCCTTAATTTCATAACGTTCCACGCCAACCAGGTATGTAGCATCGTAAGCAATTTCGGGACCCAGGTTTATAAACTGGAGATCAAGCGATGCCGTGGTTGCTGGACCATTGAACCCGATAGGTTTTACCTGCAAGATGAGGCCAGCTTTTGGCACGGCTCGTTCTCGGGCCACCCGATCTAAGAAGTTATAGGCCACTCGGCCACCGACTATAACTACGACAGTTAGAACCACACACCGCCAAACGACGTGAAGAGCTAATAGTCTCCCAATCCATCTGTACGCCCACGGGTTGACTAGTACAACGGCCACCAGCGTGGCGAAAAGGATTGCGTACAATCGAGATACGGAAGCGATGCCTATAACCAAGCCCGCAAGGCCAAGCGTCCCCGTTAATACCTCGAAGGTGCTGCGCGGCTTCTCGCGATCCTTGTCTGAGGGACTGACTTCGGCTTTCTGCGGTTTTTGCTCATCACCGCCATAATGTTTCTTAGTCATGTGTCTGACCTTAGTTATAGCGTCTGCCCACCATCGCATGATGAGCCGTACCGAGGAAGTGCCAAGAGAACCTTTCTTAGTCATAACCTTGAGAGGCGTTCTTCTTATTCTTACGAGCTTCATACAGTAGTTCGCGCCCCTTGAATACTGTATGACCTCGCGTTGTAGTCTCCAGGCCGATGATCGGCTCTCCCGTCCTTCATGTTTGGTGCGCCTGCGGTCGCGTAGCGACTATCCCTTCTCAGCGCGAATGGGAGGGGCTGACTCGGGACAAGCTACTACCCAGGCTCAAGTGCGGGATATGCGGGAGGCAGGCGGTGGATCTGCGGCGGGGTTGGTGGGTGCCGGAACGTCAGGGTGCGCAGTAGACGGAGGCTGCCAGCGACGTAAAGCGTTAGCCAGGGTGATGCGGGCGGCGGCGAGTAGTTCGTCGTCGGTCAGTTTATGCCTTCCGATCGCCCATTAACACCAGGATGTCACTTGAGGGAAAAAGCAGCTTGCTGAACAGAAAAAACTTGGACAGGTTGGCCGTCGAGGAGATATCTCACGTTTGCGGCGCCCCGTATAAACTTAATTCCCGCGAGGTCAAGATCGCTGTTGCCCGCGGACTGTGGAGCTGCCCCGCTTCCGTGGACAGGTTAGTGTCTTAGTCCTGTGATCTTGTCTTCATGCTGCCTTCTGATCATACCCGACAGTGAGTCTGCCGCCGGAGGCGGCAGAAGCTCTACCATTCTGGCCCTGGCTTGATGGTGCGCTCGCTCGTAGTTGACCGGCGAGCGGTAGCCGATGCCGGAGTGACGGCGATGCGGGTTGTACCAGCCTTCGATCCATTCGAATGTCGCCATGCGTGCTTCAGTCGGGCTCTTGAACCTTCTGCGGTTCAGCACCTCACGCTCCAGCGACGCAAAGAAGCTCTCGGCCATGGCGTTGTCGTACGCATCGCCCACCGATCCCATCGACGGCATGATGCCGGCTTCCTGGCAGCGTTTGCCGAACGCGTAACTCGTATATTGACTGCCGCGGTCCGAGTGAAAAATGACCCCGCTGGGTTGACGCTGGGTCACGGCCATCTGCAGCGCATCCAGGATCAGCTGCGTACGCATGTTCGTGTCCATGGCCCAGCCGACGATCTTGCGCGAGTACACGTCCAGCACCATTGCCAGATACAGCCAGCCCGACCAGGTCGGAATGTAGGTGATGTCGGCCACCCACAGCTGATCCGGCGCATCGGCAAAGAACCGGCGCTGCACCAGGTCGATGGGTTTTGCAGCCTCCGGATCGCTCTGCGTCGTCACCACGTACTTGCGCAGCGTGGCGCCTCGGATGCGGTTCTCACGCATCAGCCGGGCCACGCGCTTGCGGCCCACGTGGATGTCGTGGTCGTCGGCCAGCTCCGCATGGATGTTCGGCGAACCATACGTGTCGCGCGAACGGCGGTGGATCGCGCAGATCTTGCCTGTGAGCTCCAGATCCCGTCGTCGCCGTGCGCACATCGGCCGGCCATCCCAGGCATAGAACCCGCTTCTCGATATCTCCAGCAGTCGGCACATCATCCCCACCGAGTGGGTGGCCTGGTTCACCTTCACGAACCCGAAGAGCGCTTCGAGGGACCGCTCTCCGTGGCGAACCAGGCCGCGGCTTTTGAGAGGATCTCCCGCTCCTCCTTCAACCGCCGGTTCTCGCGTCGTAGCCGCGTCAGCTCCTCGCGCTCGGTACTGGTCAGCCCGCCGTCGCCCTTGCCCGCATCACGCGCGGCCTGCTTGATCCATATCCCGATCGTCATGGCCGAAGGGCCAAACTCCTTGGAAAGCGAGGCCGGGGTTCGCCCTGATCGGGCCAAAGCCACCATCTGTCGCTTGAACTCCGGCGCGTACCGGACCGTCTTGTCTGCCATCGTGAACTCCTCCTGCTATAACGGTGAGGTGTCTACGAAAGCGGGTCAACTCCACTGTACAATGGAGATCTTGGTTATCTTGCCATCTTTGTCTGTCACGACTAACACGAACACAGTGCCTTGCACTGAGTTAATTACGGCCGACGGAGGATAGGCGCTCGCGAGAGAAGGCTGCTTCTTCGGCGGCGACAGAGCAACTGTAGTGAGGCGGTCTCGCAGCCGAATATCGTCACGGTCGACCATTTGCCCAGAGGTCGCCTCGCAGAGCGACAAGAACAGCTTCGTACGCTTTTCATAGAACTGTTCATGCGCGGCAGGCAGAAACTCTGCAGGAACCGCAGTGCACTCTGCTTGCGCCAAAGCAGAGGTTGTAAATAACAGCGCCGTCAGAAGGCTCCGGAGATAGGCCATAGCTCAGTCTAGAGCAGTACCACGATTCGTGGGAAGGCCGCCCCTCGCGAGGCGGCCCTGTAGACTTACAGCGGGTTCAGTTCGTCCAACATCTTGCGCATTTCAGTCAACCTGCGCTCTGCACCGAAGCGCCGCTTGCTCAACGCCGTGAAGCGCCGCGACAGGGTCTTGCGGCCCTGCCGGTTTTCCTCCGCCATTCCATGTACCAGACGGGCGAACAGTGTTTGTACGTCCGGCGGAAGCTTCGCCAGCATTACCGCAAACTGTTCCCCGGTCATGGGTTTGCGCTTCTCCACTTGAACCCGACTCATGACTGCACCGCCTGAAGCAGGTGGACCAGCTTCAGCTTCGCAGCCTTTGGACTGCTGGTGAATCGATTCACGGCTGCCAGAACCGTGTCGATCTTCTCTTGGACCAATTCCAGTGTGTCGACAACCGGGGAGGATGTGACGGGATTTCCGGCGCTGTCACGGCCCTCGATGTCGGAATTCGTGGCAAGGGCATGACGCGTTAGGCAAATAGCGCCGAAAGCGCCGTAGACGCGACCCAGTTGCCGTGAAGCGAAGGTCCACGCTGGACCCGTTCCATTCACGAATAGTGGCTCGGTTACAGCCGAGAGGGTGTCTTGGATCGCGATTACAGATCGCAAGATGTCGGGAGTCTCCAGCCTCGCCGAACAGTCGTCCTGCGCGAAGGTGGAGAGCAGGACGCGCAGCTGGTGGCTGGCAGAATCCAGCAGCTTGCCCGCCTCGCGGATCTGCTGGAGTTGTTCGTCAGTGGTGCTGGCGCCGCGAAGCGCTGGGGATTTCTTGGACATGGTCGGTCTCCTGTTTGCATTTCCCGGAGCCGATTAGCCTCGGGAATTGCAGCAAGTCTAAATAGGCCCACATAGCGGCCCACAGAGACTTACAGGAACGAACGTAAGTATTGGTCGGGGCGAGAGGATTTGAACCTCCGACCCCTTGCACCCCATGCAAGTGCGCTACCAGGCTGCGCCACGCCCCGACCGTTGGGAGACGCATGATACCCGCTCGCAACAACAAAATGGGGACTGGAACCCCGATCAGGGACCGGGCGTCTTGGCGCCTTCGGGATACCAGAAGCGCTTGTGGCAGGATTCGCAGACTTCATCCAGCGTGCCGCCGGCAGTCTGATAGGCCTCCAGATCGCGTTTGTCGATGGCGGCAACTATCGCGCCCCCGGCGGCCTTCAATGAAGCGGCAAATGCGTTGAACGCCATGCGGTCCTTGTCGATCGCGGCCTGCGCCTGGGCAGGTGTCAAATCTCCAGGGCCAGGCGGATCCTTGTACTTCTGGTCCGGGTGCGCAACTACGCGTCCTTCCACCATCAGCAGATCAGCCCCTTCCATCAGACCGACTGCTTTCTGACGCACGGCCGCCCACTCGGCGTCGGTGCTGGGCGCGAGGTCTTTGGTGCCGGTGGGCGTGCTGACAGTACCTACGGCGTTCCAGAGAACATCTGCATTCGCGGCGATGGGGTCGAGCATCAGATCCAGGATGCTCGCATCAGCCCGGGGTCCGGCGGGCAATGCCGCTGCAGTCGATGCGGGAGCTGCTGGTGCGCTGGCTTCTTTAGATGAGCAGCCAACAAGTACGATTAATGCAAGGCTGGCGCCGATCACCGCAAGACGAATGACAGTCATGATGCCTTCCTCCGAAACCCTTCGCTACCGACGAAGTATACGCAGGATATCTTCGAGCTCTGTCCGTAGTTGCCGCACGATCTGCTGGCTCTGGCTGGTATCGGTGCGTGCCTCTTCGCCTTCCAGCTTCTGGCGCGCGCCACCGATTGTGAAGCCTTGTTCATACAACAGGCTGCGGATCTGGCGGATAATGATCACATCCTGGCGCTGGTAATAGCGGCGGTTGCCGCGTCGCTTCACCGGCTTGAGCTGCGGGAACTCCTGTTCCCAGTAACGCAGCACATGCGGCTTCACGCCACATAGCTCGCTGACTTCACCGATGGTGAAGTAACGCTTGCCGGGAATCGCCGGCAGTTCGTTATTGTTCCGGGGTTCCAGCATAAGCTTCGACGCGCGCCTTGAGTTTCTGTCCCGGGCGGAATGTCACGACACGCCGGGCGCTGATGGGAATTTCTTCGCCGGTCTTGGGATTGCGACCCGGCCGCTGGTTCTTGTCACGCAGATCGAAGTTGCCGAAGCCGGAAAGTTTCACCTGCGATCCGGTGGAAAGCGCGCCGCGCACTTCTTCGAAAAACAGGTCGACCAGTTCGCGCGCCTCGCGTTTGTTCAGACCCAGCTGGTCAAACAATGCTTCGGCGATTTCGGCTTTGGTCAGGGCCATGCTACTTCCGTATTTTCGCGTCCACGTGCGCGCCGAGGTCCGCGGCTACGGAGGCCATGAGGGCATCCGCTTCGTCGTCCTTTAGCGTCCGGGTATTATCTTGAAAAATCAATCCTAAAGCGACGCTTTTTCGAGTTGGTTCTATGCCAGCGCCCTGGTAGAGATCGAATACGCGCAGATCGCGCAGCTGACTCCCCGCGGCAACACTAACACGACTCAAGATGGCGCTTAAAGGCGTATCGGCGGGCACGGTAATCGAAAGGTCGCGGCGCACCTGTGGGAAGCGGGAGACGGCCGTGAGCGCTGGCAGACGCGCCTGCAACGCTGGCCATATGTCCAGTTCAAACAGCATGCAGGGCCCAGCCAGACCCAATTCGCCGGCAAGGGAAGGATGCAATTCGCCCAGCCAACCGATTTCTTTGCCGTCGCGCAGTACGCAGGCGCTGCGACCGGGATGCAGACACGGCAGCGAACCCGGTTGCCACTGGAAGTGCGTGCCGGCACCGGCCAGGGTCAGCAGCGCCGTGAAGTCCGCTTTGATGTCGAAGAAATCTACCGGCTCGCGTCCGGTCGCCCATTGCTCCGGCGCACGGGGACCAAAGGCGATGCCGGCCACCCGCAGCACCTCGCGCACCGCACCGCCCTCGCGCAGAAACACGGTGCCACGTTCGAACAGGCGCACGCGGTCCTGCTGGCGACTGAGATTTTCCATCGCAACCTTCAGCAGCCCCGGCCACAGCGACACGCGCATCACGGCAAGGTCTGCAGCGATGGGATTGGCCAGGCGCAGCGCCTGCTGTGCGGGGAACAGGCTGTCCTGTAAAACGGGATCGACGAAGGCGTAGGTGATGGCCTCCTGGTAGCCCCGCGCGATCAAAGTGTCGAGCAGCGCGCGTTCGTCGATGAGCGCCTCGCTGCGACGTGCAAAGCGCTGCGGCAGACGTTTGGGAGCTTCCTGCACGGCATCGAAGCCGACAATGCGCAGCACTTCCTCGACGAGGTCAGCTTCGATGGCGATGTCGAAGCGCCAGGAAGGCGGTGTGACCATCCAGCCGTGCAGATGTGGAGCCACCTGCATGCCAAGCGCACTAAGACAGCGCTGCACGCGCACATCGGCGATGTCTGCCCCGGTGAGCATCGCAAGCCGCTGGCGACGCAGCATCACTGGGTCGCGCGCCGGCAATGCAGGCGCATGGACCACTTCGGCCACCGCGCTCGCCTCGCCTCCACACAGTGTCAACAGCAATGCCGTGGCGCGCTGCATGGCTGCTGTCTGCCCCTCTGGATCCACACCCCGCTCGAAGCGCTGGCTGGCATCGGTCTGGATGCCGTAACTACGGCCACGACCAGCGATGGCGTCGGGTGTGAAGAACGCCACCTCCAGCAGTACTTCTGTTGCATCGACGGTAATGGACGTGCCCTGCCCGCCCATCACTCCGGCCATGCCGATGGGACCGCTGTCGTCTGCGATCAGCAATACATCTGGTGTGAGCTCGACCGTTCTCTCGTCCAGCAGTTGCAGTTTTTCGCCCGCAAGCGCCATGCGCACCGTGAGTGCACCCATCAGGTGCTGTACGTCATAGGCATGCATCGGCTGACCCAACTCGATCAGCACGAAGTTCGTGACATCGACCACCGGATTGATGCTGCGCAGGCCGGCGCGTCGCAGACGCTCTTGCATCCACAAGGGTGTGGCAACGCGATTGTTGAGACCAGTGATTCGGCGCGTCAGGAAGCGAGGTGCTGCGTCCGGCGCCTGCACAACTGCGGCAACTGCGTGACCGGCGGAAGTCTTGATGCTTGCAGCAGCGGGCGTCTTCAGCGCCGTGCCCGACAGGGCGGCGATCTCGCGCGCTACACCCAGCACCGACATGGAGTCGCCACGATTCGGGTAGACCTTGAGCTCCAGCACTGCGTCATCCAGCGCCAGATAGTCCCGCACACTCGTGCCCACCGGCGCATCGGCTGGCAGTTCAAGCAGGCCGCTGGAAGTGGTCGCAATACCGAGTTCTTTCGCCGAGCACAACATGCCGGCGGATTCCACGCCACGAAGTTTCGCGGCCTTGATCGTGAGGTCACCGGGCAACACCGCACCCACCTGCGCCAGCGGTACCTTGATGCCGGCGCGGGCATTGGCTGCGCCGCAGACGATCTGCAAAGGCGTGCTGCCCGCATTCACCTGGCAGATACGCAGTTTGTCAGCCTCGGGGTGCGCGGCAATGGACAGGATCTCTGCCACCACGACACCCGAGAATGCTGGCGCCGCCGACTCCACACCTTCGACTTCGAATCCGGACGCCGTCAGGCGGCGCGCCAGCTCGGGCGCATCCCAGGGGAAATCCACCCATTCCGCTAGCCAGGAGAGCGGCAACTTCATGACCAGCCGCCGCGAAACTGCCGCAGGAACCGCAGGTCATTCTCGAAGAACAGGCGCAGATCATTCACGCCATAGCGCAGCATGGCGAGGCGATCGATGCCCATGCCAAAGGCATAGGCCGTGTAACGCTCGGCATCCACACCACAGGCCGCCAGCACATTCGGGTGCACCATGCCGCAGCCGAGCACTTCGATCCAACCGGTTTGCTTGCACAACCGGCAACCTGCACCACCGCACTCCACACAGGTGATGTCCACCTCGGCAGAAGGCTCGGTAAAAGGGAAATAGGATGGCCGCAGGCGCATGGCTAGATCGCGTTCGAAGAACGCTTCCATGAAGCCGTGCAATATCGATTTCAGGTTTGCAAAACTCACGCCTTCATCGACCAGCAAACCTTCCACCTGATGAAACATCGGCGTATGCGTGGCGTCGGAATCCATGCGATAGACGCGACCCGGTGCAATCACGGCCAGCGGCAACCGCTCACGTGCCGCCTGCAGCGCACGGATCTGCACCGGCGAAGTGTGGGTGCGCAGCAGCAGGCGCTCCCCATTCACTTCATGATCGAGATAGAACGTGTCGTGCATGGCACGCGCCGGATGATTGGCGGGCACATTCAATGCGCTGAAGTTGTGGAAGTCGTCTTCCACTTCGGGACCCTCGGCGACTTCAAAGCCCACTTCGCTGAACAGCCGCTCGATGCGCAGCCGCGCCCGGGTGACCGGATGCAGGCCGCCACTGTGCTCACCGCGACCGTCTAGGGATACGTCGATGCGACCGGATTCAAGTTTGCGCTGGACCTCGGCGGTATCCAGCAATGTGCGCCGAGCGTCGAGGGCAGCCTGCACGGCAACCTTGGCGTCATTGATTAGCGCACCGGCCGCCGGACGCTCGCTCGCCGGCAATGCGCCCAGCGACTTGAGCTGCTCGGTGAGCAACCCCTTCTTGCCAAGCCAGTGCACGCGCACTTCTTCAAGGCGCGCGATGTCGCCACTGGCGGAGATCTCCGCCAGTGCGCGATTGGTCAGCTCAGTGAGCGACTCCACTGCCACCCCCGTTCAAGGCGCCGAAACCGCGGCGCCGTCAGGCGGCTTTGAGCTGGGCCTTGGCCTGTTCGCAGATCGCACCAAACGCGGCCGCATCATGCACGGCGAGTTCGGCGAGAACCTTGCGGTCGATCTCAATGCCGGCCTTCAGCAGGCCATTGATCAGACGGCTGTACGACAGTTCGTGCAGGCGGGCCGCCGCGTTGATGCGGGCGATCCACAATGCGCGGAACTCGCGCTTCTTGGCGCGACGGTCACGGTAGGCGTATTGACCCGCCTTGATGACCGCCTGCTTGGCAGCGCGGAATACCTTGCGACGGGCGTTGTAATAGCCCTTGGCCTTCGCGAGGACCTTTTTGTGTCGGCGTCCGGCGGTGACGCCACGTTTTACTCGTGCCATGGTTCAGTCCTCGCTTAATGGTTCGGCAGCAGTTGCGTTACGCGGCCCACATCGCTCTTGTCGACGAGGCTGGAACCGCCAGAACGAAGCTGACGCTTGGTCTTGCGAGGCTTGTGGCCAAGGTTGTGCCGGCGGCCGGCCGATCCGGACTTGAAACCGTTTGCTGTCTTGCGAAAACGCTTCGCAGCAGCCCGGCTGGTCTTCAGTTTGGGCATGTCTCTAACTCCATATTGTGGCTACCGGTCGCAAGATGAACGATGCGCGTTGGCACATCGGACACCCGCTAGGGGCGGATCGAACCAGACCTTTGGGTTATCCCCAAAGGGCGTGCACGATCACTTCTTTTTCGGCGAAAACACCATGACCATCTGCCGGCCTTCCATCAGCGGGGTCTGCTCGACCACGGCGTGTTCGCCGAGATCAGCCTGCACCCGCACAAGAAGACGACGACCGATATCCTGATGCGCCATTTCACGGCCACGGAACCGCAGGGTTACCTTGGCCTTGTCACCCTCGGTCAGGAAGCGGATCAGACTACGCAGTTTTACCTGGTAATCCGCCTCTTCCGTACCGGGACGAAACTTCACTTCCTTCACCTGAATCTGCTTTTGCTTGCGCTTGGCAGAGTGGGCTTTCTTGTTCTGTTCGAACAGGTACTTGCCGAAATCCATCACCCGCACCACTGGCGGTTCAGCCGTGGGCGAAACTTCAACCAGGTCGAGCGTTGCTTCGACGGCCAGTTGCAGCGCTGCCGCGCGCGTCATGACCCCCGCCTGCTCCCCATCCGCACCGATCACGCGCACTTCTGGCGAGGTGATCTCTTCATTGCGACGGATGCGCTTCGATGATGTAGCTATATATCAATCCTCTAAAACAGTGCGCCCGCGACTATCCAGCTCGATGCGCAGACGTTCCATGAACGCCGTTAGCGACATCGTGCCCAGATCCTTGCCGTTGCGGGTGCGCACGGAAACCAGGTTCGCTGCAACTTCTTTATCGCCCGCCACCAGAAGGTATGGGACGCGCTGCAGCGTGTGCTCGCGGATCTTAAAGCCCACTTTCTCGTTCCGCAAGTCGGAAAAGGCGCGAAAGCCATGATTCTTAAGGGCTTCTGCAACCCCGTCTACATAGGCTGACTGCTTGTCGGTGATCGTCATCACCGCGCACTGCATCGGCGCAAGCCAGGCAGGCAGCCGGCCGGCATGGTGTTCCAGCAGAATCGCGAAAAAACGCTCCAGTGAGCCGAAAATGGCGCGGTGCAGCATGACTGGGGTCTGCTTCTGGCTGTGTTCGTCCACATAGTGAGCACCCAGGCGACCCGGCATGTTGAGGTCCACCTGCAGGGTGCCGCACTGCCAGTCGCGGCCGATAGCGTCACGCAGCACGAATTCCAGCTTGGGGCCGTAGAAGGCGCCCTCGCCCGGGTTCAGGCTGTATTCGATGCCGGCGGCATCTGCCGCGGCTTTCAGGGCTGATTCGGCCTTATCCCACACCGCATCCTCCCCTACACGCTTGGGGGGTCGGTCGGAAAACTTGATACGCACATCGTCAAAGCCGAAATCCTTGTAGATCTCGATGATGAGCCGGGTCACCGCCACGGATTCGGCCGTGATCTGGTCCGGCGTGATGAACAGATGCGCGTCATCCTGGGTAAAGGCGCGGACTCGCATCAACCCATGCAGGGAGCCTGAAGGCTCATACCTGTGTACCTTGCCGAACTCCGCAAACCGCAGTGGCAGGTCGCGGTAGCTGCGAATCCCTTGCTTGAAGATCTGCACATGGCCCGGACAGTTCATTGGCTTGATTGCGTACAGGCGATCGTCCGGCGTGCGCGTCATGAACATGTTCTCGCCGAATTTCTCGAGATGGCCGGACTGCTGCCACAGCGCAGCGTCCATGATCTCCGGCGCGTTCACTTCCTGGAATCCGACCTTTTCCTGCGCCTCGCGCATGTAGGCGATCAGGCGCTGGAACACTCCCCATCCCTTCGGATGCCAGAACACCGCGCCGGGTGCTTCTTCCTGCATGTGAAACAGGTCGAGCTCACGACCGATCTTGCGATGGTCACGTTTCTCGGCTTCTTCGAGCCGAAACAGATAGTCCTTGAGGTCTTTCTCGCTGGTCCACGCCGTGCCATAGATGCGCTGGAGCATCTCGTTGCGTGAATCGCCGCGCCAGTAGGCGCCGGCCACCTTCATCAGCTTGAAGGCCTTGAGCTTGCCGGTAGATGGCACATGCGGACCACGGCACAGATCCTCCCAGTCGCCCTGGCCGTAAAGGCCGATCGGTTCGTGCGCGGGAATGCTGGCGATGATTTCGGCCTTGTACTTCTCGCCCTGCACAAGGAAGTGCTGCACGGCTGCATCACGCGGCAATTCGCGTCGTCGCACTGGCAGATCGGCCTTCACGATCTCGCTCATGCGGGCTTCGATCGCCAGCAGATCTTCGGGTGTGAACGGACGCGAATAGGCAAAGTCGTAGAAGAAGCCATCTTCGATCACCGGACCGATGGTGACCTGGGCATCCGGGAACAGCTGCTTCACGGCCTGTGCCAACAGGTGCGCTGTCGAGTGACGGATGACGTCCAGGCCAGCCGGGTCCTTGTCTGTGACGATGGCGAGCTGCGCGTCGTGATCGATGACGAAAGAGGTGTCTACCACCTTGCCGTCCACGCGACCGGCGAGCGCCGCCTTGCGCAGACCTGCGCCGATGCTGGCCGCAACTTCGTCTACGGAAACCGGTCGGTCGAAATTTTTCTGGCTGCCGTCAGGCAGCGTGATTACTGGCATATGAAAATTGGTAGTCGCGAGTGGGATCGAACCACCGACCACCTCCATGTCAAGGAGGTGCTCTACCACTGAGCTACGCGACTACTTTGTCGACCACCGCAGGGGCCGGGAACGATACCGGAGAGGCATTCTAACCTGCAAGGACTATCGGTGCGTTGTTCAAGCTCCGATTGTTGTCCAAGCTCAGATGATTCCGAGTAACCGCGCCTTTAGATCCTGGATGGCGTCGCGACAGGCGCCTGCTTCCTCGAATTCCAAATTGCGGGCGTGCCGTAGCATCTCGGCGTCCAGCCGTTTGATCTCGCGGCCGATCTGCTCTGGCGTGGCAGCTGGACCCAGGCCCGGTCCGACTCCGCCCCTCTTGCTGCCAGCGGATCTGACCGGCGCAGCTTCGCGCGCACCTTCCATCGCATCCTGTATTGGACTCACCACGCCAACAGGAACGATGCCATGTTCGACATTGAAGGCCAGCTGCTTGTCGCGCCGCCGTTTGGTTTCGGCCAGCGCCCGCGCCATGGAGCCAGTTTCGCGGTCCGCATAAAGGATCGCCCGGCCGTGCAGATTGCGAGCCGCACGGCCGATGGTCTGGATCAGTGAACCTTCCGAGCGCAGGAATCCTTCCTTGTCGGCGTCGAGAATCGCAACCAGCGCCACCTCGGGCATGTCGAGGCCTTCGCGCAGCAGATTGATGCCTACGATGGCATCGAACTTGCCCAGTCGCAGGTCGCGGATAATTTCCGTGCGCTCGACCGTCTCGATGTCTGAGTGCAGATAGCGCACTTTCACGCCATGCTCTTCGAGGTATTCGGTCAGATCCTCGGCCATGCGCTTGGTCAGGGTGGTCACCAGCACCCGTTCGCCGCGCTCGGCACATCGATTGATTTCCGACAGGACGTCATCCACCTGCGTGCGCACGGGCCGAATCTCGACAACAGGATCCGTAAGGCCAGTCGGGCGCACCACCTGCTCCACCACCTGCCCTGCATTTTGCGCCTCGTATTTGCTCGGCGTCGCGGAGACGAAGATCATCTGCGGCGCGATGGCCTCCCACTCCTCGAATTTCAGCGGCCTGTTGTCGAGCGCCGAAGGCAGCCGGAAGCCGTACTCGACCAGCGTTTCCTTGCGCGAGCGGTCGCCCTTGTACATGGCGCCGAGCTGCGGAATGGTCTGGTGGCTTTCGTCGACGATCAGCAGCGCCTCCGGTGGCAGATAATCGTAGAGACAGGGCGGCGGCTCTCCAGGCTGACGACCGGAGAGGTATCGGGAGTAATTCTCGATTCCCTGGCAGTAGCCGATTTCGCGGATCATCTCCAGATCGAAGGTGGTGCGCTGCTGCAGGCGCTGTGCTTCGACCAGCTTGTTGTTCTCGTACAGCTCCGCCAGGCGCACCCGCAGGTCTTCCTTGATCTGGTCCATGGAGTTGACCAGACGGTCCCTGGGCGTCACGAAATGCGTGCCCGGATAGATGGTGTAACGCGGAATTTTCGCGCGCACCTCTCCGGTCAGCGGGTCGAAGCGGGACAGCGCGTCGATTACGTCGTCGAACAGTTCCACGCGGATGGCATCACGATCAGACTCTGCGGGAAAGATGTCGATCACATCGCCGCGGACACGGTAACAGCCACGCGTGAAGTCGATGTCGTTGCGCGTGTACTGCATCTCCGCCAGGCGCCGCAGCAGTGCCCGCTGATCGAGTTTGTCGCCGCGCTTGAGGTGCAGCACCATCTGCAGGTACGCCTCAGGATCACCCAGGCCATAGATCGACGACACCGTCGCCACGATGATGCTGTCCTTGCGCTCGAGCAATGCCTTGGTGGCCGACAACCGCATCTGCTCGATGTGTTCGTTCACCGAGGAATCCTTCTCGATGAAGGTATCCGAGGCCGGCATGTACGCTTCGGGCTGGTAATAGTCGTAGTACGAAACAAAATATTCCACCGCGTTATGCGGGAAGAATGCCTTGAACTCACCGTACAGCTGCGCCGCCAGTGTCTTGTTGTGCGCGATCACCAGCGTCGGCCGCTGCACGGCCTGAATCACATTCGCGATGGTGAAGGTCTTGCCAGAACCGGTTACGCCGAGCAGAGTCTGCGCCGCGAGGCCGCTGCTGATTCCGTCGATCAGGCGCGCGATGGCCTCCGGTTGATCGCCGGCAGGCGCGTAACGGGCTTCAAGCTGAAATTGGCCGGATGACATGAGCTGGACCTCGTACTATACCGTCTGGCGCAGCGCCTTCGCGCAGTTCCGCCACCACATGATTCACCGGGGTCGCATACCTTGAGCCTGCAGATTTCGCGACGTGTCCAGCGCGTCAAGCCTTCGCCCACACTGGCCATGACCGCGCGCGCCGCGCAGATGCGCCGCGACGGATTCGACGTCATCAGCCTGTCGGTAGGCGAACCTGATTTCGACACGCCGACCCACATCGCTGCAGCAGGTATCGCGGCAATCCGCAGTGGCTTCACGCGCTATACCAACTCCGATGGCATGCCCGAACTCAAAGACGCCATCATCGCCAAGTTCCAGCGTGACAATGCGCTGACTTACCAGCGCAACCAGATCCTTGTATCCACCGGCGCCAAGCAGACGCTGTTCAACCTCTGCATGGCGGTGCTTGATCCCGGTGATGAGGTGATCATTCCGGCGCCGTACTGGGTGTCGTACCCCGACATGGCCCTGCTGGCCGATGCTTTGCCGGTCACTCCAGATGCGACCGCCGCACATGGCTACAAGATCACGCCAAGGCAATTGGCGGCAGCCATCACGTCCAAGACACGCCTGCTGCTGCTGAACAGTCCTTGCAATCCTACCGGAGCCGCCTACACGCGGGCCGAGCTTGCCGCGCTGGGCGAGGTGCTGCTTGAAAATCCGCGAGTGTTGATCGGCACAGACGACATCTACGAAAAAATCTACTGGGGCGCCGAGCCGTTCGCCAGCTTCGCGCAGGTCACGCCAGGCCTCTACAACCGTACGGTAACGATCAACGGTTGTTCCAAGGGCTTCGCAATGACGGGCTGGCGCATCGGCTACTGCGGTGGTCCGGCGGATGTCATAGCGGCGATGGCAACCATCCAGGGCCAGTCCACCACCAACGCCGCCAGCATGAGCCAGCATGCGGCATTGGCGGCGTTGAATGGGCCCGACGAGGAAGTGCATCGCATGAACGAATCATTCCGGCAGCGGCATGATTTCTTCGTGAATGGACTGAATGCATTGCCAGGCGTCAGCTGCCGTGCTGGTGCAGGAACCTTCTATGCCTTTGCGGATGTCAGTGGCGCCATGCAGAAACTGGGTTTTCGGGACGACAGTGCGTTTGGGGAATTCATCCTGCAAGAAGCATTGGTTGCCGGCGTGCCTGGGTCGGGCTTCGGCGCGCCCGGGCATCTGCGGCTGTCGTTCGCTGTGAGCATGGAGACGCTGGCCAAGGCCCTGGAGCGCATGGGTCAGGCGCTGGCGAGAGGTCCGTCACGGCCGGCGTAGCGGCGGCTGTGGCGACACGTAACCAGCTTGACGGCGGGGGCGGATTCTTTAAGAATCGCGGCCTCTTTGAGAGGGGCTTCCTGCCCATTTGTTCCTCGGTAGCTCAGCGGTAGAGCGTCGGACTGTTAATCCGTTGGTCGTTGGTTCGATTCCAACCCGGGGAGCCAACTTATCGTGCAGCAGATGCCCGGGTTGCGCGACGCGCAACTGGCACCGGCTGCGCGTATTGCACCGCTACCGTGTAGTCCATGACCTGTTCGCAAGGCTGGCCCGGCACACCCTGGCGCGCGCGCAGCCCTATGCAGGTCAGTGAACCCGCATCAGTGGTAGTGGTATCGGTCAGCATCCGGCCGATCGATTCCTCCAGGTGAAAGATGCCCGTGCAATCGCCAAACGGACAGGGATACGCAAAGTGTGCCTTGGCTGGTGGATGCAGCAGATACGCCTGTTGAGCGTGATGCGGCAGGTTTTCGCAGATGAAATCCAGCTGCACGCGAACCAGGCGCGCGTTGGGACAGACTGCCTCGAGCGTCGGCGCGATGGCGCGGCTTCGCTCCAGTTCTCCATCCTTCCCTGGCCTGGCCGTCTTCTTCTTGCCTCGTGACAGACGCACTGTAGTAACCCTGCGCCTACGCGTTTGCCGCGCGACGTGCCGCGCGAAGTTGCTGGACTTCCAGCACTTCCTGCCGAGCCAGGCCGGTAGCGGAACACACGATATTCAGTACGGGGTGCTCGGGGGTCAAAGGCAGGCTTAATCCGTGCAGTCTTTCCCAGGCGCGTACCCGCACCTCCGGAGTGTTGGTTTCCAGACGCTGTTCTTCCTGCCGCTGACGGCGCTGCTCGGCACGCTCGAAGTCCAGAACGGCAAGCCGTTCGGCGCGGGTGCTCAGCATGTCGCCAGTGCCGCCGCGCTGATCTGCCGCGTCGTGCTTGAACGGTGGGGTCGGGGTATTCATGAAGTCTCCACACAGCCGGACGAAAAGCGGCCGCAGCGCGCCGGATGTGCCTTGGGTTTGGGCACGGGTTCGGGATGATGGCTCACCCGGTATTAGGTGGGCCCCTGACCGCTCAGTGTACGCACGCTAACCCGACATTGACAGTGAATTGTTGTATGCGCGCGCCCCAGCCCCGGCTGTTTCGCAAGATTCGGGAAGCATCATTATGTGATGCTGCCGCAGAATCCCCGCCATGGCTTCCCGTCACAACAAACTCATCGAACAGGCCTGTCGGCAACTGGAGGCCGCAGGACCGCCGCCGGACCTCACGTCGCTGGCAGCCAGGGCCGGTTTGAGTCGCTGGCATTTTCAGAGACTGTTCTCGGCCACCATCGGCGTCAGCCCCAAGCGTTATGCAATGGCGCAGCGGCGACGTCGACTGGAGAACACGCTGGGCGATGCCGCCAGCGTCACCGATGCGATCTACGCGGCCGGTTATCCTGCAAGCTCAGGCGCTTACCGGGATCTGGAGCGCCATGGCCTGCGTCCGCGGCAGATGCACCGCGGTGGTGAGGGTGAATCCCTTCAATACGCCAGCACTACGAGCTCGCTGGGTACCGTGCTGGTGGCAGCATCCGGCCGCGGCATCTGCATGATCGAGTTTGGGGCGGCCGCCGCAACCCTCGCGCGGTTGCGCGCCCGTTTCCCCCGCGCACGACTCGATCCCGCCGACCAGCAGCTGCAAGACCTGATCAAGGTCGTCGTCACGCTGATCGATGATCCGCAGCAGCACAGCGACCTGCCACTGGATATTCGTGGCACGGCTTTCCAGATGCGGGTGTGGCGCGCGCTGACCAGGATTCCTGCTGGCAAGACTTTGTCCTACGCGGCGCTGGCGCGCAGCATCGGCGCACCAACCAGCGCACGCGCCGTGGCTCGCGCCTGCGCGAGCAATCACATCGCAGTGCTGGTGCCGTGTCACCGCGTCGTCGCCAGCGACGGCGCGCTGTCCGGCTACAAGTGGGGTATCGAGCGCAAGCGCCGTCTGCTGCGCAAGGAACAGGCGGCAGCTGCTCAACCCCAGCCGTAATTGAAGCTGATACTTATGCGTTCCGAATTCACGGCGTTTGCCGCTACCTCGTGGCGCAGCCAACTTTCAAACAGCAGCAATCCGCCTGCGTTCGCCGGCATGACCACCCAGGCACGATTGCGCTCCGCAGCATCCTGCCGTCGCGGCGGCGCACCCATGTAGCGCTCGAGCCGCGGATCTTCGAACTTCAATCCTGGCGCACCCTTGGGCACTCGCACGTAGTAGGTACCGCTCAACACCGACAGCGGATGCAGATGCAGGCTGTGGGTAACGCCTCGCGGCATGATGTTGACCCAGCAGTCGGTCATCGCGAGCGAACGATCGCCAAGATCAAATTCGAGCTCCTGCACAAAGCGCGCGACATGTCGATCGATATGCTTTTCGAGAGCCGCAAACGTCGGTGACAGCTCATGCATGCGGCTGGCCGATGCATAGGAAGTGAACCCGCCTTGGTAGCTGCGCTTCGACCAGCGCTGCCCGGCCACATCGTCCTGACGCAATTGCAGGCATTCGCGCAGCAGTCTGGCGTTGAGCGCCAGGGCGCGTGCACGTGGCAGCGAGGCCGCGTAGACGCGGGTTGGGAAGAAGCTGCGGATACTCAGTGGGCGCTCATTGGTGCAGTCCGACCTGAGGCTCGGCGGGAGGCAGCGGCGCTGCAGGTGGACCGCCGGCACGAGGAGCGCCACCCGCGCCACCACCGGGGCCGCGACCACCACCCGCACCCTGCGGATTGCTCTTCAGAGTATTGGCGAGCGACGTAACGTGGGCGCGAATTGCCTCGGCGTCATCATTCGACAGTGTCGCCTTGAACGGATTCATGCCGCTCTCGATCTTGATGCCGTCGATCACGACTGCCCTGAAGGACTCCGCGGTATTCAGGAATGGCGAGGTCCGCAGGTCCGGAGCGCCTGTACTCCTGCCAGCCGCACCTTCATGGCAGATAGTGCAATTTTGCTCGTACTTGTCGCGACCCATCACCACCTGCGCAGCGGTGCCGAAGTTGGGCGGCGGATTGAGCACAGGCTGCGGGGCGGGAGCCGCCATCGCTGGCAACGCTGCATTGCCGCCCAGCTTGTATACCGCCACGCGAGCGCCGCTATTGGGACCGCCAGCAACAGCGATGTACTGCACGCCATCGAGCTGGTACGAGATGGGACCGGAACCAACACCCAACTGAGGGGTTCCCTGCGGGAAGATGCCTCCCTGCCAGACCTTTTCGCCCGTATCCGCCCGGTAGGCGATCAAATTCGTGCCACTGGGCTGGAACACCAGATTGCCTGCGGTGGCCATGTTCCCCGACACATGTGACGGGCTCGAATTGGGCACGCGCCAGGCCTCCTTCTGCGTTGCTGGATTCCAGGCCGCCAGCCACGATGCAGCCCCCTCGATAATCGGCCGCGGCGCTTCCGGATTCGCCCCCTCGCGTCCCACAATGATCGAGAGCAACTGGTTGCCCATCTTCGCCCCGGCTTCCGCCACCATGCCGTAACTGGCATTGCGCACCCCAACGTAGACCAGGCCGGTATCCGGGCTGAAGGACTGCGGGGTCCAGTTATGCGCCTGGAAGGGAAGCACCCACCAGCCCTTTTTGGTCACTCCATAGTTGGCTTGGGGATTAAGGATGGGCGCCCAGTTGTGCTGTTTGTCGAAGCCCGTAAGCCAGTTGGCGAAAGGCACGGCCAGCTGCGCGCTGATCACCTTGCCGGTGCCGGCTTCGATTACATAGAACACACCATTCTTCGGCAGCTGCATCACCACGTGCTGCTTCTCGCCTGCCACGGTGATATCCGCAATGGTCAGCGGTGAAGTGTTGTCGAAGTCGAAGCTCTCCATCGGCACCGTCTGGTAGTGCCATTTGTACTTGCCGGTCCTGGCTTCGAGCGCAACGATCGACGCGGTGAACAGGTTGTCGCCCCCACCAGGCGAACGCAATTCGGCCGGCCAGGGCGCACCATTGCCGGTACCGAAGATCACGAGGTCATTCACTTTGTCGTAGACGATGCCATCCCAGACTGTGGCGCCCCCGCCGGTCTTCCACCAATCGCCCTTCCATGTCTTGGCCGCCATGGCCATCTGGGGATCAGATGCTTCGCCGTCCGGACCCTTTGAAGGGTCACCTGGCACGAGAAAGAACTTCCACAACTTCTTGCCCGTATCTGCGTTGTAGGCGGACATGAAGCCGCGCTGATGAAACTCGCCTCCACCCTGGCCGATGAACACGATGCCATTAGCGATGCGCGGCGCGCCGGTGATAGACATGGCGTCTTTCATGGGATCGAAGGTCGCGGTTTCCCAGATCTTGGTGCCCTTCTTGGCATCGACAGCTACGAGGCGCCCATCCAGCGTGGACAAGACGATCTTGCCATTCCAGTACGCGGCGCCGCGGTTCTGGTTGCCACAGCACAGGCTGGTGACCCCGATTTCACGCGGCACCTTCGGGTTGTACTTCCACAAGAATCTGCCCGTCTTCGCGTCGTAAGCGTTGAGGTAGCTCCACGGTGTGGTCACATACAGGATGCCGTCCACCATGATGGGAGTGGACTGCTGCGACCCTTTTTCGGGCATGTCCACCGCCCAGGCAAGGCCCAGATCCTTGACGGTGTTTACATTGATTTGCTTCAGGGGGCTGAAGCGCTGCTCGTTGCTATCGCGACCATATCCGGGCCATTGCGTGTCAGCTGCTGCCGGAGCCTGCGCGGCCATGGCATTGCTGCTGCCCGCCGCCACACAGGTGAATACACCCAGTGCGATTCCGACGCGAAGCACAACAGATTTGATACGCATGCTGCCCCGGGGATTTATATCTGTCACAAGACGATTGTGAAGAATAGCCCATCGCACGACGCGCCGTGCCGGCGGAGAACGACTGATAATTTCAGGGTTTCAGCTGGTTGATCTCAATACTGGCGCGGTCTTTGGTGCCGGCTTTGACGCGCACTACACCGAACGGATCTCCGCTAGCCGAAATTGCACCGCCGCCGTTGCCAACACGGGCCTCGATTTCCAGTTCCTGCCCAGCTGTGAAGCCGTTGCCAGCGAGCATTGCGTCGGTGCTCAGCAGCTCGACATCCTGTGGAAATTTCGATTCGAGTTTTTTCGCCACCAATGGCGGTCCGCGCTGTCCCGGCACGCCGGCCTTCACGAACAGGGGCGCGCCTGCTTTGGCCTTGGCAGCCACGGCGGGGGCCAAGGTGATATGCAGTGACACCGTCACTACACCGGCTGTCGCTGCCGTAGCCTTTGCTGAGGGTTGCGCCGCAGCCATCGCAGCCATCGCTGCATTACCTTCAAGCACCTTCATCTGCTCTTCGATGAGGCTCCGCAATGCCTGCGGCGGATCGCGTTCCAGCAGTCTCTGAAAGCGGGTACGCGCCAACGGCACATCCTTGCGCTCCGCCGCGGCGAATGCGGCGTAGAGCAGACCCTTCACATAGTCCGGATCCAGGACCAGTGCTTTCTCGAACTGCTGCCCTGCCCGGCCGCCCAGTGAATCGCGGTTCATGGCGACCAGTGCCTCACCCAGCCCGATTAGTGCGTCCCGGTTCTTGCCATTGGACAGCAAGTCGGCGCGCTGATAGGCGCGTGCGGACCACGAAAACTGCTGCTGTGCGTAGTCCAGCAGTCCCTGCTCCGCGCCCATCTCCCCGAGCGTGGAATAGGATTTGCCCAGCAACAACCATCCCTGCAGATCGTCCTGCTCTGTCTGCAGACGGCGGGCAAGGCGCACAACCATGTTTTCCGGCGAATCCGCCGCTGGCATGGGCCGCGCCCAGTCCCACTTGCTCCAGAGGGGATACAGCGCCGCTGCTCCGGCGACGATGACCAGCGCCGTGATGCCTGCACTGCGCCATGCCGCGGGTGTATCGCCCCCACGACGCAGCAGTGGGAACAGCACTGCGCCCAGCACGACCAGCGTCATCAGCGCCGCGATGAAGATGAATCCGCTCATGGGCGCTCTGCCTCGTCCGTCACTTCGGAAGTATCGGAAGCCAGCAGTTCGCCGCGTCGACGCAATATCCGCCATGCGACATATAAGCCGCCCAGCAGGAATACTCCTGGCCCCAGCCACAGCCAGGAGTTGGCCGCATTCCAGAGCGGCTTGAACAGGATGACCTCGCCGTAACGCTCCACCATGTACTGGCGCACTTCGGTTTCGCTCTTGCCAGCCTCCACCATTTCGCGCACCTGCCGGCGGATATCCACAGCAAATTTTGCCGGAGTATCGGCCACGGTTTCGTTCTGACACTGCATGCAGCGCAACTGATGCGTGAGTGTTTCATAACGCCGTTGCTTGACCGGGTCGCTGAGCTGCGGAGTGCCTTCGAAGGCATGCACGCCCAACGAGGTCATGGCGAGCAACGCCATCAAAACGCGGATCACGGCTTCACTCCGTCGATGAATTCCTTGCGGATGGCAAGCCAGGATTTCGGGGTAAGGCCCCATGTCTTCTTTACGATGATGCCCTGAGGATTCACCAGGAAATTCTCTGGGGCGCCATATCCACCGTAGTCGATCAACACCCGTCCGTCTCGGTCCACGGCCACGAACTCATAGGGATTGCCCAGATCCAGTAGCCACTGGCGGGCGTCGTCGTCCTTGTCCTGATAATTGACGCCCAGCACGACTACCTTGCCTTCGCGCTGGATGTCCATCAGCACGGAATGCTCCGCGCGACATTCCACGCACCAGGTGGCCCAGACGTTGAGCAGATACCAGCGACCCTTGAGCGTCGTGTTCGTTACGGTAGTGCCGGGTTGCAGCAGATTCGGCAGTGTGAACTCCGGCGCGGTCTTGCCGATCAGGGCGGACGTCACCACCTGCTTGTCCGGAGCGCGAGACAACGCCACAGCGAACACGATGACCACCAACCCGAAGACAACCAGCGTTGTGGAAAAGCGGTTCATGCCTGACCGTCCGTGGTTTCGATAAGCTCACGCCGGCGACGGTAGCGCCGATCGAGCGTGGCCAGGAATCCCCCGAAAGCCATCAGCGCCGCGCCGATCCATGTGAATTGCATCAACGGTCGCACCTGGAAGCGCAAGGCCCAGGCATTTTCACCCAAGGGCTCTTTCAGGGTAGCCAGCAGATCGCGCCGCAAGTTCACATCCAGAGCGGCTTCTGCCAGGCTCTGCTGTTGCACCTTGTAATTGCGCTGCTCGGGATACATCACCGCATCCGGTTTGCCATCATGCGTGACAACGACCCGGGCGCGTGTGGCGTCGTAGTTGGGGCCTTCGACATCCTCCAGGCTGTCGAGGCGGAACGCATAACGCCCAAGTTCCACCTGCTTGCCCGGGGCCAGCGCCACATCACGGGGCAGCATGGTGCGCTCAGTTGTGGTGATACCCAGAGTAATAACGCCAAGGCCAATGTGCGCCAGCGTCATGCCCAGCACGGCAGCCGACAGCGAGAGACCGCGGCGCAGGCGGTCGATGGGATCCACCAGCGCGCTGATTACGACCCATGCGCCGAGCACCACACCTATGGGACCCAGCAGCGAACGATCACCGTATATGCCAAGAATAAGTGCCAGCCCCAGCACCACGGCCAGCGCAAGACTCACGAGGATGCGGCGGCGTGACTCACCCAGCGCGCCACGTTTCCACCGCGCGAAAGCACCGATGGAAGCCAGTGCCACCAACGGCAGTATGGGCAGCAGGAACATGGAGTTGTAATAGGCCGCACCCACCGAGATTGTGCCATGCCCCGCCAGATCGGAAATAAACGGCGCCATCGTCCCGCCGAACACCACTGCAGTGGCGATGACCAGCAGGATATTGTTGAACAACAGGAAACTCTCGCGGGATACGAGGTCGAATCCTGCCGAAGAGCGCAACAGTGGCGCCCGCCAAACATAAAGCGAAAGTGCCCCACCGATGGTGAGCACCAGGAATGAGAGGATGAAGATGCCGCGCGTGGGATCCGACGCGAAGCTGTGCACTGACGACAGCACGCCAGAACGCACCATGAAGGTGGCGAGCAGGCAGAACGAGAACGCCATGATGGCCAGCAGCAGGGTCCAGCTCTTGAAAAGTCCGCGCTTGTCGGTGACTGCCAGCGAATGGATCAGCGCGGTGCCCAGCAGCCACGGCATGAGAATGGAGTTCTCAACAGGATCCCAGGCCCACCAGCCGCCCCAGCCCAGTTCGTAGTAGGCCCACCAACTGCCGAGCGCGACACCGGCAGTGAGAAACATCCACGCCACGGTGGTCCAAGGTCGCGTCCAGCGCGCCCAGGTCTGATCGAGCTTGCCCTCCAGCATTGCCGCGCAGGCAAAAGCGAAGGCCACGGAAAAACCCACGTAGCCGACGTAAAGCATGGGCGGATGAATGGTGAGGCCGAAGTCCTGCAGCACGGGGTTCAGGTCGTTGCCATCTGGCAGAGCTTCCTCCAAACGCTCAAAGGGGTTCGATGTAGCCAGCGAAAACAGCAGGAAACCCAGACTGATGATGCCCAACACTCCCAACACGCGCGCGACGAAGGGTCGCGGCAGGGTGGACGACAGGGCCGCCACGGTCAGCGACCAGAGCGACAGCACGAATACCCAGAACAGCAGGCTGCCTTCGTGGTTGCCCCAGGCAGCTGCGACCTTGAAATACACCGGCAGCGCCGAATTGGAATGGCGTGCAACCAGAATCACTGAAAAATCATTGTGCACGAGGGACCAGATGAGGCAGCCGAAGGCGAGCCCTAGCATCAGGAACTGCCCAGCCACTGCCGGGTACACGGCCTGCATCCAGCGCTGCTGATTCTTCCAGGGGCCTGCGATGCCGAAGAAAGATTGAGCCGCAGCCAGCAGCAGCGCCAGGATCATGGCGAATTGACCGATCTCGGGGATCATCAGTTGTACTGCGGTGATGTGCGCTGCGGCGGTGAATCGAGTCGAGACTCGCCTCTCTTCAGAGACTTGGCCACAGCCGGCGGCATGTAGTTCTCGTCGTGGCGGGCAACGACTTCATCCGCGACGAACACACCGTCGTTGCCCAGTCTCCCAAATGCCCAGACGCCAGAGTTTTCCTTGAAGAGATCGGGCAAAACTCCGGTGTATTTCGCCGGCACATCGCTTTGGAAATCTGTTACCACAAACCTAATCTCCAGGCTGCCCGGGGTGCGGACAACGCTGCCTGGCTTGACCATGCCGCCAATCTGGAAGCGCTTGCCCGGCATTACGGCGCCGGCAAGAACTGCGGTCGGATCCTTGTACCCGATGCTGCCCTTGAATGCCTGCAGGCCAAATCCGGCAGCAATGGCCACGCCGCCGATGATGCCAAGCACCATGTAAAGACGTCGCTTGCGAATCGGCTTCATTGGTTTTCCTGCATGGCGATGCGCCGTCGGGCTTCGTCACGCGCGGCACGCAGCTGGCGCCGCGCCATCCACACATTAAGCAGTAAGCTGCCGACGGCGATGGCGTAGGCGCTCCATACGAAGCTGCCGTAACCGCTCATGTCGAAGAACTCTCTCATGACCCGACCTCCAACCGCGCCAGTTCTTCGCGCAACCAGGTGCCGCCGCGCTCACGACGTAACACCTCGGCGCGCGCGCGCGTCAGCATGATGGCCAGAAAATAGAACGTGTAAGCCGCAAGCATCACCAGCAGCGGCCAGGCCATGGACATGGGCATTGCCGGCCCATCGCTGCGCATCAGGGTCGGACCCTGATGCAGCGAGTTCCACCAGTCGACCGAGAAATGCACGATCGGCACATTGACGACACCCACGATGGCGAGCACTGCACTGGCCCGATCGGCGCGATCACGGTCTTCAATGGCGCCGCGCAGGCCGATGTATCCCAGGAAAAAAAACAGCATGAACAGCGACGACACGAGGCGTGGATCCCAAGCCCAGTACGTACCCCAGGTGGGTTGGCCCCAGATCATTCCAGTTACCAATACGCACGCGGCAAACACCGCCCCGGCCGGCGCACACGCAGCCGCCACCGCATGCGCGACCTTGATACGCCATATCAACCCCACGGCCGCGACCACCGCCATCCAGCAATACGTCATCATCATGAGATAGGCGGAAGGCACATGCACGTAGATGATTCGGAATACATCGCTCTGGTAGTAGTCGGTGGGCGCCACCACCAGCCCGCCATACAACCCGACCACCGCGAGTATCGCCGCGATACCCAGAAACCACGGCGCCCAGCGGCCCGCGAAGCGGTAGAAATATGGCGGCGAGCCAAAGCGGTGGAACCAGACCCAATTCATGATGGCAAGTCTACTCCAGGCTGATGCGTACAGCCGCCGCCGCCGCCAGCGGCGCCAGCGTCACCGCCAGCATTCCCATCGCTGCAAGCAGGTACAGCGCACCGGACGCATCTTCACCCGCGATCGCCATCGCTGTGGCCCTCGCACCGAACACCAATACCGGCATGGCCAGTGGCAGCACCAGCAGAGACAACAACGCACCACCGCGCCGCACTCCGAGAGTCAATCCCGCCCCGATGGCTCCCAGCAGGCTCAGTGTCACGCTGCCGAGCAGCAGCGCCAGGAAGATCCCCGGCACTGAATCCGGTGATGCGCCGAGACTGATGGCCGCCAGTGGGCCTGCAACTGCCAAGGGCAAACCGGTAAGGAGCCAATGCGTCGCTGTCTTCGCGAGCAACAACGCGGTGAACGATTGTCCAGACAGCGCGTACTGCTCTAAAGTTCCGTCGCGCGCGTCTTCGCGAAACAAGAAATCCAACGCCAGCAGCGACGCCAGCAGAAGCGAAACCCACAATGCGGCGGGTGCCAGGTGTCGCAGACGCGCAAGCTCCGGGTCCAGTGCCAGTGGAAAAAGCACGGTGACGATCACGAAGAATGCGAGGGGTTGCAGCCATTCACCCGGCCGGCGGAATGCCAGCAGCAGATCGCGCTGCAGAACAGCGGTCGCGGCGGCCAGTGCGGAACTGCGCGCGTTCAGACAACCTCCTGCGGCGCATGCCAGTAGCGACAGTCTGCACCCGGCAACTCAAGCGCCTGATGGGTGGCCAGGATCACCATGCCCCCGCCCTGCAAGTGCGACTGCAGCAGATCGGTGAGCACCGACTGTCCCGCCGCATCCAGATTTGCCGCCGGTTCATCCAGCAGCCACAGTTTTGCACCCCACAGCGAAAGACGGGCCAGCGCAACGCGGCGTTGCTGACCAGCCGAGAACGTGCGTACCGGCTGATCAGGGTCGATCTTCGCCAGCCCCACGCTCGCAAGCGTTGCGCGCAAAAGTTCGGCCTTCGGAGGACTGCGCAGTGCACAGGCGAAATGCAGGTTCTCGAATGCGGTCAGGTCGCCTTTGAGGGCGGTCTCATGGCCCAGATAGGCCAGATTCCAGAGGAAATCGTCGCGTTCATCAGCGAACGGCTTTCCTTGCCAGCGCAGCTCGCCAGCTTCGGCATGCAGGAAGCCCGCAATACATCGCAGCAGTGAAGTCTTGCCGGTGCCATTGGGCCACAGCATCTGCAGCACCTGTCCGCCGAACAGCGTGAAGTTCACGCCACGCAGCAGGTGCCGCTCGCCTCGCCACAGATGCAGGTTGCTGACTTCGAGCACTTCGCTTCAGATCTCTACTACCGGGTTCACTGCGTGGTGCGGACGGCGGGACTCGAACCCACACTCCCTTTCGGAAAGCAGATTTTAAGTCTGCTGCGTCTACCAGTTTCGCCACATCCGCACGGACAAGGGGCCGCAACGACGCGCACCTTAACTGATTTGGGCTGTTGCCAGTGGAGGCGGAAATCCTCCCCACTTGCACAATTGTGCTACATGTAGCACAATGCTGGTCATGAAAGAAGCTGGCATACGTGAAGCTCGGCAAAATCTCTCGATGCTCATCGAAGAGGTTCGCAAGGGCCATGAGATCACGATCACTGATCGGGGCAAACCCGTGGCACGTCTTGTTCCGCCCCGCCGACAGACCATCGCTTTTGCGGGACGTTCTGCATTTCGCCGCCGGATGCCATCGCTGACTGCAACTGTGTCGGCGGCAGTGATTGACGGCCGGACCGAGCGTGACTGAATCGGTCCGTGACGCAGCAGCATCACCGCCGCGTGACGCCGCCATCTATCTTGATTCCAGTGCGTTCGTAAAGCTCTATGTGCCCGAACCCGAAAGCGAGCGGATAGATGCATTCCTGCGTGGCCGCACTGGTCTCGCTATCTCCGAACTCGTTATCACGGAGGCGCTTTCTGCGGTTGCACGCCGAAAACGGGAAGGAGCGCTGGGCGCTGGCGCTGCGAACGAAATTCGCGAGGCGATGTTGGCGGATGCAGCGTCCGGATCCTTCGACGTGCTGGATCTCACCCCGAATACGCACCGCGAAGCCGAGCGCCTGCTGTTCGCCACTGACTCCCTGCCCTTGCGCACGCTCGATGCGCTGCATATTGCATTGGCAATGTCGTGTTCAGCGACCTGTGTCATCACCTTCGACCGGCGCATGCGCGAGGCTGCCGCCCTCGTCGGCTTTCGCACTGAACCGTTCTGAAGTTTGTTGGTGGAGGCTAGGGTCGGAATCGAACCGGCGTACACGGCTTTGCAGGCCGCTGCATGACCACTCTGCCACCTAGCCGTACCGGGGGATGGAGCGGGAAAAGGGGCTCGAACCCTCGACCTCAACCTTGGCAAGGTTGCGCTCTACCAACTGAGCTATTCCCGCATCAAAGAGGGGCGAAATTGTAGGTTCCCGCCCGTACAAGTCAAGCAAACCATGCCGGAATGCGCTGATTCACTCCGGTGCCGTCAGGACTGGCCAGGCCGCCCGCAGATACACAACCATGGACCACAGCGTCATTATCGCCGCCAGGACGGTGAGCACTAGCCCGATGCTGTAGACGTCCAGGCCGAACAGGGGATATCGATACAGCAGCATCGACAGGCCAGTCATCTGCAGGATCGTCTTGTACTTGCCCAGCTGCGACACGGCCACCTTGGTGCGCTGCCCGAGCTCTGCCATCCATTCACGCAGGGCAGAAACCGCGATTTCCCGGCCGATGATCACGCAGGCGGTCAGCACGATGACCCAACGCCACTCCGTGCCAGGTGGATCCTTGCTCACCAGCAGCACCAGTGCCACTGCGACAATCAACTTGTCGGCCACCGGGTCGAGAAATGCGCCCAGCCGGGTCGTGAGACCCATGCGCCGCGCAAAGTAGCCGTCAAGCGAATCGGTGATGGAGGCTGCCGCGAACAACAGTCCAGCCGCGGGATCGGCCCAGTGATACGGCAGGTAGAACAGCACCGGCACAACCGGCACAGCAAGGATGCGCAGCCAGGTGAGTATGTTCGGCAGGTTCCAGGCCATGTTTTTCGCTCCCGGAGTCTCAGGCGCCCGGGTGCAGATGATCATAGATGACCTGCGCCAGTATCGGGCCAATTCCTTTCACCTGCGCAAGGTCCGCGACACTGGCCCGCTGCACACCCTGCAGACCACCAAAGTGCTGCAATAGGCCGCGGCGCTTTGCCGGGCCCAGCCCCGCAACCGTTTCCAGCACCGACTCCTGGTGGCGTCGGGCGCGCTTGCGCCGATGCCCCTTGATGGCAAAACGATGCGCTTCATCACGCACGCGCTGGACCACGCGTAAAGCCAGCGAATCCGGCGGCAGGCTCAGCACTTCGCCGGTGTCGCCACGGTGCAGAAGTTCCTGTCCCACGCGCCGGTCCGGGCCTTTTGATACGCCGATGACCAGCTGCGAGGCAAACCCCAGTTCAGCAAGTACCGGCAGCACGGCGTTGACCTGCCCCCGGCCACCATCAATCAGCAGCACGTCCGGCCGAGGCGATTCGCCGGCCTTGATTCGGGTGAAGCGGCGGCCAACGGCTTCCCGCAATGCGCCATAGTCGTCACCGCCAGCAACCGTCTCGATATTGAAGCGACGGTATTCCTTCTTGGCGATGCCCTCGCTGGTGAACACCACGCAGGATGCCATCGTGCCCTCGCCGCCGGTGTGGCTGATGTCGAAACATTCCAGCCGGGCCGGCGCCACATCCAACTGCAGCGTTTGGCGCAGCGCCTCCAGCAGTTCTTCCGCATCGCTGCGGCGAGCTTGTCGCATCCGCTGCGCCTGTTCGGCATTGTTGACTGCAGCCTCCACCCAACGTGCCGCGAGACCACGGGCTGGTCGCGAAACCACGATCTGCCGTCCTTGCTGTTGGGACAGCGCCTCGCCAAGAGCCGCGACATCGGGCAGATCCAGATTCAGCCGTACTTCCGCGGGGGGCTCTTCGCGCGCGTAATGCTGCAACAGGAAGGACGCCAACACTTCCTCTGCGCTGCCCGGCGCGCGCGGAAAATAGCTGGTGGTACCCAGACTGCGGCCGCCGCGCACCAGCAACAGGCTCACCACGTAATCGCCCGGCTCGCCAACAATCGCGACGGCGTCCGTGTCGCGGTCCCTGCCCGCGTCAATGGACTGCTCAGCTTGCACCTTGCGCAGGTTTACCAGCTGGTCACGCAGCATTGTCGCTCGCTCAAAGTCGAGAGCCGCCGCCGCGACCTGCATCTGCGACTCCAGCGCACCGGTCACCTCGCTGTCGCGACCTTCCAGCACCATGACGGCAGCATCCACATCGCGCGCATATCCAGCAGCATCGATGAGGCCGACGCATGGCGCCGAACAGCGGCCGATCTGGTGCTGCAGACAGGGTCGCGTGCGGTGCGCGAAGAAACTGTCGCGACAATTGCGGAGCCGAAACAGCTTCTGCAGCTGCTGCAACGACGCACGCACGGCGCGCACATCGGGATACGGGCCGAAGTAACGATCCGCACCGGTGCGCGCGCCACGATACACCGACAGCCTTGGAAACTCGTGCTGGTGCAACTGCACGTAGGGAAAGCTCTTGTCATCACGCAGCACCACGTTGAAACGCGGGCGGTGTTCCTTGATGAGATTGAATTCCAGCAGCAACGCCTCCTTCTCCGAGGCGGTCACGGTGACTTCGATATGGCGAATGAGGCGCACCAGCGCCTCCACCTTTGGCGCCTGCCGGACCTGCTGGAAATAGCTGCCCACACGGTCGCGAAGGCTGGCGGCCTTGCCTACGTAAAGCAGCGAAGCAGGCGTCGGTGACTCGTCGCCGTACATGCGATAAACGCCGGGACGTCGCGGCAGGGTGCTCGCGAACTCCCGGCCGTTGAAGCTCAGGGGCGCCGCGCCTTCTTGCTGCGTTCGGCGATCATCAGCGCCAGCTCCAGCGCCTGTTCGTAGTTCAGCCGCGGATCTACCTGCGTGCGGTAGGCGCGCGCGAGGTCAGCATCGGAAAGGCCGCGCGCACCACCCGTGCATTCGGTGACATCTTCGCCGGTCATCTCCAGATGCACGCCGCCCAGGCGCGAGCCATTGGCTTCATGCACATCGAAGGCCAGTTCCAGTTCCTTCTGGATGTTCTCCAGCCGGCGGGTCTTGTAACCACCCACCGTGCTCTCGGTGTTGCCATGCATGGGATCGCAGACCCACAGCACCGTCTGGCCGGTTTCCTTCACGGCCTGAATCAGGCGCGGCAGGGATTTCTCGATCTCTTTCGCTCCGAAGCGGTGAATCAGCGTAAGCCGCCCGGGCTGGTTGTTGGGATTCAGCGTTGTGACCAGGCCCTGCAGCCAGCCGCTGTCCATCGCCGCGCCGACCTTGACGCCGACCGGGTTGGATATGCCGCGGAAATACTCCACATGCGCGCCGTCGAGCTGCGCAGTTCGCATGCCGATCCACGGCAGGTGCGTCGACAGGTTGTACCACTTTTGGGCACGCGGGATGAAACGCGTCTGTGCCTGTTCGTACTGCAGGTGCAGCCCTTCATGGCTGGCGTAGAAATCGATGCGCCCTGAATCGTGCACCGGACCACCGGTGAGCGATTCGAAGAAGTCGAGCGAATCGGCGATGGAGCGCACGATTCGCTCGTAGGCTTCTTTTGCCGGCGAATGCGTGAGAAAACCAAGATCCCAGTATTCGGGATGATGCAGATCGGCAAAACCGCCGTCGATCAGCGCGCGCACAAAATTCAGCGTAAGCGCCGCGCGTTCATAGCCGCGCAGCAGCAGTTGTGGATCCGGCTCGCGCGCTTCGGGCGTGAACTCGGGCTGATTGATGATGTCGCCGCGGTAGCTGGGCAAGGTCACGCCGTCTCGCGTCTCGGTATCCGTCGACCGCGGTTTCGCGTACTGGCCGGCCATGCGACCGACGCGGATGATCGGACGCTTGAGGCCGTGCAGCAGCACCAGGCTGACCTGCAGGATCACCTTCAATTGCTTGGCGAGGTGGTCGGACTCGCAATCCGCGAAGCTCTCGGCGCAATCGCCACCCTGCAACAGAAACGACTCGCCGCGCTGCGCACCGGCGAGCCGCTCGCGCAAGGCTTCGATTTCCCAGGAAACCACCAGCGGCGGCAGCAGCGAAAGCTGCGCCACGGCCTTTTCCAGGGCAGCAGTGTCCGAATAATGCGGTTGTTGTTGCGCCTTGCGGGTAAGCCAGCTGGTCGGGGTCCAGGTCGTCATGTCAGGAGATCTCATGCCTCCAATGTTACCTCATGCGTCCGGGCAGCCGCAGTTCGACGCGGGCGCCGCCCAGATCCGAATCGCCTATTTCCAGCCTGCCGCCGTACATTTCAGCCATGTCGAGGACCATCGCAAGCCCCAGGCCGTGCCCCGGGGTGTGCTCGTCGGCGCGGGCGCCACGCTCAAGCACCCGCTCACGGTCCGGTGCCGCGACACCCGGTCCGTCATCCTCCACCAGGATTGATAGCTTCCGGGCGGCGCCGGCCGCGCTCTCCAGCACTGCACTCACCCGGATACGTGACCGGCACCACTTGGCCGCGTTATCCATGAGATTCCCCAGCGCTTCAGTCAGGTCGTCGCGATCGCCCACAAACAGCAGTTCCGCACCGATGGCAAGTTCAAGCGAGAAGTCCTTCTTGCTGTGTACCTTCAGCAGCGCACTGCGCAGCTCCTGCGCAACCGGCAGCAGCTCCACGGCATGGCGACCGACACTGGCACCGCCGCTGGTTGCCGCGCGGCGCAACTGGTGCTCGACGATCGCAGTCATCCGATCCACCTGCGCGTTGACCAGCGAGGCACCAGGCGCACCAGGAGAAAAACTGGAGCGCAGCACGGCAAGCGGCGTCTTCAGGGTGTGGGCAAGATTGCCCAGCGTGTCGCGATAGCGCGCAATGCGGGTGTGCTCGGCACTGAGCAATGTATTGAGGTTGGTCACGACACCAGCCAGTTCAGAGGGCCAGCGGTCATCCAGTTGCTCGCGATCACCGCGTTCGACCGAATGGATCTGCGCCTCCAGGCGCCGCAGCGGTGCCAGCACCCAGCGCAGCAGCGCCGCCAGCGCTAGCAGCAGCAACAATGCAACGATTGCAAAGTCGCGCAGCAGACCGTGCCGGAACCGCGCCATCTGCGAATCATATGGCGCCATGTCGGTCGCAACGCTGAAGGTCAGGTCGCCTTCGCCTTCCCAGGCATAGTCGAGACTCAATGCAGCCAGACGCGCGCCTCGCGCATCACTGAGATAGAAGAAGTCCCGCTTGCCTGACTTCTGTGAAGGACCCAGCCTTTGCACACTGCCGGCGGCTGAAGGCGATCTCCAGTAGGGATCCGCTGCGCCTCTGCTGACAGCCGCATACAGGCCCGAGCCCAGTGTTGACAGCCGCGACTCCGACTCCGGTCCCAGGCGTGGCACGATCTGCCCGCTGGAATCCGGTTCCGCCGACGCGATCAACGTGTTGATCTGTGCTTCCAGCAGACCGCGCAGGGAGTCTTCGGCAAGACGCCGGAACCGTTCCTCCAGCACCCACACCATCACGCCGAAGAACAACAACAGCAGCAACGTGACGGAAATCAGCAGGCGCTTGCTGACCGAACGCATTGACTGGGCTCAGCCGGGGTTGCGCGCCAGGGCGAAGCGATACCCGCGGCCACGCAGGGTTTCGATCGGCTTGATGCGGTCGTCCGGATCAAGCTTGCGCCGCAGACGTCCGATGAATACCTCGATCACATTGCTGTCGCGTTCGAAATCCTGCTCATAAAGCTGTTCGGTGAGGTCGGTCTTGGAGATGACATCACCGGCCTTCAACATCAGGTGCTCGAGAATGCGGTACTCGAAGGTGGTGAGTTCGACCGGGTTGCCTTCCACCGTCACCGTCTGCGTGCGGGTGTCCAGCACCACCGGACCGCAGGTGAGGCTCGACGAAGCCCAGCCGCCGCTTCGGCGCAGCAATGCCTGCAGACGCGCCAGCACCTCTTCGAATTGAAAAGGCTTCGCGACATAGTCGTCGGCGCCGGCATCGAGGCCTTCGACCTTGTCCTGCCAGCGGTCGCGCGCAGTCAACACCAGAATCGGGAAGCGCTTATCCTGCGCGCGCAGCCGGCGGATCAGGTCCAGGCCTGGTAGTTTGGGAAGGCCGAGATCAACCACTGCCACGTCCACCGGATACTCAAGGCCCGCATATAGCCCTTCCTCACCATCGACGGCCACATCTACCGAGAATCCCGCAGCGGTCAGGTCGCGGTGCAGCGCCTCGCGGATGGCAGTCTCGTCTTCGACAACCAGGACTCGCACGGCTACAGCTCTCCCCCGGTTTCTGCATCTACCTTCACGGTCCAGATCCGCCTTTCCTTGGACTGCAGGCGCAGTACGTATACGCGTCGGCCCCTCAATTCATCCTTGTCGATCTTTACCACCTTTGCGTGATGGCGTTTCTCGACAATTGCAATGATCTGATCCGGGGACAATCCTGCCAGCACGTGCGCAGGCTCGCTCGAACTGGCCGGTAGCACTATGGCTGCTTTGCCGACATGCAAGCGTGACTTCGCAACGGCAGGAGCCTGCAGCCCCATCGCAAGGAGCAGGACCGGCAACACCATGCCAGTCCTGGCGCGCCACTTGCGCCGCATTGCTGTGGATCGCTGCTGCATGGTCCTATCGTACGTGATCAGCCCAGCGGATGAACATCTACCGCCACTCGCAGGTAGCGGCCCGGGTCATAGGGCAGCTGCGTGACCTGATGACGGCCGTTGTATTCGTAGGTCACCCTGTAGCCTGCCACGTGTTCTTCAAACCGTTCTTCCTGCAGGGTGCGGCAGCGTTGAACCTGCGCGTAACGTGGTTCCCGATAGTCACGCCGTCCATCCGCCTTGCCAATCTCGTTGCCGAGAGCTGCACCTACTACTGCGCCACCCAGGGTGGCGACGCCACGCCCGTCGCTGATCCGGTTGCCGAGGATTGCACCAATCGCGCCGCCCACTATCGCGGCACCTGCATTGCTTGAACGACGATCAGAGCGCACCCGCTCCTCGTTCCAGCACCGTTCGACGGGCACGGTGTAACGCACGCGCTGCATGACTGGCTCGACCCGCAAGACGCGCGCGTAATCGGAATCCCGGTTGTCATGATTGCGATCGCCCCGATGTCTGCCGTTGTCGGCCAGGGCACTGCCTGAAGCTGCGGTGATGCACACGGCCACGGCGCTGATGAGAATTCGGTTGTTCATACTGCCTCCACTTAACGCCCGTGGTCGTTTCCGCAGGCTTGTGGCAATACTGTGGGCGAGTCCATGAATCAGGACTGAACGCCCTTTTTCACTGCTTCCCAGAGCTGATCCAGTGCCTCGGGCGCCAGCTTCGCCAGCTGCAGACCGCGATGCAAAGCCAGTTGTTCCATGGCCCTGAAGCGCTGTTCGAAGCGGGTATTGGCGCGCCGCAGGGCAGTTTCTGGATCCACCTTCAGGTGACGTGCGTAACTGGTCACCGCCAGCAACAGGTCGCCTAGTTCGTCTTCAACCGTGGAACCTGCAGCGCCCTGCCGTGCGGCTTCAACTTCCGCTAGCTCCTCGAGCACCTTGGCATGCGGACCTGACTCATCCGGCCAATCGAAACCCACGACCGCGGCGCGTTTGCCCAGCTTGGTGGCACGCATTAGCGCCGGCAGCGCCAACGGTACATCATCCAGCGCGCCGGTCGCGCCACGCGCCGCTCGTTCATCGGCTTTGATGGATTCCCAATGGCTATTGTCGCCAATGCCAGCATGGCCAAACACATGCGGATGCCGGTGCGTAAGCTTGCTGGCGATTCCAGTAGCCACTTCGTTGAAGTTGAAGTTCCCCTGCTCCGCCCCAAGCTGGGCATGGAACACGACCTGGAATAGCAGATCGCCGAGTTCATCGCGCAATGCGACGTTGGACCCGGACTCGATGGCACTCACGACTTCGTACGCTTCTTCGAGCGCATAGCGCGCAAGCGAACGCGAATCCTGCGCGAGATCCCAGGGACAGCCCGAGGCCGGATCGCGCAGGCGGCGCATCACCTCCAGCAGGCGTTTCAGTCCATCCAGGGACTCGGGAGCGCCATCCTGCTTGCTCATGACTGCGCCAACGCGCGCAGCGCGAAGAGCATCCCAGCAGTGGCGCCCCAGATGCGATGCTCGCCAAACTGGAGATCACGCACTGCCACGTCGATTCCACCGATATTGCGCACCCCAGGTCGCTCATTCGCCGCATCAAGCAGGGCCGCAAACGGCAGCACAAAGCAGCTCTCTACTTCTGCCGGATCAAGGCGCGGTAAAAATGAGTCGGCGATCATCGCAATGACGGGCGTGATGCGAAATCCGGTCAGCACGATCTGGTCCGGCAGGAAACCAACCACTTGAGCGTCACTGGATGCCAGGCCCACTTCTTCCCATGCTTCGCGCAGCGCCGCCGCAGCAGGCCCGGCATCGGCGGCTTCGATCACCCCACCGGGGAAAGCGATCTGTCCGGCGTGCAGTCGCAGATGCCCGGCGCGTACCGTCAACAGGATGCCAGGCTCTGCCGCTGGATTCAGCAGGCCTATGAGCACTGCCGCCGCACGCAATCCGGACGGAATCAACTTGAGCAGGCGCGGATCGGTGCTGTCTGTCAGCCCGGCGCCGATGCGCGCGAATTGCACATCATGTTCCGGCCGGGTGGCGATGAGTCGGTCAAGCAGCCTGTTCCAGGCTTGGTCAGTAGACGCATTGCGTGCCGAAGCTGCCATCACCCTCCCCCGCTCGTGCCTCCCTTAATGCCACCCTGCGTCAGCGCGGCAGGATCCAGCAGCGCCTGTAGCTGGGCCAGCGGCAGGTCCGTGTTCTTCGCCGCGACCTCGATGATTGGCTTGCCCTCTGCGTAGGCCTTCTTGGCAATCGCAGCGCCCTTTTCATAACCGATCACGGGGTTCAGGGCAGTGACCAGGATGGGGTTGCGCGCCAGCGCGTCCTGCAGTCGCGCCTCGTTGATGGTGAAACCGGCAATGGCAGCATCAGCTAGTGCGCGCGACACATTTGCCAGCAGACGCAGGCTCTCGATGAGTTTGTAGGCGATTACCGGCAGCATTACGTTCAGCTGAAAATTTCCGGACTGACCCGCCACGGAAATCGTCACGTCGTTACCGATCACTTCTGCCGCCACCATTGCGGTGGCTTCCGGAATGACCGGATTGACCTTGCCCGGCATGATGCTGCTGCCCGGCTGCAAGGCCGGCAACGCGATTTCGCCCAGGCCGGCAAGTGGCCCGCTGTTCATCCAGCGCAGGTCGTTGGCGATCTTCATCAGGCTGACGGCGACAGTCTTCAACTGGCCGGAAAGCTCAACCGCCGTGTCCTGGGTCGCGATGCCCTCGAACAGGCTGGCATTGGGACGGAATGACAACCCGGTGGCGCGCGAGAGTTCCTGACAAAACCTGACCGCAAACTCCGGATGTGCATTGATGCCGGTGCCCACAGCGGTGCCGCCCTGTGCCAGCTGCAACAAACGTGCTTCAACTGCGGTGACGCGCTCTATGCCCTTTTCAACCTGCGTGCGCCAGGCGCCAATCTCCTGGCCAAAGGTCACCGGCATTGCATCCATGAGATGGGTTCGCCCGGTCTTCACCACATGACCGACCTGTTCTTCTTTGCTGCGCAGCGCGGTGGCCAGGTGCTGCAGCGATGGCAACAGCGCTTCGCGCCACACCAGCGCCGCACTCACATGGATCGCCGTGGGAATGACGTCGTTGCTGCTCTGCCCCATGTTCACTTCATCATTGGCATGCACCGGCCGCCCCAGGCGCTGCGTCGCGAGCCGGGCAATGACTTCATTGGCGTTCATGTTGGTGCTGGTGCCGGAACCGGTCTGGAATACGTCCACGGGAAACTGCGCGTCATGCACGCCCGTAGCCACATCGTCGGCTGCCGCGACGATGACTTCTGCAACCGCCACGTCCAGCAGGCCCAGTGACGCGTTGGCGCGTGCAGCCGCTGCCTTGATCAGGGCCACGGCCCGAATGAAGGCGCGGGGCATGGGCCGGCCACTGATGGGAAAGTTCTGCACAGCGCGCTGGGTCTGTGCGCCCCACAGGGCATTCATGGGCACTTTCAGCTCGCCCATGCTGTCGCGCTCGATCCGGAATTCTTCAGTTGCCATGCGTATAGCTCCGCGGTCATCAGCATCAGTTATGATGCGCATCGTAGCATTCGTTCCACCCGCAGCGGCCGCCAGCATCATGGATTCCAGCCTTACCGCACTATCTCCTGTCGACGGACGCTATCGCGCAGCCACCGAAGGTCTCGCACAACTGCTGTCCGAAAGCGGTCTGGTGCGCGAACGGATCCGCGTCGAGGCATTGTGGACGCTGCAACTGGGCGAGGTGTTGCAGGATCATCCCGCAGCTGCATTCGTGCCGGCTGTGCGCAAGCGACTCGAGCAGCTCGCGGCTGATCCGGGAGAAGCCAGCCCGGCCACGGTCAAGGCCATCGAAAAACGCATCAATCACGACGTCAAGGCAGTCGAATACTTCGTGCGCGACGAGATCAAGGCTGCCGGCGCCAGCGCCGCGCAGCTGGAACTGGTGCATTTCGGCTGCACCTCGGAAGACATCAACAACCTGAGTTATGCGCGACTGCTGGCGCGCGCGCGTGCAGAACAGTTGCTGCCGGCGCTGGATGCGCTCTCCAGGTCCGTCGCCGACATCGCCGCCACCAATGCCGCGCTGCCCATGCTGGCGCGCACACACGGCCAGACTGCCTCTCCCACTACGCTCGGCAAGGAGTTCGCCAACTTCCATGCGCGCCTGCAACGCGCCCGCGAACGGCTGGTGCGCGTGGAAGTGCTCGGCAAATGGAATGGCGCAGTCGGCAATTTCAATGCGCACCTGGTCGCATTCCCGACGCTCGACTGGATCGGCATCTCCCGGCAATTCGTGCAGCGCTGCGATCTCAAGTGGAACGCACACACCACGCAGATCGAACCCCATGACTGGATCGGCGAATACTGCGATGCACTGGCCGCAATCAATGTCATCGGCATCGATATGTGTCGCGACATCTGGGGCTATGTGTCGCTGGGCTATCTGCGGCAGCGAGCGGTGGCTGGCGAAGTCGGTTCGTCCACGATGCCGCACAAGATCAATCCCATCGACTTCGAGAACGCCGAAGGCAACCTGGGTGTTGCCAATGCATTGCTGCGACATTTCTCGGAGAAGCTGCCCGTGTCCCGCTGGCAGCGGGATCTCACCGACTCGACCGTACTGCGCAATGTGGGGGTCGCCCTGGGTCACTGCCTGATTGCGTGGGGCGCTGCGCTGCGCGGCCTCGGCAAGATCGCACCCAACCCGCCACGGCTGGCTGCGGACCTGGAAGATGCCTGGGAAGTGCTTGCAGAAGCCGTGCAGACGGTGCTGCGCGCCGAAGGCATTGCGGATGGTTACGAGCTGCTCAAGGAGCACTCCCGCGGCAAGCCCTTGACGCGCGACTTGCTGGCGGAACTGATTCGTGCCCTGCCGTTGCCTGAAGCCCGTCGCAGGACCCTGCTGGAACTGACGCCGGCAAACTACGTTGGCCTGGCTGCCAGACTCGCGGCACTGCCGCATTCTTAGGTTAGATTACATAACTACAGTGGCTCTGCGACCTGGTGCGCAGTTCTGCTTCTGACCGCGCAATGTTAGCCGGCAAACCGTGAACCGGCCCACAATACCCTGGCGGCCGGGGTTCCTAAGATGGGCACATGAGCGGCCCCCAGTACTACTTCGCAGGCCAGATCCCCGGCCTCGCGCCTCCCGTTGACGTATTGGGACGCGGTGGCAATGGCAATCGGACTGCACATGAACCCCTGCAGGTACTGACCACACTGGATGATGTGCGCGCCGCAACGCGCCGCGCCGTTGCCGGCGCCAAGCGCCTGTTGTCGATCTATACCCTGGACCTGGAACCGCAGCTCTATGAACAGCCGCCGTTCCTGGAACTGATCAAGAGCTTCCTGCTCAGCCATAGCTTCGCCAAGGTGCGGCTACTGACACACCGCCCTGTTCCCTATACGTCACCCAACAAGCTGGCAGCCATGCGACGGCGCCTGTCGGGGCATATTGAGATCCGCACGGTCAATGCGCAGTTCTCCGCCCGTACCAGCGGCATGCTCATCGGCGATAGCAAGGCAATCGTGTATCGCGCGCAGGTAACCAGCTGGGAAGGCGTTGCCGGCTTCGAGCAACCACCGATAGCCAAGCTGTACCTGCAGGAATTCGACGAGATGTGGATCGCCAGCGTTCCAAAATACTGACCGGCATCCCTATACTGCGCCGATGACCTGGCGCCCCGATCTCACAGTCGCTGCCATCGCGCAGCGAGAAGATGGCCGCTTTCTCCTGGTGGAGGAGCGGATCGGCAACGCTGTCGTGTTCAACCAGCCCGCCGGCCACGTGGAAGATGGCGAAGCCATTGTCGATGCCGTAATCCGCGAGACGCTGGAAGAAACCGCATGGCAGTTCGTGCCCCGACATCTGGTCGGCATCTATCTGTGGCGCAACCCGTTCAATGGCCGATCCGTCCTGCGGGTTGCAATCAGCGGCGAAGTACGCGCCCATGACGCCGGGCGCAGGCTGGATCACGGCATATTGGCCGCGCATTGGCTGACCCGCGACATGCTCAACGCGCAGCCGGGACGGTTGCGCAGCCCGCTGGTCCTGCAATGCATCGATGATCATCTGGCCGGCCGCCGCTTCGACCTTGCAGTCTTGAACCACATGACGGTGCAGGCGGTCGCGCAGAGGGCCTGATGCGCCACCGAATCATTGTCGGGCTGTCGGGCGGCGTCGACTCCGCCGTGACCGCACTGCTGCTGCTGCGCGCCGGCCATGATGTGCAGGGCCTGTTCATGCACAACTGGGAAGATGACGACCAGGGCTATTGCACGGCTGCGGAGGATTTTCAGGACGCGCGCCGCGTTGCACAGGAACTCGGCATCGCGCTGCACCGGGTGGACCTTTCCAGGGAATACCGGCAGCGTGTCTTCACCGGCTTCCTCGCTGCATATCGAGCCGGCCTGACGCCGAATCCCGATGTGCTCTGCAACCGGGAGATCAAGTTCGGCGATTGCCTGCAGCATGCGCAGCGCCTGGGCGCAGACCGGCTCGCCACCGGCCACTACGCGCGCATCGTCACCGGCTCCGACGGACCGGAACTGCACAAGGGTGTGGATGCTGGCAAGGACCAGTCGTATTTCCTGCATGCCGTGCCTCGTGACCGGCTCGCGCAGGCCGTTATGCCGCTCGGCGCGCTGCATAAAGCCGAAGTCCGGGAACTGGCCCGGACCGCCGGCCTGCCAGTGTTCGACAAGCGCGACAGCACTGGCATCTGTTTCATCGGTGAGCGGCCCTTCCGGCAGTTTCTGGAACAGTACATCGAGCACACACCGGGGCCGATCCGTACCCCGGAGGGCGAGCTAGCTGGTGAGCATGTCGGTCTGCCGTTCTACACACTCGGCCAGCGCGGTGGCATCGGCGTCGGCGGCACGCGTGGTGGCAGCGGCCAACCCTGGTACGTGGCAGCGAAGCGGCCCGCAGACAACACACTGATCGTGGCCCAGGGCGAAAACCACCCATTGCTGTTCAGCAGGCAGCTGCGCACCAGCGCAGTCAACTGGCTTGCCGCCGCGCCGCCGGCTGGAACCGGCATCTCGGTGCGGTTGCGTTATCGTCAGGAAGACCAACCAGCGCACATCGCGCATCAGGACGACGGCGGCGTGATCATCAATCCGGCGGAGCAACAACGGGCGGTCACGCCAGGTCAGTCGGCGGTGATTTACCAGGGTTCACGCTGTGTTGGCGGGGGAGTGATCGTTCAAACCGATATATAATTCGGGATTATTTGGCGGAGGATCTCAATGACCGACAGCTTCAAGGCCCGCACCACCCTGAACGTGGGCGGCACACAGCACACGATCTGGAGTTTCGCAGCACTGCCGCAGGAGAAGGTTGCGCGCCTGCCCTACTCGCTCAAGATCCTGCTTGAAAACCTGCTGCGCTTTGAAGATGGCGTCAACGTAACGCACCAGGACATCGAGGCCCTGCTGAGCTGGGATGCGGCCGCTGCGCCCAACTATGAGATCTCCTTCACGCCGGCGCGCGTGATCATGCAGGACTTCACGGGTGTGCCCTGCGTGGTAGACCTCGCGGCCATGCGCGAAGCCATCGCCCGGTTGGGTGGCAATCCGGAAAAAGTGAATCCGCTGGCGCCGGCTGAACTTGTCATCGATCACTCGGTGCAGGTGGACGAGTACGGCACCAAGGAATCGCTGGCGAACAACAATCGCATCGAATTCGAGCGCAATGGCGAGCGCTATTCGTTTCTGCGGTGGGGCCAGAGCGCGTTTCGCAATTTCAAGGTCGTGCCGCCCAACACCGGCATCGTGCACCAGGTGAACCTGGAGTTCCTGGGTCGGGTGGTGTTTGCAAAGGAAGGCACGCCCCCGGAAGCCTATCCCGACACCGTGGTCGGCACCGACTCGCACACCACCATGATCAATGGCCTGGGCGTGTTGGGCTGGGGAGTCGGCGGCATCGAAGCCGAGGCCGCCATGCTCGGCCAGCCGGTTACCATGCTGATTCCACAGGTCATCGGTTTCAAGCTCAACGGCCAGCTGCCTGCCGGCACCACCGCCACTGACCTCGTGCTTACCGTTACCGAAATGTTGCGCAAGAAAGGCGTGGTCGACAAATTCGTCGAATTTTTTGGCGATGGCCTGGCGAATCTGCCGCTGGCCGATCGCGCCACCATCGGCAACATGTCGCCCGAGTTCGGCAGCACCTGTGCGATCTTCCCCATCGACGAAGAGACCATCCGTTATCTCAAGCTGTCCGGACGTCCGCCGGAACAGGTGGCGCTGGTCGAGGCTTATGCCAAGGTGCAGGGCATGTGGCGCGTCAACGGCCAGAAGCCGGCCGATTACACCGACGTGCTCGAACTGGACATGGGTACGGTCGAACCGAGTCTGGCCGGCCCGAGCCGCCCGCAGGATCGCGTGCCGCTGCGCATCGCGAAGGCAACGTATCAGATACACGCAGGCAAGCAGGCCGAAGAACGCTCCCGCAAGAATCCCATTGCAACCGGCAACGGTCCGGTGATTCTCGACGGTGAAACCTTCGAGGTGAAAGACGGCGATGTGCTCATCGCGGCCATCACCAGCTGCACCAACACATCGAATCCCTATGTGCTGATGGCTGCAGGCCTTGTGGCACGCAATGCCCGCAAGCTCGGTCTGACGCGCAAGCCCTGGGTCAAGACTTCTCTCGCGCCCGGCTCACGCGTAGTGACGGACTACCTGACTGCAGCAGGCTTGCTCGATGAACTGGCCGGCATCGGCTTCAATTTGGTGGGTTATGGCTGCACCACCTGCATCGGCAATTCCGGGCCGTTGAAGCCGGAGATTTCAGCGGGCGTGAAGGCCGGCGATGTCATCGGCTGTTCAGTACTTTCGGGCAATCGCAATTTCGATGGCCGGGTGCACCCGGAAGTGAAACAAAACTACCTGGCATCCCCGCCGCTGGTGGTCGCCTATGCGCTGGCTGGCTCACTCAATGTGGACCTGATTGCCGAGCCATTGGGCACGGGCAGCAACGGCCAGCCGGTCTACCTGAAGGACATCTGGCCCAGCGCGCACGAAGTGGCGGATTTTGTACACAGGCACATCACTTCAGAGATGTTCAAACGCAGCTATGCCGGCGTGTTCGACGGCGACGAACGCTGGCGCGCGATCAAGGTGCCAGCCGGCAAGGTCTATGCGTGGGATGAAAAATCCACCTACGTGAAGAACCCGCCCTACTTCGACGGCATGACCATGACGCCGGCTGCTTCGCTCGACATCCGTGATGCGCGCGCGCTGGCGCTGCTCGGCGATTCGGTCACCACCGATCACATCTCGCCTGCGGGCAACATCGCGAAGACCAGCCCAGCCGCCAGATACCTGATGGAACAGGGCGTTATGCCTGCGGACTTCAACCAGTACGGCGCGCGCCGCGGCAACCACGAAGTGATGATGCGTGGCACTTTCGCCAACATCCGGTTGCGCAACTTGCTGCTACCGGGCACGGAAGGCGGAGTCACGCTGCACATTCCTTCGGGCGAGCAGATGTCGATCTTCGACGCTGCCATGCGCTACAAGCAGGAAGGCACGGCGCTCATCATTCTGGCGGGCAAGGAATATGGCACTGGCTCGTCGCGCGACTGGGCCGCCAAGGGCACGATGCTGCTGGGCGTGAAGGCGGTGATTGCAGAAAGCTTCGAGCGCATCCATCGGTCGAACCTCATTGGCATGGGTGTGTTGCCGCTGCAGTTCATGCCTGGCCAGACTGCGCTGTCGCTTGGCCTGACAGGGACGGAAACCTTTGCCATCGCAGGGGGCAGCGATGCTTCGCGCAAAACCGTTGCGGTAACGGCCACGCCGCAAGGCAGCGGCAATTCGCTGCAGTTCGAAGCGCGGGTGCGCATCGATACGCCAAAGGAACGCGACTACTACCGTCACGGCGGCATCCTGCACTACGTTCTGCGCCAGCTTGCCACCATGGGGCGGGCTGCCGCCTAAAAGGCGACACCGCCCTTCCCGCATCGTGCAGCAATCCATCCAGCCGGCCCCGCGCCGGCTGGCGATCTTCGATCTGGACGGCACGCTCACGCGCCACGACACGTTCTTTCCGTTCGTGCTGGGCTTGCTAGGGCGGCATCCCTCGCGTTGGCCACGTGTGGCGCTGCTGGTGATTCCCGCGCTTGGATATTTGCTGCGGCTGCTGGATCGTGGCGGGCTCAAGGGCGCAATCCTGTACTGGCTGTTTCGCGGGCTGCCGCGCGGGGAAGTCAACGAATGGGCGCAGCGATACGCGGCCGCAGTCGTACCTGCCCGGATGTTTGCCGAAGCGTTGAATGAACTCCGCATGCATCTGGCCAGCGGCGACCACGTGGTGGTGCTGTCGGCAAGCCCCGACCTGTTCGTCCCGGACATCGCCCGCAAGATCGGCGCGCAGGAGGTCATCTGCACGCAGATCCGCTGGACCGGCGAGCAGCTCGACGGCCGCCTGGCAGGCCCAAACCGGCGCGACCATGAAAAATCCCGGGTGGTGGATGAGCTGCGCAGCCGTCTGCCAGGGCTGAGGGTCATCGCCTACGGCAACAGTACTGCGGACTTGATACATATGTATCGCTGCGAGCAGGGTGTATACGTGAATGCCAGCCCCTCACTGGCCGCGCGGCTCACGCAGCGCGGCCTGCGCTGCGTACAGTGGCGGTTGAAGGCGTAACATATGACCCTGCCCGCACGTACTATCTGACTGACTGTCCTGGGCTTCGGGAGTTATCCATGAAAAATCACATTCCCCGCATCGCGCCGTCGGAGATCACCCCCGAGGAGGTCTACCTGGACCGGCGACAGTTACTGGCGGCGGGCTTCGCCACTGCGGCAGTAGGGGCTCTGGGTGCCAAACCGGCCATGGCTGCTGCACCTCCGGCACTGGCACCGCTCACAGCCGCGCGGAACTCGGCGTTGTCCATTACCGATGCTCCGAATACCTTCGAGGACATCACCACCTACAACAATTACTACGAGTTCGGCACCGACAAATCGGACCCGGCCGTGCAGGCGCGCAACTTCAATCCGTCGCCCTGGAGCGTGACGGTTGACGGCGAAGCCGAGGCCAAAGGCACATTCACCCTTGAAGACATCCTCAAGGGGCAGCAACTGGAAGAACGTGTGTACCGGCTGCGCTGCGTAGAAGCCTGGTCCATGGTAATTCCGTGGACGGGTTTCAGCTTGGCCAGCCTGTTGCAGCGCTTCAAGCCCACATCAAAAGCCAAGTACGTGGAGTTCACCACTTTGATGGACCCGAAGCGGATGCCCGGCCAGCGCGACGCTGTGCTGCGGTGGCCCTATGTCGAAGGCCTGCGGATGGACGAAGCGACACATCCGCTTACCTTCATGGCGGTCGGCCTGTACGGCAAGACTCTGCCGAATCAAAGCGGCGCGCCGCTGCGGCTGGTGACGCCGTGGAAATATGGCTTCAAGAACATCAAGGCGATCGTGCGCATTCGCTTCACCGAAACCCAGCCCCGCAACAGCTGGCAGGTTGCCGCGCCCAGCGAATACGGATTCTTCGCGAATGTGAATCCAGCCGTGGACCATCCGCGCTGGAGCCAGGCCAGTGAACGACGCATCGGCGGTGGACTGCTGGCCAAGCGCGCCGCCACGCAGCCATTCAATGGTTACGCGGCGCAGGTGGCATCGCTGTACTCGGGCATGGATCTGCGACGCAATTTTTGAATACCACCCAGCAGTTCCGATTCATCTACAAACCGCTGGTTTTCGCGGCCTGCGCCGTCCCGGCAGTGCTGATGCTGCTCGGTATCGTGGGCAAGGGGCCCATGGATCTGGGCGCCGATCCGGTGAATCGGCTGATTCACGCCTGTGGCATCACGGCGCTGAACATGCTTTTGATCACCCTGCTGGTCACCCCCGTGCGGCAGATGTCGGGCTGGAACCACCTGATCCGTCTGCGGCGAATGCTTGGCTTGTTCGCGTTCTTCTATGCCGTGGCGCATTTCACCTGCTATGCATGGCTCGACCAGGGGCTGGACGTCGCCGCCATTGGCGCTGATATCGTGAAGCGACCGTACATCACCATCGGCATGGCCGCGCTGTTGATGCTCATTGCGCTGGCCGTCACTTCCACCAACGGCATGATGCGACGCCTCGGCCGCAAATGGACCAAATTGCATCGGCTGATCTACGTGCTGACCGCACTTGGCGTCTGGCATTTCTACTGGCAGGTCAAGAAGGACATCAGCGAGCCGCTGCTCTATGTTGGCATGTTCGCGGTGCTGATGGCCTGGCGGATCGGTTGGCGATTCAGAGGGAAGTTCGCGCCTGCCAGAGCTCCGGAAAAAATCTGAGTTCCAGGGCCTTGGCCAGATAGGACACGCCACCGGTCCCGCCGGTGCCCTGCTTGTGGCCGATGATGCGCTCGACGGTTTTCATATGCTGGAAGCGCCATAGCTGGAAGCGATGATCGAGATCGATCAGGCCCTCCGCCAGTTCGTACAGGTCCCAGTCTTTTTCAGCATTGTGGTATACGCCGAGCCAGGCGCCCGTGACGGCCTTGTTGGTCACATGGCTTTCGGAAAAGTCGCGATCAAGCAATTCCGCCGGGATGCCATAACCGCGGCGGCTCAGCAGACGCAGCACTTCGTCATACAGGCTGGGTGCCTGCAGGGCGCGCGTCAGGCGCGCATGGTCGTCGGGGTTACGCTGATGCACCCGCACCAGTTCGGCGTTCTTGTTGCCCAGGCTGAATTCCAGCAGGCGGTATTGCAGCGACTGGAATCCGGATGAGCGGCCCAGCGCATTGCGGAATGCGGTGTAGTCGAAGGGCGTCATCGTGGCCAGCACTTCCCAGACGCCAAACAGCTGGATCTGTACCTTGGATATCCGCTGCAATGCCTTGAAACTTGGATCCAGGTCATCCCTGGTCACGCAGCGCTGCACGAACTCCAATTCATGCAGGAACAGATGGATCCACAGCTCCGACACCTGGTGCACGATGATGAACATGGTCTCGTCGTGCGCATCGGAAACCGGCTTCTGCGCTGACAGCAGCCGCGCCAGTTGCAGGTAATCGCCATAGGACTGCGAACTGCCGAGATCCCAATGGACAGCCTCGCCGGTCAGATCGATGCGTCCGGACCCTGGTGTCCCTTCATTGCTCATGGTCGCTCCCGCACCCAGGCCGGTACATGCCGCCAGCCATTGCAGAGCGCGGCATCGAGCTCGCGAAAGCGCGGTTCGTATTCCTCAACGCATCGCCAGAAGCGATCTGAATGATTCATGTGCCGCGTATGCGCAAGCTCGTGGCATAGCAGGTAACGCACCACCTCTGGCGGCTGGAACAGCAGTGCCAGGTTCAGCGAAATCACGCCCCGCGAGGAACAGCTGCCCCAGCGTGTGCGCTGGCAGCGCACACTCAGCTCCCTGAACTTGAAACCGTGCTGTGCAGCCAGGGCTTCGAGCATGGGACTCAGCGTCAGTTCGGCGCGACGAGCCAGCCAGCGCAGCAGGCAGCGCCGCTGCTGTTCCCGTGTGCCGTTGCCCCGCAGTTCCAGCACCTTGCCGACCTCCCGCAGGCGCAGAGCGCCACTGCCGCAAGCCAGGAACACAGGCCACGATTCGCCCAACATTTGCAACGTGATCTGCGCGGGTGGAAAGCTCTCGGCAGGCGATGCCAGCGAACGTCGGCGCTCGACATGATGACGCACCCATTCCGAACGACTCTCGAGGAATGCACGAGCGCGTCGCTCAGACACCCCGCGCGGCACAATCAATTCCACCGTGCCCGTCGCAAGGATGCGCACCGCCACGCGCCTGGCGCGCTGACTGTGACGCACCTGGGCAATCGGTTGCACCGGCTGCTCCGTCCACAGTGGCAACTGCGGCACGAACCTGTTGTCGGATATCCTCACGCCACGATGATAACAGCGCATCCTCCGGAACTGATCGACATTGGCGCCAACCTCACCCATGAGAGTTTTGCGCAGGATTTGCCGGAGGTCCTGCGCCGCGCCCACCATGCCGGCGTGCAACGCATGATCGTCACGGGCACCAGTGTCGCGGCAACGCGTGCTGCCATCGATCTGCACGCCGGACACCCCACCCGTTTATTTGCCACGGCCGGCCTGCATCCCCACCATGCCGCCGACCTTTCGCCAGATGTACTGGCGGAATTGCGCGAACTTGCACGCCATCCGGGAGTGGTAGCCGTGGGCGAATGCGGGCTGGATTATTACCGCAACTACGCGCCGCGCGAAGCGCAGTTGCGTGCCTTCCGCGCGGTGCTTGAGGTAGCAGTGAGTTGCGGCAAACCGGTGTTCCTGCATCAACGGGACGCCCATGCGGATTTTGTGAGCATCCTGCGTGAGTTCCGCGGTGCATTGACGGATGGGGTGGCGCATTGCTTCACCGGCCAGGTCAATGAACTTGAAGACTGCCTGGAACTCAACCTCGCCATCGGCATTACCGGCTGGATCTGCGATGAGCGGCGCGGTTTGCACCTGCTGCCGCTGATGCCGGCAATCCCTGCGGATCGATTGATGATTGAGACCGACGCGCCTTATCTGTTGCCGCGCAGTCTCAAACCACGGCCTTCGCATCGGCGCAATGAGCCGGCGTTTCTGACCGAGGTGGCAGCCGCCGTGGCACACTCCCGGGGAGAGTCACTCCAGCAGGTCGCAGCAAGCAGCACTGCGGCAGCGCAGGCGTTCTTTGGTCTGCCCGATCCGGTTGGTGGCTAGAACCGCTCGTCGAAAACTTCGGCCAGAAAACCCCGCCGCCGTCGCAGCGAGCTCGGGCTGGTGGCAGCGACAATTGCCTGCCAGTCCTCGCGATAACGCTCCACCCAGCTCTGCGACGCCTCGGAATCAACCGGTGGGAATTCAGCCCGTAACGAATCGACCATCAAGGTCCAGCGTGGCAGGCCCTTGGGGAATTTGCCGCGACGCGTGAACAGCACACGACCTTCCACAGGCAGTTCGCCCGCCAGCGCGCGCACCGCGGCCACGCGGTCGTACAGCGCGTGCTGCGGATTCTGGAAAGTCGCCCGGCTGGGGCCGCTCATGACTGTCCAATCGGTCATCTGGTCGCCACCGAATATATTGCCGCGCACATCGCGCAGATCGACCACGACCACGCCACGCGAGGTCAAAAGCAGGTAGTCCACATGCATGGCGGCACCCATGCCGTCGGGCACCAGTACATTGTTCAGGAACTCGGTGCCCACCGAAACAATACCCAGATGCAGGCGCTTGTGGTCCGCCCGGCGACGCAGGGCTCGCACGAAGTAATACGCGAGCGCGGCGATGAACAGCATCAACACCGCGGTCAGAATCAGCCGATTCTGCGGCGTGTCGATTTGGTCAAATGAAGTTTCAATCGCCAGTTGCATGGCGCAGGTCGCTCAGCGTGGGGTCGATCTCGGAGAATACGGATGGCAGGTCATACAGCCGCTGCAGATTCTCCGGCACCGGCACCTTACCCACCAGTGGTTCGACAATCTCGCGGAACTTCGCCGGATGCGCAGTGGCCACGATCACCCAATGATGGGCGAGCTTTTCTTCCTGCGGCAATGCCGCATGCACTTCAGCGGCCGTTGCGGTGTGCGGACACCAGATCTCGCCGTAGGTAGCGTGATCCATGCGGATGCGCGCCTGAATGGCGGCATCGGATATCGACCGGGCACTGACCTGCTGCCCCAACGATGCCGCATCGGGATACAGGTTCAGCAGGCGTTCCAGATTGCTGGGATTTCCCACGTCCATCGCCGATGCCAGCGTTGCCACGCTGGCGCGCGGCTGCAGCCTGCCGGTGGTGAGAAATTCCGGCACGGTTACATTGGCATTGAACGCCAGCACAATGCGATCGATCGGAAAACCCATGCGGCGCGCCCACAGGCATGCCGCGGCATTGCCGAGATTGCCGCTGGGAATGATGTAAGACGCCTTGTCACCGGTCTGCGCCTGCAATGCGAGACTGCTGGTGGCGTAGAACACGGCCTGAGGCAGCAGGCGCCCGAGGTTGATGCTGTTCGCGGAGGACATCTCCACTTTTTGTCGCAGCGATTCATCCAGGAATGCTGCCTTCACCAGTCGCTGGCAATCGTCAAAGGTGCCGCGCACCGAAATGCTCGTCACGTTGTCGCCCCAGCAGGTCAGTTGCTGCTGCTGGGCCGGAGAAACCAACCCCTTCGGGAACAACACCACCACCTCCATGCCAGGGCGGCGATGAAATGCTGCGGCGACAGCGCCACCGGTATCGCCGGAGGTTGCCACCAGGATGCGCAATCGTCGTTGCGACGGTCGTGGAATCCGCGCCAGGCTCGCGGCGAGAAATCGTGCACCGAAATCCTTGAAGGCAGCAGTGGGACCGTGGAAAAGCTCCAGCACATGCAACCGGCCGGAAGAAGTCAGCGCCTTCAGCGGTGCTGGGAAGTTGAAGGCGTCCCGCGTAATGGCTGGTACCGCGTCGGAAAGGGCATCACCGGCTGCGAAAGCCCCGATCAGCTGCTGACCCAGGGACGGCAGGTCGCCCGGAGCCGCCCGTGACAGATCGGGCCACTGTTGCGGCACGTAAAGCCCACCATCCGGCGCCAGTCCCTGGAGCAGCGCCTGACTGAAAGTCACGTCCGGGGTGTTGCCCCGCGTACTGGCAAATCTCATTCGCTGCTCACCACATGCGCGCCGCCCGACTGCACGGGTGCGATCCATTTATCGGTCTCGATGCTGTGCGCGGCAAACGCCTGCACCATCGCATCGCGCACGGCGCGCGTATCTCGCTCCAG
>JBDSJD010000039.1:0-18067 GCA_039917615.1 Steroidobacteraceae bacterium
TCGTAGACGGCGCGGCCAAGGTGTTCGAGGAATGAGCCCAGGACACGACGGTCCATGGCGCCTTTGTGGCGCGCGTCATTGATGATGGTTCGCGCGGGGCCGCGGCTCTGGGAGTATCCGAGCGGCGAGAACGAAGTGGCCGCGAGTGCGGCAGAGGACGCGGTGAGGGTGCGGATGAAATCCCGGCGGTTGGTTCGCATGGCGAATGTCCCAGATCTTGGAGAGTTTCTTATAAGGGCAAGCGACGCATCATACTTGTTGCACGCGAGGATGTTGGCGCGTTGCTTGCCGTTCTCTCGCGTGAGAACACTTCCGCCTCACTGAGGTCTCCTCGCGTACTGGTTGGCTGCTCCGGGCGTCGGCGTGTTCTCGGCGATCTGTGCGCCGCTCTGATGCGCCTTGGTCAGCGCGGCGTTGAGGGTGATGCCGCTGCCCGAGACCTGAACACCTGCCGCTTGCGCAAGCTTGAGCGGCGCAGTGACGGTGATCGACGGACCACCGCCGCCGCGGCCGCCAACGGCGACCGTGGCAACAACAGCCGCCTCAACGTTCGTGCCGCCGCCAATGGTGATCGCTTGGCCAGCCGTGAACCCTGCCGCGTTGGCGACAGGAATAACGGTCGCGCCCGCCTGGGTAGGCGTGCTCACCGTCGTGGCGCCGAGCGTGCCAACCGTCGCGATGACAGCGGCCTCGCGGTTGACACCTGAATCAATCGAGATCATCTGGCCGGCGCGAAAATCCGCCAGGCTCGTGACCTTGATGTTGTTCGCGCCCGGTGCGGAATCGGCGGACAGGTTCGACGCGCTCTGCAACAGGAAATCGCGGCAGTTGCTATCCGTGTCGATTCCGTCCGGGAAGCGCCCCGCACTCCGGTTGGGAGTTGGGCCGACCGGGGCGCCCCTGCCTCCGCCGGCGGCGATCGGCGGTGCGAAGCAACCGCTGCGCCCTGCTCCGGACTCGGCCTGATAGCCTTCGGAGGCCCACGGGTCCACGAGGCCCCCGTAGTTGAGGCTGTCCACAACCAGCCCGCCGGCGTCGCGCAGCACCATCGTGCCGGCGTTGGCGAGGGCGGGGCCGCCGAACCATTGGTTGGGCGCTGTGGTTCCCTGATAGCCGGCGTCTTTAGGCGCGGCGCTGCGCACGGACGCGTGGATATCGTGATTGTTGCCCAAGGGGCGTTCAAGGGTGATGCCCGTGCCGAGCGGCAGAATCGGTTCGTTGCTCGAGTGCGCAAAAGCAGACGCCGGCTGAAAGGTGATCCCCGTTCCGCGAGCGCTGAATGGCATGTTGGATGCGTGGTTGAATTTCAGCGGTTCGGCCAGATCGAGCCCGGTGCCCGGGTCTTCCCCACTCCTCAAGGGAGCGTTGAAGGTGTTGCGAATCGAGGCTGTGCCGACCTTCGTCACCGTGACGGTCTCTATCCCGTGGCCGAGGCTGTCGATGTCCAGCCGGATCTTGTCGCCGGGAGAAATATTCGTCACCGACGACACCTTGATGTTCCTGTCGCCGGCTTTCGCGTCCATCGACAGCCATGCCTGTGTGCCCGGCTTGCCGACGGCCGTGACCGTAACGACCTCGTACTTCTCCACCGAGTTGGCGACCGTGGGGTATGTGGCGCCGTAGCCGACGCCGATCTTCTGGCCGACCTCCACCGCGAAGCCGGCCGCGCCGGTAAAAGGGACGTTGGTCGAACCTTTGGGGATGATCGTCACCGGGCCGTCGGGAAGGGGTTGCCACAAGGTCGTTGGATTACCGGCGGCAGTGCCAAGCTTGGCGATCGTGCGACGCTCCATCTGAGGGCCGTTGCCGATTTCGATCGTGTCGCCGACCGACATCCCCACCGTGCTCCTGACGTGGACGACGGCATCGCTCTTCTTCGCGGGCACCGCGAGGCCGGAGTTGGCAAGTCCGAGCAAGTAGAAGCCCTTGGCTGCGAGTGTAGTGCCCGCGGGGATCTTCACCGACGAGAAGATGGGCTGCTGGGTCGGATGCTGGGTGAGTGTCCAGTTCGAAATGTCAACGGCACTGGCGCCCGCGTTGTAGAGCTCGATGAACGAGTCCGTCGGGTTGCTGGTAGCGCCGGCGCTGACGCGGAATTCGTTGAGCTTGATTGCGCTGACATTGCGCACCTTCTGCGATGTCGTCTCGGACTGCGCCACGCCGTTCGCCGTCCAGGATGCGCGGCCCACCAGATCGCCGTTGAAACTGGCCGGCCCAGAGGTGACCTTGAAGGTTGCGCTGACGCTCGCGCCTGGCGCGACCGGACCGGCGAATGTCGCCGAGGTTGCCGCGACAGCCGCCCATTGCGCGGGCACGGCAATGCTCAACTTCACATCTGTCACCGCCACGGCCGCTGTGTTCCTGAACGTCACAGCCGTGTCCTGTGAGGATCGCGGCGAGAACGTCTGGAGTCCCGGCGGCAGGGTGGTCGCCCCTGCCGGCGTGACAGTCAGTCGCTGCACGTCATACCGCGCTGCGACGATGTTGGCCTGGATTCGCTGATTGGTTTCCAGTGACGGGAAGGTGTTTGGCGCCGTCATCGCGGCCTCGTAGAAGGTGCCTTGCGAGGCCATGCTGTTGTCGCCACCGTTGCCGAGCAGGATAGCTCCCTGCTTGCGCATCGGGTCGTAGCTGCTCCGGTCATTCTTGATGCGCGGGCCGTCGAACATCACCTTCAATGCGCCCTGCTGCGAATCCGCGCCCAGGCTTCTCCAGTGGTGCGGTTCTCCGTCAGCCGTGGCGGTCACAAAGCGCCAGGTGATCGTCGGGACGTTGGGGCAGTACTTGTCGTTAGGAGAGTCGTTGACACAACCGACGAGGTTGTTTTCCTGATCCGTCATGATCCACGGGCCAGGAGGCTGCCCGCGATACCAGGCGGTGGCATTACCGAAATACGTCGTCTCCATCGTGCCGTCGCCATCGTCGCGGCTGTCGGTCTCGGCGTTGCCGTAGTCGAAGCAGCAGCCCGAGTTGTAGTGATGGCCGCTGATGACCCAGTACTGCCCCTCGGCCTGGTCGTCCACGGCGGTGCCTCTGGCATCGTTCCAGCGCAGGCCCATGCCGGGCGCGATGAAAATGCCATACACCTTGCGGCCGTTGAGTGTCACGGGCGCCATGTCGGCAAGCGGCAGGTTGTTGAAGCCACCCATGGCCGGGCCGCTGAATCCGCCGCGCGGCGCCTGCACGAGATGGTTGCGCTTGCCGGATTGGTCGTAGAGTGTGGTGATCCAGCAATACGTGTTCACGCAGAAGGCGTCCTGCGCGGCCGCGTTGGCGTATCCGCCCGCATCGCGCGCGGAGGCAGGGACCACGCCGATGTCCAGAGTCTTGCTATCCGACTGACGCATCACCTGATAGAGCGGGCCGTTGTAAGACGCGGAGAGCGCACGCGTGGAGCTGTGCGCCGCGACGCAGGGTGCGCCCGCGGCGGCATAGATGTCACACGGACCTTGCGGCCTGGACAAGGCGGCGCCGCCTCTGCCTGCCTGTGCCGCATCCATCGACTGTGCAGCCGGCAGCATGAGCGCCAGCGCAAGAGGTAACACGAGCATGATCCGCGTCTTCATAGCCATCCTGTTCTGTCAAAGGGAAATGAAACATTCATAGGCACGATCTCGAGCAGCCGGCCCGCATTCAATCGATGATCGCCTGATAGATCAGTGTTTCCACGCGCTGCATCAGCGCGCTGTCGTTGGGCATCAGCTGGGCCATGATCACGTAGGTGAGATGTTCCTCCGGATCGACGCTGAACAAGGTGGTGGCGGCGCCGCCCCAACCGTAGCTGCCCACCGAATTCAGGCGCCCGAGCGCCGGCACGTTCAACGTCACCGACACGCCGAGGCCCCACCCCGTGGCGGTGGAACCTGGCGCAATCGAGGGGATGTTTGGCGGCAGATGATTCTGTCGCATCAGTTCGACGGTCTTGGTGCCCAGGATGCGCACACCATCCAGTTCGCCCTCATTCAGCAGCATCTGCCCGAAGCGCAGATAGTCCCGCGCTGTAGCCGAGAGGCTCAAGGTGCCGAAGTGATGATCCGTGTAGCGTATGTACTCATCGGCGGTGTCGGGCACCAGAGTGCGGTCTGGGCGAGCGGAGTAGACCATCGGGAAGCGCGGTTTGAGTCGCGCCGGCACACCGAACACCGTGTCGCGCATCCCGAGCGGCCCGAAAAGTGTCTTCTGCATATAGTCGGCGTACGACATCCCGGAGAAGACTTCGATCAGCCGCGCCTGCACGTCGTGGGCGAGGCCGTAGACCCACTGTTCGCCCGGCTCGTAGAGAAGTGGCATGGTGCCGAGCTTGTCCACCTCCTGTGCCACCGAGTCGAGCTGACCCATGCCTAGACCAGCCTGGCGATACAACGCATCAACCGGGCTTTGTCCGAGCCCCGATGCAAGGCCAAGCGTGTGCCGGAACGCGTCCTGGATCGTCGGCTTGCGCGCCGGCGAGGCGAGGATGGGATTACCGCTGGCATCGGCGCCCTTGTAGACCTTCAGGTTCGCAAACTGCGGCAGATAGCGGTCCAGCGGATCGGTGAGCCTGAACTTGCCCTGTTCGTAGAGGGTCAACAATCCGACGCTGGTGATTGCCTTCGTCATGGAATAGAGGCGAAACAGCGCGTCGGTCCGCAGCGGTTCGCGTGTCGTCAGGTTGGCAACGCCGAACGCCTTCTGATACACGACCTTGCCACGCCTGGCGACCGCCACCACGATGCCCGGCAACCGCCCCGCCGCAATGTCGGCCTGCATCGCCGCGTCGAGCCGCGACAGACGCGTCGCGGACATCCCGACGCTTTCAGGCGTCGCCGTGGGCAGCTCCGCAGCAGCAAGCGGCATCGCGCCGAACGCGACCGTTATCAAAAACACTTTCCAGAATATTGTCCGACGCTGCATGCGGCTTCTCTTTAATTGCGACGCTAGACCGTGCAAATCTCGACTGCTTCCCGAAGCGACGTCAGTGGATCGCGCGTTGGCACGAACTCGTGCGCAACAAAACCGGTGAAACCCGTATCCGCGATCGCCTTCGCTACTGCGTTCCAGTTCACCTCCTGAGTCCCATCGAGCTCGTGCCGTCCTGGAACTCCGCCCGTGTGAAAGTGCGCGATGTGCTGAATGTTGTCGCGGATCGTCCGGATTACATCGCCTTCCATGATCTGCATGTGATAGATGTCGTACAACAGCTTCACCCGCGGTGAACCCACAGACTTGATGATTTCGACACCGAACGCGGTGTGATCTCCCTGATATCCCTTGTGATCGACCTTGCTGTTCAGCAGCTCGACGCAGATTGTCACGCCGTGCTTTTCAGCCAGCGGGGTAATGCGCTTCAACCCTTCGCTACATGTCTTGATTGCCTCGGCATCGCTTCGTCCCTCGCGGTTGCCGAACATCGCGATCAGGTTGGGCACGCCTTTCTGCGCCGCGAGCGGAATAGCCCGCTCGAGCTCCCCAATCAGCATCGCGTGACTCGCGGGATTGTTGAATCCATTGCCTATGAAATCGCGCCGGTCTGCCGGATATCCCATCGAGGAAATCAGGCCCTGGTCGCGCACGTAATCCCAATCGGCTGGCTGAAGCAGATCGATGGCGACAAGTCCCATCGCCTTGCACGCGACGCAAAACTCGGGCAGAGGAATTTTCGCATAGGGCCAGCGCGAGACCGACTGCCTGAGTCTGCCCTTTGGCGCTGGCTGCGCGGCTGAGGCAAATCCCGGCAGGAAATCGCCGAGGATGCCCGCTCCTGCAGCGACCGCCATTCCAGATACCAAGGAGCGTCTGTTGATCATTCCGAAAGCCCTCGCATTCAAATGTTGCAGAACTCCATACGGTCACCGCGATCCGGCATGCGTCATGCGGCATCGAACGCCTTGATCAGGCACGTGGTGCCCAGGCTTTATCGCCGGGGTGATAGTCCACCGAAGGATCGTATCGACCGGGAGATTCCACGTAACGCAACGCCTGTGTCGCGCCGATCTCGGATGTGAAGTAGCCCAGCAGCGACAGCTCTTTCATCATGCGGAAGTAGTGTGACGGTGGGTCTTCCGTAATGGCTGTTGCGGCTCCCGAATCCGTACCGGCCGCGGCTTCTTTCCGCTGATCCGGTGCATGCGCTTCAGCCGCCTTTTTCATCTGGTCGGCGCGCGCTTCCATGAAGGATTTCTGGTCTTTGTCGAGCGCTTCGAGCACCGAGAGTCGTTGCGCCGGCGTCGCCATCATGAACGAAACCTTGTGTGCTTTGACGGACGCTGCATCGATCTGCGGCATGCCTTCGCGAAAGACTTTTCGGTCGCGCGCGGAGTACGAGTCTTGAACCATCAACGCCATGAACGCCCCGGTCTTCGCAGCCTTCGCTCCGGGTGTGCTGGTAGTTGGAAGAATCGTGTCCGCGACTTCATCGAGAAATGCGATCTCATCGGCGGTGAATGGTGCATCTGCGTTCGGCTTGGGCGAGTCGCGGCACCCCGAAAGCAGCGCACTTCCGCCGATCAATGCCGCTCCACCGAGTAGCGCCGACACGCGAAGAACCGCTTCGCGCCGTGTGATCAGCTCCTGCTCGCCAAGCCCGTCGTTCGAAGACATCTGTGTATTCTCCGGTTACAGGTTGCGGCGCTTGAGCTCGCGCACTGCAAAATCCGCTGCGCGCGCCGTCAGCGCCATGTACGTCAGTGACGGATTGACACACGCAGACGAAACCATGCACGAGCCGTCGGTGACGAACACGTTAGGCGCATCCCACACCTGATTGTTTTTGTTCAGCACCGACGTCTTTGGATCGCGCCCCATTCGCGCCGTTCCCATTTCGTGAATTCCCATGCCCGGGAAATACTCGTTGTCAAAGGTGCTCACGCCCTTGACTCCGCACTGCTCGAGCAGGTCGGCCATGTCGGCGGCCATATCCTTTCGCATCATCTGCTCATTTTCCCCGACCGCGCAGTCAATCCTGATGACCGGGAGGCCCCACTTGTCCTTCTTCGTCTGGTCGATCGTCACCTTGTTGTCGTGATTCGGGAGCATTTCGCCGAAGGCGTTCGCGCCGATTCCCCAACTGCCAGGCTCGGTTAACGACTCCTTGAAGCCGGCACCCACGCCGAGCTCCGCGACGGCGCGTGACCAGCCGGCTCGACTGGCGCTTCCCTGATATCCGAAGCCGCGCAGATACCCACGCTTGTCACCGAAAAGATTTCGATAGCGCGGGATGTAGAATCCAGTCGGTCGCCGACCATAATAATATTTGTCTTCCATTCCCTCGAGCGAACCCTCTGCGCCGACCCGGAAATGGTGATCCATGAGATTGTTTCCGAGCTCTCCGGAGCTCGAGCCCAGACCGCCTGGCCACACGTCGGTTGCCGATCGCATCAGAAGCCACGTCGTGTTAAGCGTCGACGCGCACAGGAAAATCACTGGCGCGTTGTAATCCATCGTCTGTTCAGTGACAGCGTCGATTACGCGAACGCCTGTCGCGCGTTTCTTGTCGCGGTCATATAGAACTTCGCTGACGATCGAAAACGGCTTGAGTGTCAGCTTCCCGGTCTTTGCAGCCGCTGGCAGCGTCGATGACTGAGTGCTGAAGTACGCGCCGTAAGGGCAGCCGAGCCAGCACGCATCCCTGTATTGACAGGCAGAGCGGCCCTGGTGCGCCTGGGACAGATTTGCAACCCGGCCCGGAATGATATGGCGTCTGCCGTCGAACAGCTTCTTTGCTCGTCCCGACACCAGCGCCTCGCCGGTGTTGAGAGGCATCGCCGGAAGGAACTGTCCATCGGGAAGTTGCGGAAGATTTTCGTGGGAGCCCGCGATTCCCGCGTGACGCTCGACGTGATCGTACCAGGGAGCGATGTCGGCGTAGCGGATTGGCCAGTCGATCGCCGTTCCATCTTTGGCATTGGCCTCGAAGTCGAAATCGCTCCACCGATAGCTTTGACGCCCCCACATCAGCGACTTGCCGCCCACGTGATAACCACGGAACCAATCGAACCGCCTCGCTTCGGTATACGGGGATTCCTGCTCGTTCACCCAGAATGAAAGGTTTTTCTCATTAAGGGGATAGTCGCGCTTGAGAACAGGGTGCATCTCCTCCATCGCCTGTGTGCGGCCGCCGCGATGAGGGTATTGCCACGGCGCTTTGGTGGCATTGACGTAGTCCTTGATGTGCTCGACGTTGCGTCCCCGCTCCAGCATGAGCACGCGCAGGCCTTTCTCGGTCAGCTCTTTCGCGGCCCATCCGCCGGATATTCCGGATCCCACCACGATCGCATCGTACTCAGAATTCTGCATCGCTAATGGGCTCCTCTCGGGGGCTCGCCAGTTTTTTGACAAGCGGTGTTATGCAGCAAGATGCGTGCAAATGCAAACACTAGGCCAGGGCTTCATGCGCGTTCGCTTGCCGCCAACCGTTTCTCGCGGAAGCTCTTGACCATGGGGGCCAGCAGCACGAGAGACAGCACGGCCGCGATGCTGTCGAGGACGACCACCGCATAGAAGGCGGTGTTCCAGGATCCGGTCGCCTCCATCAGCTTGGCCGCCACCGGCGCTCCGAGCACCGACGCCACGGCAGTGCTCACCAGCAGGAAACCAAAGTTCTGCACCGCATAGCGGGGCCCGAACAGATCCGCCTGCAGTGAGGGGAACAGCGCGTAGATCTGTCCCCAGCCGAAGAACACCAGGCCCGAGAGCAGCACGAAGGCCAGCGGATGATGGCCGAGCTTGAGCAGCATGAACACGCCGACGGCTTCAAGACCAAAGGCGATGAACATGGTCGGCTCGCGACCGATGCGGTCGGAGATCCAGCCGAAGAACGGCCGGGTGACGCCGTTGGCGATCCGGTCGATGGTCAGGGCCAGCGGCAATGCGGCGAGACCCATCACCATGGTGGCCTTGGTGATTCCCATGCTGGTCGCGAATGGTCCGAGCTGTGAGATGACCATCAGCCCGCCGATCGCCACCATGGTCATCAGGGTGAACATGACCCAAAACACCGGAGTCTTCAGCATCTCGGCGGGCGAGAGTCCCGGCTTGGCGGGCACTCCCACAACGCGGGCCGGCTCGGGCATGCGCCGCATCCCCAGGGCCGCCAGGATGATTACCACCGCGAAGCCCAGGCCGAACACGATCAGCGTATTGCGAAAGCCGATGGCCTCCATCGACCAGGCGATGGGGAAAGTCGTGGCGATGGCGCCAAAACCATAGGAGCCTGTAACCATGCCAACGGCGAAGCCCCTGCGCTCTGGCCAGTACTTCACCATCAGCTCGATCACCGCAACATAGACGAAGCCGGTGCCGACACCGGACAACACTCCATAAGTGAAGTACAGCAGCGTAACGTCGCTGACAAAGCTCGAGGAGACCCAGCTTAGGCCCACCAGCACACCGCCCAGCGCCACGAAGGTTCGCGGCGCGACCCGACCGGCCAGGTAACCGTGAATGGGACCGAAGCCGCACTGGAATATCGAGAACAGGGCGAAGGTCCACTGCAAGGCGGCAAGCGGCACATTCAGGCTGGCCCGGAACGGCTCGACGAACAGGGTCCACACGTACTGCGGACTTGCGATCGCCATCATGACGACGACCCCAAGCCAGAGCTGCAACCAGCGACCCGGTACGGCCGATGCCGTGACTGTGGTCACGCCCGGCGCGCGCCGATGGGCCCGGCCTCATGCACGATCTTGCCGTCGCAGATGGTCATCACCGACATGATCCGCTTCAGCTCCTCGTCGGTGCAGGTCATGTAGTCGCGGTTCAGCACTGCAAGGTCGGCCAGCTTGCCCGGCTCGATGGAACCGATGCGGTCCTCCATGTTCATGTGCCAGGCATTCGCGCGGGTGTAGAGCTTCACGGCCTCCTGGCGGGTGATCTGCTGGCCGTCATTGACCAGCGCGCCCATCACATTGACGCCGGTGGCAGCGTAATAGACTCCCATCCAGGGATTCAGGGGCGCCACATGCACTCCGTCCAGGTGGATGCCATTCTGGATGCCGCTGTCCTGGATCATGCGGAACGGTGCGCCTGCATTACCCGGCGTTCCCGAGACGAAGCGCCATGCGCCGGACTGCACGCCGATATTCATCGCCTTCAGCCGGTTCAGGTGACCGGGCGTGGCGAAGGACAAATGGTGCACCGACCAGCGCAGGCCGGTGATGTCGAACTCTTTGTTCACACGCTCATAACCGGCGACGATGGCCTCGAGGGTGTCCAAGGTCAGGCAGCGGTTGGTGTTACGCCAGCGCGCCTGGGCGATCAGCCGCTGCGCCTCGTACCAGACCGGTCCGACGCCGTCGCCCGGCGCGCCCCATTCGCCGATTCCGCCGGTCATCAGCATGTCGTCGCCGAATAGCTGGAACTGGTTCTTCAGCCGCTCCTTCAGCTCGGGCAGGTTGATGTCGTTCTGGTCGTGCAAGAAATTCATCTGCAGCCGGATGAAAGCCTTCTTTTCCCGGTGCAGGCTGAGCCACGGATCGTAGACCCGGAAGTTGTCGAGACCGGCGAGCCCTTGCCGCGGGGTGAGCGGGCCGGCCGAGGGTGGAAAAACCTGGTCGAGGTTGGCGGTCAGGCCGACCCTGGCGCAATAGGCCATGGCGTCCAGGGCACTGCGGCGCTTGTCCTCGAAAGTCTGGGCCACCCGCAGGTGATAGAGGGCAAGGTTGTGCTGAGCCGCCTGTCCGCCCGCCGCCGTGCCTTCGGCGTCGATGGTCACCGGCATGGCCTGTTTCTCGAACCAGGCCTTGCCCAGCGTGTTGGTGCGGCCGATGCCGCCGCCGTAGAGGAACACCGGCCGGTCGGGAACTGCCGCATCAAGCTCTTTCAGTGTAGGCAGGCGTTTCTCGGCGAAGAAATTAGGCGTCCAGCCGCCCATGGCGGTGATGAACTGGCCGTCGGGCACGTCCTTGCGGCGCTGCGCCAGGGTCTCCTGCACCTCGGCGATGTTGCGGGCGTTCTCGATCACCACGTGATAGCCGGGCCGGCTCGCCAGACTGACCATGTGGACATGGCCCTCGATCATGCCGGGCACCACCGTCGCGCCGCGCAGATCCACCACGCGCGTGCAGCTTGCCTTGCGGGGCGCACGGCCGACCGACAGGAACCGGCGGTTCTTGATCGCCACCTCGGACACGATGCTGTTGCGTGCGTCCATGGTGTGGATCTTGCCGTTGGTCAGGATGATGTCCGGTGCGCCCTCGTTCTCGCAGGTAGCGCCAGCGCGTGCGGCCGGGCCCGGGGCACTTTCGCCCGCGACGGCGCTGGTCGTGCTGCGCGTAACGGCGGCCAGCACTCCCGCAGCGCCAGCCGCCAGGAAGTTGCGCCTCGCCATGCCGCGAGGAGCCTGCGTCCCGTCAGCGGATCCTTGGTCGCGCGCCTGGTCCGTGATGCCGGCTCCCGACTCATCTGACTGATCGGCCACGTTCGCCCCCTTAAGTTGAATTTGTTGAATTTGTATTTACGAAACAAGACAGAGGCTAGGCCGTGCGGCGGCGGCTGTAAACCGGCAGGGCGTAGGGCGCAATTCGCCTTGCGACGTCGTGATTGCGGCGGCGCGGTTTACAACGGTCCGACACATCGATACTTTTGAACAAAGCTTGGGTTCGGCAAACCACTTGCAAGGGCCGGATCAGAGCGAACTCTCCAGGGGATATTCAATTGATGAACGCGCGCGTGGCCGGACTGATCACAATTTTAGCCGCCGGGGTGCTCGCCCCAGCGTCGACCACCCTGGCGGCCGGCCCGTCGATGGGCCCTTTCAAACCCGCTGACTGGGCGAGCCTGGCGCAGCGCCCCGACCTCAGCGGAGTCTGGGAGAACGTGGGCGCTCCGTTGAACGCCAACAGCGCGGCGAAGACTCCCGCCGCCGCCGAAAAGCTCGCGAAATATCGCGCCGCGACCGCGGCCGGGCAGATCCAGAACGTCGAATCCGCCAATTGCATCCCGCCCGGCATTCCAATCAACATGGCCATGCCGTATCCAATCGAGTTGCTGATCACCCCGGGCAAGGTAACCATGATCATGGAGGCCTTCACCCAGGTGCGGCACATCTACACCGACGGCCGCGCTCTGCCCGAAGATCCCGACCCGACCTACAACGGCACCTCCATCGGTCATTGGGAAGGCGACGCGCTCGTGGCCGAGACAATCGGATTCCTTCCCGAGACCGAAATCGCCTGGGGCCTTGGCCACAGCGACAAACTGAAGATCGTCGAGCGTATGCGGCTCGCCGATCCCGACAAGCTCGAGATCCAGTTCACCATCACCGACCCTGCGGTTCTTACGGCCCCATGGGTGGTGAAGATCAACTACAAGCGCCGACGCACCTGGGGCATCAGGGAATATGTGTGCGCCCAGAACAACCGTCACAACTTCGAGGCGAGCGGCAAGACGACCCTCGACCTGAATTGAACCTTTGACATCCCGGAGTAGCAAGAATTGTTAAGCCTAGCTCGCACCATAGCCATTGGCGCCGGCGTCGCCGTGCTGTGGACCACGTCCGTGTCGGCGCATCACTCCTACGCCATGTTCGACGCCACCAAGGACGTAACGCTCACCGGTACGGTGAAGGTGTTCGAGTGGACCAACCCGCATGTCTGGATCCGGATTGAAGTCGCCGGCGCCAACGGCGCCCTCGAGGTCTGGGGTGTCGAGGGCCAGAGCCCCAACTTCCTGAGCCGTCGCGGCTGGAGCGGCAAGACGTTCAAGGCCGGGGACAAGGTGTCGATCGTGATCCATCCCCTCAAGGACGGCGCCAAGGGCGGCCAGTTCGTGAGCGCCGTCCTACCCAACGGCGAGACCAAGCTGATGACCGGTCCGTCGCTCCCTTAAACTTACGCACGGCAGCTCAACAAACCGGCCTTTACAGTCGCAGGGGCATCGCCCCATAGTTCCCATTCAGGCGAACACGCCAAAGGATGAAACACATGAAACAGATGTCAAAAAAGACCATTGCGATGTTGAGCCTGACAGTTGCCGCTGCCGGCGCTGTGAGCTTCGGTGTCGTCGCTCAACAAGGCCCCCCTGGCGGCGCCCCTCGGGGTGGTGGTCCTGCTGCCGCCGCGCAGCAACCTGCCCCCGTCGCCGCCCCTACTGGCCCCAACGTTCCGAGCAAGATGAGTTTCTTCGTCACCAGCACCGCGCCCGGCGGCGGCGACTTAGGTGGCATCGCAGGGGCGGACGCCCATTGCACTACACTGGCCCGGGCAGCGGGCGCGCCCGCCAGCAAGACCTGGCACGCCTATCTGTCCTTGGCCCCCATGGGTAGCCAAAAGCAGGTCGACGCGCGCGACCGGATTGGCAAGGGTCCCTGGTACAACGCCAAGGGCGTCGAAATCGCTTCCAGTGTCGATGACCTGCATAGCGAAAATCCGAAGATGAGCAAGGCCACCAACCTGACGGAAAAGGGCGAGATGAACCCCGGGCGTGGCGACACGCCGAACGTGCATGACGCTCTGACAGGCTCGAACGCTCAGGGCCGCCTGGCGCCACCTGAAGTGAATGCACCACGCGCGAATGAACCGCCGAATCCGCTGCCGTCGAACATGACCTGCAACAACTGGACGAGCAACGATCCCCAGCTTGTCACCATGCAGGGCCATATCGATCGGTCGGGCTTTGTGCCGGCTGCCACTTCGTGGAACACCGCGCATCCGTCGCGGGGCTGCAGCGTTACCGGCATCGCTTCGACGGGCAGCAAGGGCCAGTTCTACTGCTTCGCCACCAACTGAGAGTGCCAGACGGCGCGGCGGTTTGGACCGCCGCGCCGCACTTGGAATCGGTCCGCGTCCGTGAGCAGTACTTCCGCGACTCCGTCGGAAGGAGGGTGTCATGAAGCAAGCCATTGTTGCATTGACTGTACTTGCCTTCGCCGTGCCGGCCCTGGCACAGCGGCCGTCGGATCCCGCGCTGCTCGTGCCCGAAAGCGCGCCGGAATTCGACTATGTCGTGGCGCCAGCTGCGGTCACGCTTCCAGCGGGAATTACAATGGGCGCCGCGGCAAGCGTGGCCTTTGATGCCAACGGACATCTGCTCGTCCTTACCCGTGGGGACAAAGCGTTCTTTGAGTTTGACCGCGACGGCTCCTTCATTCGCGCATTCGGCGACAAGCTGTTTACCCGAGCGCATGGCTTGTCCATTGACCGCGAAGGCAACTTTTGGGCCACCGACGTCGGAGGCCACGTGGTGGTCAAGCTCAATCGCGACGGCCAGACGTTGCTGACGATCGGCACAAAGGGAGAGGCGGGCGAGTGGAACGAAGCCGCCGGCTCGCGCAAGCTGAATCAGCCCAACGACGTTGTCATTGGCAACAACGGCGACATCTTCATCGTGCAGGGGCACTCGCCAGGGCCGAACGGCGACCCGCGAGTGTTGAAGTTCAGCAAGGATGGAACGTTCCTCAAATCGTGGGGCGGCAAGGGAACCGCGCCCGGTCAGTTCCAGGTCGCACACGGCATCGACATCGACGCCAAGGGTCTTCTGTGGGTTGCGGATCGAGAGAACCAACGCATCCAGATCTTCCAGCAGGACGGCACCTTCGTCAGGGAGATCAAGTACAAGGGGCTGCCGTGTGACCTGGACATCGGCCGCCAGTACATCTACATGGTGAACGGCTTCGCCGGACAACTGGTCAGGATGGATCTCAACGGCAAAGTCCTGGCGGCGCTCGGCAAGCCGGGAAAGGGCCCAGGCGAATTCGGCGAGGCGCACATGATTGCCGTCAACGACAAAGACGAGATCTACGTAGCGGATTCGGCCAACGCCGCGCTGGTGAAGTTCGTCAAGAAGCAATAAACGCCGCTAGCGGACGTTTTGCCGCCCCGCCAACGCATGCGCCAGCGTGCCGCCGTCCACATACTCCAGCTCGCCGCCAAAGGGCACTCCCTGCGCAATGCGGGTAGTCGTCAGGCCACGCGCACGCGCCATCTCCGAAACCACATGGGCAGTGGCTTCGCCTTCAACCGTCGAGTTGGTGGCGAGAATAAGCTCGCGCACGCGATCTTCCGCCAGCAGCAGCGCCAGCTCGTGCAGTTCGAGTTCGGCGGGACCGAGGGACATCTTCTCGTTGACCACCACGCCGACCTTGTGGGTGGCGTCGTTGATCGCCGCTGCGACCAGGTCTTCGACTACTTCGCGGTCTTCCGACAGCAGGGCAGGCTCAATCTGCACGAGAGCTACTTCATGTTTGCCGTTCATGGTGATCTTAGAGAATTAACTTCTTCTTCATTGTTCTTCTCCGCTCCCTCTACCGATCTATTCTAAGTAGCAACTAATCTTACGTACACCGTAGCTCACGATCGGCAACCGGCAGATTCGCAGCGGCGACAATGGCAGCTCCGATGACCACGCACCTTGCGACGAGTTAGACCCAGTAAAGGTAATAGGGAACAGATTATCGGTCCCATTTTTGAGTACCTTGGGAGGAATAGGAATTGTACCGCCGCAAACGCAGATCCCCTGTCTGCCTGGCACGCGCTGTCTTGTGCCGGAAGATAAGGAGCCGCAAGGGAACGTCAATCGTGACAAGGCGATCTGCGGAGGTACCTTCGGTTTCGGTGGTATCGAGGGTGACGCTGCTGTTGGCGGAGGATTTTCTGGGGCCATAGTCGAAACGGATTCCATCGAGGGCGTGGCGGCAGGCACTCTCAATGAAGGATGGATCGGGGGTGAAATTGTTGCGGTCGGCGCTGGCAAGATTACAAGCAATAGCGAACCAGGCGTCCTCCAAGGCTGGTTTGGGTTTATTGGTGCATCAATCAGCGCTGGTCCACTTGCTGGAATGCAGGCCGGCATTGATGCCGGAAAGGGATGGCGAGGCGTGTATTTAGAAGGCCATGTGGGACCATGGGCTTTGGGAACAGGAGCTTATCTGCGGACCTCTTGCAGTAAACATGGGAGTTAGATATGTCGGGCCCTGTCGGTAGTGAGTACCCTGGAAATCTTGTGATGGTTGCAATCGCGGGACTGTTCGCCTATCTGTCCGGGGCGTCAGCAGTCGCCGCTTTTCGGCACAGGCATGGTGGTGTGGGTAAGTTCAACCCAAAGCTAAATGCGGGTGTCGCGGTGATATCGCTTTTGCTGGTTGCGGCGGCTGCATGGGCCATCTGGATTCATTAAGGACTGACTGTGAAGAAGTGCATTCTTGTAACGCTTGCGTTAATCGCTGTTCCGGCATTTACCTTCAGCGCTGAGGTATTAACTCCTCAGGCTATTGCCAATCGCTTCTTCGAATACTTTTTGAAAGACGGCAATGTTGAGGCGATTGATTACTTCATGGGATTGAATCCGAAATTGAAGGCCAATGCTGCACAGGTGCAGAAAATGAAGGACCAATTGGCCGGCGCTGTGCGCGTCTATGGAAAGCCACTTGCTGTAGAATCAGTGTCAGTCGAAGACCTTACCCCCTCTCTGCAAAGACGCGTCTACATAACCAAACATTCCAATCGTCCGCTTGTCTGGGAAATGTATTTCTACAAATCAGTGGGCGAGTGGATGCCGGACTAGTTGGTTTTCGTTGATCAATATCAAGTGATTGAATCGAAGAAATAATTGTTCTTTGGGTGGATGCGCCTGCTTTTCGTGCTCTGCGCCACGACCTTCCATTTTTCCAATGTCTTCCTGGTGAATGTGCAGCTCTACCTGTACCCGTTCGTGCTGATGGCCTTCTCCAACATGAAACTGGTGCACGAGGCTCTGCTGCGATTCCGGCAGCGTTAGCACCCCTCGGCTGCCCTGCTTACGGCATGCGCACGACGAGCGGTTGCTCGTTCGGTTTGAAGTTCGTGCGACCGACTTCGACTTCTTCCGGAGCGCTTACGTCACGGCCTCAATACTTTTATTCCGTGTAGTTCCGAATTCATCGCAGAAGCACAATCTTCACACCGACCGCGCGGGCGACCTGCTCCCACGGACGGTCTGCCGTCAGCACGTCCGAGCCACGAATTTTGGCGAGCGCGAGACAGGAGCGGTCGCCGAGCGACAACCCCGCCTTACGCGTGACGCCTGCAAGCTGCCCGGCGAGAACCGCTTGTTGCTGATCGAAGAGCGCCACCTCAATGCCGGTATCCGCGAAAAAGGCGTCTATCGCATCGACAGGCAGCGCATTGATCGCCGAATAGGTATAGACCTCCGCGACATTGACGGTGCTGACCAGCGCCTCATCCATCCGCTCGAATACGACATCACCGCCGCTCTCCCCAAGGATCGCAGCGAGGATGGCCGATGCGTCGATCACGATCATTTCTTGCGGCTACTCCCTGCCTCGCTGGCACGCTCACGTGCTCGCCAATCGAGAAAGCCGGCGACACTGGCCTTCGCGCTCAACCCGCTCCCTCGCGCCAAGGCGCGGATGCGATCCTTGACCTCGTTCATAGTCCTGATCCTGATCGACCCATCCACGACCTCGATGCGTACCGGACCACCTCGCTCCAGCCCGACGGCACGCCTGAGTTCGGCGGGAAGACTCAACCGGCCTGTTTCGCTGACGTGGCCGCGCAGGCTCGCGCGACGGGGCGAATTGTCGGGAGCCTGCTTGCGGGGGGCTGTCATGGAGATTTCCTCAACTTGGCGCTATTCACGAATGTGGCATATTTTTGATATATGCCACACAACTATGGGTTGGTGCAATGTCAAAATATGCCAATAATGGCCAGGTTGTCATAGCTGGATGCAAGGCTTAGCCGCCCATCACGCCAAGGCGGCCTCGGGTCGCCGTAGCCAGCGCTTCGCGCTCAGCCTTCAGCGGGTCGTGGGCCAGATATTCTCGGCGGTCGAATACCATCGTGGCGCGACTGGCCATTGCGTAGGGTTCCCACGTCGCATGGCGCGGCCGTTCAGGCCGTCCGGTCCAGGCAAAGCGCGCCCAACGGGTGCTCAGCGCTTCGCAGATCGATTGCAACTCCGGACCTGTGCCGACCAGCTCATAGGCCATGTCGATACACGATCGAGATCCCCTTCGTGCTCCGCAGTAGCCGCTGCGCCCAGGTCATCGCCACGTGGCGCGGGGTGGCCGGTGTGTTGGTTGTTTGATCCGCGCCCTGCTCTTTGCCACCCACACCCCGATGCGCCGGCGTCACCGCAGCGCGCAGCTTGCTGT
>JBDSJD010000040.1:0-17472 GCA_039917615.1 Steroidobacteraceae bacterium
AAAGGCCGTTGACGAAATCGACCTCATCAACGACAGTCCCACTACCGCTTCACACCGGCCCGGCTCGGACCGGAATACTGGCCCGCCATAAATCGGAATGGTGGCCCGGCTTCGCCGGAATACGCACATCCTGCCGGAGTATCGCGGAAAGGGCCTGTCGAAGTGGCTCATGGAGTGCATTGTCAGTCATCCGCAGCTACAGGGTTTGCGGCGATGGATGCTTGCGACCCGAGATGCTCACGGACTTTACGAGAAAGTTGGCTTCACGCCTCTCAAGAAGCCTGAAATCTTCATGGAGCGGCACAATCCGAATGCTTACGGCGCAGGCGTGTAGCAAGCAGTTGCAGAGGGCCGTCAAACAGCAACGCGGCGCGGCGCAGCCGCCGAACTGCGGCGTCGGCGACGGTTGTCCTTAGACACTCTGTGCAAATCGACCTACTTGCCAATCGCCCCGACGACATCGATGTTCTTGTCGGACCGATGTTTGACTACTGGCAGCGCGTGCCGACCGATGATACCCTCGCAACACGTCGTGAGCGATTACGCAGCCACCTAAACAAAGCGAATCTGCCCATGGCATGGGTTGCGCACGATAATGGCGTCGTCCTCGGAACGGCCGCCTTACGCATCACGGACCTCCCAGGATACGATCATCTGACTCCATGGTTAAGTGGAGTCTTCGTGCTCCCGCAGTATCAGCGTCGAGGCATTGCGACCGCGCTGTGTCGTCATGTCGAGGCCTGTGCAGTAAACATGGGCCACGTGCAGCTGTACCTGTTTACACTCGACCAGCGAGCACTTTATGAGCGACTCGGCTGGCATTGCCTGGATAAAGGTACGTGGATGGGCGTAGAAGCAGACGTCATGACCAAGAGCGTAGCCTAACAAACCCATGCGGAGCACTGGGCCACATAAAGTGCACGCGCCCGGCCGTCATGCCCGGTTTGAGGTTAGTGACTGTGCACCGCAGGTCGGGCAGGCAGTCACTGCTGTGGGACGTTAGGCCTATGTCCAGCGCCATCGCGTTGTTCGGGAGCTCACGTAGACACGGCAACACTGGTCAGCTGGTAGACCACATTGCCGCGAAACTGGACATCGAGGTTGTCGATCTTGGTCTGCTGCGCATGTCGCCCTATGACTACGAGCATCAGAACCGGACTGACGACTTCGAGCCGCTGATGAAGCGAGTGCTGAATGTCGACCACATCATTGTCGCTTCGCCCGTCTATTGGTACTCAGTTAGCCCGCCGGTAAAGATATTTTTAGATCGAATCTCTGACTACCTGGATATCCCGGAGCTTCTCGAGGAGGGGCGCCGCCTACGCGGCAAGGCGGGGTACATCGCCTGTACTTCTATTTACGAAAGCGCGCCAACACCATTTGTAGGCGCTCTGATGGACACGTTTGCGTATCTTGGAATGCGTTTCGGGGGCATGGTGCACGCCAACTGTCGCGAAGGGTATTCGCGCTCCATACACGAATCGGAAGTGGCGGCGTTTGCGGGTCTCATCAGTGCACCTCGAAACGCTGTGCTTAAGCCTTAACATTTACTGGACGCCACTCGACGATAAGAAGATGCTCGTCCTCGATTGGGACCCGCCTCGCAATACGTTCCTTAACCGCAGCAGAGAGGCAAAGAAGGTACCCGAGATTGAGAGCATGGTCGCCTCGATCAGGGTGTCAAAGGAGCCCTAGACTTGGGGCCTGTTGACATTCATTGGTGCCGATTTGTCAAAGCAGTACGGTGGATCATGAACATGAAGTCGACCCTTGCCCGCATTTTGCTTCTGTTCGTTGCCGCGACCCCGCTGGTACCCGTTGCCGAGGGGGTTGGAACGCGTAAAGTGCTGGGTCGTGGGTGGATCGCCTTTACGCTCTAATCAAGTCCTGCGTGCCAGCGTACTGATGTGTCGGCGTGCGGCTGCAACACGAAACGTTAAACGAACCTTCGGAGGCACCGTGCCATACAGCGAATCGAAAGCACCAGCAACGTATTTGAGATCACCTGAGGGGCTGGTGATTGGCTCCAGTCTCCTTGGCGCCATGGTTATCTCCTACCTGGCATTCATTTCCTTTTGGCGAGCCGGCGGACTCGCGTCGACCGGTGCCATAGTTCAGCTATGCGTTGAGTGGGTCGTTGGCCTCATCGCACTGTTGATTCTCTTTCGCGGATGGCGGCAAGGCATCAGGCAACTCCAGACTCGAAAACCAGGTGCAAAGCGGTAGCAGGCATCCGCTACGTCTAACCAAGACCAAGAGAGAGCGATATTGATAATGCAGTCATTGCCGAGGCGGGGCTCGCGGCGCTCAGGCCTAAAGGTGACGTTGTAGAAAACATGCGCGAGAGAAAAGCACATCCCTTCCTCTCGACAATATGTTCTCGGCTCAACTGCCAGTTCACCAGAATCCCAAGGATCCCGATGACACAGCTTCGCGAAGACCTGGCACTCATCACCGCGAAGACGCTCAATCACTACAATGAAGGCGCCGCCGAATTCTGGGAAGGTACGCGCGACCACGATGTGAAGCAGAACATTCAGGCACTGCTAAGGCACATTCCCACTTCGCCACCGCTGCGCATCCTAGATTTCGGCTGCGGCCCGGGGCGGGACCTGGCGACGTTTCGTGCGCTAGGCCACGAGCCAATCGGGCTCGAAGGCTCTGGGCCTCTCGCCGTCATGGCACGCGCGCACAGCGGCTGCGCAGTCTGGGAGCAGGACTTCCTCGCCCTTAAGCTTCCCGCCGGCAGCTTCGATGGCATTTTCGCCAATGCCTCTCTGTTTCACGTCCCAAGCCAGGAGCTGCCGCGAGTGCTGACCGAATTGCACGCTGCGCTCAAGCACGACGGCGTGCTCTTCACCTCGAACCCCCGGGGGAATGGCGAGGAGGGCTGGAATCACGGGCGGTATGGGGTATATCACCACTTGGATTCATGGCGTGCATTTCTCAAACGGGCGGGCTTTTCGGAGCTGGAGCACTACTATCGTCCGCCGGGTTTGCCGCTAGAGCGACAGCCCTGGCTTGCCAGTGTTTGGCGCAGGAACGGAGTTCCCGACGCGTGATGACCGGCTTGTAGCGCGCGATCGATTGCCTCACATCATTAGCTCGGGTTGACCTGAAGCTTGATCAAGCTGCGCGTGCGGAGCAACATCGGCAAATGATTGTTGTAGAGCAGCGTTCGATCCCAACAAAAGCAACGGGGATTTAAGTGACAGCAAGTAACGATCAAGCAATTGTGCATCCGCCGCGTCTCTGGAATCCTGACGCGGCTGCCAACTGGTTTAAGTATTTGATGGTGGCGTCGGTCATTTCACTGATTTCTTGCGCTGCCGTTAGAGCGACGGAAGATGCGCCGATATTGCGCGCGATGTTTGATGATATCGATAGATATTCCAGCGAAACCGGATTGCTAACGAGAATTATGTGCGGAGGCGACACTGTGTCCGTGAGCGCGCCAATTGCACCCAATATAGTTAAGGATATCGCCCGATCTGCCTTGCCAAGCGATCTCTTTTCAATCGACACTCGTCCAAAGCCAGTATTTAGCCGTGATGGAAAATTGCTGACTCTTATTGATTCAGGGTGTTGGGAATCCTGGTTTGAGATTTCCGTCGGCGACAAGGTTCATCTTATTGGCTGGAACTGCCATTCGCTGCAAGTCGGGGAGAGGGAGGAGATCCGGCGGCTAAAACGGGCGTTGGAGCCATTCCTTAAAAAGCTGCCGGAGTGGAATTGTGCTCGCATTTGATTTTGTAACTCGCTCGTTTTTCAGAGCCGTGAACGAGACAGTACCCTGTCAATGCGCTGGTGGTCGGCGCGCTCAGCTCAGCAGTTAGGCTGGAGATAAACTCACGAGAGGAGAAATATCCCATGAAGGTCGGCAAAACTACCTCACCGAAGCTCTACAAGCGGCGATCGCCACCATAAAAGGGTGAAGACACCCCCTGAAATCCGGCGAATGTCGTTCAGCCGAGTTCTTCTACAGCTCCGTTAGTCGGCGGGAACCATGGCGAGATATTGGTGGCAGTGCATCGCATGCGGCGATAAACCCCGCTGGTTGGCCGTTTGCAGCTCCCGCAGTATTGCGGCCTTCATCTGGGATGAGTTGGCACCAAGTGGATGGGATCAGCGGCTGTTGCGTCCCCGGTGCCAGTGCTGTCGCGCGTCGCTTCGCATCACGTATCGCTCTCGTCGAGGCGATCTCGAAAGGATCAGCGTCAAGCACATCGTCGGGGTTGGCCCGGATGGCGACTATCTCCCGATGCTCTGGGAGACGTTTCGGCATTCGCGTCCCCGGAAGCCGTGGATTGACTTGAAGTACCAACGAGGCCGCAGCCCGTGGGGTCTTTCCAAGCGGTTGACCCTCGAAAGGGCGCAGCTGGGACAACTGTTGCGAGCATATGAGCATGCGACCGGTCGAGCAATAAGCCCACCGCCGAACCCCTCCCTCGTCCGGAGAACCAATGGCCGCCTTCGCCGGTCATTGGCCGCTGCGCACGGCACTCCAATCAAGCAGCCATGAGTCTTGATCAAAGGCCGAACGTACCCGTATCACGGGTGCCGTCTAATCCTTCGTTGCGGCGGGCCAGAGTCTGATCCATTCTCGGCGGATCTGAAGGGCGGCCCCTCGCAATGGTTTTTCTACAGCTTCGTTAGGCGGCGCTTGAAGCCGAAACGCTGGCGTTCATGGCCGCAGCTTCGGCATGGTAAGCAGCAAAGGAGGGCGTTACATGACTCGGCGCTTGATCAGTTCCGAATCGACATTCGAGGCGGAAATCGCCTACAGCCGGGCGGTAGTTCAGGGCGACTGGGTTTTTGTCTCTGGTACCACCGGATTCGACTACGCAACCATGACGATTTCTGACGATGTTCAGGAGCAGGCGGCGCAGTGCCTGAGGAATATCGAGTCGGCCCTGTCGCAGGCTGGATCCTGTATGGCGGACATTGTGCGAGTAACTTACATCCTTCCCAACACCGACGATTTCCCGAAGTGCTGGTCCGCTCTGCGGAAGGTCTTTGGAGACATTCGCCCTGCGGCGACAATGATCTCTGCTGGACTCGCTGATCCGCGAATGCGAATAGAAATAGAGGTTACCGCGCTAAAGCAGGAATCCTAGGGCCCATAGTCGGAAGTTCAGCCACATCATGCGCGCCGCCATGGATATCGCCGCAGGGGGAGGGAAGGCTGCGCTCGGGAGCCTGTCTACGGCGGGCTAAACTCCGTTCTACCTGGACCAGAATGGGGAGGGATGAATTGAAATTCCTATCCGCGGCGGGCCCGCAGCTGTAGGCTAATTCGACTGAGACTACGGGGGGCCTGCGAAAACCCGTAAAATCATCAGGACGCCGCCAAGGTGCTGCAGCACGGCAAACTCGTTCACATCGCTGGCGCCAACCATAACCTGCACTACTATCAGCGGGCGCGTACGGTTGAAGATGACTGAGTTTTTGAAGACACTGTAGTCAACTCCATGAAAAAAACAGGGTTACATGAAATGATCAACAAAATGAAACTCCACCGCCGCTTCTTTGCCATTTGTTTTATGGCTCTGCTGCCGACTGCGGCATTCGCCCAGTGGCCCGGGATTCCGAAAGGCTGGACTGATGGCTATGTCTATGCAAACGGCATCCGGATTCACTACTACCAGGCCAAACCGCAGCCGAACAAGCCGACGATAGTAATGGCCCATGGTAATTCGGACATTGGACTGAACTGGACCACGCTGACCTGGAAACTGGAAAACGACTACAACATTTACATGGTGGACGCCCGCGGGCACGGCCTGACCGATCCACCGTCGCCTTCCGAGCCGAGAGACGCGATGGTGAAAGACCTGGTCGAGTTCATCAAGGTAATGGGTATTAAGAAGCCCATCATCATGGGTCACTCGATGGGAACCGGACCAGCCAGGAGCATCGCCTCGGATTATCCGGATCTGGCGCGCGCAATCATTCTGCTGGACCCGGGTCTTAGAACAAGAGTAGCCGCGCCAGGCGCCGCAGCAAATCCCGCTCCCGCACAGCCTAATCCCGAAGCAAGGGTGGCGCAGAACAACACCAGCTTCGACGACTTGATGGCCAAATGCGGGCGCGACACGCCGAAATGGAGCAAAGTGGACTGTGAGTACTGGGCGCTGTCGAAAAAGCAGTATCACGGCACGTTTGCGGCCAATACCAGCGCAGCAAGTGCCCCCGAAAGGACCGAAGATCAGCTTAAACGGATTAAGCTGCCCACTCTCATCCTGAAGCAGGACGCATCACCAGCAGACCGCGCCGCCGATCAGGCAGTCGTCAGTGCTCTGCCAAACATCAAGGTCGTGCATATCGACGGTGCCGGACACAACCTGCACCACGATCAGCTTGCGCGTACTGTTGAAGTGATGACCAAGTTTTTAAAGACGTTGTAATTATCTGGAAAGAAAAAAGGGCGCACTGGTTGCGCCCTTTTTTTGTGGTACATGCCCATTGGCGCGCCAGCCAGGCGGTCAAGCCGAACTGACGTTTTCCGGCGCGATGGTAAGCCGCGCTAATACTCAACAAGCGCGGGATTGACGACGTTGCCCGTACAACTCGGCGACAGGATTGTGCCTGCCACTTGCGCTACGATCGGCACCCATGAAAACACTGTCCACGAGCAGATCTTTCGGTGGCGTCCAGTCTGTCCACTCGCATCCTTCCGAGGCCTGCGCCTGCGACATGACCTTCGCTGTTTATCTACCGCCCCAGGCCGAACGAGGCAAGGTGCCGGTGCTCTGGTATCTGTCTGGCCTCACCTGCACGCACCAGAATGTCATGGACAAGGGCGAGTATCGACGTGCCGCCAGTGAACTTGGCGTCGCCATCGTCTGTCCGGACACGAGCCCGCGCGGCGCGGATGTGCCGGACGAGAAGGACAACTGGCAGTTCGGTCAGGGCGCCGGGTTCTACGTCGATGCCACGCAGGCGCCATTCGACCCCAACTACCGCATGCAGAGCTATGTGCTGACGGAACTGCCCGCTCTGCTGGCAGCGAACACGCCATTGGACATGAACAGACAAGGCATCTTCGGCCACTCGATGGGAGGGCATGGTGCCCTCACATTCGCGTTGAAGAATCCCGGCCGGTTCCGCTCCGTGTCCGCTTTCGCACCGATCGTTCACCCCTCGACGGCCGACTGGTCACGGCCCGCGTTGGCGAAGTATCTCGGGAATGACGCAAGCGCGTGGCGGGCCTACGACGCGGTGAGTCTCATTGAGGACGGTCATCGTGTGCAGGAGCTTCTCGTCGACCAGGGTACGGCCGATTCCTTTCTCGAGAGCGGCCTGCGACCGTGGCTGCTCAAGGACGCCTGCCAGAAAGCCGGCATCGATCTCACGCTGAACATGCGCGAGGGATACGACCACTCATATTTCTTCATCTCGACATTCATGCCGAGCCACATCGCGTGGCACGCCGCGCGGCTCTGAGTCTCGTGCGGCGCTGGAACGGGCGCTGGGGTTGTACGCGCAGCTCTACCAACGGCAGTTTGCCGAACAGTCTCCCTGATCGGCAAACTGCGTCGGGCTTACTTCAGCGAAGCCTGGACGTCGGCCGCGGCCTTTTTGGTTGCGTCGAGATCCTTGGCAGCGAGGGCGCTGCGCACCTGGGCGGCCGCCTTCTCGAGCTTTGCCTTCATCGCGGCGTCGGTGGTTTGCGGAATCGCACCGCCCGCGGCTGCGCATGGGTTGCCTGGCGCTGCATCGAAGCCCGCGCCATCGGCGCCGACCAGGCAGTTTAGGACGTGATGCAGGTGTCTTTGAGCAGCCGCGAGATCGGCGCTGCCAGCTGCGAGTCCGGCGTGCTGTGCGGCGGTGCCAGTGGCCTGGGGGCCGTCCGCGAGCGCGGCAGTCGGCTTGATGATGGCGATGGTGCTCAACGCGAGCAGAGCAAATGAGCTTCCGACAATCTTGATGGTCTTCATGTTCCGGTCCTCCGTTGCGTCAATGTGAGCCTGTCTTGGCACCCATGTGGGAGCGACATAATGATGCCAGAAGGAAGCACATCATATGTCGCAAAGCGACGGCAAACTGCTGCCTGGACGTATCTGGCCAGCGGGTTAATGAGCGGCCTTCGTCAGCAGACCGTTCACTTTCAACCACTCCTCGACGCGATCGAGATAATGATCCGCACCACCGCCTTTCGTGCCGAAACCGTGGCCGCCTATCTGAAAGACGTGCAGTTCCGCTTTCAGACCAGCTTTGACCCAGGCGCCAAACAAATCGATGGAGCCCTGATAGCCCACCAACTTATCGTCGGCCGCGACACCGATGAAAAGCGGCGGGGCGCCTGCGGGTGGTTCGGCGGAGCGGGCGCCTGCGGCATAGATTGGCACCGCGAAGTTCGGGCGTACGTCGGGGGAACCATAGATCGAAGACAGCAGAACGGCGCCCCCTGCCGAGAAGCCGATCATGCCGATGCGGTTCGGATCCACTCCATATTCCGCGGCATGCTGCCGGACTAGCCGCACCGCCTGCTGGCCATCGGCATTCGAAAGATCGCGGACGTTCTGTCCTGCCTGCGGGTTGTCTCCCGTACCGACGTACGACGTGCGGTATTTCAGGACGAAGGCATCGATGCCCATCTGGTTGAAGCGTTTTGCTACATCCACGCCTTCGTAAGACATCATGAGCGTGCGCCAGCCTCCGCCCGGCGCGACGATCACCGCGGTGCCGACTGCCGTGCCCTTCGGGGCGGGATAGTACAGAAGCATGGGACGGACGACATTCTGCGCCTGCGGTTTATCGGGCGTACCGACTGAACTTTCCTCGTAGTGCCAGTTTTCAGAACCCGGAGCGACACCGGGGTAGAGCGGGATCTCGCGCGTCGCCGCAGGCAATTGGGCCATGGCATTCAGGGCGAAACAGGCGGAGAAGAAGGAGAGGGCGAAGCAGATCGTCCACTTTTGTTTGATCATTTGAGGCTCCTCATACGTAGACCTAGCGCATCATCTTCCTCTATTACGCGCGCCCTGGGAATGCAGGGACTTTCTGTGCTGATCCGACCGGGTGTTCCGGTTGCCATTACCATGGCGCATCTCTCGCGGCCCTCGGAGGACCTTCATGCGCTTCATCGTTTACGGCGTCGGCGCCATCGGCGGCACGGTCGCCGCCGCGCTAGCCCTCTCCGGCCAGGAGGTGATCGGCATCGCCCGCGGCGCCCAGCTCGACGCAATCCGCGCCGACGGCCTGCTGTTCCGCACACCGCTGTGCGAGTCGCGCGCGATATTCCCCTGCCACGGCGACCCCACCGAGATCGTCTTTCGCGACAACGACGTGATCTTCCTCGCGATGAAGACGCAGGACACCGGACCTGCGCTGCAACGGCTGCGCGATGCCGGCGTCACGACACAGCCCATCGCCTGCGCGCAAAACGGCGTGGCCAATGAGCGTATGGCGCTGCGGCTCTTCCCCAATGTCTACGCGGTCACCGTCATGATGCCGGGCAGTTACACCGTGCCGGGCGAGGTGAATTCCTTCAGCGTGCCGCGGCACGGCATATTCGATATCGGCCGCTATCCCGCGGGCGAGGATGAGGCCGCAACCGCTATGGTTGCTGCGCTCGAGCGTGCGAACTTCGGAGCCTTCGTTCAGCCGGACGTGATGGCTGGCAAGTACGGAAAACTTCTCCTCAATCTCCGCAACATCATGGAGGCCGCGCTTGGCGTCGGGGAGGATTCTGGACCCTTCTATAAAGTCGTCCGCGCCGAAGCCGAAGCCGCCTATCGCGCGGCGGGCATCGTCTGGCAGGATCGCGGCGCCAGGGACACGCGCCGCGATCAGCTCATGCAGATGGGTGAGATCGCCGGCGTCACCCGTCAGGGCGGCTCGTCTACGCAAAGCCTCGCGCGCGGCTCAGGCTCAATCGAGACCGACTACCTCAACGGCGAGATCGTGTTGCTCGGCCGGCTTCATGGTGTTCCAACGCCTGCGAACGCCTGGTTCTGCGCACTCGGGCGACGCTTGGTGAAAGAAGGGCGAAAGCCCGGTTCGATCAAGCCTGCCGAGATCGCCGCGGGGCTGAGAGAGGCCGGCGCACCGAACAAGCGATAGTCCGGACCCGGGTTGGCACGGCCAATGTTGGGACGGGCACCGGCGGCATTGCCGGACGTGCCCGTAACTGCGCGCAGGTATCCTATCAGCGCCGGCAGCTGTGCCGCCTCGACGGGGGCGGGCGGCATCCCCTTGGCTGGATCGCCTGTTTTCAGGTAAGCGACCAGGGCGACGTCATCGGTGTTGGTCAGTCTGGGCACCAGACTCGGCGCCTTATCTCCGCCTTGCCCGCCGACACCGTGGCAAATGACGCAATGTGTGTTGAACAGCCGCATACCCTGCTTTATTGCCGCAGCATTGTCGGCATCCATGGCGTTGACGTCGGAACAAGCGACAAACACCTGCAAAGTTGCTACAAGACGAATCCATCCACTCATCACCCGATCTCCCGTAACAAGCCCGGCCGCTGCCAGCTTCCCTGATCGCTGGGTTCAGTACAAGATCCATTGTCTCCGGGTAGCCGTTTGAAACCACTCTCCGTAGAATCGCACCATGAAACATCGCAATCTGTTGATCCTGGTCTTGGTCGCCCTGTCGGGTCTTGCGTCCGCTGCGCAACCTCGCGACCCTGCGGCGCGTGACTGGATCCAGCTGTTCAATGGGCGTGACCTCTCTGACTGGACGCCTAAATTCACCAAGCACGATCTGGGCGAAAACTTCAACAACACGTTTCGCGTCGAAGATGGCCTGCTGAAAGTCCGTTATGACAAGTGGTCGATGTTCAACGGCGAATTCGGCCACCTCTTTTACAAGGAGCCCTTCTCTTACTACCTGCTGGCAGCGGAGTATCGCTTCGTCGGTGAGCAGGTGGCCGGTGGACCGGGGTGGGCGAATCGCAACAACGGCTTGATGCTGCACAGCCAGCACCCGAAGACGATGTTAAAAAACCAGCAGTTTCCCGACTCGCTCGAAGTGCAGCTGTTGGGCGGACTCGGCACAGGTCCGCGCACGACCGTCAATCTATGCACGCCAGGGACGAACGTGGTCTACCAGGGAAAGCTGCATACCCAGCATTGCACCAATTCGACATCGCCAACCTTCGACGGCGACCAGTGGGTACGCGTGGAGGTGCTCGTGCACGGCAGCGAGCTCATCCGGCACATCGTCGGCGGCCAGACAGTCCTCGAGTACTCGAAGCCGACGATTGACGGCAGCAGCACCGATGGAGGCGTCAAGATCGACGGCACACCGGTTACAGGTGGGTACATCACGGTGCAGGCAGAGACAGCACCGATCGATTTCCGCAAAGTGGAGCTGCTGAACCTCGAAGGCTGCACCGACCCGAAGGCGGCCAACTACAAATCGTACTTCGTCAAATCGAACCCAGCGATGTGCCGCTAATCATGCGCAACCTGATTCAGTTTTCCGCGTTGGTTGTTGGCCTCTGGACCCTGGGATTCGCACCGACTATTTCGGCCCAAGGCGGTCCCACCGATCGCCCAAAGCTCGACGATACCGCTGCTGCCCGCGGGCGCACCGTGTATGCGGCCCAATGCATCAACTGCCACGGCAGCGCGGCCAAAGGCGGTCCCAATGGTCCTGATCTGATGCGATCGACCGCGGTGCTCAAAGACCGGCTGGGCAGCCATCTCGCCCCTGCGATGCGCGCAGCCTCGGCATCGAATCCAGCCACAGCGTCGCCTCACACGGCCGCGACGCCGGCGCAAATCGTCGATCTCGCGCATTTTCTTCGCGACCGGATAGAGGCCATCACCCGCAACCGCGGGCCGACCGAGCCAATCAACGTCCTGACCGGCAATTCTGAAGCTGGGCGCGCCTACTTCAACGGCGCCGGGCGCTGCAGTACCTGTCACTCGGCCACAGGGGACTTTGCTGGCCTGGCCTCGCGCACCTTCGATGCGGTGACGCTGCAGCAACAGTTCCTGTTTCCCAACCTCACCAAGAGCAAGAAGCGGGTAGAGGTCACTGTCACCCCGCTCGCCGGCGCGCAAGTTTCAGGGGCGCTGGTGCGGATCGACAACTTCTCTGTGTCGCTGCGGGACGCAGCCGGCGAATACCGCGCTTTCTCACGCGTGCCCGGTGTGAAGGTCGAGGTCCGCGATCCGCTGGCCGTGCATCATGAGTTGCTCGACCAGTACACCGACGACAACATCCACGATGTGGTCACGTACCTATGGACGCTCAAGTGACGCAAATAATCGCCCGCGGTTTTCTCCTTGCCATGTTGGTCATCGCTCCTGTGCACGGGCAGGGCGTGGTGCAGCCATCCGCCTTGACCAAACCGACGACCGACTCGTGGCCGATGTACAACGGTGACTACTCCGGCAGGCGTTTCAGCGAGTTGACGACCGTCAACAGCGGCAACGTCGGATCACTGTCGCTGGGCTGGACCCAACGCGTCACGGCATCCGGCCCGGCCGGCGGCGGCGGCGCCACCGCTGCGGTGATCAAGGGAACACCGGTTGTGGTCAACGGCGTGCTCTACGTGACGATTCCCGATCACGTGTGGGCGCTCGACGCCAGGAGCGGCCGCGAGCTTTGGCACACGACCTGGGCCTCGAAGGGCGGCTGGCACCTCGGCAACCGCGGCGTCGCGGTGTTCGGCAACCTCGTCTACGTCTCGACGCCGGACTGCAACCTGCTGGCGCTCGACAGCAAGACGGGCAAGGAGAAATGGCGCACGTCGATCTGCGATCTCGACCAGTTCTACTACGCCTCCGCCGCGCCGCTCATCGTCAAGAACCACGTCATCGTCGGCGTCAGCGGCGATGACCTCGACGTCCCCGGTTACATCGAATCGCATGATCCGGAAACCGGGGCGCTGCAATGGCGCTGGTATACGCACCCCGAGCCCGGAACGCCAGAGGCTAAGACTTGGCCCAGCGTCGAGGCGATGCTGCACGGCGGCGGCATGACCTGGGGATCCACAACCTACGATCCTCAGTTGAACCTGCTCTACTTCGGCACCGGCAATCCGCAGCCGGTGATCAACGGCCGCAAGCGCCCGGGCGACAACCTCTACACTGAATCGATCGTCGCGCTGAACCCGGATACCGGAAAGCTCGCCTGGTATTTTCAGGCATCACCTCACGACACCCATGACTGGGACGCGACGCAGACGCCAGTGTTGTTCGATGGCACGATCAACGGTCAACCGAGAAAGCTGCTCGCGCAGGCATCACGCAACGGCTGGTTCTTCGTGCTCGACCGCGAGACCGGTCGCAACATCTCCAGCACATCGTATGTGAAGACCAACTGGACGAACCGTGTCGATGCCAAAGGGCAGCCAGTGCCTGACACACGGAAGGAGCCACAAGAGGCCGGCGCGCTGGTTTCGCCGAACCAGGGTGGCGCGCAGAACTGGCCGCCTCCCAGTTTCAGCCCCAACACCGGCCTGTTCTACGTGAATGCGACGCGCGGCTTCAGCGTGTATTACCTCTACCCGAACGAGGACGACGACAAGCCGCAGGGTTGGGCCGGCAACGATCGTGGCGGCTGGTCGGAGTCGATGCTGCTCGGGCTGGACTACAAAACCGGCGCCGTGCGGTGGCGCTTTTCGTGGGAAGGCAGTTCCAGCGCGCGATCTGGCGTGCTTTCCACTGCCGGCAACCTGGTTTTCGCCGGTGATTCAGCCAATAACTTCGTTGCATTCGACGCCAGCAAGGGCGTGCCGCTTTGGCACGCCGGCCTGCAATCATCGATCACCAACGGGCCCATCACCTATCAGCTCGACGGTATCCAGTACGTCGTGGTGGCCGCCAACGACACGTTGTACGCCTTCGCCAGCAGCCGTTGATGGGGGCCAGGCTGGAGCGGCGGCTGCCAAACGAGCCAAAGGACGAAGTTCTCTGCTACCATGCGCCGCAGGCGGAACTCCATTCTCCGCCGTGGAGGATCCGATGTACGTAAGGCCCGGTCTCATCGCGTGCGCCTGCCTGCTCGCCACGCTCCCCGCTGTCGCCCATCATTCGTTTGCTGCCGAGTACGACGCGAATAAACCCGTGACCCTGAAGGGTATCGTCACGAAGGTCGAATGGACCAATCCACATGCACGTTTCTATATCGACGTGAAGGACGCGCAGGGACAGGTGGTCCACTGGAACCTGGAGCTGGGCAGCCCCAATGTGCTCACGCGCAGCGGCTGGACGCGCAAGGCGCTGTCGGTCGGCGACCAAGTGACCGTGGAGGGGGCGGCGGCCAGGGATGGAGCGAAGATGGCCAGCGCGCGTGTCGTCACCCTGGGCGACGGTCGGCGCGTTTTTGGCGGTTCCTCGGGCGGCGATGCCCCTCCACCGGTGCCGGCAAAATAAGGGGCTCATGATGAAGCGTCTCTTGCTAGCATCTGCACTCGTCGCTCTTGTGCCTGCGCTGTTCGCTGCACAAGCCACGCCACCGGCGGCCCCCACTCCCGCTGGCGCCAGCCCGCGCAATCCGCCGGCACCAAAAGGGCCTGCGCCGAAGTTCCCCGATGGGACACCCGACCTGTCGGGCGTCTGGAGTGGTGGAGGGGCGATCGGCGACCTGGCAGCGGGATTGCCGAAAGGGGAGACGATCCCCATTCTTCCCGAGGCCAAGAAGATCATGGACGCGCGGCAGTCGAAGGACGATCCAGAAGCCAATTGTCTTCCGACCGGCGTTCCTCGCGTCGCGCCCTATCCGTGGCGAATCGTGCAGACTCCGACGCATACCTTTTTTCTCTTCGAGGGCAACATCCATTCCTTCCGACAGATCTTCATGAACGGGAAGCATCCGGCCGACCCCGATCCCACCTGGTACGGCCATTCGATCGGCAAATGGGAAGGCAACACACTGGTGATCGACACCGTCGGCTACAACGACTTATTCTGGTTCGATTTCCGTGGTCATCCGCATACCGAGAAGCTGCACACTATCGAGCGCTACACGCGAACGGATCTCGGCACGCTGGTCAACGAGGTGACCATTGATGACCCTGGTGCCTACTCGCGTCCGTTCAAGGTGACCTTCAACGCGCGGCTTCGTCCGAATGATGAGCTGATGGAATACATCTGTCAGGAAAACAACCAGGACGTGCACCACATCCAGGGGCCGGCGGGGACGCCCTAGTCCTCTGGACTACTTCGAGTTGGCTAACGTCGCTGTGCCCGCATTCAATCCCTGGGAGCGGGCTGTCAACTCGATCTTGCCGGCTTCGCCTTCCTTCGTGCGGACGATCAACATCGCTTTGCCGTAGAAAAGCTTGCCCTGGATGTCCTGAAACGGCTCCAGCGAAAGCTGATCGCCGTTGTCGATAGCTGCGAGCGTCTTCTTGCGGTCGGGCGTCAGGCGGATGGTTGTCGGACTCCTTCGCCCGGCAGCGGGATCACCACCTCGGCTCAGTCCCCCGGTTTTCCCCCGCCCATCGACAGTGCCGTGCCGTCGGGGAGCTTTGTGCTCAGGAACATGCCGCCGTTGGTGCCGTCACGCAGAGGGCGGTAGAGGACGGTGATCGCGTCGCCCGGTTTGAGCGTCGTCCGCTTCCAGCCGCGCCGCTCAAGGAAGTTGGGGCTCATTCCTTCGAAGCCGTAGACCTCGGTGCCGCCTTTGCCGTTGGCGACGTCGATCCAGATCCAGATGTGGGGGTTGGTCCACTGGACCTTCTTGACCGTGCCGGCCACCGTCTTCTGAGACGACATGTCGAACATCGCAAAGGAGTGGTGCGCAACGGCGGAACCGGACGCGACCATGACGGCGAGGGCGAACAGCCTGGCGGAGAATGTGTGCCTCACTGATCTACTCCTTGAGGTTGATGCCGGACTTGCCGGTCGGGTCGACGAAGTTGCGGTTGTTTTCCTCGCACACGTACTCGGAGATCGTCCAGTCGCGGTGGCGCCTCAGTGTTGCGCTGGTCGTATAGGGCGCCGACAGCGCGTCAGGATCGGTGATCGTCGTCTGGATGGTCATCGTGTCGGGGTCGGTGAGCCGAAACCGTTCGACGACCTTCATCTTGTCGCCGTGGCCTACGCCGCGCGCCAGCGCCACGAATTCGTTGAAGCCGACAGTCTCGGCCACCAGCGTATCGCCCTCCCAGCGGCCGATGGATGTGCCGAAGAACTTCGGATCCGGCTCGGCGGGCAGCGGGCGGCCGTCGGTATAGATGTGCCGCACCTGGGTGTAGGCCTCGATGACGATGGTCAGCTTGCCCGGTGTGAGCAGGAACTCCATCGGATACGGCTGGCTCATGATGCCGGGCATGCCCGGCGGCAGGCAGTTGGCTGTCGCGTTGTCTTCCGGCGCTGGCGCTTTGGCTGCCGCGGCACGCTTGGCTTCGTACTTCGGCGTAAAGGACATGCCATCGCCGCGGGCACGGCCGCCCGCACCGCCAGCACGTGGCGCCGCAGTGCTGGCTCCGGCGCCGCGTGGTGCTGCCGTGTTGGCCCCAGCGCCCCGTGGCGCCGCAGGGTTGGCTCCAGCGCCCCGCGGAGGAGCGGGGGCCGCGCCTCGTTCCCACACGCCATTCAGGTCGGGCAGTTTCGCCATCGCGGCCCAATCCGCGGCCGTCGGGGCCTTCGATATGAACCCCTGGGCCCAGGCCGGCGCCTGCAGCGCTAGGCAGGCGAGGACGGTCAATGTGCTTTTAATCATGTTGATCAGATGTTCGCCGAAATCAATCTCTGAACGCCAGCGGCGCGAACTGATACAGGCTGCGGCGCCAACTCTGCCACTCGTGCGCGGTCTCCGGAGAGACGTAGAAATGCGCGTTGATGCCGGCCTGCTTCAGCGCTTCGATATCCGACTTTGCGGTGGTGGCGTTGCCGCCGCCGCCGCCCGGAGCGCCTCCGCCAACTACGGCGGGTCTGTCAATTTCACGGCTGCCGTAGCTTACGAAAACCAGCTTCGCCTTCTGCTTGAAGTTCGGGATGGCCGCCACCTCCTTCGCCGTGATGGAGCCGCCGCTAAACACGCCGATCTGCGAGAACTTGTCCAGATGCGACAGGCCGATGCTTCTGGTCTGCATGCCGCCCATGGACAGGCCGGCCATGCCGCGATTGGCCTGATTGGCGAGAGTGCGGAAATTGGCGTCGATGTAAGGAATCAGATCTTCGGTCAGCACCCGTTCAAACCCGGTGAAACTCATGCCGCCGCGACCAGCCGGAGTTGTCGGCGCGACCGCAGCCGTCCCCGGAGCCGCAGGAGCCGCAGTTGGTGCTCCTCCCCGCGCTGCAGAGGCCGACGGTTGCACCGCCGCCCCATCTGGCCCGATCGCGGTATTAGCGCTGCCTTCCATTACGATGATGAACGGCTTCGCTTTTCCCGCCGCGATCAGGTTGTCCATGATCAGCCCGGTGCGCCCTTGCGTGCCCCACATGGTCTCGTCCTCGCCCGCCCCGTGCTGCAGATAAAGGACGGGAAAACGTTTCGTTGCGTCCTTGTCGTAGCCAGGCGGGGTATAAACGTAGGCGCGCCGGGTCGAGTTGCTGCTCT
>JBDSJD010000041.1:0-57495 GCA_039917615.1 Steroidobacteraceae bacterium
ATCCTGATTCTCCTCTTGCGTGTGCTTGGCGGCTCACGCGGGGGAGTTTCAGTGATGGACTTCCGGAACTGTCAAACTTCTACTGCCACCCCGGCATAGCCGGGGGGTCTCCTGATTTTGGCTAGCCGCCCGGCAAGTGCTAACCGACGTTGTCATCGGCAACATTGAGCAGATCTCGCTGCCGTATGAAGAAGAATCGTTCGATGCACTTATATTGAGTGAAGTGCTGGAGCATCTGGTCGATCCGGCGGCCGCACTGCATAAACTTGTTAAACTCGTCAAGCTGGGCGGCCGCGTCTTTGCCAGCTCCCCTAATATCTCTCATCGCAGCGTCATCGCGGGTCTGGAGCAGGGGGAGTTTCGTTACACGAGCAGCGGACTGATGGATTGCACGCATCTACGCTGGTTTACACCGCGCAGCTTTCAGGAAATGTTCGAATGCGCGGGTGTGAAGATGGATTGGATTGGGCCGCTTGGAACGCTATCCAGAAAGCAGCGACTGTTTTCTAAACTGTTACCGTGGAGGGCCCATACCTTCTGGTACCAGATCAATTTTCACGGCTCCCGCCGGTCCCGATTAGGCCAATGACCGGCTGCTCAGAGGCAACTTCACGGTTCAACGGCACGGTTACTCCTTGCTTTAGCTCCACGGTCGTCGAGGACGTCGTAGGAGTTTTGGCGCAGGCTCAGGTGATCGGAAGTCCATGTTGGCGGCAGAAGTCTGCGACGCCGAGCACGCCAAGCCACAGATTTCCTCTGACGCAAGAGCCAGAATCGCCGAGTTTCGTCGTTCCGTAGGTGTAGTGACCGAACGCCTGGTGGCATTCCACGAAGGTCCCACGGCGGCGTGTCGCGAATGGCCCTCCGAGAGCTGGGGCGAACTGGCGGACAGGTTCAATCGGATCGGATGCAAAGTCATTCAGCTCGGATCCAAGCGCCGCGGCAATCTCAAGAAATTTCCGAAGGCGCAATTGGAAGGTACGATATCGGCGCTCGACATGTTCTCGCTGGAGGACTCGATTGCATTGATCTCGGTTTGCGACTTGTTCGTCGGCATTGATTCGGGGCTGTAGCATGTGGCGGCATCAACTCGCACGCCCGCGGTGGGTATATTCGGCTCGACCAGTCCGGAGCTTCGCTTTTCAAGCGCGGGGTCAGCACAATTTGTCGTGAGCGACGTCCCCTGCCAGGGATGCCATCACAGATTGCCCCGTCTCCACTGGTTTGAGAATTGCCCGTACCAGCTGAAGTGCATGAGCTCCATATCCGTCGAGCAGGTGCTGGCCGTGGCGCTACCGCTATTGGACAGTGGTTCGGCCAGGATCCAACGCCGGCGCTGACCCAGCGATTCAGATCGGGCGGGTTTGTGTGGCACGCCGCACAAAATTCCGACATTCACGCTCCCCACCAGAGGATTCGGCTATCCTCCGCCACTGAGGTCAACAGATATAGGCATGATCCAGGATGGCAGTGCTGACAGAGGGTGATCCATCTCAAGTTGAAATCACCGTCCTAGTCGTCAATTACAATACAAGACACCTGCTGGATGAGATGATGGCGGCACTGCAGGCCGCAACTGATGGGCTCCCCGTGCAGGTGATCGTGGTGGACAATGCCTCGCGCGACGGCTCCGCGGACTATTTCCGATCCAAATGGCCGCAGCACACGATTATCGCCAACACAAGCAACGTGGGCTTCGGTCGCGCCAACAATCAGGCGGTTCCCCTGGTTCGCGGAGACAAGATCCTACTGCTGAATACCGACGCGTTCGTTTCTCCAGGCAGCATCCGGATCGCGCTTGCGCAACTGGATCGACACCCCGATTGCGGGGTCCTTGGAGTAAGGCTGGTGGGTCGCGATGGAGCGGTTCAGCCTTCCTGCCGATACTTTCCTACGCCTTGGAACATGTTGCTCGGCCGAATCGGTCTTTCACAGTACTTTCCGGGGACGCAGCTGGTGGACGACATCAACTGGGATGATCGGCTTGCAACCGAGTGTGATTGGGTGCCTGGCGCGTTCCTGATGACCCGGAAGGCGGTTGTGAATCAGGTGGGACTTTTCGACTCGCGCTATTTCATCTACTACGAAGAGGTTGATTTCTGTCGCGCCGCAAAAACGGCAGGGTGGACCGTTCGGTACTGCCCGGACACCGATGTTGTGCACATCGGTGGCGAAAGTGCGAAGTCCGATGGCACTCTTAGTGGAGCGGGAAGACAGTTGTCCGCGCTTCAAATGGAAAGTGAGTTACTTTACTTTCGTAAACATCGTGGCTTCCTTGGTGTCATGTCGAGCGTGCTTCTGAATGCGCTCGGTGATTCTATCCAGGCGGTCAAGAAGTTGTTTGGAGGAGGCCAGGGAGCCGGTCCGCTCTTCGCCACTACGCTTCTTGCAGGCAGATTGCTTTTTCTGACCCGCTTTGCCACGAGACCTACGCGGTAAGGATCGCAGCGCATGTTTGAGAACATTCGTGCCGACTACATAGTCCATGGACGACAATTCGGATCCCAGGGGTTCTGGGCCTTGTCTGTCTACCGCTTTGGTCGTTGGCGCTATGGCATCAGGGCACGGCCGCTGCGCGCTCCTTTTTCCTTCATCTACAAGATCCTGTTCAAATGGATCCAGGTTGTTGCCGGCATAGAACTGCCCTGTGAAGCCACTTTGGGCCGTAATTTCATCATTGATCACTTTGGCGGCATTGTGATCAGTGGTCATGCCGTCTTCGGCGACAATTGCCGCATCCGTAACGGCGTGGTCGTTGGTCTGGCGCGAGTCGACGAACCGGGCGCGCCCGTCATTGGGAATGACGTGGATATTGGCGCCGGGGCCAAGGTGCTGGGGCGCATCCGCATCGGAAACAACGTGCTCATTGGCGCGAATGCAGTCGTGATTCGTGACGTGCCTGACGACAGCATCGCCGTAGGGGTTCCAGCGGTCGTGAAACCGCGTGGATAGTGAAACGACCAGTCATTGCGGCGTTGTTGTAATCGGTCGCAACGAGGGAGAGCGGCTGAAGGTGTGCCTTGCTTCCGTATTGCAAGTCACGCGTCAGGTGGTGTACGTGGATTCAGCGTCTACCGACGGGTCTGCAGGCCTCGCGCGGTCGATGGCCTTAGAGGTCGTGGATCTGGATTTATCCAGGCCCTTTACTGCCGCGCGCGCGCGCAACGAAGGATCCTCCCGACTGCTGCTTCGGTACCCCAAGGTCGAACTGATTCAGTTCGTGGACGGTGATTGTGAAGTCCAGCCTGGCTGGCTCGAACATGCCGCGGAGTTCCTCCGCCTGCATCCCGAAGTCGCCGTGGCATGTGGCAGGCGTCGGGAGCGCTTTCCCCACGCCTCCATTTTCAATGCCCAGTGCGATCGAGAGTGGAACACTCCTATCGGAGATGCAAAGGCCTGTGGCGGCGATGCGATGATGCGTCGTGCCGCATTTGAGGAATCGGAGGGGTTCCGGAGCAGCTTGATTGCCGGGGAAGAGCCGGAACTTTGCCTGCGACTGCGCGCCATGGGCTGGAAGATCTGGCGCCTGGACAGAGAAATGACCATGCACGATGCGGCGATCCGGCGGTGGGGCCAGTGGTGGTCCCGCGCAAGGCGCACTGGATACGCCTATGCCGAAGGTGCCTGGTTGCACGGCGCGCCGCCAGAACGTCATTGGGTTTCGGAAACACGTCGGGCAGTTTTGTGGGGAGTGGCATTGCCGCTTTTGGTTTTTGGCGCTGCGCTTTTTCTCTCGAGGTTCTTCATCGTAATGCTGCTCATCTATCCATTGCAGGTTCTGCGTCTTTCAGCACGCTCGGGTGACATGCGATGGAATGAAGTGGTTCAGGCGATGCTCCTGGTGCTCGGAAAGTTTCCAGAATCCCATGGCATCCTGAAATTCTGGACTGGCAGATTGCGCGCAAGGCCCGCTGCGATCATCGAATACAAGTAGTTTCATTGATGCGATCTGCTTTTGTATTCAGTAAAGACACCCAGCGATCACACTTTGAAAGAAGTTACTATCGCACATCCTCTGGTCAAGTTAAACGACGCAAGGGTAAGCTTTGGACCTTCCGGAGAAATCGCGTGTATAGCCCCTCAGAGGTCCGACCAGACGAGTTCCGGCCTTCGATCAGCGTGCTCATGCCGGTTTTCAACACTGCCAATTTCCTCGACAAGGCGTTGGGGAGTTTGGAAGTTCAGACTTTCCGCAATTTCGAAATCGTAATTGTTGACGATGGCTCCACGGATGGCTCCTTGGACATTCTAAAGGCCTTCGCTTTGCGCGACCGGAGGGTCCGGCTTGTCTCAAGAGAAAACAAAGGACTTGTTGCGACGAGAAACGAACTTCTCGAAGCCTCCCGGGGCCGATTTGTGGCGTGGATGGATTCGGACGATGTATCTCTCGCACACCGGTTGACGCGTCAATACGAATTGCTTGCCGGAGATAACGGAATCGTCTGCGTCGGCTCCTTTGCCGAATGCATTGATCCAGATGGAAACTATCTTTTTTTGGAGTCTTTTCCTGAAAGTCACGTGGGGATCGTACACGCACAACAACAGGGCGGAGGCATGCGGTTTCCCACCACAATGATGAAAAGGGATGCTGCCTTAAGCGTTGGGGGGTTTCGCGAACCGTTCAAGATGGGTGAGGATTTCGATTTCCTTCTGAGATTGAGTGAGCTCGGATCTATGGCCAACATCCAGGAACCGCTGTACCTGTATCGCCAGCATGTAGAGAGCGTCTGCGCCACCTTCGGCCACCAATGGATCGTATATCGTGAACAGATTCTGGAATTGGCCCGGGAACGAATGGCTGGTGGGAAGGACAAATTGCAGCGCGGTGAACCAGTTCTTATTGACACAAGTCAAAGAAAGAATGATCGCAATCAGATCTCCAGCGTATACCTTTCCTGGGCAGCCTTCGGAAGAGCAAGCGGCAATCACAAGCTGATGCTCAGGTACTTATGGAAGGCTGTCAGCCAATACCCATTGTCCATAGATACTTGGCTGTCAGCGTGTCGAGTATTGAGCGGAATGACATAGTCCACTCAGCTGTACCGGTGTGCCGCTCTTGTTTCGCAAGCCGTAGATAGAGTACCTGGATCGACATCACAAGTGTCCGCATGCCGTTACAATCTGGCACACAGCTCGATTTCACTCTTGGTCATTTATCCGAGGACTGATGCGTATTCCGGTTGATGCCGGGCCACAGTTCCGGACCATGGCGGGCCGGGATTCCGGTTTATGCCGGGCCACCATTCCGGAGGATGCCGGGCCGGTTTGAGTGAAGCGGGATAACCGCCGCTACCGTGATCGATTTGCCAGCGGGCAAGGAGATCCACGGTGGGGCAAGCGAGGTTACCTGTGCGCAAGATACGTGAGGTTTTGCGGCTCAAGGCCGAGCGGTTCAGCGACCGCCAGATTGCCACTGCCATTGGCAGTTCGCGCTCGACGGTGCAGGAGTGCCTGCGCCGGTGCCGTGAGGCCGGATTGTCGTGGCCGTTGCCCGACGAGCTGGATGAGGCCACGCTGCATGCGCGGCTGTACCGGCGCGTGGTGCCGCTGTCGCGCACGCCGCAGCCGGACTTTGCCCATCTGCACCGGGAGCTCTCGCGGCGCGGGGTCACGCGCCTGCTGCTGTGGGAGGAGTACAAGAGCGCGCACCCGGACGGCTGGCAGTACAGCGTGTTCTGCGACCAGTACCGGCGGTGGCTCGCGCGTCAGGAGCTGGTGCTGCGCCAGGAGCACACGCCAGGCGAGAAGCTGTTTGTCGACTACGCCGGGCAGACCGTGCCGATCATCGATCCGCACACCGGCGAGTGCCGGACGGCACAGATCTTTGTCGCGGTTCTGGGCTATTCTAACCTGACGTATGCCGAAGCGACCTTCTCACAGGGCGCAGCGGACTGGCTCGGCAGTCACGTGCGCGCACTGGCTGCGTTCGGCGGCGTGCCGCGCGCGATCGTGCCCGACAACCTCAAGAGCGGCGTCAACAAGGCCCATCGCTATGAGCCGGACATCAACCCGGCGTATCAGGATTTTGCCGAGCACTACGGGGTCGCGATCCTGCCTGCGCGCGTACGCAAGCCGCGCGACAAGGCCAAGGTCGAGACCGGCGTGCTCATTGTCGAGCGCTGGATCCTGGCACGGTTGCGCAACCACCAGTTCTTCTCTCTGGGCGAGCTCAACGGCGTCATCCGCACGCTGCTCGAACGACTCAACACCCGCGCGTTCAAGAAGATCGAGGGCTGCCGGCGCTCGCGGTTCGAGGCACTCGAACGATCTGCGCTGCGAGCATTGCCGCTGCGCGCCTATGAGTTCGGCCAGTGGAAGCAGGCCAAGGTGCACCCGGATTACCACATCGAGGTCGGCCGCGCGTATTACTCCGTGCCCTACGCGCTGATCGGCGAGCGGGTGGATGTGCGCCTGACCGCAGGCGGCCTGGAAGTGTTTTATCAGGGCAAGCTGGTTGCTGCCCATGCACGGGCAAAAGCACGTGGCGAGCGCAGCACCCGGCGCGGTCATCGGCCCGAAGGTCATGTCGCGGTCATTGATCGGTCGCTGGAACTGACGCTCACGCGTGCTGCGGGGATCGGCACTGCCACCACGCAGTTGATCCGCACCCAGGCCAAGCGCCGCATGCACCCGGAAGAGACGCTGCGCAGCGCGCAGGGGATCCTGCGCCTGGCCCGCGACTTCAGCCCCGCGCAGCTGGAGCGCGCCTGCGAGCGCGCTTTGCAGCTCAAGTCCTACAGCTACCGCACCGTGCGCACGTTGATTGCGACTCCGGAGCCCACCCGTTCCCAACCCGCGCTGGACCTCAAGCACGAGCATGTGCGTGGTCCGGCGTATTACGAGTAACCCACCGATGAAGGAGATGACACGATGTTGACCGAACCACTGATCCAGCAACTGACGCAGCTGCGCCTGAAGGGCATGGCCAGTTGCCTGGAGCATCAACTGGCTTCACCAGATCAAAGAGACAGATCGTTCGATGAGCGCCTGGGGCTGATGATCCAGCACGAGATGCAGGAGCGCTCCGGGTTCCGGCTGGCGCAGCGACTACGCTGGGCGAGGCTCCCGATGTCGGCCTGTCTTGAAGATCTGGATACCCGCACACCGCGCGGCATGGATGCGGCGCAGCTGGCGCAGGTTACAGACCTTGGCTGGATCCGTCAGCATCTGAACGTGCTGATCACTGGACCCACGGGCGTCGGCAAGAGCTATGTTGCCGCGGCGCTTGCACACTCGGCCTGCCGCGCTGATCTGTCCGTGCGTTGTTACCGGATGCCGCGACTGGTCGAGGAGCTGGCCCGCTACAGTGCGATGCAAAAGCGCTCGGCCCTGCTGCGACAACTGGCCAAGGCAGACCTGCTCGTGCTCGATGACTTTGGACTCACCCCGCTGGCCGATGAGACCGTGCGTGATCTGCTGGAGATCCTGGATGATCGCTATGATCGACGCTCGACACTGATCACAAGTCAGCTACCGGTCGATCAGTGGCATGCGTATCTCGGAGATCGCACGGTCGCGGACGCCATCCTCGATCGGCTTGTGCACAACAGCTATCGCCTGGTGCTCAAGGGTGAGTCCATGCGGCGGCACAAGAGCTTCAACTCAGCGCCAACGACACCGTCACGCGCCAAAGGCCGTTGACGAAATCGACCTCATCAACGACAGTCCCACTACCGCTTCACACCGGCCCGGCTCGGACCGGAATACTGGCCCGCCATAAATCGGAATGGTGGCCCGGCTTCGCCGGAATACGCAGACTGACATTGAATAGCCTTGTTCGCATTTCTACGAGGCTTTACCTATTGGGTTTTTTGATGAGGAGGTGGCCTCGCTTCCTAAGAAAACTGGATTGGTGGTGGGAAAGGGCGTATCGAGCTATAGGCGGAGGAGGCTTTTCAATCGATCCGGATATCGAGGCGAATTGGCCTGAAGGTTTTCAGCTGCCTGTGCAAGGAAGGTTGCATCCATTCAAAATGAGATTGAATCTGAAGGACTGGTTGGAGAGACGAGCCTACTTCAGTGGCCAGCTATATCAGCGTGACCTGGAAAAGGTTATTACGACCATCCTGAGAAAGGGCGACTGTTTTATCGATATCGGAGCAAACATCGGCCTGGTTTCGTTACTCGCCGCCAGTCGAATCGGAAAGTCTGGACGCTTGATTGCTGTTGAAGCGAATCCCGCCGTGTTTGCGAGGCTTAAGGGACACCTTGAATCGAATCCGCTCGGGATGCCGATCATTGCTCTCAATCTCGCTCTAGGAGACTCTTCCTCAGCAGCCTTTATGCATGTTTCTTCTGCACACACCGGAACCGGCACACTAACCTTGGGACAAGGAAGCGTTCCTGTATCGATTGAACCAGCGGATCGCGTAATTGCCATACCTGATGATGACCAACCGGTTTGCATAAAGATTGACGTCGAGGGTTACGAATGCCGCGTGCTGAAGGGTATGTCGAAGCTGCTTTCTCGGAGAGACGTTGCATTGATAGTCGAAGTGTCGCGAGACATGCTTGTTCGCATCGGTGATTCCTCCAAGTCGCTTCATGAGCTACTGGCTGCAGCGGGCTTCTCGTGCTATCTGATTCGTCACCGCATTGGTCGTTGGGGTGAATCATTGCGGTTCGAACGTACTGATTGTGCTTTGGATGAATGGCAGTACGACGCTATCTACGTAAAACCTGGTTCGAGTTTTGAAAGACGAATGATGCCGTATGCTAGGTAGCGGCGCGCGTCAAACCATGTCGCGTCATTCATGGCTCATCGGGTTGACCACGTAGATTGGGACGATATGCTGGCAACCGAGTATGATTGGGCGCCTACGGCCTTCCTGATGACGAAGAAGACGGTAGTTAATCGGGGGGAACCTTCGAGCCCCGCTTCTTTATCTACTACGAGGAATTGGATTTCTGCCGCCTCGATCATTGAGTATAGGTAGCAAGTCACGCCATGCCATCCGTAGTCGTCTTCAGCAAAGGCACACAACCCGGTTGGTCCCCAATTACGCACCTTGCAGACCTTGTCAGTCGTTGCTTCGACGCCAATTTGCAGATCCACGAGGTTGTGGAGGCGAGCCACTTCAAAAAGATGCTGATGATGATCGGTCGGCGGCGCCCGCAGGACGCAGGGGATGTCTGTATCGTCATCGCCGCAGCCTCTGGGAATCTTATCGATGCCTTGACTGCAAAAGAGTGGTTCGGCGGATTTCGCCAAGTCGTCGGGTTTGTCACCGATTCATATTGGACTGAGGAAATTCCCCTCGAAGTCCGGCGGAATCGGATTTTCGACCACATCTTCATCACCAGCGAGGAAGATCTCCCGGAGTGGAGACGCAAGGTGGGCACGCGCATTTCCTGCCTGCCTTGGGGGAGTGACGCACTGGACTTGGGTAGCGCCACCACGCAGCGCACATGGGATATCCTCAGGGTGGGAAGGCAGCCTCCGGAATGGGATGACGATGAACGCAATCAATCTGCTGCAGCATCACTAGCACTTTCTTATCATCCTCGTCCCTCGGGAAGCGACGATTGGCGTGAGAATCAGGCTCTTGTCATGCGCGCGTACGCTTCATCAAAGTTTCTGCTCGCATTCTCCAATCGCGTCCACCGCTCCGAGCACACGCATCCATCACGGGAATACCTTACCGGTCGATGGACAGATGCGCTTGCCTGCGGCGCGATCGTGGCGGGGATTCCGCCTCGCGCTCCTAGCATCGATGCACTGCTGTGGCCGGAAGCCCTGCTCGATCTGGGCACTACAAACCTGCGCGACGGTATGGCAGTGATCCGCGATGCGGCATCCAGATGGTCACCTGGTCTCGCCACCCTGAACCACCTTCGCGCGCTGGAGAAGCTCGATTGGAGATGGCGCCTCAGCGACATGGCAGACACCATCGGTTTGAAGTCCAACCGTCTGGACGCCGAAATGAATCGCCTGCGCGCACGCATTTCTGAAATGAAACTGCTCATCAGCCAGGCGTCGCCGGCGCGGGACTGAACAGGAAGCTCCTGGATTCGCCCAACGCAGCCAGCGCGCTGCTGACTCCTGCGACCAGTGAGATGTATGGCCACATATGGCCCACCAGGCTTGTGGTCACCAGCAGGAAGGCTGCGGCCGGCATGAGCGAGCAGATCCACATCACGATCGGATAGTCGAGCCCCGCCTCTTCGGGGGACGCTCTCTTCATTTGCCGCAAGGGAGTCAGTACGGAAAAAAGAAAGATGCCGGCGAAAAAAATCAGTCCGGGTATTCCATGCACCAATGCCTCACCGAGATAGGTATTTACCATGTCGATGATTCCTTCGCCTTGGACCAGATAATTGAATCTCCCGGTGGCGTAGAGAGCCAACAGACTCTGCTGCCCTGCAATGGGCGCTTCCCAAACCACTGGCACAAATGTGTCGAGCAATTGCTCGCGATAATCGAAGGTGCCGAACTGGTCGTCGGCGTGGGTGATAAATGCGTCTTGCGCACGCGGGATCAGCACCATTACCAGGGTCAGCACGGTCACGAAGCGGGCGGGCGTGCGGATAAACCAAAACCCAAAGCGCGTCGCAAGCATCATCCCGGTGATAATCCACGTTCCGCGCGAGCCGGTCGAAATGATCGGTATAGCTAAGATCGCCATGCCCAGCCACAGTCGCCAGCGCGGCATCTTTTCCACTTGCGCCTTGCACAGTAGTGCACCGAGAGCGAATACGGCGTACAGACCCAGCCCGCCATCAAAAGTGCCTTGCGCACGAATCATCCCGAACCGGAATTGAGTCTGGTAAGAGAATCCGGACAGCATCTCCATGTCCAGCCGATATGGCAGCACCTGGTACGGATGACTGTTGGTCATCATTTCGATCACGCACATGGCGCTGACGACCAATCCGCTGAACGCGACTGCCGAGATCAAGTCGTTTATCTGCTCGCGCGTCCTGAGCAGCCTGCTGACTGCCAGGTACGGAATCAACGTGAACAGCAGCATTTCCACCGACACCCTCATGGAGTCTGTCACCGTGACCTTGTGATACACAGCCAGGAAGCAGTACCACAGGACATAGGCCACGAAAATGGCGTCGAGGCCGTTTCGCATCGCCCGGCTGTCCTGCAACGCCCCGGTGCGACGAAGCGAAATATATGCGGGTAACAGCAACGCCAGCGCCAGCACGCGAACATAGTTCAACGGGAAAATCGCATTGATGCCGAGAATCCCCGGGATGTAGTAGGTATAAGTCGGCAACATGGGCAGAAGCATCGCGTAGAGCGCGGCCACGCGATCCGGCGCCCTCTTTGCCAGCATGGCGCAGGCAATTGCCAAGATCACGGCAAACACGATGAAATCCACGCAGAAGAATGCGAGCGTGGTGAGCACCGCCCATGTGGCAACCCAGCGGGTGCCGTCCTTCTTCCATCCGCCAACCATCCAGACGAACAGCGCAGCCAGCAGAAAACCCAGCAATATCAGCGCAAGCGCACGCATCAGTCCGGACTCTCAGCGGTGCAAAACATGGTCGAGCGCAAACCTGAACGGCCGCTTACGCAGGATTGCCGAGATTAAATCATCGGGATTCACGGAATGTGCGCCATCTCTCAAGTTGGAGCCCGGCAATACGGCTCCGGCCAGTGACTATGTTCGCAGACTGAGGCTGCAGGCCCCCCGTGTAAAGCGGCCTGCGATACCATTCCGGGATGGATCCTGGAGTCGTTGGCCGCCTGTGGTCGGATGTGCTTGGGCTGTCGGCAGTGCCGGACGCCTCGCGCAGCTTTTTCAGCCTTGGCGGCGATTCACTGCGCGCTGCGCAGCTTTGCACCCAGCTGTCCGCGCAATTCAATGTGGACCTGACGGTGCGCGACCTCTTCCAGGCGCCCACCCTGCGACAGCTCTGCGATCGGCTGGCGCTGTTGCCGCGCGTAGTAGAACGCGCGGAGTCGGCTGGTCCGGTCACTGACGAAACACAGGCCCTCTCGTACTCACAGGAACGCATGTTCGTGCTCCACGAACTGGCTGCCGGGAGCGCCGCTTACCATGTGCCCATGGCGTGGCGCCTGCAGGGCACGCTGGATGTCAGGGTGTTGCGATCAGCCTTCGATGCCGTGGTTGCCGCGCACGAAGTGCTGGGTCTTACGGTGATCTCGGATTCGGGCCAGCTCTACCCTTTGCATGGGCGTACGCTCCGACCGCGCCTTAGCGAAAGGTCCCTGACGCCCCGCGACGGTGGGGACGCACTGGACGCGCTGGATGAATTTCTGACCGAGTATTCCAATCGGCCGTTCCAGCTCGAACAGGGTCCGCTGCTGCGCGCCACGCTGGTCCATCTCGGGCGCGAAGACGCCGTTCTGGTTGCAGTCATGCATCACATGGTCTGCGACCAATGGGGACTGGACGTATTCTTCCGCGACATTGCCCGCGCCTATGCGGCAATGCTGGGCCACAAGCCCACGACGGCCTCCACGCGACCAAGTTTCTCGCGCTATGCAGCCGCGCATCGCCGCTGGTTTGAACAACACCGCCGCACGACCGAAACAGAATACTGGCACGAGCGGCTTCGAGGCCTCGAACCCACGGTGCTGAACGAGGACTTTGTCCGCCCGCAGCAGCAGGGGTTCCGCGGCGCGCGCCTGCGGCTGGATTTCAACCCGCGCGAGATTCTGGCGTTGCGCCAGTTCGGGGCTGCGCGCGGCGCCTCCCTGGCAATGGTGCTGGTGACGGCACTCAAGATCCTCCTCTTCCGCCACACCGGTCGAAACGACATAGCGGTGGGTCTTCCGGTGGCCAACCGGCAGCACCCGAAATCAGCCAACCTGATGGGCACACTGGTGAATACGCTGGTGCTGCGCACGGAACTGGACGGCAACGCGGATTTCACTGCGACACTGGCCCGGGTGCGTGAAAGCATGCTGGGCGCCCTGGAACACCAGGATCTGCCTTTCGAGGTGCTGGTGCGCGAGTTGAACCTGGAGCGTGATCCGGGTCGTCCGCCGCTGTTCACCGTGATGTTCAACATGCTCAACACGCCGCTGGGCGATGTGGAGTGGCCTGGCCTCAAATGGTCGCGACGTGACATCGACCGCAAGGCATCCCAGTTCGACCTGACGGTGACAATCGATGCCGATTACGCCAGATCGATCAACTTCGAGTATTCAACCGCCTTGTTTTCGCCCGAGACCATCCGGCGCCTCGCCGATCACTATATGGCGTTACTGCGCTCCGCCCTGCAGGACGCGAGCCTGCAGATCTCCACCATCGGACTGATTTCTGCAACTGAGCGCGAGCTGCTGAACGACTGGGCGCAGGGCGCGCGCCACGCCCGCACTTCCGCCACCATCGACGCGCTTTTCGATGCCCAGGTGGCGCGTTCCGGCGGTGCCACGGCATTGTGCTTTGGCGATCGCACGCTGAGTTACACAGAGCTGGCGCGTGAAGCCAATGCGGTAGCGGACTCGCTGCTGCGACTCGGCATTGGCGCGGGGGACCTGGTTGGCCTGCACCTGCAGCGTACACCGCAGATGCTGACAGCCTTGCTCGGTGTGCTGAAGGCTGGCGCCGCGTATGTGCCACTCGATCCTTCGTACCCCACCGAGCGGCTGGTCTACATGGCAAGCGATGCGCGCCTGCGACTACTGTTAACCGACGCGCCGCCGGACATTTCATTGCAATGGCCCACCGAGTGTAGTTGCCTGCGGCTGGACGAACTGGCGCGTGCCGCCGTAAGCATCGCCCCGCCTGCCCCACCCGTGGGTCCGCGGCCCGCTGACCCGGCGTACGTGATCTACACTTCTGGATCAACGGGTCGACCCAAGGGCGTGGTCGTGCCCCACGGCACGGTGACCAACTTCCTGCTCAGCATGCAGGAAGAACCCGGGCTGGGTCCCGACGACCGCCTGCTGGCGATCACCACGCTCAGCTTCGACATTGCCGTGCTGGAACTGCTGCTGCCGTTGACGGTCGGCGCACGTGTTGTCCTGACCAGCCGCGCGGAACAGGCCGATGGCGAGGCATTGCAGGCATTGCTGCTGCGTCATGGGGTGACCGTGATGCAGGCGACGCCTTCCACCTGGCGATTGCTCATCGATTCCGGTTGGAACGGCAACGGCCGCCTGCGCGCCCTGGTGGGTGGTGAACCACTCTCGCGCGAACTGGCCAATCAATTGCTGCGCCGATGCGCGCAAGTCTGGAACATGTACGGCCCCACCGAGACCACGGTATGGTCGTCATGCGGGCAGGTGGAACCTCCCGGGCCAGACCGCATTTCGCTCGGGCGCCCCATCGCCAATACCACGATCCTGGTGCTGGATGAAGACCAGGAAATTTGTCCTGTAGGCGTGGCCGGAGAAATCTTCATCGGCGGCGATGGCGTCTCGCAAGGCTATCTGGAGCGCCCCGAACTGACTGCAGAACGTTTCGTCGCCAACCCGCATTCAAGTGATCGGCGCGGCACGCGTTTATATCGCACCGGCGACCGCGGCCGCTGGCGACAGGATGGACGCCTGGAGCATCTGGGTCGCCTGGATACACAGATCAAGCTGCGAGGCTTCCGCATCGAGCTGGGTGAAATCGAGTCCCGGCTGATGTCGCATCCGGATATCGCGGCAGCAGTTGTGCTGACCGTCAGCAGGGCCGGTGCGGAGGTTGCGCTGGTCGCCTGGATAGTGCCCCGCGCGGAAATGCCCGATGCACGCGCGGTGCGGGAATTCCTGCGCCAGTGGCTGCCGGAGTTCATGCTGCCCCAGCATCTGATTGCCATCCCGGAGCTTCCCCTGCTGCCGAATGGCAAACTCGACCGGCAAGCCCTGCCGCCACCGCGCGCCGCGACACTCGGCCGCGAACCCCCGCTCCCGCCACGATCAGCGATGGAACGCACGTTATGGGAGATCTGGCGCGAGATGCTGCAGCACGCGGCTTTCGGTGTGCATGACAACCTGTTCGAGATAGGCGGGCACTCGCTGCTGGCAGTTCGTCTGGCCGGCCGCATTCGTAGCGTGACGCAACGCAATTGCAACCTTGCGCTGCTGTTCCGCAATCCCACGATAGCGGCACTCGCGGCGGCTCTTTCGCAGACCGAGACATTGCCCGGCGCCACAATTGTGCCTTTGCAGACGGCCGGCGTAGGTCCGGAACTGTTCTGCCTCTGCGGCATCATGATCTACCGGCAACTGGCCGAAGAGCTGGGACCCGATGTTCCGGTCTGCGGCGTGTTCGTTCCTCGCGAAATGGTGTTCCTGGCCGAGGGGATGTCTGCCGAAGGGCTCGGCACCGATATTCCCGAGCTCGCGCGCGAATACCTTGAGGCCATTCGTTCGCGCCAACCCCGTGGCCCTTACCGGCTGGTGGGCTTTTCATTTGGCGGCGCGCTCGCCTACGAAGTGGGTCAACAGCTCAGGGCCCAGGGCGAAACTGTCAGCTTTTTGGCCGTGCTGGATTGCGATGCACCGGGCCTGGAGCCGGCGGGCCAGCTGCGGCATCTATGGCATCGCATCCGTCGCGCTTTGGGAAAGGCAGAGCCGGTCGGCGATCCCCTCGGTGCGCTGCGCGACGCCCGTTACCTGGACGCCATCCGGCGCTACCAGCCACGGCCATGGGCCGGTGAAGCACTATGCGTGTTCTCTGCAGATACGCCGCCCACTCACGCCGAGAAGGGCTGGCAGCCTTATGTGCCCGCCGCGCGCATGCTCCGGATCGACGACAGTCACCTGGGATTGCTGAAAGGTGAAGGCGTGAAGAAGTTGGCCGCTTTCTTGCGCCGAACCCTGATGCGCAACGCCGGGGTCAGCGTTCCTGCGCAGGAACCGCCAGCAGAGGCGCCAGCTCGTTCCGCATCCGCCTCGACATACTCCCGGTGACGTGAATGTCGTCCATGTAGAGGGGGGGGTTGCACCGACCGCTTGACGTGATGTCGCGGCCAGCCTTGGCTACTTGCCGTGGTAACTGAGGTACAGGCTACCGTTGAATTCCGAGTAGTTGCCCGCTCCAGTGACTCCATCGCGATTGCGGTGCTCGAGCCGCATTCCGAGTCCCAGCGCTCGGCCGAACGTCCAGTCCAGTGACGCACCGATGAAGTTTTCGTCTGCGCTTGACGGGAGATTGGAGAATTTCTCGTGCATCAAACCGCCGGTGAGCGCACCGTGCAGCCGCGCTGTGATCTGCCGGGAAATATTCGCGCCCATTTCGTTGTAGGTGCGTTCCGGGGCGCCTGAAATGCGTCCGTCTTCCTGGCGGCGGGACCAACTGATGCCGAAGCCAGAACGGGAGCGCCGATAATCGAGGCCCGCGTCGATATTCTTATTCAGGCGTGCGCCCGCGGTGACAGGCGTGTCATCCTGGATATCGACGACTGTGCCTCTGAATCCGCCCACAAACTCGTCTGAGGCGCCATATTCGCGGGTCGCATTGATGTAGCCGGTGAGCGCTGGGGTGAGCTTGCGCCGCAGATGCGCGCGCAATACAAGCCCATCATCCTTGATCAATTCATTCTTGAGTTTTGAGTATCCGACTTCCGTCCCGATGTCGGTACGCGCGCCTTTGACGTCGGCCTTGATGAAGGCTTCGCTGCGGTCATAGCCGTTGGAGCCTCCGCCACCGTCCGATATATAAGAAATCTCGTCGGTGGAGACGCCGACACCCACCGACACGCGCGCGCCAGCCTGACGCATCACCGTGGCCCTTCCGCCAAGGGTCTCGCTGTCGTAATCGCGACGCTTGTAGGTTGTCCGCATGTAGTGGCCATCCAGGTTGGCGCTCGTGCGGTCTGAAAGGTGCAGCCGCAATGTAGGTCCGGTGGAGAGGTTGACTACCGTATCCAGGTTGCCCGGAGCAAGCGGACGGGTGATGTCGTCGCGGTACTGGTCATAGCCAAGACCGGCGTTCCAGCTGAATGACTCCGGAATGAAATCGTAGACGCCCCGCAGATTGGCCCGGCCCTGCACGCTCTGGTTGACGTCTACGCTCAGGTATTTGTACGCCGCAAGGTCTGCCGTGAGGTCGTAGCGCAGGCGGCCGACTGGCCGCGAACCGTCTAGCGTCAGGCCGGCAAACAGGGTGCTGGAATCCCGCTTGGAGGAGTCGGGCTCGCGGAAGACATTGTCGGTGTACGACGCGCCGGTACGCAGTGAGTAGTCGACTTCTGCAAACGCGGCGCCCGCAAAGACGGTGAGGCCGGTGGCGAACAGGGCGCGATGGATCATTTGGTATCCCTCTTCTTGTCGGAAGATGAGTAATTGTATTCGAAACCGTAGCTGTAACCGAGGTAACGCGACAGCTTGGTGCGCACCACTGCATTGAGCACCAACTTGACTTTGCGCCCCGGCCCAATGAGGCCAAGCGCTTCTTTCACCGCGGCCTGCGGCGTGGTTTCGGCGCGTACGACCACCAGCACCTGGTGCGCCAGCGGCATCAGCGCTCTTGCTTCGGTGGTCAGCAACAGCGGCAACGCGTCGATCAGAACGATGCGGTTCGGCACCTCCAACAGCCGGTCGAGCACCTGTCTCATCCGGCCGCTCGCAAAATACTCCGTAGCCTGGGCACTGGCGCTGCCTGCAGGCAGCACCCGCAGACCATTAAGGTCGGTGCGCACGATCATCGATTCCACATCCAGCGAAGGATTCGCCAGGGCATCCATGAGCCCCGGTCGATCGGTCATCTGCAACGAGCGGGTGAGATATGGCTTTACCGCATCGGCATCGACGAGCACCACGTTGTAATCGTGTTCCAGCGACAGCGAGTTCGCGAGGTTCGCCGCCGTGAAGCTCTTGCCCTCCCCACTCATTGCGCTAGCCACCACCACAACCCGGGAGGCCGGATTTGCCTGGATTTCTGCGACGATCTGGCGCTTGATATGCCGGAATTCTGCGGCTCGCTGGTGCTCAAACACGCCGGCATCGCCGATTCCCAGGTGGTCGCGCATCTGTGGCGTGACCAGGAATTGCGGTTCTTCGGCTGCCTTCGAAGCAGGCGCATCCAGCACCGCACGACGGGGGGTGCTGACCTGGCTCGCTCCTGGATTGCGAAGCTTGCTAAGGGCAAGTTCTATGAGACTCACAGTGTTTGATTCCTATGCCAGCAAACGTGTCAGGTAGCGCGCGCCGGCCTCGCCGGCCACGAAGAGAACACCGGCAACCATTACCAGCGCCGCGCCCGCGATCAGGACGTGGCGGATCTGGCGCAGTTCGGAGCTGCGTTTTGCCGATGAACGGATGGCCGACACGGCGCCGAGCACGGGAAATCCGAAGCTGCGCTCCAGCAGGCCCACATCGTCGAAAGTGGGAACGAGCAGGTAGGGCAGTAGTGCAACGGCGATGCCCACGACGACTGCGGCGAACAGGACCTCGATGATCATCAGCTTGCGCTTGGGCCACACCGGTTCAAATGCGGCGTGGGGCGGCTCGATCTCCTTGTATTGGATCGAGCCGGTGCGGGCAGCATCCTCGCTGATCTTCGACTGTTCGCTCTTCGCGACCACGTCTTCGTACAGTTTCTTCTTGACGCTGTAGTCACGGTCGAGGTTCTGCAGTTCCTTGTCGACTTCGGGATACTGCGCAATGAGCCCTCTCAGCCTGTCGAATTCCACCTGACTCTGGCGTACCGACGTCTCAAGCGCACCTATCTCGACCTGCAGCTGGCTGAGTTGCGCCTGAACACCCTGGTACGTCGAGTTGTTTTCCAGTGGCCGGATGGCTGTGGGGGACTCACTGGTCTTCATCTTCTGCAGTTCCGCAGTCTCCAGTGCCTCCAGCCTTTTCACGGTCTCCATCTGGTTCACGACTTCCGAATGCTTGTCGGTGTATTTCAGGCGCAGTTCGTCGAGTTTTTGTTGTGCCGCCCTTTTTTCCCGCGTCACGCCCAGTGACGTACCGGAGGAATCGCCCGTACCCTCGGTGACTGACTGGAGAACGCTGCTTTTTAATGAAGCGGCCTGCGCCAGCAGTTCGACACGCTTCCCTCGCGCGATGTTCAATGAATTCTTGTATTCCTGGAGTGCCGAGTTCACGGCGCTGAACCGCGTGAAGTAGTCGTCCCCGCCGGGACCACGGATCATGCCCATGTTCTTGGTCTTGAATTCCGCCAACCGGCCCTCTGCCTCCTGCAGTTCTTTCGAGCGCTGCTCGATCTGTTTGGTGAAGAACGTCTGGACTCCACCCGTGCCATCCTTGTTGCGGTTCGAGATACCTTCGTAGAAGGTGCTCAACAGGTTCTGAACAACCTCGATGCTCTTGTCACGATTGGGGTGCTGATAGGTGATGGTGTACATCGAGTCCTGGACCTTGACGTTCTCGGCCAGAACAGCCGGATTCGCGACGCTTACACGGATCTGCTTCTGCAGTTTGCTGATCAGCGCGTCCATGTCAGCCGTCGTCTTCACCTTGACATCGAGGTTGGTCACCCTGGCAACGGCCGTCAATTGCGGGCGTGACAGCAATGCCTCGCGCACCAGCGGCAGCTGCGACTGGTAATCCTTGTTGACCGCGAGGCCTTCCAGCGCTGGGTCCAAATCGTTGCGCGCTTCGATGTACACCTTGGCGGAAGCTTCATAACGGTCCGGGAGAGTCAGAATTACCCCCCAGGCGCCCACCGCCACCACCCATGCAGTGAGGACGGCCCACCAGCGGCGGCGCCACGCGGCGCGCGCATAGGCGTAGATCAATGCGGTGACTTCATTCACGTTGCTCTGCCCTGCCCTTCAAAATATTGACTTGGGTACGACCAGCGTATCGCCTGGTTTCATCTGCAGGTTCTGTTTCTCGTCGCCCTTGTCCAGCAGTTTTCCAAGCTTTACAGGAAGCTTTACCGTCTTGCCGTCGATGGTGCGGGATATGAACGACTTGTTTGGTGAAGCGAATTCCGTGAGCCCGCCTGCGGCCTGCACGACGTCCCTGACAGTGAGTCCCTCGCGGTATGGAATGGACACGAGCTGCCTGACCTGGCCTGAGGTATTGACCTTGCTGTAGACGCTGGCCCACTGCGTCATGATCACTGTCACTTTTGGAGCCTTCAGATACTCGGCGAGCACGGTTTCGATATCGCGGCCCAGCTGCGACGGCGTTTTGCCGATCGCCACCATGTTTTCGACCAGCTGCGAAGTGATCTTGCCATCAGGGCGCACGGTCACTGAGCGGCTGAGGCCCGGTTCCTGGTACACGTCGATAACGAATGTGTCGCCAGGACCGATCAGATAATCGTCTGCCACGGCCGCGGGGGCTGCCTGGGTTCCCGCTGCTGGCTCTGCCTCCGACGCTGCTCCGTTGACTGCGCACGCGCAGAGCAGCAGCGCGATGCTGGCGAACGTCAGATTCCAGGGAGATTTCATATCAGAGTTTCTCCATGAGCGCCCGTGCGTCACTGCGCCCGTCGAAGTCGGTGTTGCCCTGCAGGGCTTTTTGCAATACGCCGCGCGCTTCGGCTTTCTTGCCGGCGCGGGACAGCGCAAGTGCGTGGTGGTATTGAAGGGTCTGGTTTTCGGGAAGTTTTGCGGCCGCTGCCGCCAGCACCTTGAGCGCGTCGTCGTTCTTGCCCCCGGCGAGATAAACCATGCCAAGCGTATCGGCAATCAGCGCGTTGTCCGGCGCGATTGCCTGGGCCTGCGAAGCCAGCTTTTCTGCTTTTGCCGGATCCGAGTCTCGCAGCAGCCATGCCAGATTGTTGAGCGAACCGGTATCGTTCGGAAAACGCTTTAGCACGCCCTCTGTTTGACGGCGGACCGCTGCGCTGTCGCCAGCCTGAAGGGAGTAATCGATCAGCATGTGCTGCACGTCGAGGTCACCAGGCTCGCGGGCGACCCACGCCAGCAGCGGCGCCTCGGGCCGCTGGGTCTTCAGCATCAACCTTGCCTGGAATTCGCCGATGGCGGACTTGGCGCTCGGAGTAATGGCGCTCGCGCGGGCGAAGGCGTTGTTCGCTAGGTTGGCGTCGCCGGCGGCAAGCCCCGCTTCGCCCTGCAGCAGCCACGATCCATAGCTGTTCGGCAGCGCAGTGACCACCAGCTGTGCCGCGCGTTTTGCGGTCGCAAAGTCCTTCTTTTCGATGCTGAGACGCACGGCTGCGGCGGCCGTTGTCAGCACCGATGGTTGCAACTCCAGGCTCTTCAGGAAGGAGTCGCGCGCGGCGTCCCGATCCTTTAGTGAAAGTTGCGCGCGCCCCAGGTTCGACCAGTACTGCGCATTCTTGGCATCCTGCTCTACGGCCTGCTGGAAGCGCGCCTTTGCTTCCGCAAAATGATCGCTTTCTGCCAGCAGCTGGCCAGCAGCGTTGGCCAATACACCGTCTGGTTTCGCCGCGATGAGTGCATCGAAGGCCTTGCCTGCTTCGGGCACGTGTCCGGCGCGCAATTCAATGGCCGCCAGCATGAGATTCGGCTCCATGGCCTTCGGCGACTGTTTCGCGGCTTCGGCCAGGGCCTTGCGAGCGCCGGGCAGGTCGCCCTTGGCCTCCAGCGCGCGTCCCAGTGCGACTCCCGCAACGAGATTGTCGGGCTGCTTCTGCAGCAGCTCGCGCAGGAATTTCTCCGCTTCTTCGAAGCGCTTCCCCTCGAAGGACGAATTTGCGCGACGTAATTGCACTTCCGTGCTGGTGGGTTCGAGCTCCGCCGCGCGATCCAGCAGGCGGCTGCTCATCGATGGCTGGTTGTTTCTCTGCGCCACATCAGCCGCTGCCACCAGCGTCACGGCATTGGCAGCGGTGGTGGGGTCGAGCAGGCGATCAACGAGATGGTTTCCTTCCAGCTCATTGCCCGCCGCCAGCAACGCCGCCATGCGAGCGGCCGTGGTTTCCGGGATGAGACCATTCTTGGGAAGCGGTCCGAGGGTGGCCATTGCCGCGGAGGATTGGCCACTGGCAATCTGCGCAAGGGCGAGCTGCGCCCGCAGTGGACCATTGTCCGGCTCCTTGGCGAGCTGGTTCGTCAGTGCGGAGATTTGTTTGTCGGCGCGGTTCATGGTATCGCGGGCGGCTTGCAGCAGTGCGTTTCGGCCTTCATCCTCGCTGGGATCTTCTCCCAGCAGCTCGATCACGCGGGCAGGCTTGCCTTGCTGCAACAGCAGCTTGGCAAGTATGGGGCGCGCGGGTGACTTGGAGGACTCAACGGCGACGCGCTTCTCGAGCACTTCGGTGGCGCGCGTGATGTTGCCGGCCCGGGCAAGCGCCTCTGCCCACAGGTACTGCAACCGGGCATTGCCAGGCGCCGCATCGGCTGCCTTGCCCAGGCGCTCGGCGGCCTGTGCATACCTGCCATCGAGCAGGTCCAGGCGCCCAAGGAGAATTTCTGAACCCAGCAGTCCCGGCCAGATCTCACTGATATGCGCTACCTGTGCGCGGGCGCCGGCGGAATCACCGGACATCAGCAGCGCTTCGCCAATGAGTAATTCCGACGACAGGCGTTGTGCAACGGGCCAGTCTTTGGGCGCTGCAGCCACTGCGGCACGCAGATCCTCGATGCCTCTCTTGTTGTTGCCCTGCCGCAGGAGCATTTCGCCTCGCGAATGCAGGGCGCTGGCCTTGGGTCGCTTCTCGTCGGCGAGATAACGATCCATCTCGGCCACTGCGGCATCCAGAGCGCCCATTTCTCCAAGACATTCGGCAGCTTCGATGGCCAGCTTCTCGTCGCCCGGCTGCGCCTGTTGCGCTGTGCGCAGCAGGACCAGTGCTTCGCCGGCTTTGCCCTCCATGCGCAGCAATCGCGCCCGTAGCGCGGTGCGGTTCGGTTCCGGAATGGCGTCTCCCGCCGCATCGAGCAATTTGGCTGCGTCTTCCCGACGACCCAGTTCAAGGGCAACTTCGGCCTTTAGCGCAGCCGTGGCGGGTTCAGCCGCAACGGTGGCATCGAGCGCCGTCAGTTCGTCATTCGCCCCTTTCGGGTCTCCCTCGTTCAGCGTGATGCGCGACAGCAGCTGGCGCGCACCGGGCACATTGTTGTTAGCTTTCGCCAGCGCGTTCTTCAGCAGGATGCGTGCCTCGCCGGGTTTCCCTTCGGCAATGAGCTTCTGTGCGTCGGCCACAGCGGTTTCGGGATTGACGCGGCCGCAACCTGCCAGCAGCAGCGCGCCCACGAATGCCAATACGATATTTCTCATCACGTGGCACCTCCTGCCACTTCTCCCGGCGCTTCCCTTTTGTCCGCTGGCATTAACGCGTGCCGGCCCAGAAGGTCATAAAGTGTCGGCCGCGATACACCCAGCAGCTCTGCCGCACGGGAGATATTGCCTGCCACGGCGGCCATTGCGCGGCCAACCGCGTCACGTTCGGCGCGGTTGCGCACTTCTTTCAGATTGAGCGGCAGGCCCGGCCCGGTGCCACCGGCCAGTCCCAGATCGGCAGCAGAAATCATGGTCTCATCTCCCAGTAGACAGGCTACCTTCACCTTGTTTTCCAGCTCTCGAACATTACCCGGCCATTCATACGTCGTCAGCATCTGGATGGCATCATCCGTGAAGCCGCGGCGCCCCCCTTTTGGGGCTGCGTACCGGGCCAGAACCGCCTGCGCGATGGCCAGGATGTCCCCGGGACGTTGCCGTAGCGGCGGCACATTCACGATGACCTCGCCGAGCCGGTAGTAGAGATCCTGCCGGAAACGCTGTTCGCGGATCTGGGTTTCCAGGTTCTGGTTGGTGGCCGCGATCACGCGCACATCGACAGGAATCTCGTGGCGCCCGCCCACGCGTTCGATGACCTTGTTCTGCAGGAAGCGCAGCAGCTTTGCCTGCAGCGGCAGCGGCATGTCGCCCACCTCGTCGAGCAGCAGCGTGCCGCCATCGGCGTATTCAATCTTGCCGGGCGTCGTCTTGACGGCACCGGTGAAAGCGCCCTTTTCGTGGCCAAACAGCTCGGCTTCCAGCAGCTGCTCGGGAATGGCGGCGCAGTTGATGGCGATGAAGCGCTTGCTGGCGCGACCACTGAGATTATGGATGGCGCGGGACAGCAGCTCCTTGCCCGTGCCGCTCTCGCCGAGAATCAGCACCGCGACGTTGGCGGGCGCCACTTTTTCAATGATCCGGCAGACGCCCTGCATTGCGCGGTCCACAGAGATGATGCCCTCGAAGTCCGCAGGAGCGGCGCGACTGCGTAACTGCTCCACCTCCCCCTCGAGGCGGGCAATGTGAAATGCACGACTGACGATCAACTGCAGTACGGCGACATCCACGGGCTTCTCGTAGAAATCGCTGGCCCCATTTGCCACCGCTTTGATGGCGCTCTCGCGGTCATGATTGCCGGTGACCACGATCACCTTGGTATCAGGAGCAAGTGAAAGAATTTCTGCCAGGGTAGCGAACCCTTCGCTGGTGCCCTCCGCATCCGGTGGCAAGCCTAGATCCTGCAGCACCACCTGCGGTTCGTGCAGCCGCAGTGCGGCGATCGCCTGCTGCCGGTTCTCGGCGAAAGTGACCTCGTAGCCCTCGAAGCTCCACTTGAGCTGCGCACGCAGGGCGGCATCGTCTTCCACAATGAGCAGCCGCCGGGTCCGGTTGTCGTTCGACATTTTATTCCTCAGCCGGCCTGACGTTGCAGCAATGTGTTGCGGTCGGCGAACAGCATCGAGATGCGCGTGCCCTTGCCGGGTTCGGACTGCACTTCCACTTCGCCACCAAGGGAACGCAGATATTCACGGATCTGGAATGCGCCGATGCCCATGCCGCGCGAACCCTTGGTGGTGTCGAACGGACGAAACAGGCGTTCGCGCACGAACTGCGCGTCCATGCCGGAACCGGTGTCGATCACGGCAAGCAGTGGACGTTCTTTGATCGAGCCGACCTCAACCCGGACCTGACCTTCAGGCGGCGTGGCATCCTGCGCATTGCGGATCGCGTGCTCTATGACCGCGGTGAGTTGATCCGGATCGGCGAACACGACGGGGCGGGATTCCACCACCACCTGCGGCAAGGGCATGCCATTGCAATGCCTGGCCGCGCGTTCGGCACAGCCCGCGAGATCCAGCGTCTGCAGCGTGCCGGTGTCCTGTCCGCCGCCCGCCAGCTGCGTGATCAACTTCGACATGCGCGTTGCTGCGGAAGCCACCGTGCGAAAAGTATCCGCAACGAACTCCGGGTTGCTGCCATGGCGCTCGGCGTTTTGCGAAGTCAGTCGCAGCTGCGCGGCGACGTTCTTCAGATCGTGCATGACAAAGGCCGTCATCCGGTGATAGGTCTCGAATTGATGCGCCTGGGCAAGCCGCGCATCGGCGTCCAGCTGCGCCAAGTGCGCGGCCACATGCCGGCCGGCGATCTTCAGTAGATCGCGATCCTCGAAATCCAGCCGGCCTTTGCCTGCCGCGCGTTCAAGCACGATCCAGCCATACAGCACATCGATATGCAGCAGCGGCACGATCAAGGCATCGGGCGGCATATCAAATAGAGCTGCGTCGACCTGCAGGTCCCCATAGAGTTCAGGTTGCTGTGCGAGTTCTGTCAGGTCGATGAGCCAACCGGTGCGCTCGAGGTACGCCGGCAGCTGCGCATCGGCCGCAATGGATCTGCCATCCGGGGTGGCAGCGATGGCGGAAACTGGCCAGTGCGCAGCGCGGTGGAAACGAGCAGTGTGGCCTTGTTCGCGCTGCCAGAGGCAGCCGCGGGGGCTGCCGACAATCTGCGCCAGTGCCCGGATCGCGCGCTGCGGCACACCCGCGGCCGGATCGTCCTCGGACATGGTGCGCGTGAAGCGCATCCATTCGGCTCGATAGTCATAGCGCTGTGGATAGAAATGCGTGCTGATCAGCACCTTCAGCCGCTGCTGCACGCCGTCTGAAAACAGTGCCACGACGAGGCCCACGCCCGCCAGCAGCACAAATGTGAGCTGAGCGACCCACTGCCAGCCGCCCGCGTAGGTCAGCAGCACCCAGCTGGCAAACCCCATCAGCATCAGGTAGATGCCAACCAGCGTGAAAGTGCTGGCAAAGAAGACCACATGCCGCGACACCGATAGACCCAGCGTCCAGCGTGGCATCAGCCGGGCACCACGCATCATTGCGATCGCACACAGCGCGTAGGCAACACCGCGCACGAATCCCGGCGTGGCGGTTTTTCCACCGAGCAACAGCGTGCCGGCGAAGGTCGCGAGCTCCCCCACCAGGATTCCACCGATGCCAAGGCCGAGCCAGCGCATCGCCGGCCGTGCCTCCACCGGCGCGTTGCGGCTCAGCTGCTCGATGGCAAACAGGCCAAAGACGCACAGGCCGAGGCCCAAAAGCGAAACGATGGCGAGAGTCGGCGCCGGGACCCAGCCGGTCCTGGCTGCCGCCACCATCCAGCTGAGGGTGATTGCGAACACGGCGATGCCAGAGACTTTCAAGGCGACGCGAAGCAGGGGCGGCAGCCCCTGCCAGCGTGCGTAGGGTTCGAGCTGCCAGATCCACACTCCCACCAGTGAAAGCGACAGAAGTTGTGCCAGGGCGGGATCCGGCGCGTCGCGACGCGCAGCGAGACTCGCCGCCACCGACCACGCCACCATGAAGAGTGCCGCCACGCGCAATGAGATGCGCGGCACGGTGGTCGCCACCTGGTCGGGACGCAGGCCAATGGCCAGCGCCACGAACCCGAGGGCGCAGAGTCCGAAACCAATATCTGTAAAGATCGCGGACATGATGTGTCGGAATTCTATACAAATCCCGGTCGCACGGCCTCACGGCCGGCTGAAACTGTGAGGCAGGTCACCCGCCCCGGGCCGCGTAGTTCGCCTCCACCCAGTTGCGGTAGTCATTGTTCTGGATGGCTCGCCACCAGGACTCGTTGGCCAGGTACCAGTCCACCGTCTGGGCCAGCGCCTTTTCAAAGCGGTAGGCCGGCCGGAAGCCCAGCTCGGCTTCGATCTTGCGCGGATCAATGGCGTACCGGCGGTCGTGACCGGGACGGTCAGTGACATAGGTTTTGAGCTCCGAGCAGCTCGAACCCCTCGCGGCGGGGCTTTTGGGAAAACGCGCTGCCAGACTAGGGTCGGCTGCAAATGCCGCATCCACTGCTTGCACAATCGTATCGATCACGGTGAGGTTGGGCAGCTCGCAGCGTCCGCCGATGTTATAGGTTTCACCCGGTGCGCCCTGCTTGAGCACGGCATCGATGCCGCGGCAGTGATCCTCGACGAACAGCCAGTCGCGCACATTCATTCCGTCGCCGTAGATCGGCAACGGACCGCCTTCCAGGCAGCGGATGACGAACAGCGGGATGAGCTTCTCCGGGAACTGGTAGGGACCATAGTTGTTGGAGCAGTTGGTCATGCTCGTCGTCAGGCCATACGTGTGCTGATACGCGCGTACCAGCAGATCCGATCCTGCTTTGCTCGCGGCATAAGGGGAATTGGGCGCATAGGGCGTGGTCTCGGTGAAGGCGGGATCGGTCGCCGACAGCGAACCGAAGACTTCGTCGGTCGAGACATGATGGAAGCGGTGATTGGCGCGCTTGCGTTCGCCCAGCCAAGCCTTGCGCGCGGCTTTCAGTAGCGCATGGGTGCCCACGATGTTGGTTTCGATGAAGGCATCCGGACCCAGGATGGAACGGTCGACATGCGACTCTGCCGCGAAATGCACCAGCGTATCCACGTCGTGCTTGACCAGCAGGTCGTGTACCAGGTCTGTATCGCCGATGTCGCCGCGCACGAAATGCACACGCCTGCCATCGAGCACATCCTGAATGCTCGCGAGATTGCCGGCATAGGTGAGCGCATCGAGCACCACCATGTTGTCGGCCTTATGCGTCTCGGCATGATTGCGGACGTAGTTGGCGCCGATGAACCCGGCACCGCCGGTGACGAGCAGATTAGCCATGATCTTCCTTCAGTTCGTCCAGCATCAGCCGAAGATTGGTGCGCCAGTGCGGAGGAGTAATGCCAAGTTGGGTCCAGGTGGCTGTGCAGTCCAGCAGGCTGTAGGCGGGACGATGGGCGGGCGTGGGATAGTCGCGCGTCTGGATGGGTGCAACGCTTGTGACACTTGTCAGCATCTGGCGGGCAGCACCTTCTTCTGCGACCGCCACGGCAAAATCGTACCAGGAGGCTGCACCGGCATCGCGCCAATGATGCAACCCTTGCACTGCCGGCAATTCCACTGCGCGCCATAAAGCTTCGGCCAGACCTCGAGCCCAGGTCGGCGCGCCGACCTGGTCTGCAACCACGCGCAACTCCGGGCGGGCCGCCATCAGCTTCAGCATGGTCTTGACGAAATTGTTACCGAACTTCGAATACACCCAGGAAGTACGCAACACCAGGCCACGCTCACCCAGGGCCAGAACCGGCGCTTCGCCCGCCAGTTTGGAGCGGCCGTAGACCGACAGCGGATTCGTCTTGTCCGCCGGCTGCCAGGGTCGACCCTGTTTGCCGTCGAACACAAAGTCGGTGGAGACATGCAGCAGCCGGGCGGCCCCCGCATGCGCCGCCAGATTTGCCGGGCCCTGCGCATTTACGCGGTCGGCTTGTGCCGTTTCGCTCTCTGCCTTATCCACCGCGGTGTAAGCAGCTGCATTGATGATGACATCCGGTTGTTCACTGGCGGTCATCGCGGCCACGGCAAGCGCATCGCCGATGTCGCAGTCGCGGCTGGTAAGCAGTGAAAGCCCGACGCCGGGCGGTGAGGTGCGGGCCAACTCCCTGCCAAGTTGTCCGCCAGCGCCGGTAACGACGACTTTCAGGCGAACACCTCGGCCTCGGCCAAGCGCTTGCCCAGTTGATCCTTCGCGGAGAGCTGCGTCGCAACTCCCGGCACCAGTGGCCAACGAATGCCAATCTGCGGGTCGTCCCAGGCAAGCGTGCGCTCCGAGCCTGGATCATAGAAATCCGTGCATTTGTAGAGGAACTCGGCTCGTTCACTGGTTACGTAAAACCCATGCGCGAAGCCTTGCGGCACCCAGAGCATGCGCTTGTTTTCGGCAGTCAGCGTGACGCCAACCCAGCGCCCGAATGTTGGCGAATTGCGCCGCATATCGACTGCCACGTCGAATACCTCGCCGGAGGTGACACGCACGAGTTTTCCCTGTGTTTGCCGCATCTGGTAATGCAGTCCCCGCAGGGTGCCCTGGCTCGAAAGGCTATGGTTGTCCTGCACGAATTTCATCGGCAGGCCTGCGTCCGTGAACACCTTCTCATTCCAGCTCTCGAAGAAAAACCCACGCGCATCGCCGAAGACCCGCGGCTCGATGATTACGACGCCAGGCAGGTCGGTGGCAACGAGTTTCATGGCGCGTCGCTGCGCAACACGTCAAGCAGGTACTGGCCGTAACCGCTTTTGACGAGCGGTTGCGCCAGCTTATCCAGCTGGGCTGAATCGATGAAGCCCATGCGCCAGGCGATTTCCTCGGGGCAGCAGATCTTGGTGCCCTGCCGGTCTTCGATGACACGCACATAGTTGCCGGCGTCGATCAGCGACTGATGCGTGCCGGTGTCCAGCCACGCAAAACCGCGGCCCAGTTTTTCTACCTCGAGGTCCCCGCGTTCCAGGTACATGCGGTTGACATCGGTAATCTCCAGCTCACCGCGTGGCGATGGCTTGATGGACTTGGCGATATCCACCACGTCGGTGTCGTAGAAGTAGAGTCCCGTGACTGCAAAGTTGGACTTCGGCTGCTTTGGTTTTTCGACGATGTCGACGGGCCGCCCATCGGGGCCGAAACTCACCACGCCGTAACGTTCCGGATCGCGTACGTAATAACCGAACACGCTGGCGCCTTTTTCACGCGCATCGGCGCGGCGCAGGATGTCACCGAAGCCGCGGCCATAGAAGATGTTGTCACCGAGCACCAGCGCGGAGGGCGATCGGCCCACATGCCGCTCACCAATGATGAAAGCCTGCGCCAGGCCATCCGGGCTTGGCTGTTGCGCGTAGGTTATGGACATGCCCCAGGACGCGCCATCGCCCAGCGCTGCATGGAACAGCGCCGCATCGTGCGGAGTTGTGATGATCAGCGCATCCCGGATGCCTGCCAGCATCAGCACCGACAGTGGGTAGTAGATCATCGGCTTGTCGTAGACCGGCAGCAGCTGCTTGCTGATGCGCACCGTCAGGGGATGCAGGCGCGTGCCGGTGCCCCCGGCGAGAATGATGCCCTTCCTGCTCACTTGTCGGTTCCGACAATGTTCTTCACGAACTGCTTGGCCTTGTTGATGCCGCTTTGCATGCTCCTGCGAGCCTTTTCGGCTGGCATGAGCACTGCTCCCCGAATCAGCTCATCCGGCCTGGCCTTGAAAACCGTGCTGTGCGCAATGCCATCCCATCTGGCAGGCGGTTCCTTTGTGTAGTAGTACCCCGCAAAAGACCGGCGCACCTGACCCTGCGGGCAGACATTCGGGGAAACACCGTGATAGCTGGTCTCGCTGGTCTCGAAAAGCACGCATCTGTTCAGCAGAGGCTGGAATGCGTGCACGCGGTTTCTGACACCCTCGTCCCAAAGTTCAATTGCTCCGCCCCAGTCATCGGGCCACTCCGGATTCAGGTACAGGAGAATGTTCAGGCGACGATGCAGCTTTCTTTCTTCCTCGTAATTGAAGTCGACATGCACATCGAGCCGGCCACCGGGGCCCGTAAGGTGCATGCCTCCCCCGACCAGCTTTTCGTCGGCAAGCAACGCCTCGATGCCGGTAATCTGCTCCACGGCGGCAAGAAACTGCGGGCTCGAAAGAGCCTCATGCAGTCTCTTTACTGGAGCGGGAAAACGGCCACTGTCGGTAATCTGCACCTTCAACCGTTCGTTGACGGCAGAAAATTCCCGGCCAAGTGTTTTGGCTTCTTCATATGTCGGATACGACGCGACGATCTCCGCTGCAAAATCGTCGTGCAGGAAGTTGTCGATCTTGATGAACGGAAACGGCTTGGCGGCAAGGTACTGCTGCCGAAGAGCTGCTATGTTGATCGGACGAATTCCGGGGTCCATGGTATTTCTCGGCCTGGGTTCTGATTCGATACTACGTCATCTGCCCGCAACGCTGCGTTGCGCTAATAAGCCTTTTCGTCACCCCGTACCATCTGCACAGCGGTCTTTACCAGAATCTGCAGATCGAGCAGCGGGCTCCATTGACGCAGATAGTCAAGATCATAATTCACACGCGCCTGCATCTGCTCAAGCTCGGTGGTTTCTCCGCGGCAACCATTTACCTGCGCAAGTCCGGTGATGCCCGGCAACACCTTGTGGCGCATCATGTAGCCCTTTATCAGGACCCTGTACATTTCATTGTGGGCAACGGCGTGAGGACGCGGCCCGACCAGGCTCATTCTGCCCTGCAGCACGTTGATCAACTGTGGCAGCTCATCCAGGGACAGCCGGCGCAGGATGCGGCCGATCGGGGTGATTCTCGGATCATCCTTCTGCGCCTGCGCCACGGCCGGCCCATCTTCTTCCACGTACATGCTACGGAACTTGTAGACGACGATTTCCTTGCCATCCAGACCATAGCGGCGTTGCTTGAATATGGCCGGCCCGCGCGAAGAGACGCGGATGGCCAGGGCGAGGATGAGCATTACCGGCAGCAGCGGCAGCATTATGCAAAGCGTGAAGAAAATGTCTGTCAGTCGCTTCAATACGCCCCGGAAGCCGAAAAACGGGGTCTCGCACATGGCGATGATCGGCACGCCACCGATATCTCCGGACCTGGCCTGGATCAGGTCGAAAACGTAAACGTCGGGCACATAGTAGATGGACATCGTGGAATCGCGCAGGTGATCGAGCAGCTGCATGACGCGCTGAATATGCCGCAAGGGAAGCGCGATGAAGATGACTTCCACGCCTTCCCGTGCAGTGTAGGCAACGAGCTCAGACAGGTTTCCGAGAATCGGTAGCTCGCCGGTTGCTTCGAGGCGCTCCGATGTCCGGTCATCGAAGAAGCCTTTCACGTTGGTGCAGTATTCGGGATGCTGACGCAGTCTCCCTGCGAGCAGGATGCTTCCCGCATTGACGCCAACGATCACAGCCGAACGCTCGTTCTGGCCCGACATGACCACCCAACGCATCAACGCCAGCAGGGACACCTCACAGACGCAGGTCAGAGCCGTCGAGATTACCGCCCACATCAATATCACTTTGCGCGGGAATTCCGAGACGTGTCCGGTGATGATGCCCAGGAAATACAGCAGGCCCATGGTGAGCGCCAGCCGCAGCGCCACCTCTGCCACGACCACGGAAGCGCCCATGTCCAGATCGAGCATATCGTCGGACTTGGGTTCCAGTGCAACGAAGCTCAGCACTCCCGATATCGCGGCCAGCAACTGCCAGGGTGGGGCGAAGGGCACGCCGTGCAAGATGATAATGATGTACAGCGACGCCGGCAGCATCACGGCGGGCGCAAGGCCCTGCAACAGACGAATGCCGGCCACAGCCACGCTGGACTTCAGGAGTACGGGCCGACTCATTTCCGTGTCACCACCAGCATCTGGAGACTGTCCTTACGTGCGCAGGGGCAGTCAGGTGTTGGTTCCTTCGCGCCCGTATCGATCCTCGAACCGCACGATATCATCCTCGCCCAGGTAACTGCCGGATTGCACTTCGATGATGTGCAGCGGAATCTTGCCGGGGTTTTCGATCCGGTGCTTCACCCCCACCGGGATATAGGTCGACTGGTTTTCCTCGAGCAGGAATTCCTTTTCGCCACAGGTGATGCGCGCCGTGCCGGAAACCACGATCCAGTGTTCGGCGCGATGGTGATGCAGCTGCAAAGACAGCTGCGCGCCCGGCTTGATCGACAGCCGTTTCACCTGGAAGCGATCACCGTTGTCGATGCTGTCGTAACTTCCCCACGGACGGAACACTTCGCGATGCAGGGAGTGCTCGTAACGTCCCTCCGCCTTCAGGCGCGCCACCAGATTCTTCACGTCCTGAACGCGATCTTTCGGGGCAACCATGATTGCGTCCTTGGTCTCCACCACAATGTGATCTCGAAGGCCAACTGCCGAAACGAGGCGATTCTCGGAATAGAGGTAGCAGCCGGCGGTGTCTTCCATGAGTACGTCGCCGTGCGTGACATTGCCCTTTGCATCACTGGGCAGCGCATCCTGCAGGGCTGACCAAGAACCCACATCGCTCCAGCCTGCAGACAGCGGCACAACCACTGCGTCCGAGGTTTTTTCCATCACTGCATAGTCGATGGAATCGCTACGACAGGCTTCGAAGTTGGCCTTGTCCACGCGCACGAAATCGAGATCAGGTTGCGCCGCAGCCAGCGACGCCTCGACCGAGGCCGCAATATCCGGAGCGTGACGTCTCAGCTCCTTGAGATAGCTGCTTGCCTTGAACAGGAACATGCCGCTGTTCCAGTAGTAGTTGCCATCCTTCACGAACTTCTCGGCACGTTCGCGCGATGGCTTCTCGACGAACTCCGCGATGGGATACACCGCCGCCGCCGCGCTCACCGACTTCGCGGCAGTCGCAGCCTTGCGGATGTAGCCGTAGCCAGTCTCCGGCGAAGTGGGCACAATCCCGAATGTCACCATGCGGCCAGCCTGGGCAGATGGTGCAGCTTGCTTGATCGCAGCTTCGAATGCACCGACGTCGCGGATGACATGGTCAGCCGGAAGCACCAGCAGCAGGGCATCCGGGGCTGCCTTGAGGGCAGCCAATGCGATAGCTGGTGCGGTGTTTCGACCGATCGGCTCGAGCAGGATCCACTGCGGCTTGCTGCCCATCTGGCGCAACTGCTCGGCAACCAGGAACCGGTGCGCCTCGTTGCAGACAACTATGGGAGCGGCGGCATCGATGCCCGCTGTACGGTGCAGGGTTTCCTGCAGCATCGTCCGCTCGCCCACCAGCGGCAGCAGTTGCTTGGGATAAAGCTCACGAGATAGCGGCCACAGCCGCGTACCCATGCCACCTGAAAGTATGACGGGAGTTATTTTCATATTTGAGGATCTTGTCAGGGCTAAATTTCCCCAAATTCTACCGGTCAGCAGCCACGTTGATGTGACTTCCGTTCAGCAATTGTCAAAATCAACCAGGCAACGATTGCCTGTCACCATCTTGATCGGGTCAAATCGGGTCACTGCGCCCTGGCTGCGTTCCATCCGCCATCAGCACAACCCTGCGGCAGAGGGTTACGGACCCGATGAAGATTGCGTTTCCTTCTCCGCAGTGGCCCGATGGTCACAACGGAATCATTCCATACGTGCGCCTCATGAGCCGGGCATTCCACGAGTTGGGACACCAGGTCATCATTCTGACGCACCATGCGCGTAGGCAGCTAGGCTATGAACAGATGATCCAGATGCCGGACGAGCCTCCACATTCCCGGCCGGCGCAGCTTGTACAAAGGATCGCACCTGGGCTCGGGGGGCCCTTCGATCGCTGGAAAGCCGTGGCCGATTCCATTGCCAACGCCCTGACGACGGCGGCGATAGACACGCCCATAGACGTGCTGGAGATGGAGGAGTCGTTCGCGCTGTGCGGAATGGTTGCGAGCGTGAACTTGCATCGGGTAAAAAACACTTGGACCCGATTCCTGCGGGCCAGGCGATTCCTTACACTTCGATGAAGATTCTGCTTGTTACTCCGAACAGCATCGACCACTCAGCCGGCGGGACGATACGTACCAGTCACATACGCGATGCATTGCTCCGGCTAGGCCAGGTCCATACGGTCGTGTTTCAGCACGGAGTTCGTGAGTATCGCGAAAAGGACTCCGGAGAGTACGCCATCAGCCAGGCCAGATATACAAGGTCAGGCTTTTCCATTGAATCGCTGCGACAGCGCAGGAGACTTCGCCAGTGGATAGGAGAGCTGATTGACGAGCATCGCTTTGACTTCATTGTAGTGTGCTTCTTGAGCACGACTCTCCTGGTTCCACGTTCGGAGTGGAACCGAGTAATCGCGGACGCCGACGATGCATTCAAGTCGCTTCCAATGGATGGAAGCGCGACTCTGATCCGAAGGCTCGCGCTGTTTGTCAGGAATGCGTTCACTTTTCTGTTGGCAGGAAGAGTTGCTCACGTCTGGTACGTGAATGCGCGCGACGGCGAGCGACTTCCCACGAGCGAGAAATCGATTCTACAGAATGTCATCACCATGCCCGACATCGGCCGGCAGCGCGCCCTGCCAGTTCGGCAACGCATTGTGATGGTTGGATTAATCGAGCACCCACCCAACGAGCAGGGTTTACGCTGGTTTGTCAAAGAGGTAATGCCGCCGCTTGTCGCGGAATTCCCTGATCTGGAGCTGCACGTAATAGGAAGAACCAGATCCGGTTTTGGCGACGACTTCGACGGTGAGCATGTAAAGATTCGCGGCTTTGTAAAGGATTTGACGACGGAGTACGACAGCGCCGAACTCGTCGTTGCTCCGATATTCTTCGGAGGCGGCACACAAATAAAGGTAATAGATGCCATGGCTCATGGCCGCCCGCTTGTTGCGTCAGATTTCGCGCATTCCGGGTTCATTTCCAATCTGCGCGCAACAGAGCATCTTTGCGTCGCTCGCACGCGTTCGGAGTGGATTGACTACTGCAAATGGGCGCTGAACAACCGCGCCGCGGCGCAGGCCATGGCAGATCGGGGACGCGCGGCGGTGACCGCTTATGATCCTGCGGTTCTTGAGGAGTCGGTTAAACAGACAATCGTGAATCTTGCGTCACGGAGTGCCCAGCGGGCAGTCGGGTAGAAAAAGAATGGATTGTGTATTGATAGTACTTGTGTACGCGCGCAGCAGGCTGAAATCGACAGCTAGGCTGGTGAGGCTCATAGAGTCCGGAATTGTGCTTCGAAAAATTCTCGTGGTAATAAATGGCAGTACCATAGCTTCACCTTTGGTGCGGCGTACTTTCCACTGCAGAACGGACCTGGATGTCATCGAGCACGACAACAGCGGTCAGGAGTTTGGAGGTTACCAAGCCGCCCTGGACAGGGTAAAAGGCAGCTTTCCGGACCGCGTGATCGTAATGAACGACACCGCGGTCAAACACGGTATGTTGACCCGCGCCTATGTGTCGGCTTTTCTTCGCCAGGTGTCCCTGGATATCGAGTGTTTTGCGCTGGGATCAATCGATTGGGATCGGCGATCTCTGCAGCTGCGTGGCCTGAGATCGCCGCGATGGATCCGGACGCACTTCTTTGCGCTCGATCAGCGTGCACTCAGGATACTCGACAACAGACTTTATCACCCGGACTTGGATCAACTTGTCATTGCATCGTCACCAAAGGACAAATTCTTCAGCGACGAAGTGGGGCAGTCGCTGCAAGAACATATTCAACGCTACCTGTTCTCGCCTTCACCCCAAAGCTGGTATGCAGCAGCGCCCTTGAGTGAATCCAATTTCCCTACGATGGTCCGCAAGGCGCGCGCGATCCTGCAGGAGAAATATCTGTCCATGATGCTTGAATCTGCGGATGCGTCACTCTGGCCTGTATACCTGGATCGCAAGGATCGGGTACGAGCCTATGGGGAAAAGTGGATTGCCACCCTCAGACTATTGGTAGACAGACTCCGTGACTCTCTCAGGAGCAAAGATCGATGAGTCCCCCAAGGGCCGCATCTTTAAACGTCTTCGTGTACCCTGTCTGGGCGGACTCCCGGGTGAAGTTCCGCTGACAGCAGTCTATCGCTTCGCTACATCCACGTAGTCGCGCTTCACAGCCCCCGTATACAGCTGCCGCGGCCTTCCAATCCGCATCGCCGGATCCGAAATCATCTCCTGCCAGTGGGCCACCCATCCCACCGTGCGGGCGATCGCGAACATCACCGTGAACATGGAACGTGGAATCCCCAGCGCGCTGTAGATGACGCCGCTGTAGAAATCGACATTTGGATACAGCTTGCGCTCTATGAAATATTCATCCTTTAGCGCCAGTTCTTCCAGACGCAGCGCCAACTCGAACAGCGGGTTGTCCTTCTGCCCCAGGCTCTCGAGCACCTTGTGACAGGCGGTGCGGATGATCTTGGCGCGCGGATCGAAGTTCTTGTAGACACGATGGCCGAAGCCCATCAGCCGGAAATGGCTGTTCTTGTCCTTGGCCATCGCGATGAACTTGGGGATGTTTTCGACGGTGCCGATCTGCTCGAGCATCGAGAGCACTGCCTCGTTGGCGCCGCCATGCGCAGGGCCCCACAGGGCGGCCACGCCGGCTGAGATGGCTGCATAAGGATTGGCGCCGGTGCTGCCTGCCAGTCGCACGGTGGAGGTGCTGGCATTCTGCTCATGGTCGGCATGCAGGATGAACAACAGGTCGAGCGCCTCGGCGGCCACAGGATCCACGTAATACGGCTCGCATGGCACGGCAAAGAACATGTTGAGCATGTTGGCGCAATAGCCGAGGTCGTTGCGCGGATAGATGAACGGCTGGCCGAGCGAATGTTTGTGCGCGGCAGCTGCGATGGTCGGGATCTTGGCGATGATGCGATGGGCGAAGATCTCGCGGTTGCGCGGATTATGGATGTCCATCGAGTCGTGATAGAAGGCCGACATCGAGGCGATGACGGCAGACACCATGGCCATCGGATGCGCATTGTGGTGAAAGCCGTTGTAGAAGCGCAGCAGCGTCTCGTTGAGCATCGTGTGATGCCCGATGTCCTGGTTGAACTTCAGGAGCTGCGGCTTGGTCGGCAATTCGCCGTTCAACAGCAGATAGCAGACTTCCATGAAGCTCGACTTTTCGGCGAGCTGTTCGATGGGATAGCCCCGGTGCAGCAGCACGCCGGCATCACCATCTATATAAGTGATTTTGCTTTCGCAGGCGGAGGTGAAGCCAAAACCTGGATCATGCGTGAAGACGCCGTGGTCCTTGTTGATCGCGGCGATGTCGAGCACATCGGGACCGATGGTGCCGCTTTTGACGGGAAGCTGGGATTTTTTGCCGGAAGCGAGATCAGTCAGTTCGAATTTCTTGTCGGGCATGGGCATCGGGATCCTGCGGTAGCTTTTGAAAGCCTACACGCTTCGCGTGCGCCGCGCAGCGGCGTACTGCAGGATCAAGAAGCCGCGACGGTCTTCGAAGCGTATTTCTTGCGGAACTTGTCGACGCGTCCGGCGGTATCCACCATTTTCTGCTTGCCCGTGTAAAACGGATGGCAGGCAGCGCAGACGTCCAGGCTCAGATCCTGTCCCAGTGTCGAGCTGGTCTTGAACGTATTGCCGCAGTTGCAGACCACGTTGATCTCGGCGTACTGGGGATGCGTATCGGCTTTCATGGCGGGCTCCGAAAGGGGCGCGAAGTTTACCGGGGAGCGATGGACGGGACAAGCCCGCTCAAATGCCCGGTAGTGGGTCAGTTTGACCGGCCGTCCGCGAGGGCAGCGATATCTTCCAGCGACCAGAGCTTTTCGCTGACTCCGGCAGCCATCGCAGGGGTAATCAGCAGGGTCTGGTGAATCCGGGCGAAGTTGTAATACATGAAATGTAGGGAAACCGCGTGGCCGAGGTTTTCCAGCTTCTTTGAGAAGCCATTGGTCAGGCGGGTCATGCGGCGCATGGACATGCGCATCGTCAGGTTCTGGCGCTCCACGTAGGAAGTGCTGATGTGGTCCGCGTCCGGCTCGCCCGTGACGGTGTTGACCTTGATGCCTTGGCAGACCTGCGGGCTGTACTTGCGCTCGCGGGGCTTCAGGCCCTTGTCCTCGCCGTAAACCTTCACAAGCTGCGCGTAGTCGATATCGATGCCAAAGGCGCTGTCTACGGCAGTCAGGTAGGCGTTAAAGCCATCGGTCGTAAGCTGAACCCGGTTCGCAAGGCGTCCAGCCAGGTCGTGCATGAATTCGTGAGCCATGCCCGCATCGCGCCCGCCGACAGCCCAAGAGACGATCAGCTTCGTGTCGGCGCAGATCGCGGTCCATGTCCATGCGTCGCCTGCGTCTGGGCCAGCGGCCTTTGCATTGAGAACCTGTTTCTGTTTGCATTGCATAAAGCTCCAGATTTCATCGTCTCGAACTGACTCTCGACTTACTGCACAACCCCAAGCGTGATTTTTCCGTTTGGAACAATCGGGCTGGTGGACGTGAGGTGCCAAAAGTCGCGGCCATCGTGATGACGATGGTCGGCTCGAAGAGCCGGATCAGGGCAACGCCTGACCGCGCATCAAGAATGTATGTGGAGCGAGCGCTGGCTATCTCGGAGAAATACCATCATGCCTTCGCTGTATCTGATCCTGCAGATGCATTCGTCCTAACGGACGATTTCGTGTCTTCGGGCCGGATCAGTGGTGCAAAAAGCATCCCAATATCCCGTCTGCAGATCGGCGGCTTCCACACAGTGGAGGGGAAGCGGCTGCAGGTGAATGCGTCCGTGACCAGATATCAGCGAGAAATTGCTTACCTAGTCAGAGTCCTATGATTTTTTCCATCGGGCAGCAGCGGCGTTCTTAGCAATCTCGGACCGCTGTTCGGCGGTCATGCTGTCTGCCCGCGCCTTCCCGCCCTTAAGCCCGCCTTTGCGTCCTAACGCGACGGCGGCAGGGTCTTTGCCCTCATCGGGGTTGGGTAGCTCTGCCTGGCCGGTCGCCACATCGGCTATGAGCTTGGCGAGGGAGTTCACATCCCGGGGGTGCTTGCTTGAGCGGTTAGGCATGGTCAGGGATGCTAACACCGGCCCTAACCTGCACCGCCCATCACCTGAGTGGAAGGAAGGGAAGTTGCCATGAGCGAGGCATCACAAGGATCTCTGCCAGCCCCGGCAAACCTGACCTGCGCGGATCGTTTAGGAGCGGTAGCTACGTCTGATTTGTCCTACACTGCGGACATAACAAGGTCAGCAGGGATGCGCTGGTGAAGAAGATCTTGCCTCTGGAATCTTTGCGTGGATTGGCGGCGCTAGTTGTGGTGTTACACCATTCCCATGCGCAGATATGGCGGGCCGTGGATTCACCGTCGTGGCTGGTTAACAATCCGTTGGTCAGCAATGCCAGTTACATGGTTGACCTGTTCTTCGTGCTGTCGGGATTCGTGATCGCGCTGAACTATGCCGAGCGCATCAAGACTTGGGACGATGCGTGGTCGTTTCAGGTTAAGCGTTTCTGGCGACTCTATCCACTGCGTCTGGTGATGCTGCTGGTCTTTGCTGCAATCGAGTGCCTGAAGCTGTTCTGGGCCAACAACGAATCTCCTGCATTCATGCACAATGACGGTGAGGCGTTCGTCAACAATCTGTTACTGACGCAGAGCCTGTACCTGCCGGACACCACGTTCAACTATCCGGCGTGGTCGATCTCGACGGAATTCTACGCCTATGCGGTCTTCGGGTTGCTGGTGTTGCTGGGGAGATTCTTCATTCCCGCTGCGATATCCATTGTTCTGATTGCGGGAGCAATCCTGTTGCTTCCTCCCGACTATCAAGTCATGTTCCCTCGCTGCCTGTATGCGTTCTTTATCGGCGTGCTGGCGTACAAGGCACATGGCCGCACCCCGACCCTGCCGGCGTTGCCGATGCTGATTGCGAGTGTTGTTGGTGTATGCCTGGCGCACGACGCATGGCGGGTTGTCCTGCCCCTGTTGTTTGCGCTGACCATCCTTTCGCTGGCGGCAAGCAACGGCACGCGCACCTATCGCGCCCTCTCTGCTCCGTGGCTGGTGTTTTTGGGCACCATTAGTTACAGCGTGTATATGACCCATGCTGCGGTGTGGTGGCTGGCGAGGCAGATCGTGCTGCGAGGCCATATCCGCTTGAATGCGTGGACTGAGACGCTTGTAATTCTGGTTGGCGTTGCGGTCGTACTGGGGGTCTCAGTCGTAAGCTACAAGCTCATTGAGGACAGGTTCAGGAAAGGGCTGCGCGTGCAGAACTGGCCCGCTCTTAATTAAGTACAGGACTGACGTCACCCGTCCAGCAGCCTTGTCGTATAGCCCACCCTGCCCCAGGTCCATCGGGATCTTCAGGCCATCGACGATCATCTGTGCGCGGACAGGATTCCAGCCGTTCAGCCAATCGACGTGAAAGCTCTTGCACCCCGCAGTGTCGGTGTCCAGGTCAGATGAACAGCGCAGATCTTTGCCGGTTGCTCCGGGGGGAATGTGGAAATGCAGATTCACGCGAAGCTGGACGATATGGATCGGGTGACTGGGCGGGCAGCCGTTGAATTGCCACGAATAGGCAAAGTGGCTGCGATGGTCGAGGGAGTCCTTCTGCCCGTTCCAGCAGTCAGGAGCATTGAGGCCGATCTCTACTTCCGCACCTTCCGGGCAGCCAGGCGGAATGTACGACCAGTCGCCTTCCTGGCCAGGCGCATGGCACTTGATGACGAAGTTCCAGCCGTCAGGCTGACCCACAACCCAAATGCCCTGTCAGACCCATCCTACTTATCCCCAATTTCTGTGGATAACTCTGTGCATGGGGCCGGTGGCGGGGACCAGGAAATGCGGGATTAATGCGTTTCTGCTGCATTGATCAAATTATGACCAGCATATTTCAGTCTGTAAAATCAATGGGTTACGTGCGACATATCGCGTGATGTGACGCAATTCGCATGTAATCCATTCAATCTGGGAACCACCATCCGGCGCTGTGGATATATCTACGACCCGGCTGCACAAAATCGCCTAACTGCCGGTCGGAGCTTGTGAATTTCGCGCCGGCAGGAAGCGCTGGATGACCTCGTTGAGGTAGGTCCGGCCCCGTTCGGTGGCGCGCCAGTGACCGTTTTGGGCCTGCATAAGGCCTTCGCGGGCGAGCTTTTCCAGGGCTGGCAGCACAGTTTCTTCCGGCAATCCCGTGAGCGTCATGAAGGTGGACAGCGCGAAGCCGGTGTTCAGGCGCAATGCATTCATCATGAACTCGAAGGGCAGATCAGCCGGCGGCACATCGCGCCACTGCGGACCTGCCGCTGCGCTTGCAAAGTAGCGGCGGGGTTCGCGCAGGTGAACGCTGCGCTGGATGCGCAAGCCCGCGCCTGTCTCATCGCGGAGCGAAAGCTTGCCGTGTGCGCCTGCGCCCACGCCCAGGTAGTCGCCGTTGTTCCAGTAGTTGAGGTTGTGAACGCATTGTCGGCCCGATCGGGCGTAAGCGGAGACCTCGTACTGGTTGAAGCCGTGCGCCGCCAGCAGCGCCTGACACTCACCCTGCATCGCCCAGGCGAGATCGTCGTCGGGCAGTGGCGGCGGTTGCGCGGCAAATACGGTGCCCGGCTCCAGCGTCAGCTGATAGTGCGACAGATGCGCGGGCGCCAGCTGCAGCGCATTGGTCACATCCGCCAGCGCGCCGGCCAGCGACTGTTCGGGCAATGCGTACATGAGATCGAGATTGAAATTGGCAAGTCCGCAGGAGTGCAATTCTTCGGCGGCGCGCAATACATCGGCGGGCTGGTGGATGCGCCCCAGCACCCGCAGCGTATCGCTATTGAAACTTTGCGCGCCCAATGACACGCGATTGATACCTGCGGCGAGATATTCGGCGAAGCGACCGCGCTCCACGGTCGCGGGATTCGCTTCCATTGTTACTTCGGCATCGTTGGCGATGCGAAGCTGCTGCCGCACCGTGGTGAGTAACCCGGAAACCGCTGCAGGGGAAAACAGGCTGGGAGTTCCGCCTCCCAAGAAGATGCTGACCACCTCGCGACCGTCGACCAGCGGCGCCTGCACGGCCAGGTCCGCAGCCAGCGCGTCGATGTAGCGCTGCTCGGGCAGTTCGTCGCGCAGCTGGTGCGAGTTGAAATCGCAGTACGGACATTTCTGCACACACCAGGGGAAATGCAGATACAGCGACAGCGGTGGCACGCGAGATCGGTTCACGGAAGCAACTGCAAAAGGCTGGCAAGCGCCTTGCCGCGATGACTCACTGCGTTCTTGTCGGCTGGACTCATCGCCGCGGCTGTGATCCTGAGGCCATCTGGAATGAACAGCGGGTCATAGCCAAAGCCGCCCTCGCCTAGCGGCTGCAGCGCGATGGTGCCTTTCCAGTCACCGGTCGCGATCAGCGGCATCGGGTCGTCGGCATGGCGCACCCAGGCGATTACGCAGCGATACCGCGCCCGCCGTTGAGCCGGTGGCACGCTGCGCAGCTCGTGCAACAGCAATGCATTGTTGGCGGCATCGGTGGCATCGGGGCCCGCGTAGCGCGCCGACCAAACTCCCGGCCGGCCGTCCAGGGCGTCGACTTCGAGGCCAGAATCATCCGACAGTGCGGGCAAACTTGCGACGCGTGCAGCATGGCGCGCCTTGAGCAGCGCATTAGCCTCGAAGGTGCTTCCAGTTTCATCAACCGCCTCGATGCCAAGGGTGGTCTGCAGCACCAGCTCAAAACCGCGCGGCGCCAGCAGAGCCGCAAATTCGCGCTGCTTGCCGGCATTGCCCGTGGCCAGCACGACGCGCCGGGTTGCGGTCATTGCCCCAGTGCGGCGCGCTGCAGTTCGAAGAGCCGCGCAGTGCCCTGCGTGGCAAGCGCAAGCAGCGCATCCAGTTCGTCCCGGCGCATCGCGTGGCCTTCGGCCGTGCCCTGCACCTCGATGAAACCGGCACCGCTGTTCATGACCACGTTCATGTCGGTTTCGGCGGTGGAATCCTCGACATAGTCGAGATCCAGCACCGGCTGGCCGCCCACGATGCCCACCGACACCGCCGCAATCTGGCCGTGGATGGGATTAACGATGCCTTTCTGCGCCACGAGTCGCGCGCAGGCATCGGCCAGCGCGACATAGGCGCCGGTGACCGATGCCGTGCGGGTGCCGCCATCGGCCTGCAGAACATCGCAATCCAGCGTGACGGTTCTTTCACCCAATGCCGCCAAGTTAAGCGCCGCGCGCAGCGAACGGCCGATCAGCCGCTGGATCTCCTGTGTGCGGCCGGACTGCTTGCCTTTAGCGGCCTCGCGCGCGCCGCGCGTATGCGTGGCCCGCGGCAACATGCCGTATTCGGCCGTGACCCAGCCCTGGCCCTTGCCGCGCAAAAATCCGGGCACGCCCTCTTCTATGGTGGCCGTACACAGCACGCGCGTGTGCCCGAACTCCACCAGCACTGAACCTTCTGCATAGCGCGTGAACGAACGCGTGAACTTCACTGGGCGCAGCGCATCCAGCGCGCGACCATCGTGTCGCGGCGCGGCGCTCACAGGACTTTCATCGCGGCGACCGAGGAATTGTCGGCCGTGGGGCCGGCACGACGCACCGAGAAGTCGGTGATGGCCTGCAAGGCCGTCTTCAATGCAATGCCGGAATACAACGAAGCTGCGATGTCTTCATCCATCAGGTTCGACCAGAAGCCATCCGTGCATACCAGTACCGTGTCGCCGGCCATGATCCTGACGCCGCGGCCAATAAGCATCTCTGGCAGCATGGGGTCACCACCCAGGCAGGTTTCAACGTAATTGCGCATGGGATGGTTCAGAGCCTGCATTGAGTTGATGAGCCCCTCCTGTACCAGCAGCTCGACATGGCTGTGGTCGCGGGTTCGGGAAATGACTTTGCCGGCGCGTAGATGGTAGACACGGCTGTCGCCTACGTGCGCGAACCAGGCCATGCCGTCCTGCAGCAGGCACACCGCGCCAGTGGCACGCGGCCGATATTCCACCGCCATGTGTTTGCCGATGGCCACGATCTCGGTGTGTGCGGCACCCAGGGCCAGATGCAGGAAGGCCAGCGGATCGGTGAGGGGATGTGGCACCGCCGCGAAGCGTGCCAGCACCGTGCGACGCGCCAGCTCCGCGGCGCGCGCGCCTTCTGCATGTCCGCCCATGCCATCAAAGGCGGCGATGAGCGCGGCATCGAAATTCACAGCTGCGGCAATGCGATCCTGGTTTTCTTCGCGCGCCCCGACCAGGCTGATCTCGGCATATTCGACTTGCAAAACCGGCCCCCGGTGTTCGGATATATTGTTGCGCAATTATTGCATTGCGCGACGCCGCGCGGACAGGTTGTCGATGATCATCAGCATGACCGGCTTTGCCCGCTGCGAGGCAGCCGTTCCAGGCGGCGCACTGGTATGCGAGCTGCGCAGTGTCAATCACCGCTATCTGGAACCTTCATTGCGACTGCCCGAAGAGCTGCGTGCCCTGGAGCCGGAGCTGCGCGCGCAGCTGCAGAAGGAACTGCGGCGCGGCAAGGTGGATTGCACCTTTACTTATCGCATCGGCATACAGGCTGGCCGCACGCTTGAACTGGATGCACAGCTCATTGGAAGGCTCGCGCCGTTGCTCGAACAACTTGCTGCAAGCGCGCGATCGACCAATGTTCCAACGCAGATAAACCTGATGGACCTGCTGCGTTACCCGGGCGTTGTGCGCGAAGCCGCCAGTGAGCCGGAAGCCCTGCTTGCGGCAGGCAGGGAGCTGTTCAGCCGCGCGCTCACCGATATCAAGGCCATGCGCGCAAGCGAAGGCGGTCGCCTAAAAGATCTGGTTGAGCAGCGCTGCAATCAGCTTGAGTCGCTGCTCACGCAAGTGCGGCAACGTCTGCCCGAGGTGCAGGCAGCCATACGGGTTCGCTTCAATGAACGGCTCGCAGAGTTGAATGTTGCTGTCGAAAACGAGCGACTGGAACAAGAGATCGCGCTGCTGATGCAGCGCATGGATGTGGCAGAAGAACTCGACCGTCTCGACGGCCACATCGTCGAAACGCGCAAGATCATCGCGAACGCGGAGGCCGCCGGCCGACGGTTGGATTTCCTTATGCAGGAATACAATCGCGAGGCGAATACGCTGTCGTCGAAATCACAAGACCTTGCCACCACGCGACTCGCAGTGGACATGAAAGTGTTGATTGAACAGATGCGCGAGCAGGTGCAGAACATCGAGTAGTTTCCTGCACCGAATGTCGCGCCCGCTTGCTTATGACCAATGCCGCGCGCAGACATTGTAAAATCGCACAACGCTGACAATGTGCGCTTTTTGCGACATGTGATCCCGTCTACAAAACTGTATTGAGAAGAAAAGTATCGGGGTATCACTGGTTTCAAAGAGTCACATGTCTCGCGTATAACTACGCTCGTACTTAAAGGCAAACCCGTCGCAAGGCGGGGACGCAAAGCCTCCGGTCTGGCGGTCGTAATGATCAGCAGATAGCGGGGTTGCCGGTAGGCCTCGTGGCTGCTGTCAGCTTCTGCGCATCTGTTTTTCATTGGTCCGCTTTACCCAGGCAACGACTGCACTGAGGAAAAGCGACGTGATGAAAATCAATCTGCGGATGACGGTTCTTCTGGCTGCTACGGGCGCGATACTCGCCGCATGCGGTGGCGGGAGCGGCGGCGAGAGTCCAGCCTCCGCTCCATCCCAAGCGGCACCCGCCAATGCACCTCCAGCTAGCACCGACTCGCCGGCAACTGTGTCGCCTCCTCCGGCTGTCACGGCCCCCCCGCCTGTCGCGGCTCCGGTTATCGCGGCCTCGCCGAACGTTACTGTGCCGCCGCCGGTTATCGTTGAACCTGCGCCTGCAGAGCGCTGGGTATTCCTCACGGCGGATAGTCGTTCCTTCAAGCTTGATCAGCCAGCTACGGTGCGGTTCGGGGATGACCGTGGCGGATATCTGTACCGGGATCTGCCCGTTGGGGTGGCGATTTGCAGCGGGAACGAATTCGGCGGAAATCCAGGCAGTCCTTACTACCAGCATTGCGATGTGAAAGTAGTTACTCCCATGACGGACTGGGAGTTCATTAGCTACCAGACCGGCACATTTGCCATGCAGGCTGACGGCTATTGGCGCAAGGGAACGGCTGGCGATATCGAGTTCGCGGAAGGTGGGGCCAAGAAAGGCGACCTGATCGACTGCGACAAGCCGCACTGCTGGTGGCTCGCGAAGGCTGTGCCTGAGAAGACAGTCAATCCGTTCCGAAACATGAGCTTGATGCAAGGAATGCCGGTTGTTGCTCAGGGCTTTGTGGACCCCAGCCCGCCGATTTATTACGGGGAACGTATCAGGCCTTATACCGACGCAGACTTTCACGGTTCGGATGGCGTCAATGGCTCATTCCGAAACGGGTGTCTGCACACTAAGTTTCTCTACGACGATCCTGTAGCGGCGTTCGGAAAACCTGGCACCACTCACCTGCATGAGTTCTGCGGTGCAGGTGGTGTGGATGCGGACTTCGTGCCGACCCCAGAGTGCCCCGGTGGGTCATCAACGCCCGGTGGAGTGGTCAACTGCAGCGAGTACCATTGGCCAGCGGTGATCAATCGCAGGACTGGTCAACCGGTGGCTGCGTTTGCGTCGAACAACTACTACAAGACATCGTTTACCCCCGGGCAACGACAGGGGCTCAGGTGGCCGGACTACGGCACTGCAATGATCTTTGGGAATCAGCCGCTGAACACCCAAGCGGTTCAGCTTCCCGGCTGGAACTTTGTCATTACCTGCAGTGAGATTCCTGGGGATTGGACCTACATACCACCAGCGTGCCCGGAAGGCGCGGAAGTCACGGTTGGGTTAAATGCCCCTGATTGCTGGAACGGTCAGAAAGACTCCATCGATCATCGCAGTCACTTCGCATATTCGTGGCAATTCGACGGATGCCCCTCGAGTCATCCGATCTACATCGTGCAGCTTCGCGTCAACCTGCATTTCCACATTCCGAAGGGCGCAACCGGCAAGGATCTGCGCTGTTCATCAGACCTGGACACCGACACTGCGGGCTGCAAGAGCTTTCACGTGGACTGGCTCAACGGCTGGAAGCCAGCACACGCCCAGATGATTGTCGACGGTCTGAAGGTTCCGATGGATCTCGGTCAGGGCGGCCTGTACGACAAGGTCGCGGGCAGAGTCACAGAAGTGCTGTACTGACGGTTGCGGCACTAAATCGGGTTCCGCACAAGCAGTCCGTCACCAGATCATGACGCGCTTACCGCCGTGCTTGATCATGCTTCTGGTAGCGTAAAGTTCAGAGTGGATCAGGGGATACACACTCACTAGACGCGATCGGTGCAGACAGAAGTCTTCGGCAACCTCGAGATGTTCTGCAATCCAGCCGCCATGGCGGCCATATGGCTGCGGCTCAGAGCTGTCCCTTTTTATCTTCGTGGTTGACTTCTTACAACCAACAAAGAACCCCAGCGGTCTCCGAGAGGCTTAGGATGCTCGTTTGTTCTCACGAAGTAACGTCATGATCCCCTTAGTTTCGACTCGGCAGAACAACTTCAATGCTTTGCGCATGGCGATGGCCATTCTTGTTATCTGGTCGCACTGCTTTGCTCTCTATCTCGGAACTGAAGAAAACGAGCCTATTGCACTGCTAACTAAGGGCGCGCTGGATTCCGGGAAGATCGCGGTGGATGTTTTCTTCATGATCAGCGGCTTCCTGATCCTCAAGAGCTTTGACAGGTCCACAAGCGCGTGGAGCTATCTGGGGAAGCGTATCGCCCGCATTTATCCCGGTTATCTGGCGGCCATCGGTATATGCGCCTTCGTAATGCTTCCCTTGGTAGGAGACGTAAGCTACTCGATCGGCACCGCCTTTGAGACACTCTGGAGAAATCTGCTGCTGCAAGGGTGGTTCATTGAGTCACGTGCCTTCGAGCACAACCGGGGAGCGCATATCGTAAATGGCTCTCTGTGGAGCATTTCCTACGAATTCTGGTGCTATCTGGGCATATTAGCGTTGGGTTTGCTTTCGGGCATGCGTGTTCGAAGAGCCATCGTGCTGGCCGCGTTTGCGCTGATCATTGTCCTCGACGTGTGGACTCAATACACAGGCAAGATTTGGGGCGGCGGGCTTCTGGGGCGAGTGCTCGGCTGGCCGAACATCTGGTTCCGGATGGCGCCGTGCTTTCTCCTTGGAATGCTGGTCTACCTGTATCAAGACAGAATTCCACGCTCCTGGGGAATCGCTTGCGCGGCGGTGTTTGTTCTGGTCGTTGGGGTACGACTTTCTCCCGAGGCGGTGAGTTTCCTGGTTCCCCTATGTCTTGGGTACTTGGTATTTTATGCCGCGTTCGGTCGCCCCATTTTTGATCCCGCCCGCTACGGCGATTACTCATATGGCACATATCTCTATGCATGGCCGATCCAGCAACTGCTCATCGCGTACGGCAGCCTGAGTTTCCCGCTGTTCGTCTGCGCGGCAATCGTGCTTTCAGTGCTCGCTGGCGCCGGCAGCTGGTATGCGGTGGAGCGTTGGTTCCTCCGCTCTAAGCGCGTCTCGATGCTCGCCAAACAAACGGATTTTCCTGCTCACCCTCGTTCCGGATAAAAAAATCTAATGAATCCCACTACCAGATCACCACGCGCTTCTCGCTGCTATTGATCATGGCATCTCCATCCTTGCAGCTGAAGGCCGCCGCAAACGCAGGGTGATTTGCAACGGTACCATTGGTGCGAATCCTTGCCGGCGCATGCGGATCGGAATTGAGCTGCACCTTGATCGCCTGGTCGCGATAAAGGCTGCGCCAAGCGGTAGCCCATCCGTAGAAAAATCGCTGGTCCCGCGTGAGCCCATCGATCTTCGGGTCCGGCTGCCCTGCGGTCGCATGTTGCATGGCATCGTAGGCAATGCTGAGCCCACCTAGATCGGCGATGTTCTCGCCCAGGGTCAGATTCCCGTTGACCTGCATGTCCGGTCCCATCGAATACCCGCTGTACTGCTTGACCAGTTTGCCGGTGAGCGCCTGGAACTGCTTCTTGTCAGCATCGGTCCACCATTCTTCGAAGTTGCCCGTGGGTCCGAAGCGCGCCCCTTGGTCGTCATAGCCATGAGTCAGCTCGTGGCCGATGACCGCGCCGATCGCGCCATAGTTCAGGGCATCGTCGGCCTTCGCATCGAAGAACGGCGGCTGCAGGATGGCAGCCGGGAACACGATTTCGTTCTGCTGCGGGTTGTAATAGGCGTTGACCGTCTGTGGTGTCATGCCCCATTCGGTCTTGTCCACGGGCTTGCCGATCTTGCCGAGCTCCCATCGATAGTTGAAGGCCTGCGCCGCCATCACATTGCCGAAGTAACTGTCGCGGCTCGTGGCCAGACCATCCCATTCGCGCCACTTGGTGGGGTAGCCGATCTTCGGCGTGAAAGTGTTCCACTTGGCCAGTGCCTTGGCCTTGGTGGCGTCGCCCATCCATGGCAGTTTCTCGACGCGTGTCTTGAGCGCCGCCGTGAGATTGCCCACCAGTTGTTGCATGCGCTGGCGCGACTCGGGCGGGAAAGCCACGTCAACGTAGATTTGCCCCATTGCCTCACCGGCTGATTCCTCCACCACCGCCAGCACCCGTTTCCAGCGTGGCCGCTGCTCCAGCTGCCCTCGCAGGATCTTGTTGTAGAACTCGAATCGTTCGGTGACAAAGGGATCGCTCAGATACGGCGAGGCGTGGTCGACCAGCTGGTAGCGCAGGTAGCTCTTCCACTGCGCCACCGGCACATCGGCCAACATCCGGCTGACTTCCTTGTGGAAAGCAGGCATGGCGAGTGAAAACTTCTGTGGTGCTGCCAGGTCCTGCGAGCTGAAGAACGCGCTCCACGGGAAGTTGGGCGAAATCCTGTCGGCCTCTGCCAGCGTTACAGGGTTGTAGTAAAGCTGCACATCGCGCGACAGTTCTTCCCGCGATTTCGAGACGCGCGCGAGCCGCGTTTCAAGATTCATGATGTCGCGCGCCTGCGTGGCAGCGGCGCCACTCTCTACACCCGACAGCTCGAGCACCTTCCCGATGTGTTTCTGATAGGCCTCGCGGATCGCATTGTGTTGGGGCTTGAAGTAATACTCCCGGTCCGGCAGGTTGGTTCCGCCCTGCTCGGCATAGGCCATGTTCAAAGTGGAATCCTTGAAATCCGCTTCCGGTCCGAAGCCGAACAGCGGGTTCTCGCCGCGGGCGGCCACCTTGCGCAGATATTCGGCCACCGATGCGCCGTCGGTCAGGGCATCGATGGCGGCCAGGCGATCCGCGAGCGGTGCGATACCCTGTTCGTTCAGGCGCTTCTCGTCCATGCCCGTGGCCCAGAGGTCAGCGATGATCTTGCGGATGCCGGTCTGAGCCGCGCGTGCCGCAATCTGCTCCGCAAGTTGATGCCGGACCTGCAGCGAACGTTCTTCCAGCAGCTGGAAGGCGCCCCAGCTGGATTTGTCGGCAGGAATCGGATTCGCCGCCAGCCACTTGTCGTTGGCATTGGCGGCAAGATCGGCGCAGGCGTTCTTGCTGGCGTCGAGATCCGCGACGCTAAAACGGAATGGCTGGATGAGCTGGCTTTCGTCGAGCTTCCAGGCGGGCGCGGCCGGAGCGGCGGTGCTCTTGTCGGGAGCTTTCTGACAGCCGGACAGTGCCAGCATCACTGCAGCGATTACGGGCAATGCGACGACTCTTATCGTGGTTACAGACATGCGGCGGACTCCTGACTACCTGATGCTGTCGAAGCATACGCACGCATGGAGGCATACCTTGATCCCGGCCAGGGCATGCGGCTATACTGCACAGTATTCTGTACATAATAGCGGTGAGAAGATGACTTTCTCCGTCCGAGACATCATTCCCCTGACCCAGGCCCGCGCAACTCTCTCTGAACTGGCCGACGAAGCACGCGCCGGCGCCGACAAGATCATCACCAAGAACGGCGAGAGCTATGTGGCGCTCATCAGCGCCGACAAGCTGGCGTACTACCACCAGCTGGAGCGGGAACGTTTGCACCTGCTGTTGCTGGAGGATGCACGTCAGGGCTTTGAAGACATCGCCGCGGGAAGAACCGGCGACGCGCGGGAAATGATCGCCCGGCTCAGGAAAGAGCATCAGGCCAAGGGCGGCAGATAGCGGCTGTGAGGGCGCTTACGACCGACTCATTCTGGAACGGAATGTGGCGCATCCGTGAATTTCTCGTCGGCGCAGAAGCTCTGCACAAGTATGACTCGTTGCTGGATGATCTCGACCACACCATCATTCCGAATCTGGAGGCCTTTCCACAGATCGGCAAGCAATATATAGGGGATGTACAGCATTCCACCGAGGCATTAATGACCGTTGCAAGACTTCCGCGCAACGCCCGCACGGCCCTGCGGCAGTACATTCACGACGAATACACCATCCTTTACGTGCTTGCGCCTGACATGATCCACATCGTTACGGTCCGGCATCAACACGAACTCAGTTTCACACCATGACTGCGCGCCTCTACGTCATCTCCGCACCATCCGGCGCCGGCAAGACCAGCCTCGTGAAGGCGCTGCGCGAGCGCCTGCCTGCCTTGCGCATTTCAACCTCGCACACCACCCGCCGGCCTCGCCCAACCGAGCAGGATGGCCGGGAATATTTCTTCGTGGACAACACCGAGTTCAATGCGCTGGTGGACGACGGCGCCTTTCTGGAACATGCCCGCGTGTTCGACAACCAGTACGGCACCAGCCGCGATCAGCTGGAAGACAAACTGGCGGCTGGCCACGATGTGGTCCTGGAGATCGACTGGCAGGGCGCGCGGCAGGTGCGCGCTTCCCTGCCCGATTGCAGAAGCATTTTCATCCTGCCGCCCTCCCGGGAGGCCCTGCGCGCCCGCCTGACCGGCCGGCAGACCGACAGTCCCGAGGTCATCGAGCGCCGCCTGGCCGATGCCGTGGAAGATATGTCCCACTATCGGGAGTTCGACTACGTGGTGGTAAACGATAACTTCGACAAAGCAGTGGAAGACCTGGTCCAGATCGTGGCCGGCAACGGCCGCACGCATGCCGCCAATCGCCCGGAACTGTCCCCGGTGGTCGCAAATCTGCTAGTATTTCCAACCCCTTAAGCGCATTTCCTGCACAGGCGAAACATGGCCCGTATTACCGTTGAAGACTGCCTGCCGAACGTCGAAAACCTGTTTCAGCTGGTGCTGCTGGCATCTGCCCGCGCCCGGCGCCTGGCCAATGGCGCCGAACCCACCGTGCCGGTGGACAACGACAAGGTCACGGTCATCGCCCTGCGCGAGATTGCCGAAGGCAACATCACTCCCGAGATGCTGCTCGAGCCGGAGCCCATGCCTGAGCCGATCGTCAACGACATCGACGCCCAGCTGGAGAACTTCCGCGCACCGCAGTTTGGTCTCGGAGAGTAATAGCTACCGGTCATGGACTATGCGTCTTCGCTGCTCGGCCTGATTCCAGGTTCCAGCGCAAGGCGCACTCCCGGTTTGCGGGAGCTGCTCAACAAGGTCGAACTCTACCTGCCACCCGAGCAGGTGGCCCGCATCAAGGATGCCGCCGAGTTCGGCGCCGAAGCCCATCTGGGGCAGAAGCGCCTGTCGGGCGAACCTTACATCGCGCACCCGCTGGCCGCGGCGGAGATCCTGGCTGACCTGCACCTGGATGCGGACACGATTGTCAGCGCCATCCTGCACGATGTCATCGAAGACACGCCCACCCCGAAGGAAGTCATCGCGCAGCGCTTTGGCGCGGATGTGGCCGAGATTGTCGACGGCGTCACCAAGCTCGACCAGATCAAATTCAAGAGCCGCGAGGAGGCGCAGGCCGAGAGCTTCCGCAAGATGCTGCTCGCGATGGTGCGCGACCTGCGCGTCATCATGGTCAAGCTCGCCGACCGCACGCACAACATGCGCACGCTGGGTGCGATATCCGTCCCCAAGCGCCGGCTGATCGCGCGCGAGACGCTCGACATCTACGCGCCGGTGGCCGAACGCCTCGGGCTGTACAAGATGAAGCTGGAACTGGAAGACCTGGGCTTCCAGGCGCTGTATCCGCAGCGTTACCGGGTGATCGAGCGCGCCCTCAAGCGTGCGCGTGGCAACCAGAAGGAATTCCTCGGCAAGATCGAAGTTGCATTGACCGAAGGCCTGAAGAAGGCCGACATCCAGGGCAAGGTGGAATCGCGCGAGAAGCATCTCTATAGCGTGTATCGCAAGATGCGGCGCAAGAAGGCGATGCTGGCGCAGGTGGTGGATGTCTATGGCCTGCGCATCCTGGTCGATTCCAACGACACCTGCTACCGCGCGCTCGGCACCGTGCACGCCACCTATCGGCCGATGCCCGGGCGATTCAAGGACTACATCGCGATACCGCGCGTCAACGGCTACCAGTCGCTGCATACCACGCTGTTCGGCCCCAACGGCGTGCCCATCGAGGTACAGATCCGCACGCAGGACATGCACCACGTGGCCGAAGCCGGCGTAGCCGCACACTGGAAATACAAGGTCGGCGGCACCACCGAATCCGCGCAGCAGGAACGGGCACGCGCCTGGATCTCGCACCTGATGGAGATGCAGGCCAGCGGCAACGCCGAGGAATTCATCGAGAGCGTCAAGGTCGACCTGTTCCCCGACAAGGTTTATGTGTTTACCCCGAAGGGCGCGATCCTGCGTCTGCCGCGCGGCGCAACGGTGGTGGACTTTGCATACGCCGTACATACTGATGTGGGCAATCGCTGCGTGGCGGCCAAGGTCGACCGGCGCCTGGCGCCGTTGCGCACGGTGCTGCGCAATGGCGTCACCGTACAGATCATCACCGCGAAAGGCGCGTCACCCAATCCGTCGTGGGTGAACTTCGTCGCCACCGCCAAAGCGCGCAGCGCGATCCGGCAATATCTGAAGACCCTGCAAAGATCCGAGGCAGTCGAGCTTGGGCAGCAGCTTCTGAACTCGGCACTGGAGGACTTCCACCTCAGTGTCGACCGAATCGAACCCGCGGCTATGAGCCAGGCGCTGCAGGAACTGAACATCAAGGACGCTGGCGAACTGCTGGCGCAGATCGGTCTGGGCGAACGCCTGGCGCCGCTGGTCGCAAGGCGGCTGCTGCCGGGCGGGCACGATGAAAAGGGTGCGATCACGCCGTTGACGGTGGCCGGAACCGAAGGCCTGCTGGTCACCTATGCGCGCTGTTGCCGCCCCATTCCTGATGATCCGATCATCGCGTTCCTGTCGTCCGGCCGCGGCATCGTCATCCACCGCGATACCTGCGGCAATGTGGAGGACTACCACAAGCATCCAGAAAAATGGCAGCCGGTCACCTGGCAGGTGAACCTGAACCGCTATTTCAGCGCCGAGGTGCGCATCGAGGCGGCCAACAAGATCGGCATGCTGGCCAGCATTTCGGCGGCCATTGCCGGCACCGACACCAACATCGGGCATGCCACCGTCGAACAGCGCGATGGCGATGTATCGCTCATCAAACTGGAAGTGGAAGTGAAAGATCGCAAGCATCTGTCGCGAGTGGTGCGTACCATTCGCCAGATGCCGGAGATCCTGCGCGTGTCGCGCTACCTGGCGTCGCGACGGAGCCAGGACGAATGACCCGACAGATCATCATCACGCCCCACGCCCCCGCCGCCATCGGCACTTATTCGCAGGCTGTCCGGGTGGGCGACACGGTTTATTGCTCCGGACAGATTGCGCTTGATCCTGCCACCAAGCAGCTGGTCAGCGGCGACATCGATACCGAGATCCGCCGCGTCTTCGACAACCTGGCGGCGGTGGCCGCTGCGGCCGGCGGCACGCTGAACGATGCGGTCAAGGTGACGGTGTACCTCACCGACATGGCCTACTTCGGGCGCGTGAACGAGATCATGGCCACTTATTTCCGGCAGCCCTACCCGGCACGAGCGGCCGTTGGCGTTGCCGCGCTGCCACGCGGCGCGCGCGTGGAGATGGAGTGCATCTTAAGCCTTTGAAGCCAGCGCCCGCTGCGAGCACGGCTGTTGCGGGAGCCGCCACTGCCGATCCTCTCTTCCTGCTGCCGACGCGCTACGAAGACCGCACGCGCGTCACACCTATTGGCGCATTGCTGCATGGCATGCGCGCGGTGGTCGAAGGCGAAGTGCAGCTGGTCGATGTGGTCTACCGCAGGCGTCGCGCCATGCTGGTGCGTGTTTCGGACGGATCGGGCTTCCTCAATTTGCGATTTTTTTATTTCTCGCGCGCGCAGCAGGATGGTCTTGCGCGTGGCACGCGCCTGCGCTGCGTCGGCGAGGTACGGCGTGGACCCCAAGGTCTCGAGATGGTGCATCCCGAATATCGTCTCTTGCTTGGAGCCGGTGCACCTGAGCCACTCGACGATCGCCTTACGCCAATCTATTCACTGACCGAAGGTCAGACTCAGGGTCGCGTGCGCGCCATGGTGAACAAGGCGCTACAGCGACTGGCCGCGAATCCAGCGCAGGATCTGTTGCCCGCAGACATTATTCACCGACTGCAGTTGCCCTCATTGAGCGAGGCGCTGGAGTTCGTGCATCACCCACCGGTGGGCAGTTCACTCGCTTCGCTTGCAGCGGGCCGACATCCGGCGCAGCGTCGCCTCGCATTCGAGGAACTGCTGGCGCACCAGCTCTCACTGCAACAGTTGAAGCAGAGAATCCAGTCTGATCCAGCGCCCGCGCTGCGCGATGCACAGCAACTGGCGCAGCGCTTCATTGCGAGCCTGCCATTCACACTCACGGCTGCGCAGACCCGGGTGCTCGCGGAGGTCGAACATGATCTGCAGCAGCAACAGCCGATGGTGCGGCTGATACAGGGTGACGTGGGCTGCGGCAAGACTGTGGTAGCAGCAGCGGCCGCGGCGCGTGCCGTGGGTAGCGGCAGTCAGGCGGCACTGATGGCCCCAACGGAACTACTGGCGGAACAGCACTGGCGTTCGCTGGATGGCTGGTTCCGTCCCCTGGGTATCACCGTGGCCTTGCTCTCGGGCTCGCAGCCGGCACGTACGCGCCGAAGCGCGCTCGAAGCAGTCGCCAGTGGCGAGGTGCAGATCGTCGTGGGCACGCATGCCCTGTTCCAGGAGGGCGTGGAGTTTCGCGATCTCGCCCTGGTGGTGGTGGACGAACAGCATCGCTTCGGCGTGCAACAACGCCTGCGCCTGAGAGAAAAGGGCAGCCGCAGCGGTCGTGCGCCGCATCAGCTGATCATGACAGCCACGCCCATTCCCCGCACACTGGCCATGACCGCGTATGCGGACCTGGATGTATCCGCCATTGATGAATTGCCGCCGGGACGCACGCCGGTGCGCACCGTGGTGCTGCCAGAAGAGCGCCGCAGTGAGGTGGTGGAACGCATTCACGCCAACTGCCGCGAGGGCCGGCAGGCTTACTGGGTGTGCACGCTGATCGATGAATCCGAAGAGTTGCTCGCCCAGGCCGCAGAAGAAACAGCGGCCCGGCTCGCCGAGGCATTGCCCACCTTGCGCATCGGACTTGTGCATGGTCGCCTGGCGCCCAGGGCCAAAGAAAAGGCCATGCACGAATTCAAGCAGGGCCACACGCAGCTGCTGGTCGCCACCACCGTGATCGAAGTCGGTGTCGATGTGCCCAATGCCAGCCTGATGGTGATCGAGAATGCCGAGCGCATGGGCCTGGCACAGTTGCACCAGTTGCGCGGTCGCGTAGGCCGCGGCGCGCACGAATCCAGTTGCGTGCTGCTGTATCGCGCACCGCTGTCACAGCTCGCCAGGGAAAGGCTCGCCACTTTGCGCGATACCAATGACGGTTTTGAAATCGCCCGTCGCGATCTGGAGTTGCGCGGGCCGGGGGAATTGCTGGGCACGCGCCAGACCGGTCTTGCAATGCTCAGGGTGGCCGATCTGATCCGCGATGCCGACCTGCTGCCAAAGGTGCGGGAGGCTGCGGAACAACTCCTGCGCGATAATGATCACGTAGTCGCGCCGTTGCGGCTGCGCTGGATAGGAAGTGCCGAGGAATATGGCCGGGTCGGCTGAGCGTCGCCTCGCTATCTAAGGAAACTCTGATTAACCGATGATGTCTGAAGCATAGGACATTTGCAGGGAAGATCGAGCAGTGAAGACCCAGACCCTTGCGGGATTCGAACGGTACGGGAAGACAACCAAGCGCGCGGCGTTT
>JBDSJD010000042.1:0-4472 GCA_039917615.1 Steroidobacteraceae bacterium
GTCTGTTCGGTGGATTGGGGCTCACGGGTTGCGTCAGCTCGATGTTGGCGAACATGGCTGTGAAGGCGCCCAATCAGCAGAATATTCCGCGAGCCGTGAAGGATCCGGAATACGCCGCAAGGTTCGACGCTCTTGCCGCGCAAAGTTGGCGACAACCCGTGGGCCCGCCCATGGCGGAGCTGGCCGTAGCCATTCTCGAACCTGGGTTTTATGATTTTCGTTACAAAATCGAAGTGAAGGAGAATGCAAAGGGAGAGATGTGGCGGGAACCGAAGTTTGAATGGACGCTGCCGGCCAAGCTCCTTGCTCAACCGCCGCTGGGAACGGTTCTGTTGCTTCACGGTTACGCTGATGCACGCGAAGACATCATGCATTGGGGACTTTATCTCGCCGGTATTGGATATCGATGTGTGCTGGTCGATCTACGCGGACACGGGCGCTCGACTGGCAACGTGATCGGTTACGGGGCGTTTGAAACGAGAGACCTGCAACAACTCCTTGATGAGTTGCAGAAGCGAGGTTTGGTCGCGGAGAAGGTGGGTGTATTGGGAGTTTCTTATGGTGCGAGCGTGGGCCTATTGCTGGCGGCCCAAGATAATCGGGTGGGGCCGGTGGTCGCGCTCGAGCCATACAGCGCCGCTGAAAATGCAGTTGTAGAGTTCGCTCACGGAGTCGCGCCGCGCCAGGCGGCCAAGATCGGCGACAAGACTTTCGCGGCTGCCGTCGCGAAAGCGCCGAAGCGGGGCGGTTTTTCCTGGAGCGACGGAGACCTGCTGGCTGCGATGGCCAGGCTTTCGGCCCCGGTGCTCTTTTTTCACGGCGAAAAGGATCGCTGGCTTTCTCCCGAGAACAGCAAACGCCTCGCCGCGATCGCCCCGGTCGGCAGCAAACTGATCCTATTGAAAGACGATGATCACCTAAGCCTTTCGATGAAGCTCGGATCGATCGTCAACGACGTGCAGGAGTGGTTTGGACGTTTTCTCGCGGCGCCTGCCACTACCGGATTTCCGTAGTCTCTCGAAGACCAGCCTGCTGGAGCCAAGTCGGGGGCTGGCACAAGGCCCGTTACGCGTATCTGCTCGGGCAGGGAAGGCCCTTTGGACTTCCTGCCCGTCATGCCGGACACAGTGATATGCTGTCGCCGCGCTCAGAAAAGCGCCAAGGCTTCCGCTTTGTTTTGGCGAAAGCGCCAGCGTCCAAAAGGGGGGAACGTGGAACACGATCGCATCACATTGCGGCAAACCATCATCGCCGCCTGCACTGCGATGTACCTTGCCGCCGCAGGGCATGCATTGGCCGCCGATGCCGGGATTCCCAAGTTGACGGGCGTCTGGCAGTTCGGCCAGTGCGTCGACGGCACACGAATGACGTGTCTGATCCTCCGGGAGAATGATCCTCTGCTGACCGACCGCGCCAAGGCGTTCAGCAACGCCATGGATGAGGCCGCGCAGCCTAAGTACGACTGCGCCCCCATGTCCATCCCGCACATGTGGACGGACCCATACGCGCACCAGATCCAGCAGTTCGATGACCGCATCGTGTTCACCTACGGCAAGGATGATGTAGTGCGCACCGCGTGGCTGCCCAACAGCAAGCACCCGAAACCCGGGAAGAACGAGTTCCTCTATTTCGGTGATTCGCGCGCCCGCTACGAGAACGGTGCGCTGATCGTGGAGACCATCCACTTTGCCTTCGACCCACAGGGGATGAACGCCGACTTCCGCCTGCCATCATCGTCCCAGAAGAAAGTGGTGGAACGCTACACCAAGGAAGGCGACGACCTGGTGCTGGAAGTCACCACCACCGACCCGTTCTTTCTGAAGAAGCCTTGGGTCTACAAGGTGCGCTCGAAACGCGATCCGGAACCGCTGGCACTGCCGTGGGACTGCGACGCGCGTGCATCCCAGGACATCCTCAAGCTGATGGCCCCCAAGTTCCCCAATGATCCGCCGATCCAGCGCCTGCCGGTCGAATAAGGAGCAACTTCCCATGAAATCCAGATATGCACTAATGATCTGCTCGTTGCTGGTCGCCGCCACCGTCCAGGCACATCACAGCAGCGCCGGAATCTACGAGCCGACCGTCGTGGTGGAACTGAAGGGCAAGGTGAAGGAATGGCGCTTCATCAACCCGCACCCGAGTCTGAAGCTCGAGGTGGTCGACGCCAAGGGCGTCGTCCATGAATGGGACGTCAGCTACGGCGGCTCGGCGGTGGCGCACTTGAAGAAGCGCGGATACAGCGCGACTACCTTCAAGCCAGGAGACGTCATCATCGTCAAGGGCCACCCGACTCTCCTCAAGGATGCCTACGGCCTGCTGATAGAAAATGGCAATCCAACCCGCGAAGACGGTAAGCCCTTCCCCTGATCGCCGGCCGGCCAGGTGTCCGGCGCCCGGGTTTCTGGTTCAGTTCAACAGGGCTTGATAGACGGCCGCCTTGAACTTGTCCGTCAGATCCGTCGTGTTCGGCATCATCTGCACCATCAGCACCATTGTCAGGCGCTCCACCGGATCGACGCCGTAGTAGGTTCCATACGCGCCGCCCCAGCCCCACGACCCCACCGACTCCATTCCGGAAACGCCGTACTTGTCATGCGTCTCGAATCCGAACCCGAACCCGAGCCCCGGGCTCTTGAGATCGCCGATCTGGTTAGTCGTCATGAGTTGCACGGCGTGCGGCGACAGGATCCGCGCTTTGCCGAGCGCGCCACCGTTGCGCAGTGCTTCAAGGAAGGTCGCGTAATCGCGGGCGGTCGAGACCAGTCCCGCGCCGGGTGAAAAATTCTTGCGAGGGCCGTCGACGTACTTGCCCTGACCCTTTGCGCTGTCATCCTGGCGCAGGGCCTTGCCGTCCGCGCCGCTGCCATACACGACGGCGAGGCGATCGCGTTTCTCCACGGGCAGGAAGAAGTGCGTGTCTTTCATGCCGAGCGGTCCCGTGATTCGCGTGCGGAAGTATTCGTCGAGCGCCAAGCCCGAGGCCCGCTCGACGATGCAGCCGAGCACGTCGGTGTTGTAACCGTAGACGTACTGCTCGCCGGGCTGCGCGACGAACGGCAACGTGCCGAGGCGATCAATCGTTGTGCACAGCGCCTCGTCCTTGTCCGCGAGGTACCAGCCGTTGCCTGCGCTCGGGCCCAGTCCCTTCGCTTCGTACAACGCGCTGACCTCGGGGCTCATGCCGTAGTTGATGCCGGCGGTGTGCGTGAGCAGGTCGCGGATCGTGATGGCACGCTTCGCCGGCGTGAACGTTACGACACCCGCGGCATTCTTCGTGGCCACGGTGGTCCGGGCGAATGTGGGAATCCACTTGCTGGCGCTCTCGCTGACGGTGACCTTGCCTTCCTCTACGAGCTGCAGGACCGCGACGCTGGTCAGCGCCTTGGTCTGCGACGCGATGCGGAACTCCGTGTCCATCGCGATGCGGCTGCCGGCTTCCTTGTCGCGCCAACCGACAGCGTGTTCGTAGACGGGCTTTCCGTCACGCAGCACCAGTGCGACGATTCCCATGACGCGGCCGTCGTTGACGTAGCCGTCGAGAAGCGTGTCGACTCGCTGCAGCCGCTCGACTGAAAAGCCGGCGCGCAGCGTGTCGGCTTGCGCAGGTGCGGTGGCGGCGCCAATGAGCAGAGCCGCGAGCAACGCGGCGGAAAGTTTTGTCGTCATCGTCTTCCCCCTCGGCCGGGTATGCGACCGCAGGGGAAGAGTAGCGGATTGTCGCTCGTTGAGCACCGCGGAGCGCCAACCTGGTTTATCTCATTTCTTTTTGGGTGCGGACGCCGCCGGCGTGTCGAACAGTCGATAGGCCTGCTCGTAGAACAGGCTGGTGGCGTTCCCTGCGTTCTGCATGTTCTGGTAGAACAGCACCACCATGTCGCGCTCGGGATCGATCAGGTACTTGGTGCCCATCGCGCCGCCCCAGCCGAACGCCGAGTCGGACACCGCTGGCACCAGCTTTTTCGTTTTGTCGATCTCGAATCCCAGGCCGAATTGCAGGCCTTTCTCTTTAACACTGGTTTCCGGCAGCAGTCTATTGATCGTTGTCATCTGTTTGATGGTCTCCGGGCGCAGGATACGGTGACCGTTGAATTTGCCCTTGTTCAGCAGCATCTGGCAGAACTTGGCATAGTCCTCGATTGGTCCGTTCAAGCCGAGGCCGCCTTCGAAATACGTGGGATTGGCGTTGATGCGCCCGTTCGCAAACTGGTTTGCGGACAGTTCGAGTTTTCCGTTTGCCGCGCGATAGGTTTTCGCGAAGCGCGGCAGCGCGGCAGCTGTGTAATACCAGTCGGTGTCTTTCATGCCAAGCGGCACCAGTACCGATTCCCTGACGTACTCGCGCAGTGATTTGCCGGAGATCCGCTCTACCATGTAGGCGAGCATGTCGCTGCTGGGGTGATAGTTGTAGTCAGTGCCCGGATCGAAACCCAGGGGCAATTTCGCAGCTTCCGCCATCGCATCGCGGAGGTACC
>JBDSJD010000043.1:0-11668 GCA_039917615.1 Steroidobacteraceae bacterium
CCGAGAACAGCGGCGTGCCGATCAGCGCCAGCGAGCCCAGCAGCGACGTGATCCAGGTGATCTTCATGTACTTGCGCAGGCCACCCATGTTGCGGATGTCCTGGTCATGGTGCATGCCGATGATCACCGAGCCCGCTGCCAGGAACAGCAGCGCCTTGAAGAAGGCATGCGTCATCAGGTGGAACACACCGGCCGAGTATGCAGACACACCCAGCGCCACCGTCATGTAGCCCAGCTGCGACAGCGTGGAATAAGCGACCACGCGCTTGATGTCGTTCTGGATGATGCCGAGGAAACCCATGAACAAGGCTGTGGAAGCACCAACGAACAGTACGAACTTCAGCGCGGCATCGGAGCCTTCGAACAACGGCGACATGCGCGCCACCATGAAGATACCCGCGGTCACCATCGTGGCCGCGTGGATCAGCGCCGAGATGGGCGTCGGGCCTTCCATGGAATCGGGCAGCCACACGTGCAGCGGCATCTGCGCCGACTTGCCCATGGCGCCGATGAACAGGCAGATACAGATGACGGTCAGCGCATTCCACAGGTGCCCATCGAAGATCTCGAAACTCTGCGCGGCAATCCTGTCCACGGACGCAAAAGCATCGCTGTATTGCAGCGAGCCCGTGAAATAGACGATGCCGGCAATTCCCAGCAGGAAGCCAAAGTCACCCACGCGATTGACGATGAAGGCCTTCATGTTGGCGAAGATGGCGGTTGGGCGCGTGTACCAGAAGCCGATCAGCAGGTACGACACCACACCCACAGCTTCCCAGCCGAAGAACAGCTGCAGGAAGTTGTTGGACATCACCAGCATCAGCATGGCAAAGGTGAACAGCGAGATGTAGCTGAAGAACCGCTGGTAGCCCGGGTCATCGCGCATATAGCCGATGGTGTAGACGTGCACGCACAGCGACACGAAGTTGACCACCACCATCATCATCACGGTCAGCGGGTCGATCAGGAACCCGATCTGCATGCGGATGCCGTCGCTCACCAGCCAGGTGTAGACCGGCTCGTTGAACACCGGCGCGCCGTCGAACACATGCTGCTTGAACACCAGAATCGACAGCAGGCACGAAACACCCACGCCGAGGATGGTCACCAGCGCGGCGCCCATGCGTCCCACGAGGCGCCCGGCCAGACCGGCGATTACCGCGGCCAGCAGCGGCAGCAGGGGAATCGCCAGCAGGACATTCGGATTCAGGGTCAAGATCTCAACCTTTGAGCGTACTGATGTCGGCAACATTGATGCTCTTCCGTTCGCGGAACAGCACCACCAGGATGGCAAGGCCGATGGCCGCCTCGGCGGCAGCCACGGTCAGCACGAAGAACACGAACACCTGGCCATCGATATTGCCGAGGTAGCGCGAGAAAGCCACGAAGTTGAAGTTCGCCGAAAGCAGCATCAGTTCGATGCACATCAGCAGCAGGATGACGTTTTTGCGGTTGATGAAAATGCCCGCCACCGCAATGGCGAACAACGCGCCAGACAGGAACAGCATCTGCTGCAAAGTGATCATTCGCGCGTCTCCGACGGCATCTTGATCACCCGGAGACGGTCCTCACGTCGCGTGGCCACCTGGGCGCCGATGTCCTGCACCTTGAGGCCCTTGCGATGCCGCATGGTCAGCACGATGGCGGCAATGATGGCAACCAGCAACAGCACGGCCGCAAGCTCAAAAGGATAGATATAGCGGGTGTACAGCGCGGTGCCCAGATCAGTTGCGTTGCTCACTGCCGGATCAGAGGGCGACATGCCCGCCTTCATGTTGATATTCGAACCCAGCCCCCTGGCCACGACCACACCCACAATCTCAAGCGCCAGAACTGCTGCGGTAGCTATCCCCAGCCAGAAATGGTTTGTGAATCCGCTGCGCAGTTTTTCGATATCGATGTCCAGCATCATCACGACGAACAGGAACAGCACCATCACCGCACCGACATAGACCAGCACCAGCACGATGGCGAGGAACTCGGCTTCGACGAGCAGCCATATGGCCGCAGCGGTAAAGAACGTCAGCACCAGGCAAAGCGCACTGTGCACCGGGTTCCTGCAGGTAATGACGCCCAGCGCCGCAGCCAGCAGCACCAGACCGAACCCGTAAAAGAGCAACTGGACGAGCAAGTGTCTCCCCTTCCCTTAGGTCCTACCGATACTTCGCATCGGCGGCTTTGTCCGCGTTGATCATGGCTTCGTAGCGCTCGCCTACCGCCAGCAGCTTGTCCTTGGTCATGATGTTCTCGCCGCGATGTTCCATGTGGTATTCATGGATTCGCGTCTCGACGATGGCGTCCACCGGGCAGGCCTCTTCGCAGAAGCCGCAGTAGATGCACTTGAACAGGTCGATGTCATAGCGCGTAGTGCGGCGCGTGCCGTCGGCGCTGACGTCAGAATCGATGGTGATGGCGGCTGCCGGACACACTGCCTCACAGAGCTTGCAGGCAATGCAGCGCTCCTCGCCATTGGGATAGCGACGCAAGGCATGCAGCCCGCGAAAGCGGGATGACTGGGGTGCTTTTTCTTCCGGATAGTTCACCGTGACTTTGCGGCGCCACAGCGTGCCCCAGGTGACGCGCAGGCCCGCGAGCAATTCGAAGAGCGTGAAGGTTTTGAGAAAACTCTGCACTGACATGTCAGGCGCTCCAGGGTCCGATCTTGAAGTGGATCATCAGCATCTCGACGAAGATCCAGACGATGGTCACGGGAATCAATGCTTTCCAGCCCAACCGCATGATCTGGTCGTAGCGGTAGCGCGGGAAGGTGGCGCGCAGCCACAGGAATAGGCAGAGGAACAGGAAGGTCTTCAGCGCCAGCCAATGGGTGCCGTCATTCAGCAGCAGGCCGAGATAAGGAACCTGGAACAGCGAACTGTCCTGCGCAAACACCATGGTCAGCGGCGTTTGCCAGCCACCGAAGAAAAATACGGCCGTGAGCACGGCGATCAGGATCATGTTCGCGTATTCGGCGAGGAAGAACAGCGCAAACCCGATGCCGGAATATTCCACGTGGAAGCCGGCGACGATTTCCGATTCGCCTTCGGCCACGTCGAACGGGGCGCGGTTGGTCTCGGCCACCCCGGAAATGAAATAGACCATGAACAGCGGGAACAGCCAGAACCAGTTCCAGGACAACAGGCCACCCTGCTGCTTCGCGATGATGGTGCCGAGATTCAGGCTGCCGGAAGCCATGAGAACGCCCACCAGCGCAAAGCCCATGGCGATTTCGTAGGCGACGATCTGCGCTGCCGAACGCATGGCGCCCAGGAACGCATACTTCGAGTTGGAAGCCCAGCCCGCCAGAATCACGCCGTAAACACCGACCGAAGTCAGTGACAGCACATACAGCAGGCCGGCGTCGACATTGGCGATTGCGTAGCCGGGCGCGATGGGTATCACGGCCCAGATTGCAAACGCCGGAATCAAAGTGATGGCTGGCGCAAGTCGAAACAGGACTTTGTTCGACTGCGACGGCACCACCACTTCCTTGATGAGAAGTTTGATGACGTCTGCAAAGGGCTGACCAAAACCCGGGAAGAAGCCGAAAATGCGCACCCGGTTCGGACCCTTGCGCACCTGCATCCAGCCGATCAGTTTGCGTTCCCACAGCGTGAGGTATGCCACTGAAAGGATCAGCACCACCGTAAGCAGCAGGATCACCGCGGTAGACCGCATGAATGCGGGCAGGTTATCCCACAGCGCCGTCACGGCTGCACTCCGCTGGGGCCATAGACCTGCCGTGCGATGCGCGCTTCGCGGGTACGCTGCAATGAGGTCGCGCGACGCACAATGGCGTCGCCCTGATACAGCGGAACATCAGCGACCGTGCCGGCGGCAGCCGTAAACGCAGCAAGCGGCGCATTGCCGTTGCTTACCGGGGCTGAGGTCTTTTCGACCAGCAACCGCAGCGCATCGCGCACTGCATCCGACGACTCTTCCGCAAAGCCGTTGAGCCCCAGCAGGTTGCCGAGCACGCGCAGCACCTTCCAGCCCGGACGCGCCTCGCCCACCGGCTGTGCCGCGCCGGCAAAACTCTGCCACTGGCCTTCCAGGTTCACGTAGGTGCCGGATGTTTCGGCAAAGGTCCCAATGGGCAGCAGCACATGCGCAACTGCCTTGAGTTCGTCCGTGACGAATGGCGTGGCTGCCACGACATAGGTGGCGCCACGCAGTGATTCCATAACTTGCGGCTGCAGCGTATCGGCGCCGGGCTCCATGTCCCACAACAGATAGGCTGCGAGCGGCGCTGACAGCATGGCGCTTGCATCAAGTCCAGCGTTTGCCCGGACCAGACCACCGGCCGCCCGATGTGGCAACACACCTGCCAGATGCGCGCCCGCAGCATTGCCACCCTCGGCCAGCACGCCCACAGCAGCTCCAGTGGCCACCGCAAGCGCCTGCACGGCCGCGCGCAGCGCTGCATATTGCGGGTGTCGCAGGGCCAGGGCGCCAAGCCAGATCGCCTTGCGATTGGCGCCACGCAATTGTTCGACCACCGCGCGATGCGTGTCTGTCACGGTTGTCGCTGCACCGCCAACGGTCGTTGCGCCTGCCGCAGACAGCAGAGCATTGATTTCGCCAAGCTGATCAGCGGGCGCAACCACCAGCTGTCCGGCGACCGGGAAAAGGTATTCAAACCCGGCGGGATTCAGGAACCACACCTTCGCGCCAGCCACTGCAGCCTTGCGCACACGATGCGCCAGCACCGGCAGCTCGCGGCGCAAATTCGAACCCACTACCAATAACGCCTGCAGCGAATCGACCTCTGCAATGCTGCCACCCAGCGAGGGCATGGCCGGATCGGCCGCATCGCCGGAGAAATCCACCTGGCGCAGGCGGTGATCGATATTCGCAGTGCCCAGGCCAGCCGCAAGCTGCTGCAGCAGCGCATATTCCTCCACCGTGCCCGAAGCACCGGCGAGCACACCAATCTGATCGGCCGGCGCGGCCTTCAGGCCACCGGCTGCGGCTTCCAGCGCCGTCTGCCAGTCGCATTCGCGCCAGGAACCATCACGCGTGCGCACCATGGGCTTCAACAGGCGATCAGCGCTGTAGATTCCTTCGTACGAGAAACGGTCGCGATCGGAAATCCAGCACTCGTTGATCGCATCGTTCTGCCGCGGAACCACGCGCATCAGCTTGCCGCGCAGCACATGGCCATAGGTGTTCGTGCCCAGACCATCATGCGGCGACACCAGTGGCACCTGGGTCATTTCCCAGGCGCGTGCGCGGAAACGGAACGGCTTGCTGTTCAGCGCGCCGACGGGGCACAGGTCGATGATATTGCCGGACAGCTCGTGATCGACACTCTTCTCGATATACGTGCCGATCTCGTTGTGCTCACCACGACCGGTGGTGCCAAGCTCGGGAAAGCCGGCGATATCCTGGCCAAAGCGCACACACCGCGTGCAGTGGATGCAGCGCGTCATGTCGGTGGACACCAGCGGCCCCAGGTTCTTGTCCTTCACCACGCGCTTGCGCTCATTAAAGCGCGAAATGTCGCGGCCATAGCCCATGGCGAGGTCCTGCAACTCGCACTCGCCGCCCTGATCGCAGATCGGGCAGTCCAGCGGATGATTGATCAGCAGGAATTCCATTACCGACTTCTGCGCGGCGATGGCCTTTGCCGAACGCGTGTGCACCACCATGCCATCCATCACCGGCGTGGCGCAGGCGGGCATCGGCTTGGGCGCCTTTTCCACCTCGACCAGGCACATGCGACAATTGGCGGCGACCGGCAGCTTCTCGTGATAGCAGAAGCGCGGCACATAGATGTCATGCGCGTCGGTGACGCGAATCAGCATCTCGCCCTTGCGCGCCTGCATGGGCACGCCGTCAACGGTAATCGTGACCGTATCGGATTGCGGCACGGGATTCGGCGTGCTCATGCCGCCGCCTGCTGCGCATTGACGATGCTGCGGCCGCCATGGTCGACCATGTATTCGAACTCGTGGCGGAAGTGCTTGACGAAGCTCTGCACCGGCCACGCTGCTGCGTCGCCAAGGCCGCAAATGGTGTGGCCTTCGATCTTGTTGGCCACCTGCACCAGCAGGTCGATGTCCCCCCGATTGCCCTGCCCGGCCAGGATGCGCTTGAGCATGCGGTTGAGCCAGCCCGTGCCTTCGCGACAAGGCGTGCACTGGCCGCAGGACTCGGACATGTAGAAACGAGAAAGGCGCTCCAGCACCTTCACCATGCAGGTGGTCTCATCCATGACGATGACCGCCGCCGAACCGACGCTGCTGCCCGCGGCCTTCAGCGCGTCGTAATCCATGTTGGTTTTCATGATGATCTCGCCGGGCACCACGGGGCAGGAAGACCCCCCGGGGATCACGGCCTTGATCTTGCGGCCGCCCTGCATGCCGCCGGCAATTTCCAGCAAATCCGCAAAGGGAATGCCCAGTGGCACTTCGAAGTTGCCGGGCTTTGCCACATGACCGGACACGGAGAAGATCACCGTGCCACCTGCGTTCGGCACACCAAGGCCAGCAAACCAGGCTGCGCCCTTGCGCAGGATGGTGGGCACCGAGGCATAGCTCTGCGTGTTGTTGATGGTGGTGGGCTTGCCGTAAAGACCGAAGTTGGCCGGAAACGGCGGTTTGAAACGCGGCTTGCCCTGCTTGCCTTCCAGCGATTCGAGCAGCGCGGTTTCTTCGCCGCAGATGTAGGCACCGGCGCCGACGGCGCAGATGATGTCCACATCGATGCCCGAGCCCTTGATGTTCTTACCCAGCAGGCCTGCGGCATACGCTTCTTTCAGCGCGGCTTCGAAACGCGGCACGGGCTCGCCAAGGAATTCGCCGCGGATGTAGTTGTAGCCCACCGTTGCGCCCATGACATAGCAGCCGATGGCCATGCCCTCGATCAGCGAGTGCGGGTTGTAGCGCAGGATGTCACGGTCATGGCAGGTGCCGGGCTCGGATTCGTCCGAATTGCACACGGCGTATTTCTGACCCGGCGCATTGCGCGGCATGAAGCTCCACTTCGTGCCGACGGGGAATCCGGCGCCGCCACGGCCACGCAGACCCGAAGCCTTCAAGGTATCGATAATCTGGGTGTGCGGCGGCTTCTCGGCGAGGATTTTCTCCCACGCGTCATAGCCACCGATCCTGCGATAGGTGTCGAGCTTCCAGGGCTCCGGGTATTTCAGTACCTCGAAGCAGACCAGGTTGGTTTTATCGTCCCACTTGCCCATGGCGTTACTTCAGTTTGTCCAGCACTTCGTCGACCTTCGCCGGCGTGAGGTGCTCGTGGTAGATGTGATCGATCATCATCATCGGTGCGTTGTTGCAGGCCGCCAGGCACTCTTCTTCGCACTTGAGGAAGATGCGTCCATCCGGCGTGCTCTCACCGAGCTTGATGCCCAGCTTTTTCTCCGTGTAGGCGACGATGTCCTCGGCGCCGTTCAGCATGCAGGAGATATTGGTACAGATGCTCACATGATGCCGGCCGCAGGGGTGCGTCTCGAACATCGAATAGAAGCTGGCGACTTCGTAAACGTGAATTGCCGGCAGCTGGAGATATTCCGCGACGGCGTCCATCAGGTCCGCGGTCAGGAAGCCGTTGTTTTGCTCCTGGGTAAACCGCAGCGCAGATAACACCGCAGAGCGCTGCTTGCCGGCCGGGAAGCGCGCCACCCATTCGTCGATCTCGTGCCGCGTGTGCTCGTTCAGCAGTGCAGCCTTGCCGATCACTGCGGCGCTCATCTGTCGACTTCTCCGAATACAATATCCTGCGTGCCGATCACGGCCACGACGTCGGCCAGCATGTGGCCTTCCACCATCTCGCTCAGCGCCGACAGATGCGCGAAACCCGGCGCGCGGCACTTGAGTCGATAGGGTTTGTTGGCGCCATCGGAAATCAGCATCACGCCGAATTCGCCCTTGGGCGCTTCTACTGCCGCGTAGGTCTCGCCGGCGGGCACGCAGTAGCCTTCGGTAAACAGCTTGAAGTGATGGATCAGCGATTCCATGTCGCCCTTCATCTCTTCACGGCTCGGCGGACGGATCTTGCGATCGTCGAGCATCACCGGCCCCGGGTTGGCCCGCAGCCACTTCACGCACTGCGCGACGATGCGGTTGGACTGGCGCATTTCCTCGACGCGCACCAGATAGCGGTCGTAGCAGTCGCCATTCACGCCAATGGGAATGTCGAAATCCATCAATGGGTAGACATCGTAAGGCTGCTTCTTGCGCAGGTCCCAGGCGATGCCCGAGCCGCGCAACATCGGCCCGGTGAAGCCCAGCTGCATCGCCCGCTCTGGCGGCACCACGCCGATGTTGACCGTGCGCTGCTTCCAGATGCGGTTATCCGTGAGCAGGGTTTCGTATTCGTCGACACAGGCGGGGAAACGCCTGGTGAAGTCTTCAATGAAATCCAGCAGCGAGCCGCCGCGGACTTCATTGAGGCGATCGGCATCCTTCTTGGAGCGCCAGCGTGAAGCCTGGTACTTCGGCATCGAATCCGGCAGGTCGCGGTAGACCCCACCCGGCCGATAGTAGGTGGCGTGCATGCGTGTGCCCGAGACCGCCTCGTAGCAGTCCATCAGGTCTTCACGCTCGCGGAAGCAAAACAGGAACACGCTCATCGCGCCGATATCCAGCCCATGCGCGCCCAGCCACATCAGGTGGTTCAGGATGCGGGTGATCTCGTCGAACATCACGCGGATGTACTGCGCGCGCTCTGGCACCTGCACGCCGAGCAGGCGCTCGATGGCCATGACATAGGCGTGCTCATTGCACATCATCGATACGTAGTCCAGGCGATCCATGTAGCCGATCGACTGGTTGAACGGTTTGGACTCGGCGAGCTTTTCGGTGCCACGATGCAACAGACCGACATGCGGGTCGGCCTTCATGATGGTCTCGCCGTCCATCTCGAGCACCAGCCGCAGCACGCCGTGCGCCGCCGGATGCTGCGGACCGAAGTTCAGGGTGAAGTTGCGAATCTCCGCCATCAACTGCGCCCTTTCAACTCGGGCTCATAGCGGGCATCGTCGCGAATCACACGCGGCACCAGAACACGGGGCACGATTTGCACCGGTTCGTACACCACCCGCTGCTTGTCGCTGTCGTAGCGCACTTCCACGTTGCCTTCCAGCGGAAAATCCTTGCGGAACGGGTGCCCGATGAAGCCGTAATCGGTAAGGATGCGCCGCAGGTCCGGATGCCCGTTGAATACGATGCCGAACAGGTCGAAGGCTTCGCGCTCGAACCAGTTGGCGCCGGCATGCACGCCGACCAGGGTATCGATTTCGGGTTCTTCGTCGTTGGCACAGAACGCGCGCAGCGTCAGGCGCTCATTGTGGGTGATCGACAGCAGCTGGTAGACCACCGCGAAGCGCGGACCGGCATACGGCCCTTCCACCCCGTTGCGATTGACCGCGCGACCGAACCCGCTGTTGGTTGACGACACCGTGCGCCACTCCGTGCACCCGTAGTCCGTGTAATCCACACCGGCAACGTCTATCAGGATCTCGAAGCGCAGTTCGGCGTCATCGCGCAGCGTAGTCACGACCGCCACGAGGTCCGCCGCCGCCACGTCATAGGAAAGTTCGCCCGTGGTGGTCGCCCGCCGCTGCAATTGTGCTGCGAGGCGCGCGTCAACCCGCGCTGCCATCTGCTCGACCTGCTGCCTCATCCGGCCACCGTGCTGGTCATCACACTGGTGCGCGCGATCTTCTTCTGCAGCTGGATGATGCCGTAAAGCAGCGCTTCAGCAGTGGGCGGGCAACCGGGCACATAGACATCCACCGGCACGATGCGGTCGCAACCCCGCACCACTGCATAGCTGTAGTGATAGTAGCCGCCACCGTTGGCGCAGGAACCCATGGAAATCACCCAGCGTGGCTCCGGCATCTGGTCATAGACCTTGCGCAAGGCCGGCGCCATCTTGTTGACCAGTGTGCCGGCGACAATCATTACGTCGGACTGGCGCGGACTGGGGCGGAACACGATGCCGAAACGGTCCAGGTCATAGCGCGACGCGCCGGCATGCATCATCTCGACCGCGCAACAGGCGAGACCGAAGGTCATCGGCCAGAGCGAACCGGTTCGCGCCCAGCTGACGAGGCTATCGACCTGGGTAGTCAGGAAGCCGCGCTGCGCAAAGGCCTCCGGATTGTCCGGTGGCAACTCCACCTCTTCTAGTCCCACTCGAGCGCCCCTTTCTTCCATTCGTAGATGAAACCGACCACCAGGATCAGCAGGAAGATGCCCATGGCGCAGAGGCCGAAGCCACCGATCGCCGGCAGCGCCACGGCCCAGGGAAACAGGAAGGCGATTTCAAGATCGAACACGATGAACAGGATGGCAACCAGGTAATAGCGCACGTCGAAGCGTGCGCGGGAATCTTCGAAGGCTTCGAAACCGCATTCATAGGCAGACAGTTTTTCGGGGTCGCCGGGCTGTTTGCTGGTCAGCCGGCCGAAAATATTGCCGAGGACCAGCAGCACGGCAGCAAGGCCGGTGGCCACGACCAGGAAAATGAGAACCGGCAAGTAGTTGGCGAGCATGTACCGTCCACAACAAAACGGGGCGCACGCACCTGAACAAGGTGAAACGTGTTGCCCCGCAACTAGCCGTTATTGTAGCAAACGACCCCGCAGATTTGGTGCCGACGAGGAGATTCGAACTCCTACACCTTGCGGCGCTAGCCCCTCAAGCTAGTGTGTCTACCAGTTCCACCACGTCGGCAAGAAAAAACGTAATTCCCTTCGCTTATTTGGGCGCGGGGACGGGCGCAGAAGTCGGCGGTGCCGGAGCCGGCGCAGGCACTGTGGGCACCTCGTTGACACCCTGCCCCGCCAAACGGTCCAGCACGCTCTCCGTAACGGGCGCGGTGCTGCGCGTTACCAGGTATGACAGCATGAGACTTGTGATCATGAACACCGCCGCCAGTATCGCGGTGGCGCGAGACAGGGCCGTGGTGGCGCCGCGTGCACCGAATACCGTGCCCGATGCACCAGCGCCGAAACCCGCGCCGGCATCGGCGCCCTTGCCGCGCTGGACCAGCACCAGTGCCACGATGCAGGTCGCGCTGATGATCTGGACAACCATCAGGATGGAATGGATCAACATTGTCTTCAAACCTCTACGGCGGCCGACCAGATCGCGAGGAATTCCTCCGCCTTCAGCGAAGCGCCACCGATCAGCCCGCCATCAACATCCGGCATGCCGAACAATTCGGCAGCATTTCCCGCCTTGCAGCTTCCCCCGTAGAGGATGCGCAAGCCGGCGGCGATACTAGCATCGTGCGCTGCCACCCGCCCGCGGATAAACGCGTGCGCGTCCTGCGCCTGTTGCGGCGTGGCGGTCCGGCCGGTGCCGATCGCCCAGACCGGCTCGTAGGCAATGACGAGCTTGTTGAGGGACGAGGCCGCGATGTCGGAAAGGCCGCCCGCGAGCTGCTCGTCGACGACGGCGAGCGTGCGGTTGCCGTCGCGCTCCGCGAGCGTCTCGCCGACGCAGACGATCGCGCCGAGACCGGCGGCGAGCGCGGCGCGGGCTTTCGCGCCGACGATCGAGGACGTATCGCCGAAGTGCTGGCGGCGTTCGGAGTGACCGACGATCGCCCACGTCGCGCCGGCATCGGCGCCCTTGCCGCGCTGGACCAGCACCAGTGCCACGATGCAGGTCGCGCTGATGATCTGGACAACCATCAGGAT
>JBDSJD010000044.1:0-22972 GCA_039917615.1 Steroidobacteraceae bacterium
CATCCTGATTCTCCTCTTGCGTGTGCTTGGCGGCTCACGCGGGGGAGTTTCAGTGATGGACTTCCGGAACTGTCAAACTTCTACTGCCACCCCGGCATAGCCGGGGGGTCTCCTGATTTTGGCTAGGATGCTATGGAACATGATCGGCCCTCATTCGTAGCGCAGCGCCGTCACGGGCTTGGCGTGCGCCACTCGCATGGCATGCGCGCTCACTGTGGCAAGCGCGATCAGCACGGTCGTCAGCGCGGTTGCGGGAAACAGCCACAACGGCAGATCGACGTGATACGCGAAGCCGTTGAGCCAGCGGTGCATTGCCCAACCGGCTACCGGCCAGGCGATGAGATTGCCCCAGAGCAGGGGCTTGCTGAACTGCCACAGCAACAAGCGCATCACGTCGCTAGTGGTGGCGCCGAGCGCCTTGCGAAGACCTATCTCACGCGTGCGTCGCTCGGCAATTAATGCCGACAGCCCCAGCAGGCCCAGGCAGGCGATCGTCGCCGCCACGAGGGAGAATGCGGCGCTGGCAGCGGCCTGCCGCGCAACGTCCCGATGCAGTTCGGCCACGTACCGATCATAGGAGACCATGTCCAAGGGTCGCGGATCACCCACTTCCTTCCAGAGCTTTTCTATGGCCGCGAGCATCCCGGGCATGTCCTGGCGGGAAAACTTGGCCACCAGCAGGCCGAAATGCGCTGGCGCGAAATAGTAGATCGTCGGCTGCACCGGCTCCCGGATCGAATCCGCGGGAAAGTCGGGCACGACACCGATGACCTGGAACACGACGAAGCTGCCCTCGCCTTCCATGCGCAGCACTCTGCCCAGCGCGGCATCTGCCGTGGTTGCGCCGATCTGTCGCGCAGCCGTAGCGTTGATCACGGCGGACGCGAGCGGCGGCTCGGGACCATCGTATGCAAACCAGTTGCTGTTGACGTCGTAGCCTGCCGGAAGGCGGTCGGCGGCGCGGTTCCGGGAAAAGAATCGCCCTGCCAGAGGTGCCATGCCAAACAGCTCGAACAGCCCCTCGTCCACAGCCGTCAAGCGCAGCGTCAGGCTGCCGCCGTCCGGCTTCCGGAACCCCGCACTGCTGATACTGATTCGCTGCAGCGACAGTGCGGAACAAGCAGCAGCCTCTACACCGGGAAGCTCCAGAACTTTCCGCCTCAGCGTATCGTTACAGCCGGTTCGCAGCATCACCAGCTGATCGGTGGGCACACGCAGTCGATGGTGCAGAGCAAAGTCCGTCTGTCGGTAGATCACAAACGTGGCCAGCAGCAGGCCGGTCAGAATTGCGAACTGCGCCGTGACCAGCACGTGTCGTACGATGCCGGACTCCGCGGATCTGGCAGCCGCATACAGCGCAGCGCGCGGCTTGACCCCCGCGAGTATCCACGCCGGATAGGCGCCCGCCAGCACACCAGTAACTGCCGCAGCCGCCAGCAGCACCAGCAGGAAACCAGGCTGATCCGTGTAACGGAAGCCGATGTCCCAACCCAGCAGCGCATTGAGACGTGGCAGACAGGTTTCTACCAGCGCCAGTGCCAGGACGAGGCTACACACGGCATACAGCGACGCCTCGCCAATGAACTGGATTGCCAGCTGGCCGCGGTTCGCACCTGACACCTTGCGCACACCCACTTCGACCGCGCGACGCACGCTCCTCGCCGTCGCCAGGTTGACGAAGTTGATCACCGCCATCACGAGAATCAGTACGCCGACGGCGGACATCGCACGGATTGCATTCAGGCTGCCGGGAGGTTTCATCGAGCCCAGGCCGGCCGGCTCGAAATGAATGCGGGTCAACGGAACGGCGTGCAAGGAATAGCTGCCCCAGGTCATGTTCAGAGGATATGTCTCGCCGAAACGTTTCAGGGCCGCGTCCAGCGCCGCCTCCGAGATCCCGGGCCTGACGCGCAGATAGGTGAAAACCTCCGCGCCCAACTGGGGCGGTGCGGGTGGCCGCGCGTCGAAGATCGACAATGCCGAGAACGGCGCGCGGCCGGAAGCAAATATCTCAGCGGCAAGGTGGGTGTTGGAAGGTGGATCATCCAGCACAGCGGTCACAATAAGCGTGCGCTGTCGGCGAATGCTGAGCGTCTTTCCGATCGCATCCTCAGTACCGAAGTACTTGCGGGCGATCCGGCGGGTGACGACGACGCTGCCAGGGTCGTTGAGCGCGGTCCGCAGGTCGCCGGACCAGATCTGCATCGGCAGTACCGAGAAAAAATCCGGATCGGCCCAGAACAGTTCCTCCGTGAATTCGACGTCACCCCGCCCGATGCTGAGCGAGGTCGGCTTGAGCCGCGCCACCGCCTCCACCTCCGGCACGCCTTCCAACAGTCTGGCCGCGATGTCGGCATTGACGAGGTCGAAACGCATCGGAGCACCGTCATGGGGCTGACCGACAAAGGCAATGCGGTAGATCCGCTCGTGGCCCGGAACATGGCCGTCGTAGCCCAGTTCGTTCCGCACGAACAGGGTGATGACCAATATGGCCGCGAAGGCGATGGACAGGCCGGCCACACTGATGGCTGTATGGAACCGGCTGCGCGCCATGCTGCGCAGGCCGGCGGCGAGTGCGCTACGGAACATGGTCAGATTTCATTCGTAGCGCAGCGCCGTCACCGGCTTCGCGCGCGCCACCCGCAGCGCATGAGCACTGACCGTGGCGAGCGCGACCAGCATCGTTGCCAGCAACGTTGCGGGAAACAGCCACAGCGGCAGATCGATGTGATACGCGAAACCGTTGAGCCAGCGCTGCATCGCCCAACCGGCGACCGGCCAGGCGATGAGGTTTGCCCAGACAACCGGCTTGCTGAACTGCCACAGCAACAGTCGCAGCACATCGCCGGTCGTCGCGCCAAGCGCCTTGCGTATTCCGATCTCCTTTGTGCGCCGGTCGGCCGCCGAGGCCGCGAGACCTAGCAGGCCCAGCAGCGCGAGCGATATCGCCACCAGCGAGGCGATGCCGAAGGCCCGCGCCTCGCGCAGCATGGACTGGTACATGCGCTGCACGCGCTCGTCGTAGAAATAATAGTTCAGCTTGCCAAAGGGGCCTTCCCCCATCCTGCCGCTGGTGCTTTTCCAGACAAGGTTGATATCCGCAAGCGTCGCCGGAATATCGGTGCCTTTCAGCTTCACGCTGATCGTCGAAAATTGCACCGGGTCCGCATAGAACACCGTCGGCCCGATGCGGGTATTCACCGGCGCCATGGAGAAATCAGGCACCACTCCGATGATTTCCTCAAACACGTGAGCACGCCCGGCCCCAAGTTCTGCCGAAGCCAGTTGATAAGGTCCAAGCGCGGCAGCCGGCGAGCTGAACCCGAGCGCCCGCATGGCCGCTTCGTTGATGAGAAAGCGCTTCGAGGGGGGCCTCGTCGCTGCGTTGAAATCGGACGCAGTCAGTCCCCGGCCGGCGAGTGGCGCGATGCCGTAGAGTCCGAGCATCCGATCATCGATTTGTACCGGTTTTATCCTGATCTTGCCGCCGTCGCGCGTCGTGACTTCGCTCATAGCCTCGCCGCCACCGAGCAATCCGGAGTACGAACAGGCCGCATCGCGTACACCGGCAAGTTTGCGCAGCTCGGCCATTCTTCCCGGTGAGCAGCTCGCTTCCACGATGAGCACCTGATCGGTGTCGAAGCGCAGCGCCTGTTCGGTGGCGAAGTGGCGCTGCAGGTACATCACTCCCGCGGCCAGGATCAGGCTGGTGAGCAACGCGAACTGCAACGACACCAGCGACTGTCTGAGAAAGCCTCCACTGCCCCGGGCCAGTCGCGCGCCGTGCATCGCGCCGAGCGGCCGCAGCGCCGAGAGCACCAGCGCCGGCCAGAATCCGGCGAGCAGGCCGAATACGATTGTTCCCAGCAACATCCAGCCGAGCAGGGCAGGTTCTTTCCAGTACTTGAATTCCGCGTTGGCGACCAGGAAAGCATTGACATGGGGCAGCAGCAGTTCGGTCATCGCCACCGCAGCAACGACTGCAACCGTCACGTAGACAAAGGCTTCCCCAAGGAACTGCAAGGCCAGCGTCGCGCGTCGCGCTCCTGCGAGCTTGCGCACGCCAACTTCGAGAACGCGCGCGCTCGAGCGTGCGGTTAGCAGATTCACGAAGTTTGCGGCGGCGATGACAAGGATCACGAGAGCCATGATCGTCGTCATCACGATGCGGCCAGTAATTCCCGGGTTGTAGTGCGGACTCGTTTGGACGCGATCGATGCGCACCAGGTCCAAATCCGACTTTGAACCGGTTTGCACAGTAGCAGCGCTATTGATCTGCGACACCACTTCCGGCAGATCGTCGCGCACCGACTGCAACAAGGCCCCCGGATGCAGGCGCACCAACGTGAGAACCTGAGGGGTCATCCCGAATCGTGCATAAAATCCTCTTTCAGCGGAGCGGTCGCTCATAGCGAGCTGTGTCCAGGCCGAGCGGCCCGAAACGAACACCCGGCTCTCCAACTGCGAACGGTTGTCCGGGATATCGTCGATCACGGCGCCCACTGTTACGGTCACCACCTGGCTGCCCAAGGCATTGTCATGCACTACCTCCAGCGTCCTGCCCAGTGCCGGCTCGTCGCCAAACAACTTGCGCGCGATCTCGCGCGTCATCACCAGCTGGTCGGGTTTCGACAAGGCTGCAACGGGATCGCCGGCCAGCACAGGGAGTGGCAGCGTGTCGAAGAAGTTCGGATCGACCGAACTGACGAGCCCATGGTCCTCGATACTGCTGCCCAGTTCGACTTCGCCGTATCGCAGCGTCACCCGGTGGGGATTCATCCGTGTAACTGAGGCTATTTCGGGGAAGCGCTGTTTCAGCAGCGCGGCGAGCAGCACCGGGGTGACTTTGCCATAGGAGGAAGGCTGATCCGGGCCGGTGAAACTCATCGTGGCCAGGTAGACGTCCCGGTATCCAGCCACGAAGTGGTCGTAGCTGTACTGACTGCGGATGTACAGTGCCGCGAGCAACGCCGCGCACAGCCCCACGGCGAGACCGAACACGGCAATAGCTGCATACAGCTTGCCGCGGTAGAGGTGCCGCAGGGCGGCGGCGAGTGCGCTACGGAACATGAACGACCTTGATTCAGGCGGCCAGCAGCGTTTCGGAAACAACCTGCCCATCAAGGAGCTTGATCGTACGTTGCGCTTGTGCGGCATGCGCCAGCGAGTGCGTAACCATGATCACTGTTGTGCCGGCCTTGTTGATCTCCTTCAGCATGTCCATCACTGCCGCACCATTCTCGGTGTCGAGGTTGCCGGTGGGCTCGTCAGCCAGGATCAGCTTCGGCTCGCCGACCAATGCGCGCGCCACCGCGACGCGCTGCTGCTGACCCCCGGAGAGCTGGCTGGGCAGATGCTTCGCACGGTGCGAGAGTCCGACGCGCTCCAGGGACGCCGCGACGCGCTTGTGCCGATCAGCGCCCGACATCCCGCGGTAGAGCAGCGAGACTTCAACGTTCTCCCGCACGTTCAGGTCGTCCACGAGATTGAAGCTCTGGAACACGAAGCCGACGCCGCCGCGCCGCAGCTGCGTGAGTTGTTTCTCGCTGTGGCGCGCCACCTCCTGGCCGAAGAACCAGTACTGCCCGCTGTCCGGATTGTCGAGCAGGCCGAGGATGTTCAGCAGCGTCGACTTGCCGCAGCCTGAAGGCCCCATGATGGCGACGAACTCGCCGGCCTGTACTTCCAGCGATACACCGCCGAGCGCGTGGGTCTCGACTTCGTCGGTGCGGTAGATCTTGCGAACATCTGCGAGTTTCAGCATGTGTGGATTCCTATTGCTTGAGATCGATGCGGTCGATGCGGTCGAGGCCGGTGTAGTCCGAGACGATCACGCGCTCGCCCGCCGCGAGGCCAGATAGCACCTCGACCTGTTCGGCATTGCGTCTGCCCAGCTTGATGCGGCGGCGTTGCGCGGTACTACCGTCGGCGTTGAGCACGAAGACCCAGTCCCCGCCGCTGCCTTCAAGAAAAGGGCCGCTCGCCAGCACCACGCCCTGCTTGTCCTCGCCCAGCGATAGCCGGCCTTGCAGCGACTGGCCGCGCAGCAGCCCGGCAGGTGTGTCGCCAGTGAAAGCGAGATCGACCTTGAAGCCGCCGTCCTTGACCTGCGGATAAACACGCGTCACGCGCACCGGCCATTGCTTGCCCTCGCGCTCGATCTGCGCGACCTGTCCTTCGCGCACGCGGCCAAGATAGTACTCATCGACGGTTGCCAGGAGGTTGAAGCCCGTGTCGGGTGTGATCTCTGCCAGGCGGGTGCCACGATTGCGGTTCTCGCCGATCTTCAAATCCAGTCCGGTCAACAACCCGGTCACGGGCGCACGCTCGGTGAGGTTGCGCAGTTTGTCGTGTGTAATCGAGAGGCTCTCCTGCAGCTTGGCCATCTGCTCCTTGCGCTGAGGCTGCTGTTGCACACGCATCGCTTCCTGGCGTGCGTTGCTGCCCTGCTGCAGGTCCCGCTTGCGCAACGCACTCTGCAGCTCGTCCTGTAACTTGTCGCGCTCCTCCACCGACACCAGCTGCCGGGCGATCAACTCTTCACGACGGTCCAGCGCGCGTTTCACACGGATCACGTCGTACTCTGCGTCGGCGAGCAGTCGCTCGTTGGTGGCGCGGTCCTGCTCCAGCCGGGTCTCGAGTTCCTGCAGTTGCGTGATCGACCCCACCAGACTGCCCTCCCGCTGCAGCACGTCCAGCTCCAGTGACGTATTGCCGAATACCACCAGCGGCTGGCCTTCCTTCACCCGATCACCGTCATGCACCAGCACGCGCGTGACCAGACCGCCTTCCAGTGCATCAAGGTAAACCGTATCGCGCGGCACCACCTCGCCGCGCAATGGAATGAAATCCCGATAGACACCCTGTTCCACCGTCGCGATGCTCACGCTGACCAGTGGCATGCGCAGGGTGCGCTGCGCGGGACCCAGCAACACCACAGCGCCCACTACCGCGAGCAGCAGCGCCACGCCCGCGAGCAGGAGTTGCTGCCAGCGCCTGCGACGCCACCAGCGCAGCGAGATCGGCCTGTCCATTGCTTCCGGCAATTGCACGGGGTTAACGGCCATGTCCATATCGGTTAGTGTAGGACGCATAACGCATTGGATAAAACGCCTGCAGGACAAGCACTTGCATGTCACACGTCACTAAAGAACGCGGCCCAGGTGTCCGGAAATGAACACTGCCGGCGCGCTGCTGATCGTCGAGGATGACGCCGATGTGCAGCGCGCGGCACGCATCGCGCTGGCCGGGCAATTCGCACGCATCGACGCGCTGGCCGCGCCGGATGAGGGGCTGGAATCGCAACTGACCTCGACCGGCTACGACGCCGTGCTGCTCGACATGAACTTCGTCGCCGGTGATCGCAGCGGCGCGGCGGGCCTCGATGCTCTCGCACGCATCCGCGCCTGCGACAGCACGCTCGCCGTGGTGTTGATGACCGGCTACGGCGGCGTGCAGCTGGCCGTCGCGGCGCTTAAGCGCGGCGCCACGGACTTTGTGCTCAAGCCGTGGCACAACGAGAAGCTCATCGCGACGGTCGAGGCCGCGGCAATCACTACGCGCGCGCAGCGGGACGCAGAGGCGCAGACGCTGGACCAGCTCGAGCGCGGTGCGATCGAACGCGCGCTCACGAAGGCCGAGGGCAATATCTCGGAGGCCGCCGCCGCGCTCGGTCTGAGCCGGCCCGCACTTTACCGGCGCATGTCCAAGCATGGCCTCTGAGCACCGTTACTCCGGCGGGTTCGTGTTTGCGGTGCTGTGGCGCGCGCTGCTGCTTGCCGTGCTGCTTTGCGCGCTGGTCTATCTGCTGGGAAACACGCAGTACTACGCCACCGCACTGGTCATCCTGCTTTGCGGAGCCCTGATCATCACCGACCTCGGCATGCTTGCCGCTCGCGAAAACCGCGCTGCCGAGCGCTTCCTCGACGCACTCTCGGCCAGCGCGCTCGAAACACCGGTGCAGCGCAGCGCCATCCCGGCTACGTTGCGCGACGCTTATGACCGCACGCTGGAAAGCTTGCGGCAGAATCGCCGCCACCAGCAGCAGCAGGGCGAATACCTGCAGACATTGCTGGATACCGTGCCTGCAGGATTGCTGGTTCTGGCTGCAGACGGCGGCCTCGGAGTCATCAACCGCGCCGCGCATCGGTTGCTCGGCCAAACCGCAGGACGACTGTCGGAGTTGCCGTCACTCGGAGCAACCGCGGCTGCGCAGTTGGCCGCGTTGGCTCCCGGCACACATCGCATCGTGCAGATTGCCAATGGCCGACGGCTGCTTGCGTCGGCGACCCAATTCGCGACGCCAGGAACTCCGCCACAACGGCTGATCTCGCTGCAACGACTCGCCGGCGATCTGGACGCGGTGGAGCTCACGGCGTGGGATGACATGGCGCGCGTGCTGTCGCACGAGATGATGAACTCGCTGACGCCGATCGCCTCTCTGTCGCAGAGCCTCGATGGCCTGCTGCGCGCCGGGGGAAGCACAGAGGAAGTGGCCGCGGCCCTGGAAACCATCACGCGCCGCAGCCAGGGCCTGCTGCGTTTCGTCGAACGTTACCGTCAGGTCGCGGATCTGCCTGAACCGCAATCGCAGGCGGTGTCGTTGAGCCAGCTGCTGGAGGGCGTCGACCGACTGATCCGGCCTGCGCTCGAAGAACGCGGCATTCTGCTCGAAAGCCGTGTCACACCCTTGGGACTCGTGGCGCAGGCGGATCCCGACCTGTTGGAGCAGGCGCTGATCAATCTACTGCGCAACGCCGCTGACGCGGCAACCGAAGCGCCGCAACCGCGCATCGCAATCCAGTGTTACGCCGAGAACGGGCTGCCAGTTATCGAAGTCATCGACAACGGCCCGGGTCTTACTCCCGAACAACGCGAACAGATTTTCGTGCCGTTCTTTACCACCAAGCCCGGTGGCTCAGGCATCGGCCTGTCGCTGGCGCGGCGCATCGCGCAGGCCCATGGCGGCCGCATCGCCGTTCTCGCTAACGAGCCACGAGGTTCCATCTTCCGGCTTAGCCTGCCAGGCTGAGGAAGTATCAATTGCCGTCAATCCTGCCCGCCACTGCCGCGCGCGAGCACCTTGCGGAGCTTCTCGATGTCCGACAGCAGGTGCTCTCGAGAGATGTTTGAATCTTCCTCTTGAGCCATCTCTTTGCCACCGCCCAGCCATTTCCCGAAGCCATTGCAGACAGCGGCCAACTTCTCCGCCTTGTAACCGGGCGAACCGTCATTCAGGCCCATCCGGGACAGAATGGCGGTGACCTCCTTGAGAGCGCCTGGATCTGCTCCAGGTTCCGAATGGGCAATGGCAACCAGCCGTTCGACTGCGTGCAGAACGTCCACTGCTTCCATGAGCCCTCCGACTGGGTGCAATTCGTAGCGCTGCCTGAACTACCGGATTGATCATAGCCATCAACAGACTCGACGCCTACGGATTCAGAACTGTGCGAAAACCGATGTGCGAGGTACCGAGCCCCCTGCTCTGCCCAATCCGCGCCTCGGGCCGGTAGCGCATGCAGTAGTCAGGCGAACACAGGTACGACCCGCCTTTCACCACCGCCACCGCCGCTTCATTCGGTTGCGTGGGATCGAAGCCCTGCGGATGAGCCTGCTTGGCGGCAGAATCATGGCGTTCGTAGTACGGGCTGGTGGTCCACTCCCATACATTGCCGATCAGGTCGTATAAGCCGAGGCGGTTAGGTTCAAAGCAGCCCACCGGTGCAGTGCCGGCGTAGCCGTCGGCAGAGGTATTCAGCGAAGGAAACGTTCCCTGCCATGTGTTCGCGGCATATTTGCCGGCGGTGTTCTTGCGCGCGCTGCCCTGCGCGGCATGCTCGAATTGCTCTTCAGAAGGCAGGCTTCGCCCCTTCCACTTTGCATAGGCGAGAGCGTCTTCATACGCCACGTGCACCACCGGATGCTGTTCGAGCCCCGCGATCGAAGTGCCCGGACCATCGGGATGGCGCCAGTCGGCACCCGCCTCGAAACGCCACCAATTCACGAAGGAGCGCATGGCCTCGGGGCCGCCGCGCGGCCGGAATACCGCGGAGCCTGCCACCACGGGCGCATCGGCCGAGTCGCCCTGCCGCAGGCCGCGTTCGGCCGGCGTGCGATAACCGGTGGCTGCAACGAACTGCGCGAACTGTGCGTTGGTGACTTCGGTCTGGTCCATCCAGAACCCGGGTACTTCCGCCTGCACGGCCGGCCCTTCTTCAGGAAAGCCCGCGTCGGTGCCCATGGAAAACCGGCCGCCAGCCACCCACACCATGCCTGGATGCTCCGGGCTCGTCGGCGCCAGCATGCAGCGCTGCGCCTGCGCGGTGGTGGCCGGTGGAGCCCTGTCACTCCACCAGGCATACCCGGCACCTGCGGCGGCAGCGACAACCAGCGCCAGCGCCACACCCAGCCGTCGCATCAGTAGATGACCCCGTTCTCCTGGTCGTAGCGGTCCCATGCCTTCTGCATCTCTGCGTATTTCGTGGGGTTCGCCGCCGCGAGGTCATGCTGCTCGAAGGAGTCGTCCTTCATGTTGAACAACGACCAGCGCCGCTGTGCCGCAGGCGCCGCCTGATCCCAGACCAGCTTCCAGTCGCCTTGCCGCACGCTGCGGTACCCGGACAGCTCCCAGCCGTGGACCTCGTCCGCCGCGTGCACGGACTTGGCTTTGCCATACAGCAGCGGCAGCAGCGAGACGCCCTGTGGCTGCAGCACCGGCTTGCCCCTGTAGGTGGTGCCCGGATGCTGCGTTCCCGCCAGCGCGAGGAAAGTGGGCAGCAGATCCATGACGGTGCCCATTGCATCGCTGCGCGAGCCGCGCGCGACTCTCTTCGGGTAATGCACGAATGCCGGCACGTGGACACCGCCCTCGAAAGCCGTGAATTTGTGGCGGAAGAACGGCGTGGCGCTGGCACTGGCCCAGTTGGCGCCGTACATGACGTACGAAGTGGCGCTGCCAAGGTTGTCCAGGCTGTGGTCGTATTCCTTGCCAACGTGGTCCTGGATGTTCTTCGCCAGATCGCGCCGGTCGGGTTCCGCGCCATTGTCGGACATGAACATGATGAAGGTGTTGTCGTACTGGCCGGTCTTCTTGAGATACGCAATGACTTCACCGACATAAATATCCAGGTCGCTGACCATCGCGGCGTAGATTTCCATGTGGCGCGCTTCCACCGCTTTTTCGTCGGGCTTCAGCGTATTCCAGCGTGGCTTGAAACGCGCGTTGTCGATGGGCACGGCATCCTTCGGCAGCAGGCCGAGCTGCTTCTGCTTGGCGAAGCGCCGTGCGTAGATCGCCTCATAGCCATCGTCGTACCAGCCTTTGAACTTCGCGATCGACTCCTTGGGCGCCTGCAGCGGCCAGTGCGGCGCCGTGTATGCCATGTAGGCAAAGAATGGCTTGCCCTCGGCGCGGTCCTGCTCGATGAAACCCAGCATCTTCTTCGTGTAGTCGCGCGTGGTGTACCAGTCGTCGCCGACGTCCACCACTTTGTCGTTGTCCCAATATCTCGACTTCTGCGGACCGCGCCAGTCCCACCCGCCCAGATGCGCGGCGCCGTCGAACGATGCGAACACCCGCTTGAAGCCGCGGGCATGTGGGCCGGTCTCGACCTTATCACCCAGATGCCACTTGCCGATCATGTAGGTGTTGTAACCGGCGTCTGTCATAAGTTCCGCGAGCGATGCGACGCGGAAATTGAGATACCCCTCGTACCCTGGTTGACCTTTCTGGTCGGCGCGACTCGGGGCGCCCATGACGCCGAGCCCCGCCAGGTGGCTGTCGGTGCCCGACATCAACATCGCACGCGTGGGCGAACAGGTCATGTTGGCGTAAAAGTCCGTCAGCAGCATGCCGTCCTTTGCCAGGGCGTCCAGATTCGGCGTCGGAATCTCGCTGCCGAAGGCGCCAAGATCGGCGTAGCCGAGATCGTCGGCGAGGATGTACAGGATGTTGGGCCGCGTTGCGGCCACGGACTGAACCGAAGAGCCACCTGAAGACGCAGGGTCGCCGGCACATGCAGCCAGCATCAGCGTCATCAACCCAGCACCGGCAACGCGACGCAGATGATCGAATGTGGTCATTGGAATCCCCCTCTGTATCTCACAACTAGCCTGCGATCAGGTGAAAGGCCCGCACCCATGCGTGGTGATCGAAAACAGCTACGAAGGCGAGCCCGACCAGCGCGCCACCCAGATGCGCATCGTGATTGATGCGGCCGCGATTCTGCCGTGACGACCAGAAACTGTAGGCCAGATAACCCACCGCGAACAGCGGCGCGGGAATGGGGACTGGGAAAAGTATGAATGCCAGCTTCATCGTGGGGAAGTACACGATTGCCGCGAACAGTACCGCCGAGATCGCACCAGACGCGCCCAGCGTGGCGTACTCGGGATTGTTGCGATGCTTGAGATAGGTGCCCAGCTGGCTGATCAACAAGCCCGCGGCGTACAGCAGCACGAACTTCGGCGTGCCGATATACCACTCCAGCTGCACACCAAAGAACCAGAACGTGATCATGTTGAAGAGCAAATGCGGCAGATCCGCATGCACGAAGCCGCTGGTGATCACGGTGGCGCGGCGTTGACCCCGCGCAAACTCATACGGCCGGAACAGGCAGCGCTCAACGAGCTGTGGCATGCCTAACAGGCTGAGAAGCCCGAGGCCTATGTTCACCGCGAGAATAACGAGCGAGGCTGGACCAATGCTGGAAAGCATCGGCTCAGTCTACCTCAATGCGCGCGGCTGCCGTCCGGCGCACTCTTCGACAACGCCGCCTCGGCCGCCTTGGCTGCGGCGCCCGCCGAGACAGTCGAAACCCGCACTGGCGGCGGCAATACCCCGGGCGCCGGCGCTGCCACCGCAGGGGCAATCGTTGGCGCTGGCGCGATAGCCGCGGCCGGTGCAGGTGTGGCCGGTGCAGTTGCGGCTGGCGCTGCAGCCTGCGCGCCGGATTCGATAGCCTCGCGCGCGGCCTCCACATCCGGCGCATCGGTGGACAATGCCGTGGCTTCGGCGCTCTTGGTCATCACAATGATGCTGATGCGGCGATTGATCGGGTTGAACGGATTCGCGCGGTCGAACAACACTGAAGATGCCAGCCCAACCACGCGTGCGATTTTCTGCTGCACGAGCCCGCCATCGAGCAATGCGCGCCGGGCTGCGTTGGCACGATCGGCAGACAGCTCCCAGTTGGTATAGCCACGCGTGCCAGCGTAAGGCTTGTCGTCGGTGTGGCCGCTGAGGCTGATGCGGTTCGGCACCGTGTTCAGGTACTTCGCCACCTCACGCAGGATCTCGCCGGTGTAGTCCTTGAGATTCGACTTGCCCAGATCGAACATCGGCCGATTCTGCTTGTCGACGATCTGGATGCGCAGGCCCTCCGGGGTGATATCAAGCAGCAGCTGATCCTTGAAGGGCTGCAGCGCGGCGCTCTTGTCGATGGCTTCCTTCAGTTCCGCCAGCAGCGCTTCCAGCTGCTTTCTTTCAGCTTCCTGGGCGATGCGTTTCGCGTCATCCACCGAGGTGGTATCGACCGGCTTGCCTATGCCAGTGATGTCTGGCGAAGATGCGGGCGCATCCATGCCGCCACCCATGTTGATCACGCTGGTGCTGGCGCCGCCCGGGCCTGCCTGCCCCGGCGCAGCCTTCACGCTCTGCCCCTGCTCCATGCTCGGATTCTTGAAGTACTCGAAAATTGCGGCGCGCTGTTCCTTCGATACCGACGCCACGAGCCACATGACCATGAAAAACGCCATCATCGCGGTGACGAAGTCGGCATAGGCCACTTTCCAGGCACCGCCATGATGACCGCCGCCATGCGCCTTGCGCTTGACGATGATGATCGGTCGTTTCTTGTCGTCAGCCATGCAGACTTGACCCCGGTTCAGCCCGCAGCGGGCGCCTTCGCGCGCAGCTGCTGCTCGAGATCCTTGAAGTTCGGGCGCACGTTGCTGAACAGCAGCTTGCGGGCGAACTCGACCGCGACCGGCGGCGGATAACCGCGCACGCTGGCTACCAGCGCCATCTTCACCACCTCGAACGCCTTGGATTCCTCATCTGCCTTGTGCTCCATGGCGGCCGAGATGGGGCCGACAAAGCCGTAGGCCACCAGAATGCCCAGGAAAGTGCCCACCAGCGCCGAGCCCACTTGATGCCCGATTTCCGCGGTGCTCGAGCCCTCAATGGAAGCCATGGTGCTGACGATGCCCAGCACCGCGGCCACGATGCCGAAGCCCGGCAGTGCATCCGCCACCTTCTGCACCGCGTGCGAGGGCTCGGCTGCCTCCTTGTGATGGGTCTCCAGCTCGTATTCGAGCAGGCTCTCCAATTCGTGGGGATCCAGATTGCCGCCCGATATCAGGCGCAGGCAGTCGGTGATGAACTCCATCATGTGGTGATCGGCCGTGATGAAGGGGTATTTCTTGAAAATGTCGCTCTTGCTCGGGTCTTCGATATGGCGCTCGATGGCCAGCACGCCGTCTTTGCGGGCCATCACCAGAATGTCGTACACCAGCTTCAGCAACTGAATGTATTCTGCGCGCCCGTAGCGCGCGCCCTTGACGAGGCCAAGCGCTCCCGAGAACGAGGACTTGATGACCTTCATGGGATTGCTGATCATGAACGCGCCCAGCGCGGCGCCGCAGATCACGACGATTTCCAGCGGATGCCACAGCAGCAGCAGGCTGCTGCCGCCCATCATGAAACCGCCGAGCACCGAGCCCAGCACAACCAGCGAACCAATGATTGCAAACACTAGACAGACCTCTGCGGTTTTGAGCCGCCTTGCCACTCAGAGTATCGGCCGCGCGGGCTGCACCTTGATGGACCGGCGTCACGGTTGATGGCAGGCATGGCACCGATACTCAGGCTGGACAACATCTCGCTGGCCTTCGGCTCGCGTCCGCTGCTGGAAAATGCCTCGCTGCAGATCGAGCCCGGCGAGCGCGTGTGTGTCGTAGGTCGCAATGGCGAAGGAAAAAGCTCAATGCTGCGGCTGGTCTGCCGACAACTGCTGCCAGATTCCGGCGAAGTCTGGCTGCGGCCCGGCGCGCGGCGCGCGGTGCTGGAGCAGGACATCGTCACGGTGGCGGATTCCACCGTCGATGCAGTGGTGACCGCCGGGCTGCTGGCTGGCGCCCCGGGTCTCGAGGAATGGGAAATACCCTCCCGCGTGGCAACGGTGCTTTCCCAGTTGTCGCTCGACGGCGAGTCCCGCTACGAAGACCTCTCCGGCGGCTGGCGCCGGCGCGTGCTGCTGGCGCGCGCGCTGGTGGTGGAGCCGGAGTTGCTGCTGCTCGATGAACCCACCAATCACCTGGACATCACCACCATCGAATGGCTGGAAGAGCTGCTGCTGGAGTTTCGCGGCGCGCTGCTCTTCGTCAGCCACGACCGCCAGTTCGTCAATCGCATCGCTACCCGCATCGTCGACCTGGATCGTGGCGCCTTGAGCAGCTGGCCGGGCAACTACAACGACTACGCCGAAAAAAAGGCTTCGCAACTGGTCAACGAAGCGCGCGAAAACGCACTGTTCGACAAGCGGCTGGCACAGGAAGAGGTGTGGATCCGCAAGGGCGTCGAGGCGCGCCGCACCCGCAATGAAGGCCGGGTGCGCGCCCTGCAGGAAATGCGCGCGGAACGCCGCGACCGGCGCGAGCGTCCAGGCCAGGCTAATCTCGCCGTGCAGGAAGCCGCCAGCGGCAGCCAGCTGGTGTTCGAAGCCGAGAACGCCGGCGTCGCATTCGACGGCCGCCAGATCTTCGGCGGCCTGACCACCCGCATCCTGCGCGGCGAGCGCATCGGCATCGTCGGCCCCAACGGCGCCGGCAAAAGCACGCTGCTGAAGCTGCTGCTCGGCGAACTTGCGCCCTCAACCGGCACCGTGCGGCGCGGCTCGCGGCAGGAAGTGGCGTATTACGACCAGCAGCGCGCGCAACTCGACCTTGATGCGACGGTGTCGCACAACATCAATGCACGCAGCGACTTCGTGCAGGTGAACGGCGAGAACAAGCATGTCTCCGGCTACCTGCGCGACTTCCTGTTCCGTCCGGAACAGCTGCGCACACCGGCGCGCGCGCTGTCTGGCGGCGAGCGCAATCGTCTGCTGCTGGCGCGGCTGTTCACGCAGCCGGCGAACCTCCTGGTGATGGACGAGCCCACCAACGACCTGGACATCGACACACTGGAACTGCTGCAGGAAATGGTGATGGAGTATTCCGGCACGCTGTTATTGGTCAGTCATGATCGTGCGTTCCTCGACAGCGTCGTCACCAGCCTGCTGGTGCTGGAGGGCGACGGCCGCGTGCAGGACTTCGTCGGCGGCTACAGTGATTACGCCCGCTGGCGCGCGGAACAGAAGGCCGCAAGCTCTGCGGCCATGCGCGTTCCGCCACCAACTGTGGCAACCACCGCGGCAGTGCCACAGCCGCGCAAGAAGCTCTCCTACAAATTGCAGCGCGAACTGGCCGAGCTGCCTGTTCGGCTCGAAGCACTGGAAGTGCGCAAACAGGTATTGACCGGCGAAACCATCGACCCGGGGTTCTACGCACGCCCGCGCGCCGAGATCACAATGAAGCTGGCGGAGCTTGCCGCTGTGGAAGCGGAAATAGAAACTGCATTTGCACGCTGGAGTGAGCTTGAGACCTGAAGTGACCGGGCCGGACGAAGCAGCGCCCTCGCGACGCGAGATCCGCAGCTACGTAGTGCGCGGCGGCCGCCTGACAACTGCGCAGCAGCGCGCGCTGGAAGAATACTGGCCGCGTTACGGCCTGGAATACGGCGGCGGCCGAATCGACCTGACGACGCTATTCGGTCGCGATGCGCCGCGCACGTTGGAAATCGGTTTCGGCAATGGCGACAACCTTGCGCAGCTGGCCGCGATGTATCCGGAGCAGGATTTCATTGGCGTGGAAGTCCACCCGCCGGGCGTGGGTCACCTGCTGCTCAAAGCTGCGCAGGGCGGCATTGGCAACCTGCGCATCGTGCAGCACGACGCGGTGGAACTGCTGCGGGACAGCTTCCACCCCGCTTCACTGGATGCGATTCTGGCGTTGTTTCCGGATCCGTGGCACAAGAAGCGCCACCACAAGCGCCGGCTGGTCAGCCGCGAATTCGCGGAACTCGCGCTGTCGCGACTCAAACCGGGCGGCACCCTGCAACTTGCGACGGACTGGACGCCCTACGCCGAATGGATGCTGGAGATACTCGACGCTGTCCAGGGACTGCGCAATTGCTCAGCCGACGGCCGCTACATGCCGCGCAACCTGGGCCGCGCCGCCACACGCTTCGAACAGCGCGGCGAGCGGCTTGGTCATGCCGTGCATGACCTGTGCTATGAACGGGTCAGCCTTACAGCTGACGATTGCGCTGCATAGCGCTGATGACGCCGACGACCATGAATCCGAAGATCGCGATCGCCGCCAGGACGTGAAAAACGGTAAAGGTTAGAACTACATCCGACATGATTGAACTCCTGCTTGCCTTGTCTGCATTTGCCGCCACTGCAATTGCCTAGTTGGTAATTGCTGAGACATCAAATGTGGGTCCATCTTCCCCGATTTCAATCAAAAAGTCATGACGATTGGGTCTCGATTTGGCTACCCGACCTTCAAAAGCCCCGGTGTGCATGAGACAAAAGCCTGCCTAGCGCAATTACCGCAAAGGAAGCCGCAAATGGATCTCTTGAAAGCCCTCGCCATGCCATTCCATCTGGGCAGCCTGCTGTTCGTTGCAACCACCTCCCTCCTGCTGACGCTGATCCTCAGCGTCGGGGGAGTCAGCATTATTATGGCTATTCCCGCCATCTGCCTGATCATGATCTGGCTGACCCGATTCACCTTCACGCTCATCGACGACGCAACCAACGGGGTGCAGGAAGCCGCCGCGGCCTCCCTCGAGATGCTCAGCCCCTTCGGCGACGCGCGCTGCTGGGTACATCCGGCCCTCACGGCGTTCATTGCCATAGCCCTGTTTCTGCAACCAGAAATTCCGCGACTGCCGGTGCTGGCCGCCTGCGCCCTGCTGCTTCCCGCTTCGATCGGAGCCATCGCCCTCACAGGCAACGCGCTCGATGCCCTCAATCCTTTCGCGCTGGTCCGGGTGATTCGGGGACTGGCGCACTACTACGTGCTGGCGGTGCTGTGGGTAACGCTGTGCGTGGCTGCGGGAGTACTGGTCGTGCGCTCCGGGCTTTGGCTCCTGGTGATCATTGCGACGCTTCAGCTGCTGCTTCTGTTGGCCTGCGCATTCATCGGTGGCGCTGTGTATGCGCGCCGCGTGGATCTGGGCTTCGTGCCTTTGGTCAGCCCGGAGCGCGTGGAGCAACGGAAAGAGGACCAACGAATGGCACAGCGCCAGCACATGATCGACGGGTTGTACAGTGACCTGCGATCGCGCGAATCAGCGCGCGCGGTAGCTAGCGCAAGACTATGGATTGAACAGGCCGGTCCACAGCAGGTGCCAGGCGATGTCAAAGCCATTCTGGATGCCGGTGCGCACTGGTCGGAACCGCGCGGAGTTGCGCTGCTGATGCGCGGCCTGGTTCCTCAGCTGCTGTCGATGCGCCAGCCGGGGCTGGCATTCGCGGCGGTTGAAGCGGGGCTCACTGCAGTGCCTGCCTTCACTCCAGAACAGGAAGGAGACGCGGTCGCCATGATCCGCTACGCACTGCAGAGCGGACGCAAGCGCCTCGCCGCGACGCTGCTCGCGAACTTCATGGGCAGCTCCGCGAACGCCAGTACCCCTGGCCCCGAATTGCTGGAACTGCGCGCCCGTCTGCACAACCAACCATCCGAAGCCTAGTAGTAATGCGCCGGGCATTTGCCTTTCCTGCGGTGCGTATGCTGTCGCCATGACCAGCCAGATCCGCTTCGACAACGGCGCCGCATACGCACGCTACATGGGCGTGTGGAGCCAGCTCGTAGGCAACGCCTTTCTCGATTGGCTCGAACCGGCGCCGGGCCTGAGGTGGCTCGACGTGGGCTGCGGCAACGGTGCCTTCACCGAAACCTTCGTCGCGCGCTGTGCGCCGTCGGCTGTAACAGGCATCGATCCGGCGGAAGGGCAACTTGCCTATGCACGCACACGGCCCGCGCTGCGTGCTACGCGCTTCCTGCAGGGCGACGCGATGGCGCTGCCCTTCCCTGCCGACAGCTTCGACATCACGGTGATGCCACTGGTCATCTTCTTCGTGCCGGATCCGGCCAAAGGCGTCGCCGAGATGGCGCGCGTCACCGCGCCGGGCGGCATCGTCACGGCCTATGGCTGGGACATGACCGGCGGCGGCTTTCCGTACAGCGCGGTGCGCGAGGAGCTCTGCGACATGGGCTTCGCCACGCCCGAGCCACCGAGCCGCGACGCATCGCGTCCGGAGGTGATGCAGGGCCTGTGGGAATCCGCAGGCCTCACCGCCATCGCATCGCGTGTGTTCACAGTCGAGCGGACTTTCGCGGATTTCGACGACTACTGGACGACAGTGCTCGGCGGCCCAAGCACCAGTGCCGCGCTGCGGGCACTGCAACCCGATGACATCGCACAGTTGCAGACCCGGCTTCGCCAGCGCCTGCCGGCAGACCGCGGCGGCCGGATTACCTACGGTGCTCGCGCCAATGCCATCCAGGGCCGCGTGCCACACTGAACCGGCCAGCGATGTTGCGGTGGGCGCGCCCCGTTACTGCCACTAAGACGCAAGCAGGCTGCCGCGCACACCATCGATGATGTACTGCACGGCCAGCGCGCCGAGCACCACGCCGAACAGCCGATTGACCACATTGGCGCCGGTTACGCCCATCAGCCGCATGATCGGCGTGGCCAGATACAGCGTCACCAGCGTGAGCACCAGCGCCACGGCCACACACAGCAGCAGGCCAACGAACAGCATGGGCTCGTCGGCGGCCGGCCTGAAGGCCAGCAGGATGGTGGCCAGGGAGCCTGGACCTGCAATGAACGGGAACGCCAGCGGAAACACCGAGATGTCCGTGCGCCGCTTGCTTTCTTCCTCCTCGGAGCTCGAGATGCGCGAACCGGACTGGCGCGCGAACACCATCTCCAGCGCGATCAGGAACAGCAAGAGGCCGCCGAAGATGCTGAAGGCGTCGAGACTGATGTTGAGTGTTCGAAGGAATGCGCCGCCGCCAAGCGCGAACAGCAAAAAAATGATCGCTGCGATCATCACGGCCTTGCGGGCCATGCGCCGCCGCCCCGCTTCCGTGACACCCTCTGTCATGGCAATGAAGGCGGGAATGACGCCAACCGGTTCCACGATCACGAGGAAGGTGACAAAAAACTTGAGCAGGTGGTCGAGCATGGGGGTGTGCGCGAGAAGCGACGCTTGTTACGGATGGATTCCGAGCGCAGGATAGCAGCGAGCGTCGAGCGCAACACCTTGAAGCCCGGAGGGCGTCGCATGAGCCACACGCAGAATATCGAACCCATTGTCGGTGCCTGGTATCGCAGTCACGGGCAGTTGTTCGAAGTGGTCGCCACGGACGAAGACGAGCAGGTAATAGAGATCCAGCATGCCGACGGCAATCTGGAAGAGATGGATCAGGAAGAATGGACGATTCGCGCGCGCGCCGGCTCTCTCAGAACTGCGGAACCACCCGAGAGTGCGGGCCTTGCCACCGACCATGAGGACGAACACGACGCTGCCATCGTGCAATCAACTATGGACGAGGTGCGCGGGCTGCGCGCCGACGCGCTCGAAGACCTGGACCTGTTCGAATAACACGCAGCGTCGTCACCAGGGGCTGCGCGCCAGTCGATCGGTATCGAGCTCTTCCGCAAGCCGCACTTCCCCATCGGCCAGCTGCACGGCAATGCGCCGCAGCGATTCATCGACGCAGGGTCCGGCGATACAAAGCCCGGTAGCCTTTTCGAACAAGGCGCCGTGGGCCACACACTGGATCAGTTCGCCATCTGGCGTGAGAAATCTGTCCCGCATGAAGTTCAGCTGCCGTCCCGCATGCGGGCAGCGATTCAGGTAGGCATGCACTTCGGCGCCAACGCGCACCAGGAAGCCACGCATCGGCCATTCATCGTCCGTGAGGTCGAAACCAAGCGTGGCGCCGTCAGGCAGGTCGGCAAGGCGCGCCAGCACCGTGCCTGCCGGCACCAGCATGCTCACCCTGCACCCGCTCTTTGCGCCCGCCGTCGGTATTGGGCCAGCAAGAACAACAGGATCAGGGCCGGGATCGACAATGAGGCCGTGTACAGAAAGAACGTGGGGTAGCCGATACGATCGACAACCATCCCTGAAGTACCCATCAGCAACTTGCCAGGCAATGCGTAGATGGATGACAGCACGGCATACTGCGTAGCGGTGTAGCGCGCACTGGTGAGGCTCGCGAGAAAGGCGAGCAGCGAGGTCCCATGCACGCCGAGGCTGAGGTTGTCGAAACTGTTGACCACGGCCAGTGCGATGAGGCTATGGGTTCCCGAAGCAGCGAGCATTGAAAAATTGATGCTCGAGAGCATGACGAGTGCCGCGCCGACGAACAGGGCGCGCTGCACCCCGACCCGGGCCACGATGATGCCGCCGATCACCACTCCTGAAAGCGACGATGCGAGACCGAATGCTTTGACCACCGCAGCGATTTCTTTCAGCGTATAGCCCTGGTCGAGATAAAAGGGATTTGCCATCACGCCCGCTGCATAGTCCGCCATGCGATAGGTGCAGATGAAGGCGAACAACAGGGCGCCCAGCTTCCAGCCATTGCGGGTGAAAAAATCCGTGAGCGGACAGATGACTGCACCGACAAACGTGGCGCCCATGCTGCGCAACCATTGCGGCCAATGCTCGCGGCGCGATAGCCAGTCGACCACACGCTGCTCCTGCAAGAGCGACTCGCGGGGCGCCGACGCAACCGGCTCTGGAATGAGCAGCGTGGCGGCGATGCCAACCATCATGAATGCAGCCATGACGACATAGCTGACATGCCAGCCATGGTCTGCTGCTATCCATAGCGCACCCCCGGTGCCCACCAGTACGGCGACGCGATAGCCCAGCTGATAGGCAGCAGCCATTGCACCCTGCTCGTCAGGAGGCGCAGCCTCGATGCGCCAGGCATCGACGGCGATATCCTGCGTAGCCGAACAAAACGCGACAGCGAGCGCGCCCAAGGCGACAAGCGTAATGCTCAGATGCGGATTCTGGCCGGCCATGTTGACCAGCGCCAGCGCGAGGCAGGCCTGCGCCAAAAGCATCCAGCTGCGTCGTCGTCCCAGCAGCCGGTAGAGCAAGGGCAGTTCCCACCGGTCGACAATGGGCGCCCAGAGAAACTTGATGGAGTAGACCAGCCCGACCCACGCGAGCATACCGATGGTGGCGCGCTGTATACCTTCCTGCCGCAGCCACGCCGACAACGTATTGAAAACCAGCATGAATGGGAGACCGCAGGAAAACCCCAGCGCCAGCGACGCGATCATATGCGGCTTGCGGTAAACGAGGATGGCTCGCCCCCAGCCCCGCCACCATGACTCTTTGGGAACGGCCGCCAGCACTGTCACATCGTGCCGTTGGCGCAGAGAGTTATGATGCGCATCCGCCGCATGATAGCGGCTTTGGATCCAACCGATGCACGAGTACCAGAACGAATTCATCCGCCTCGCGCTATCGCGCAATGCCCTGCGGTTTGGCGAGTTCACGCTCAAGTCCGGTCGGGTGAGTCCGTATTTCTTCAACGCGGGCGCGTTCGATGATGGCGCGTCGCTGGCGGTGCTGGGTCGCTGCTATGCCGACGCGATCGCAGACTCTGGCCTGGCGTTCGACATGCTGTTCGGTCCCGCTTACAAGGGCATTCCACTGGTCGCCACGGCGGCGGCAGCTTTGTATTCGCGGCGCGGCCTCAATCTGCCCTTTGCCTACAACCGCAAGGAAGCCAAGACCCATGGTGAAGGCGGCAGCATCGTCGGCAGGCCACTGACCGGCCGCGTGCTGATCGTCGACGACGTGATCACCGCCGGCACCGCGATCCG
>JBDSJD010000045.1:0-31114 GCA_039917615.1 Steroidobacteraceae bacterium
AAGGTGGCGCCGACGCTGAACAGGTAGCCCGTCCCCACGCTGAGCACGATCAGCGTCGCCATGTTCAGCTTGCCATTGAGCAGCGCGCGCCAGGCCGCGACGAAGAACGGCCAGCTCGGGTAGAGAACTGCGGCGCTGGCCAGGCCAAAGAGCCATTGGTTGAGCGGCAGGCCGAAGGGCGGCGCGGGGGCAAGAAAGAGGTTGCCCATGGGCGAGTAGATGAAAATGGGCACCGCAAAGACGAGGCAAATCCAGAAGCGGTTGCGCATGTCCCGCACCATGGCCGGCAGGTCCATGTTGCCGCCGTGGCCCATTTCCTGGGCCATGTCTGCCGACATCGGCGAGGAGCCGCCGCCGTGGGCTGCATGACCTTTGTGTTCGGCTGTCGCAGGAGACTGCGTTGCGGTCTTTGGGTCCACTGACGCTGCCGTCGGCGACAGCCACAAGCGAAATCGCTGGAAGAGTGACGGCGTTGCCGGCTCGGCGGGCTTGGGCGCGGTGTACGGCATCTGCATGCCGGCGGGCATGGCTGCGGTATCGGGTTTCGGCCCCGCAGTGGAACTTTCAGGCGCGGGCTTGGCGGCCGGTGCGGCTGCTTGGGTAGCAGCAGGAGCAGGGTGGGGCGTCGCTGCATCTGCAGGTTTGGGTGCAGCTGCGGTGGCCGACAGTACAGCGCCCGACGCCGCACGGACTTGGCCCTCGGTAGCACTGCCGGGAGCAGCCTCTTCATGCCCGCGCAGGCGCACGCCCGACTTGATATCGGCGACATCGAGGCGTGTCTCGTCGTAGCGCACGGTGGCGTGCCTCGACGCGAAGTTCACCGTCACGCTGTCGACGCCGGGCACTTCGGCGATGCGCTTCTCGACCTCATCCACGCTCAGCACCGACAGCATGGCGTGTACTTCAATGACGCTGGTCTTCATTGCTTTTCCTTCGTCTGCTTCATGTTCGTTCTTGCCGGTGCACTGAAGCAGCCCAGAGGTTGAAGAAGATCAGCCCCGCACGCGCATCTTGTGCTTGATGGGGGGCTCGTCGCCTTCAGGCGACTTAGGTTCCACCATTTCGCACGCGGCGGCGGTGGTCACCGCACCGGCTCGCCAAAGCCACGCGACGGGCAGAAAACGGTCGCCCTGCTTGGCTATCTCTGCCGTGGACCGGAAGGACACTTCGAGGCCGGCTTCCACCTGCGTGACGTCATCGAGGAGGGACAGGAAGTCCCCCGTCCGTTCGTCGTGCATGTGTGGCATGAAAATGCCCAGGCCATGACCGGAAAGTCTGCGCAGCATCTCCTGCACTTCCGGCAGTTGGACAGCTGCCTGGGAACTTCTCAACCCTGGTGGCAAACACTGGGCAGTGTTTCGTGAAACGGTGGCTGTGGTCATGGTGATCTCCTGTAGAGCGGTGGCTGGCGCATTGGGAAGTGGCTGGGTCGAATGCCAGGTGTTTCTGTGTTCGGGGCGGGACAAAGCTTGTGAGCGAGATGACGCGCTAACTCTTCTGTGGTGCCGCCTTGTCCTTCGGCTCGTCGCCCGCGGCGGGCGACTCGGCCGTGAGAGACTCAGGAGCCGCGGGGACGGCCGCCTTGTCAGGTGGCGAGACACCGGCGACGGCGGGAGAGGCCGGGGCATCGGGTGGCGCAGGCGCTATGCCTGCAGGCGGCGCACCTGCCGCCGCTTTGCCTTCGTCGCCATCGCCCGCCGCGCCGGCAGCGGGATCGAATCCGCGTTGGCGCACGGCCGACTTGATATCGGTCGCTTCGAGCAGTGTCTCGTCATAGCGCACCGTGGCGTTTCCAGCCGCGAAGTTCACGGTCACGCTTTGGACGCCGGGTACCTCGCCGATGCGCTTCTCGACTTCGTCGACGCTGAATACGGACAACATCTCGTGCACTTCTATGGCGCTCGTTTTCATGGGTGGCTCCTTACTCGTCTCGTTCTCATGGGGTTCGCTGAATTTACGGTCACGATGCCAGCAGACCGTTATGCAGGTAACTGGTATCAAACGCGAAGACGCACTTAGGATCGGGCTGGATCAAAGCGTCATTCTTGTCTTTGTAGTGAAGGCGGCTTAGCACATCCTTGATGATATTGAGCCGCGCCGAGTGCTTGTCATCGGCGCGCACAATAGTCCAGGGCGCCATGGGATTGTGCGATCGCGCCAACATCTCGTTGCGGGCGGCGCTGTATTGCTTCCAATACTTCAAGGCCACGTTATCAACGGGACTGATCTTCCATTGCTTGAGCGGATCGACCGCGCGCGCCTTCAAGCGCTTTTTTTGCTCGCCTTTGCTGATGTCCAGGTAGTACTTCAAAAGCTTGATACCGGAGCGAACCAGCATATGCTCGAAGTTGGAAACTGAGCCCATGAACTCCTCGTGTTCCGCCTTGGTACAAAAACCCATGACCCGCTCTACGCCGGCGCGGTTGTACCAACTGCGATTGAAGAGCACGAGTTCTTGCGCCGCTGGAAGCTGCGATACGTACCGCTGGAAATACCATGAGGCGCGGTCCCGGTCCGAGGGTTTACCGAGGGCAACCACCCGCGTCTCACGTGGACTCAAGTGCTGAACAATGCGCTTGATGGTACCGTCTTTCCCAGCAGCATCCCTTCCTTCCAGGATGATCAGGATCTTGTCGTCACATTTAATGAAGTGTCGCTGCAGCTTTACCAGTTCGACCTGGAGCTTGCGCAAAGTGTCCTTGTAGGTCTGCTTTGGCGTCAACGGATTGCGCCTGATCGACGCCTTGGAAGGGGCTGCTCTTGTCATTACGGATTACCTGGAGTGATCGTGTTGCGTGCGTTGAGTGAGCACGAGAGGGCGTTCGCGGCATTTGCGCGTTCACAACACTCGTTCGCGTTCTCTCTGGGGGTCATTGATAGGATCTACGCGCAGCAACCGCCCTGGGTGGGAGTGCTGTGAGCCGCGTCATCGCCCGCTGTCCCGTAGCCTGCTTGCTGTATGGCCGATTTCATCTGGGCGGTAGAAGTGAGCTGCTCATCGAATTGTACCGTCGCAGCAGCCTTCGCCAGTGACACCTGCACGTCCTTCACACCGCGGATCGCCTTAAGCGCCTTTGTGACTTTGGCGGTGCAGCCGCCGCACGTCATTCCGGTGACATTCAGTTGTTCGGATTGCATTGTGAGCTTCCTTATATTGAGTGGACTAACCTGAGGATCGAACGGAGTTGCGAGTGAGATGGCCCGTTCAGGTGCGTGGCTTCATATCACCACCGGTTTGTCCGGCAGCTCGCGCCGCCGCTGCCCGGACGCGGGAAAAGGCTTCTTCAATGCGCCTAGTCTCAGCCTTGCCATCGTGGCAGGGTCAAGTGAAAAGCTGCCAAGAACCAAAGGCCACGTGTTGAGCGGATTTCACTTGATCTTCCCGCCGCAGGAAGGTCTAGACCGGCGTTCCTGTTCGAATTGCGCGTGCAACCCCACAATGAACATAGGCGAAGCTTCGGCAGCATCTGGCGTTTCATCGAAGATGATCCGTCACTACGAAGCTTCTGGTCTGTTCTTTACCGCACGTAGGACGCAGGCGGGCTACCGGCAATACGACCCAAACAAGGTCCAGACTTTGCGGTTCATCCCCGGCTCGTCATGGATTTGGCGCTGGCTCACATCCGGGACCTGGATCAGAAGGCCCAGGAGTTGCTCGCGATGAAAATGGCTCTGGAGCACCTCGTGCATGGCTGCCATGGCGATGACCGGCCCGAGTGCCCCATCCTCGACGCACTGGCAAGGCCGGCTACGGTTGTCGTGCCGGCCCGGCGGATCGCCGCCAAGCCCCTGGCGCGGCCGCGCAAGCGGCTGCCGGCATGAGGTTCGGACCGATTGGTTGCAGTATCTTTTTTGGGCAGGCTTGCACTGAAAGGGTACCGTTGTCACAGGCCTGGGCAGCAGTTCATTGTTGCGAGCAAGTACGGGGTCGATTGCACCCGGCTATCCGCCGACGCTGCAAGGCACCCAGTTCAATCTCGAGATTGGCGAGAAGCCAGTCAACTTCACGGGCCACACCCGTTCGGCCGCAGTTGTAAATGGTTCTCTCCCTGCGCCTATTCTGCGTTTTCGCGAGGGCGACACCGTTACCCTGCGCGTCCGCAACACGTTGAAGCATGCCAGTGCCATCCATTGGCACGGCGTGCTGCTGCCGGCCGCAATGGACGGCGTTCCCGGCCTGAGCTTCCACGGGATCGAACCGGGCGGCAGCTATCTCTACCAGTTTGAGGTCAAACTGCACGGCACCTACTGGTATCACGCACACGCGTATTTCCAGAAGCAAACCGGACTGTACGGGCCGCTGATAATTGAGCCCCGAGAGCGCGAACCCTTCATCTGCGACCGCGATTACGTGATCATGCTCTCGGACTGGAGCGACATGGCGCCGGAGCGCATCTTCAGCGTACTCAAGAAGCAGTCCGACTATTTCAATCTCGATCAGCGCACGCTGGGAGATTTCATTCGCGATTTGGGAGAGCAGGGGCTCAAAGCCACCCTTGCCGATCGCAGGATGTGGGGTGAAATGCGCATGAACCCGACCGACATCAGTGATGTCACCGGACACACCTACACCTAACCCGGCGGAGCTGATTGAGCTCTGCGTACGCTGGTACATCACCTACCGGCTCAGCTACCGGGATCTGGCCGCGATGATGGCGGAACGTGGGGTCTCGGTATCCCACACCACGATTCTGCGGTGGGTGCTGCGGTTCGTCCCGGAGTACGAACGCCGCTGGGACCGATTCGCGCGGCCGTCCGGCTCTTCCTGGCGAATGGACGAGACAGCAGTGTCTGTACGGGGAGGGCGGCACTACCTCTATCGCGCCGTCGACCGGGATGGAAAGACAGTTCATTCACTGCTTTGCGGGGATCGCACGATTGGGGCCGCGCAGGCGTTTTTCCGTTCAGCCGTCGCCAAATCCGAGGTCAGTTGGCCGGCTATGGTCAATCTCGACGGACACAAGGCGAGTCATCGGGGATTGCAGTTGATAGGGCAAGAGGATGATCGCTGGCGCTCCGTCGCACTGCGCACAAACCGATACCTCAACAACATCGTCGAGCAGGATCATCGGGCAATCAAGCAGCGCTGCGCTTCGATGCTCGGACTGAAGTCATTCCGCTCGGCAGCAACCACCCTGTCGGGAATCGAGCTCGCGCATCGCATTCGGAAACAGCAGTTCTCCATGCCAATCAAGTGAGGCGGAGGAGATCTGTCTCTGAAAGAGCGTTGGGATCACGCGCTGGAGCCTTTCAGTGAGCCAGTCAGAGAAGAGGTGGGCATATCACCGCCAATGCACCAGAACTCTAGGCGCCGAAAGCAGGTGAAGATTCTGCGCAACACATCGCCCAATGGTAGGCGTTCCCCACGAAAGATCTCGTTTGGTCAGGGTCTCTACATGCTGGTCACGCCGAAAGGCGGCCGGTACTGGCGCTACAACTACCGACAGCGCGGAAAGCAAAGAACCTTGGCCCTGGGCGTCTATCCAGATGTACCAGTGGGTCGAGCTCAAATGCGGCACCAGGCCGCGCGTGTTTTGCTGGCACGGGGTGTGGACTCTGCAGTCTTGAAGAGTGAGTTACGGCGTGCCGGCAAGTATTACCAGCAACACCAGTCATGAACTGTATTGGATACGGGGAAGCTTGCGCTTCCCCGTATCCAACCCTCGATGTCGGCTGACTTGGCAGCAGCGGACCTCCAGGCTCTGGGTGTATCCTGATGCGGCGCGCAATCGGTAACGGATTGCGCGCTCAACGCGTTGGGGGAGTCACCGTGCAATCAGATGAATTCGTCCGGACCGAGCCCATGCAGGGGTTCGACGACGTGCCCGGAACCACGCTTTTCGACGCGCAGCGTGCGCGTCAGGGCTATCACGTCAATCAGTTCTGCATGTCACTCATGAAGGCTGCCAATCGCGAAGCCTTCAAGGCAGATGAAGACCTGTATCTGCGCAAGTGGCCAATGACCGACGAGCAGCGCGAGACCATTCTCAAGCGGGACTGGGGCCGCATGATCGAACTTGGCGGTAATATCTACTACCTGTCCAAGCTGTTCTCGACCGATGGCAAGTCCTTTCAATTTGTAGCCGCTACCATGACAGGGCTCACGCAGCCAGAATACGCGGAGATGATGCTGAGCGGTGGACGCACGATCGAGAACAACCGCAGCAAGGCGGAGTGGATCCGGTCCGGCGGACCAGCGTTTGGAGCCAAAAAGTAGTGGCTAAGATGGTGGCCAGCGTCAATGTGTCGCATGTGCCGGCCATCGGCGCTGCCTGGGACAACAATAGATCCCGGGAACCTTACTGGAAGCCCGTGTTCGATGGCTTTGACGCATCGAAACAGTGGATTGCGGATCTGAAACCTGACGTGATTATCCTGGTCTACAACGATCATGCATCGGCATTCGACGCGAGCATCATTCCGACCTTCGCGCTCGGCTGCGCTGCTGAGTTTCAGCCGGCGGACGAGGGCTGGGGACCGCGTCCTGTGCCCACCGTCATCGGGCATCCGACGTTGGCGAGTCATCTGGCGCAGTCACTGATTCTGGATGAGTTCGACATGACCATCATCAACGAAATGGATGTCGACCACGGACTCACCGTGCCGCTTACCCTTCTGTTCGGCCAGCCGGACGCGTGGCCATGCCGCATCATTCCGCTGCTGGTAAACGTCGTGCAGTTTCCGCCGCCCACCGGCAATCGCTGCTGGAACCTCGGCAAAGCCATCAGGCGGGCCGTGGACTCATTCCCCGAAGACCTGCGGGTTGTGATCTTCGGGACAGGCGGCATGTCCAATCAACTGCAGGGCATGCGCGCCGGGCTCATCAATCGGGAGTGGGACGCGCGCTTTCTCGACAGTCTGTGTGCCGATGGTCAGGTCGCACGGAATATTCCATTCATCGAGTACGTGCGGGAGGCGGGCTCAGAGGGCATTGAAATGGTGATGTGGCTCGTATCCCGCGGTGCGCTGGACGAGCAGGTGCGTGTGATGCACCGGTTCTATCATGTGCCAGCATCCAATACGGCGCTCGGGCATCTCGTTCTCGAGAATCTCGGCTTCAGGCAATGATTCGTCGGATTGGCTGAGCCCTATGGGATAGCAGGGTCGCGTAACCGATCAGAACGCCAGTCGCAACTCCACCGCCAGACTGTCTTCCGTCTGATGCGGATGCTCGCCAACGAGAATGCGCGCGTCGCGTGTGCTTTCCACCCGTAGCGCCTCAGTCACCAGCTTCAAGGAAGGCGTCATGGCAAAGCTCCAGGCGAACGCCAAGGCGTGGCCGCGCTCGCCATTGGCGTCGTCTGGGAGGATGTCGTGCTCTGTCGTACGAAACCAGTCGTAGCGGACCGTTGCGAGGCCCGGTCCCAGCCGGTGGCTCACGAGCCCATACCAGGACGAAAAGCGCACGTGTACCGCATTCGGCCCCATCTGGGTGCTGCCCTGCATGACCTGGGAGAGCAGATCCCAGTTGCCAGGCAGTTGCAGCCGCGCGCCCAGGTGATCGAATCGCGTGTGCCAGCTGTACTGGCCGTCCTTCACGCGCAGCGGATCGCCGCGGTTGTCGTAGTGCATGGCGTCGAGGTCGAGACGACCCTCGAAGCTGTAGCCCAGGGCGCCGTACAGCCCGGCCCGATGATCGAGTTCGCGAAATTCATGCACATTGCGTGTCTGCTGCGGAATCGCGCCGTCTGGCTGGTACACCGGCAGATCCGGCAGTCGCAGTTTCTGGAAAAGGCCAGTGACGCGGCCACCGATCTGCCAGCCGCGCCACGCGATTTCGGTGCCGGCGGGATCGTTGCCTGCGAACACGCCGAGCCGCGTCGTAAAAGTATGCGGCACATTGATTAGTGCGCCGCGCCATTGGCCAGTGAGCTCCGCGCCCACGATGCGGATTTCCTCGCTGATCCAGCTGTTGATCGCTGCGCTTGAGATAGTGCGTTGCGCATTCCAGCCGACCTGGTCGTAGCCCACTTCAAGGCTGCTCACCGGAAAGAACGCGCCGGCCTTGGCGCGGACACGCCACGGACTGGTCGGCACGGGGTTCCAGCCGAGCCAGGCCTCCTGCAGATCGAGCACGCCGCTGCGGGCGCTGTCGGCATCCGCCACGGCCGCAGCCACCACATTGCCGAAAGGTGCGCCATCGAGACGCAGTGCAAGGCGTGCCGAGGGAGTGCTCAGACCAAACGGGCTCTTCGCCATCCCGGAGGTGAAGTCATTGGACTGCGCATCGTCTGCAGCGCTACCGAGAGTCGCGCTTGCCCGCAGGGTCGCCGCGGCGGCAGAAGGTGAGGCCAGATACGCAGCGGCCAGCAAGGCGGATGAGCAGAGAGGTGCGGAAGTTCGTGACATGGGTATCTTTCTAGGCCGGACGCAAGGCCATGGCTGTGACCGATCGCTCATCTACAACCCGTGGCCTCCTTGCTGATCGGAAACTGGTGTGCCGACGTCACTATTGAGCTCCAATGCCTCGTGGGGGACGCAGCCGCTGATACACCACTGGCAGAATGAGCATGGAGAGCAGCGGCGCCGCGATGCGCTGCATCAGTTCCGATCCCGTGCCGTGACTCCACATGATCGGCAACAGGCCTGCAAAGATCTCCTGGCCCCCGACCCGCCGCTGCGTCCTCCACGGCGCGCGCATGTGCTCCCACGGTTCGCTCGTGGCACCTTTTGGCGGCGAGCATGGATGGTATTGGCTGAGCCTTGAAGAAAAGACCATAACCATCACGCTGACGGTTACGGGCTATTTCAACGACATCAAGGACTACGGAATCATCGGTTACGGAGCCGCCGAGTGATGAATACAAAGTGTCTTTGTCGACTGCTCTCGGCGCTTCTGGCCTGTGGAGCAGCGATGTCGGCCGCAGGTCATGGGGTGGCGGGCGGGGACGCGGCTTACCTGGAGTCGGTTTCCGGCGTGCATTTCCTTCTTCTGATGTACCTGGGAGCCAAGCACATGGTTACCGGCTACGACCACTTGTTGTTTCTGGCTGGCGTCATCTTCTTCCTGTATCGCCTGAATGACGTGGCGTTGTATGCGACGCTGTTTGCCATTGGCCACAGCTGCACACTGCTCATCGGGGTGCTGGCAGGGATTCACGCGAATGCGCATATCGTCGATGCCATCATCGGTGCCTCCGTGGTTTACAAGGCACTGGAGAATATTGGCGCATTCCGCCGCATGGGTATCCGTATCAATTCGCGGGCGGCGGTGTTGCAGTTCGGGCTGGCGCAAGGCTTTGGGCTCTCGACCAAGCTGCAGGATCTTGCGCTGTCGCGCGATGGTCTGGTTGGTAACATCATTGCCTTCAATCTGGGTGTTGAGTTGGGTCAAGTCGCTGCGTTGACACTGATCCTGCTGGCTTTCCAGGTGTGGCGTCGTACCGGCACGTTCGTGCGTGGCGACTATGCGGCCAATACGCTGATCATGGCGGCGGGCTTTGTCTTGATTGGGTATCAACTGACCGGATGTGTTCTCGCCTAATGGAGAACAGAGATCGATGAAACACCTGAAACAGGAAGACCAACGATTAGGGTGAGTCAATATGGCGTTGCCTTGCCTCCGCAGCGAAAGTCAGACGGGCCAGTCGCGGCAGGATTGCTCAGAAATTGTTGCTGGCATTTCTGATGGTAGGAAAATTCCCCTTCTTCAAGAAAGCCGAGCTGCGTCAGTAGCTTACACAATCGATTAGGATGCCTCACTCCCGCCAATTACCATTTTCAAGAGATCTCACTCAAATCTCGTTTTCCATCAGGATTCCGCAATTCTCGGCGTCTATCGGTCTCCCAGCTCAGGCTATCGTTGCGGACGTCCGGGATTTCTTCCGCGGCCGAAGCATGCGAGCTGTGTCTCGGGCAGGTGGTTTGAATCTATCCGCATCCGTTCTCTGTTTGCTTTCTTAATACAGAAATCTGTATGATCGAATCATGAAAACCACTCTCGATATCAACGATCAGTTGCTCGCCGACGCCAAGGCGCTTGCGGCGCAGCAGCGAACCAGCCTGACTCGCTTGATCGAGGAGGGGCTGCAGCTGCGCCTTCGAACTCAGGCTGCACCGCAGCGCGGCAAGCTCCGTCTTCCGGTATTCAAGGGGCGCGGAGGTCTGGCGACTGGAGTCGATCCGCTGAGTAACAAGGCGATGTTGTCGGCTTTGGGCGATGACGCCTGACGTCAACGTCCTCGTCGCTGCGTCGCGCAACGATCATCCTCACCACGGCGTCGCGCGCAGTTGGCTTGAACAGGCCGCGGCTGCTGCGGCTTCGGGCAGCACCTTGATATTGATGCCAATGGTGATTGCCAGCTTCCTGCGTTTGGTTAGCAGTCCCAAGATCTTCCGGGAACCCACTCCTGTCGAAGACGCCGTGGCCTTTGTCGATGCACTGCTTGCGGCTCAAGGTGTTCGCCTCGCGCCGCTTGGGCCGGAGTGGCCGCGCCTTCGGCAGCTTTGCGTCGAGAAGCAGCTCAAGGGAAATGCCGTGCCGGATGCATGGCTTGCCGCAGCGACGATCCATCTCGGTGAGCACCTGGTGAGCTTCGATCGGGACTTCAGGAAGTTGATCGGCAGGTCGCAGTTCACGTTGCTCGAAGCGGACGCCGGGTAATCAGCTCTTTCCCGTAACGGACAGAATAGCAATTATAGCTGTCATGAAAAGCGTTACTGCCTTGGAAGCCAAGAATCGGTTCGGCGAAGTGATGGAGGCCGCGCAGCGCCAACCCGTCAGCATCACGCGCAATGGCCGTCCTTCTGTGGTGATGATTTCTGCCGAGAGCTACGCCCGTCGGCAGCGCATGGCGCGCGAACGCCTGCGACAGGCCATGCAGCGCGCGGGAGAACATGCCGCTGCCCAGGGCATGAACGAAGAAGTGCTGGAGCAGCTGCTCGCGGATGAAAGCTGAGAGGCTGGTCATCGACAGCGATGTCTGGATTGCTGCGCTGATCTCGCCAGCCGGAACTGTGCGTCTGCTGGTGGATGCGGTTCTGGACAACGACATCGACATACTGATGTCGGAAGCGACTTTTGCCGAGCTGGTGTCACGGCTGGATCGATCCAAGTTCGATCGGTACCGCGAGCCTGAGGCCTGGAACCTGTTTCTGTCCGAACTGGTGGAACTGGCACTCTGGCTCGAAGATGCCGGAACAGCGAATGGCCTCTGCCGTGATGCGGACGACGACAAGTTTCTCGCGCTCGCTGTGACCGGGCGGGCCGACGTAATCATCAGCGGTGACAGCGATCTGCTGGAGTTGGTTGCCCATGAGGGTATTCCGGTGCTGACGCCGGCGCAGTTTCTGCAGCATCTACGCGGCTTGGAACCCTGATCCAGGCAAAGTGGCGGGGGCGACAGATAGAATGTCTTAAATTTCCCGGGACAGCTCAGATGTCACGCCAGTCCGTTTGTGCAGCGAATGAAATAGCCGAGGTCGCGATGTCTACCGTGCGCAGTCCTATTCATGACGAAGACGTGTATCGCTACCTGCTCGAGGTTTCCTCACGCGAGACCGACGTGATGGCGCGCCTGCGCGCAGCGACGGCGCCGCGGCCGGAGGCCGAGATGCAGATCGGACCCGACCAGGGCCAGCTCCTGGCGCTGCTCGTCCGCCTGATGGGTGCGAGACGCTCATCGAGATAGGCACATACACCGGTTACTCCGCGCTCGCCATCGCGCAGGCGCTCCCGGACGATGGCGAACTTGTTGCCTGCGATATCAGCCGCATGTTCACAGATGTGGGCGAACCGTTCTGGCGAGAAGCGGGCGTCGCGCACCGGATCACGCTGAAGATCCAACCGGCTTTGCAGACGCTCGACGAACTGACCCTTGCCGAGAGCGGACGGCGCGGCTTTGACTTTGCCTTTGTCGACGCAGACAAGCCGAACTATGTCGCCTACTTCGAGAAGCTGCTGATCCTGATCCGTCCTGGCGGCCTCATCGCGGTCGACAACACGCTGGGCTTGTCGCGCACCCCGGTCATCCGCATGACGTCGGAGAACGCGCAGGCGATCAGGGAGTTCAACCGCCACGTTCATCGCGACCCGCGCGTCGAGATCGCGATGCTGCCGGTCGGGGAGGGGCTGACGCTGCTCCGCGTGGTGACTTGAAACCGCGCGTGGAGCCGTATATCACTTCTTTACATCCTGCCTTCTATTGATACTTGCGTAAATGACTTGCAACTTGTGTAGCGCTGCGCTGTCCAACATGATGTTGCATGTTGGACGGAGGAGTGATGCGCAAGTCGCAAGAAGTGGCCAAGGATTTGCAGCGCCGGCGAATGCGTGCCGGACGGCTGCTGCTCAAGGGCGTTGCGCAAGCCGAAGTGGCGCGCCGCGTCGGTGTAACGCGCACCACGGTCAGCACCTGGAACCGGGATCTGCAGCAAGAGGGACTGGAGGGGCTGAAGGCCGGTGTGCGCGGCCGGCCCTCCAAGCTCGACCAGTCGCAGCGCGCCGAGCTGCTGAAGTCTTTGTTGCAAGGTGCGCTGGCCGACGGCTTTCCGACCGACCTGTGGACGTTGCCACGGGTCGGCGTGCTGATCCAGCGACGCTGGAAGCATCGATACAGCGAGAGCCAGGTCTGGCGCATCCTCACCGGGTTGGGCTTCTCCTCGCAGCGCCCCAGCTCCCGGGCGCTGGAGCGCAACGAACCTGCGATCAAACGCTGGAAGCGAGAGCGCTGGCCGGCGCTAAAAAAAACGCTGCCAGACAAGGCCGAATCATCGTCTTCATCGACGAGTCGGGACTGAGCGAGCGACCCACGCGGGTCAAGACCTGGGCGCCCAAGGGACAGACTCCGGTCCTGCAATACCATTTCAACTGGCATCAACTGTCGGTGATCGCCGGGATCAGTGCACGCCGCTTCTACTTCCGTCTGTTCCCGGGGCGCCATCAAAGGGCCGCAGGTCATCGAGTTCCTGCACGCCTTGGGGCAGCAGATCCGTCAGCCCCTGCTGGTCATCTGGGATGGGGCGCCGATCCATCGCTGCACGCTGGTGCGCGAATACCTGGAAGCGCTCAATGGTGCTGTGCAAGTGGCGCCGCTGCCGCCCTATGCCCCGGAGCTGAACCCGGCCGAATATATCTGGGGACACTTGAAGCATCACGAGCTGCCCAACCGCTGCGCCCAGAACATGACCGACCTGAAGACCAGCACGCGCAATCGTCTGCGCTCCATGCAGCGAAGGCCATCGCTGGTGCGAGCGTTCTGGCAACAGGCACAACTGGCACTCTAGTCTCGTCATGTATTTATGCAAGTCTCAATAGGGTTAGAGTTGCGCGCAGCAAGTGCAGCAGGAGTTCATGCGTCATGATCCATCTCCTCAAGCAGCTGTCGCAGATCACGGATGTCGCGCGCGCTCAGCTTGCGATGCTGACTGAAGTGCGCCACGAGCGGTGCCACGCGCCCATTGAAAAGCCGCTGCAATAGCCCGCTACTTTCCTGCAGCAGCCAGTGGTCGCGTTTCAACACCGGGACGTACATATAGCGCCGTCCATGCTTCTGGGCGCGAATGGCACCCTTTTTCAATAGACGGTTCAACAGGGTTCTCACCGTGGGTATTTGCCAGTCCACGATAGAGGGGAGTCCGGCAAAGACTTCTTCTGCGTCACGTGGACTGTGTTCCCACAGCACCTGCATGACTTGAGCTTCGGCTTCAGAAAAAAGGTGGCTTCACTTGTTCGGACAGATTTCTCACTGAGATAAGTGGGTCTGCCGGGCGGCTTGATGATTCTGATCTTGGATCTGCCTGCAAATCTTACACCCACGGGCAGTCTGCCGCCGCAGGCGGCAGAAGCTCTGGCTGCAACGATGCACGACATGGCTCAGGCCGCCTTGGCCACAGTGGTTGCCAACGCTTCGAAGTACACGCTGTCAGGGGTTCGATAGCCCAGCCCCTGATGCGAGCGGCGTGTGTTGTAGAAGCCGAAGTACGTGGTCAATGATTTGCGCGCCTCGGTACCGTTGTCGTAGGCATGCAGGTAGACCTCTTCGTATTTGACGCTGCGCCACAGCCGTTCGATGAAAACGTTGTCGATCCAGCGGCCCTTGCCGTCCATGCTGATGGCGACGCCGGACGTCTTCAGGACTTGGGTCCAGTCGTCGCTGGTGAATTGCGAGCCCTGATCGGTGTTGAAAATCTCAGGTGTCCCACACTTCGCAATCGCCTCCTCCAGCGCTTCCTTGGCGAATGGACGAAACGGCAGTGTCCGTGCGAGGCGGGCGACACTACCTCTATCGGGCTATCGACCGGGATGGAAGGAACGACCAGTCGCTGCTTTGTGGGGATCGTACAGTCGGGTCCGCGCAGGCGTTTTTCCTCTCAGCCGTCGCCAGGTCCGAGGTTAGCTGGCCGACGCGGATCAATCTCGACGGAAACCTAGCGAGCCATCGGGGATTGCAGCTGCTGGGGCAGGAGGATGGTCGCTGGCGTTCCGTCGGGCTGCGAGCCAGCCGATAGCTTCGCCGCGCCACCGCGACGAGCGAGCCGACCACGCCGGGTAGCGCCCGGTATTAGGATGAATGTCCCTGTGTGCATGGGCTGATCGTCCCCGTTTCTGCCTAAGTCTACGCTGCGCGCTGATCCTTGAACGCAAGCAGGCGCAGCGCGTTGAACACGACGACAAGTGTGGAGCCTTCATGGGCAAGGACTGCCGGGCCGATCCCGAGACCTATAATCGTGGCGGGTAGTAACACCGCCACCACTCCCAAGCTGACGTAGAGGTTCTGACGGATGATGCGACTCGTCTGACGACTCAAGCCCACTGCGAATGGCAGATGCGCCAGATCGTCGGCCATGAGCGCGACGTCTGCCGTCTCAAGGGCGACGTCTGATCCCGACGCGCCCATCGCGATTCCCACGGTGGCGTTTGCCATCGCCGGGGCGTCGTTGACGCCATCACCGACCATCGCAACTTTGTTCTGCGCTCTCAGCTTCTTGATGGACGCAACCTTTTCCTCGGGCATGAGACCACCCCATGCCTCATCCAACCCGACCTCTTTCGCAATCGCGTCGGCGACTCGCTGGTTGTCCCCGGAAATCATGATCATCCGGGTAATGCCAAGCGCGCGCAGCCGCGTAATCGTCGCGGCAGCAGTCTCGCGCGGCGTGTCCATGAGGCCAATGACACCAAGGTAGCGGTTTCCCTTTCTGACCACCATCGTCGTGCGACCCGCGCCTTCCAGGCGCTCGGCATTTTCTCGATGTGCCTGCGGCATCGGCTCGCCTTCGGCCTCCTCGAACAGCTTTGGACTGCCGATATGGACCAACTCGCCTTCGACGGTCGCCTGAACACCGCGTCCGGTGATGCTGCACAGGTCTGTAGCGAGGGGCACGGCAGTCTCGCCCAGCCGCTCCTGGCCGCCGACGGTGATCGCCGCTGCGAGGGGATGATCGCTCAGTATTTCGACCGCTACCGCGATGCGCAACAGCTCGCGTTCATCGACGCCGTCAGCCGGCACGATGTCGGTTATACGAGGCTTGCCTTGCGTGAGCGTGCCTGTCTTGTCAAAGGCAATGGCGCGCAGCGTGCCAAGATTCTCCAGAGGGCCGCCGCCTTTCACCAGCACGCCCCCGCGCGCGGCGCGTGCGATGCCAGACAACACGGCGCTGGGTGTTGCGATGGCGAGCGCACAGGGGCTGGCGGCCACGAGCACCGCCATCGCGCGATAGAAACTGTCGTGGAACGGCTCATCGATCACGATCCCAGCGAACAGCAGGACCACGACAAGCACCAGTACGGCGGGAACGAAAATACGCTCGAACCGATCGGTAAAACGCTGCGTTGGCGATTTCTGCGCCTCGGCCTCGCTGACCATCTGGACGACTTTCGCAAGCGTCGTGTCCTTGGACAGACGCGTAACCTGCACCTCGATCGCACCCGCGCCATTGATCGTGCCGGCAAAGATCCGATGCGCAGCCTCGATCTTGTCGGGCTGCAGCGCAGCGGCGGCAGGGTCATCGACCGGTTGCTTGTCTACCGCGATGCTTTCCCCGGTTACCGGGGCTTGATTGACGCTTGATTCGCCGACCACCACGAACCCGTCAGCCGGCATCCGTTCGTTAGGCTTCACGATTGCGATATCGCCGACTGCAAGGTCCTCGACTGCGATTTCAATGGTGCGACCCTCACGCCGGACGAGCGCGGTCTGAGGTGCCAGCTCGCCGAGCGCCTCGATCGCCCGCTTGGCCCGGCCCAGAGCATAGTGTTCGAGCGAATGGCCCATGCTGAACAGGAATAGCAGTAGTGCGCCCTCGGCCCACACGCCCAACGCGGCGGCACCGCCGGCCGCCACCAGCATGAGCGTGTCGATCTCGAAGCGCTTCATGCGCAAATTGTCGATCGCTTCGCGGAGCGTGAAATATCCGCCGAAGCCATACGCCAGAATAAAGAAGGCGATGGGAATCCAACCCGGCGCTGCGACCAACTTCTCGACGGCAAAACCGAAGGCGGCCGTCGCGCCGCACGCAATGGCGAATATTATTTCAGTGTTGCGGCCGAACATGCCGCCATGGGCATGTCCGTGGCTCTTGCCACCTTCCTGCGCGCTGTTGTCATGCCCATGGCCGTCACCGGCCTTATGGACGTGTCGCGTACGGTCATCATCTGCCGCAGGTAATGCCACTTCTGCAGCTTTGCCAGGCAGGTCTTGAACGCTGACGGCCATGTCGCCCAACAGGCGCAGGATCTGCGTTTCGGTGATCTTCTCGCGGTCGAAGTCCACCAGCAACACTCCGGCGGCCGATGCCTCGGCCTCGACGATGCCCGCGGCGCGGCGGAGCCGATCAGCGACCGTCCGCGCCCGACGCTGATTCGCCAGCCCATCCACGCGTAACCGCAAATGCGCGAAGCGCTCGCTGATCTTCGCGCCTTCGCTCTGGGCGATCTCCCGTATCCGCGTCAGGGACAACAGATCGGGATCGTAGTGAATACAAAGCGTTGCCGGCGCATCGCCTGCTGCTGGCACGATATGGGCGCCTTCCACGCCGTCCCGGGCATTCAGATTATCGACCAGTCGCGAGATGCAGCTATCCGTCCCGTCTTCGACATGAGGCAGAACCATCGGCAATTCGAGACGCAACTTTTCGGTCATGCCGCTTCTCCGGTGGCGCGATCAGGCACGAGGAGGTGCAGCCTCGCCGCCGAGAATTTCGACGCGTTCTAGAGTCATGAGCCCGATCCCCGTCACATCAGACAGCGAGTCCACAAATGCGCGAAGTCGCGCATCCTCATCGACAATCTCGACGACGAGTGACTGATCGTCCTCAAAGAGGTGTGGCCGGTGAACGTGCGTTGTTCGTCCCGAGCCGAACAACGCCTGCAAGACCGTGACGCCGGCCAGCTTCGCGGCGCGTGCACGGGTCGCAACCACCTCGAACACCTTATGGTCGCCGAAGTAGGCGGCCTCGTCGGTGTAGATGCGCAGTAATTTAGCCTCGTGTCCCATTTCCGTCTCCTTGTCTCAAAGCGTTGCGGGCGTGGTGGTGACCGCTCCGATGTCAGCTGATTCGACTTTGGGTCGTCGCCGGATCCGCTCACCAAGGCCCAGCACTACCTTGGAAATGGCCGGAAGGACCAGGAGGGTAAGAGTGGTCGCTGCGATCAGTCCGCCGATAACGACCGTCGCGAGCGGCTTTTGCACCTCGGCGCCGGTGCCGTGCGCGAGCGCCATTGGTACAAACCCTATCGCCGGCACAAAGCCGGTCATGACGACCGCGCGCATTTTCTCGCGGCATCCCTCGACGATGGAGAGATCAAGTGCCAATCCGGCTTCCAGCCGCTCGCGGATCGCGGTCATGACGACGAGTCCGTTGAGCACCGCGACGCCCGCGAGGCAGATGAACCCGACCGCGGCTGACACCGAAAAGGGGATACCCGTCAGCGCCAGCGTATAAACGCCGCCGGCCAGCCCCAGCGGCACCGCCAGGAACACCGCTGCGGCGCGCGCGATCCCACCCAAGGCCATGTAGAGCAGGCCGAAGATCGCAAGGAAGCATAGCGGCACGACTATCGCAAGCCGCCGCGAGGCAGCTTGCAGATTCTGGAACTGGCCGCCCCATTCCAGATACGAGCCCGAGGGCAGCGTCAGCGTATCCACTTTGGCCTGGGCCTCGGTGACAAACGATCCCACGTCGCGTCCGCGCACATTGGTCTGGATGACAACGCGGCGCCTGCCGTTCTCGCGGCTAATCTGGTTCAGCCCTTCGGTAAACCGAAACTGCGCCACCTGCGCAAGCGGCACCGAGGCCCGATGTCCGCTGGCCTCAACGGGCAGCATCACGGGGAGCGCCGCCAGAGCGTCAAGGCTTGTGCGCGTTGCCTCCGGCACGCGCACGGTGATCTCGAATCGCCGATCACCCTCGAACAGCAGCCCGGCTTCGCGACCGCCCATCGCGGCTGCCACCGTGTCTGCGACTTCCTCGACAGTGAGCCCAAAGCGGGCGATGGCTGCCCGATCAAATCGCACGTCGAGCGTGGGCGAGCCGCTGGTCTGCTCGGCCTTTACGTCGGCCGCGCCGGGGATGACTTGCAGCGCTTGGACGATTCGCTGCGCCGCCGCCCCCATCTTGTCGAGGTCATCGCCGTAAAGCTTGATCGCGACATCGCCGCGTACGCCCGCGATAAGCTCGTTGAAACGAAGCTGGATCGGTTGACTGAGTTCGAAGGAATTGCCGATCTGCGCGCCGCTCTTTTGCTCGATCCGCGCCACCACGTCGGCCTTGCTGTTGACACCTGTGGGCCACTCCTTTTGCGGTTTCAGGATGACGAACCCGTCTGAAATGTTCGGCGGCATCGGGTCAGTCGCGACCTCGGCAGTGCCGGTCTTGGAGAACATCAACGCCACTTCGGGCAAGCTGGTGACGGCCTGCTCGACGCCGCGCTGCATTTCAAGCGACTTGTCGAGTGACACGCTCGGGACGCGCGTTGAAGCCAGCGCCAGGTTCTTTTCATCGAGTTGAGGAATGAACTCCTGCCCGAGCATTCCGAACACCAGGGCGGATAGCGCGAAGAAGGCGAAGCCGCCCGCGATAAACGGCCAGGGGCGCGCCACCGCCTTGTCGAGCAAGGGCGCATAGCGCGCCTTGGTCTTGGCGATCAGCCACACGTCCTTCTCGGCGACCCGGCCGCGAATCAGCAGTGCGACCAACGCGGGCACGAAAGTCAGAGAAAGGATAAAAGCGGCCACCAGTGCGAGCATGATCGTGATCGCCATCGGCGAGAACGTTTTGCCTTCGACGCCCGTGAACATCAGCAGCGGCGCGAAAGCGAGCAGAATGATCGCCTGCCCGAAGATGGTCGGCTTGATCATCTCCTGGGAAGCGCGCATCGTTACTTCCAGTCGTTCGCGAAGAGACAGAATGCGCCCCTCATGCTCCTGTCGATGCGCGAGCCGCGCAAGACAGTTTTCGATGATGATGACGGCCCCATCGACGATCAGGCCGAAGTCGAGCGCGCCGAGACTCATCAGGTTTCCGGGCACACGAAAGGCGTTCATGCCGATGGCCATCATCAGGAACGAGAAGGGGATGACGAGCACCGCGATCAGGGCCGCGCGCCAATTGCCCAGCAACAGGAACAGCGCGAACGCAACAAGGATGGCGCCTTCGGTAAGGTTGCGCTGAACGGTCGCGACTGTCGCATTGACGAGCTTCGATCGGTCCAGAACCGTCGTTACCACGATGCCGGGGGGCAGCGATTTGGTAATTCCACGAAGCCGCTCTCCAACCGCACTCGCAACGACGCGACTATTCTCCCCGATCAGCATCAAGGCGGTGCCGATCACTGCCTCATGACCATTCATGCTGGCGGCGCCGGTGCGCAACTCGCCGCCGACACGCACATTGGCGACGTTCTTGACCGATACAGGCACGCCGCCGCGCGTAGCCACGATCGTATCGACGATCTCGTCCAAGTCACGGATACGGGCATCTGCGCGAACCAGGAACGCCTCGCCACCCCGATTGAAGTAGTTGGCTCCGACGGCAAGGTTTGCCGCTTCCAGCGCCTTCGCCAGTTCGGAAAAGGAGATGCCGTAGGATGACAACTTCACCGGATCTGGCTCGACGATGTACTGCTTGGCATAGCCGCCGATCGAGTCAATGCCGGCGACACCCTGGACGGTGCGGAGTTGGGGCCGGATAATCCAGTCCTGCACGGTGCGCAGATAGGCGGCGCGCGAAACATCGTCAGTTAGCCGCTCACCCTCGGGTGTAAGAAAGCTCCCGTCAGACTGCCAACCGGGTTGGTCGTTCCGGACCGTCGCCCCCACCCCCCCAGGGTTGCTGAAGTCCACCGAATACATCAGCACCTCGCCAAGGCCCGTCGTCACCGGGCCAATCTGAGGCTGCACGCCCTCCGGAAGTGTGTCGCGAGCCTGAGTCAGCCGCTCGCTTACCTGCTGACGCGCGAAATACAGGTCGGTCCCTTCAGTGAATATGACCGAGACCTGGCTGAACCCATTGCGTGACAGCGAACGGGTTGTTTCAAGGCCAGGGATGCCGGCAAGCGCCGTCTCCACCGGAAAGGTGACTCGCTTTTCGATCTCGATCGGCGACAGGCCTCGCTCGATCGTATTGATCTGCACCTGTTTGTTGGTGATGTCGGGCACGGCGTCGATAGGCAGCTTGGTGAGCTGCCAACCCCCGATACCGCCGACGACGAGGAAAACAAGAAGGACCGCCCAGCGTGCGCGAACGGACAGAGCCATAAGGTTCGCAATCATGGCTTATTCCTCTTCACCCGAGCCCTTGCCCAGTTCCGCTTTGAGCAGGAACGCGTTGCGGATCGCGATCGTCTGGCCGGCACTTAGTCCAGCCACAATCGCGATACGGCCGGCGCTGCGTTGGCCAGTGGTGACCGGGAGCGCGCGGAAACCCTCGGGTGTGCGGACGAACACCACATCGCGCCCGTTCAGCGATTGCACCGCTTCCTCGGGCACCACAAGTCCGGCGGACGCCTCGCCCCTTCGCGGCATCATCCGCACGCGCACGGCAAGACCAGGCTGTAGCGCCGCGCCCGATGCGTCGAGTACAGCGGTCGCGGTTCGCGACTCGCCGCTCAAGGTCGGCGTGACTGCACGCACACGCGCCCCCGCGGTTAGCCCATCGGCCAGTTCCACCACGGCGCGGTCACCGGGTTGCAAGCGCGCGGCGTCCGCCGCGCCGACCGACGCTTCAATCTGAATCTCGCGCGGGTCGGCGACACGGAATAGCTCGGTTTCCGGCTGCACGAATGCTCCAAGGGTTACGCTTGCGGCCGTCACGCGCCCCGCGATTGGGCTCGCGACGATGACGCCCCGCCCGTCGGGGGTGACGTTCGCCGCTACCGCCGCGACGTTTGCGCGCTGCGCCTCGGCCGCCGCGTATGCTGCTTCGGCCTGCGCCTGTTCCAAATCCATTCGGGCCGATACCTTCTGCTCGAAGAGATAGCGCTCGCGCGCGAGACTGCCCTCTGCGAGCTTCTCTTTGGCTGCTGCAGCGCTGCGCTCGGCCACGATCTGTGCGGCGTCGCGGCTCTCGACAATCGCGAGTGTCTCGCCGGCACGCACGGGGTCGCCGAGCCTTTTGAACACGCGCGTGACGGCTCCGCCTGTGCGTGCGGTCACGATCGCCTGACCCGTGGCAGAGGGAGTCACGGTCGCCTGCGCTACAATTTCCGCGCCAAGGCCGCCGGATGTGATCGTCTCGGTAACGATACCGGCGGCCGCAATTGCGATTGCAGTCATATCGAGGCGATCAGTCGATGCCTGCTCGGGTGCTTCCGCCGCAGATTTGGCCGGCGCTTGGGTCGTGGGCCGCCCCGTATCACTGGTGCATCGCGACAGGGCAAAGCCGCCGACCGCGGCGGCGATCACAGCTATTGCCATGCCGCCGATGAGGCCTCTGTTCTTTAGAGTCATAGTAAATCTCCGAAATTAAACGGGCGCGAACGCCCGATGGGCCGGCGCTCGCAAACAGGCGTTGCGGCGGCTGAAGAGGGAATGGGAGTGCACATGTTCAGCGCTCCCCGATGACCGGTGCCGGCGCAGTGAGTCGAACTAGCCTCGCTTCCGCATCGTGGTAGGCAGCGAGCATGTCGTTGGCCTCGGCTCTTGTCTGCGCCAGCGTCCGTTCGGCCTCCAGAAGGTCGAGCTGGCCGAACTTGCCCTGGGCATAGCCGAGGCGGGCGATGCGCGCCGCCTCAGCCGCGGCGGAAAGTGCAGGCCCACCGGCGTCGCGCGCGCTGGCCGCTGCATTGGCCAGCTCGGCCTGCGCGGTCGCTATTTCACGCTCTGTCTCAATCAGTGCCATCCGGCGCTGCGCCACGGCCTGGGTCTCCAAGGCGCGCGCCTGAGCGACCGCCGCGGTGCCGTTATTGAACAGCGGAAACGGAATCGACACGCTGAACACCGCAGCCATGTCGTTTGTCGCCTCAAGCCGGCGCGCGCCGGCGCTCACCGTAAAGTCGGGCATGCGCTGCGACCGAGCAAGTCGCACCTCGGCGCTGGCGGTGCGCGCGTCTGCTGTCGCGGCTGCCAACACCAGTGTGCCCTCGGCGCCGATCGGCCGCATTGTCCCGAGCCCGCCGATCCGCTCGAACCACGACATGTCGAGCGGGCCGGTCAGGGGCTGGTCGATCAGCCGGGCGAGGTTGCCGCGCGTCACCTCCGCCGTGCGCGAAGCCCGCTCCAATGCTGTCTGCGCGTTGATGCGAAGCAATTCGGCGCGCTGCTCCTCAAGTGGCGAGGCTGCGCCTTCTGTCACCCGGACTCGGGCGGCGCGAAATCCCTCGCCCGCCAATGCGGCCTGATCGCGCGCGATCATCAGCCGACGCTCGGCCTCCGCAGCCTCGATATAACTTTGCGTCACGACGAGGGTAAGGTCGGCCTTAGCGATGGTCGCGGCGATCTGTGCCCGGTCGATCTGCGCGTCGGCCACCCCTATGCGGGCGGATCGCTTGCCGCCAAGCTCGATCGCAAATGCCAGACCCGCCGTCGTCTCCGAGCCGCGCATCCCGCGATATGCACCGCTGCCGGCAACATTCTCGGTCTCCGCATTGATTGTCGGATTGGGCCGAAGACCGGCCACGGTGCGGCCCGCTGTGGCGGCCTCCACGCCCGCCGTTCGTGCGGTCAGTGATGGTGAAGTTCCGCCGGCAAGCGTCAGTGCACGCTCAAGCGTGAAGGTCGACTCTATGGAGGTGACGGGCGGCGATGTAGCGATTTGCGCCTGCGCGATCGACGTGCAAGACGCTACGGCCAGAATGGCCGCTGGAATACGGAGCATGAATGATGGACTCCTGACGAACCTAAGAGGCCCGCGCTAGGTGGCGCGGAGCGGTCGGGCTAGGTGGTTCGTCAGACTCTTGGAGGTCGCAACATGGGGGCCGAGCCCAGCCCGAAATGTCCGAGCTGCGGCGGGAACAGAGCGGTCGGGCCGCGAACGGCGCTAGAGGTAGCCGCGCAAGCCGTTATCGGCACGCCGATATGATCACCATGGCAGCACTCATGATGATGCGGATAGCCTTTGGCGGAATCCCCTGGCACCTCGTCATGATCGCCGTCCTGGTGCCCGAGGGCCGCCGCCTTGGCGGCGGAAATTTCTACGCCGGCTGCTCGCTCAGCGGCAGCGGCAATCGAACCAAGTCCGACCGACAAAGCAAGCAGCAAGATCATGGTGGAGGCAAACAGACGGCGCATGATCGAGAATCGTAGCACCACCCGGTGGAGTGGCGCCAGACGGACGGAGGTCTGGGAACATTGGCGCCCCCGCTTCTGGGGATTGAATCAATCCAACCCGCGCGGCTTACCGCGTGAGCCCGGCCAGTTGGGTCTTGATCATGCTTTCTCAAGGTTTCCGCCAGCACTGTCAGCAAGCAGCTCGGCGAGCACTGGCAGGAATTGGATCGTAATAGTTCTCCTGGAGAAGAGACCCTCTCTGAGCCCCGAGCTTACACTTGCCCACTGATCAACGTGCCAATCTGTCAGGCGGGATAGCACAGATCAGGTCATCGGCGGCTTGCGCACCTACTTGTGAGAATGATCGTGAGGCAGGTCTGGAAAATGCGCGTGATCATGTCGAAGTCCGCCATGGCTATGCTTGTGAGTATGAGGCGTCACAGTTGCAGTGGTTGCCTCATGCTCGTGCAGATGATGCTCGTCGTGAACGTGATCGTGTTCATGCTCAAGGGGTTCGTGTGAACGATCGTGCGCATGCACTTCTGTGAAAACTCTTCGGTACTCGGGGGCTTTACGTCCAAGTAATGCCCAACGGTGGGCGCTACTGGCGCTTCGATTATTCCTTCAATGACAAACGTAAGACCTTGGCCTTGGGGATTTGCCTTGACATCTCACTCGCCAAAGCGAGGAGGCGTCACCAGGAGACAAGGGAGCGGCTAGGCGTCACCCCATTCACGAATGAGATTGTGATAGAGGGATGTCAGTTCGAGAATGGATGGATGCTGCGGAAATTCAGCTGTCAAAGACTGAATGGCGTTATCCAGTCCGAATAGCATGCGACGCCGTGCATCTTCGCGCACTACACTTTCGATCCAGAAGAAAGAAGCCAGGCGGACGCCGCGTGTGACAGGTTCCACCTGGTGCACGCAGGTCGCAGGGTAGAGCACCAGATCGCCGGCAGCGAGTTTTACACGCTGTATGCCGAGCGTGTCTTCAACAGCCAGTTCACCGCCCTCATATTCCTCCGGAGCGTTGAGGAACAGAGTGGCAGCGAGGTCGGTGCGAACCCGGATCGGGCTGCCAGCGATTGGTCTTATGCTTCCATCGATATGCCGGCCATAGCCTTCCCCGGTTGTATGCCGGTTGAACAATGGCGGGACGATTTTTGCCGGTAGAGCGCCGGACATGAACATGGCGTTGCGCTCAAGGGCAGAAAGAATGGTGTCGCCAAGGAGGCGGGCAACCGGGTGGTCTTCACGGATCTGCTGGTTGTTCTTAACCCGTACAGAAAGATGGCCGGCGGTTGCGCGTCCATCGACCCATTCCACCTGCGACAACTCCTGCCGGAACTGGGCCACCTGCGCGGCGGTAAGGACATTGTGAATGTGCAGCAACACGTCGATCAGTAATTCACATTGATGCTTAGCCGGGCAGATCGTCCCTCGCCGGGGACAACATGTGCGTTGTGCAGCTGATCCGTGTATCGCTTGTCCGAAAGGTTGTCTACGTTCAGTTGCAGCGAGATTCTGCTTGAGCAAATGTATTTGCCCATGGCAGTGAAGGTCGTGTATCCCGGAGCCGATTCATAGAGAGCAGCGGTATTCTGCCCGAGCCTGCTGGAAACACTCAAAACACCGATGCCTGCTTCGAAAAAGGGAGCGAACCGGTACTCCGTGAATAGAGAGAGCATGTGGCGTGGCGTTGCGACCAGCGGTTTTCCGACCAACGGGCCGCCGGTGGCGCTGCGCGTCGTCTGGCTGTCGAGATAGGTATAGCCAGTGCGGATCTTCCATGCGGCGGTAATCTCGCCTGTTAATTCCACCTCTGCGCCGTCCACTCGCTGATTGCCTCCCAGGGTGTTGAATCCCGGTGTCGCGGGGTTGGGAACCCGCACATTGCTCTTTTCGAGTCTGAAAAATGCAGCACTGAGAAGCGCGCGGTTTTCGAATACGGCCCACTTGCTGCCGACTTCGTAGTTCCGGCTCTTTTCTGCATCGAGATTCAGGTTGGCCTGCCCCACGGAGCGGCCAGCGGAAATCAGTGATTCGATGCCTTCCGCAGAGGGATTGAATGAATTGCCGTAGCTCGCGTAGACGCTACCGTTGGGGGCCGGCTTGTAAACGACAGCACCTCGGTAGCTGAATCCTTCGGTGAGGTTGTCAGCCGCCGTGTTCGCCACAACCGCCCCGGCGGGGTTGTAGCCGGTACTGTGATAGTTCGCGTCGAATCTGTCCCAGCGAAGGCCACCCATGATTTGCCAGTTGGCCCCCAACTCAACCGTATCCAGCACATAAAAGGCAACGGTCTTCGCGACCGTTTTCGCATTCAGCCGGGTGTAGCTCAGGGTGTGGGAGTAGCCGTTGTCCTGCGGATCGGCAAGGTTCGTGGTCGGTATGCCCGTATTCGTGACATAGGTAGGTTTCGGAGATTCACGGCCAATCTCGAAGCCGCTGACCAGCGCGTGAGAGATGGCGCCGCTCGAAAATCTTGCGGTGAGATCTGTCTGGTTCTGCAGGAACGTATCGGTGCTGAAGCCCTGGAACTCGCTGCGATTCACCGTAATCGAAGTAACCGGCGTTGTCGCGGGAGTGCCAACGGGAATGACCGCCTCCGTATACCGGAACCTGCGGGTGTCATGTGAATATCGCACTCTGGAACTGAGCGATAGCCCGGAGCTGATGTCGTGTTCGATCCCCGCAGAAAAGGCATTCACTTCTGTCTTGAGATAGTCACTGCTGAATCCGTAGTAGTTGCTGCGTGCTACGGGGGCGGGGCGTCCCGCAAACCAGGGAATGCCATAATCGGGGACGCCGTTGTCGTTCTGATGCAAGTATGAAACCGTTAGTCTGGTTGGCGTTCCGAGGCCGAGTGCCAGACTGGGCGCAACGCCCCAGCGGTCGTTGTTGACTGTGTCGCGATCAGCGATTTCAGTGTGATCAGCCATCACGTTCAGGCGAAATGCAGCGCCCGTCCCCAGCGCCGATACAGGCGAGTTCAGGTCCAGAGTCGCGCGGCTCATACCGGCGGTGCTAACTATGCCGGTGCCCGACAACCGCGCAGCTGGCATCGGAGACTTCGTGACCTGATTGATGACCCCGCCGGTGGAACCACGACCAAACAGGATGGAGGCCGGGCCTTTTAATACTTCCACATCCTGCGTATTGAAAGGATCGCGATAGTAGTAGCCGTAGTCGCGCTGGCCATCGACGAACATGTCGTTGCGCGTGAGGAAGCCGCGCAGATAGATGTTGTTGCCCTGGAAGCTGGTTTCGCCTGCACCGAGAGTGATGCCGGGTACTGTGCGCAGCGCGTCATTCAGATTGGTGACGGCTCGATCATCCAGTTCTGCGCGCGTAATAGTGGTGATTGCCTGCGGGGTATCAACCATGGGCTGGGTGAGTTTCCCCAGAGAAGGGTCTATCGAGCCATAGCCTTCAATGCGTGTGCCTTCAATCACGACCGGATTCAAGTCATTTGCAGGCTGCTCGCTGCCAGCACCAAATGCACTGGGTGCGGCAAAGCTTGCCAACGCGACATACAGACATGGCTTGTTGGGGTAGGGCTTATGCGCAACGAATGTTTTGGCGCTTGCGAAAACGCTGATTGGCGCGACCCCAGGTTTCGATGTTTTTATCGCTCGCGCCACCGCCATTTGGACCCGCAGCGGGTTGAATGCATTTGTCGTCATTAAATCAACCTTTTGGACGACATCGTCAGTGTGGCGGCAAGTCGGATACTAATACGAATTATTAACAAATGTGATGGTTCAAGGCGTGAGAGGGGGTCTATGTAGTGCGGTTTTCCAGGCGCCGCTACGCATGTCCGGTGCAAGATTGAGCAGATTGAGACACCCTGGGGCCGCACGAAGTCGCACGTATCCGATTCGGATTCGGCGGTGTCTAGTTGACTGCGTTAATTCTGAAGTCCTGCGAAGGGCGCAAGTCGACTCTGGGTTCCGCGTCCGCTCCTGTCACCAGACTGCGGCGACGACACTTGGTATCGAATGATCTTCTTTTGCTAGATTCCACTTCTCCTCAGAGTCTTGTCACGCGCCATGACGTCGTTAATCCCACCCACCACACTGGCTAATGCCGAGCACTACGTGTGGGGAGTGGATTGCGATGGATGGCATCTACTGAAGCATCCGGATCTCAGCGTCATCCAAGAGCGCGTTCCTCCTGGGCGTGGTGAGGTCAAGCACTTCCACTCCAAGGCTCGACAGTACTTTCTGGTACTGAAAGGCAGGGCGTCTCTGGAGTTTGATGACTGTGAAGTCAGCTTCGGACCCGGAGAAGGTGTGCATGTGCCTCCCGGTGTACGTCACCGCTTTCTTAATGCCGGTTCGGAGGCTGTAGAGTTCCTGGTGATTTCCTCACCAACCACCCAGGGTGATCGAACCAATGTTGGGAGTGGTGAAAGTGCTGCTGCCGGGCACCCGGTGTCATGAGAGACCGCTTGCCCGCTGTCGTGGCGTTTCTGACGGATCTCGAACGACTCAAGCTCGTTCAACGAAAGGCATACGTCAGCGACCTGTCACGGCAGGAGAACTCCGCGGAGCACAGCTGGCACCTGGCTATCGGCCTGCTGACTGTCGCACAGGAACTGGACCTGGATATCGATCTGAACAAGGCTCTTGTCATGGCGCTGATTCATGACACCTGCGAGATTGATGCAGGAGACACTCCTGTCTACGGCCATGTCCGCAACGATCAATACGAAGCTGAGCTGGCCTGCATCAACCGCCTTTCATCACATGGGGTCAGATTCGGGAATACCTTGCGCGAGCTCTGGCTGGAGTACGAGAAACAGGAATCCCGCGAGAGTCGCTGGGTCAAGGTCATGGATCGCGTAATGCCATTCATCGTGAACCTTGCTACCGAGGGCCGGAACTGGAAGGACCAGTCCATTCGCCGCTCCCAGGTGCTCAAGGTCAACAAGCCAGTACAGGATCATGCTCCAGAGATCTACTCCTGGATGCAGGAACGGATTGAGGAATGTGTCAAGGCGGGCTGGCTCATCGATGAGTGACTTGAAGTCACCGGTGGATGTCGGGCGACAATTGCGCAGTGCCATCGTTACAGGCGGGCGTACGCGCCTTGGAAGCAGCTCGCCTGTCTGGTGATTTGACGGTGGGTGATGGGTAAGGCGGTTGCTCGATAGGAACCATCAAGTCCGCCGGACCACTTTCCGACAAATTCGGACTTGGGCCTATTGGTTCCCAGTATCCCGGTTCATGATGCAACCATGACTCGTCGCCTCGGTTTCATCGGTTACGACAACGTCACTGCCCTTGATCTGATCGGGCCGCTGGAGGCCTTTGCAACAGCCAATCAGTGCTCGGGCAGCACAGCCTATGAGATGCGGGTGGTCAGCGCCAGCGGAAAGCCCTTTCGCAGCGAGGCCGGTATCAGGCTCGGCGCCCACTCGTCATTCGCGGACTCTCCCGCTTTCGACACCCTGCTGGTGCCAGGAGGCTCAGGCTTGCGCGATCCGGCTATTGGTCAGCCGGTTACGAGCTTTCTGAAGCAGCGCGCCGCGGGGACTCGCCGCATCGTTTCGGTGTGTACGGGTCTGTTCGCTCTGGCCGATGCTGGATTGATGGACGGTCGGCGTGCTACCACCCATTGGCGATTTGCGGATTCGTTCGCCAAACGTTTTCCTCGTGTCCGGCTCGATACGGACTTGATCCATCTGCGCGATGGAAAGTTCTATACCTCTGCAGGCGTGACGGCAGGCATCGATCTGTCACTGGCGCTGATTGCCGAGGATCTCGGGGAGAAAGTATCGCTTGCGGTGGCGCGGGAGCTGGTGGTTTATCTCAAGCGCGCCGGCGGGCAGGGGCAATTCTCGGAGCCGTTACAGTTCCAGTCTCGAGCAGGAAGCGGATTCGCCGAGCTGGCAGCCTGGATGCTGCGCAATCTGCGGAACGATCTGTCGGTGGCCACACTGGCTACACGGATGAATTTCGGTGCGCGTCATTTCTCCCGTCGTTTTGTGGCGTCCTTCGGCATGCCGCCTGCCGAGTATGTCGCCCGGCTGCGACTGGACGAAGCGCGCATACGCCTCGTCTCCCGACGTCACACCATCGAGGGTATCGCTGCGTCATTGGGCTATGCTAGTGCGGACGTTTTCCGCCGCGCCTTTGAGCGCCGCTTCGGAATTTCGCCCCATGCCTTCCGCAAAGGGGTGCGTTTGTGAGCAGGAGAGCGTGAGGGTGGATTTCCAGTTGCGCCGAGCCCTTCCGGAAGACGCGCCAGCCATCGCGGCAATTTATGCCCCCTATGTGGAGGGCACGGTCATCTCGTTCGAGGTAGCGCCGCCATCCGCCAGTGAAATAACGATGCGGATGGAAAAAGTGAAACTCGCGGGCCTGCCTTACTTGGTGGCGGAAGCGCGCGACGGCGTGGTCCTGGCTTACGCCTATGCAGGACTCTTTCATGCGCGGGCTGCTTATCGTCATACAGTTGAGAATGCTGTGTATGTTGCTCAAGACCAGCGTAAACAGGGTATCGGCACCGCACTGATGCAACGGATCATTGACGATTGCACGGCGTGTGATTGTCGCCAGATGCTGGCATTGATCTCGGGGCAAGGGGCGGAAGCCTCCATTGCCATGCATACAAGACTGGGCTTTGCGCCCATCGGCACACTGCGTGCGGTGGGATTCAAGTTCGGACGCTGGATCGATGTGATTCAGATGCAGCGGCAGTTGGGTGCGGGTGACGGGCTCGCAGCTCGCCCAAGTTGACTATCGCAGAGGGCCTATGCCATTAGTCATATCACTTTCCGATCAGATCGAAGAATCGGAAATCGTATCGTTATATCGGTCCAATGACTGGTCGTCAGCCGGGAAGCCCATCGAGCTTCTGGCTGCCTTGCGAAATTCGCATTGCCTGGTTACGGCGCGAATGGAGGGAAAGCTCGTCGGGTTGGGAAATGCAATCTCCGACGGCTCTCTTGTGGTCTATTTTCCTCACCTACTGGCTCTACGAAGCGATGGGCTTCTCGCGTGCGGGCAATTCGGTGCCGATGTGGATCTATGCAGGAACTGACCATTGACAGGTAGGCATGCGCAAGTGATAGGTTTTGCGTCAAAATGTGCACTGATAGAACAAGTTAGCCTGCAGAACAACCATTTGCCATTGGCTGAAAGCGTATATACACTCCGTAGATGCGGTATGCATGGGACGAAGACAAGCGCCAGTCGAACCTGCGGGACCACGGATTGGACTTTGTCGATGCCCAGGCAGTCTTTGCAGGCCTGACCTTTACGTTCGAGGACAACCGCTTCGCTTACGGCGAGCGTCGATTTATGACGTTGGGCTTGTTGAATGGCATTCCTGTCTCCATAGCCCATACGGAGACTAGTGCGGAAATTCGGGTCATCTCCTTTCGCAAGGCTACAGACAATGAAACGCAAATCCTCTTCTCCCAGATCCAAGACCAACATCCGCCGCCTAAAGTCGATG
>JBDSJD010000046.1:0-41467 GCA_039917615.1 Steroidobacteraceae bacterium
CGTGGCTGGAACGAGCGCCATCTTAAGGGCTCCCCGGGCGTCGGAATGCGTTGCGGCGGCGTGCGCGATGGCCGCCCAATCGTGGCGGGGAGCCTCGGACCTCGCGCTGCGCTCAGTGATACGCCCGGCCTGGAGGAGGACCTTTGGACGCGATGATCGGGATGGCCGTAAAGCGGGATTGCCTCCTCAACCGGTCCGGGCCTGGCAGTTGGGCCCCAGTCCGGCAGTAAAAAGCCTTTGAAAATACCGTTCGCAACGCGCTATGCTATGGGGGATCGTCTTCCGTCCGACTCGTCCCGTGCGCCTTCATCTAGGCGTTTCCCGCTCGAACCGACACGCCTGCCGATCAGGTGTCAGGACTTCTGGTTCGCCGGCTGCCGTTGTTACGGCTCTACGACCCCCTTTCCTGTCATTTATTATTTATTGCACAGAGAGAGATGAGTCATATGGCCAAGATTTACGTGGGCAACCTGCCCTTTACTGCTACCGAAGACCAGGTCCGCGCGCTGTTCGCAGAGCACGGTGCCGTGGAGTCGGTCGCCCTTCCGATGGATCGCGAGACCAACCGCCCACGCGGCTTCGGTTTCGTCGAAATGAGCCAGGCTGATGCAGCCCGCGCCATCCAGGCCGTCAACGGCAAAGACCTCGGCGGTCGTTCACTGCGTGTGAATGAAGCCCAGGACAAGCCACGCGGCGGTGGTGGCGGCGGCGGTGGCGGTGGCTATCGCGGCGGTGGCGGCGGTAGCGGTGGTGGCTACGGCGGCGGCGGTGGCGGTGGTGGCGGCGGTCGCTGGTAAGCAGCAGACCCCGCTATGGCGAAAGTAAACTTCCGCCATAACAAGCGGCAAAAGGAACTGGCGCGCAAAGAACGCCAGGCCGAACGCCTAGCGCGGCGCGGTGAACGTCCTCCTGAAGAGGCGGTCGCCGCGCCCGTTGGCGCGGACACGAACACTGTGGATACAACAGAGTCCGAGTCGCCCGCTATTCCCTGAAGGTCGACCTCAAACTGTAAGCCAGTCCAGGGTCCGCCCGACTGCCTTCTGCCAGTTGCGATAAAGCCGTTCGCGCTCGGCATCTTCCATCGTGGGTGTCCATCGGCGTGCTTCGACCCATTGCCTGCGCAAGACCTCAATGCTTTCCCACATTCCCACTGCAAGCCCGGCCGCATAGGCTGCGCCCAGCGCCGTGGTTTCCGTGATTCGCGGGCGCACCACAGCGCGCCCTAAAATATCCGCCTGAAACTGCATCAGCAGTTCATTGCTCACCATGCCGCCATCCACCCGCAGTTCGGCCAGCGCCACACCGGCGTCGCGCTGCATGGATTCCAGCACCTCGCGCACCTGATAGGCCGTCGCCTCGAGCGCGGCCCGCGCGATGTGCGCGCGCGTGGCATAACGCGTGAGTCCAAGCATCGCGCCGCGCGCACCGGCATTCCAGTGCGGCGCGTAAAGTCCTGAGAATGCCGGCACGAAATACACGCCGCCGTTGTCGTCCACCTCCCGCGCGAGAGCTTCGATCGCGGCCGAGGTTTCGATGATCTTCAGGCTGTCGCGCAGCCATTGCACCAGCGCGCCGGTGATCGCGATCGAACCTTCCAGCGCGTACACCGCAGGTTCGTCGCCGAAGCGATACGCCACTGTGGTGATCAGGCCCGCGCGCGACGCCACGATTTCACGACCCGTATTCATCAGCAGAAAACAGCCGGTGCCATATGTGTTCTTCGCTTCGCCCGGCGCGAAGCAGGTCTGGCCCACGAGCGCAGCCTGCTGGTCGCCGAGGATACCGGTGATGGGAACGCCGGCGAGCGGAGCGACGCTGACCTTCCCGATCTGTGCACTGGATGAAACTATGCGTGGCAGCACCGCGCGCGGAATGCGAAAGGCATCGAGCAGCCAATCGTCCCACGCAAGCGTTGCAAGATTCATCAGCTGCGTGCGGCTGGCATTGGTCACGTCGGTAACGTGCAGGCCGCCCTGTGTGCCGCCCGTCAGGTTCCACACAAGCCAGCAATCCATCGTGCCGAAGAGCAGCTCGCCACTGACTGCGGCCGCGCGCGCGCCCGGGACATTGTCGAGCAGCCACTGCAGCTTCAGTGCGCTGAAATAACTCGCCAGCGGCAAACCGGTGAGCGCGCGGAATCGATCAGAACCAGCTTCGCGGGTGTACTCCTGCACTTGCGGTTCGACCCGCGTGTCCTGCCACACCAGCGCGTGATGCACGGGCATTCCGGTGCGGCGATTCCACAGCACCGTCGTCTCGCGCTGGTTGGTGATGCCCAGCGCCGCAACATCACGCCCGGTGAGTGAAGCCTGGGTCAATGCATCTGCCACCACGGCCTGCGCGTTGCGCCAGATTTCCATCGCGTCGTGTTCCACCCAGCCTGGTTGCGGGTAGTGGTTTACATGCGGACGCTGGGCGAGCGAAAGGATGTCGCCCGCGTCACTGAAGAGAATGCAGCGCGTGCTGCTGGTGCCCTGGTCCAGTGCGGCGATGCAGCGTGGCGGCCCGGACATCAGACGCGAAAACGCGGAATGGTGCGCATGCCCCTGACTCTACATCACAGGAAAAACGCCCATTTGCCGACCGCTCCGCGACGCGCCCGCTCCAATCCCGCCGCTCCGCGAAATCCACCCCGCCCCCCGCGGAACTCCGCCACCGCCGCCAGCCCGAACGCACCGGCCGCCCGCCGCGAGGGTATGATCGGCGAAACCCAAGGGGAGGGATGCTTCCATGAATCTTCGCCGCACACTCTTTTCGCTGCTGTTCGCGTTCACCTGCGCACCGGTCATCTTCGCGCAGGACGCGAAATCTGTGATCGCTGCAACCTCGAAGGCCATGGGCCTCGACGGCGTGACATCGGTCTACTACTACGGCTCCGGTGCGCAATACAGCCTCGGCCAGAACAACAACCCCAACGGCCCCTGGCCCAAGACGCCGGTCAATGAGTACACACGCGCCATCGACTTCAGTGCTCCCGCCACGCGCGCTACATGGACCACGTTTGCCACGCCGGTGACCGGCGGTGCGCCGGCCCTGGGCAACGGCCAGCAGAACGTCGCCGCCAACGCGCCGTGGGCGCAGCAGCTGGACATCTGGATCACGCCATGGGGATTCGTGAAGGGCGCACAGGCAAACGGCGCAACGCTTTCGTCGAGCACGGTGAACGGCAAGCGCTACCAGGTGCTCACCTGGAACTCACCGATGAAGTCGCCAGGCGGCAAGCCCTACCAGCTAAAGGGCTACATCAATGCGAACAACGTGGTGGAGAAAGTCGAGACCCTGCTCGACCACCCGGTGTTCGGCGACATGCTGGTGGAAGCCGAATACACCTTCTGGCGCGACAACAACGGCTTCAAGTTCCCGAGCGAGATCGTGCAGAAGCGCGCCGGCTGGCCGATGTTCGACATGCAGGTGCTTTACGCTTGGCCAAACTCGTCGAAGCTGGCGCAGCTGATGACGGCGCCAGCTCCCGCTGCTGGTCCGCCTGGTGCAGGTGGCCCGCCCGGCGGCGGCGCACCTGCCGCCGCGGCCGGGCCGACGAGCGAGAAACTCGCCGACGGCGTATACCGCATCAAAAGTGCCTACAACTCGGTTGCCGTGGAGTTCGCCGACCACATTGTGCTGTTCGAGCCCGGTCCGCAGAACGAGGCGCGCGCACTACAGGGCATCGCCGAGGTGAAGAAGCTGTTCCCCGGCAAGCCCATCCGCTATGGCGTGCCAACGCATCATCACATTGACCACACCGGCGGCATCGCCGCCGCGGCGTCCGAAGGTATGACCATCGTCACGCCAGAGATCACCAAGGCTTTCTTCGAGAAGGTGCTCAAGGCGCCGCGCACGCTGGCGCCCGATGCGCTGTCCAAGTCCGGCAAGAAACCTTCGATCGAAGGCTTCAAGGGCGACAAGCGCGTGTTCCAGGATGCAACGCGCACCCTCGAGATCCACGTGCTCAAGGGAATCCCGCATGCCGAGGGAATCGTGGTTGGCTGGCTGCCGAAGGAAAAGATCCTGATCTACGCCGACATGTTCAACTTCCCCACCGCCGCGCAGCCGGTGCCGAATCCGCCGGTGATCGGCACCATAGCGTTCCTGAAAAGCATCGAGCAGCTCGGGTTTGACCAGCCGGGGACTGTGATCCAGTCGATCCACACCATGACCCCGGACAGGCTGGCCACGGTGAAGGATATCCGCGACTCGGTTGGTCCCAACAAGCTGTAAACGTGGAGCCACAAGCCAGCACTTTCGGTGCTGGCTTGTGGCGTCGTCTTCGAGTGCGGCCCGCGTCCTCCCTCACGTCACTCTCGCCCCCTCACCTCGGGGATATTCATGAAATCAACACCGTTCGCAGTCGCAGGCCTTGCGTTCTTTTCACTGACTGCCATCGCGCAGCTGCCGCCCGGCATCAACATGGATGCCGTCAACACCGTGCTTCCCGAAGAAGGCGCGCCCAAGGCCGTGCCCGGCAAGTACGCTGTCACCTCCGGCGCCGCGACCGGGAACGACGCGCTGCGCATCTATCGCCCGGAAAAACTCGATGACTTCCCCAGGCGCGACAAGCTACCGGTATTGGTCTGGGGTAACGGCGGTTGCGCCATCGACAACCCGCGCTACGGCGGCTTTCTCGAGACCATCGCTTCACATGGCTTCCTCGTCATCACCACTGCGGCCGGCGGTGCGCCGGCTCCTGCACCCGCACAGGCCGGCGCACCCGGCGCCGCCCCACGCCGATCAGCCAATGCCGACAGCCTCAAGGCCGGCATCGACTGGGCAGAGAAGGAAAACGCACGTGCAGGCTCGCCGCTCGCCGGCAAGATCGATACCACCCAGGTCGCAGTGATGGGCCAGTCCTGCGGCGGCCGGCTTTCGCTGGAGCTCGGCGCCGACCCTCGCGTGAAAACCATCGGTGTGTTCAATGCCGGTGTGAAGCCCGCTGACTTCAAGCTGCTCGCGCCGCTGCATGGGCCCGTGCTGATGATCAACGGCCACGATCGCGACTTCATGATGGCGGATTCGAAAGCCACCTATGAAGCCATCGACAAGCTGCCGGCGTTCTATGGCGCGCGGCATGGCGCAGGTCACACGGCCACTGCGTATCACGTGGGTGGCGGCGAGTACGCCAACGTGGCGTCGAACTGGGTGCGCTGGCAGTTCAAGAAAGACAAGAACGCTGCGAAGATGTTCGTGGGCAGCAAGTGCGACCTGTGCACCAACGAAAACTGGGATGCAGAAGGCAAGCGGCTCAAATAAAGCGTCCGGCGGTGGAAATAGCTCACAGTTGTGTTACTTGAAATCTTCCCCTGCGGCGCAATCTTCGGCATTCTTGGGTATCAGGATCGGGGCGCCGGCTTAGGTGGGCGGCAGGCGCCGTTATCGAGCCCATAGCAACTGAAGGAGGTGATCCAATGGCACATACTATCGTTGGTTCGGTCGCGTCTCTGGGCACATTGGCCTGTGGCGAGGTTCATTCTTAACAAGAATCTCGTTCTGGCCAGAAGGCCGTAGGGGGATGCGCGCAAGCTCAATGCTACGCGCGCGGCCACGTCCAACGGATGGACGCTCCGATGCAGTTGCCGTGCGGATGATCTGATCCGCACGAAAAAGGCTCGAGCAGGAATGGCGGGATCCGCAAGGGTTCCGCCATTTTCTTTTGGCTGCGCTGTCCTACCCGCAGCGGCGGCGCGCGCCGACTTTGACGTGCGCCCTCTGGGTGTATCTATGAACCATGAACCAACCGCTACCCCCACAGACAGCCGATCCACCCAACACTCCTGGCCGTGACCCGCGGCCGCTTGACCCGGTGGATCCGGTGGATCCCACAGATCCCGGCGATCCGGTCAATCCGGGAGATCCCACGAAACCAATCGGTCCGATTGAGCAAAACGATTGCTCCAGCGCCGGTTCATGATGTCGTGCATGGAGGAATCGACCAACATGAAGATGGGCGCCCCCAGATTGCGCATACAGCCGGAGGTCGAACCGGACGACGAGAAAGAGATACCCCTGGACGCGCCGGGCGACGACACAGAGGATCCTGAAGATATCGAGGGGAATAACGATGTGCGCGATCCTGTGCCCGAGGATACGCCTGCATGAACCGCGCTATCACTGCTGCAATCTTGTTGGCTTCACTGGGGACGTTGGTGGCATGCGCGCAGAAGCCGGATGCTTCATCGACATCGCCTGCCGCGACGCCACCTCCCGGTCCAACGCAGAGCGCGCCCCAGCGTGTTGACCCCGAGGATCCGAAGGCTGGAACGAACACCAACCGTCCTGATTCGATGAAGGATGTGAAGCCGGGGACGCCGTGAACCTGCGCGAAGCACCGCTTTTACAGCCAGGCACAACTATTACATCAATGAGCCTCTGTACCGGATCCTGACCGGCGACGCGCATCGGCCACCACCGGACAATTGAATGCCAGTCACTCCAGGACCATGCCCCGTCATCCGGTGAGCAAGTGATGTACCCGCAATTTGCAGGTACATCGTGCTGCGCCTGAAATCGGGGCAGGCAAATAGCCACCTGGCGGGAGTGGGGATCTAAAATCTGGCGCGATTTACTGCGTCGGCCCGCCCCGATAGGTGGAGAAAAACGGCCCGGACAGAACAATGAGTTGCGCGCCACCGGCGATAGCCAAGCCATTTTGGCCCCAGAGCGTCATGCTCTGATTGCCGGGCGGGAGGGAGGTACTGCCCTGGACCGGCGCTATGGCCAGCCGTTGCAAGGTGGCCGCGTCATAACTCACTAGATAATCCTTCTGGTCTTCGAGTCTCGTTAGCACGAAAACCAGTCCCCGGGATTCGTCCCCCAGCATCGCGTATGCACCACCGGAGTCGATGCCCGGCAATGTTCCCAGCTTCACGCCAGTGACAGCATCAAGAACGGCGCCGCTGTTGAGGAAGAGTTTCGTGCCGACGCGCTGTGGCTTGGGGAAGAAGCGGATGCCGTCCGGTGCAGGAAACGTGGTGGTGGTCGCCGTGCTGATGCCACTGGCCCCGACAGCCAGCTGTTCCAGCGCATTCACCATTGGTTGCGAAGGCCCATAGTTCAGCGACACGAAGTTGCCCGGTGTCGCGGCCGGCACCAGCCAGCGGGCGATTTCGAATCCCTGAGCGGGATTGACTCCCACAGACACGGGCCGAAGCGTGGCGTTGTCGTACACCATCACACCCGCATGATTGCCGTTGTTTTCGCGGGCCACGACGAACGCCAGCGGCTCGCCTGGCACTGCCGCCAGGTCATTCACTTTCAATGGCGAGCCGCTGGCAGCTGTGCCAAGCGACACCGTAAGGTCATTCGTGAGGGAAGGCAGTTGCAGGCGGTGCACGAATGCCCCGGTCTTCGAGCCAACATACAGATAGCTGCCGTCATGTGTGACGGTCATGTTGCGCAGGCCCGTTTCTGGAAGTACCACGCCCACGCCGGTGGCCATAGTCAGTGGATTGACCGGCATGATCTGCCGGGCTGTTCCAGCGGTTGCATCGACGTACAGCAACTGGGTCGCGGCTGACCACACAACGCCTTGCGCCTGCGTCGACGACGGCAGGTTGCGGCGCGTGAACTCGACACCGTCTGTCGCAGTGACCATCACACGGAAAGACAGCGTGTACTTGCTGTTCGGCACCGGCTTCGTGCAGGCCGCGTCGAAGCAGGCTTCGAACTCCATGGTGTCGTTGAAAATGCCTGAACCCAGTGCAGCCGGTGATTTCAGCGTGATGTCATACAAACCCAGCTTCACGTTGGTTTGCGAGCCTGAGGCTACCTGGCGCTCCACTACGCTTGCGATCAGGCCGGTGGCGGAGTTCGAATGCCGCGCGTAAATGCCTTCATAAACCGGCTCCGATGGCACCAGCGTCAACGTCATTTTCGGTGAACGTGTCTCGGTGGTGATCAGGTCGGCGCCAGTCAGGAAACTCTCGCTCCAGTGCACCGTGGTAGTAGGTAGCGCACTTCCTGTCACGGTGTAGGTCATGGTCATGGTTACCGGACTGCCAATGGCCTGCCGTGTGCATCCAGCATCGAGGCATATCTCGACCTTGACGCTGTCCGTGTAGGTGCCGGCACCCAGTGTCGAAGGAGGGCGCGCGATCAGCTGTACCTTTCCCGTCGTGCCGGGAGGAAGCGACAGACTGACGCCCACGTCCGTGAACATCGAACCGGCGATGGTGGTCCGTGTCCAGAGGTTGGTGTAGCCCCTGGTAAGCGTGACGTCGACCAGTTCCTCCAACGGCGCGTGCCAGGCGATGTTGTTGCCGGTGAAAACCAGGCTGGTCTTGCTGAATGACACCGATACCGGTACTTCAATCACCGTGTAAACGACGGTAATGATCCGGCGCTCGCCTATCTCGGTGGTGCAGGGCAAGGCGCTGCATACTTGCAGGGTGATGGTGTCGGTGTACACGCCCGCCGGCAGCGTGTTTGCGGGCTTCAAGGTAATGCTCAGGGTGCCGTTCAGTCCTGTCCCTTGCAAGCTTAAGGCCAGGATGCCATTACTTGTGTAGGTGCCGCTGATTGCCACAGCTGCCTGATTCGGGTTCTGCAGAGTCAGCTGCACAGCTTGGGTCACAGCCACGGAGTCCGAGCCCAGCGCCTGCACAGCCACCTGGTAGGTTGATGCTGTCAGCGTCGGCGTGGCAGGCGGAGTCGTTGGCGGGGTAGTCGGGGGAGTTGTGGGAGGAGTGACCGGCGGAGTGGCCGGCGGATTCGTCGGTGCCGGTGTTTCGCCACCACCACCACACGCCCCCAGGAGCGCGAGCATCAGCACGGGGACGATCCGGCGCCACACACGCCCATCCAACGCCATCCCTGCGTTCACCCGCTGACTCCTCAATCGGGCGGAGGGCCGCCCTTGATGTGGCTGTTTTTCCGAACTTAGCGCGTACGCCCGGGGCGAAGCAACTTCGCACTGACATAAGGGGGAGGACATGAAGCCCGCAACGTCGAAGCCAGATCATCACGAGATGACGCGGCTCCGGTCCTCGCACGAGAGTCGGATCCACCCCGCGATCCAGGGTGACGAACACACCGAGATTCCATCCGGCCAGAACTCACGAAAGTCCGTGGCCACGGCTTCACGCAGTCGTTCGGCAACCACCGCCACGGGCTGGGATCGCGATCCGCAGGCAACCATTCTGGGTGATGGGGCAGGACCCCCAGCCGGAACATGAAATCCGTGGGAAACCGGTCGACGCTACGTTTGACCTGCTCGTTCATCGGGTCCACTCCCACATTCGCGATAAGATGCCCAAGAAAGGGGAGGGACCCACCATGACCATCCGATCAGGCAAAGCCGCACTGCTGCTGGCCACTTTTGCCGCCGCTACCGCCGCCCAGCCCGCCAGCGCAGCAGCCTCCCCCACCTGCGACCGCGAATGCCTTCGCAGCAAAGTCACCCAACTCCTCAACGCCCTCGTAAAGCACGACGTCAGCACTCTCCCCGTAGCCCCCAACCTGCGCGTGACCGAGGACGCTGTCGAGAAGCCGCTCAAGAGCGTCGGCCTCGTCACCTCCGTCACCGGCTTGCGCGGCTATCGCCAGGACATCATCGACGAGCGCGCCCAGGTGGCTGGCGCCCATGTGATGGTGGACGAGGGCGCCGCACCCGTGATGCTGGTGGTGCGGGTGAAGGTGGTCGGCGACAAGCTCACCGAGATCGAGCTCGTCGCCACGCACAACGCCAAGGAAGGGCTCATCTTCAACCTCAATGGCCTGCAGGCGACGACCGCCGCGACCAACTACATGCCGCGCACTGAGCAGCTCGCCACCCGCGCCGACGCAATCAAGATAGCGATGAAGTATCCGGAAGGCCTCGCCAGTGCGAAGAGCTTCGCCGCCGTGAACGCGCCGTTCGCCACGGATGCCTACCGCCTGGAGAACGGCCAGGTGATGGCCGGCGCCGGCTGCACCTTCAATCCCGGCTGCGCGAGCATCTCCGAGCAGTCGCTCTCGATCTTCGAGCGCCTGGGCGATCCCCAGACCCGCATGATCGCCGTCGACGAGCGCATGGGAATCGTCTGGCTGCGCATGGCCTGGGGCGCGCAGAAGGAAGGTGGCGATCAGCTCACGGTGTGGGAGACGTTCAAGGTTTACGACGGGAAGATCCACGCGGTGGAGGCGTTCATGCGGATATTGCCGGTGGAGAAGCGCAACGGCGGGTGGGAGTAGGGCGAGGGCACATGCCCTCACACCGGAGCAAGTTGATGCCAACAACCCAACGTCCCCAGCCTGTCACGCTGCGCGTCGAACTTTGCGATGTCGAACCGCTGGTCTGGCGTCGTGTGGTCGTGTCGAACCAGGCCACGCTGGCAGCGCTGCACAACTACCTGCAATGGGTCATGGGCTGGAGCGATACACACGCGCACGAATTCCACGTTGGCGATCACATCGTCGCAGCGGACTGGTGGATCGAGGAGATGAGTCAGTCTCCCGACGACAACCGTTATCGCGATGAGCGCCGCGTATCCGTTGCCGCAGTGGTGACAGAGCTCGGCATCCGCGGCGAATTCGAATATCACTACGACATGGGCGATGGCTGGCGGCACCGCATCGTGATCGAGTCTCCGCCTGGCGAGAGCAGCGACCTGCCGCTGCCGCGCTGCGTGGCCGGCGAGAATGCGTGCCCGCCGGATGATGTGGGCGGACCGCCTGGATACGAGCAGTTCCTGCAGATACTGGCCGACCGCCGGCATAAGCAGCATGACGACATGGTTCGCTGGATTGGCGGTGTCTTCGATCCGAAAGGCTTTGATCTGAACCGCATCAACCGCGAGTGGAAGGGAGCGAAGCGCAAGGCTCGATAACGCAGCCACCAGCTCAGCTCAACCTTCTAACTCAAATCATGAGGTGATTACGGTACCCAATCACCTCAGATCTAGATCGTCACCAGGTGATGCGGCTCGGCGTCCTTCACAAGTGTGCGGTCCACTCCGCGATCGAGTGTGACGAAGACGCCACCGCGATTCACGGCAAGCGCCAGCAGATAGGCATCCGTGATCTGCCTCGACCCAAGCCACCGATCCTGGTCGAAGCGGCTCTCGTCCAGCACCGAAATCTCATCAGGCCAGAAGGTGTGGTGGTGCATGTTTGTGGCTTCGCGCAGTCGCTGCGCCACGGCAGCGAGTGGCTGATGCCGGGGATAAACATCCGCGGACATGATCCGCAGGCATCCGTTCTGGGTCAGGGGGCAGGAGGCCCATCCTTGTTCGATGTTCGCCCCGAACCAGGTGTTCGCCGCCTCGTGATGCACATGCCCGGCATCGAGTAACGCGATCAGCATGTTCACGTCCAGCAATGCGCGCATCAGATTCCGAGGTCATCGCGCAGGCGGTTTACCTGCTCATTGGTCACGCGGTTTTCGTTGGGGTCAGCAGGGAAGGGGCGGAATCCATATCGCGCCGGAGGTTCGCGAACGCCTGACGGTGCAGGCTGCGAAAGCGCGCGACGGATCAGGTCCGAGGCGACGGCACCCGCGGTCCGTCCTTCGCGGCGCGCGAGTTCTTTGACTGCATCGAGGACGGGCTCTTCGATGTCCAAGGTGGTGCGCATTGAGGCATTATACATCAGATGCGGTGATGCGAAAACATCAACTTTGCTCGCCGGATATACATTTAACGCGGTTCCCTATACACGACGCGCGTCTCTGACCGAACTCAACGGCGTCTGCGGCAGGGTGAGGTGGCCCTGGAAGCGCAGGTTGGACGTAGCCCCAATTCATGTGGAAGTCGCTACTGCTCTGATGTCGCCGGGACCGTGAGAGACAGGATCGCGCCGTAGACCTCTTCGAAATGTCGGCGCAGATACTTGATGTTGTGACCACGCCCCTTCTTCAAGGTAACAATCTGTGACCTTGAAGAATCTGCCTCGGATTCAGTCAATTGAAAAAGAAAATCCGCAGGAAACCGCTCGACATTGCGCCGCACCGCCTGGTTGAACGCCTTGGTGGTAACGCCGTAAAGCGCCGCCAGATCGGAATCCAGCAGCACGCGCTGGCCGCGGAAAACATGGATCTGGCTGGCGACGTTGGCCGCGACGGTTGCTTCAAGCTTCTTCGGCATATCGGCAGCATGTCGCGGGACGGCCGGCGCCTGCAGCTTGGATTTCTGCGCTCTACAAGCAGTTATCCGCCACGTTCCGCTACGGCAACGTAGCGGAGCAAAGCCCCTTCAACCGCTCACTAAACCTGCTCGACCTGCTGCTCGTCATCATCAACTCATGCGTGGCCCGCGTCATCGCCACATACAACAGTCGCGCCTCATCCGCCTCCGACTGATACGGCCAGAACCCCACGCCTCCGATGATGGCCACGCGATACTGCAGCCCCTTGCTGCTGTGCGGCGTCATCAGCTTCACGCTCGGATGCGCCGGATCGAAAGACCTGGACGCCGCATCGCGCAGCCAATGAAACGGCACGTTCATATCCTGCAACGCCGCGGCGATTTCCTCCGCAACGAACGGCGCGGTATAGAACACGCCCATCTCGTTCCACGGAACACCGGCCGCGCGCAGGCCAGGATCTCCTGCGTATTGCGATAGTTGCGCTTCAATATCTTCGTCCGCCCCGCAGCCGCGATGCCCACGCTGCGGAACGAGAACCCCTTCGCCCGCTCCCCATAGATCGACTGCGCATCGTCATAATGCAGCAGCAGGTGATTGCTCACCGGATCCAGCATCTGCACCGCGAGCGTCAGCCACTCCGGCGAGAAATCATGCCCCTCGTCGATCAGCACCGCGCCGTACTGCGCGCGCGGAATCTGCCCCCGGTCCACCGCGCGCACGACGGTCTGCACCATCTCCTCATAGTTGCCGCCCGCCACAGGCTGCGCCACGTGATACAGCCTGAGCTGATCGGCGCACCAGCCATGAAACGTCCGCACCGTCACCCGATCCATCAGCCCCTGCGCATCGAACTGATGCCGCAGCCACGAAGCCAGCGAGCGGTTGAACACCAGCACCAGGATCGGCTTCTGCAGCGTGCGCGCCAGATACTGGCAGCGGTACGCGAGGATCAGCGTCTTGCCGGACCCGGCAACGCCGTGGATCACTCGATGCCCCTCGCCCAGGTTGCGGGCGATCTCCTCCTGCGCCAGATCCATCACCTGCAGCAGATCGCCGGAATCCGCGGCCGTGCCGTTCGCCGCTCCGGTATCCATCGGCAGCAGCTGCTGGTGGATGCGGATCTCCGGAAACAGCCGCCAGCGGATGCGCTCGACCTGCGGCAGCGTGAGCTTGCTCTCGAAGCGCACGTTGAACATGTCCCAGAGACGAGACTGGAATTCCTCAACGTCCACAGACTTAAGTCATCTCGTCCTTGCAGATCACCAGGTGAGGCTGAAGCACATCGCCGAGCCCGCAGCTCTCGAACTGGTGGCGGGTGATGTTCGTCAGCACCACGCCATACCCATATGGAAAAGTGAGCTGACCTTCCGGGCGAGCCGGCCGGGTGCGTGAGCTGCGGGTCTGTCTTGAGCAGGTCGACCACGGCATGTGCGAATTGCCGCACCTGCTTCAACGGGCTGCCGACGACCTTGTGCCCCGAGGGTGTGGCCAGCGTGAATTGCTCCGGGTTTGCGTCCCGGATCGCCTCCCGCTGCCAGTCCTTGATCTCGAGGATCAGCAGCCCTCGGCCGGGGTGAAGGATCATGAAGTCCGGGTGCCGGTGTTTTGGACCCACGGGAACGTCATACCAGCAGAGGTAGTCGTCTTCGAGGTGGCTGCGCAGGCGGGCGGCAAAGCGCCGCTCGCCGGGGGTGGCCTGGCTGCTGGCGGAATCGGGGGTAGAGAGGAAGGTGGCCACGCTGGGCATATTCCCTGGCCGGGGCGGGGCAGACCAGTAGCGCAGTCACAGCTTGCAGTCGGGACCGGGTACACCTTGATCTGTAGTTAGACCTCCCGCACAGTGCCAGTCCGCCCCATGAACAGAATTAGAAGGGCTGGCTTGCCTTCAGTGCCAGGGATGACCGCCGATCGCACCATGCTATTACCCGCCATCGGGCCAGTCGGCCGTGAAGCCGATGCCGCGTCCGAAAGGCAGAACATTCGCAACCATCAGGCATCCGTGCTCGGTGAAGGCCAGAGGCACGCGATCCAGCCGCCTGCTGCGGTGCAACGTTGTTGCATTTTGCAACAACGTCCTCTGCCATTCGTCCTGCGTGGCCCCCAGCATGAAATCCGGTGGAAACCGCGCGAGATTCCTGCGGACCTGCTGATTCAAGCGAGTGGTCGACACGCCATAAAGCCTCGCCAGATTCGAATCCAGCATCACACGCTGCCCGCGGATCACGTGGATCGCGCACTCAATAGCCTCGACGTCCGGCAGTTCCAACTCGCGTCCCCCATGGCTCCCGAAGCACCCATCCCTTTCTATGCCCCCATTCATTGACCCGCGAATGCCCAAACATTCCAAAAAGCCCAAGAACTCTTCCGCCTCCCTCGGCTTCGAAGTCAAGCTCTGGCTCACCGCCGACAAGCTCCGCAACAACATGGACGCGGCGGAGTACAAGCACATCTTCTGGGTGCCCGCCGATGCGCGCTGGTCGCACCTGCAGGCCAGCGCCAAGCAGCCCACCATCGGCAAGACCGTGGACGACGCCATGGTCGCCCTCGAGCGCGACAACCCGCGCCTCGGCGAACTCATCGACGTCATCGCCACCATCGAACTCACCGCCGCCAGCGAGGGCGAGAAGACCCACCGCTCCGTCGATCTGCTCGGCCGCGTCTACGAATATTTCCTCACCCGCTTCGCCAGCGCCGAGGGCAAGAACGGCGGGCAGTTCTACACGCCGAGTTGCGTGGTGCGCTGCCTGCCAACGTTAGCTGCGGCCCGAGCCTAGAATACTGCGATGGATGACAGGGAATCCTCCCTCAATAAGCGAGCCTAAAATATCTTGTGCTACCCGCTACTATTTCCAACCTGCTTTGAATACCAAGACAAATATGAAACTGGCGATGCGAAAAAGAACCTCTGCAAATAGCAGGAGAAAGCGCCTACGGCCGGAGGATGACGTTGTCTGCGTCGACTTGTTCTGCGGCGCTGGCGGGCTTACCCACGGCTTGATCGAAGCCGGGATAAAGGTAGTAGCCGGCGTCGATTTCGACCATGCATGCAAACACCCCTACGAAGCAAACCATGACGGCACCAAATTCCACCAAGCCGACGTCGCCGACCTTGACGCGTCGACGGTCAGCGATTGGTTCGGTGACGCCGCTGTTCGCGTCTTAGCGGGATGCGCACCTTGCCAACCATTTTCCAATTATGCGTTGAGGTACCAGAAGGAAGAGAAAGTCGAAGACGATGAGCGTTGGAGCCTTCTCAATCACTTCGGCAGACTCGTCAAGGTGCTGCTACCAGACGTTGTTACGATGGAAAACGTGCCAACCGTAACAAAGCACGCCGTGTTCAGTAACTTCAAGCGCACTCTTGAGGATCTCGGGTACAAAGTTTGGGTCGATGTAATTGACTGTGCAAAGTATGGCCTTCCGCAGCGCCGCCATCGCACAGTGCTTATGGCGTCCCTGCATGGAGAGATAGTGCTGGGGGAGCCCGATGTGTCCGAGGCACGAACTGTTGAGGACGTAATCAAAGGACTTCCGATCCTTCGGCACGGAGCCGCGGCCAAAAACGACGCACTTCACGCAGCTTCCCGCCTCTCCGATTTGAATCTGAGACGCATTCGGAAGTCAAAGCCCGGCGGGACTTGGCGCGACTGGCCTGAGCACCTCGTTGCAAAGTGCCACAAGAAAACGACTGGCAAAACATACCCCGGTGTTTACGGGCGCATGCGGTACGACGAACCCGCCCCGACTCTGACAACGCAGTTTTTTGGCTTTGGTAATGGGCGATTTGGGCATCCCACGCAAGCGCGAGCGATCTCTCTTCGCGAGGGTGCGCTCCTGCAGGGATTCCCAAAAGACTACTCTTTCGTGCCTGACGGCCACTCAGTGCAGTTCAAGGTTCTCGGCCGCATGATCGGCAACGCAGTCCCAGTTGATCTTGGACGCGTCATTGGGCAGAGCATCGTCGAGCATACGGCGAAACACTTTGGTCAGGCCGCCGTGCTGAAGAGAAAGACAAGAGGCCGAAATGCCCGCGAACATCAGCGCGCCGCAGATCACGCCTGATGCCAGCCCGCGTATGCGGCGGGTTCGGCAGAAAAATACATCTGCCGAATTGGCTTTGCGCCGTGAGCTATTTGCACGCGGTCTTCGCTATCGTATTCACGTTCCAGTCATAGACACACCTCGACGGATTGCCGACGTAGCGATCAAGACTCTGCGAGTCGCCGTATTTGTCGACGGTTGCTTTTGGCATGGCTGCCCAATACACGCCACTTGGCCAAAGGGAAACGCCGAGTTCTGGCGTGCCAAGATCGTGGCGAATCAAGCACGTGACAAAGACACCAACAAGCGTCTGTGCGCAGCCGGCTGGAAGATCCTAAGGGTATGGGCACACGAGCCACCGAAGCAGGCGGCGAATCGAATTACGAAGTCGGTGGCGAAGCTCAGGGCCCGGGACCGAGCGTGAGCGTGCCGCTTCCTACCGACACCGCTGTGCTCTCCTCGACCGCGCCCGAGCCAGGGCAACTCGTGGAGGTGCGCCGCCGCCAGTGGATCGTATCCGACGTCGATGCCTCGGCGGTCTCGCCCGAACTGCCGAAGCGCAACCTGGTGAAACTCGCATCGATCGACGAAGACGCGCTCGGCGAAGAAATCGAGGTGCTGTGGGAGCTTGAGCCCGGCGCCCACGTCATCGAGCGCGCAGGACTGCCGACGCTCTCGGCGCTCGACGACCCGTCGACGCTCGAAGCCTTCCTCGACGCGGTCCGGTGGGGCGCGGCCACAAACGCCGATCGCGGCTATCTACAAGCGCCTTTCCGCAGCGGCGCGAGTATAGAGGACTACCAGCTCGATCCGCTCGTACGCGCCATCGACATGGCGCGTACGAACCTCCTGATTGCCGACGACGTCGGTCTCGGAAAAACCATCGAAGCCGGGCTTGTCATGCAGGAGATGCTCCTGCGCCACCGTGCGCGGACCATCCTTGTGCTCTGCCCGTCGTCTTTGCAGGAAAAATGGCGCTCCGAGATGGCCGAGAAGTTCGGCCTCGAATTCCGTATCGTCGATACCGACTCGGTAAAGCGCTCGCGCCGTGAGCGCGGCCTGCACGCCAACCCGTGGACCTCGTTCCCTCGGCTCATTGCATCCATCGACTGGGCGAAGCAGGGCGAAGGCATCCGCCTCCTGCGTGACGCGCTTCCCTCGCAGCCGACGTTCCCGCGCCGCTTCGACATGCTCGTCGTCGACGAGGCCCACAACGTCGCGCCCACCGTCGGCAGGTACGCCGTCGAGAGCCTGCGCACGCGCCTGGTGCGCCTGCTCGCGCCACACTTTCAGCACAAGCTCTTCCTCACAGCGACGCCGCACGACGGCTACACCGAGTCGTTCACAGCGCTCCTAGAGCTGCTCGATGACCAGCGCTTCTCCCGAAACGTGCTCCCCTCCGAAGAACAGCTCGCCCGGGTGATGGTGCGCCGTCTCAAGAGCGACCTCGTCGACGCCAAGGGGAAGAAGCTCTACCCGGTGCGCCGCCTCGAAGCGCTAAACGTCGAGTACACCGCGGAGGAGCGCGAGGCCCGACAACTTCTCGAACAGTACATCGCGAGCCGAGAGAAACAGGACGACCGTGAGGGCCCCGCGTCGCACTTCGTTCACCAGCTCCTGCGCAAGCGACTCGCGTCGTCGCCCGCCTCGTTCGCGTCGACGCTCGCACGGCATACGGCGACCATTGAGGGCAAGGGCGAGGCGCGCCGGTCCTCGGGGCTAGACGAGCGCATCCTGCGTCGCGCAATCGCCAAGACCGAAGAGGACTACGCCAACGATGACACGCGCGAGGCGGCCGAGTCCGAGGCCATCGAAGAGGCGACCCGCCGCCTGCGACCACTCTCTGCCGAGGAGAAGAGGCTCCTGGGGCGCTTGCGCTCGTGGGCCGAGCAGGCCAGCCACAAGCCCGACTCGAAGGCCGATGCGCTGTTGCGATGGCTCGAAGGGAACCTGCGGTCCAAAGGCCAGTGGTCGAACGCGCGCGTCATCCTCTTTACCGAGTACCGCGCGACGCAGAAGTGGCTGCACGAGATCCTGGCCAGCCACGACCTAGGTGGCAAGCGTCTCGCGCTGCTCTTTGGCGGCATGGACCCGAAGGAGCGCGAGACCATCAAGGCCGCGTTCCAGGCCGATCCGCGTGAGTCGCCGGTGCGCATCCTGCTCGCGACCGATGCGGCCTCGGAAGGCATCGACCTTCAGAACCACTGCAACCTGCTCGTCCACGTCGAGATCCCCTACAACCCGAACGTGATGGAGCAACGCAACGGCCGCGTCGACCGTCATGGGCAGAAGCAGAGCGAAGTCGTCATCTGGCACCCCGTCGATGCGAGCGGCGGCCACGGCGATGACATCCTCCGCGCACTCAAGAAGCTCGACTCGATGCGCGGCGACATGGGTAGCGTGAACCCGGTCATCGCTCCGCAGTTGCCTGCGCTTCTCGAAGGCCGCCGCCGCGAGCTCGACACTGGCCTCGCCGAGAAGCGCATCGAACGCGCCAGACGCTACGTGAAGACCGAGCGCGAGTTGCGCGAGCGAATCGCCAAGCTGCACGAGCGACTGATGACGACGCGCTGCGAGCAGCACCTAACCCCCGACCGCATCGAGCGCGTGGTGCGCGTCGCCCTGGCACTCACTGAAAAGCCCGCCCTCATGCTCGTGAAGCTGGTCGACCTTCCCGAGGCCCGGGTGTTCGAGATGCCCGCACTCGCGGGCTCTTGGTCGCGATGCCTCGACGGGCTTGAGCACCCATACACGAAGCGCATCCGCCCCATCACATTCGATCATGACGTCGCCAAGGGCCGCGACGACGTGGTGCTCGTCCACCTGAATCACCCGCTCGTGCAGATGAGCCTGCGGCTGCTGCGTGCCGAGGTTTGGGCGCGCGACGACGTTAAGAAGCTGAACCGCGTCACGGTGCGCACACTGCCCGACGAGAAGCTTGATGCGCCCGTCGCCCTAGTCGTGTCGCGCCTCGTCATCACTGGAGGCAACCACCATCGGCTGCATGAGGAACTGACGGAAGCTGGCGGCTACTTGCGCGACGCGGGCTTCAAGCGTGAGGACGGTGTCATCAAGCTACGCGACTGGATCGACTCGTCGGCGCCGGGAACCATCGACGACTCGCTCTTCGATGCCTTGCGCACGCGGTTCACGAAGCACACCGAGGCGGTCCTGAGCGCCGTGACCACGCGCTCGAGGGATCGTCTCAAGGGTCTCGGGTCCACGATCGAAGCCCGCAGGCGCAAAGAGATCGACGAGATGACCCAGCTCCTGGACGACCTGGCCACGAACCTAGAGGCCGAGCTGAAGCGGGAGGAGCCGGAGCAGCTCTCCCTCTTCTCTGAGGACGAGCGCACGCAGCTCCGGCGCGACAGGCTCGCACTCGAGGCGCGCCTGCGCCGGATCCCCGAAGAGCGCGAACGAGAGCGACTGGCCATCGAAGAGCGCCATACCGGCCTCGTCGACCACACGTTCCCCGTCTCGGTGATCCTCCTGGTGCCCGAGTCGCTCGCCGCGGGGATCAAGTCGTGAGCGCCAAGCACGAGTGGCTAAACCTGCTTGAGATCTCGGGCCCATTCCTCGCGGTGCCCGTGCTCCGTGAGGTGTTCCCGCAGGGGCTCGAAGAGCTGGACTCCTCGCGCGCAAAGCGGCTGCGCAGCGCCTACGAAGAGTGGCGTGACGCGGTCGATGGTGACGACGCCGACCGCGACAAGGTCCATGCCGCCTGGGTCGACGAGGTACTGCGCACGGCGCTCGAGGCGGACGACCAGTTGCTCAAGGCTGGCAAGGACGTTCCGGCGTCGATCGTCGACCTGCCCGAACACTGCACCGCGATTGCACCCGAGCTCGTGTTCGTCGACCCGACGCATGGCGCGACGGTGCTCGCGCCGGTTCACGTGTTTCCGCCCGACACCGACCTCTCGGCGTCGATGAAGTTCGGTGGGCTCTCGTGCTCGCCGGGCGATCGCATGGCGCTGCACCTCCGCTCGCTGAACGTACCGTTCGGAATCTTGACGAACGGCGAACAGTGGATGCTCGTCCACGCACCTACCGGCACTGTGGCGACCTTCGCGAGCTGGTACTCGCGCATCTGGGGCCAAGAGCCAGACACGCTGCGCTCGTTCACGTCGCTGCTCGGTGTGCGCCGCTTCTTCGCGCCTGCGCAGGACCGGCTCCCGGCGCTCTTCGAGCGCTCACTGAAGCACCAGGACGAGGTCACCGACGCACTCGGCGATCAGGTCCGGCGCGCCATTGAGGTGCTGGTGCAGGCGCTCGACCGCGCCGACCAGGATCGCAACCGCAAGCTGCTGCGCGACGTGAAGCCGCAGGAACTCTACGAAGCCGGGCTCACCGTGATGATGCGGCTCGTGTTCCTCCTCGCCGCCGAGGAGCGCGGGCTCTTGCTCTTGGGCGAGCCCCGATACGACTCGTTCTACGCGGTCTCGACGCTGCGCATGCAGCTCCGCGCCGAGAGCGATGAAATCCTGGAACGACGGCGCGCGTCGTGGTCTCGGCTGCTCGCCGTGTTCCGCGCCGTCTTCGGCGGCATCGACCACCCAACGTTGCGTCTGCCCGCCATGGGTGGCTCGCTCTTCGATCCCGACCGCTTTCCGTTCCTCGAAGGACGGCTGAAGGGCACGTCCTGGCGGCAGCATCGCGCCGAGCCGCTGCCTATCGATGACCGCACGGTCCTGCTGCTGCTCGAATCTATCCAGACGTTCGAGGGGCGCACGCTCTCGTACCGCGCCCTCGACGTCGAGCAGATCGGTCACGTCTACGAGGGTCTGCTCGAACGCACCGTCTCGCGCGTCGACGACGTGACGCTGGAGCTCGAAGCGGGCGCGCAGGCCAAGGACGCGCGTGTCACGCTTGGCGAGCTGGAGTCGGCGCGCCTCGACGGCCAGTCGACCGTCACGAGCCTGCTCGTCGAGCGCTCGAAGCGCTCGGAGTCGGCCATCAAGACCGCGATGGCCGCCGAGGTCGAGCGGCAGCAGAACGCGCGCCTGCTCTCCGCGTGTCGCGGCGATGTGAAGCTCCGCGATCGCCTCGCGTCCTACGTCCGGTTGATGCGCACCGACCCGTGGGGCTACCCGCTGGTCCATCCGAAGGGCGCGTTCGTCGTGGTGCTCGGCGCCGATCGGCGCGTTACCGGCACGCACTACACGCCCAAGAGTCTGACCGAGCGCATCGTCGAGGAGACGCTCACGCCGCTTGTCTACGACGGACCCGCGAGGGGTGCGCCGCGCGCCGAGTGGAAGTTGAAGACGCCCGAGCAGCTTCTCGACCTGAAGGTCTGCGACCCGGCGATGGGCTCGGGCGCGTTCCTGGTGCAGGTGTGCCGCTTTCTAAGCGCGCGCCTCGTCGAGGCCTGGGCCATCAAGGAGACGGCTGGCCGTGTCGTCGACCTCACAGGGCAGGTCCACGAGCAGCGCTCCAGCGTCGAGAGCACGCCACCCGGTGTCGAGGTGCGCGCCGAAAACGCGCAGCGGATCGTGGCCGAGCGCTGCCTCTATGGTGTCGACCTGAATCCGCTCGCCGTCGAGCTAGCGAAGCTCTCGCTCTGGCTGATCACGCTCTCGAAGGGCCGCCCCTTCGGGTTTCTCGACCACAACCTTCGTTGCGGGGACAGCTTGCTCGGGATCAGCCGCCTTGAGCAGCTCACGGAGCTGTCGCTCGACTCGCCTGCCATGCAGCAGGGCCGTCTGTTCGGTAAGGCCATCAAGCGCGCGGTGGCGGAGTCCGTCGAGCTACGCCGCAAGCTGTATGAGATCCCCATCCGCGACATCCGGGACGTCGAGGCGATGGCCACGCTCGACGCCGACGCGCGCAAGAAGCTCGAAGCCGCCGAGCTGCTCGCCGACGCCTTCATCGGCGTGGTGTTCGCGGCGAACGGTGGCGAAGTCGAGACGCGCATCGCTGCGCTCGCGGCCGAAGCCGACCGCGTCGTGAAGGGCGAGGAGCGCGCGACCGAGACGCTGGTGAAACACGCGGCGAAGGATCTTGCGAAGGATTCGCCGAGCGGTGGGCCTCGTCGCCCGTTCCACTGGCCGTTGGAGTTCCCCGACGTATTCCACAGTGAGTCGCCTGGCTTCGACGCCATAGTTGGCAACCCTCCTTTCCTCGGCGGACAGCGCATCACCGGCGTCGCGGGCACGGCATACCGCGACTGGCTCGTCGCGCACATTGCAGAAGGTCGACGCGGCTCTGCGGACCTCGTCGCCTACTTCTTCCTGCGGGCGTGGAGCCTGATCGGCGATGGGGGTGGATTCGGCCTGTTGGCGGTGAACACGATCGCCGAAGGCGAGACGCGGCAGGTCGGGCTGGAGGCGATGGTTTCTGGTGGTGCCGTGATCCATGCCGCGTATCCCAGCGAGACTTGGCCTGGACAGGCCGCAGTGGCGACTAGTCGCGTCCATGTACGTAAGGGAGCGTGGACCGGTTCTCGCACGGTCTCCAACCGCTCGGTGGGGCTTATCTCGGCTTATCTCTCCGAGTCCTCAAGCGAGGAGTGGCTCCCGCAGCGCCTCGCCGTCAACGCGGACATCTCGTTTCAAGGATCGATCCCGCTCGGCATGGGTTTCGTTCTCAACCCCGAGGAGGCGAAGAGGATGCTCGACGCCGATGCAAAGAACGCCGACGTCATCTTCCCGTACCTCAACGGTGAGGATCTCAATTCGGACCCTGAGCAGCGGCCGTCTCGGTGGGTGATCAACTTCTGGGACTGGACCGAAGAGAGAGCCCGCGAGTACGCGCGCCCGTGGGAATGGGTTGAGGAGAAAGTTTGGCCGGAGCGCTCGAAAAACTCTCGCAAGGAACGACGCGAACGGTGGTGGCAGTTCGGCGAGAAAACTCCGGCGCTCTATCACGCGATTGGGCGTGGCCACCGATTTGCCCTGCATCCAAAGAACTGGGATGCCCAGAAGAAGCCGCTATCACAAGTCCTCGTCTGCAGCGAGGTCACGAAGCACCTCGCGTTCGCGATGATCCCGAACACGTATGTGATGTCGGCAAATCTCGACGTCTTCACATCGCTGGAGCGTTTCGTCATCTGCCAGTCTGCGATTCATGACGTCTGGGCGCGAAAGCACTCCGCGCGTCTTGAGACGCGATTGAAGTACTCGCCTGGCAATGCCTACGAGACCTATGTGTTCCCGGACGTCAACGAGGGACTACGGCGACTCGGTGACGATCTGAATGATGCTCGTCGAGGGATGATGCTAGGGGAGAAAATCGGCCTAACAAAGCTCTACAACCGCGTTCACACGCCGCATGACGATGATGTTCGCGTGAAGGCGTTGCGTGATCTTCAGCGGGAGGTCGATGTCGCTGTTACGAGAGCCTACGGCTGGACCGACCTCAATCTCGGCCATGACTTCCACTCCGTTACCTACCTGCCCGAGAATGACCGCGTTCGTTTCACCATCAGCGAGACGGCTCGGCTGGAGGTGCTCCGGCGTCTCGGCGAGCTGAACCACCATCGCTATGAGGAGGAGCAGGCCGGTGCGCCCGCCGCGAAGCCTCGAGTGTCAAGGGGCCGAGCAAAGGCAGCTTCCGCCGGCCAAGGCGCGCTCGCCCTCGTCGATGCCACCGAGGCCGCTACGAGGACTTCCAGGACCAAAGCCGTCGCTCCCGTGAAGAAGGCAACCAAAATGAGTACCCAATGACCAAGACGTACCGCCTGGAGGTTGACCCGCGCATCCTTGAGCTGCTTGGTCCGAACCTCTACACGAACATCTACTACGTTCTGGCGGAACTGATCGCCAACGCCTACGACGCCGACGCAAAAAACGTCTACGTCATCGCTGGCAAGGACGACATCCGCGTCGAAGACGACGGCCACGGCATGTCCTACAAAGCGGGGGACATCACCAAGTACCTGAATGTCGCGGGCGTATCGAGAACGACTGAAAAGGACTCGCTCACGAAGTCCAAGAAGCGGCGGAAGATGGGCCGCAAGGGTGTCGGCAAATTGGCGGCGCTTTCTGTCTCCGAGAACGTGGACGTCCTAACCATCGCGAAAGGAGAGAAGTCAGGCTTCGTGCTGACGCGTCATCCCGAGAATGGCCATGAGCTGAAAGCAATTCCGGACGACAAGGTCGCCTTCGAACGCATCAAGAATCACGGCTCCGCCATCATCATGCGCCACCCGCAGTATCGACTCCACAAAACGTTGGCGGCCGTGAAGCGGAATCTCCTCAAGATCTTCCCGCTGATCGACTCAGGTTTTCGTATCCACGTAATTCGCGGGAAGGAAAGCGAGACGATCTATGACTTCGATCGCAGCGTCATGGGCGAGCTGTGCACGCTGATCACACTGGGAGACAGATTCAAGTCGCTGGGCGATCTCGTTCCTGACAGCTATCCGAAACACAGGAGAGCGCTTGTCTCGGCACATAAGGCAAAGATCATACCCGTCGAGATGAAGGCCAGCGACGGAAAGATGCGCGAGTACTCGCTCGAGGTTCATGGCTGGATCGGGACCTACAAGACCACGCGCGGCCGAAAAGCCGAGATGACTGACTTTCCGGACAACTTTATATCCTTGTTCGCCAACCAGAAGATGGGGGAGTTCAACATCCTCCCCGTCGTTGGCCAGAACAAGCTCAACGAAGTCTACGTCGTAGGGCAGTTGCACGTCGATTTGTTCGAGCTGACCGAACTGCCAGACATGGCCTTGAGCAACCGTCAGGGCTACAAGTCCGACGATCCTCGTTATGAGGCGGTGCGCGAGTATGTAAGGAAGGAGTTGCTCGCCGACATTCTCAAACGGCGAGAGACTTACACGGATCTCGTCAACGCCAAGAAGAAGAAGGAGAAGGAAGAGGCTCAGCGCGATGCGGAGGCCCGATTGCGGGCGTCGGTAGATAGCTTCCGCAAGAAGGCCAGCGTCGAGGCGGCGGCCGCACTGGCAAAGATGGGGGTAAAGGTGTCGCGCGCAGCGATGGAGAGGGCGATCTCCGTATCCATCAATGCCAACAGCCCGGACCTCGGGTTGAAGGCGGCGGTAGATTCTCAGAAGAAGAAGATCCTCATCAGCCAGACGTTTTCGGACAAGCCGTTCGCGGACATCATTCATCAGATGTTGGTGTTCAATAATGTCCCTCCGGATGATGTCCTCTATACGAACTGCGACGACGAGATATGCCGCGTTCCGGAAGGCCGTGAGGTTTATGACTATCTGCGCGAGTTCTTCGTCGAGAGCTATTCGACCCAGAAGATTTTCGTTCTCTTCGTGACGAGCGAGAACACGAAAATCTCGTGGGGAGCCATCACCGAGGTCGGTGCGTCCTGGATAACAAAGATCGACCATAAGATCTTCAACATTCACCCGTTCAGACCGGAACACCCGCTCAACGATGAGGTGCAATGGCAAAGTACCAATCGTGACAACCCCAGTGGCGACCTCTGGATGATTCCGCTGAATGCGGACATCTTTTGTCAGAAGATTGAGGCGGTGTGTGATGCGCTGGGTTACAAGAAGAAGCCGCGCGCGCAAAACATCGCTCACTTGGGGACTCTAGTGTCGGTGCGGAAGTCATGACGGCATTCACCGTACCGAACGTACAAGCATGGCTCGCCAAGGAGGCGACGTCGCACGGCACGTTCGTCGTTCGTCTCGCCGGTGATCGCATCGGCAGCGCCGTCACTCCCGGACACTGGGTCTTGGTCGTGGACGGCAGCGGCGCCTTCAAGCGCGTGGGGCGCATCCTCCGCATCCGCACCGACCTCGAATCGACCACGCTCTACTTCGACAGGCTGCTTGCGGTGAAAATCGCGGGCTCGCTCGCCGCCATCGGGCTGACACTCCCCACTGGGCTCGTCACGCGGCTGCGCCCCGAAGACCTGTCGGCGGCGCTCTCTCGCGGCGGCGTGTCGTCCTCGGACGATGTTCCGCTCATCCAAGACGCCGCCTACGTACGGGATCTGCTTGAGTTGGCCACGCGCGATGACCTGCTCGGCCCCGCCAACGGTCCCGAGGAGTTGGTCATCGACATGAGCGTTCGAGACCGCTACCTCGTCGGCAAGCTCGCTCCGCGCGCGCCGGGCGACGCGACGACGGCAAACGAGGTCGAACCCTCGGCGGCGGCTGATGAGGAGGACGACTCGGTTCAAGAGAACGACGCCCCGCTCCACGAGCCGGGCGCCGAGTTCAACCGTGCGAGCGGGCGTGTTGAGCCCGACGAAGACGCGCTCGACGAGATCGACACGACAAACAACCAGTCGCTTGTGCCGTCGAGCCTGGGCCTAACATTCTGCGTCAGTCCCGATGTGAAGACGCTTGATGTCACCGCACGCTGGGGTAGCTACGCGCGTGTTCCGAAGGAGGAGCACGAGTACACGCGCGCGCGGAAGAACCGCGATACCGGCGAGGTCCAAGAGGCGAAGGTGAAGGTCTGGCGCCGCTCGCCGCGCGGTGGACGCGTGACGCTCACGCTTGAGGACGGCCCCATCAAGCCAGTCGCACCCGACAGCGAACATGACGACGTTCTCATCCAGGGGGCCGTGCGCGCCAACGCCAAGGGCGAGCGCCTAGTCACGCTGTTCCTGGTCAACGACCAGCGGGAGCCCGAGACGAATCGCGACAGCGCGTGGCTCTTTCAGCCTGAGCTGAGCGTGAAGGGTGCGGGTGAGGCAGCCGGGACGCCGGTGTTCCTGCGTCGCCCAAGCAACGATATTGTCGTGGACGACGCTGAGCGCGATCACCTCGGGCTCATTTACCGGCGCCGCGTGGAGTTCGCCGTGGGTCATGGCGTTGCCGTCCACGCCGCGACACCCGACCACGACCTGACGCGCGCCATTGAGGTCCGCACCCAAGTCATTCCGAGCTTTGAGGTGCCCGTCACCGAGACGCCGGGCCTTGATCCCGACGATCGCCCCGCGATGAAGAAGATGGTCGAGCAGGGCTGGCTCGACATGCTGTCGCTCGCTGACCTCGACAAGGCTGAGCTCGAAGAGGCGCTAAAGACGCTCGTTGACGACTACGCCGCGTGGATTGGCGACCAGCGTGCGCGCGTCGGCAAGGAGATCATGGGCTACGACGTCCCGGCCAACGAGGCGCTCGACCGTTGCAAGACCACCCTCGAGCGCCTGCGCGCAGGGCTGAAGGTGCTGCTCTCCGACCCCAAGGCGCTCGACGCGTTCCGGTTTGCCAACTGCGCGATGGCCCGCCAGCGTGTCCGAGGCATCTACGCGCTGAAGCGTCGTCGCGGCGAGGAGCTGACTTTCGATTCCGTCGACGTGCGGAAGAACCGCTCGTGGCGCCCGTTCCAGCTCGCGTTTCTGCTTCTGTCGATCCCGTCGCTCGCCGACCCGGCGCACCCGGACCGCACGAGCCCGGCCGACGCTTTCGCTGACCTGCTCTGGTTCCCCACGGGCGGTGGCAAGACCGAGGCGTACTTGGGCGTTGCCGCCTTCGCTATGGGCATCCGACGCTTGCAGGGCATCGTCGAAAACCTCGACGGTGGTCGCGGGCTCACCGTCATCATGCGCTACACGCTGCGACTGCTGACGCTTCAGCAGTTTCAGCGAGCCGCGACGCTGCTTTGTGCGATGGAGATTATCCGCACCGCTGACCTCGCCAAATGGGGAGCGGAACCGTTCACGCTGGGGCTGTGGGTTGGCAACAAGGTGACTCCGGGAACCACCGAGACCTCGCACCAAGCAATTGAGGCCATCCGTGACAAAGACCGTAATCGTGCCGCCATTGCATCGCCCGCGCAGCTCACGAGCTGCCCGTGGTGCGGCTCAGAGATTCAGCCGGGTCGCGACATCGAGGTAGACAGAACCGTTGGGAGGACCGCCATCTATTGCGGCGACAAGCTCTCGCAGTGCGAGTTCAGCAAGGTGAAATCGAGTGTAAATTCGCACCCCGGTTTGCCGGTAAAGGTTGTTGACCAGGAGATCTACCACCGGCCTCCTACCATGATGATCGCAACCGTGGACAAGTTCGCGATGATGGCGTGGCGCCCTGAGGCGCGGACGCTATTTGGAAATGTAAGCGAGAGATGCGAACGCCACGGGGTGCTCTGGCCTGGCCACAACTGCGGAGCTGGACACCGGCCGCACAAGCAGCACCCAGCAGCAAAGGTGAAGCCGGTGCGCAGGCTTCGGCCGCCAGATCTCATTATCCAGGATGAGTTCCACCTCATCAGTGGTCCGCTCGGCACTATGGTCGGTCTTTACGAGACGGCGGTCGACGATCTCTGCTCATGGAAGATCGGCAATACAAAGGTACGCCCAAAGATCGTTGCCTCGACGGCGACGGTCCGTCGCGCGGCAGACCAAGTGCGTAACGTCTTCATGCGTCGCCTAGCGATCTTCCCGCCCAAGGCGCTCGACGTCGAAGACGATTTCTTCTCGGTACAGCGCTCGGTCGAGAGCAAGCCGGGGCGCCGGTATATGGGCATTTGCTCCCCAGGCAGCTCACGTCCTGCCGTTCTCATCCGCGCGTACACGGCGTTCCTCACGGCGGCGCAGGGCCTTTTCGATGCCTTCGGAAAGGTGGCAGACCCCTACATGACGATGGTCGGCTACTTCAACTCACTGCGGGAGCTAGGCGGTATGAAGCGCCTCGCCGAAGACGACGTCCAGACCCGTTCTTACCGTGTGAAGATGAGCCTTGTGGAGCGGCCTGGGCTCGAGCAGCGAAGCGTTTCGACCATCGGTGAACTGACCTCGCGCGTAAGCAACACCGATATACCAAAGTACCTCGACCAGCTTGAGATCCCCTTCGACGGCGCGTTCGACGCAGCCAAGGGCAAGTTCGTCGTCCACCGCGCGCCAGATGCTCCTCGCCCCATCGACGTCGTCCTCGCGACCAATATGCTGTCCGTCGGCGTCGACGTGAACCGCCTAGGCGTCATGGTCGTGAATGGCCAGCCCAAAGGAACGGCCGAGTACATCCAAGCGACGAGCCGCGTGGGCCGAGCGTTCCCAGGTCTCGTCGCATCGGTGCTCACGTGGACCCGGCCGCGCGACCTCTCGCACTACGAGACCTTCGAGCACTACCATGCGACTTTCTATCAACACGTCGAGGCGCAGTCGGTCACGCCGTTCTCTCCACGCGCGATGGACCGAGGGCTCACCGGAACGATGCTCGCCGTGATGCGGAACCGCTTCGAACCTTTCGCGCCAAACTCCGGTGCTGGTGAGCTGACGAGCCCAAGTTTGCCGGCCATGGCGTCCACCGTCGACTCGATTACCGAGCGCACCTGGGAAGTCACCGAGGACTCCGCGAAGAAGAACCTCGTGACCGCCGAGCTGAAGAGCCGCGCCGACAAGTGGGCAAAGGAGGCGGCGGTGCCAGGGCGCATGCTCGTTTACCAGAAGTACGGCGCAGGCCCGACCGCGTACGCGCTGCTCGAAGCCCCAGGCATCAAGCCGTGGTCGACGTGGACCGTGCCCATGTCGATGCGCGAAGTCGAGCCAGGCGTGAACCTCGTGATGGAGGACGATCGCTCTAACCAAGACCCGGTCTGGCGCTCTCGCCCCATGCCCGAGGATGAAGCGACGGATGTAGAGGAAGGCCCATGAGTAGGACCCCGGTAGGCGAAGTGCGCCCGAGCCAGCTTCTCTGGACCTACGGACCCGGCGCGCTGATCGATCTCCCGAATCTCTCCGTTGTAACTATGGGCATCGACCGTTGGGAGCTCGGGCGCTGTCAGCCGATCCAGGAGGCGCGACTTCTGGCGAACGTGCGGCGCGTGCTCGGCGACCAGGTCGAGTCGCTGCGGATGCCGCCGCTGACCGACGCTGACGTTGTCGATCCGTTCTCTGCCGAGGCGCTCGTCGGTGTTCCAGTGAAGCCGTTCCCCCGTTGGATGCGCTGCGTGAAATGCGGGCTGCTCTCCCCATTCGACGCGGGGTTGTTCGAACTGAAGCCGAACCGGTATCGGCCCGAGCGGACGTGCTTTGTCCACAAGGGTTGCACCGGCTCGCGCGGCGACCAGAAGCCCCGCGACGCCGACGCAGTGCCGGCACGCTTCCTGCTCGCGTGCCGCGAGGGGCACCTTGATGACTTCCCGTGGCACTGGTTCGTTCACGGCGGGCCGAGTGGCTGCAAGGGCACACTGCGCTTCTTCGAGAGCGGCGCCTCGCTCCAGACCGAGAACCTTTGGGTGCGCTGCGATTCATGCAGCGCCGCCAAGAGCATGGCGCAAGCCTTCGGGCAGGCCGGAAAGGACAACCTGCCGGGCTGTCGCGGGCGTCATCCGCACCTCAACAAGTTCGAGGACGGCTGCGCCGAGGTCCCGCGCGCCATCTTGCTCGGCGCGACGAACGGCTGGTTTCCGGTGACGCTCTCGGTGCTCGCCATCCCGCAGACGGGGAGCCCGCTCGCGCAGCTCGTCGCCGACGGATGGACGTTCTTCGAGGACGTAGAGAGCGGTGTGGAAGCGGCGGCCGTCGTGAAGACGCTGAAGAAGTCGGCGCAACTCCCCGGCATTGACGCCTTTACGGGCGACCACGTGTGGGAAGCCATCCAGGCCCATCGCGGCGGCACGGTGGGCGACGATGACCTTGATCTCAAGGGGCCCGAGTGGGATGTGCTCACGTCGCCGACGCCACCGACCGACTACCCGCACTTCATGAGCAAGAAGGCGGACGTGCCCAAGGGGTTTGAAAAGCACCTCTCGCGTGTACTGCTTCTCGAGCGTCTCCGCGAGGTGAACGCGCTACTCGGTTTCACACGCATCGAATCGCCTAACGAAGGCGCTGGAGCGGAGAGAGCGCCGCGAGCGCCGATAGGGCGCACGGCGCCAAACTGGGTGCCCGCCACGCAAGTCCACGGCGAAGGAATCTTCCTCCAGTTCTCGGAGGAGGCACTCGCCGACTGGGCAAAAAGGCCGGGTGTGTGGAGGCAGGAAGCCGAGCTGCGCAGGGGTCACCGGGGCTGGCGGGCGCGCCGCGGGCTTGATCCGGATCCCGGCTTCCCTGGCATGAGGTTCGCGCTGCTCCATACCATCGCGCACTTGCTCATCCGCGAGCTCGCGCTCGACTGCGGATACAACGCGGCGAGCATCCGGGAGCGAGTCTACGCCGACACCAAGGATGGCAAGTCGCAGGCGGGCGTCTTGATCTACACGGCAGCGGCTGACTCCGACGGCACGCTCGGGGGGCTCGTGGATCTTGGCAAGCCAGAGAACCTCGGACGGCTGCTGCGACAAGCGCTCGACCGCGCAAAGATCTGTGCGTCCGACCCGCTCTGCGCGGAGCACAACCCGAGGACAGATTCGTCGCTGCATGCCGCGTCGTGCCACGCGTGTTCGTTTGTCTCGGAGACTTCGTGCGAGTGCGGCAACCGCTATCTTGATCGCGCGCTCGTCATCCCGACGCTGCAGTTCAACGATGCAGCATTTTTAGCGGGGATCTGATGCAGGAGCTCCTTGATGCGGCAGTAGACCTCGTAGCTCTCGTCTCTCCAGCGAAGGTGCGCTCTGTCGCGTCCGCACTCCGCGGACTCGCGAGTCCTCGCGCGGCTCCGAGCGCCAACACGCTCGCTGACACCCCTGCAGCTCGCGCCGCAGTCGGGCGGGTCGTCGATGCGTGGGCTAAGGCTCATGCCAGTGCGGACGAAGTGGCGGGCATGCTCCTCGGCGCGTCCGCAGCGCGTCTGCGCGTGGAGCGTGAGCTGAGCGTCGAGCTGGTTTGGACCGGGCCAACGACGCGCTTCGTTCCGACACGGCGTACGGAGCAGGTTCTGCTCGATCTCATCGCCGGGGCGACCAACGACTTCTTCCTCGTGAGCTTCGTCGCCTACAACGTCCCCAGCGTTATTACCGCACTGAACGAGGCCGGCGGTCGTGGTGTTCGCCTGCGCATGCTGCTTGAAGCGGCGATGGAACATGGCGGGACGCTGAACTACGATCCGGCAGCGACTATGCGGTCGCGCGTTCCGTTGGCGGAGCTATTCACCTGGAAGGATAAAACCGAGCCCTTCGTCGATGGGAAGGTTCATGCGAAGGTCGCGGTGGTAGACGGCGCGCGAGCATTCATCACGAGCGCTAACCTCACCGGTTACGCCCTTGAGAAGAACATGGAGGCCGGCGTGCTAATCAGCGGAGGACCGGTTCCGAGGACGCTAATAGACCATCTTCAGGGGCTGATTGACGTCGGCATAATTGGCAGGGCCTGACACGGGAAAGGCATGACTCTCTATAGAGTAGATAAATCCAGGTTCGCCGCCTTTCAACCCACGACCTTTGCGGCGGCAGGGTTCTCCGAGCGGGCGGATCTGCAGCGACTCCTGCGTCAGCAGGTGGACGTGATTGCGCCGGACGTCCTGGTGATTTCCGAGGAGTTCGGCGACTGGGAAGGGGCCAGGCGCAGGATAGATCTCCTTGCCGTAGACAAGGCCGGAAACTTGTTGGTCATTGAACTGAAGCGGACGGACGATGGCGGGCACATGGAGCTGCAGTCGCTGCGATATGCAGCAATGGTCTCTGCAATGTCCTTCGATGATGCAGTCGGCGCATTCGAGCAATTTCTAGTCGCCACCGGCCAGTCCGGAGACGCGCGTCAACTTCTACTGGAGTTCCTGGATTGGGACGATTCCGAGACGGATTCCTTCCCGAAGGACGTACGGGTAGTCCTTGCATCGGCGGATTTCTCCAAGGAAATTACGACAACAGTGCTGTGGCTGAATGACCATGGCATGGATATTAAGTGCGTGCGCATGCAGCCGTATCTGGACGGAGAGCGACTGCTGGTAGACGTGCAGCAGGTGATCCCCTTGCCTGAGGCGGAGGAATACCAGATACGTGTCCGCGACAAGAAAGTGGCGGAGCGAACTCAGAATCGAGACTTCACGCGGTTTGATGTCACCGTGGGCACGGAGACTTACCGGAACCTGCCAAAGCGGCAGGCCATCCTCCAAGTAGTCCGGGCGCTTTGTGCGAAGGGCGTCAATCCAGAAGACATCATCGCGACAATTGACTGGCGCACCAATGCGTTCTACTCCGTAGAAGGAGAGCTGGATTCCGCTTCCTTTGAGCGCAAACTCGCTGCGTTGCTGCGTGAGAGAGGCAATCGGCCTGATACCCACCGGTTCTTCATTGGGGCAGACGAGTTGATACGCGCCAACGGCCGGACCTATGCCGTAACCAAGATGTGGGGAATGCTGACGGAGAGAGCGATGACCAGACTTCTGGAGAAATTCCCTGGGCATGGGGTCTCGTTCAAGGAAGGTCTGTAGAGCGGGGCATGCCTATAGTCCGGCTGGTGGCGCCACGAACGCATCATACTCAAGCCTGCAAATCCGTCCCTCGAGCCTATGGTGCTGACGGACGCGACTGAAGGCGAATTCCAGGTAATCGCCGAGCTTGTGGAGGTCATAGGGTGAGCGAGTCGCCGCGGTTGGGTTGAATCCAACGCAATAGAAAGCCGCGTCGCTTAGGTCAGTCGAATAGCCCAAGTTCACGATTCGGCCCTCGTGCGACGTCACCCCAAATCCGCTTGGGCAGATCTCCGCGGGTGAAGAAGACCATGCGATATATGCCCTTGCCGCTGTCATTCAGGACGAGGGGCATCTCTTTGCTGTTCTTGAAGCCGAGCTTCGACACTAGATCGAACCAGTAGTTGAAGAAATCCACGGACAAGCCAGATCTGCTGGTGCCTCGCCTCTGCACATGTTCGCGCCACCCAGGCGCTGCGTCGTCGAATCCTGCGTGCTCCGGATCAGATTCCGCGTCCACGTTGCGCAAGAGGTCCATGGTGCTGAAATTGATCGCGAGATCGACTTTCAGCGTCGCCAGCGCTTCAAGAATCGAATAGGACAGCAATCGCAGGTTGTAAGGATCCACGTATGCCATGCAGAGAGACCCACGAGGAACGGACTCCACCATTTTGTGAATGGTGTCGACGGCCGGTCCCGTAAATCCTTTCACGGGTGCGCCAAGCGCCTTGAGTCGCGCCTCGCAGGCATGCACGCGATCTGCTATGACGTCGCCCACAAGCACCTTGGTAAAGGGCGCTGCGTCAGCGAGCATGCGCCACGCCAAGGGCGTGCCACCTTCGCGTGTGCCTGTTTCTCCCCTGACTTGGATTCTCCCCGGGCCAGAAAATGGATCGATCAGCACTCGACTCGACCACTTGCTCCACGCATGGCGCGACGCGTGCAGATACTCGCAAAGCAGCTTGTGTTTCTGAAGGGGTACCCAGCTGCCGACGCCTTCGTTCTTGGGTCCAAGTTCTACCACCAGGTCCGGGCAAGGGTCTGGCCGAATCCCCAGGTCGGGACCCCTGTTGCATTGTTTCGTCACAGCCTATGCGGGGAACTGATCCCAAGTCCTGCCGTCAAGCATTCGACCAGCAGCAGCCTTGCCCAAGCCGTAAAGAGTTGTCCCTACGTTCTCAGGGGAAGTCAGCTGCAACTTCTGCTTTGCTGTAATTCCATGGGGCAATTCCGGTGCCCAATGCCCCCACTGCTTGAAGTGAAATGCAATATCGGAGTCGCGGCATTCGTCGCGCAAGGATCGTATCCAGTTCGGATCTGTCGGTCTTGCATGGTGGCCACTTTCACCCCCGGCAATAACCCAGTTGATTCCACGCCACTTGGCAATCGAAAGCGGGCCGAGGAGTGGTTCCGCCGATATGAAATGGATGTTTGCCTGCGATTCAAGCAGGTGTGGAATACGGGTGTCGGCATGTTTCTGATTCTCGGCGGTTGTTCCCAACCATACGTTTTCAGGCCAGTTGTTGTTCCAAGGAGCCATTCGCCGCACGTTCTGCGGACGCTTGGTCAGTAGCAACCAGTCAAGCCAAGGCGTCTGCTCAATGAGCGGCCACAGCCGTGCGCGCCACGGATTGAGCTCTGCGCGAATCTCGAATACGTCGGACATGGACGCGCAGAACACGCGACGCCGAATGCCATCCCGCTTGGCTTCAGCATTCCATCGAATCGGGTGCTTCCAGTGATCGTCGTTGAAGAATCGTCGCGGTGCGTCGCGCCCCCAAAGCTTGGCGCCCAGTCGATGCGCCCAGGTTTCCGCATAGCAGTGCGCGCACGCAGGGGAGACCTTCACACAACCCCACCAAGGGTTGAAGGTGTGATGAGTCCATTCGATGCGTGAGTCTTTAGCCATTGCAGGAGATTGCTAGTCCGAACCTGAGAACGTCAAACACAGAATCGAGCCTGAAAGTGGCAGTTCAGAATTTGTTTTTAGCGGGAGCAGCTCCCGGCAAGAGACTGTATGTATATACAGTATTAGGCATAGGAAGGCAAACACTGCGCGAAACGTCGTCCAGGAAGGCGGCAGTCCGCGCGCTGCTGCGCAAGGAGCCACCGCAATTGCAGGGTCGCGAACGCGGCGCCCCGATCGTGCTGGCCGATCCAGCGCCGGTCGATCAGATCATCGCCGCCGTGGCCGCCCTGCAGAACAGCTACCTCTTCATCCAGGGCCCGCCCGGCGCCGGCAAGACCTTCACCGGCGCCCGGATCATCGTGGAATTGATCCGCCGCGGACACACGGTGGGGATCTCCTCCAACAGCCACAAGGCGATCAACAACCTCCTCGAAGCCGTCGTCGCACATGCGCAGGAGACAGGCGTCGTGTTCCGCGGCATCAAGAAGGTCAGCGCCGGCAAGGAGGAGCAGTACTTCGATGGCCCGCTGATCGACAATGTAGAGCGCGGCGACGAAGTGACGCCCGGCGCGGCGCTCATCGCCGGCACGGCGTGGCTGTTCGCGGACCCGCGTCTCGACCAGTCCGTCGATTACCTGTTCGTGGACGAGGCAGGCCAGGTGTCACTGGGTCATCTCGTGGCCATGGGTGTCGCCGCCCGCAACATCGTGCTGCTCGGCGACCAGATGCAACTGCCGCAGCCCATCCAGGGTGTGCATCCCGGCCGCTCCGGCGAATCCACTCTCGACTATCTGCTCGATGGCGCGGCGACCATCGCACCGGATCACGGTGTGTTCCTGTCGGACACCTGGCGCATGCATCCGGATGTCTGCGCGTTCATCTCCGACGCGGTCTACGACGGCAAGCTGCGTGCCGCTCCGCGATGCAGCCAGCAGCGCCTCATTGCGAACGCTGGCGCGCATCCTGCGATCCAGTCAACCGGCATCCGGTTCTGGCCGGTGGAGCACGACGAGTGCAGCCAGAGCAGTCCCGCCGAAGCGGAGGAGATCAGCGCGATCTACTTAAGCCTCCTGCTGCAACGGTGGCGAAATGCGCAGGGCGAGGAAGCGCCGATCACGCCTGCGGATATCCTCGTCGTCGCGCCGTACAACCTGCAGGTGCGGCTGCTGGCGCGAACCCTGCCGCCTGGTGCACGCGTCGGCACCGTCGACAAGTTCCAGGGACAGGAGGCTGCGGTGGTCATCGTCTCAATGGCCACCTCGAGCGGCGACTATCTGCCGCGCGACATCGAGTTCCTGTACAGCAAGAACCGGCTGAATGTCGCGCTGTCCCGCGCGAAATGCCTGGCCATCCTGGTGGCGTCGCCGAGGCTTCTGGATGTCGAGTGCAGGACTGTGGATCAGATCAGGCTGGTCAATACGCTGTGCTGGGTGCAGGAGTATTCCGTGGGTGCCCCAGCATGTGGTTAGGCAGGATCATTTGGAACCTCGTGCAGGGAGTAGCGGTAATTGTTGGCGCAATGCTGATCCTGTCTCACTGCTCGAGCGACAGTCCGGCACCGCCAAAGCCCAGTGACAACCCCATGAACAACATGAAGTGGACGCCCGAGTAGACGCAGGGGACCGATCACGCAAACGCATACGTCTGATACGAGTAAGAGGATTGCCAGTTCACTCGGAAGATTAGGTTTCCACGGAAACCTATTTCCGGAAATTCAGACGGACGGGCTGCAGTAACACCGCTCTGCGCCCTTTCGGATCAAAGCCAACAGAAACTGCTATTGGGACTGAAGCGCAACGCGTGGATCATCCACACATGGTTGCAAGAAAGCCGCAAACCGATCCCACGCCGCAGATATCTGAGAGTATCCGCGTCTTCCGTGGCCACCGGGTATTAACTGACGCGGATCTTGCTTTGCTTTATGGCGTGACCACCGCGCGACTGAACCAGCAGTTCCGTAGAAATCGCGACCGCTTCCCGGCGGACTTCGCATTCGAAATTCCGGCGAATAGCGACGACATCTTGATGTTGCAAAATGCAACATCAAGCCCAGGCCACGGCGGCCGCCGCAAACCAATTGTTGTCTTCACGGAACATGGCGCCATCATGGCGGCCACGGTATTGAGTAGCCCTCGTGCGGTCCAAATGACCGTCTACATTGCGCGCCTTTGTCAGGTTGCGTCAGTTGACCTCCTCTCATGCCCAATTGGCGAAGGAGCTCGAGACCCTCAAGAAAGCCGTTGTCGTTCTGGATACGGATACAAGGAGGCAGTTTGATGTCGTATACGAAGCGATTCTTGGCTTGATGGGGCCAAAGTCCGGCAAGCAATGAATGGAGCTGCCCTTGCGAAGCTAACCTGGAGTAGCTTCTATTCCGTTCTCATCGCCATACCTACTCGTAAGCCGCCAGAGCTTTCCGCAATTCCTTCTCAACCAGATTTCGCAGTTCAGGAGGCGCCAATACTTTCACACCCACGCCATGCCGCAAAACATCCATCACCAGTTCCCGTGATTCCCGATACGGAATCCTGAGCTCATACCTTCCATCCTCCAGCCATGTCCCTTCCTGCTGGGGATGCCAGCGCTCATCCGCCACCCATCGCGCGCGCTCGGCCGTGAACACCAGCACCGCGACCTTGTCCGCCTTGCCGCCGAAGATTCCGTACGAACTGGCGTAGTGCTCTTCGAGCGCAGGCTCCGGCACATCGAAGGCCGGTTTCTCGATCACGTTGGCGCGACGGATACGGTCGATGGAAAAGCTGCGCAGCGCATCCTTGTCGGCATCCCAGGCATCGAGGTACCAGGTCTCGCGGTAGTGCACGATGCGTTGCGGCGACACGGTGCGATCGGTCACTTGATCGGTGCCGCGCGCGTGATACTCGATCCACAGCTGGCGCCGCTGCAGCGTCGCTGCGGCAACAATGCCGAACATCTCACCGGCCGGGCGCCCGGCAATGGCGGGAAATCGCAGTCGACCCGCCGCTTCACCGAGATTGAGCCGCTGATGCTTGGTGAGTTCGGCCAGGCGGCGCGTGAGAGCGCCCAGATGCTCTTCCAGCAGGCCACCACCGGCGTCCTTCAGCAGCCGCTGCATGATGGCCAGCGACTGCAGTTCCCTCGCACTGAACCACAGGCCGGGTAGCTCGTAGGCTTCCGCCTGCGTGCTGCGCTCGTACATGAATCCGCTGCGTTCGGCGTCGAAGACGATGGGCGCATTAAGCTGGTCCTTCAGCGTATTCACGGTGCGATATAGCGTCGCCCGCGAGCATTCGAGCCGCGCCATGAGGTCTTCCAGATGGATGGGGGTGCGCCTGCCGTTGAGAATGGCGTGCAGCTGGAAGATGCGGTCGAACTTGTCCACGTCGTATCCCTTGAGGCTGACCGGCATCGTAACCGCATGCGATGTCAGTCCGCCTGCCAGGCCCGGATGTCGATGACACCGACGGTGTGGGTCAACCCGGATGGACCATCGCTCTCGATGGCCACACACTCGTCCGCCTGCAGCGCTGCGCGCAGTTCGGCATTGTTCCTGCAAAGCAGGACCTGGCGTGAGCACTCGTGGCAATAACGCGCGCCTGGGTTGCCTGTCTGTTCCAGCGATTGCCAGCGCTGGTGGCAACGGAATGCAAAGCGGCAGTTGCGGATCAGGGGCTGATCATCGTCGCCGCCTGTACGGTACGGCGCTCGCGGTTCGCTCACTGCATCACCTCCCCATGGGTGGCGCCGGGATAGGCAGGTCTGCGCACGGGCTCGTCGCGATTCCAGGTGGTGATCACACAGTCCTGACCGTCGACCACCGTGATGCCGCCCTTGTCGAGCACATGCATCGCGAGCCGCAGCTCGGCCTGGAGCGACTCCACTACGCGGCGCGCCTCGCGCCGGTCCAGGATGTGGCGGTCACCTTCCACGCGGCCGTGCTGCAGCGCAAAAGCCACCAGCCGCTGCGGTATGCCGCGCCGGGACATCCGATGTCGGGAATGCAATGTAAAGCGCATGAGTCATCTCCTTGGCAAGTGTTCTTTCAGGTGCCTTGGGGGAGATTTGAGCAGGGAGGAATCTCAAAGCTTGAGACTGTTGGCGGCTATGCTGGGGTCATGAACATTTTGAACAGAACTGGCGAGGCGATCTCTTCCATAGAACAATGGACGCCGCCCAAGAAGAAGATTCATTGGAAGCCGGGCCGCAGCGCAATGGAACTCGCCCGCGCCTGGTGCCCCGCATCCGGCCCGGCTTGCCCAGCGGACATTGCCACCCTCCTATCCAGCCACGATTGGACGCGAAACATCCAGATTGAGGAAACCCGCCCCGAGCACGTCACACCTCTGCCAGAGCGTGGCGAAGGACGTAATCACGACCTGTGGGCAAAGTGTTCCGTTGATGGTCGCCCCTTCACCTTGTGTATCGAAGCGAAGGCGGACGAACCCTTCGGTGAAACCATAGGCGATACCTGCGCCAGCGCGCTCAAGCGCAGCGAGGCGACGGGCGGGGTACGGCGTGCCCGCGCATTGCTTCACATGGTGTTTGGAACAGAAGCAGAACCGGATCGCGAGCCCTATGCGTCGTTGCGGTATCAGCTGCTGACCGCAGCGGCGGGTACTGCACTGCAGTCACGTGCCGATGGTGCTCTCACCGCCGCACTCGTCATTCACGAGTTTCAGGGAGCCAGTACGTCGGCGCCACTGTTGCAACGGAATGCGGAAGACCTGGCGGTGTTCCTGAAGGTGCTGAATGGCGGTGAAGAGGTTGCGCTGACGCAGGGACGGTTTGCTGGGCCTTGGGCTGTGAGGGCGGGGTCCGCAGCGGATAGCGTGGTCATTCAGTTGCTGGTGGGGAAGGTTGTGACGCGGCTCAGCGAGAGCTTGTAATCGTCAATTCGTCTATCTGCGGAATCGAACACAGCACCGAGCTTCTGTATCCCCTCAGGTCCAACTGGTTTCTGCCTAAACGCGATAGTTACAACCCTAGGCCATCGCCTGCGGCTCTCCCATGCTGGCCCGATGAAATTGTCCAGTCAGGCACGCCGAAAGTTCCCAACGTGGGAACTAATGTGCAATACTCGATTTCGATGCAGTTCTGGTTCTCCCCGGTGCGGATAGTGGGTCGGGAGAAGCTTGGCGAGTTCTGTTCGATTCATGGCGAGGCCCGCAAATGGATCGCCAATTGGACCAGCGAAGTTGAGGCCGCGGCATGGCAAAGCCCGCAGGCAATCAAGGAGCAGTATCCCGCGGCCAGCTTTCTGGCGGACAACGTGGTGATTTTCAACGTGAGGGGCAATGCCTTTCGACTTGAGGTCCTGGTGGCCTATCGGACCGGTGTCCTGCAGGTCGTTTGGGCTGGTACGCATGCACAGTACGATCGGCGTCATTCGAAACGCTGATTTTCCCGGAGAACGGAATGGAAATGCGGATCGTGAAAACTGCCCGGCAGCATCGCCTCTACCTGGCCGAGATCAGCCGTCTGATGGAGAAAGATCCGACTCCGCAGTCCGCTGCGGGAGCGCGACTTGAGCTGTTGGCCAAGCTCGTGGAGGACTACGAAAAGATCCACTTTCCCGTCGCGAAGCCCGATCCCGTAGACGCCATTCGATTCCGCATGGAACAGCAGGGGCTGCGGCAGAAGGACCTTGCCGAAATGCTCGGCGGCAAGAATCGCGCATCGGAGGTTCTGTCGGGTAAACGGGCGCTGACCGTTCAAATGATCCGTGCACTGAATCGGCACTTGCATATTCCGACTGAACTGCTGGTGCCGTAGCCGAGCACTTCGCGACCTATACGGCGAACAATCCCATCAAGCATGGGATTCTGACGAAATATCCGCCGGATCTGCAGGAGGCGGCGGTGAAGACGGTGCTGGCGCAGGCGGAGTTGTTGTGTGCAGATCGGGCGGTGGGCGGCTGAGGTCCGGACGAGGAGATTATCCCCGAACCAATTGGAAACTCGGGTGGCCACGCGCTCAGCCCGGTGCGCATGCTTCCGGAATGAGCAATGACATTGATCTGAGCCAGAACATACGCGTGATACGCGGGCAACGAGTGCTTCTGGATGAAGACCTTGCTGCGCTCTATGGTGTCCCTACGAAAGTATTCAATCAGGCTGTTCGGCGCAACGCGGCGCGGTTTCCAGCCGATTTCCTGCTGCAACTGACTGAAGCCGAAGGGGTTTCTTTAAGGTCACAGATTGGGGATGGGTTAATCATTTCTGTTGAAGAAATGACCGTTGCAGGTAATGACGGGACGCAGGCGAATGAGAGCCGTCGCCCAAAGCAGGATGGACGCTGGGTTAGAACCAGCCCGG
>JBDSJD010000047.1:0-106747 GCA_039917615.1 Steroidobacteraceae bacterium
GGGTTTTCTGCCCGCTCATACAGGCCATTGAACCCGGCATACCCGTCGGCCTGCAGCGTCCCGCAAAACTTCGCCAAGTGATCTTGTGGGTGCTTGCCCTTGCGGTCCGGTGAGTACACGAACCACACCGCAGGCGCGATGTCGCTCGCCGCAGGCCGGTCGTCCCGCACGTAGGTCCATAACCGGCCTTGCCGGGTGGTGCCCTTGCCCGGACACAGCACCGGCACCGGCGTGTCGTCGCCATGCAGCTTGGCACCGGCCAGCACATGTGCCTTCACCGCGTCCACCAGTGGTGCCAGCAACGCACTGCACTGACCCACCCAGTCCGCAAGCGTGGAGCGATCCAGATCGACGCCATCCCCGGCATAAATCTCCGACTGCCGGTACAGCGGCAGGTGATCGGTGTACTTGGCTACCAGCACCTGAGCCAGTAACCCGGGACCTGCCATGCCGCGGGCAATGGGGCGGCTCGGGGCAGCGGCCTGCACGATGCTCTGGCAGCCGGTGCAGGAGAACTTCGGGCGCACATGACGAACGACTTTGAACCGGGCCGGTACGCGCTCCAGTACTTCAGCCACATCCTCACCGATGTAACGCAAGTTGCCGCCACAGCCCGGGCAGGCACAGGCGGCGGCGTGGGTGACCGTCTCGCGCGGCAGGTGCGGCGGCAAAGGACGGCGCGCGGGCTTCTTGCGTTGCGGACGTGCCGCCGCGGTTACAGGCAGCGCGGTCTGGATCTGTGTGTCGCTAGCCTCCAGCTCTTCGAGCGTCAGTTCCAGCTGGGCGATCTGCGTATCCAGCTGTTCGCTGGATCTGCCGAACTGCAGGCGCTTCAGGCGCAACAGTTGCACGCGCAGCTTGTCGATCAGCAGATCGCGCTCCAGGATCACCGCGCGCTGCGCGATGACGAGGCTCTTCAGCGCTTCGATATCATCGGGCAGGCAAGCGTTGCGCGACATGCATGCATTGTACTCGCATCAGAGCCATGCCGCACGGCAAAGACCTATAAAACAAGCACTATAACGAGCATCGTCACGCAGACAGTTGCGGTGCATGTGTGCGCTGTGGTCGCCGCCAGTCGATCCCCTCGAGCAGCATCGACAGCTGCGCCGGACTCAAGTGCACGCTGCCGTACTTTGCCTGCGGCCAGACGAAGTGGCCGCGCTCCAGGCGCTTGGCCAGCAGGCACAGTCCGTCACCACTCCACCACAGGATCTTGAGTCGATCACCCCTGCGACCACGGAACACGAACACGTGGCCCGAGAACGGATCTTCACTCAGGTGGGTCTGCACCAGTGCGGCAAGACCATCAAAGCCGTTGCGCAGATCTGTCGACCCGCAGGCGATCCACACCTGCGTGCCCGCAGGCAGACTCAGCATCGCAGCAAAGCGATGACCCGTTCGAGCAGCGCGGCGTCAGGGCTCCCGTCGATCACAAGCTCGATACCCGCTGCAAAGCGCACGCGCAGCGCGCCCTGCACTGGCGGCTGCGCGGCGGCGGTGGTCGATTCCAGCAACTTGACCGGCATCAGTCGCCGGCTACCGCCGCGACGCGTGCGCGCCTCCAGCAACCCCCGCTCGTGCAAGCGGCGCCATACGAACAGCAGATTTGCGTTGACGCCGTTGCGACGCGCGATCTCGGCGACCGACGCGCCAGGCTGCTGCGACTCGATCACCAGCGATCGCTTCTGCTCGACGGATCGGTGTTGCCGGGGTGTAATCCGACGGCCGCGTGTGTCGGTCGCCACCACGTGTGCCTTAACAGTGTTCGTGTCCATCTGTGCTCCACGCGGACACGTCCACTCTTGCCCGCTTACGTCACAGATCGTTGCTCAGCGCTGCGCAGTCTGGAAAGGTGCCCAGACCGGACGCTTACCACCTATGCATCAGGTGTGTGAAGAACTACGGGACCCGCAACGCGGGGAACTACCGCCGACGCAGCGTCGTTCAGCAGGGCAATTTTTGCGCCGGCCCGCCGCCGCAGAAGGGAACGGATTCCGGTACGCACTGGTACCGCCATGAGGCGCGATCCCCGGTCACCCAAACATAACGCCTTGGGTTTATGCGCAGCGGCCCAGTGGGTCCGCCGTCCGCCTCTCGGCCGCATAAACCGCGCTATGTTCACGTGACCCGCAGAGCCGCAACCAGCGCCAAACTCAACGTCCGCTCTGCCTGTCCAATGGGTCATTGGGACCCAAGGCAAGCGCGAGGCTATCCTGCCTCGACACGGATTCAGTACTTGCGAACGTTCTCCACGGCCTTGATCGCGGCCGCCATGTCGGCGTTCGGCATGCTACCACCCCCCATTACATGGAAAAACAGAAGCCCGGATGGAGTGACGATGCAGTACATCTTCCCGTTAGTTCCGATCCCGTTCGTCTTGCCTTGCCACGAGACCACTGAACCGGGGAAACCAGCCAACCGAACCTCCTTCGGGGCAGACTTTTGATAGTCAGTCCGGCGACGCTCGATCCCCTCAAGCATCTGCGACAAGTACCGCTGCGAGATATCTGCAGAGCGTCCCGCTTGGACATCTGCCGCACCGTTGTACACGGTTATCTGCAGAACCGACGAAGGTGTGAGCGAGTTGCTGGCGCGTACTGTGAACGCGTAGGTTTTAGCACTCGCGTCCGGCTGCGCAGAAATTGGCCCCTCAAATTTCGCCGGCACGTCGATGGCAACTCTGTCGATCTTGAACTCGCCAGCTCGAACGGACGATGTAGCTGCGATAGTGAGCAACCCGAGTATTAGAACAGCCTGCATCCATCGGCGGATGCGCACCGCTACATATACGGCCATTTCTCGGGCTCGGTTAGCGGCCGCTTAATGCCGCCTTTCTCTAGAACAAAGCCGTCTACCTCGATGGCCGTAAATATTCCGAACCAGCGCTGACGCGCGCCCTGCACAACAACCCTGTGATCGCCCACGTCAGTAACGTCGTGATACTGGATCACAGCTATCTTGCCGAGAGATGGGTCATCTTCTCTCTGTTGCGGTGGCAGATTTTCTACAGCATCCAGGTCGAGACGCTGCAGCGTCTCGACTCGACTCCGAACTGTTTCACGCAATGCGCTATCCATAGCCACTCCTAGTTGCCGCCAGAGCAACCATCGCCCGCTGAAAACAGCGCGCCCAATGGTGGGATGAGGGGCAATCGCGAAGTCAGTGAGAAATGCCCGTCACCTGGCAAGAAGCGGCTGGATATTCGAGGCACGCTCGTTCCGCCCCAACCCACACCCGGGCCGATTCGGACGTACCGATTCGCATTGAGCACTGAGGGTGCACCGCGGGCAGCCGCCGTGGCCGAATACGCCGCTGCACCCTCAAGTGCCATCGGTACCAAGCCTTCCACAATTCCAGCGATTTTGCCTCCCCTGTAGGCGGCAGAGTCGTAATCGATATCCCCGTCAATATCCAAGAGGTTGCGGACAATTATAGGAATCAAGAACGCATCGCCGAACCCCACGATTGCATCTGCAGCTTTCGCTCCAAAGCTACGGTTGTCCGGAGCACGAACGCACTGCTGCTGAGTTTGCGGCTTCTTCTCTCCTGGCTTCTTCTCTCCTGGCTTCTTCTCTTCTGGCTTCTTCTCTTGTGGCAGGGGGTTTCCGACACCTGTGTTTCCCACCTCCTCCGGGTACCCCTCCAACACCCCATCACTGCCAGGGAAGAGGAACACGGTGGAATTAAATAATGGCCAATCAATGCACCCCAAGCCTCCTGAATAGACTTGAAATGCAAAGCAATACGGCGCTGTAACAATCACCTCGTCTAGCGGGCAGTCCACACCATAGGTGCAGAACCCGCTTGGATCGATGAAACTCAGCGGGTTGTTGTTCACGTAAGCATAGCGATTGAAGCTTTGCGTAAAGCCCGGACTCTGAACATAGGGATCCGGACTCAGGAATCTGCCCGTAACCGCATCCTGCACGCGCCCGTTCATGTGGATCAGCCCCATATCCCCGAGCATGCTGTGCCCGGTGTAGCCGCGGCGGCTGATGCCGTTGATCGTGCTCTGGTCGCCTGAAGGCACCGCCCCATCCCAGTCCGCGCCGTCTCTGGGCAACCCGAACGCGTTGTAGCTCTGGCGCACCAGGTTCGTACCGCTGCTGTTGGTCAACACCGAGCCACTGCCCTGGTTGTCTTCCAGGGGGTAATACACCGCGTTGCCTGCAGTGCTGCGGCTGACGATGGCCACCACCTGCCCATCTGCCAGGATGGAGTGTCGCCAGTCGGTGTTGGAACCGACCTGAACCTTCTCCAACAGTCCGCCTACGTAGTGCGTAGTCTCGGTGCCGGAAGGTCCGGAGTAGACCTGCTTGTAGTACTGGCGGTCCGGGCCGTAGAAGAACTGCGTGCTTTCGGTGGCGGTGGCAAGCTGCGTCGGGTAGTTAAAGCTCGACCAGCTGATCGTGCTGCCGGCACGGCTGGTCATGTTGCCGTTGGCGTCGTAGCTGTAGGAGCTCCCGCCTGAACCGGTGGTTGCTACGGCATGTTTCTTGGTGCTGTGGTAGGTCCAGGTAGCCCCACCGTTCACATCCGATTTGGACGTGATATTGCCCATGGCGTCGTAGGCAAGGTCCAGGTTCGTCGTGCTATTAAGCTGTGAGTAGTCCAGTCGGTACAAGTTGTCGTAGTAGAAGTTCTCGGTCAGGCCCTGCGTGTTCTCCTGGCGCTGGGTGACGTTGCCGATGAGATCGTAAAGATAGGACTGGTTCTGCAGGGTCGTACCGCCACCGACTGCGGACTGGATGGAGTTCATCAATCCCGTCACCGCATCGAAACTGCGGTTGGTGACAACGCCGTTGCCCAAGGTCTCCTGGGTGGTCTGGCCACGGGCGTTGCGGGAGTTGGCGGTCCAGTAAACCGTACCGGCGGAGCCGGACGTCCAGTCGGTCACGGTCTGCAGCATGCCGTAGGCATAGCCGTACTTGACCTTTACTCGCGTTGAGGAGGTACTCACTGGATATGTCAACGTATCCAATGCGCCTTGGTTGTTGTAGGCAAAGGAATACTGATAGCTCCCCTCATCGTTGTGGACCCATCTATTGCTCAAACGACCGGTACTGTCGTACTCATAACTCTCGCCGATCGAGCTATCGCTTAGTACGTAGTACAGACGCCCGATGTCGTGATTCGACGGGCTGGTTCCCCAGTAGTAAGTGGTCGTGCCTTCACCCGGCGCCGTTTGAGAGGTAATGCGCGACAGTGCATCGAAGGTCTGGCTGAATGTCTGACTCTTGGCGTCCTGCCATTCGACCAGTTCTCCGAGCGAGTTGTAGCTGTAGCTCCAGCTCCCTAGATCCATGTCAGTGGTAGCGGTCAGGAATGGCTTGATGCCGTAACTATACGAACCAGTGAACAAGGTGTTGGAGAGCGAGTCGGTGACTTCCGTCAAGCTCCCTGCCGCATCGTAGCCAAAGCTCTGGTAATACCCATTGTGATCCTGGCTCTTGCGCATCCGGCCATTGGCATCCGTGATCTTGGTGGTGTTCTTGCCCTGCGGGTCCGTAATGGTCTGCGTGCGGCCGGCATAGCCGAACGTGGTGGTAACAGGCGTCGTCACGCTCTGACTCTGCGGGCGGCTTTGTGTCAAAGGGCGACCTAACAAGTCGTACGTGTTGGTTACCCAGTAGGCTGTGCCGCAACCGGTGGTGCATGGAACAGTTTCCCGTCCGACGCGGCCCATTTGGTCGTATTGGCGTCCAGTTCGTATCCAGCCACCATTACTTAGGTAAGTGACGATTGGCCGATCGAACAGGTCTAGATGTGCCCACTCCACAGTAATGTCGCCACTTGACGCATCGCGCTCCACAGTGGCTACCATGGTCTTGTTGATACCGGTGACGCCGCTGGCAGGATCGCCGTTCTCGCAGGCTGAGTATGTGGTGCACCACTGGTAGGATCGGGCCATCGTGGTGCCATTCGGGCGCGTCTGGTTGGTCAACCGGCCGAATGCGTCGTAGCCGTTGTTGGCTACCACAATGCCGTTCGGATCAGTCTCGGTCAGCAGGCTCCCGAACGTTGGGTCAAATGTGCGCGTGGTAGGGGGCTGCGAGAGCGCATTGGTCTCGGACACCGGGAACTGGCCGGTGGTGCCCCAGTTGATGCTTGAGGTGCGGGGGCTCATGGCGCTGCCGTTCGGATTTCGGCCGGTCACGGACACCGCAGTGACATTGCCGAAGGAGTCTCCGTAGGTATAGTTGGTATCCACCGAACCGACAGATTCTACCGCGTTCCGGCAATACTGGTAGTTCGGTGAGTAGAACCCCTTGCTCTGATAAATGGGTGTTTCACCGGAGACGGAACTGGACTGCATGATCGCTGAGCCGCTGGGCAATCCCAGACACCAATAGGTTGTGTCGGGAAATATCACCTGCCAAGCCTCTGTAGTCCAAGTCTGATTGTAGAGCGGAGAGCTGTCGTCCTTGTCCGTGACGGTGCTGGCGAAGGCGCTGAGGTTGCCCCAGGGGTCGTACCCATTGGTGGTTGAGCTTTGCTGGATTAGTGCTCCATTCTTTGCGCCGCCCACTTCATAGGCTTCATCGGCGGTGGCCGACACAAACGGGAAGTAGCGCTCGTTGTTGGCGGTGTTATTCAACGTTTGAAAGGCCATCGTGGACGTGTGCTTGCTAATCAACGATCCGCCGGCAGATTGGTAGACGTTCACCTCATAAGGCATGCCGCTGTAGGGGAATTCGCGCTTGAACTTTTGCTCGCTCATGACGCCGTTACGCAAGTCCACGCTCTGAATCATCTCGAACCCGGAAAAGCCGCGCCCTTGCAGGTTTACCTGGGCGCCGAAATAGTTGTAGTCCGTGTCGTAGTTACCGCCGATTCCGTCAGTAGCAGTAACCTTCTTCACTACGTAGCGGCCGCGCGTGACATCCTGGGCCGGAAACACCGCGTCGTTATAGGCCGAGTAATGGCTGTGCTCGATCGTGGTGTAAGTGGGTGTGTGCGTAACCCCATAACCATCCACGATACTTGCCACCATGTCCGCCGCCAGGGCCGGGCCGTTGTGGGGATAGATGGTCAAGCCTACGCCATACTCCAGGCAGCCGATGTCATCCAGTCCGTCGGCATTGCCATCGGTGCGGATAAATGTGCAGTTGTAGCTCCACGTAATGCCGGTGTTCACTAAAGTGCTCTGGCCACCGCCCTGCACCGACTGCACCTGCAGATTGGTACCGTCAAACAGAAAAAAATCCGGGTTGGCATCACCGTTCCAGTCTGCCGTGCCAACGCCCCAGCCGTAAGCTGCGGCTGAATACACATCGCCCCAAGGGTACCAGCTGCCGTCGCATCTAGAAGTTCCTATGCCGGCGCCGGCATCCGGATCGTTAGCCAGAAAATCATCGCAGCCGTCGCCATTGAAATCATTGTCGGTCAGCATGGCGTCGAAGTACCCGTTTATATTGGTGTTAGCGAACCCCGTGCTCCACTGGTCGGTGTTGAACTCAAGTAATCCCCTCTCATGGACGGGAGTGCAGTCGTAGTACCCAGCATACTCTTCCGACCACTCACACACGGACCCGGTCATTAAAATGTTCACACCCTGGCGCCCATCACCTTTTCTATCGCCCCCCTTGCTCAAGCTTGTCTCCGTGGTCCCGGAAGGGACTAAAAAGGGGTAAATCGTCGACGAAGCAAACGAAAGAGAAGATCCAATACTTGTATTGCGCGAGACGCGCAGCGACTCAAAGCTGGCAAGAGAGACCAGATCGTCAAGCCCATCGCCGTTGAAATCGACAACCAAGCGGGAATCAATCGTGGACGCGGAAATACCGGTATTGGTGTCAGTAAAGTAAGATCCGTTCCAGGCATATATGTGCCAATAGCCGCCCGATAGAACAAGCAACTGGTGAGCATTGCCGCGAAGAAATTTACCGAAAATTGCGTATCCATTAATCCCGGTGTCTAGAGCAGGACCATACCCAGATGATGCGGAACCCAGTCGCACGTACCAGGTGCCGGAAAGGGAATAGGCGACGTCTAGAATTCCGTCCCCGTTAAAATCGTAAGTTCCGTTTGCCTCTGTGACGGTGCCGCTGATGCTCAAAATAGGGTTGCTGGTATTCACCCCGCTGGGACCGTCCTGATAGGTAATAGCTGTGGGCGAGAGGCAATCTGTTGCGCCGCTGTCGCTGCACTCCTTTACCTCTGTCAGGCGCTTGGCGCCGGTGGTTGGGGAGCTCTCGTACGTCAGTACGTACTTGCGCCTCACTGTGCCGGACACGCTCACGGCGATGCCGTTGAGCAGGTCGGAATCCTTGGCGGCGTGACTATAGACATAGCGCTGCGGCGTGCTGGCCGGCGCGTTGCCGTCCGCGCTATAGCTGAAGTCCATGCTGTAGACGTAGGTGCCGCTGCCGGCCGAGGTCTGCGTCCACTCGATCTTTACCGGATGGGTAGCGCCATAAGTCGTGGCGTCGAGCTCTTTCCAGGTGAACTTTATTTTATTGCCGGCGCGATCCCGAATCTCGCTCACCATCCACTGCAGTGTGCCATAAAAGCTCGAGGTGTCCCGCGCGCGCGAATCGCTGGTGCCACCATAGGTGTAGATGAGGCCGTCCTTGCGTTCAACGGTCCAATACAGTGGTCCACTGGACGGACCGCCCGAATAATTGGCGGCGCCGGAGGCGGTAATGCGCGAGAAGTCGGCCAGCTCCGTGTAATACACCGAACCACTTGCACCATAGGTGCCGCTATCCAATCTCAGGCGGTTGCCGTCCAGACAGAAGCCATCGTCTTCTTGGGCCCAGATCGATCTAAAGTATGAATCCTGGGCCACCGTCCTGTTGCAGCGGGCGATGGAAGAGAGCCCGGCAATTGACCAACCACGCCCGACATAACCTTCCTTCGAGTTGCTGTTGTAGCTCAGCGCGATGGACGGCTGCACACCACGTGGGCCGGGTGGCGTGAAGATCGGAATGGTGTAAGTGGCAGCGCCATTAGCGCTGACATTGAAGCTGCCGGAGGTACGGCCGACAGCCGCTTGGGCAGAAGTGGTTGCAAGGAGGCAGAGCCATAAGGTGCTGATTGCCACCACGCTCCACCCGCACAGACCCGATCCGCATAACCGCTTGGCCATGAGACGCTCCCTGTCAATCACGAGGCGGTGTTCATTGGTCTGTGCCTCGCGCTACAAATCATCAATCCGTCGCAACGCAAAAGTCAAGGACAGATTCTTGACAGGTTATCGCTCCGATGATGCAGCGGTAGAACGGGACTACATCGAGAAGCATTCAGCAAACACAGCCGGAAGTGTTCGCGCCAAGCAAGAGCGACACGCTGTAGATCGCCTATACCAGCGAATCCAGCCACTGAAAAGATCCTTCGCAGTTCTCAAGACTTACTTGCTCGACCTACCCATCGCGCTTCTGACGCACTTTCACACGGCAGAAATAGGCCGGATTTGCGTAGAGTTCGAACTCCAGCGGCGGCGGCAGCATCGAGTCAGGGCCGGTCACATCGCCAGCGCAAACAGCAGTCAGTGCAGCAACACGGTGGCCGCGATGCCCACGACACCGACCGCCGTGCGCTGCGTCGATTTCAACGTTCGCGCGGCTGGTCCTTGATTTGGGAAGCGCCGCGCGCAGCGAACGCTTCCTTGGCAGCCTTCGCTGCGAGCGCTGCCTGCTCGGCCCGTGCGGCCTGCTCAATTTTGAGGGTCCGGCGCTGCGGTGCATCCAGCACCTGGTCCACGGCAGCCATCATCCGTTCGCGCGACTGCTTACGCGCCAATGCAACTTCCGCACTGGGCGTTGCGTCCGGCGTCGCATACGTAGTCGCCTGCGTGTTCGCTTCGGCGAGGTAACTTTCCATGATCTTCTTGAGCTGCGCTTTCTGGGAGTCGGAAAGTTTCAGCGCAGGATTGTTCAGACCCTGGTTCGCAGCGGGTCGATCAACGGCTCGCGGCAGGCTACTGACTGGTTTCTCTGCGGACCAAACCACCGAGGTCAGGGTCAATGCGGCAAGAACCGCCGTCATTCCGCCGCGGAATTTCGCGATGTCCATATCTTCCTCCACTGGTTGCAAGGCCGCGAGTCCTACGCATCGACGATGCATGGAACCATCGCAGCCCTACGCTAGCCCGAAACATCTCCGGTCAGCAAGCTCTCTGCGTCAACCGCGGCGGCAAGGGAAAAATGCGGCTCCAAGCATTGACTGCGGCGCAGCAAAACGGAACTGTGTTGGGGGAGCGCAGACGGATTCCTGCTATTTGGGCAGCGTTCGCCAGAGTAGCAGCGGGTCGCGTTGCAGGACGGGACGAGCGTTGCTAACGATCAGCCTGCGCAGGAACAGAACGAAATGTCAGCGAGAAACTAGCGACGAACACACTCGGGTGTGGCGCCCCGGGCAATGGCGAGGCACTGTAGATCGCATTCACTAATGAGTCCGTCCACGGAAGCGACCCCTCGCAGTACTCCAACTTGACGTCCTCTATCTGACCGTCCCGTCGCTGCCAGATCCTCACCCGACAAGAATAGGGCGGCGCATAAGGCTCTGCTTTAGGCGCAGTCCATGCGCGCTCGATGCGCGCACGAATCTGGCTCTCGTACATGCCCGCCATCTTCGTGCGGGCAATAAGCTCGGCCTCGGAGGCTTCTGTAACTTCTCCCTCGTCGTCGAACTCCAATGGTGGCGGCGCAATCGCGTCCGGACCCGTGATTTCCAACATGGAAACTTTGGGTGTGGTTGTTAGCTGTGGCGCGAGCGTGGGCTCGGGTTCTGGATTCGCGATTTCCGGCGACAGCCGGATGATGATCATGCGCTCGGTCGAGTCGCCATCCATTTTTCCAGAGTTAGCGCCCGCTCCAACCGCATCGGGAAGCCGCGCGATATGTGTGCCCTCCCCCCAGATGGCTACCGCAAACAACAGCGAGTGCAGCAACACGGTGGCAGCCACACCCATCACGCCAACCGCCGTGCGTTTCGCTTCCGGTGTGATTGAACGGATGCTCCGTTTCATATAACAGACGCTAACACGTCTGCTCAGGAAATCGCGCGAAAGCGGCGTCGCGCCAGCAAAGGGTCCAGGCGCGCCAGCAACTGGTAGGCAAGTCGTGATCGCAGGCGCTGCCAAAAGCTGCGCCCTGCGCGCCAGCGTTGTGGATCCACGGCGGGCGCGTGTTGCAGGGCGCGTTCGAACCATTGCCGCGCGTCGGCGGCGAGCTCTGGCCATTGCAACCGCAACAGCAGCTCATAGTTGATCTGCAGGCTGCGCCGGTCGAGGTTGCTGGAACCTACGTACAGCACGTCATCTGCGATGATGAGCTTGGCATGCAGGATCTGCGGCTGGTATTCGTGAATCGCGATGCGGCGGCGGAATAACCTGCGATAGAAACGCTCGGCGGCGTAGCGGGCCAGCGGCACGTCCGTGTTGCCGGCCAGCAGGATGCGCACGCGGCCGGCGTTTTGTGCGACGTGATACAGCATGCGGCGCAGGTCCGGCGCGGGCAGGAAGTACGCCGAGGCAATGGCCACGTCGCGTGCCTTGCGCAGATCATGATGCATCACCCTGCGCAGCAGGCGCCGCGGAATCGCCGGACCGCGGGTGAGCAGCTCGATCGGACCATTGCCTGCAACATGGTGCGGACCAGTGGCTGCGTCCACGCGCCGTACGAACCGGCGAAAGCGGCGTATGCGCCACGCGGTGAATGGCGCGAGCCCGAACATGGCATCGAAGCTGCGCTCAATTGCTGTGACCACCGGCCCATGGATCACGAGGCCGGCATCACACCAGCCGCGGGTGACGCCGTCGCCCGCGTACTCCGGGCCGATGTTGAACCCGCCCACCACGGCTGTTGCGCCATCGACGGCGAGCAGTTTGCGGTGATTGCGGAAAGACAGGCGCAACAGGCGCTTGGGATTGAACATGGCTACGCGCACGCCCGCCTGGCGCAGTGGCGCCAGGAATTCGTCGCTCAAGTCTTCTGAGCCGAAGGCGTCGAGCAACACCCTGACCCGCACGCCGCGCTCGCGCGCACGCAGCAATGCAGCGCGGAACCAGGTGGCCGGCGCAGCGTCGCGAAGAATGTAGGTTTCCAGACGGACGGTGCTGGTGGCGCCATCGATGCAGCGCGCCATCTCGGCATAGGCTTCGTCTACGGTGCCCAGCCAGCGTGCGCGGTGCGCGTCCAGCTCACGTTCGGGGAACTGCGCGTCGGTCATCTATGCGCTGAAGGATCCGCTCAGTCGTCGGTGGACGGCCGGAACTCCACGCCCAGCGAACGCAGCTTGCGATACAGGTGGGTGCGCTCCATGCCGACGCGCTTGGCCAGCGCCCCGACCTTGCCGTTGCACAGCAGCAGCTGCTGCTGCAGATAGGCGCGCTCGAATTGTTCGCGCGCTTCGCGCAGTGGCAGGGCGAGAAGGTCCTGCTTTACCAGCGGCTCGTTGGGTGTGGTATGCGCCGCGATCTCGCTTTCGATTTCATCGAGCGAGATTTCTTCGGCACCACCGCGCGCCAGCATGCGGCGCACCTGACCACGCAGCTCACGCAGGTTGCCGGGCCACGGATAGTTGCGCAGCCGGTTTTGTGCGGCCACGGAGAAACGCCGCAGTGGCAGTTTCTCGGTATCGGCAATGCGTTCTACGTGAAAGCGCAGCAGGTCTGGCACGTCTTCGGCGTAGTCGCGCAACGGCGGCACGCGCACCAGCACGCCGGACAGATGCGTGAGCAGGTCGCGGCGCAGGCCGGCGGCGCTGCCGGCACGCAGTTCCACGCCGGGCTGCGCGGTGGCAACGATGCGCGCAGTGAAAGGAATTCCCGCCTCGCTGGCCGCGCCCACGCGATGGAAGCGGCCGGTTTCGATCACACCCAGCAGCAGGCGCTGCGCGGCCGGCGCGAGGTCTTCCACTTCCTGGATGTAGAGCGTGCCGCCCTGCGCCTGGTCGAGGGCGCCGGGCACGAAGCCGTCGGCGGTAACCGTGCCGAACAGATAGCCGTCCGCGGCGGCTGGGATGGAACTTGCCACGAGGCTTACGAAACCGGTCGCGGCACGCGGTGAGGACTCGTGTGCAAATCGCGCCAGCGCTTCGCGTCCGCTGCCGGATTCGCCCACCAGAAGCAGCGAGGCGTTGAGCGGGGCGACGCGGGTGAGTTCATCGCGCAGCTGCTGTGCTATGCGGCTTTTGCCAAAGGTGGCAAGCAGTGCGGACTGCTGCGGCCGGCTCGCGATGCGGCGCCGCTTGCCGACATCCATGGCCCGCTCCACGGTGCGCAGCAGCTTGGCCAGCGACAATGGCTTTTCGACAAAATCGAAGGCGCCGAGGCGCGTGGCTTCAACGGCTGTCTCGACGGTGCCATGGCCGGACATCATCACCACGGGGCAGTTTTCGGTGCTGGCAGCGGACCATTCGCGCAGCAGGGTTATGCCGTCGGTGTCGGGCATCCAGATGTCGAGCAGCACGAGGTCAGGCGCGGTGCGGGCGCGCGACGCGCGTGCCTGACCGGCATTGGCGGCAACGTCCACGTCGTAACCCTCGTCCGAAAGGATTTCTTTCAGTAGTACGCGGATGTCGGCTTCGTCATCAACGACCAGAATCTTGCCGGTACTCATGCCATGCCCCTCGCTGGCTGCCCGGCATGTATTTGCGGTGCAACCGGTATCACGACGCGCACATATGCGCCCCCCTCAGGCCGGTTGTTCGCCTCGATGCTGCCGCCGTGTTCTTCGGCGATCTTCTTGACGATGGCGAGACCCAGACCTGTTCCTTTCGGCTTGCTGGTCACGTATGGATCAAACACACGTGCAAGCATTTCCTTGTCGAATCCATGCCCGTTATCAGTGACCATAATGACCGCAGACTTGCCCCTGGGTCCACTGTTCATTTCGGTGGTCACGCCTACGCGGGCACCGGCCACTCCATCCACTGCCTCCAGCGCATTGGTGATCAGGTTGTTGAACACCTGCCGCAGGCGGCCGCGGTCGGCCGAAAGCGGCGGCAGCGACGGATCGCTGTGCACGTCGATGGTCACGGTGGTGCCCTGGGCGCGGTACAGCTCGACCACTTCGGCCATCAGTTCGTCCAGATTCACCTGGGTCGGCTTGAGCTCGGGCGCGCGGGCGTATTCGCTGAATGCGTTCACCATGCCCTTGAGCGTTTCGACCTGCTGCACGATGGTGTGCGTGGCGCGATCCAGCACATCGGCATCCTCGGCGTCGAGCTTGCCCTGCAGACGCCGGCGCAATCGCTCCGCTGCCAGCTGGATGGGTGTCAGCGGATTCTTGATCTCGTGCGCCAAACGCCGGGCGACTTCGCCCCAGGCGGCATCGCGTTGCGCATGCAGCAGGTTGGAGATGTCGTCGAACACGATGACATAACCGGCTTCGCCGGCAGCCGCGGGCAGGGGCGCGCAGGCACAGCGCACCACGCGATCCGGTGGCAGCAGGATTTCGTCCTGCCATTCAATTTCGCCGTTATCCAGGCGGCGCGTGAGTTCGCGCGAAAATTCCAGCAGGCGCGGCGCGTCGTTGGGCAGCGCTGCAAGCTCGGTGCCGATCCAGCCGTTCAGCGATTCGCCGAGAATGGCGGCGGCGGCGGCATTGGCGAGCCGCAGTCGCAGGCCGGTGTCGATCACCAGCACGCCCGTGGACAGGCCCGCGAGGATCACTGCGAGACGTTCGCGTTCGTTGTCCACCAGCGCGCGGCTGCGCGTGGTTTCTTCGCTGGCCCGGCGCAGGCGCTTGGTCATGTCGTTGAACGACTGCACCAGATAGCCCATCTCGTCATGCGAAGGCAGTGCCAGCCGCGTGCCGAAGTCGCCCTTGCCCACCGCGCGCGTTCCCTGGATGAGATCATGCACCGGGCGCGTGAGCTTGTGCGCGAAGCGGATCGCGAGGAAGACGGCCGACAGCATGGCTAGCAGCAGCACCAGCGTCAGGGTCAGTCGGTAGCTGAACTTCAATGGCTGGCGTGAATCCGCGAGGTTGAGGTAGTTGTCACGGGCCGCCTGCACCGCGTTGACCATCTGCGACAGCTCGCGCGAAACCTCCGACCTTGCGATCAGGAAGCGGCCGCGGGAACCGGTGCCTTCGCCTGGCACGGGCGCGGCCGAGACGATGAGGTAGTCGCCGTTGTCCAGCGGTTCGAGGTGGGCGTAGGACCGGCCATTGTGGACCTGCGTCAGAATTTCCTGCGAGATCCCGGTGCTGGCCAAAGACTCGGGCGTCGCGCCGCTGGCGACCAGTACTTCATCATTGCCGCCATACACGACCAGCTCGCGCGCGCCGGCGGCGCGACGCTCTGCTTCCAGCGTCGCCGCAAGAGCGGTCTGTGGCTTGCGACCCAGCGTTTGCGCGAGCAGCCTGGTGCGTTGTTCCTGCTCATCACTCTGCAACGCCAGGTACGCGCCAGACAATTTCTGCGCCTGCAGCAATGGCTGCCTGACTGACTCCTTGAACCAGCTGTCGATGCCGCGATTCAGGAAGCCCAGCCAGAACAGGTACATCACCAGCAGCGGCACCACCACCAGCGTGCCGAAAATCGTCACCGTGCGCGCGGCGAGCCGTGAACCCGGCACATGATTGCGATAATCGCGGACCAGCCGGCGGATGCGGCGCGCCAACAACACCGCCATCGCTGCCACGCCGGCGGCGTTGATCCACAGGATGGTCTCGCTCCAGCGATTGAACTGCGCGGAGTTCTCGACGCTGTAGCCCAGCAGCAGCAGCATGCCCAGCACCACAGCGGCGCCCAGCGCCATGAGGCCGTAGCCTCGCCAGCGTTTCAGCGCGGTAATATCCACGACTTCCACTCGCTTTTACTGACCCAACCGTCCGACCAGAAAGCCAGCGCGCGCAGCGCATCGGGCAGCCGGCTGCTGCGATAGCCGGCACGGATGCGGATTTCATACCTGGCATCAGGATCCAGCGCTCGTTCCATCAACACCGGCCACCTGTTCACCACGCCAACCACCGCCAGCGCTTCGTCCAGCGCGACGAAGGATTCCTGCGTGCCACGACCGACATCCCTGAGGATGTAACGCTGGCTCACCGCATTCCATGTCAGCTCGCGCCGCAGGGTCGCTTCGACCACTGTGGCGTCGAGCCAGTAGCGCCGCCGCTTTTCGATTACTGCCTGCAGCGCGAACTTGACCGTGGCGCCATGCGCCAGCGCGGACCGCACGTCGTCGTTCAGCGGATAGATGATGCGGGCATCGAGCTCATACACAGCATCGTGCAGGTTCAGGAACGCGGACTGCACCTTGAACGACTCGGAAGCATGCGCCGCGCCTGCTGCCAGCAACGGCAGCAGCAGCGCCATCACGTTGCGCACGAATCTCATGCCTACATGCCTCCCTGCATGAGGCGAGCATAGTAGAACCCGTCGGTCAGCGCTGCCGCACCCATGGCGCGCGGGGTGGGCAGCACATGCCAGTCCGCTCCGCTGCGCCTGAACCCGGGCTGCTGCCGCAGAAAGCGCTCGACGACCTCGGTGTTCTCGGCCAGCAGGATGGAACAGGTGGCATAAAGCAGCACACCACCGGGCTTGAGCATGCCGGCGCAACGCATCAGCATGGCCAGCTGCGCGGCGGCGAATCCCGCGATGTCTTCCTGACGCCGCAGCAGCTTGATGTCCGGATGCCGGCGGATCACACCCGTGCCGGAGCATGGCGCATCGAGCAGGATGCGATCGAAGGGCCGGCCATCCCACCAGCCAGCGGCGAGCAGATCTGCCCGCTGCAATCGCGCTGCCAGACCCAGGCGCGTGAGGTTTTGCTGCACGCGATCAAGGCGTGCGGCATCGCAGTCCAGTGCCACAAGTTCCGCAAGGCCGGCTGTGCGTTCGAGGATGTGACCGGTTTTGCCTCCCGGTGCGGCGCAGGCATCGAGCACGCGCTCGCCCGGCTGCGCATCCAGCAGCTCTGCGGCGTGTTGTGCGCCGGCATCCTGCACGCTGACCAGGCCTTCAGTGAAACCAGGCAGTGCATTCACGTCCAGCGGTTGATCCAGCACGATGCTGGTCGCGCAGAGTCCAGGCTCGCCGGCAATGCCCTGCGCAGCCAGCAGCGCCAGCTGCGCATCACGCGTGGTGCGCGCCAGATTCACGCGCAGCGTCATGGGTGGTGATTCATTGTTGGCCGTCAATATCTGTTCAGCCGCATCCGGCCAGGCGCCGCGGATTTTGCGCAGCAGCCAGCGCGGATGCGCAAGCCGGCTCGCCTCGCCCTTGTCGATATGCGCCATGATTGCGGTGCGCTCGCGCAGGAAGCGACGCAGCAGTGCGTTGACGAAACCGCTGGCACTGCCCTGACCCAGCACGCGCGCAGCATCCACTGCGATGTTCACCACCGAGGCCGGCGGCGCGCGCGAATATTCAACCTGATGCAGCGCGCAGCACAACACGGCGCGCACCAGTGGATGCATGTTCTGGCCTGGTTTCAGCAAGGCATCGAGTGCCGGCGCCAGGCGCAGATACCAGCGCAGCGTGCCCGTGTGAATCGCGCGCACCGCGGCTCGGTCGGAGGCGGAAGGCGCCACCCGCTGCAGCGCATCCTCGGCCGTGCAGCCGCCATCTCGCGTTACGGCTTCCAGCGCCTCCGCCGCACTTGCCAGTGCTGTGGCGCCGGGTGCGAAGCCTTCTCTGGCTTGCAGGTTCACTGGAACACCAGCGGCGCGCCATCTGGCACGCGCTCGGCATTCAGGAATTCACGCGCCGACACCGCCTTGCGACCGGCGCGCTGCAGTTCCATCACCTGCACCATGCCGCTGCCACAGCACACCTGCAGCGCATCGCCCTGCAGGCCGAGCACGGTGCCGGCCGGTGCAGTGGCAACTGCTTCGGTTCCACACCTGCTGCGTAACAATTTTACCGGCGCGCCGTGCAATGTGGTTTCAGCTGCAGGCCAGGGATTGAAGGCGCGGATCTGACGATCGATGTGGGCTGCAGGCTGCTGCCAGTCGATGCGCGCTTCCGCTTTGGAGAGTTTGTCTGCATACGTAATGCCCTCCGGCGGCTGCGGACGTGCAGCGATCCGATCCGCGGCAAGTGCCTGCAACACGGCCAGCAATTGCGCGGCGCCCAGTTCGGCCAGCTCATCATGAAGTTGCGCCGCCGTGGTTTCGTCGCCAATGCGTTGGCGCGCTTCGGCCAGCACCGCACCGGTATCCAGGCCTTCATCCATCTGCATGATGCACACGCCCGTCTCGATGTCGCCCGCCTGGATGGCGCGCTGAATGGGCGCCGCGCCGCGCCAGCGCGGCAGCAGCGAGGCGTGGATGTTGAGGCAACCCAGGCGCGGCAAAGTCAGCACTTCTCGCGGCAGGATCAATCCGTATGCAACCACCACCAGCACATCCGGTTGCCATTCGCGCAACTGCGCCAGTGTGGATTGCAGCGCATCGGCAGCGCCGCGCAGCCGCGCCGGCTGCAAAATCGGCAGCCCAAGTTTCAGCGCGGCCTGTTTGACAGGACCTGGTGTGAGCACGCGCCCGCGACCCGCCGGCCGGTCCGGTTGCGTGAGCACGCCCACCAGCCGATGCTGCGCGGCAAGCGCGCCCAGCGGCGGCAGCGCAAACGCAGGCGTGCCCGCAAATACCACTCGCAATTGCATATTGAGCCTGGGGCCTGGCGATCGCCTTGGGCTTCAGGTACGTCCTTGTCTTGCGGTCGTGCTGCGGGCACTGCTGTCGCGCTCACGCCGTTCCTTGTCGAGTTTCTTGCGGATGCGCTGCCGCTTCAGCTCGGACAGGTAGTCGACGAACAGCTTGCCTTCGAGATGATCCATTTCGTGCTGCACGCAGACTGCGAGCATGCCGTCGAGCTCGCGCGTGAGCACCTTGCCATCCGCATCCTGCGAACGCAGTTGAATCCGTTCCGCGCGCGGCACATCGTCGTAGATGCCAGGCACCGACAAACATCCCTCTTCACCGCTGACAGAACCTGTCTGACCCAGGATCTCGGGATTGATGAATACCTGCGGTTCATTCTTCTTTTCGGAGACGTCGATCACCACCAGCCGCTGATGCCAGTCCACCTGGGTGGCAGCAAGGCCAATTCCCAGCGCCGCATACATGGTCTCGAACATGTCGGCGATCCGCCGCTTAAGGTCGGCATCGAAACGGCTGACCGGCAGCGCTTTCGTCCGCAGGCGCGGATCCGGGTATTCAAGAATGGACAAGCGTGCCATGCACTGTCTCCGCACTAGAAAATGCTGTTAATGTCTTGCCTAATGTCCGGCCACTGCTTGGAATAATCCAGAGGCTCGTGATGCAGTACTCAAACCTGAGGGGACTGCTTGGCGCGACTTCGGGCAAACAGTTTATAACAGCATGTGGCGCGCACGGTTCGCCGTGGACGATTGCGCGGCCTTGAGATGGGATGAGGAGCATAAATGGTCTCGAATCAATCAGTTAGGCGGTTCCCAAGTACGGTTGGCGTGCTCGTGGGTGGCCTTTCGATACTGGCACTGGCCTCGGGTTGCCAAATTCTCTCCCCTGACGAAAGCGAGCCAGCAGCCCCCGTGGTAGTGCCGCAGGCTCGCCCTGCGCCAGTTACGGTTGTTGAGCAGCAGAATGCTGTCGAGGCAGCCATCGCCCGCGCCAGCAGTCAAACCCAGGTTGAGGTGACCCCAGCCCCGGCTCCTACCCCGGTGATGAACTCAAACGCCCCGCGGAGCTATACGGTCAAGCGCGGCGACACGCTGTGGGACATCTCGGCGATGTTCCTGCGCGACCCCTGGTTGTGGCCGGAGATCTGGCATGTCAACCCGGCCGTGCAGAACCCGCACCTTATCTACCCGGGCGATGTGCTGACGCTGGCCTACGGCGCCAACGGCGAACCGCAGATCAGCCTGACGCGCGGCAACGTGGTGCGCGTGCAGCCGCTGATCCGCAGCACCCCGCTGGAAGGCCCGATCGCCACCATTCCGTTTGATGCCATCAAGGCCTTTCTGGGCAAGCCCAGCATCGTGTCGCAGGATGATCTCAAGAACGCGCCACGCGTCGCCGGTCTGCGTGATCGCCACTTGGTGGCCGGCGCCGGCCACGAGTTCTACGTGAAGGGCATGCGCAATCTCGGCCCCGGCCGCTACTCGGTGGTGCGGGTGGGTGAACAACTGAAGGATCCGGAATCCGGCAAGGTGCTGGGTTACATGGGCACCTACACCGGTGCCGCGCGCATCGACCAGATCAACGAACTGAGCAAGGCGCAGCTGATAGATTCCGCGCGCGAAACCACCACCGGCGATCTGCTGTTTGCCGAAGACGCGCAGAACGTCAGCAGCGATCTGCTGCCCCGCTCACCACCGGCCGGTGTCCACGGCCAGATCATGGCGGTGGTCGATGGCGTGAAGCTCATCGGCTCATACCAGGTGGTTGCCATCAATCGCGGCAGCAAGCACGGCCTGGAAGCCGGTCACGTGCTGGCCATCGACGAGGTGGGCGAGGTCGTGGCAGACGAATCGTGCAAGCAGTCGCGCTGGGCGTTCTGTGGCAACAAGACCATTCAGTTGCCCAGCGAGCGTGCCGGGACGTTGCTGGTCTTCAAGACCTATGAGCAAATGAGCTATGGGCTGGTGCTGGACGCCACTGTTCCCTTGCGAGTGCTAGATCAGGTGCGAACGCCCTGATTGGCAGCTATTTCGCAACAAACGCAACAGAAAGGGCCCGCCGGATAGCGGGTCCTTCGCGTTTAGGCTGCCGGCAATGCATGACCGGCAAGCAATCGACCTGGCCTGGCTGACCCTGCTGCGCGCACCGGCGCTGGGACCGACGGCGTTGCGCGCTGCGCTTGCCGAATGTCCGGATGTCCTGGCCCTGACGCATCACTCACCCCAGACACTGCTCGCGTTGGGACTCGGCGACTCCGCCGCCAGCCACATCGCCCGGCCGCCATCGGCGCGGATCCTGGATGACCTGCAATGGATGGCACGCGCCGGCGCTCGGCTGCTGCCCTGCACGGACAGCGACTATCCCGCCCAGCTGGCCACATTGCCGGATGCGCCTCTGGCGCTGTTCGTGCTCGGTGACAGCGCGTTGCTGCGTCAACCGCAGCTGGCCATGGTCGGTAGCCGGCATCCCACTGCCGCCGGCCAGCGTCTGGCCAGGCAGATCGCGCAGCAGCTATGCGCGGCGGGCCTCGGCATCACCAGTGGCCTGGCGCGCGGCATCGATGCCGCCGCGCACGCAGCCGCGCTGGGTTGCAGTGGCCGCACCGTCGCGGTCTGCGGCACGGGTCTGGACCAATGCTATCCCGCCGAAAACCAGCAGCTGTTCGCGCGCATCCGCGAGCAGGGCGCATTGGTGTCGGAGTTTCCGCCGGGCACGGCCGCGCTGCCGCATCACTTCCCGCGGCGCAATCGCATCATCTCGGGGCTTTCCCGGGGAGTCGTAGTGATCGAAGCGGCTGCCGGTAGCGGCTCACTCATCACGGCGCAGCGCGCGCTGGACCATGGCCGCGAGCTATTCGCGGTGCCGGGTTCGCCGCTGAACCCTTTGGCGGCAGGTTGCCTCGAGCTGATCCGCGCCGGCGCGCACCTGGTACGGGATGCCACCGATATCCTGGGCGAGATCAGCATATCCATAGAGGGAAATATTTTGTTAAATCAACAGCTTGCCATGAGTTTACCGGCTACAGGCAAGGGGCCTGCGTTGGACAAGGATTACGAAATGCTGTTAGATGCGCTCGGCTTCGAACCAGCCAGCATCGACGATCTGATCAACAGAACCGGCCTTGCAGCAGGCTCCGTAGCCTCCATGATGTTGATTCTCGAACTGGATGGCCGGGTCGAATCAAGGCCTGGCGCTCTATATAACCGCGTTAGCTGAATTAATGAACGGCACCGTCCTCGACATCCTCCTGTACGTATTCGACCGCTACATGTTCGACGAGGCGCCCGAGGTGCCGGAGCGCGAGGCACTTGCCCGCGACCTGGAAAGCGCCGGCTTCGCCGAAGCCAATGTGGAGCGCGCACTGGACTGGCTGGCTGATCTCGCCGGCGAGCGCAGCCGCGCGCCACTGCTACCCGCCGCCCCACAAGATTCCGATGGCGCGCCGCGCACGCGCGGTTCGTTGCGGGTCTATTCGCCGATGGAACTCACCCGCCTGTCGGTGGATTGCCGCGGCCTGCTGCTATCGCTGGAAGAAGCGGACATCCTGAGCCCCACGCAACGCGAGCTGGTCATCGATCGCTTGCTGGCGCTGGACGTGGAAGACCTCAATCTCGAACAGGTGCGCTGGATTGTGCTGATGGTGCTGTCCAGTCAGCCCGGCCAGGAGCAGGCCTGCGCGCGCATGGAAACACTCGTCTTCGATCCCGATACGAGCGCGGCGCATTGAGCCAGGCAAAGGTCACTTTCCCGCATCTGCGACCTGCGGATGTAGACGGTCATGGCTGAAAAAAATCTTGTCATCGTTGAATCGCCCGCCAAGGCGAAGACCATCAAGAAATACCTCGGCAAGGATTTCGAGGTGCTGGCTTCCTATGGCCACGTCCGCGACCTGATCCCCAAGGAAGGCGCGGTCGATACCGAGCATGGCTTCGCCATGAAATACCGGGTGATCGAGCGCAACGAGAAGCATGTCGAAGCCATCTCCAAAGCGCTGCGCAATGCCAGCGCCCTGTATCTCGCGACCGACCCGGACCGCGAGGGCGAAGCGATTTCCTGGCACCTGTTCGAACTGCTGAAGGAACGCGGCGACCTGAAGGACAAGACTGTCCATCGCGTTGCGTTCTACGAGATCACCAAGAACGCCATCCGTGCTGCGGTTGATTCGCCCCGCGAGCTGTCGATGGATCTGGTGAACGCACAGCAGGCGCGGCGCGCCCTGGACTATCTGGTCGGCTTCAATCTGTCGCCGCTGCTGTGGAAGAAAGTGCGCCAGGGGCTGTCGGCAGGTCGCGTGCAAAGCCCTGCGCTGCGCATGATCTGCGAACGCGATGAAGCCATCGACGCATTCATTCCGCAGGAATACTGGACCATCGACGCCGAAGGCGAGCACAGCCAGGTGCGCTTCCCGCTGAAGCTGGTCGAATACGCGGGCAAGACAGTGGAGCAGGTCAGCTTCACCAACGAAGGCAGCGCGCGCGACGTGGAGTCCACGCTCAACCAGGCCGCAGCCGGCGAACTCACGGTCGACACCATCGATCGCAAGCAGCGCAAACGCAATCCGGCGCCGCCGTTCACCACTTCCACGCTGCAGCAGGAAGCCGCGCGCAAGCTGGGTTTCTCGGCACAGCGCACCATGCGCCTGGCGCAGCAACTGTATGAAGGTGTGGATTTCGGCGAAGGCGCGGTGGGTCTCATCACCTACATGCGTACCGACTCGGTGTCGCTGGCGAACGAGGCGGTGGCCGAGATCCGCGTCACCATCGCGAAATTGTACGGCGAGGAAGGCCTGGCCGAAGCGCCGCGCGTCTACAAGACCAAGTCGAAGAACGCGCAGGAAGCCCACGAAGCCGTGCGCCCGACCTCCGCGTCGATCACACCGCAGCAGGTGGAAGGCAAGATCGAAGCCGACCAGTACAAGCTGTATGCGCTGATCTGGAAGCGCGCCATCGCCTGCCAGATGGCGCATGCCGTGTTCGACACCGTGGCGGTGGACATGATCGCAGGCGTGCGCGGCTCGGGTCATGTGCTGCGCGCGAATGGGTCCACACTGGTGAAGCCGGGTTATATCGCGGTCTACCAGGAAGGCAAAGACGACTCGCCCGACGACGACGGCGACCACGTGCTGCCATCCATGCAGGAAGGCGAACTGGTAAAGCTGGTCAGCCTGATTGGCCAGCAGCATTTCACCGAGCCGCCGCCGCGCTTCTCCGAAGCCTCGCTGGTCAAGGCACTGGAAGAACACGGCATCGGCCGGCCTTCCACCTATGCGTCCATCATCTCCACGTTGCGCGACCGTGAATACGTGGACATGGACGCGCGGCGCTTCATCGCCACCGACATCGGCAAGATCGTCTGCCGCTTCCTGACCAAGTACTTTACCAAGTACGTGGAATACGGCTACACCGCCGACATGGAAGACGAGCTCGACGCGGTGTCCCGCGGTGAAGAGCCCTGGGTCACGCCGCTGGAAAAATTCTGGAAGCCCTTCATCGACCAGGTCCAGGAGATCGAGACCAGCGTCAGCCGCGAAGAAGTAGCGATGGCTCGCGACCTGGGCATCCATCCTGAAAGCGGACGGCCCGTCTCCGTACGCATGGGTCGATTCGGTCCGTTCGTGCAGGCTGGCACCAAGGACGACGAGGAAAAGCCCAAATTTGCAGGCCTGCGACCGGGTCAGAAGATGGACACCATCACTCTGGCCGATGCGATGGTGCTGTTCCAGCTGCCGAAGGCGCTGGGCCAGACGGCCGACGGCGAACCTGTCACTGTGGCAATCGGCCAGTTCGGCCCCTACGTGAAATACGGCGCGAAGTATGTCTCGCTGAAGGAAGACGACCCTTACGCCGTCACCCTTGCGCGGGCCATCGAGGTGATCGAGGCCAAGAAGGTCGCCGATGCCAATCGCATCATCATCGACTTCGGCGTCGACGACATCCAGGTGCTGAACGGCCGCTACGGTCCGTACATCACCGACAAGCAGCGCAATGCGCGCATCCCCAAAGAGCGCGATCCGAAATCGCTGACGCTTGAAGAATGCCGCACGATGCTGGCCGCAGCACCGCCGCGTCCGGCGCGGGGCAGGTTTGGCCGGCGTGGTGCGCCAGCAAAGGCGAAGGCGAAAGCCGCCGCGCCCGTGAAGGCAGCTGCCATCGCCAAGGAAAAGGCACCGCCCAAAGCGAAGGCAAAGGCAAAGGCTGCAGCCAAGCCCGGGGCAAAGGCCAAAGCAAAGGCGAAACCGAAAGCCAAAGCCTCCGCCGTTGCGAAGAAGGCCGCGGCTCCTGAACCCACCAGGCAGTAAGCGGGCCCGCGTATCCCGCTGTGTCAGGCGGCGGACAAATGCTTGCGGAAATGCGCCAGTGTGCGCTCCCACGCCAAGTTTGCTGCCGCCTCGTCGTAGCGCGGCGTCGAATTGTTGTGGAACCCGTGCTGCGTCCCGTCGTACACATGCGCCTCATAGACAACCCGGTTCGCCTTCAGCGCTGCTTCATAGGCCGGCCACTGGGCATTGATGCGTTCGTCTGTGCCCGCGTACTGCACCAGCAGCGCCGCCTTGATCTTCGGCACGTCTACCACGGGCGGCGCTGCACCGTAGAACGGCACGGCAGCCTGCAGATCAGCCCCCAGCGCGACAGCCAGCTGGTTCACCATTCCGCCGCCCCAGCAGAACCCCGTGGTGCCGAGCTTGCCAGTCGATAGCGTGTGCGTCTTCAGGTAACGCGCACTGTTGATGATGTCCTGGCGCAGCTTCGCCTGATCCAGGCCAGACTGCAGCGTGCGCCCATCATCGTCATTGCCGGGATAGCCACCGGCCGGCGCCAGTCCGTCCGGCGCCAGCGCAAGGAAACCGGCTGTCGCGACGCGGCGCGCTACATCCTCGACATAGGGATTCAGGCCTCGATTCTCGTGGATCACGAGCACGGCCGGAAACGGTCCGTTGCCGACGGGCTGGACCAGGTAGCCACGCATCTTGCCCGAGTTGCCGCCCGGTGACGGATAGTCCACGTACCTGGCCTTGATGCGCGCATCGGTGAACGAAATCGTCTGCGCTTCGGCGTAACGCGGGAACAGCGCCTGCGCCATTGCCAGCGCAGAGATCCCGCCGATTACCAGCGCGCGGGCGCGGACCAGGAACTCGCGGCGGTCGATGTGCCCGTGGCAGTATTCGTCGTAGAGGTCGTAGACGCGCTGGTCGATCGCGGCGCTGGGCACAGGAACGATTGCTTGCTGATCCTTCATGTCTGGTCTCCCCAAGGTTTCGTAACAGCCACTGGCAAACCGCAGCCGATGCTGGCGTTGCGGCAACTCTACACCCTCAAACAGGTAGCCGGCATGGCCGGACATTGCTGGCCCCTTACGGCGCCAGCAACTGGTCAAATACGCCGCGACGCGAAAACGAATACTTGAACATGTCGGAAGCTCCTTGCTTGGGGATTTTTGGTCCCAAACCCATGCCTTCAGTAAGTCAGTGTGAGTGCAGCGGAAAGATAATGCGTGTCACCATGCGGCGAAGCATTTGGCGCGTTACGCAACAGCCCGCCACGCAGCAACCACACGGCGTTCACTTCAGCGCGCAGCTTCTGCGGCACGATCCAGTAGCGCACACGGCCATCCAGCTGCTGCCCTGCGAAACTTCCCGACGCGCCGCTTGCATCGCGAATGCCGCTGGTAGAGAAGCTGTCGTGGCGATCAGCAGCCCACAACAGGCGATAGGTGCCAAGCACGTCAACACGCGCAGAAGGCGCGGCTTCGAGCCTTAATCCCAGTGATTGCAGATTCGCGCGACCCACTGCGCCGTATATGCCGGAAGGAGCCAGGTCCGGGCGGCGCATGCCGAACAAGGTATCAAAGCGCTGATAACTGGCAGACGGTCCGTCGCCACTCACGTAATCGAACTCCGCCGACAGCCTCGGCCTGCCGGTTGTTTGAAATGTGTAACCCGCATCGGCATGCAGGAACCAGGCATTCACATCGAGCGTCGTAGCATTGGCCGCAGTGCTTGCGCGGATATGCCCGGACTGCACGATGCCTTCGATCTCGAAATCGCCCTGACCCGCTTTTGGGTCACGGATCGCACGCACGCTGATCGTATGCAGATTGCGGTTACGTGTTGCACGGGCGCCGTGGTCATCCTCCTGCAATCGCACGTAGGTGATCTCGCCAAGCGTGTCACCAGGCAGCAGCCCGGGTCGCGCAGCCATCATGCCCCACAGACGCAGATCCCCACCCTCATGGTCCAGCGCAATCTCGTTGTCACGCAGCGACGCAAAGTCATCAGGTCGCCGCTGCTGCGGCATCAGATAGAACGCCACCCACTGCGCCTTGTTCGCAAAGCGCAGATCCGTACGGATTCCTGTGGACCCTTGCGGCGTATTGCGGAACTCATCCGACGCAACCAGGCGCCTCGAACCCAGGTTCACCAGCATCCGCCCCACCTGCACCGTGGCCGAGCTGCCCTTGCCAAAGGGCGAAACGAAGTCGCGCCTTACATACGCTTGTACCGGCTCCAAGGCATTGACCTCGTTTGCAGTCAGCACGCTACCGCTATCGGTGTCGTACGCACGGCTGTCGGAGAGTTCGCCGACCAGCTTCCAGTCGCCCTGCGTCCACTCCGCCATCACGCTGCTGCGCAGCGCCAGCATGTCGTCTTTGTCATCAAAGCCGGGGCGGTACTGCCCATCGAGCGACTCCTGCCGGATACGGATGCTGCCGGAGAGCTTCAGCGATGAGCTCTCCGCGGCCTGCGAGGCAGAGCCTGGCGCGCCGAGCGCCAATGCCAGGATGCCTGCCATCAAAACGACGCGCGAACTGTCAGGCCTCATGTGCGCGGGTCTCCACGGATGCCAACGACCAGCCCGGTATTGCCACCCGTGGCGGCATTGAGCTCCTGAAAGTATTCCTTGCCCAGCGCGTTCCTGACCCATGCATAAACATCCCATGTGCTGCCACTGCGGAAGCCGACGCGGAAGTTTGCCAGTCCGTAGCCGCCCACGTCCGAATAGATCGAACGCGAGTTCGACGACCAGCGGCTGCGGGCGCTGCCGCACCAGCGCACCTGGTGACGCGACTGTCAGAATTCCTGCCGCCAACAACTTCCGCAATTTCACGCTTTCGCTCCTGCAATGACAAATTTCGTGCAGTGAAGAGTCGCCGCCTGGCGGTTAGCTGGTCAGTAGCACCGCGGTTACCAAATGGTTACAGGCGTTCTCCAGCAGTCAGGTGCAAAACGCTGTGACTGTTAGAATCGACGGGAAAATGCAGTACAAACACGCTTTCCATGCCGGTAACTTTGCAGACGTGCATAAGCACATCTCACTGCTGCAACTGATCAAGGCATTGCAGAAGAAGACCAAGGGCTTTCTCTACCTCGATACCCACGCCGGCGAAGGTCTCCATGATCTGGCTGGTGCAGAGGCGCGCCTCAGCAACGAAGGCGAAGCCGGCATCAGCCTGCTTGAACGCAGCCTCGCGCAACACACAGGCGCCAGTCACCCCGCCATTGGCGACTACATCGACACCATCGATCGCATCCGCCGCGACCACGGCAACAAGCGCAGCCTTTACCCAGGCTCGCCGCTGCTGGCTGCCACGCAACTGCGCGCCGTCGATCAGTCCATTTGCGTGGAAAGCCACGCGCAGACTTCACGCGCCCTGCAGCGCATGCTCGAACACAGCGCCAACCTGATCGCTTCCATGCCGCGTGTCGTGCAGGGCGACGGCTACCAGCAGATTCGCGCGCAGCTGCCGCCCACACTGCGCCGTGGCCTCATCCTCATCGACCCGCCCTATGAAGCCGCCGATGAGGAACAGCAGATCGCCGACGCATTGCTGCAGGGACTCACCCGCTTCGAAACCGGCGTATTCGCCGTCTGGTATCCGATCAAGAAGCAGTACGACACCGATCTATGGTTGACGCGCGTGCTCCGCGGCATCACCCGGCCCACGGTCGCCATCGAGCTGTGCGTGCACCAGCCCGACCACACCGCCGGTCTCAACGGCTCCGGCCTCATGGTGGTGAATCCGCCGTGGCAGTTCGACACCGAGGCGGCTGCATGGCAGGCCGAGCTGCACGCGCTGTTCGGCGGAACCTCCGGCAGCTTGGTAAAATGGCTGATAAATGAGTAATCCAGATCGCTACGCGGTCATTGGCCATCCCGTCAGCCATAGCCGATCGCCGTTCATTCACAGCCGCTTTGCCGAGCAGACGGGCCAGTCGCTCACCTACACCACCCTGGACTCTGCGCCCGGGCAGTTCGCAACCACGGTGAGCCGGTTCTTTGCCGACGGTGGCAAGGGCCTCAATGTCACGGTGCCGCACAAAGAAGCCGCGCTGCAGCTGGCCAGTGAGCTCACGCCTCGCGCCCAGCGCGCCGACGCGGTCAACACCCTCGCGCTGCGCGAAGGTGGGAAAATCCTGGGTGACAACACCGACGGCGCGGGCCTGGTGCGCGACCTGTTGAACAATCAACGCGTCAACATCGCCGGGCGCCGGCTGCTGCTGCTCGGCGCCGGCGGTGCGGCGCGTGGCGCACTCGCGCCGTTGCTGGGCCTCAAGCCAAGCGAGCTCACGGTAGTCAACCGCAACGTCGGCCGCGCCCGCGAACTAGCCGAGCGATTCAGCGACATGGGGCGAGTGCACGCCATCGGCTACAAGGACCTTGGCAAAGAGCCCTACGACCTCGTCATCAACGCTACTGCCGCAAGCCTCGCCGACGAACTTCCTGCATTGCCAACCGGCATCGTCAGCAGCCACAGCATCTGTTACGACATGTACTACGGGCGAGATGAAACGCCCTTCACGCGCTGGGCACTGGAGCGAGGCTGCGCGCGCGCCATCATGGGCCTGGGCATGCTGGTGGAACAGGCTGCCGAATCATTCCACCTGTGGCGGGGCCTGCGACCCGACACTGCGTCGGTGCTCAGCGCGCTGACCGCGGAGCTGCGCGCTTAGCCGGGGACTTCTTCAACGTGAGTCTGCTGCACTCTTCGTGGGTGGCAATGGCGAGAAATATCCGATCACCAGCATCAGTCCGCCCACCACCAGGAACGAAACTATGCGCGGCAACGTGCCAACGCGCACCAGGTCAACCAGGAAGAGCTTGGCGACCACCACCGCCATGAGGCCGGCGCCGCCAAACCACAACACGCGCAGTTGCTGGCGATTTGCCCACAGCATCGCTGCCAGTGCCAGCAGCGTCCAGAAGATCGACAGCGCCGTCTGCACGGCGGTGTCTGCCACCAGCGCTTCGAAGTGGTATGGCACACCGCGCCAATGGTGCATCGTGCGCAACAACACGCCATTCAGCCAGAAGAAGATGGCTCCCGTCAGTGCAGCAATCATCCATTGCTGCGCCTCGCGCGTGAACAACGCAGGCTGTGCGCGCCACACCATGGCGAGCCAGCGCGCGACCGCCAGCAGCGCCAGACCCACTGCAACGTCGAGCGGATTGCCCAGCGGCAGATACGGCAAAGGCGAAGCCGTGCCATCCGACACCCAGTTGAGCCACACCGACCAGAGGACCAGAGCCGCGGCGAAGCCGCCGGCAACCCAGCGCCTGAAGTCCTGGGGATAGCTGCGTAGCGGCCACCATTTCCCGACCACACCACTGGCCAGAACGGCGAGCAGCAGGGTCGGAGCAAGCGCGATTACCGTTCCCCGCCAGGCAGGTTCCGGTGCGGTGATCTGCACAACCCGCCATGCCAGCTCCCAGCTGACCAGCAAACCCAGCAACCACAACGCGAGGCCATGCAGAAGCGACGCAACGCGGCGTTCAACCGAAACTTCATGCCACCGCAAGCTCAGCCACAATGCGGCAAATGCAGCCGGCCAGGCCAGCCAGCCGCCCTCACTGGAAGGATGCAAATGCAGCACGGACCATTGCCACGCGGCCGCCATCATCACCGGCAGCAGCAGCAGCGCCGGCACGCGCAGCGCCGGCCACGACAGCGGTCGCACCAGTGCGGCGCTGGCCAGCGCCGTCGCAGCGCACAGTCCCAGGAACGCGCCGGCATGCCATGCAATCGGCACGAACTCCCGCACCTCGTTGCCGCTCGCATAGAACCACCAGCCCAGTCCCCAGGCCAGGAACAGGTTCGAGGGCGTTTGCCCCAGTGGTTTCAGAATGGTTTCCGGCAGTGTAGCCACCCGCGCGCTGAGCAGGCCCGCGACGCAGAGCAACAGTGCGCCCACACACTGCGCATTGGCCACCGGGAACAGCGCCAGCGGAGCATCGTTCTGCACCACGTACGCCACCGCAGCCGCCAACTGCAGCAGCACGCCACTGGTCGTTGACAGCCAGCGCCCCTGACGCAGACCGATCCACACCAGCGCCGCACCTTCCAGCGCCCAGGTTACTGCGGTCCATGTGTCATCGAGCCACAACGGCACAGCCAGTGTCAGAAAGGCCACGCCGAGGGCGAGGAAGGATTCCTTCAGCAGGCGCAGGGTGTCGCGCTGTGTACGATGCAGCCACGCCGCGAGCGCAAGATAGGCAAGGCCGGCACCTAGTGCACTCCACGCACGTCCATGGTGGAAGTCGCGAACCAGCTGCATCTGCAGCGCCATCGCCACCACCGGTGTGCCGAATACCAGCGTGCCGTCCACATAATGGGTCAGCCGCGGCGCGGCCCGAAATGCAAACAGGATCGCAATCGCGATGAATGCCAGGAAGAAGAACAACAGGAATGGTTCGGTGGTCGCAAACAGCGTCGGCTCATAACGCATCACTCCCCAGGCCGTGCCCACGCCAAACGTGAAAACAAAGGCCAGCAGATTCAGCGGCCGCCATGCCTTGAACCAGGCCTGCGCCACGATGAAGAGATCGAGCAGCGCGTAATAGCTGAACAGCACCACATGACTGCCCTGACCCGTCGATGCCAGCACCGGCGCCAAAAAGCCACCGATGGCCCCCAGCATGGCCAGCGCCAGCGAGTCCTGGCGCACGGCAAGCAGGCAGGAAATCACACCCAGAGCGGCCATCAGTCCAAAGGTCGGACCTGGCGGAATCAATGCGTACAGCCGCAGCGCCGCGAACAGCGTCAGGTACAGCACGCCGACCGCGCCGCCCTGCAAGGCGAGCGCGAAGCCCCGCCGGCGCTTGCGCAGCAGCCAACCCAGGACAAACAACCCGACCGCCCCCAGCGCCACACCAACCAGGCGCATCTGGATCGACAGCTGGGCATGTTCCGCAGCGTAGGTCAGCAGGAAGGCGACGCCGAAGAACAGCACGATGACGCCAACCCGCACCACCAGGTTGCCGCCGGTGAAGTAGTCGCGCACCAGCCGCACGAGCACTGCATCCTCCGCCGGTGCTGGCGGCAGGTTCGGGCGGGACGGGGGGCTCCACGTATTGACAGTGGGTCGCACCGTAGCTGCTGGCGCGGGCGCCGCCGCATCCGGCGCACGCTGCGTCTCACGACGCCATGTAACCAGCAGGCTTTCCAGCTGTTCGAGCTTGCGCTCAAGCGAACCGATGCGGCTCCACAGCACCCACACTGCCACGATCAGCAGCGTGAAGAGAACGAATTGCACCTTGCCTCGCGGGCAACCGGCTCAGAGCTTTTCGATTACGATGTTCTCCTCTGCATCCCGCGATTTTGCGCCAGGAACATCCTGGTAGACGACCACCGAATAGGTGTCGCTCTTGCCCAGATAGATCCACTGGCAGTGAAGTCGACTGTCGGCGGGCTGGCGAAGCGGAGCCATATCGTACGTAACGACCATCGCCCGCGCGCGCGCCGCATATTGCTTGTTCATTTCCCCGGCAGTACCCAGGGTCCGGTCCAGGATTTTCTCCAATTCCTTGCGGTCGACTTTGGGCGATACGTCCTTGACGCTCGCGCCACCGTAGTTCGCGACAAACTGGTCGAAGACATCCAGTGCGGCATCCTTCGCCTTGTCCCACGCCTTGCCTTCATACACGCGCACCTCGATCGAACGAAGCGTGCCGCCGGCAAAGACGAATGAGGTGTTGGCCTTCTTTCCTTTGAATTTCCCGTCCTTGGTTTCCAGGCCGCCGGTTGCGGCCACATCCGTGTAAGGCCCCTGATCGGTAATTGCCACCACCTGTTCTTTGGACATTCCCAGTCGCCACGGGCCGATGTCGATGTCCTCGGCTGCGAAGACGGGAGCAGCCGCCAGAAGCAGCGCCAACAGGAAAGCAGGATTTCTTCGTTTCACAGGTACCCCCAACTGATCGTGCGGCTCTCACTGGCCAACACAGGGAAAATACGCTGATAGTGGCGTCTTGAGAAGCGATCAGATCGGCCGCTGCACTTCAGCCACGATTATCACAGGCCCGGTAGGCAAGCCGGTGGGCGAACCACCGGGGGGCTCGACGCTCACAGCCACCTTGCCGGCAGCACCCAGCAGCGCCTGCTGCGCAGCTGACAATTTACGCTGCAGATCGCCACTGGCCGGCAACAGCCCCAACGACACCGGATTGCTGCCATCGTCGGGCAGTATCCACAGCTCATAGCTGCGGCCTGCCTGAAGCGCGCCGGTGCCCACCCTGCGAACCGATATCCGGGCACGGTCAGCGGTACTCTCCAGACGCCACATCGGGGGCGCGTCGGCGGCCGCGAGTATCGCAATATCCTGCCACGCAGGTTCGTTCCACAAAGTGAGCTTGCCCACCAGCAACACGGCAAGCAGGCTCGCGGCGGCGGCAGCCGGCCACCATCGCATACGGCCGCGCTGCGGCCTCGAACTGACCTTCTGCTGTATGCGCTGCCAGCATGCCGTGGACGGCTCAACCGGAGCCAATGCCAAAGCCAGCGGCAGCAAGCGGTCTTCCCACTGCTGCCGTGCCAGCTGCGCCTGCGGCAGTGTGCGGCACAGTCGTTCAAAGCGCAGGCGAACCCTACGGGACATCACCCCCAGCACATAGGCTGCTGCCAGGTGGTCGAGTAACTGCGGGTGGTTGTAGTTCATGGTTCCATGCACGTGCGCAAGCTTTGCAAGCCGCGCCGCACCCAGCTTTTCACCGTGCCCAGTGGTTCGCCAATCGATTGTGCGATCCGCTCCTGCGTCAGCCCGCGCTGATAGGCAAGAATCAGGCACTGCCGCTGCGCCACCGCCAGCAACTGCAGGCAGCGTTCCAATGCATCATAGGCAGCGCTGAACTCGGCGCCTTCTGCTGGCCCGGCGACACGCAGCTGCTCGGCCCCTGCCAGATCCGCGGTCTCAAGGACCACCGTAGGTCGTGTGCCTCTTTGCACGTCCACGGCCCGGTTTCTCGCGATCGCAACCATCCACGAAAAAGCGCGCCCCTGGAACTGATCGTACTGGCCGGCCTTTTCCCAGATGCGCAGGAAAACATCCTGCAGGACGTCTTCAGCAGCCGGTCGCGCGCCCAGCATGCGCATCAGCACGGCCAGCAGTTGCGGAGCACAGCGGGTGTACAGCAGGCGCAACGCAGCCTCGTCGCGCTGCGCACAGCGCTGCAACAGCTGTTCCAGCTCGCGGCCATCCAGCGGCTCAGTCAATCCCTGCTCCATTCCTCTAATACGTCCCATTTAAGCCCGCGGATTCAATATATGCCAAAAGTCCGCCGTCAGCGCCCTCTTACGCGCTGGCGCGAGTTTGTCTTGCCTGCGCGCGTGCATCCGCGCGCCGGGTTCCTCCGTACTGGATATGTAACCAACATTTCCCCACGCAATTTCAAGGATACCCAATGAAAAGCACAATCAGCGCGCCCCGGGCCGCGCCATTCCATGGTCCGTTGCTGGTCGCTCTCGGTGTGGCGCTCTGCCTGTCGCCGCCGGCGATGGCATCCAGCCACCGCGAGGCACCGTTCATCACGGAGATGCCCAAGCTCGACGCCACGGATTTCTACGCCTTCAGGAGCTACGAGGCAGGCCGGGCCGGCTATGTGACCTTGATCGCGAACTATCAGCCCCTGCAAGCCAGCTACGCGGGACCGAACTACTTCACGATGAGTCCCGATGCGCTGTACGAAATCCATGTCGACAAGAACGGCGATGCGGTTGAAGACCTGACATTCCAGTTCAGGTTTGCGACCACCCGCCGCAACATTGCGCTGACTGTCGGTGGCAAGAGTGTTGCCATCCCGCTGGTGCAGGCTGGACAGATCACCGACGTCAACCCCGCCACCCAGAACGTGGCCGAGACCTACACCGTCAAGATGATTTCGGGGCTCCGTCGCAGCAACAGTGCGGTGGATGTCAGCAACGCTGCCACCGGAGCGACCACCTTTGCCAAGCCGGCCGACAACATCGGCACCAAGACCATTCCCGACTATGCCAACTACGCATCCCGCTTTGTCTACAACGTCAACATTCCCGGTTGCGGCGCCAGCCGGATGTTCGTCGGCCAGCGCAAGGATCCGTTCGTGGTCAATCTCGGCGAGACCTTCGACCTGGTCAACATCAGGTACCCGGCGGTCGAATTCAATGCCAACGCGGAACGCGCAGCACCGGACTCGCTGGCCTACGCGAACACCACGAGCCTGGTGCTCGAAGTTCCCATCAGCTGCGTGGCCAGCGGCAGCGAACCTGTGATCGGCGCCTGGACCACAGCCAGTGTACGGCAAGGGCGGCTTATCAATCCCGATCCGCGCGACCGCGAAACCGGCCGCAGCGATGCCAGCAAGGTTGGTGGCGCCTGGACGCAAGTGTCACGCCTCGGGATGCCGCTGGTGAATGAAGTCGTCATCGGGCTCAAGGACAAGGATCGTTTCAACTCCAGCGCTCCCGCCCAGGACGCACAGTTCGCCGACTACGTCACCAACCCGACCTTGCCAGCGCTGGTTGAAGTGCTGTTCACCACCGCCGGCGTGCGTGCGCCCACGAATTTCCCGAGAACGGATCTGGTTGCCGCCTTTCTTACCGGCATTACCGGGCTCAACAAGCCCGCGAATGTCAAAGCCGCGGAAATGCTGCGGCTGAACACCACTACTGCGCCGGTCGCAAAAGGTCTGCAGAACCGGCTGGGTGTGGTCGGTGGCGACAATGCCGGCTTTCCGAACGGACGCAGGCCGGGCGATGACGTGGTCGACGTGTCACTGCGGGTCGCCATGGGCTTGCTGTGCACGCTGAACAATGCCGCAACGTTCGGTTGCCTGACGGCATCAGCCCCGTCCGGCGCCATCCGCTTCACTGACGGTGCGTTCATTGACGATAGCACCAGCGGCGACACCTTTCCGTACCTCAGGACGCCGATTCCCGGTTCTCCCAATGGCCAGAACGGTCTGCCAGCCAACCAGTAATCCGTGCCTTAAGGAGAACACTATGAAACGACGAATTGCATTGGTGGCCGTGCTGGTCACTGCTGGCGTCATCGCGGGATGTGGCGGGTCAGATGACAACATGGGGCCGGCAGACAGCTTCATCAATTTCGTGAAGTCCATGGTCTCGACCAGTGACGACGCGGCGTCACCGGTGAGTGTGGACAATGTCGCCGTCAGCGACTCGGACACATCGGCCCCGATAGCTGTCTATTAGGTGTTGAAGTTCATCACAGTGTGGTTCGGGCTGGGACTGGCGCTTGCGCCAGTCCTGGTTCCGGCAGCTCCCTATCAACCCGCCAGCGACGACATCGTTCTGGAAACGCTGCCGATACGTAATGATCCTTCGCTGGCCGCCTTGCACGACCTGCGTCTTGCCGTGCAGCGCAATCCTCACGATACCGACGTGAAGCTGGCGCTGACGCGCGCCTATATCGAAGCCGCGCGGCGCGACGGCGACCCACGCTTTCTGGGCTATGCCCAGAGCACGCTTTCTCAATGGCAGGATGGCGCGCCCACACCGGTGCCGGCACGGGTTCTTCGCGCCATCATCCTGCAATCCCTGCATCACTTTTCCGCTGCGCTCGCAGACCTTGACGCGGCACTGGCCCAAAGCCCTGGCAACGCCCAGGCGTTGCTGACGCGCGCCACCATCCTCACGGTCATAGGACGCCATGCGGAAGCTCAACGCGATTGCGCGGCATTGCTGCGTAGTGCGGGCGAGGTGACATCGACCCTGTGTCAGGGCGGCGTCGCAAGCGTCACGGGACGTCTGACCCAGGCCGCATCGCTGGCAGCGCGCGCGCTCGATGGCGTGCCCGCAGGCGATCAGGTGTCCAGACAGTGGGCGCTGACCCTGCTCGCCGAGACTGCCGCCCGCCAGGGTGATCTGCAGAAGGCCGAACAGTATTTTGGGCAGGCGCTCGCGGCTGACGCGGCTGATCGGTATGCACGCACCGCCTATTGCGACCTGCTTCTGGATATGGGCAAACCCCAGCAGGTTCTGGATCTGACTGCGGCTCTGACTCGTGATGACAACCTCCTGCTCAGACACGCCCTGGCGTTGCAGGCACTGCATGCCGCTTCATTGCAGTCAGCGCTACAGAAGGATGTCGATGAACTGGCCGCGCGGCACCGGGCCGCCGCGCTACGCGGTGATCGCACGCATTTGCGCGAAGCTGCCAGGTTCCACCTGGTGCTTCTACAGGATGCAACTGCTGCGCTGAAGCTGGCACAGGAGAACTGGCAGGTACAGAAGGAACCCGCCGATGCGCGGATCCTGCTTGAATCGGCCATCGCAGCACATGATGCGGCGGCCCGCACTCTGGTAGTCGCCTGGATGCGGCACTCCGGCCTTGCGGATGCAAAGCTCGCCGCGCTGCTGAAGGCAACGCCAGGTGAGTAACCTGGCCGTTCGTTGGGCGCACTGGTTGGCCCTGGCAGCCATGGCCCTGTGCTGGAGTCTGCCCGCGCAGGCCCACAAATCCAGCGACAGCTATCTGCATCTATCGGTCCGCGACGCACAGATCGCAGGTCAATGGGACATCGCGCTGCGCGACCTGGATGTGGCGCTGAACCTGGACGGCGACGCCGACGGGCAACTCACCTGGGGTGAAGTGCGCCACCGCAAGGACCAGATCGCAAGCTTCGCCCTGCAGGGCCTTGCGCTGGGCACTACTGCAGGCAACTGCGTCCCGGGCGAAAGCACCCTTCTCATTGATCAGCATTCAGACGGCGCCTATGCGGTGCTGCTATTCACCGCCCGCTGTGCTGCCGCCGTCAGTCGCCTGCAGGTCACCTACCACCTGTTTGCCGACATCGATGCCGGCCATCGCGGGTTGCTCAACGTCGAGCTTGCGGGCAGAACGTCCACGCATGTGCTGGGTCCGGACGCGCCCAGCGTGGAAATTGGCGCCGACAGCGCAGGAGTATGGCGGCAGATGTCCGGCTATCTGCGCACCGGCATTCATCACATCTGGAGTGGCTTCGATCATCTTTTGTTCCTGTTTTCGCTGCTCTTGCCCGCTGTCCTGCTGCGCCATGCCGGCAGATGGGAACCGCAGCAGCAGTGGCGCGCGGTGGCGAAGGACGTGTTTCTCGTGGTCACCGCATTCACGGTCGCGCACTCGCTGACCCTGGGCCTTGCCACATTTGGCATCCTGCACCCACCGGCGCGGATAACCGAATCCGCCATTGCCCTCTCCGTAGCCATCGCGGCGCTGAACAATATTTTCCCGCTGGTCAGCACGAAACGATGGCTCGTGGCTTTCTGCTTCGGGCTGATCCATGGAGTGGGCTTTGCCAGTGTGCTGGCGGATCTGGCCCTGCCGCGCGCCTCCCTGGCCATGGCGCTCGTGGGCTTCAATGTTGGAGTCGAAGTCGGTCAGCTCGCGATCGTGGCGCTGTTCCTGCCGGTCGCCTTTGCGTTACGCGCCACCCGGCTTTACAGGAATGCCCTGGTCACAGGCGGTTCAGTGGTGATCGCGGCAACCGGTGTCCTGTGGTTTGCGCAACGTGCCTTTGATCTGGACCTGCTTCGCTTGTCTTGAGATCAAGCGGCCTCTGCCCGTGTATCGTCTCTGCGGGCGCGTCGGCCTCCGCTAGCGCATCTGGTGAAGCCGGCATCAGTCTAAGCGGGCCTCGCAGGCTGCGGAATTGAAAATTCCTTTCTCGCAGTAGACATAGTCGAGATATTTCCGGACGCCTGCCTGTATCTGGATAACATCAGACGCATCCCTGCCGAAGATGTAGACAGCATTTTTCTGCAGGTCTTCCAGATCCCCGAGAGCATTTACGACGAGCCTGGCCGCCCTGTTGCCCGCTGCTTGCCGTCCCATCCGGTATTCGGACATCACGAGCGCCATGGCGAATGGGTTGTGGATCAACTCGTCCGATGAAATCCCCGGGAATCTGTTGTGCCTGTGAAGCAACAGCCGCACTTCCCCGGCCAGATATCGAATATTGCGAAGCGGATCCAGCAAGGCAGATCTGTATTTCCGGAAATTCGCTGGCGAAATGGTTCCATACTCAAGTCCATCATTGCTTACTGCCGTGCTGATCCTGATTTGCGCCAGACCGAGCGACAAATCACGGCCCATGGCGGATCCAGCACAATCCGTAAATCTTCTGAATGATGTAAGCCCGCTTTGATGAGCGTAAATGATCGTCGCCAGAAGCTCAGGCGGTAAATCACGTCGTCTTGCTTCTGCCGCTATGGCTGCCCTGTACCGATTGATGATGGCTGATGGTTCTAGCCTGGCCAGGAACAGCTCTTTAGTACACACGGCTGCGCTGACGCTGTCGGTTCTTATCAGGTTCGATTTTTCGGCTGCAAGAAAAATGGCGAGACAAACTGCGGGAACCAGGATCTTCCAGTGGCGGAGAAATTTTCTGTTTCGGTGTTGCAAAATTCAGGCAAGTACGTCGCCGATCGACGCGTCCCTGGCGAACTGCGCGCTGGCATATGAACAGGTGGAGCCAAGTCTGGTATGACTCTCGCGTGCCCATTTCACGGCCGCATCCAGAAGATTGCGGGCCACTTTCTGACCCCTCAGGGCCGGGACCACTTCGGTATGGTCGATGACGACCATTGAAGCGCCGACACGGCTATAAGTCATCTCCGCGATACGCCTGCCCTCCTGCATGATAAAAAAGATACCGCGTTGACCTTGCTCCTCATGTTCAACCACGCAGCTCTTCATTCCTGCTCCGCCTTCGGCTCACGATCTCGTGCCGGCAGCGCATCCTTGAAAGCATCGAACGTTTTCCACGCCGGGACCGGTGGAACATGGTCGGGACGCGGCGCATAAGGCGAATATTCCACCAATTGCATCCGGTGGATGTATCGCGGGCAGTTCGGAAAGATCATGCTGGCGGTCACCCGGATGATGAAGGTCGAGCCGGGAAAGTCGGCGCGCAACGGATCATCGGCCTTGATCTGTGCCTCACCATTGACGCGCAGTCGCTTCGGCGTCTCGAAATCCAGGAACAGCAACCCGACCGCAGGATTGACCAGGACATTGCCCCAGGACCTGTACATGCCATTCCCGTCGTAGTCCGGAAACGCCAGTGTCCGATCATCCAGCACGCGCACGAATCCTGGCATGCCACCCTTGTACGAGCACTCCGGATGGCCCTGTGCGTCAGCGGTGGCCACGAACACCATCGGGCGACTGGCGATGAAGGCGCGATCTTCCGCAGTGAACGCGGACCGGGCCGTAACCTGTTCAAGGCGGTCAGCCAGTGGCCGCGTCTCGCGGATCTCCTGAAGACTCCGCATACCCTCGTGGTAAATGCTGGGCTTGGTCATGTCAGGTCTGCGCAAACTTCGCGAACACTTCAGCCTCGGTCAGATTCGTGGTGATGATCTGCTCCTTGAAGTCGAAAGCCGGGCCTTGCTGAAACAGGCCCACCGGCATCTCGTAATCATTGAGGCATCGACCTTGCACATTGTTCTCCTTGTGACCGGCGGTCGGGCACTCTGCAGGTAGGAATAAACCTACGAGGGCTAAAGACTCCGCTCGCTGGTTCAGCGTAATCCGCACGGCTACCCTTTTTCATCAATTGCAATTCGGTTTGCAAGGAGGCTGCTATGTCATTCGCCCTTTTCATGTTGGGTCTGGCCGTGCTGGTGGGGGGCATCGCTTGGGCGCTAGTCGTCGCAGGAATCTCCCCGACCTATATTGCCATTACTTGCCTGGTTGTCGCCGGCATTGGAATCATGGCAGCGGTTTCACGAACCCGCGCCAAGGATCCCCCAGCCTGAATCAGACCATGCGGGACGAAACAAGCGGATTCGACGCTCCTTTCAGGGTTTCCGTTGCGCAGTGTAGGTTGCAAAGCCTGCTGCCTTCAGGCTCTCGAACAATGCTTGCAACTGCGGGTAAGTAATCTTCACGGCAGGGCCCGCCCCGACGCGGACCAGATACCCGCGATCCAGTTTCAGTTCTTCCAGAAGATATTTTGCCACTCCCACGCATTGCAGTTTTGTCCCGCGAACGGCGCACTGCCCGCCTGCGAGGATTTCGACGCGCTCCTGTGGAATTTCCGCGGCAAAGGCGGTTTGCAACAAGCTGCAGGCAATCGCCATGGCCACTGCCAGCTTCGAGGCGCGGTCGATGTGGCTTTCAGATCCCACTTTTCACCAGCGGTTCACCCCGCATACGTACCGCGACCAGGCTGGTCTCTCGGAATCGGGGAGCCGTGAAACCGGCTCCCCGACAATCATCAACTCAATAGATCAACGACCGGGCGGAGGACCACCACCGCCGCCAGGAGGACCACCGCCGCCGCGACCACGCTGCGGACGTGCAGCCCAGGTCTTCTTCTGCTCGTCATTGAGCACCTTGTTCACGTCTGCGGTGAAGCTGTCGGTCAGCTTGGTCCGCTCAGCCTGTGACTCCGCACTCGGAGGACCGCCCGGCGCCGCGGGATACTTCGCTTGCAGCGCGTTCTGGTCGGCCGCAAACTTTTCGGCAAGCTTGTCAAGCGAGGCCTTCTGCGCATCCGTCAGCTTGAGCGCGGCATCGCCAAGCCCCTGCCGCTGGATCACCGTCTCCTTGGTTTGCGGACCACCAAAACCGCGACCGCCGCCACCCGGCGGACCGCCGCCCGGGGCCTGCGCAAATGCAGTCGCCGATACCAACACCATTGAGGCAAGGATCGCTGCCATCCCCCCACGGGATTTCACGATATTCATATCTATCTCCAGTTGTTTGGGAAACACGGGCACCATCCCTCGACGGCACCTGAAAACAGCATACGCCTCCGACTGTCCGAATCACCTCCAGACGCAGTACTTGACAGATTTTTCCTCAATTCGTCTCCCGCAGTTGCGAGAGTGCGGCGCGAGCAAGCCCGGGCTGATCGCAGAACAGGCCATCCACGCCCGCCGCTGCAAATGCAGCAATTTCGCCCGACAGGTCGCCATGCGCCGACGCGGCATCCCCCCGCCGCATTGCGACGGGCAGGAAGTGGTTTTCCGCGCGGAACGTCCATGCATGCACCGCAAGAGCAGCCGCATGGGCATCCCCCGCCAATCGCGTTGCGACCAGAGCCGCGTTCCCGCGCTCCTGGATCACCATACTTTTCTCCACGCCAATCGCGCTGGCGTACTCGGCAATCTGCCTGAGGCCGGCGGGGGCGGCCATTACGGAATATTCACTGGACTTGCCGGCGGTGCGCTGATCCCACGGCCCACCCTGCGCCGACATCAGCTGCACCAGCGGATAGCCACACTGTCTGTGCAGTTGTTGCAGGTTCCCCACTTCGAATGACTGGATGAAAACCGGTGCGACGCCAAGCCCCTTGCCCAGCGTCGTCAACAGCAGCGGTTCCAGCGGCAGGCCAATCGATGCGAAATGGGTGGGGTGCTTGGTCTCGGGATACACACCGACAGGCTTGAGCCCGCCCTGCAGCCGGCTGGCATTAACCTCAGAAAGATAGGCCAGGATCTCATCGAAGGTCAGCAACTGCGATTTGCCATCATGTTGCGCATTGGCAGGCCGCAATTGCGGAATGCGCTCACGCGCGCGCAGCGTCTTCAGTTCCTCAAGCGTGAAATCTTCGGTAAACCAGCCGTCGACGTCGACTCCATCGATGCACTGCGCGCGCCGCCGCGTCGCGAATTCAGGATGGCTCGCGACATCAGTGGTGCCGCCGATCTCGTTCTCGTGTCGGGCAATCAGCACGCCATCGCGGGTGGCGACCAGATCCGGCTCGATGTAATCCGCGCCCTGCAATATGGCGAGCGCATACGCCGGCAGCGTGTGCTCGGGCAGGTGGCCGCTGGCGCCGCGATGTGCGATCAGCAGAGGTGTATTCACTTGAGCAGGTTGACGCTCGTGGTGACGATCAGTCCATTCACGAAGTCGATGAAGAATGCCCCGACCAGCGGCGCGACCAGGAACGCGCGCGGCGCAGCGCCGTAGCGCTCGACCAGCGCCCGCATCACCGCCATGGCGTTGGCCGTGGTGCCCAGCATGAAGCCGATGAAGCCGCCACTCATCACCGCTGCCTCGTAGTCACGTCCCATGCGCCCGAACACGAACACCGCTGCCACGACCACCAGCAGCACCTGCAGCAGCAGGCCCACCACCAAGGGCAACGCCAGACCGGCAATTTCCCACAGGTGCAGGTTCATCAGTGCCATCGACAGGAATAGCGACAACGCAATGGCGCCGATCGAATCCAGCACACGGTGCGATAGGCCAAACCAGCCGAAGCTGTCATCGAGATTGCGGATCAGCGCGGCCACCAGCATTGCACCGATGTAAGCGGGCAAGGTGATATCCAGCAGCGCAAAACCCTTGCTGACATAGGAGCCGAGCCACATCGCGATGAGCAATGCGATCACGCTCTTGAGCAGCGGGAATACTTCTTCATCATCTTCGGCGCCGCCACCGGACAGCACCGTCTGCGCCTCGCTGCCCTCGGCCACCAGCGGCGCGCGCGGCACCGAAGCGCCCACGCCAGGGCCTTGCAGCCGGTGACGGTGGATCAGCCAGGTGACCACCGGACCACCGATGAGCGCACCCAGCACGATGCCCGCCATCGCCACGGCAATTCCCACCGGCGCAGCCGCAGTCACACCGGCCTGTTCAAACAATGGCGCGAAGGAAGCGGCAGTGCCCGGCCCACCAGTCAGCGCCACCGATCCGGTCAGCACGCCGAACAGCGGATGCAGGCCAAAGGCGAGCGCGACGGCCACGCCCAGCACGTTCTGCAGCACGGCGAATACGCTGGCCAGGATCAGGAAGATCACGAATGGTCGCCCGCCCACACGCAGCAGCGACACACTGGCCCCGAAACCCACCGTGGTAAAAAAGGCGATCATCAGCGGGTTTTGCAATGTGGTGTCGAAGCGGAACAGCGTGACGCCGAGCGACTGCGCACCCCAGACGATCACCGACACCAGCAACCCACCGAGCACAGCGGCCGGCATGTTCAGTCGCGCCAGCACCGGCAACAACCTGCGCAGTCCATAGCCGGCGAGCAATGCCACGCCACCGAAGGCCAGCGTCTGGATCAGGTCAAGTTGCAGCATCCGTGTCCGGCTCCCTTCAGCGCATGGTCACCAGTTCTTCAGCCGCGGTGGGATGAATCGCCACCGTATCGTCGAAATCGCGCTTGGTTGCGCCCATGCGCAGTGCCACTGCAAAGCCCTGCAGCATCTCATCCACGCCGCGTCCGGCCAGGTGCACGCCCACCACGCGCTGCTTCGGTCCCACGGTCACAAGCTTCATGCGCGTCCTGTGCTTGGCGGTGGTCAGCGCGTGGTACATGGGCACGAAGCTTGTGGTGTAGCACTTCACCGCGTCGCCGTACATCGCGCGCGCGGCGGGTTCCGACATACCCACGGTGCCGAGCGGGGGATGTCCGAACAGCACGCTGGGAATATCGTGGTAATCGAGCTTGCGACCTTCCATGTCGCCCCACAGCCGATCAGCCAGCCGACGGCCGGCTGCAATGGCCACCGGCGTCAAGGTGCCGCGGCCGGTCACGTCGCCGACAGCGAAAACACCGGGCACCGAAGTCTGCTGGAACTCATCCACTTCGATGAAACCCCGCTCGTTCTTCCTTACTCCCACCGCGGCGTCGATGAAACCGGTCAGCGGCTCACGACCGGTGGTCCAGACCACCGCGTCCTGGTCGGCAATCCGTTCGCCGTTGCCCAGATGCACGTCGATGCGCGTGCCGGCGGCGGCGCGGGTGAGCTGCGTGGGGCTGGTATTGGGCACAAGCGTCGCACCGGCCTGCGCCAGACCCTCCTGCGCTGCCTCGATCAGCAGCGGATCGAACTCGCGCAGCAGCGACGGCCCGCGTACCACCACTGTCACCGCGCTGCCCAGCGCCGCGAACACGCCGGCGATCTCCACCGCGATGTAACCGCCACCAATTACTGTCACCCGCTCTGGCCGCTGCGTCAGCGCAAAGAAGCCATCGGAATCGATACCCAGCTGGGCGCCGGGAATATCCGGCCGCTGCGGCCGACCGCCGGTAGCCAGCACCACGCGCTCGCCGCTCAGGCTTCGCCCATCCACCACCACCGTGTGTGCATCCGCCAGCCGCGCCCAGCCACGCACCAGCGTTACCTTGCTCTTCAGCAGGTTGGTCTCGTAGATGTCGTTATGCCGGGCCACGTAGGCATCGCGGGCTGTTTTCAGGGCAGCCCAGTCGTGCCGGCCCAGGCTTGCGTCGAAGCCATAACCACGCGCATCGGCCACCGCGCCGACAAACTCCGCCGCGTTCCACATCAGCTTCTTGGGCACGCAGCCCAGGTTTACGCAGGTGCCGCCCAGCGGGCCACCCTCGATCAGTGCGACGCGGGCCCCATATTCAGCTGCCCGCCGGGCCGTGGCGATACCTCCACTGCCCCCGCCGATTACGATCAGGTCATAGTTCTCGCTCATGGAGCGATGGTACCCCTTGAGGCCATTGCACAATGGGTACAAGCTCAGAGCGCCTCTTTAATATAGAAAAACAATGCACCCCGAAAACCCGCTGCTCAGCCCCGGCCCCCTTCCTGCCTTCGACCGAATCCGTCCGGAACATGTGGAAACCGGCATCCGTGCGCTGCTGGACGAAAACCGTGCACGCATCCGCCAGATAGAAGCCATGCCGAGTCCCAGCTTCGGCTCGCTGGTCGAGCCGCTGGAAGAACTGCAACACCGCCTGTCGCGCGCCTGGTCGCCGGTGGGGCACCTGAATGGCGTGATGAACAACGAGGCGCTGCGCGAACGCTACAACGCCTGCCTGCCGCTGCTGTCCGAATACGGCACCGACATCAGCCAGAACGAAGGCCTGTTCCGCGGCTTCGCCGCCGTGCGCCAGCAGGAAGCTGCCAGCCTCGACAGCGAACAGCTCGCCGCGGTCGATCACGCGCTGCACGAATTCCACCTTGCCGGTGTCGCCCTGGATGGCGCCCGCAAGGACCGCTTCAAGGCCGTGATGCTGGAGCTCTCGAGCCTGGCAGCGAAGTTCGAGGAAAACGTGATGGATGCGACCAATGCATTCTCGTATCACGTCACCGATGTCAACGATCTGGCCGGCCTCAACGCCATGCTCATTTCACAGGCAAAGGAACGCGCCGCCGCTGCGGGCAAGGAAGGCTGGCAGCTGGGTCTTGATCAGCCCACTTACGTCGCGGTGGTCACCGATGCGCGTTCACCGGCCTTGCGCCAGACGTATTACCGCGCCTGGAGCACGCGCGCCGCCACCACCGGTCCCACTCCCGCGAAGTTCGACAACACCCAGGTGATGGAAGACCTGCTGCGCCTGCGCCACGAAGCCGCGCAGCTGCTGGATTTTCCCAACTATGCAGCCTATGCACTGGCGCGGCGCATGGCCCGCAGCGTCGATGAAGTGCTGCAGTTCCTGCGCGACATGGCGACCGCCGCGCGCCCCGCGGCCGAGCGTGAACTCAAGGAACTGGAAGAATTTGCCGGCCGCAGGCTCGATGCCTGGGACATCGCCTACTACTCCGAGCGCCTGCAGGAAGCCCGCTACAACATCTCGCAGGAAGAGTTGCGGCCGTATTTCCCGCTGCCGCGGGTGCTCGATGGCCTGTTCCGCGTCATCGCCAACCTGTTCCAGGTCACCTTCAGGCAGCGCAGCGATGTGCCGCTGTGGCATGCCGACGCGCGCTACTACGACATCATCGGCAGCAATGGCCAGGTGATCGGCGGCTTCTATCTGGATCCCTACGCCCGCCCCAACAAGCGCAGCGGCGCGTGGATGGACGACTGCGTCGGCCGCAAGGAACTCCCCAGTGGCACGGCGCTGCCGGTGGCCTATCTGGTCTGCAATGCCCTGCCCGGCGCGGCCGGCAAGGACGCGCAGCTCACGCATGACGATGTGGTCACCGTGTTTCATGAATTCGGGCACGGCCTGCACCACATGCTCACGCGGGTGAAATATCCGTCGATTTCCGGCATCAACGGCGTGGCCTGGGACGCAGTCGAGCTGCCCAGCCAGTTCATGGAGAACTACGCCTGGCAGCCGGAAGTGCTGCGCGACATCACCGCCCATGTGGAAACCGGCGCCGCGCTGCCGGAGGACCGCATCGCGCAACTGCTGCGCACGCGCAGTTTCCAGGCCGGCCTTACCACGCTGCGACAGGTGGAGTTCTCGCTGTTCGACTTCCGGCTGCATGCGGAATACGACCCGGCCAAGGGCGCGCGCATCGCGGAAATCCTCGCCGAAGTCAGGCGTGAGATTGCCATCGTCCAGGTGCCGGAATGGAATCGCTACGCCAACAGCTTCGGGCACATCTTTGCCGGTGGTTACGCGGCTGGCTACTACAGTTACAAATGGGCCGAGGTGCTCTCCGCCGATGCGTTTTCGGCCTTTGAGGAAGCCGGCATCTACGATCGCGGCACCGCGCAGCGCTTCGTCGACAACATCCTGTCACGCGGCGGCAGTCGCGATGCGCTGGATGCCTTCGTGGCCTTCCGCGGCCGCAAACCACGCATAGAACCCTTGCTGAAGCAGCACGGTATCTCGCCCTGATTGCTGTGCCGACCAGCGTTTCCCCGGCTTTTACATATGAAGGGCCGGGCCTGCGCGCAAACTGTGGCGCCCGTCGCAAGCTGGATTCGCCGCGGTGACTAAACTGTCACCAATGTACAGCGCGCGCCGCAGCGATTACGACGTTACCAACACCGTGCGGGTGAGCTCCGCGGCCGCCGTGCGCGACGCGGTCCAGGAGTTGTTCGAAAGCACCTGGCCGGGCACGCCCTTCAGCCCGATCGCCCGCGCCTTCCAGGATTTCGAACTGGCCTTCACCGGCCGCATGCCCGGCTACTTCGGCGTCGACACCGTCTACCACGATCAGCAGCACACTCTCGATGTCACGCTGGCGATGGCGCGGCTCATGGTGGGCTATGAACGGACGCATGCCGGAACGCCGAACGTGCTGGGCGCGGAGCGTGCCGCCGTCGGCATTTTCCTGGCCCTGTTCCACGACATCGGCTACCTGCGCGAGCGCAATGAAGCCGCGATGAACGGCGCGGAATTCACGCGCAACCATGTTTCGCGCAGCGCGCGTTTCATGGAGTTCTACCTGCCCACCATCGGCTTTGCCCACTGGACCCGCATCACCAGCGAGGTCGTGCACTTCACCGGTTACGAGCGCACATTCGAAAAGATCGGCGAGAAGGTGCAGGACCAGCGCGACATCCAGCTCGGACACCTGCTCGGCACCGCCGACATGATCGCGCAGATGGCGGACCGCTGTTACCTCGAGAAATGCCGCGACCGGCTGTATCCGGAGTTCGTGCTCGGTGGGGTTGCGCTGCCGATCGGCGCCAGTGGCAACCGCGGCGTGAAATATGCTTCCGGTCTCGACCTGCTGCGCCAGACGCCCGAGTTCATGGAAGACACGCGGCTCAAGCGCCTGGATGGCGCCTTCAACAAGGCCTACCGCTACCTGGACCCGCTGTTCGGTGGCACCAATCCCTACATCGAATCCATCGATCGCAGCCTGGGATTCCTGCGACAGGTGCTGCGCAGCGAAAGCTGGCGCATGTTGCGGCGCAGTCCGCAGGTGTTTGCCGCCGAACCGGACTCGCTCACCAGCGTGCGCGGGCTGATGTCCAGCTACTTCAAGCGGGCCTGGTCGCGCGAATAGCCACGCCCGTCGGCGGCGCATCGACATTCATTACGTAGCGTTCGACGATCTGCGGCAGGCATCGCTGCAAGGCTGCGCGGGCCTCGATGTCCGCCTCGTCCAGCGCCTGGCTCAACATCGCCACCGAAAACTGCTGCAACGCCTGCTCCGCAACTGGCGCATGACTCAGGTGCCAGGGTTCGGGTTGGAACCCGCCCCGATAGGAACCGTAAGGCCGGTAGAAACCGAACTGCACCGCGTGCGTTGCCAGCCACTGATCCAGCGCCGCGAACAGGCCACCCGGGGCAAACTCCTCGCGCACCAGCTGTGGGCGGTAGCCCTCCGGGATGGCCGCGGCATCCACAACATCCAGATCCGTTCCCCAGTGATGACGACTTGCGCCCGGCAGCGCTGACCAGTGCAGGATGGTGCTGACCAGCGCATCCGGCTCCAGGCTTTCCGCAGCCACCACCACCCCTTCCGAATCCCGCAGTTCGCGCTCGCCGCGACACTTGGCGTTCCATATGTTGAGCTGCCGCGCGAAATCGCGAAACGATGACACCGGCAGCAAGTCGATGCCGTCTACCGCCGCAGCCGCGCGCAACGCCAGGAATGGCTCTACCACTGCGGGATGCAGACTACAGGCCGGCGCCACCAGATCGACAATATGGCCGCGGCTGCGCCCTGTCAGTTCCTGCGGTGAAAAGCGGTATCGCGGCTCCATGGCCCATTCTATTCGATCGCCCTGGGCGCGCCCTGGCAGCGGTGGCTGGCGGGTATGCGTCGGGTTAGTATCCGAAGCGTGTCCAGTCTGAAGACAAAATTTGCCCTCTCCCAGGCGATGCTGGGGCTGCTGCTGTTCGCGGGCTGCCTGGCCATGCTCGTGCTGCTGCGCTACCCGGAAGTCGTTGGCCTGGAACACGGCAATGCCAAGTGGGTGGCGGCCGCTGTCGCCGCAGCTGCCATCGCTGGCACCAGCTGGCTCGCAGCCGCGCTCGCGGGCCGCATTACGCGTGCGCTTGAACAGCTCAATGCCAGCACCGACCGCATGTCGAACGGTGATTTCACGCAGCCTGTGCCCGTGCTGCGCAGCGATGAACTGGGCGACCTGCAGCGCACGGTGGACCAGATGCGCAAGAGCCTGGCCGACACCACCATCAACAGGAACTACCTCGACAACATGCTCAACAGCATGGCCGACGCGGTGTTCGTGGCGCGTCCGAGCGGCGAGATCCGCTTCACCAACCTGGCCGCCCAGCGCCTCACCGGTGCGGAACCGGACGCCCTGAACGGCAGGCAAGTCGCGAGTCTCCTGCATGGCTCCAACCCTGATGAAGAGGCGCGACTGCGTCGCGCCTGCGAAGGGGGTGAGGCCGTGCTGCGCACCGAGAGCGGCCAGACCATTCCGGTATCGTTTTCCGGCGCGCCCATCGACACCGCCGAACCGCAGTTCTCGGGCCACATCTACGTGGCGCGCGACATCACCGACCGCAAGCGCGCAGAACGTCGCATCCGCTACCTGGCGCGCTATGACGCGCTGACCAAGATCCCGAACCGCATGCAGTTCCAGCATCTGCTGCAGCAGGCCATCGCCCGCTCGTTGCGCGCGCGCAGCGGACTTGCGCTGCTGTATCTGGACATGGACTGCTTCAAGGAAGTGAACGACACCTTCGGCCATGCCGCCGGTGACCGTGTGTTGGAAGCGCTGACCGAGCGCCTGACCGCCGCCCTGCCTACCGAAACCGTGCTGGGTCGCCTGGCAGGCGATGAATTCGCGCTGTTCATCGATGGCATTTCCGAGAACACCGCGCACGAAGTGGTGCGCCACCTGTCGCAGGACATCCTGAACGCGGTGGCGCAGCCGTTTCATGTGGGCCAGAACGAGGTGTTTCTCTCCGCCAGCATCGGTGTCGCGCTTTGTCCGCGCGATGCGGAAAACGTCATCGACCTGATCCGCAATGCCGATGCCGCGATGTATTACTCCAAACAAAACGGCGGCAACAGCTGCGCGTTCTACTCGCCCGAGATGAATGCCGCATCGGTCGAAAGGCTGATGCTCAAGAGCAAGCTCAAGCGCGCCATCGAGCGCAACGAGTTCGTCGTCGCCTACATGCCCAAGGTGGATTTCACCACTGGCCGCATCATCGGCGCCGAGGCGCTGCTGCGCTGGCGGCTGCCAGGCCATGGCGACATTTCTCCCTCGCAGTTCATTCCGCTGGCAGAAGAGAACAACCTCATCAGCAGCATCGGCGAATGGGTATTGAATCGGGTTTGCCTCGACTACCGCGCGTTGGCGGCGGGGGGTCGCGCGCCGGGTCGCATTGCGCTGAACCTGTCGCTGAAGCAGTTGCGGCAGGCCAGTTTCATTCTCGACTGCAAGTCCGTGTTCACGCGCCACGGCGTGTCGCCGAAACAGCTGGAACTGGAGATCACCGAAACCACCCTGATGGCCGACCCCAAGCGCACCATCGGCATGCTCAACGAGCTGGCTGCGCTCGGGCTGCACCTGTCCATCGACGATTTCGGCACCGGCTATTCATCGCTGTCAGCGCTGCAGCAGTTTCCGATCGGCACGCTGAAGATCGACCAGTCGTTCGTGCGCAATGCCACCACCGATCGCAACGATGCAACCATCGTGCGCACCATCATCGAGATGGGGCACAGCCTCGGCATGAAAGTCGTGGCCGAAGGCGTGGAAACCAAGGCACAGCTTGAATTCCTGCGTTCAGCCGGGTGCGACTATGCGCAGGGCCAGCTGTTCGGCGAACCCTGTGCGGCGGAAGTACTCGGCGCGCTGGTCGCACAGCAGACCGCCAGCGGCCGCTCACCCTTCCCGTTCTTTACCCATGTCGACTCCGTGGACGAATTCAGCAGGGCATAGCGCTGCAACACCGGGGTACATGATTTTCCCCCGCAGACTTGGCCCAGCGCGGCTGATTCTGCTGGCGCTGGCGGGCGTCTGGATCGGCACTGCTATCTGGCATGTCAACAAACCGCTGCCGCCGGGCACACATGTCGCGGGACAGCTGCTGCCCGTTCACGAAGAATCCCTGCAATTGCTGACGGACGTCACTTACGTCAGCCATGGCGAACAGGCTTCCCGCCAGTCCATCCATGCCGCAACCCTTGAGCTGGTCCTCCACGCGCAGCATTTCCTGGTGCTCGACTTCTTTCTGTTCAATGACCAGGGTGGGCCGGCGGGGCCCATTCGCTACGAACGTGGTCTGCACCCGGTGGCGAGCGAGCTTGCTGCTGCCCTGCGTGAACTGCGACAACGCCAGCCGCAGCTGCCGATCCTGGTGCTGGTCGACCCGATCAACGATTACTACCGGGGCACGGTGCCTGCATTCCTCGCCGCTCTTGCGCAGCCCGGGGTGGATATCGTGGCCACAAACCTTGCGCCACTGCGTGATTCAAATCCCGTGTACAGCACCACTTGGCGACTGCTGGCTGGTTGGTGGCTCAAACCGGGCGGGACTGGCGGCTGGTCAAACAGGCTCGACGCCGCCGGCCCCGATGTTCCCCTCGGTGCGCTGCTGCGAATCCCGCAATTCAAGGCCAATCATCGCAAGGTGGCAATCACCGCCACTGTCGATGGCGCACTGCGCGGCATAGTCTCTTCGGGCAACCCGCACGCTGCCAGCAGCGCGCATTCAAACGTCGCGCTGCGGCTCGAAGGCGAAGCACTGCGCCCACTGCTCGCCAGTACACTCGCCATCGCGAAGTTTTCCGGCTGGGACGGCAGCATCGAACGTTTCTTCCTTACCGCGCCGCCGGGCGCTGCTGTATCGACGACATCGGCAGCACCGACAACGCCGATAGCGCCGACTGCATCGCCCAGCGCACGCGCCGCCATCGTCACCGAAGGCGCCATCCGCGAGCAGTTGCTGCAGCGCCTGTCCATCACCGGCACCGGCGATGCCATCGACATCGCAATGTTCTATCTGTCTGATCGGCGCGTGATCAATGCACTGCTCGCTGCTGCCCGGCGTGGCGCGGCGATCCGCGTGCTGCTGGATCCGAACAAGGACGCCTTCGGCTTCGAAAAATCCGGCATCCCCAATCGCCAGGTGGCAGCGGAGTTGATGGCGGCCAGTGATGGCAAAGTGCGGTTGCGCTGGTTCCGCACCCACGGCGAACAGTTCCACACCAAACTCACCGCAGTGCACAGCAGTGACAGGCTGTGGCTGATGCTCGGCTCGGCGAACTTCACGCGCCGCAACCTCGGTGACTACAACCTCGAAGCCAACGTCATCGTCGATGTGCCAGCCAGCAGCCGGCTCGCCACGGAGGCCACCGACTGGTTCGAAATGCTGTGGACCAATCGCTCCGGCGCCACGCAGTACAGCGCCGACGCCAACGTCTACGCCGAACCCGGCGCCGGTCGCTACTGGCTGTACCGTTTCATGGAAGCGAGCGGTTTTTCGACGTTCTAGACCCAATTGTAGAAGGGTATTCCACGCTGCCGCGCGGTCGCGCTGTGTGCGCTTGCTGCGCACAGCTCGAAGCCTGTCTTAACGATTGAACGTGGCAGGGTCGACCATCAGGTAGCCAAACTCCCACGGTTCGCGGAAGGGGCCCATTAGCGCCGCCGTCTGACCCATGCGCCACTGTACCGAATAAATACGCAACTTGACGGCGTCGGCCGGCAGTGGCGCCTGCAGGTTCAGTCGCGTGCTGAACGGTAGTTCAGCAGCTTTGGCATCGGCCTTCCCCACAGGGCGGTCCTGGCTGTCGAGGAAGTCCACCGTTACGGCTACGTCGCGCAAGGTTCTGTCGTTGGTATTGACGAAGGCACCCGACCAGGTGCGCTGGCCTGCGACGTCCGTCACCACCTCGTTGCGGATCAGGGCCAGGATTTCGTCGTTCTGATGCACGACCAAGAACCACAGCACCAGGATCGGCAGGATGACCAACGCAACCAGGAGCTTCCATACCTTGATCTGTATGGTCCAGCCACTCCATCGTTTGGCGCTATCTTGTCCGGTAGTCATGCGCTGTTCTCCACTGACCATGCTCTCGGTGCCGTTCGCGCGCTGTTGAGCGCACGGAATTCAGTGTGCACCAGTGCGTCAGCACCGACAGTGGAGATCATGTGGAGAAGGGGTGGAGTTCCGGAGCGTCGCGGTGAACGACCCAGAACCGTTGCTACTTTGCGGGCACAGAGCGAGCCAATGTGACTGCCTTCGTCCTCATCTCGGACAACGCGCGCTGCGTCGCACGCTCCAGCGCCAGCACGATTTCGCTCATGCGATCAGCGGCCACCGGTTCGGAAGCCACACCATCGCAGCGACCCAACACCCGCCGCGGCGCACCGGTAATCAGCATGCACTCGATGGCAACTTCCACGCTTGGCAGTGCCCCACCCACTGCATATTCGGCCTCGAATCGCCGGGCAGTGAGCAATAATTCAAAGTCGCTGGGCACGCCGGCGCGCTCCGTGCTGATGGTGGTCGTAAAGCCGTCCGCCCCGCCCATTGACTGCAGCACCAGCGCCAGCAGCACTTTGGACAGCGGCTCACCGAAATGGCTGGCGGCGTAGTAGTCCAGCTCGTTGCCTGAGCGCAGCAGGGCAATGCGGTCGGTATCAAGCCCAGGATGCATCGAGGGCCGTGGCACCGACAGCACGGCAGCAAGCGGCTGGCCGCTGGTGGCGGCAGGCGCGGCATGCAACACGTATATGCGGTCCGGACCCGCGCTGCTCTTGAGAAGGCCACTGCAACCGGCGAGCAGCGCGACGTTGATCAGTGCCAGGGCCAGCAGCCGGCGGGTAAGTTTCATCTCGGCACCTCTACGCCACCGCGTTCGCGCTGATAGATCAGCTGCGATGGATTGTCCTTCAGGCTGCGTGACAGGTCGCGCACGGATTCCGCGGCGCTGCGCGCTTCTTCCAGCGTACGCTGCAGTTGCGGCAGGCCGTCATGCGTGAACTGTGCAACGCTGGCGCGATTCTCCGCAACGAAGCCGGTGATGCCCTCGGTCGCCTTCTCGAGATTTTCAGCGGTGACAGTCAGCCGCTCACCCAGCTGACGAACCTGCGGCGAGATGTCGTCGGCAGTGTTCTGCAAATTCGCCGCAAGTTTGCGCGCTTCCTGACTGGTGCTCTGCAGATCGCCGAGCAGCCTGTCGATATTGTGCATCGTGGTCGGCAGGCTGGCGCTGGCCGCATTCAGGTTCTTCACCATGTCCGCCAGCGCGGCGGTATTTTCCTGCGAAAAGATCAGCTGGGCGCGCTCCGTCAGCACGGCTGCACTGGCCGCAATTTCCGGCAGACTGTCGAGGAAGGTGTCGAACGTGGAGCGCATGGTGTTGATCACGGGATAGCGCTCGCTGGGAACCGGCGGCAGTATTTCCTTCCCCTTGGTGTTCTGCCGCAGGTCGATATACAGCAGACCGGTGATGCCGAGCAGTGACAGCTCGGCCGTGGTCCTGTCGGAGATGGGCGTGGCCTCGTCGATTTCGGCGATCACCTGCACGCGCTCGGCACTGCGGGTGTCGAGCTTGATGCGGGTTACCTTGCCGACTTCCACGCCCATGTAACGTACCGAACCGCCCTCGGAAAGCCCGGTGACGCTTCCCACGAAATAGATCTCGTGTGGCTTGAGGCTGTTCCGGTCGCGGCCTTCCGAGTACCAGTACACAAACATGCCCGCCATCACCGAAATCAGGATGACAAAGGCGCCGACCGCGCTGTAATTGGCTTCACGCTCCACGTGCTGGCGCCCCTTCAGCGCCGAAGCGCGCCGCCCGCGTGCCGTGGAAATACGACTGTATCCACGGATGTGGGTGATCGACGATACGCTCGCGCGTGTCCTGAACCATGCGCCGGTCGACGATCACGCCGACGCGCCCACAGATGCGAAAGATCGTGTCAAGGTCATGGGTAATCATCACCACCGTCAGCTGCAGCTCCTGCTGCAGATAGGCTATCAGGTCGTCGAAGGCAGCGGCACTTATCGGATCCAGGCCCGAAGTCGGCTCGTCGAGAAACAGCAGTTGCGGATCCAGCGCCAGCGCGCGGGCCAGCGCGGCGCGCTTGATCATGCCGCCGGACAGCTGCGCCGGATACTTTCCCGCCGCGTCTTCCGGTAATCCTACAAGACGCAGTTTCAGTCGCGCCAGCTCATCCATCGCCGCGCGCGGCAGGCGCAGGTGTTCGATCATGGGTAACTGGATGTTTTCGCGCACGGTCAGCCCCGAAAACAATGCGCCGTTCTGGAAAGTCACACCGTAATTCGCCTTGGCCTCGCGCAACGCTTTGCCATGAAGTTGCGTCATGTCGACGCCTTCCACCAGCACCGAGCCAGCCTGCGGGCGGCGCAGCCCCAGGATCGTCCTAAGCAGCACCGACTTGCCGCTGCCGGAACCGCCGAGGATACCGAACACCTCGCCGCGCCGCACCTGCATGTCGAGACCGTCGTGCACCAGCTGGCGCCCGAGGCGGTTCACCACGCCCTTCACTTCGACTGCCAGTTCGTTCGGGGTGGCCATCAGAAATCGATTTTCATGAAGAAGACTGCAAACATTGCATCAGCCAGCAACACCAGGAAGATGGCCTGCACCACGGCCACGGTGGTCAGACGGCCCAGTTCGCGTGCGGACCCTTGCACCTGAAGGCCGCGATACGTGCCGGCCATCGCGATCAAGATCGCGAATACCGGCGCTTTGACGATACCCGCCCAGAATGTCGTCGATGCAATCGCCTCATTGGCACGCACGAGAAACTGCTGCAAGGGCATGTCGAGCAGGTAATGGCATAGCAGTGCGCCACCCGCGAGGCCGATGATGTCGGCGATGAAAGTGAGCAGCGGCAGAGCAATGACCAGCCCCAGGATGCGTGGTAATACCAGCGTTTCCATCGCATCCACGCCCGTCGCATCGAGCGCGTCGATCTCCTCGTTGAGCTTCATCGAGCCGATCTCGGCAGCAAAGGCGCTGCCGGTGCGGCCGGCAACAATGATGGCCGTCAGCAGCACGCCAAGCTCGCGCAACACGCCAACGGTGACCAGATCCACCACGTAGATGTCCGCACCGTACTTCTGCGCCTGGCTGGCCGAGAGATAGGCAATGATCACACTGATCAGAAACGCGATCAGCGCCACGATCGGAATGGCTGTGATGCCGGTGTCGTATACATGCCGCACCACGGAAATGGGCCGCAGTCGCCGCCAGCTACTGAAGATGCGACCGAATACCACGGCCGCGTGGCCCACAAAGGCCAGGCCCTCGCGCATGTCCTTTAGGCGCTCCACCGCCGTGCGACCCAGGGCCTCCACGGGAGAATCGTCCTCGGCCGCGCGCAGGGCGCTGGGTTTCGCAGTGGGGTCGTCGAGCAGGGCACTGCGCACCAGCTGCAGCGCCTGCGGCTCGCCACCAACGAACTGCGCCGGAATGGACTTGGCAGCCAGCTGTCGCGTCAGGTCGTCGAGCACCCAGGCGCCTGCCATGTCCAGGCGCTTCGCGGTGGCTGCATCAATCTGCGTCTCGCGCACGCCTTCCAGATCCAGCTCACGAATCTCGGCCAGGATCTTGGGAACGAACGCCGCCCGCCATTCGCCCTGCAGCGCCAGTGTGAGTCGATCGCCGTCGCGTCGGCTTTCGAGGAAAGCCATCTATTACCTGTCAGGTGTCGTCGCTAATCTTCCGCAGACGAATCACGATGTACAGCATTCCGGCGGCCACGGCGAGTCCTAGCCGCAGGTTGAGTCCCGGAACGGCCTCTGCGCCATCGGGACCACCCACAGTCAACCTGTGCCGGTTTAGAATCCCGGACCTTTCCGCCCTGCCTGGAGACCTGATGAAAAAGCCCGTCACCGTGACCATCACCGGCGCTGCCGGCCAGATCGGCTACGCCCTCGCCTTCCGCGTCGCCGCAGGTCAGCTGCTGGGCGACGACCAGCCGATCAACCTGCATCTGCTAGAGATCACGCCGACGTTGCCCGCGCTACAGGGCGTCGTGATGGAGCTGAACGATTGCGCATTTCCGCTGCTCAACAAGTGCGTGGCCACCGACGACGCGAAGGTCGCGTTCAAGGATAGCCAGGTGGCGTTGCTGGTGGGCGCGCGGCCGCGCGGCCCGGGCATGGAGCGCAAGGATCTGCTGCTGGCCAACGCGCAGATCTTCTCGGCGCAGGGCAAGGCGATGAACGAAGTCGCCGACCGGAACATCCGGGTGCTGGTGGTGGGCAACCCTGCCAACACCAATGCGCTGATCGCGCGTGCCAACGCGAAGGATCTGAACCCGCGCAATTTCACCGCAATGACGCGCCTGGATCACAACCGTGCGCTGTCGCAGCTGGCCGAGAAGACAGGCAGTCACACCACCGACATCCGCAAGCTCACGATCTGGGGCAACCATTCGTCGACCCAGTATCCCGATCTCTCGCATGCCACCGTCGGCGGCAAGGCCGCGAAATCACTGGTGGACCAGAAGTGGATCGAGGAGACCTTCATCCCGGTGGTGCAGCAGCGCGGCGCGGCCATCATCAAGGCGCGTGGCGCTTCGTCCGCAGCCTCTGCCGCCGCGGCGGCCATCGATCACGTGCACACCTGGATGAAGGGCACGGCCGAGGGCGACTGGGTCAGCATGGCCGTTCCTTCAGATGGCAGCTACGGCATCAAGGAAGGCTTGATCTATTCCTACCCGGTCACCACGAAGAACGGCGAGTACTCCATCGTGCAGGGCCTGGCGGTGGATGATTTCAGCCGCAAGCGCATGGATCTGAGCGAAGCCGAGCTGCGTGAAGAACGCGATGGGGTGAAAGACCTTCTGTAGCGCGTTGCCGCAAGGTTCACGGGAAAAACTCCGCGCCGGGCGGGCGACCACTGGAATCCCAGCGCTCGGAGGAATCCCAGTGTTCGGCGATCAGACCCGATTTCTCGTCGATGCGGAACGCATCCACCCACGTCATTTCGTAGATCAGTTCGGGATGCGCGCGGTCTCGCACCTTGCGCGCCCACATCACCATCACGAGGTCGCGCTCGGCCACGATGGAGATGATCGGAAAATTCGACACTGACTCTACCGGGCGCTTCGGACGTGCCCCGCCCAGCGTGCGCACGGGTGACATTGACCGGCGGACCTGCCACCTGCGCCGCTGCAATGCCGGCAAACAGGGCAAGAACAATCCATGATGCCAGAGTGCGCATGGATCCCCCGGGAGGTGTCGGTACTCTGCCCGCGGAGTCTGGCACGATCCGCTCCTGGCAGTCGGCGGGCCAGCTGCAGCCACCGGCAATTGACCCGCCTTCATCATGCGCATAGCATGCGCATGATGGAACCAGCCTTCGACAGCAGCGCCGGCAAGCGACCGGTGAACCTCACCCTCAATACCGACCTCGTCGATCGCGTGCGCAACCTCACCGGCAACCTCTCCGCGACAGTCGAGAAGCTGCTAGCCGACTACCTTGAGCAGCAGCGCCAGGAACGCCTGGGCCGGCACCGCGTCTCCGAAGCTGCGGCAGCGGCATGGAACACCTTCAACGGTGAACACGGCTCCATCGCCGACGAATTCTCGTCGCTCTGATGGCGCAATTCGACGTCCACCGCAATCCCGGCCGGCAGGCCGACACCATTCCCTATGTTGTGGTTGTTCAGTCCTCGCAGTTCGACAGCTACCGACGCCGCGTGATCGTGCCGCTGGTGCGCGCCACCGTCCTGGGCAAGGTTGCTTTTGCCGCATTCAATCCCGCCTTTCGCATTGGCGGCACGCAAGTCGTCCTGCACCCTCTTGAAATGGTGTCGATTCCTGTCGAGCAGCTGGGGAAGGTTGTCGGCTCGCTGGCCACTGAAGGGCAAGTCATCATCGCGGCGCTCGACGAGTTGTTCAGTCGCGCGTGGCGATAGCCGTGTTGCGCAGCTCGCGCGCGCCGCGCGCGGTCTGGATAAACGCGCGCACATAACCGGTCTCCCGGTCTGCCTCGCGCAAACCCAGATGGATTTGCTTCAGCACGCCCAGCCGACCCAGCCGCACGGGCGCCACCGGCACACTCGCCGCATGTTCCTCCACCAGCCAACGCGGCAGCGCTGCGACACCGCGGCCCACAGCAACCATCTGCAGCATCAGGTCGGTGGACTCGATGGTCTTGTGGACGCGCGGATGCACGCCGGCCGGCGTAAGAAACAGGTTGTACACATCCAGCCGATCAGTCTCCACGGGATAGGTGATTAGCACCTCGCCCGCAAGCTGGGCTGGTTCAACGAACTGCGCCCCAGCCAGCGCGTGACTGCGGCTGACCACCAGCACCTGCTCGTAATCGAACACCGGCTCGAAATAAAGGCCCGGCTGCGCCTCCGGATCCGGCGTCACCAGCATGTCGATCTCATGATCGAGCAGCGCGCCGATGCCGCCGAAGCGGAATTTCTGTTTCACGTCGACATCCACATCCGGCCACTGCGGCATGTAGAGCGCCATGACTTTCAGCAACCACTGGTAACAGGGATGGCATTCCATGCCTATGTGCAGGCTGCCGCGCACCCCGCGGGCATAGTCAGCCATCGTCTGTTCCGCCTGTTCGAGCTGTGGCAACACCCGGTTGGCGAGTTCCAGCAGATGGGTGCCGGCCTGTGTCAGCCGAAGCGATCGCCCCTGCCGTTCCCACATCGGTGTGCCCAGCCCCAGCTCCAGCTTGCGCATGGCGTGACTCAGGGCGGACTGCGTCAGGTGCAGTTTCTCCGCGGCCGCGGTCATGGATCCCTGACGCGCCACCTCCCTCACGATCATCAGATGACCACGCTCCAACATGGATATCCCCAATACATGAACATAATTCATGGATACGTGAATTTATATCACTTTTTTCATCTCTCGCTGCCACTACCATGCATCCCCACCCCCGAAGCTGACTGGAAGGATCCGCCCTCATGACCGTCTCCCCCGCCCTGCACACACCAGCCGATTCGCATTTCCAGTTGCCCGCGCGCTACGACCATGTGGGCAGCTTCCTGCGTCCCGACTATCTGCTGCAGGCACGTGCGCGGCACGCGACGGGCGAGATCGACGCGGCCGCGCTGCGCAAGGTCGAGGACCAGGCCATCACCGAGATCGTGCGCTTCCAGGAAAGCGTGGGCATGAAGGCGATCACCGACGGCGAGTACCGTCGCACTTACTTTCACATCGATTTCCTGGATCAGCTGGGCGGTGTGAAGACCGCCGATCCGGTGACGATCGAAAACGCCGATGGCACGAAGTCCCTGGCGCCACCGGTGATGCGCGTACTCGACAAGGTGCGCCACGATCGCCCCATCGAAGTGGACAATTACCGCTACCTGCAAAGCCAGCTTGCACACGGCAGCGTCGCGAAGGTCGCCATTCCTTCGCCCACCATGCTGCATTTTCGCGGCGGTCGCGGCGGCATCAGCAAGGTTGCCTATCCCGAGCTCGAACCGGACTTTTACGACGACGTGGCGCGGGCCTATGGCGATGAGCTCAAGGCACTGCATGCCGCTGGTTGTCGCTACGTGCAGCTGGACGACACCAACCTTGCCTATCTCTGCGATCCGAAGATGCGCGAAGCAGCGCGTCTGCGCGGTGATGATCCTGCCGAACTGCCGCGCCGTTATGCAGGCTTCATCAACAAGGTCGTGGCGCTCAAGCCGGAAGGCATGCTGCTGGCCATGCACCTGTGCCGTGGCAACTTCAAGAGCAACTTCGCTGCCAGCGGCGACTACGAGCCGGTGGCCGAGGCGCTGCTGTCCGAGATGAACCTCGACGCCTACTTTTTGGAATATGACGACGCGCGCAGTGGCGATTTCCGTCCGTTGCGCTTCCTGCAGAAGGGCAAGACTGCAGTGCTGGGCCTGATCACGAGCAAGGTCGGCGCGATGGAAGACAAGGACGCCGTGAAGCGGCGCATCGACGAGGCGGCGAAGTACGCGCCGCTCGAACAGCTGGCGCTGTCACCGCAGTGCGGCTTTGCCAGCACCGTTGAAGGCAATGACATCAGCTGGGACAACCAGCGCCGCAAGATGGAGCTGGTGGTGGACCTCGCCCGGGAGATCTGGGGCGACCGCTAGTCGCCCGGCCTCAGCTCAGCGCGGGAGAGGGAACCACGCGCGCCTTGCGCGCGGCCAGGCTGAGTTCCAGCCGCGGCACCGACTCGGGCCCCTGCCGTAGCGCCTGCCAGTACACCGCCATGTAGCTGCGGTCCACCACCGCGCCACTGGCGGTGATCTGCGGCTCGAGCACCCGGTGCAGCTCCTGCAGGTTGTACCAGGGCACGCTCGGATACACATGATGGCCGATGTGCCAGTTGATGTTGTTCCAGAAGAACGAGTTCACCGGATTCGAGATTATCGTGCGGGTACCCATCATCTGCCCGGCCTCCCACGGCGTGCCGTAATGCTCCGCGATGAAACGCATCGAGTTCAGCAGCGACAGGAAGAACACCGGCCACAACCACACTGACAGCGCCTTGCCCAGCACGCCGTGCTCGACGGCCAGATCCAGCACCAGCCAGTACACAACGCCTTTCAGCGTCATCTCGAACAACTGGATCGCCCACTGTCGCGGCCCGAAGGTCGTAAACGGATAGATGAAATTGAAATGCAGGAAACTCAATACGCCGCCGATCAGCGCGTAGGCGTAGAACACCACGAAATCAACCACGCGGCGCCGGCCCATGGTGAACGCGTCGGGGTCGCGGGCCGAGCGGTTGTGCCGGTGATGTTCGATGTGGTCTTCGCGGAAGGCCACGAAGGTCGCGAAGATGGGCAGCATGCACAGAATGCCGAACACCCAGTTCGCCAGAGGATTGCGGAACAGCGAGGAATGCGTGGCGTCGTGCATGAAGGTCACCATGCTCATCCACAGATAACCCAGCGTGATATAGGCCGACCACAGCACAAGCTGCGATTCGGTGTTCCACGCCAGTAACGTGAACCCCACCATGAGGCCAGTGAACAACGGAATCTTGAGCAGGTTCGGCAGCAACCGGAACGTTCGCAGACGGTCGAGATCGCTCTTGGCAAGCTGCGGAGTGGGGTGCCGGGACATCGGGAAAGCCTTCTGGTGATGATTCGACCGTGCGCGGGCGGACCTTACCATCCCCCGTCCCGGACCGTCACCACGGGGGTCAGTTTCCGTCTTTCCCGGGGCTCCCGGACGAGGGTCGCATTCGACTGCTGGTGCAGCTAGTCTCCCCCCGTTCCGGAGAGGATGCGATGACCCCTGTAATCGGCGTATTGAACATCTCGGACCGCGCCAGTGCCGGCGTGTACGCCGATGAGCCCGGCCAGGCCTGCATCGCGCTGCTGCGTGAGTGGCTGGTTACGCCATTTGAAGTCGATTATCGCGTGGTGCCGGACGATATCGAAGTGATCGCCGCGCAGCTGGTGCGCCAGGCGGACGAGGCGGGTTGCTGCCTGATCGTCACCACCGGTGGCACTGGCCCCGCGCCTCGTGATGTCACGCCCGAGGCTACGCAGCGCGTCATCCAGCGCGAGATGGCGGGCTTCGGGGAATTGATGCGCGCCACTTCGCTGAAATACGTGCCCACGGCCATTCTCTCGCGCCAGACCGCCGGCATCCGCGGACGCACGCTGATCGTCAATCTACCGGGCCGACCGAAGTCGATTCGCGAGAACCTGGAAGCGGTGTTCCCGGCGATTCCATACTGCATCGATCTGATTGGTGGTCCGCGTCTGGATACCGACGAAGCGGTAATGAAAGCCTTTCGCCCGAAGGGCTGAAGCGCGCTACCGCCCCATCGAAGCACAACTTCGCATGCATCTTGTCTCATGCCGCCGCGTCGCTGACACTGCAGGGCCATGAATGCCGGATCACCAATCACCCGACGTCATTTCCTCGCGGCAACCGGCACCGCCTTCGCTGGCCTCGCTGCCAGCGGCTGCATGCCGGGCGAGCTGCACGCGACCGCGTCCGCCGATCCTTACTATGGGCCCCTGCTGCTGGATCCGGCGGATCTGCTCGATCTGCCGCGGGGCTTCAGCTATCGCATCCTTTCGCGGCTTGGCGATGCGATGCAGGATGGCGGCCGGGTTCCCGACAACGCCGACGGCATGGGCTGCTTCGCGCTGCCGGGCGGCCAGGTCGCGCTGGTCCGCAATCATGAGCTCACGGCAGCGCAGGATGCCGGAGGCAATCCATCGGGGTACGACTACCGCGACAATGGCAATGTGCTGCCCGGCGGCACGACCACGCTGATCCTCGATGCGAAGACGCTCGCGGTGCAGCGTCAGTTCCGTTCGCTGGCCGGTACCATCCGCAACTGCGCGGGCGGCACGACTCCGTGGGGCAGCTGGCTCACCTGCGAAGAAGACATGACGCGCGCAGGCCAGGGTGTGAAGAAAGATCACGGCTGGGTGTTTGAAGTGCCCGCGTCGGCGCAGGGCGCAGTAAGCGCGGTGCCGCTCAAGGCGATGGGACGCTTTAATCACGAGGCCGCCGCAGTTGATCCGGCTACCGGCACCGTTTACATGACCGAAGATCGCGATGACGGCCTGTTGTACCGTTTTTTACCACGGGTACGCGGGCAGCTCGCCGAAGGCGGGCGGTTGCAGGCTCTGTCCGTCAACGCAATCCCGGATAGCCGCAACCGCAGCACCAACAGGCCAGCGTTCGCGCGGGCCAGCTGGCAGAAACTGCACTGGGTGGATCTGGACCACCCGGAAAGTCCCGCGGATGATCTGCGCCGTCGCGGCGCTGCGCTGGGTGCGACGCTGTTCGCGCGAGGGGAAGGCATCCACATGGGAAGCGGCGAGCTGTACTTTTGCTGCACATCGGGCGGCAGCGCGCAACTCGGTCAGATCTTCCGCCTGCGCCCATCGCAGGATGAATTGCAGCTGTTCTTCGAAAGCGCTTCCACCGCGCAGTTCAACTATGGCGACAACCTGACGGTCGCGCCAAATGGCCATTTGGTGGTGTGTGAAGACCAGGGCGGAACGCCTGTCGATAATTACCTGCGAGGTATTTCCCCGGCTGGCGCGGCCTACCCCCTGGCACGGCTGAGCCAGCAGACGGAACTGGCCGGCGCCTGCTTCTCGCCCGATGGCAAGGTGCTGTTCGTGAATGTATACAGCCCGGCCATGACGCTTGCGATCACGGGACCCTGGCACTGAGAACCGCGGCCGCGACGCCTGATCTTCCAGCACATGAATCTCGGCCTCGAACACAGTTACGCCACGCTGCCACCGCAATGCTTCGTCGATGTCGCGCCTGTCGCTGTGGCCAATCCGCAGCTGCTGGTATTCAACTCCGCGCTGGCCTCGTTCCTGGGCTTCGACACCAGCCTCATCGACTACGCGGCAGTGCTGCTGTCAGGCAACGAGCTGCCGGGTGATGCGCGACCCATCGCCATGGCCTATGCCGGGCACCAGTTCGGGCACTTTGTGCCGCAGCTCGGCGACGGTCGCGCCATCCTGCTCGGCGAACGCCGTGGCGCGGACGGGCAGCTGCATGACGTGCAACTCAAAGGCTCGGGCCGCACTCCGTTCTCGCGCAGCGGCGATGGTCGCGCGGCGGTGGGCCCGATGCTGCGGGAATACCTCATCAGCGAAGCCATGCACGCCCTGGGCATTCCCACCACGCGCTCACTGGCCGTGGTTGCCACCGGCGAGCGCGTATTGCGCGAGGAACCTGCGCCCGGCGCGGTGCTCACGCGCGTTGCCGCAAGTCATTTGCGGGTCGGCACCTTCGAATACTTCGCCGCCCGCGCGGATCACGACGCGCTGCGCGCATTGCTTGCGTATTGCATTGCACGCCACGCGCCGGAGCTTGCCACCGCACCGGTCCCGGCGCTGGCTGTCCTTAAGTGGGTGGCGGATCGCCAGGCTGCGTTGATCGCACGCTGGCTGGGCGTCGGCTTCATCCACGGCGTCATGAACACCGACAATATGGCGTTGTCCGGACAAACCATCGACTACGGCCCCTGCGCATTCATGGATCACTACGATCCACAGACGGTGTTCAGCTCGATCGATCACCGCGGCCGCTATGCCTACAGCAATCAGCCTGTCATTGCGCAATGGAACCTGGCCCGCTTCGCCGAAACGCTGCTGCCACTGATCGACGCTGATCAGGCCGTCGCGATCCAGGGCGCCACTGCCATCATCAGTCGCTTTCCGGCCGAATTCGAAGCGCGCTACCAGCAGCTGCTGCGCGCGAAATTCGGTTTCACCGCGGTGCGTGAAACCGATGCTGCACTGTGCAGCCGGTTCCTGACACTTCTGCATCTAGCGAGGGCGGATTTCACGCTGGCCTTCCATCACCTGACCCAGGCCGCATTGGGCGCACCCCATGAAGGCGCGCTGCGCGCACAGCTTGGCAACGCCAATGGGCTGGACAACTGGTTGCAGGAATGGCGCACGCGCCAGCAGCTTGAGGCCCGATCGCCCGCCGAACGCCATGCGGCCATGCGCCGCGAGAACCCGACCTTCATTGCGCGCAATCATTTGGTGGAAGTGGCGCTGCGCGCCGCCAGCGACCGGGGTGATCTGACACCGTTCGAAAACCTGCTGGCGGTCATCCGCCATCCGTTCCAGGATCACCCCGGCCGCGAAGCCTGGATGCAGCCGCCCCGCGACGATGAGCGGGTGCTCGCGACGTTCTGCGGCACCTGAAAAGCAGCGCTATAGTCGCCTCATGCTGCTGGCCATCCTGTTCATCGTTGCCGCCATGGTGCTGGCTTACCAGCGCCTGCCTCTGCTGGTCTTTTCGCTGGTATTCACGGTGCTGCTCGCAGCGTATTTCTGGGGTGGCAATCCCACCGGCCTGTGGAAAGGCTTGTTGCTGCTGATGCTGGCCCTGATGTGGCTGTTCAACATCCGGCCCCTGCGCAAGGCGCTGATCTCGCGCCCGTTCCTGAAGACCTATCTGCGCATGCTGCCTACCATGTCCGCCACCGAGCGCGAGGCGCTGGAGGCAGGCTCGGTTTGGTGGGATGGCGAGCTATTCACGGGCAAGCCGGACTGGAACAAACTGCTTGGCACGCGTCCCGCACAACTTTCAGCCGCGGAGCAGGCGTTTCTCGACGGGCCGGTGGAACAGCTTTGCGCGATGGTCGACGACTTCGACGTCACACACAGGCGCGCAGACCTGCCCCCCGAAGCCTGGGAGTTCATCAAGCGCAATGGCTTCTTCGCGATGATCATTCCGAAGCAATACGGCGGACTTGAGCTTGGCCGTTATGCGCAGTCGTCGGTATTGATCAAGCTCTGCAGCCGCAGCATCGTGCTGGGCACGACGGTGGCGGTTCCCAACTCGCTGGGACCGGGCGAGTTGCTGGTGCATTACGGCACCGAAGCACAGAAGAATCACTATCTGCCGCGTCTCGCGCGAGGCGAGGAAGTGCCCTGCTTCGGACTCACGAGCCCGGTGGCAGGCTCCGATGCCACGTCGATCACCGATACCGGCATCGTGTGCCGCGGCCTGTATGAAGGCCGCGAAGTCATCGGCATACGGCTCAACTTTTCCAAGCGTTACATCACGCTGGCGCCGGTGGCCACGGTCGTCGGACTCGCGTTCCGGCTGTTTGATCCCGAGCAACTGCTCGACACCACGGCAGACATCGGCATTACCTGCGCGCTGATTCCGCGCGATACACCCGGCATTAAGATCGGTCGGCGGCATTTTCCGCTCAACATTCCGTTCCAGAATGGCCCGATCCAGGGTGAGGATGTGTTCGTGCCGGTGGATTTCATCATCGGCGGCGTGAAGATGGCGGGCAAGGGATGGCGCATGCTGGTCGAGCAGCTGTCGGTGGGACGCTGCATCTCGCTGCCCGCCAGCGCCACCGGCGGCGCCATGACAGCGGCGTGGACCACCGGTGCCTACGCGCGCATCCGCAAGCAATTTGGCATGCCTGTCGGCAAGTTCGAAGGCGTGGAACAGGTTCTCGCCCGCATCATGGGCACCACCTACATCATGGATGCCACGCGCTCGGTCACCACCGGCGCCATCGACGGCGGCGAGAAGCCAGCCGTGCCGGCAGCCATCCTGAAGATGCACATCACGGAGATGGGTCGTGCTGTTTCCGCCGACGCGATGGACGTGCATGGTGGCAAGGGCGTGATGCTCGGACCGCGCAACTATCTCGCGCGCGGCTGGCAGGCTGCGCCCATCGGCATCACGGTGGAAGGCGCGAATATCCTCACGCGCAATCTCATCATCTTCGGCCAGGGTGCCATCCGCTGCCATCCCTTCGTGCTGAAGGAGATGCAGGCGGCACGTAATCCAAACGGTGCGCGCAGCGTCGATGATTTCGATCGGGCCTTGTTCGGCCACATCGGCTTCACCATCTCCAATGCTGTGCGCTCGCTGGTCATGGCCCTGACCTTCGCGCGCTTTGAAGGCGCCCCGGGCAGCGGCGCGCTCAGGCGCTATTACCAGCACATCGAGCGCTTCTCGGCGTCGTTCGCCTTCGCCACCGATGTGGCAATGCTGTCGCTGGGTGGCTACCTGAAAAAGAAGGAAAGCCTCTCGGCGCGCCTCGGCGATGTGCTGTCCTGTCTCTATATGGCATCGATGGTGCTCAAGCACTACCACGACAATGGTTCGCCGAAGGAAGACCAGCCGCTGGTCGAATGGGCCTGCCGCGACCTGCTGTACCGCGCGCAGGAACAGCTGCATGGCTTCCTGCGCAATTTCCCCAACCGCCTGCTCGCCTGGTTGATGCGCGCCCTGATCTTTCCGCGCGGCCGCACCTATTTCGCGCCCAGCGACGCGCTGGGCGCGCAGCTGGCGGCGCTGTCAATGGAACCGGGCCCATCCCGTGACCGCCTGTGCCGGCATGCGTTCCGCAGCAATCTGGCAGGCAATCCGCTGGCTGCGCTGCACGAGGCGCTGCAGATGGCGGTGCGCGTCGAGCCAATTGATCGCCGTCTGCGCGTCGAGGGCGTGAAGACCGGCCGGATCCTGGCTCTGGACATGCCGGGCCAGATCCGCGAAGGCCAGCAACTGGGAATACTCACCGCAGAGGAAGCCGCGCTGCTACTCGACTATGATCAGCGCATCATGCATATCATCAATGTCGACGATTTCGCGGCCACCGAGCTTCCCGCCGGCGGCGTTGTTCAATAATGGAGTCTCACATGTTCAAGAAACTGCTCATTGCTGCTGCACTGCTCTCTTCAACCGGATTGTCGATCGCCCAGGCGCCAACCCCGGCGGCCCTGCCGCGCACGGCTGCGCCAGCTGGTGCAAAGGTCTACATCGTGAGCCCGGCAAATAACGCTACGGTGAAGAGCCCGGTCACGATCGTGTTCGGTCTTTCCGGCATGGGCATCGCACCAGCCGGCGTGCAGTCCGAAAACACCGGTCACCATCACCTGCTGGTCGACACCGCTATCCCGAAAGACACCGGTGTGCCGCTGCCCAACAACGACAACATCCGCCATTTCGGCAAGGGGCAGACCGAAGCCTCCATCGAACTCAAACCCGGCAAGCACACCCTGCAGCTGGTGCTTGGTGACCATCAGCACATTCCATTCAATCCGGTGGTGGCGTCGCAGCAGATCACCATCACCGTCGCGCCGTAGGTCGATCACGCGGTAGCGCATGTATCTCCCGTTCTTCGGCCTGGCCGAGAAACCGTTCTCGATCACGCCGGATCCGCGCTATCTCTATCTGGGTGGACGTCATGCCGAGGCGCTGGCGCATCTGGTCTATGGCATTTCCGAAGCGGGTGGATTTGTCCAGCTGACGGGCGAGGTGGGCACCGGCAAGACCACGGTGGTCCGCTCGCTGCTCGCCCGGCAGCCGGACAACACCGAGATCGCGCTGGTGCTCAACCCGCGGATGAATGCCAACGAGTTCGTGGCCACGCTGTGCGCGGAACTGGGCGTCGCGCTTCCCCATGATGCCGCCAGCAGCGAAAAGGCACTCATCGACAACCTCAATCGCCACCTGCTCCAGGCGCACGCGCAGGGCAAGCGGGTGGTGCTGATCGTCGATGAAGCGCAGAACCTGACGCCGGAGCTGCTCGAACAGGTGCGGCTGCTGACCAATCTCGAAACCGAAACGCAGAAGCTGCTGCAGATCATCCTGATCGGCCAGCCGGAACTGCGCGACATGCTGGCGCGCAATGATCTGCGCCAGCTCGCCCAACGCATCACCGGGCGCTACCACCTCGATCCGCTGTCGCGCGATGAGTCGACCGCTTACGTCAAACATCGCCTGCGCATCGCCGGTGCCACCGTCGATATCTTCACCGGCGGCGCACTGGCCGAGCTGTATCGCGTCAGTGGCGGTGTGCCACGACTGCTCAACATCATCGGTGATCGTGCATTGCTGGGTGGATACGCGGAAGACCAGCATGTCATTACTGCCGCAGTGGTGCGCAAGGCAGCCAGTGAAGTGTTCGGTAGGCGCGTCACGCCGGCATGGTTGCCCTGGGCACTTGGCAGTGGCACCACAGTGGTGGTGGCCGGTGCCGCCATGCTCGCTTGGTCATTGCACAGTGCGCCGCGGGTTACGTTGGCAGCGCCGCAGGCATTGCCGGTTGCCGCGGCGCCAGTTGCAACTGCGCCGCCTGTCACTGCCCCAGCGCCGGATCTCGCAACATTGCTGCGCGACTCCACGGGGGTCACGGATCTGGATGGTGCCTACAGCCGGCTTTTCGCACTCTGGTCCGCGCACTACGTGGCAGGCTCGGAAGATGCCTGCTCACAGGCATTGCGCCAGGGTCTGGAATGTCTGGATGAAGACGGCGGTATTGCAAACCTGCGCCGCTTCAACCGGCCAGCCCTATTGCCGCTCGAAGACCGCTCTGGAGCCATTCACCAGATTGTCGTAACTGGTCTCTGGCCCGAGCGCGCACGATTGCAGATCGGTGACAACACGCACGAGGTCACGCTGCCGGAACTGCAGGAACTGTGGAACGGCAATTTCCTGTTGCTGTGGAAGCCTCCGCAATTCGACACCCGCAACCTGTCGCTGGGGTCGGAAGGCGAACCGGTCCACTTGCTGCGTCAGCGGCTGCGCCAGTGGGCCGGCCTCGCGCCTGACGACATCTCCCCGGACATATTCGACGAATCGCTGCGAACCCTTGTGCTGCAATTCCAGCGCCGCAATGCCATTGCAGCGGATGGCGTGGCAGGCACCCAGACCCAGGCCCTGCTGGACGGCGCACTTGCTGCCACTGATACACCGCGGCTTGGCGCGGCCGTGCCCTGAGGGACATCAACATGTCATTCATTCTCGATGCCCTGAAAAAAGCCGAGTCGGAGCGCAGCAGACATTCCGGGCCGGTGCTGATGGATGTGCGCGTTCGGGCGAGGCGGCAGCGCCTGCCCGTGTGGGCCTGGGTGTTGGGCTGCGTGCTGCTGGCGAATCTGCTGATGCTTGTCTGGCTGCTGCTCAAACCAGATGCGACGCCACCTGCGGTTGTAGCACCGACACCAGCTGCCGCACCCTCAGCTGGCGCACCCTCACCGGTTGCCGCACCGCTGCAAGCGGCGCCCCCACCGATTTTGCCGCCTCCCGCATTGCCGCTGTCGCTTCCTGCCGCGCCACCACCTGCAGCGCAGCCCGTGGCAGAACCCGCTTCCGTAACAGCCGCGCCGCCAACCTTGCCTGCTGGCTTGCCTGCACCCACCACCGCACCCATCACGCGGCCAGTCGCGGCTGCGCCGGCACCAACTGGCGCCGACAACCTGCCCACCATGCAGGACCTGGTCAACAATGGCGTGGCGCTGCCGACGCTGCGAATGAGTCTGCATGTCTATGACGAGTTGCCTGGCAACCGGTATGTGCTGCTGAATTCCAGGCGGCTGCGCGAGGGCGATGAACTGCCGGATGGCGTCAAGGTGGAACGCATTACGCCACGCGGTGTCGTGCTCGATGTTGGAGGCCGCCGCTTCCTGCTGGTGGCAGGCGGCTGACGCTCGAGGCCAGCGGCCTTCCTGCCGCAACGCAACAAGCCGGGCCACGGTCTGGCATGTTGAACCAGTCCTCAGAACTGGCATTTTTCCCGGGGCGCAATTCACACATCGACGATGCAGGCGCGTGCCGGGGTTGTATCGCTCGCGCACGCTCGTAAAGTCCTATATACAAGAAGGGGCCGGTGGTGCCCGTTGCGAAACCAACTGCGCTGGAGACAGCCTTGACTGCTCACCCCACGGTCCGCGGCGAACACGCCAACCCGCCAGCTGAAGGAACTGGAATGCGCACCAGGCAGATCCGCGGCCTGATTGCTCTGACGAACGACCCGGCGCTGATCCGCGCACTGCAGGATCTGGCCACCGTAGGCATCGACGTCAGCGTCGTGCAAGACCTGCACGATCTCACCGATGAACTACTGCAGCACACTGATGCCGCTGCGCTTGTCGATGCCGCCGCGCTGGATGCTCCTGTCGACGGTATGGTCGACGCCCTCACCCACCAGCTGCCGGATCTATGCCTGATGGTCGCTGGCCACGGCGCGGAGCAACTGCTGCTGGCCTCGCGCATAGCAAACCAGAGCGTATTCCGCTTCGTGCACAAGCCTGCTTCCACTCAGCGCCTGAAGCTGTTCATGGATGCTGCCGCGCGGTCGCCGGAGCGCACTGGCAGCATCGCAATCCTCGCCACCGGCTCTTCCAGCAAAGACTTTCCCGCGCGCATCGAGACCGCGATGCGGGGCAAATCGCCGCGCATGCTCGCCAGCATTGGTCTGGCGGTCGTTGTTGCCAGTGCCGCTGCAGTCTGGGCATTCTGGCCGGCAGGAAAATCTGCGGACCGCAACGTCGCCCCGCAAGTAACCACCACGGCGCCGGTGACCGCGCGGCCGGGTGTGGCCGCGTTGGTCAAGCAGGCGAATCTGGCTCTCGCAGCGGGTAAATATGTGGCTTCCGACGGCACCGGTGCCGCGGAACTGTTTCGTGTAGCGCTCAAACTGGACGCCAACAATCGGGCTGCCAGCGAAGGCTATGGCCGCGCCATCGATCAGGCGCTGCACCGTGCCGAAGAATCACTGCTCGCCGGCCGGTTGAACGAAGCCAGCAGCATCGCTGCGGCCGTGGATCTGATCGAGCCGCGCAATCCGCGCCTGGGGTTCCTCAATAGCCAGATTACGCGGGAAGTCGCGCGTGTGAGTACGGATGACTCGCAGCGGCAGGCATTCGAAGCGATTCAGGTAAAGATTCGTGCGGCGCTGGCCAGCATGAAGGACAAGCTGAAACAAGGCGCGCTGATCGACCCCGCTGCCGGCAGCGCCGTGGCCAGTTTCCGTGAGGCCGAAGCGATCGGTGCGAACGATCCCACGGTCCGCAGCGCGCGTGAAACACTGATTGCCACATTGCTGACCGCCGCCGATGCCGAGCTCAGCTCACGCCGGCCGCCGTCTGCCAAGCGACTCGTAGACACCGCGCGCTCGATCAACAGCAATGCCCCGGGAATCGATGTGTTGTATCGCCGCGTGGAGGAAGTGACCGCGCAGCTGGATGCGCCTGCGCCGGTGAAGGCTGCGCGCATTGAAGAACGCCTGCCACCACCTGCACCAGCTCCAGTTGAAGACGTTGCGGCGCCCGCTGCTTCACCCCCTGCCAGCAGCGCAGGAAACGAAGTCGTAGCCGCCAGCAAGTTGCGCCTGCTGCGTAGTCAGACACCGACGTATCCCGACCGAGCGTTGCAGCAGCTGGTTTCAGGCTGGGTCGAAATGGAATTCACCGTGGCGACGGATGGCTCGGTCAAGCAAATCGCCGTGACGAATTCAGAGCCCAGGAAAACCTTCGATGTCGCTGCGACCAATGCGCTGGCACGTTATCGCTTTGCCCCGGTGCTGAAGGACGGCACGCCCGTGACCGTGCGTGCACGCCTCACCATGCGCTTCGCGGCCCAGGACGCGAAGTAACCCCCAACCGTGAGCGTCAAGGTGCCCTGTGACCTGATCCCGCGGTACACGCTGCTCGACACGCTGGGGGATTCCCCCAGGGCCACCGTTTATCTCGCACACAGCGCCGCGCTGGACCAGCAAGTTGCACTCAAGGTCAGCTGCGTCACCGACGGCGAGGAACCCCTGTTTTCCCGCGAGTTCCAGGCCGTTGGCGGACTGCGCCATCCGGGGATCATCGACATCTACGACTACGGCATGTGTGACGGCCGTGAGTTCATCGCGATGGAATACTTTCCCTGCGGCGACCTCAAGGCGCATTTGCAGAACCCCCTGCCTGAACACGCGGCGCTGCGTTACCTGCAGCTCGTGGCCGTGGCGCTGACGGCGGTGCACCAGCAGGGAATACTGCATCGCGACCTGAAGCCGCCGAACATCATGCTGCGCGAAGACGGGCAGATCGTGCTGATCGACTTTGGCATCTCCAAGCACATCGGACATGGCACGCGCAGCACGGCCGTCGGGGTGCTGCGCGGCTCACCGTATTACATGAGTCCCGAGCAGGCCCTGGGTCAGGATCTGGATGCACGCAGCGACCTTTACAGCCTTGGAGTTATCTTCTACGAGATGCTTACCGGCGCGCGACCCTATTCCGGGACCACGGCGATCGAAATTCTGCAGCAGCATGTGTCAGCTCCGGTGCCGCAGATGTCGCCCGCACTTGCGCCGTACCAGTCGCTGCTGGAGGGCATGATGGCCAAGTCGCCAGCGGCGCGTTTTTCCAGTGCGGCCGCGCTTCTGGAGGCTCTTGCGCAGATGACGCCTGTAGGCGCACCACTACAGACGGCTAACGCGTCCGCCTACAATTGATTGCTTGACGCCATCGGCTGGCGGCGGGTGCAATGACCCCACAACAATCGCTGGGGTCAGGCATGCATCTTGTCGATACGACATTGTTCTATTCCCCAACCAGCGGTGGGGTACGGCGTTACCTCAACGCCAAGCACAGTTGGTATGCCAGGCAGACTCCGTGGCGGCATACCCTGCTGGTGCCGGGCGCGGCAACCGCAATTCAACCGGGGGACACCAGCACGCTCTCCGGCGCCATTGTCCCCGGTACTTTCAATTACCGCCTGCCGCTGCAACCCCGCCGCTGGGCACAGCTGCTGGATGAACTGCAACCCGACATCATCGAAGCCGGCGACGCGTTCCATCCGGCATGGGCTGCATTGCGCGTGGCCGCACAGCGGGGCATTCCTGCAGTGGCCTTCTTCCATTCGCATCTGCCACGCTTGGTCGGCAAGCGCTGCGGCAGCGGCGTCGGCCAGCTCGCCGGTCGCTATCTGAGCTGGCTCTATGAGCGATTCGACATGGTCTGCGCACCAAGCCGCGTGATGTGCGATTACCTGCGTTCGCTGGGTCTCACCCGGGTGGTGCTGCAACCGCTAGGCGTGGACGTCGATGTGTTCCATCCAGCGCAGCGTTGCCAGACCCTGCGCCGGGAGCTGGGTCTCAGGGATGACGTGCGTCTGCTGGCCTACGCCGGTCGCTTTTCAGCGGAAAAAAACATCGACGTACTGCATACCGCATTCGCGCGACTCGGCCCGGGCTATCACCTGCTATTGATCGGCGGCGCAGAACGCCAGCGACCCGCTGCAAATATCACCGCCATTCCCTATCGCCGCGACAGTGCTGAACTTGCAGGGCTGCTGGCGTCGGCCGATGCGCTGGTGCACGCGGGCACCGCGGAGACCTTCGGCCTGGTCGTGCTCGAAGCCATGGCTTGTGGCCGTCCGGTGGTAGGTGTGTGTGCAGGTGCGATCGGAGAACTGATCGATAACCGGACGGGCTCCACAGCCGCCCGGGCCGATGGCCGTCTGTTCGCACAGGCCATTCGCGATCTCTATGACCGCGACATCGAAGCCCTGGGGCAGGCAGCCCGGGCGAGGGTGCTGGAAAGGTTCAGCTGGGACCGCGCCCTGCAACACCAGCAGATGTTTTATGCCGCGCTGAGCGAAAAGAAACGGATCTTTCCCGAGGGCTGGGCCACTGCCAGCCGCGTTCCATCCGGCGACCAGCAGGTGCTGCCGGCCGGACCATCCAGCAGGTGAATATCCAGCGCCGCCCGGCTTTTCTGCGCCGGGCGCCACAGCACCACACGCCAGTCGCGTCCGGCGGAAACCAGCAGCGCGCCATTGGCCTGCCAGGCCAATGATTCGATCCGCTCTTCGTGCGCGTTGAGTTGCAGTGGTTCACTGCCCTCCGGGCCCTTGCCGCTGAAATCCCATACGACAATGCTGCTGGCGCCGGATGATGCCGAGGCGAGGTAGCGGCTGCTGGAACTCCAGCTGGTCTGGTCCACCTTGCCTTCGTAGCCACTCATGCGCGAGCGCTTGCGGCTGTTGATGTAGCGGAAGTTGATGGTGCCATCGGCGAGTCCGCTGGCAGCGACCTTCAGATCCGGGCTCAGCGCCAGCGTCAGCGGCGTGCCTTCCACCACGAACTGCGACACCTCACCGTTGTCGACGCGATCGACAAACATTGCCCCATTGCCAGCCGCAATGATCTCGTTGCGGCCCCGCCAGAGCAGATGTGACAGCGGACAGCTGTGCCCCCTCATTGTGCCAAGCGGCTCACCTGCACTGTCGAACACCAGCACGTCCTTGCTGCTGGCGAAGGCCAGGGCCTCGCCATCTGCGCGCCACGCAAGTCCTGCTGGCCAGCTTTTCGCACGATGTACGGTATGTGGAATGAGCGCATCGGCCTTGGCGCTCCACAGGCGCACGGAACCGTCCTGGGCGGAACTCGCCAGTAGCGCACCCTTAGGCTGCAAGGCCAGCTGCAGCACACCAGGCGCGTGCTCGCCAAGTTTTTGCACGGCGCCGTCGTTGGGCTGCACGCGATAGAGGCCCCCTTCGCCGCCGCCGGCAATCAGCGCCGAGCCATCGGGTGTCCACGCCAAAGCGACTGGAAAGTCTTCGATGGCACAGGTTGCGCCCGCCGCGAGGCCCGGCTTTGCGGTACTCATGCCAGGCAGGCGGAGAACCCCGCCAGCAACTCATCCCGGTCCAGCTTGCGTCCGATGAATACCAATTGGCTCGAACGTGCAGCGCCACCCCAGGGTCGGTCGGGACGACCATCGAACATCATGTGCACGCCGTGAAACACATAGCGGCGCTCGTCGCCCTTTATGTTGAGGATGCCTTTCATGCGCAGGATGTCTTCACCATGACTCTGCAACAGATACGACAGCCAGTCGTTGACCTTGCGCGCATCCAGTGCACGTTCTTCGTGGATACCGATGGAGCCGATCTCTGCATCATGGTGATGCGATGCGAATGCACGCTCGGCGCCTGGGGACGTCGACATCCCCAGACCAAACTCCTCTGGCGCATGTTCGGTGAACAATGCATACGCGCCGGGCTTGTCGATATCAATGCAGTACTGGCCGCCCATGCAGCTCATCGCAAGTGCGAATGGCACGGTGCCTGGCGCAATATGCCCGCCACTGTCTACCGCGCTTGCAGCTTCTGCAAACACCCGCACCGCAGGCTCGATCTGTGCAGCCAGCGCATCACTGCTGACCGTCGACATGGGAAGCAGCGCCACTTTCAGCGCCGCGTGGTCATGGCCATGGTGGTGGTCGTGGTCATGGTCGTGATGACCATGCCCGTGCTCGCCGGCGGCCTTCAGGACATGCCGGCCCGCCGCAAGCTGGTAGGCGCCCGCCCACTCGAACGGGTATTGCGGCTCAAGGAACGCGCTATCCACAGCCAGCGCACGATCCAGATCGAACGCGCCTAGCCCCAGAACCACATCTATCGGCACTTCCGCATTCACTGCGCGGTGTACGCGTGCGGTGCCGTTGATGCCGCGGATCTTCTGCTCGATGCGCGCCAGATCGGTGACGCTCACCAGATCGGTCTTGTTGAGGATCACGACATCCGCGAAGCCCACCTGGATCGCAGGCTCCTTCAGGTCGTTCAGATGCTGCTCGAAGTGCCGCGCGTCCACCAGCGTCACAATGGCATCCACCACGAACTGGTCCTTCAGGTCATCGTCCAGGAAGAAGGTCTGCGCCACCGGTCCCGGGTCGGCCATGCCCGTGGTTTCGATCAGAATGTAGTCGAAACGCTCGCGGCGCTTCAGCAGCTGCCCCAGCACGCGGATCAGGTCGCCACGCACCGTGCAGCAGATGCAGCCATTACTGGTCTCGAAGATTTCTTCTTCCGCGCCAATGACCAGCTGGTGATCGACGCCCACCTCGCCGAACTCATTCTCGATCACGGCGATGCGCTTGCCGTGATTCTCGGACAGGATGCGGTTGAGCAGTGTGGTCTTGCCGGCACCGAGAAACCCGGTCAGTACCGTAACGGGAATGCGTGCAGTCTTGTTCATGTTCCGTATCTTTTCTCGATCAGTTTTTGTACCAGCCGCAGCCTCATGCATTTCATGACCAGCCACCATTGCAGTCGCCGGGTCCACGGCGCGCGCGTCAGCTTCACAGCCGCACGAAATTCATGTTCCAGCGAGGTGTGGCGCGGCAGCTCACTCACTTGCGGCCTGCGGTATCCATTTCCCACACCGTGACGGGACAGCCGCGGCGCAGCCAGAAGCCGGCGCCAAGATGCCGGAATCGCTTCGACAGCTCACGCCGATACCAGGCGCCACCGCGCAACGATACCGCAGGATCGGTGCGGGTCTGGTCGCAGTTTTCCTGCCAGTCTTCGCGCGTCAACACCCCGAAATACAAGAGGCCGCGGCACACCCGCGACAGGTTCGCGAGCGCGCGCTGGGTCTCGGCCGCTTTCAGGTATTGCAGCACGTCGTAGCAGATCACGAGGTCGTACTGCGTCCGGCGCGTGAAATCCTGGATGCCGCCCTGGATCCAGCCGTAGCGTTCGCACAGGTATTCGCTGACCTCAAGCCCGGTGTAGACGCTGCGCGGCAGCGCCTTGCGCAGTGGCGCGCGCAGCAAACCCACGCCGCAGCCCGCGTCCAGGATGCTGCGCACCGGCAACCCCAGGTGATCCGCCATCCCCGCAATCAACCTGCCTCGGGCATTCATCTCGGCGCGATTGGTAACCGCAGTGCGGGCATTGAAGTAAAAACGCTGGTAATAGTCCCGGTCAAACTGCTCTTTCATCGCTAACATAGGCAGATGCCTGCCTCTTCCCCTCGCGTCGGTTTCGTCAGCCTCGGCTGTCCCAAGGCATTGGTTGATTCAGAACGAATCCTGACGCAGTTGCGCATCCGTGGCTATGAAATTTCGCCTAGCTACGCAGACTCGGACCTCGTGGTCGTGAACACCTGCGGCTTCATCGACAGCGCCATCGACGAATCCCTCGACGCCATCGGCGAGGCGCTGGCAGCCAACGGCAAGGTCGTGGTCACCGGCTGCCTGGGCGCCAACCCGGGCCGAATTCTCGAGCGCCATCCGAAGGTGTTGGCCGTTACCGGTCCGCATGCCACTGAACAGGTGCTCGAGGCCGTGCACACGCACCTGCCGCGTCCGCACGATCCGCACACCGATCTGGTCCCGCCGCAGGGCATCCGTCTTACGCCGCGGCACTATGCCTACCTCAAGATTTCCGAAGGCTGCAACAATAAGTGCAGCTTCTGCATCATTCCATCGCTGCGCGGCAAGCTCGCGTCGCGGCCTCTCGATCAGGTGCTGGCCGAAGCGCAGCGGCTGGTGGCTGCCGGCGTCAAGGAACTACTGGTCATCTCGCAGGACACCAGCGCCTATGGCGTCGATCTGCGCTACGCGCCTGCTACGTTCGGCGGTCAGCAGTACGAAACCCGCTTTGTCGATCTGGCGCGGGCCTTGAGCACATTCGGCGTCTGGGTGCGCATGCACTACGTGTATCCCTATCCGCATGTCGATGCCGTGCTGCCGTTGATGGCCGACGGCAAGTTGCTACCGTATCTCGACATCCCCTTCCAGCACGGCAGTCCCGCAGTGCTCAAGCGCATGAAGCGCCCAGCGCATGCCGAGAACACGCTCGATCGCATTCACGCCTGGCGCAAGGCTGTGCCCGAGCTCACTTTGCGCAGCAGTTTCATCGTCGGCTTTCCAGGCGAAACCGAGGCAGAATTCAGCGAAATGCTCGACTGGCTCGACAGCGCGCAACTGGATCGCGTCGGTTGTTTCAAGTATTCGCCCGTGGAAGGCGCCACGGCAAATGAACTGCCCGGCGCGGTCGATCCCGCCGTGATGGACGAGCGTTACGAGCGCTTCATGCAGAAGGCCGCCGCTATCTCCGAAGCCCGCCTCGCGACAAAACTCGGCGCGGAGATCACCGTGCTGGTCGACAGTATCGATGGCAGCAAGGCCATCGCGCGCACCGCCGGCGATGCACCGGAGATCGATGGCGTGGTGAACGTGAAGAAAGCTAAATCGCTACGGCCCGGCGAGTTCGCTCGCGTGAAGATCACTGCCGCCGGCACCTACGATCTGGCCGCCGAACCAGTCTGAAGATCCGACAACTCCAGGTTCAACTGCCGCGGCACGGCGACGCGGGGTCATGGGCCAACTGGTAGTTCGCCGGCTCGACGTCGATCGGTACCCTATTCGACCGTCAGACTCTTCGCCAAATTGCGCGGCTGGTCCACATCGGTGCCGCGCAGAACCGCGACGTGATAGGCGAGGAGCTGCAACGGCAACGTGTAGACAATGGGCGACTGGAAGTAACTTACGTGCCGCGGCATGTGGATCACATGCACCCCGTCGCTGGCTTCGATGCCAGACTCCGGATCGGCAAATACATACAGCTGACCACCACGGGCGCGCACCTCCATGAGGTTCGACTTGAGCTTTTCGAGCAGATCGTTGTTGGGCGCCACGGCGACGATCGGCATGTTCTCATCGACCAGGGCCAATGGCCCGTGTTTGAGCTCGCCCGCGGCATAGGCTTCCGCGTGAATGTAGGATATTTCCTTGAGTTTCAGTGCGCCTTCCATCGCGATGGGGTACAGCGCGCCGCGCCCCAGGAACAGCGCGTGGTTCTTTTCCACGAACCGCTCGGCCAGCTTGCTGATCACCGGATCCAGCGCCAGCGTCTTCTCGATGGTGCCCGGCAGCTCCACCAGCCCGGTGACGAGGCTGCGTTCGCGCTCGGCATCCGCACCGTGCGTCTTGGCCAGTGCAATCACCAGCAGCGACAGCGCGGTGATTTGCGTGGTGAAAGCCTTCGTCGAAGCGACTCCGATCTCAGGACCCGCACGAGTCAGCATCACCAGATCCGATTCGCGCACCAGTGGACTTTCCGGCACGTTGCAGATGGCAAGCGTCGCGAGATACCCGCCTTGCTTCGCCAGGCGCAACGCCGCCAGAGTGTCTGCTGTCTCGCCCGACTGCGAAATGGTCACGAACAGGGAATTCTTCGGCACCGCCGCGTTGCGGTAACGGAATTCGCTGGCGATTTCCACGCGACATGGAATGCGGCCGATCTGCTCGATGAAATATTGCGCCACGATTCCGGAGTGGTAACTCGTGCCACAGGCCACGATGCGCACGTATTCCACCTGCGGGAAAATCGCCGCGGCCTTCGGGCCAAACGCAGCTTCGAGCAGCCGGCCATTGGCCACCCGTTCCTGCAGCGTGTCGGCCACGGCGCGCGGCTGTTCGAAAATCTCCTTGAGCATGAAGTGCGGGTAAGGGCCCTTTTCTGCAGCTGCAGCTGAAAATTCGCTCTGCCGCACCTGCCGCTCCACACTGTTGCCCTCGGCGTCCAGGATGCGCACGCTGTTGCGCCGCACCTCGGCCACATCACCCTCGTCCAGGAACTGGAACTGTCGCGTCACCGGCAGCAGTGCCGAGACATCCGAAGCCACGAAGTTTTCGTCCTTGCCGAGGCCGATCACCACCGGACAACCCATGCGGGCGAGGATCAGCCGGTCAGGCTCGTTTTCACTCAGCACCACCAGCGCATAGGCGCCCTCGAGCTCGGCCACCGTTGCGCGCACCGCCTTGAACAGGTCGCCGATCGTCTGCAGGTGATGATGGATGCGATGCGCGATGACCTCCGTGTCCGTCTCGGATGTAAACACGTACCCGGCCGCCTGCAGCTCCTCACGCAACTCATCGTGGTTTTCGATGATGCCGTTGTGCACGATCGCAAGGCCATCGTAGGAAATATGCGGATGCGCATTGCGCTCACTGGGCACCCCATGCGTAGCCCAGCGCGTATGTGCAATGCCGATGCGGCCTTCCACAGGAGTGCCTTCGAGCGCCTCCTGCAGCATCTTCACCTTGCCAACGGTTCGCAGGCGCTGGAGCTTGCCGGGGGCGCCAACCACCGCCAGGCCCGCGGAGTCATAACCACGATACTCAAGGCGCCTCAAGCCTTCGATCAGCACGGGAACAATGTCACGCCCCGCGACGGCACCCACGATTCCACACATGCGCAGTCTTCTCCCGGCGGCGCACGCGGCCACCCCATTGCACATTGTGCCTGATCCTGCGTTCGCAGGGCTGCCTGGCGCCCCAGGGAAGTCTGGCTAACCCCGTCGCTTCACGGGCCGTTCCCAACCTTCGACAGTCGCCTGCCTTGCGCGCGCCACAGTCAGCTTGCCCGGCGGCGCGTCGCTGGTGATGGTGGATCCGGCTCCAATCGTGGCACTTGTGCCGATGACGACCGGCGCCACGAGCATGCTGCCCGATCCGATGAAGGCGCCATCTTCAATCACCGTGCGTGACTTGTTGGCGCCGTCGTAGTTGCAGCAGATGGTGCCCGCCCCTACGTTCACGCCGGCGCCCACGGTGGCGTCGCCAAGGTAAGTCAAATGGTTGGCCTTGGAACCCTTGCCAATGCTGCTGTTCTTGACCTCGACAAAATTGCCGATATGCACGCCGTCTGCCAGCCGCGCACCCGGACGCAGGCGCGCGAATGGACCGATGCTGCAGCCGCTGCCCACCTCCGACTGCTCCAGCACACAGTGCGAAACCACATGCGTATCCGTACCCACAGTCACATCGCGCAGCACGCAATGCGGGCCGATGCGCACGCGGTCACCCAGCACCACGCGGCCTTCAAACACCACGCCTGCGTCGATGAACACATCGCGCCCCAGCACAAGTTCTCCGCGCTGGTCAAACCGCTGCGGATCTACAAGCGTTGCGCCGGCACGCATCGCGGCCGCGGCGCGCTCACGGCGCAACACCGACTCGAGCTCGGCGAGCTGCAGTTTGTCATTCACGCCCAGCACTTCAGATTCCGATGCCGCCACCAGCGGCCGCACCGCAACGCGGTCCTTCACCGCCATCGCCACGATATCTGTCAGGTAGAACTCGCCCTGCGCGTTGTTGCTGCGCAGGCGCTTGAGCCAGCGCCGCAGCAAGGGCGCGGCAACTGCCAGCACTCCCGTATTGCCCTCGCGGATGCGTCTTTGCGCAGCCGAAGCATCCTTCTGTTCAACGATTGCCTTCACGCGGCCGCGGACGTCACGCAGCACGCGTCCGTAGCCGGTGGGATCGGCAAGCTTTACGGTCAGCAGTGCCAGCTGTCCGTCGCCGGCGAGCTGCAGCAACTCGCGCAAGGTGGCGGCTTTAAGCAGCGGCACGTCGCCATACAGAACCAGCACAAGATGATCGTCTGGAACAGACGGCATGGCCTGCATCACGGCGTGGCCGGTGCCTTTCTGTTCGGCCTGCAGCGCCCATTGAAGGCCGTCGGCGTCGAACGCAGCCTGCACCTGCTCGCCGCCATGACCAAAGACGACATGCAGACCGGCGGGCTGCAACGCGCGCGCAGTATCGACGACATGCCGCAGCAGCGGCTGGCCAGCCAGCGGCTGCAGCACCTTGGGCAGGTTCGAATTCATGCGTTTGCCCTGGCCCGCCGCCAGTACGACAACGCTGAGTGGCATGCCAGCCTTGCCGGTTTTTTTTCTGCTCGTGTTCATGGGGTGCTTACGCCAAACAACCTGCCGATCAGCGCCGTCACGCCCATCGCCACGACTCCCCAGAACCCTACGCGAAGCGCCGCTGGCAGCATACGCGCGCCGCCCAGCTGCGCACTCAGCGCGCCCAGCGACACCAGCAATGCCAGCGATACGCCAAACGTCACTGTTGATCTGTGTTCATCTGGCAACACGCCCACCAGCGCCAGCGGCACGGTGGCACCCAGCGCAAATGAAAGCGCGGAGGCCCCCGCGGCTACGCCGGGCCGCGCGCGGCTGAATTCCGTGATACCCAGTTCATCGCGCGCATGTGCCGCCAGCGCGTCGTGCGCAGTCATCTCCGTGGCAACACGCTCTGCCGTGTCGCGCGCCAGGCCACGCTGCACATAGATTCCGACCAGCTCGCGATGCTCGGCCTCCGGCGACACTTCCAGCTCCGCGCGTTCGCGCGCGAGATCCGCAAGTTCGCTGTCGGCCTGCGAGGACACGGACACGTACTCTCCCGCAGCCATCGACAGCGCTCCACCGACGAGGCCGGCAAGACCGGCCATGAACACCACCGAACTGCCCAGCTGTGCCGCTGCCATGCCCATGACCAGGCTCGCTGTGGAGATCAGGCCGTCGTTGGCGCCCAGTACGGCCGCGCGCAGCCAGCCCGTGCGACCCACGCGATGAAACTCATGATGGGATTTCATTACTGGTATCGCCTTCCGCGCCACTCGATATAACCGGCCCGATGCCGACCTTGGGGGTCTTTATGCGTCCAATGCATTACTCCACCTTTTTGATTCCATTCGTATTCGCCCAGCGCGGAGACGGTGTCGCCGGGCTTAAGCCCCTCCAGGCGCGCAGCCAAGTCTAGATTATGTGCGATCAGCAGACTCACGCCTCGAGGAGTGCGGATAATGAAGCGTTGATGCGGCGATCCGTCGCGATCGTCCGTCAAAATGCGCTCAACTATCCCGGTCACAGTAAAAGTCTGGCCACTCCTGCGACTTTCATAAGCAAATTTGGCCGCATCTTCGGCTTGGGGCGGCTGAGCCGCAGCGGCATCCAGGCGGAAGCCGGACGGCCTCCCGCCGTAATCCCCGAGCAACAAACTCGTTACGAGCGCCGCCATCAGCAGCATCGCAAGACGCATTTTCGATCCGCCCGGCACTACTTTTCCGGCCCAGCGGCTTTTCCCGTGTTGGAAACGCATTGGATGATGAATTCACAGGGATGGGTTCGGTGCAGGATTGTCGCATTACCACAGCGCTCGTCACTGTCATTCTTGCCGCCTGCGCGGCATCGCCAACGTGGCGCAACCTCCGGGTAACTACGCGCCCGACGCCTGAGCCGCTTCGATACTTGCCGGCTCGGGTGGCGCGGCGCCACCCTGCGCACGGCGCCCGGTCTCGAACATGCGTGGCGGCAGATACGAGGTATCCAGCGCCCGCACCACGGATAGACCAGGACATTGCGTCAGGTCGAGCGCAATCCAGTCGCGCAATGCCGATCGATCCTCGTAGACCGCCACGATGGGTGAGGTGCGCGCGGCTTCATTGATGCGCGTGATGCGCGCAATGCGTCCATCGGACAGCTGCACATAGGTTCCCACTGGATACACGAGCACCGCGGATGCGAGGTGACCGATGACTTCCGCGCCATAGATTTCACGACAGTGCTGGTGCAGATACGCCAGCGCCAGCAACGGTGAAGTGTCGTTGTTGCAGCGAATCAGGAACTCCCGCACAGCACCGAGAATCAACGCCAGCGGGTGAATGGCATCTCCCGCCAGTCGCTGTGGAAACCCGCTGCCATCAGGCCGCTCCCTGTGCTCCCGGACAATACGCACTACCTCGTCAGGGAAGCCGCTGCACTGTTGCATTATCGAAGCGCTGAGCAGCGGATAATTGCGGAACGCGGCGCTCTCGAACTCGCGGCGGGCCGGATCTTCGTCCAGCAGCTGCGGCGGCATGCGGGTCACACCAAGCAGATGGGTGGCGGCCGCCTGGGTGAGCGTGCGCAACCGCGCCTTATCCATTCCCATGCGTTTGCCGACCAGTGCAACCAGGCTGACGGCATCGCAGGTCTGCAGCACATGCCGCTTGCTGGAATGTTTGGTGGCGGCAGACGCCAGCAGAGCCAGCGGCGTCGTACTGTTGTTGAGTATCGCCAGCAGGTAGTCAATGAATTCGTCCACCATGCTGGCGCCGGTGGCGTCGGCGGCGCTGAGCGCCGGCAACAGCGCCCGCGCCCTCTCAAAACTGACACGATCCCGGGCGGCGGCGGCGTCCAGCGATGTCCGCTGCGCCTTGATCCTGGCTGTCTCTGCCAGCTGTGCTGCCGCGACATCGACTTCGACCGCGGCGGCAGCTTCGGCTACAACGCCTGTGTCCGGAGTGTCCTGCCCGGCTGCTGGATTGCCTGCAGCAGCTACCGAACGACCCCGGTCAACGAACATACGGGTCAGCTGCACTTCCCTGATGGTTGCGATCTCGCGCTCCGACGAAATCTGGAAACTGCGGCGCACGAATGGGTGATCAAGCCACCGATGGTTGATCTTGATGTAATGCCCGATCTGCAGCTGGTCAGCTTCGATCGGTTCCCAATTGCCCGTGTCTGTGGTCATGTGAGCATGCCATTCCCGATCAGTTTGCCCGGCAATCCTACAAGTAGGGCTGAAACCAGAAGATGATCCGCATCCGGTTTCCGGGTGTGCACTGCGTCGCGTTTGCAGAAATTGCTTCTATAATCGGGCCGTTCTCGAAAGGCGCCACCCGCATCCAGCTGCGCGGTTCACTGCCGAGGCAGCGCTGAATTCGCTCATCAAACGGCAAATTCAGCAAATAGATTTACACGCATTCAAGTCCACGCAAGGAGATCGAAATGACCGTAGCGCGAATTACTGAAATCAAATCCAGCAGCAAGAAAAGCTTCGAAGATGCCGTTGAAGTTGGCGTGGCGCGCGCCAACAAGACGCTCAAGAACGTGCGCGGTGCCTGGGTCAAAGAGATGGAAGTCGAATGCGGCAAGGGTGGCAAGATCACCGAATACCGCGTGCTGCTGAAGGTCACTTTCGTACTGAGTGACTGATATTCAACACACGGGAGCGCGCATGGCGTTCCCGTGTGCGCAGCGCGACTCAGGCAGGCAACGAGTCCCAGAACTCTTCCATCCGCTTGCGCTGTGCGGCATTTGGCAGGCGTCCGCGGCCGCCCTGCTGGTTGTCTTCCAGAAAAGCAACCGTAGTCGTGCCCGGAATGGTTGTGGTCACCGCCGGGTGCGAAATGATGTACTTCAGGAAGAACTGCGCCCAGGTGGTTGCATCGAGCTCCTGCACGATCCACTCCGGCACCGACCTGCCCTGCACACGCGGAAACATCGTTCGGTTGCGACCACCGAACGGCACGTTGATGAACACACCCATGCCTTTTTCCTGAGCCAGTGGCAGAACCTTGTCGGCGGCGCTGCGGTTGCCGATGGAATAGTCCACCTGCAGGAAGTCGAACTTGTTCTTCGTCACTGCGTTGAGCAGGCCGTCGTACTGGCCATCCTGCGACGTGGTGATACCCATGTAGCGGATCTTGCCGGCCGCCTTGTAGTCCTTGAAATGCGGATACAGCTCGTTGACGCCGTTCAGGTTGTGGATCTGCAGCAGGTCGATCTTGCTCACCTGCAGACGGCGGAACGATTCATCCAGCACGGCGGTTCCACCCACCACGCTGCCACCAATTGGCGTCTTGGTTGCCAGGAAGAACTTGTCGCGATTGCCGATATCGGAGAGTAGCTTGCCGATCACTTCCTCGGAGCTGCCATAGCCGCGCGCAGTGTCGATGACGGCGCCACCCAGGCCGGGCATGGCCGTCAGCACGCGTTTGAGTTCCGCCAGTTCCTCCGCAGCCGTCACACCATATGCATTGGTGCCGACGCCCACAGCGGCGAGTTTCTCCCCCGTCGAAGGAATCGTCTTCAGGATAGGAGCCAAGGGTTTCGCAGGAGCGGCAGCAAATGCGCCGCTCGTAGCAACCGCCACACCTGCGGCGACGCCGGCCTGAATCACGCGCCGTCGCAGGATGTCTGTATCAGTGCCCATGAACGCGCTCCTGTGGCTTGATTTGTTGACCATAGACAGTGGACGGGGTTTGCGTCAACGGCCCCGGCTACTGCACCGCTGCCGGTAATGGCTGGTCCGCCGGCCACAATAGCCACAACGCGCCGTCCTGCCGCATGCGACCCGCCGCATCACCGGCTTCAGCACCAAGACCCCAGAACAAGTCGGCGCGCAGCGCACCGCGGATGGCGCCACCGGAATCCTGCGCCAGCATCAAGCGCTGCAAGGGCGCGCCGGAAACCGGGTCGGACGTGGCGAGAAAGAACGGTGCGCCGAGCGGCAACAACCGCGGATCAATGGCCAGTGATCGGCCCGCCGTCAACGGCACCGCCAACGCGCCGCGCGGCCCGAGCCCAGGATCGCCGAGTTTCTCATCGCGAAAAAACACCACGCTCGGATTGGCGTTGAATACTTCGTTCTGTCGGTCCGGATGTTCAGCCAGCCACTGCCGCAGTCCCGGCGCACTCGCCTGCTCCACAGTCAGTTCGCCGCGCTCGACCAGATAACGTCCGATGGCGCGATAGGGATGTCCGTTCACATCGGCAAAGGCCAGGCGCAGGGTGCTGCCGTCAGGAAGCGTCACGCGCCCTGAGCCCTGGATCTGCAGGAAAAACGCATCCACCGCGCTATCCACCCAGACGATCTCGCGACCCGCCAGTACTTTGCCGTCGACCAGCTGCGCTCGATCAGGATACGGCGTGATGCGACGGCCCTGCAGACGCCCGCGGATGCGCTCGCCCTGCAGCGCCGGATACAGTTCACCCAGCTCCACGCTCACCAGGTCATCAGGCACCGCATACAAAGGCGTCTGGAATGCACCACCGCGCCGGCGCGAGCCTTTCAGCACGGGTTCGTAATACCCCGTGATCAGGCCCGTGTTGCGCGATTCACGTTTATCCTGGCTTTGCGTTACCACACGGTAAGCGCGCAGCTGCGCCATCAGCAGGGCGCGTTGCGCGGATCCATCTCGGGGCTCGACCCCAGACGCGGCTCGGCAGAATCCGGTCCAGGCCTGCGGCATGCGCGGCGCACTGCAACTGGCAAGCAATGCCGGCCACGCCTGGGTCAGGTCATCTTCCTGCCAGCCTGGCAACGCATCCCAGCCAACAGCTTCGAAGTGCAGCTCTTGCGGCGCCGCAGCCGGTGGAGCCGTCTGCAGTGGCACCGTCTGGCAACCCGTCAGCAGCAATCCCAAAGTCACTGCCGCAAGTGTGTGCAGGTTGCTGTATCGCCGCATCACGCCTGCCGCACCGCGGCACGCTGGTCCAGCGTGATTTCTCCGTGCTCCAGCACCTCCGCCTCATGCGCGGCATCACGCCATGGTTCGTTGATGCCGGCGTTCACCCACTCACTTACCGGCGCGAAATCCAGCAGACGCTGCGCGTATTGCGCAGCGATTTGTGGCAATGACAACCCATAGGTCTGCAGCCGCGTCGCAACCGGCGCAAAGAACGCGTCCACGGCCCCGAATTGCTTACCCGCAAGCCAGGGTCCGCCATGCGAATTGAGTCCTTCGCTCCACAACGCATTCAGGCGCAACAGTTCTGCCTGCAGCGGCGGTGATACCTGGTGCAGCCGAACGCGCAATCCGACATTCATCGAACACACAGTGCGCAGCGCCTGAAAGCCGGAGTGCATCTCGGCTGCCGCGGAACGTGCCCAGGCCCGTGCAGCAAGATCCTGCGGCCAGACGCCGGCATGCCGTTCCGCCAGGTACTCCACGATCGCGAGCGAATCCCACACCTTCACTGGACCATCCAGCAGACAGGGCACGCGACCGGTTGGCGAAAACATCCGGAAATCCCCGGCGCCGCTGTTTGCATGGAACAGCAACAGGCGCTCGCCAAACGGGATCTGCAACGCGCGCATCAACACCCATGGGCGCATGGACCAGGACGAGTAGTTCTTGTTTGCGATAATCAGCTCGTACACGGCATCAGTCCTTGGCGAATCGTGCGACAGGCTGCGCATCTATCCAGCCGGGCAAATTGAAGAGCTCGCCTGACGGGTTTATGCCCGATCAGAATGCAGAATTCGCGGCCAGACGTTGTTGGCCGCAGACTTCACGCAGGCACCCTGCCTACAACACAACCAGAATACAGCACGGGGTGCTCGCCTGCTCGCGTTGGCGTAAGGAATATCTGACACAGGTCATCTGAGGTCGCCGGATGGCACCTTCAGTTCGTGGACCCCACACTGCTCATCGCGGCAATTCCCGCGTCGAACGGGGGACAGGAATGACAGGAGGTGGCCGCGTGATGTTTTACATGTTCCCGCTCCGCGCTTCGCCCGTTCTGGTGTTGTTGATGGCCTGCAGCGCTTGCGCGGCATATACCTCCACTTCCGCGCCGTCCCCTTCACCGCCCTCCAGCATCGGCGCGGCACCAGCCTTACCGACTCCAGCCAACAGACTCATTCCCACTCTGCGGATCGCGCCCGCCATCGGCTGGACCGCCGGCGTCAAGCCGACTCCAGGCCCCGGCTTATCGGTGCAGGCATTTGCAGCCGGACTCCAGCATCCGCGCTGGCTGTATACCCTGCCCAACGGCGACGTGTTGGTGGCAGAAACCAATGCTCCCCCTCGGCCCGCAGATGGCAAAGGCATCAAGGGCAGGATCATGAAGGTCGTAATGGGGAAAGCCGGCGCTGCTGTTCCTTCCGCAAATCGCATCACCCTGCTGCGCGATGCCAATGGTGATGGTGTCGCCGAGATCGCAAGTCCCTTTCTCGAAGGCCTGAATTCCCCATTTGGAATGGCGCTGGTGGGATCCACGCTGTATGTAGCCAACACCGACGCCGTGCTGGGGTTTCCCTACCACACAGGCGACCTGCGCATCACCGGCCCCGGAAAAAAGGTCACCGACCTGCCAGCCGGACCGCTCAATCATCACTGGACCAAAAACATCCTGGCAAGCAGGGACGGCCGCTATCTTTATGCGACGGCAGGTTCCAACAGCAATATCGGCGAAAACGGTCATGCTGCAGAGGCAGGCCGCGCCGCCATCTGGCAGGTCGATCTGCAGAACGGCACGAAACGCCTGTATGCAACGGGGCTGCGAAATCCCAACGGCCTGGCGTGGGAACCGACTTCAGGTGCGCTGTGGACCGTGGTGAATGAACGCGATGAACTTGGCAATGACCTGGTTCCGGATTATCTGACATCGGTGCGCGACGGCGCATTCTATGGATGGCCGTACAGCTACTACGGCGCGCATGTCGACACGCGCGTCAAACCGCAGGATGCTGCGCTCGTCAAAACCGCAACGACCCCTGACTATGCACTGGGCGCGCACGTTGCTCCGCTGGGACTGGCGGCGGCGACCTCCACACTGCCCGCGCCGTTCCGGAACGGCATGTTCGTCGCCGAGCACGGCTCATGGAACCGCAAACCCCTGGCGGGCTACAAGGTTGTGTTCATAACATTTGAAAAAGGCAGGCCTCAGGGGATGCCACTGGATGTGCTGACCGGCTTCGTCAGTGGCAGCGGCGATGCGATGGGGCGACCGGTGGGCATTGCATTCGACTCGAAAGGCGCATTGCTGGTCGCAGACGACGTGGGCAACAGTGTCTGGCGTGTCATCGCCGCACCCTGAGGCAACAGCATGGGCGATTCGTTTCGAAGCAGCGCCTTGCTGAATTCCACACTGGCACGGCGGCTCTCTTCCCTGGTAGACAAACCGGATATTCCAACTGAAGGAGAACTCTGGGACGTCGATCGGCTGGAACGTCACGGGCGCAAGCTTGCCGACAACAGCGGTGAATTCGTCGACACAAGCCGCCTGGACCTGCGCAAGCGGCTGCGCGGCAATGCGAGCGCGCTTGAGTCAGCTTACGCAGCCATCGTCGCCGCCCTGCGCGCCGGGCGGGCCATCACTCCAGCTGCGCAATGGCTGGTTGACAATTTTCATGTGATATCGGAGCAGCTCAGCGAGGTGCCGCTGCGACTGACCCCCACTGTCTGGCGCGACCTTCCGGCTGCGAATCACCCAGAGGCAACGGGCTGGCCGCGCATCTTTCACATCGCGACAGAATACCTGCGCCACACCTTGTGGGAATTCAATCCGCAATCCCTGTTGCGTTTGCTGGCTGGCTACCAGAACGCCGCGCCGCTCAGGATGCGCGAGATCTGGGCCCTGTATCCCATCCTGCGCATTGCCCTGGTAGACGAGCTGCGGCGAATTGCGGTGCGGGTAGAAGACTCCCTCGCCGCGCGGGCTGCGGCGGATGAGCTGGCGGACTCGCTGCTGGATGGTCGATGGTCGGAACTGGGTGCGAGCCTTTCGCGACCACATTGGCTGGAAGGCCGTTTCATCGCGCCGTACATAGTCCAGCTCGCGCATCGCCTGCATGGCATGGGTGAGCGCGGCCGGCCGCTCCTTGACGACCTCTCCGCCGAACTCGCGCGGCGCGGCACGACCATCGACGACTACATCCAGCGACAGCACGCGCGTCGCAGCGCCAGCAATCTGGTGGCACGCAACATCATTACCAGTCTGCGCGCGCTCAACTCCTTCGATTGGCGATCACTGTTCGAGAGCACTTCCCGTGTGGAGCTGCTGCTGCGGACGCAACCAACCTATGTCGACTGTGATCGGCGCACCCGTGATCGCTATCGCAACTGCGTGGAGGAACTGGCCATGGCCACGCATCGCCATGAAGTCACGGTCACGCAGCAGATCCTTGAACTGGTCGGCGGTGCGCCGGCGGCTGAGTCCACGGACACGGACATCGGCAGCTGGTTGATCGGCCCGCGGCGCCACGATCTGGAAATCGCACTGCAGTTTCCTGTGTCCCTGTCACATCGGCTCCGGCGCCGGGTAGTTCGGCATGCGCGAGGACTCTACGTAGGAGGCATCGGAGCCCTCGTACTGCTGTTGACCGGGTTAGCAGTCCGCCTGGCAACAGACTGGCAGGCGCTTTCGCATCCGCTGCTCATCCTGCTCGCATTGCTGGCAGTGTTCCCAACCTCGGAACTGGCGATTGGCTTCCTCAACCGGCTGTGGTTGCGCGCGTTCCCACCGCAGCATCTGCCACGGTTGGCGCTGCAATCGGGTTTGTACGCCGGCATGAAGACTCTGGTCGTGGTGCCGATTCTGCTGCGCTCGCCGCAGGATGCCGCAGCGGCCGCCAGGCAATTGCATGTGCACGCGCTCGCCAATCCGGATCCCCTCATCAGCTTCGCATTGCTTTCGGACTGGACCGACAGCGCCACCGAAACGGCGCGCAATGACGCGCCCGTTCTCGAAGCTGCGCGGCGCGAAATTGCCGCACTTAACCATGGTGCACAGGACGCAAGCGGCGATGAGCCGAAATTCTTTCTGCTGCACCGGCGTCGCCTGTGGAGTGAAGGCGAGCGTTGCTTCATGGGCTGGGAACGCAAGCGCGGAAAACTTGAGGAATTGAACCGGCTGCTGTTAGGCAGGGGATCTACCAGTTTTCTGCCGGATGACAACGGCGTGTTGCAGGTACCCAAAGGCATCCGCTATGTGCTGACGGTGGATGGGGATACGCGACTGCCTATGGGCTGCGTCAAGGATCTGGTGGGGATCGCAGCACATCCACTGAACCAGCCGGTGTTGTCGCCTGCCGCGCAGCGTGTCGTGCAGGGCTATGCAGTGCTGCAGCCACGCATCACACCGCTGCTGCCCGGCACGGACGAGCGTTCACTCTATCGCGAGATCATCGCCAGCGGCAGCGGTGTGGATCCTTACGCCGCCGCAGTGTCGGATCTGCATCAGGATGTGTTCGGCGAAGGCCTCTTCACCGGCAAGGGCCTTTATGACCTCAAGGCATGGGACATCGCGCTGGCAGACCGGGTTCCGGAGAATGCGCTGCTCAGTCACGATCTGTTCGAAGGCCTGTTTGCGCGCTGTGGTCTGGTGAGCGACATCGAATTGTTCGAGGATTTTCCCTCGCATTCCGAAGTCGCCGCTGCCCGCTCCCATCGCTGGATACGGGGCGACTGGCAACTTGTGCCGTGGATTGCAGGTTTGCGCGGCCGCCTGCCGCCGCTGGGTCGCTGGAAGATGCTGGACAACCTGCGCCGGTCACTGAACGCGCCCTGCTGCGTCGCCCTGCTCATCGCCGCATTTGCCGACCCCAGTGCCCGGCCATTCGTGTGGCTGATGGTGGTGCTTGGTCCCTGGCTCTGGCCGGCACTGAGTACCGCAGCGATCCGGATGGTGCGTTGGCCAGCCATCAGTTCAGCCCGGACGCATGTCCGCCGCCTGGTCACCGATCTTGGTGAAGAGCTGGCACGCGGCACGATATCGCTTTGCCTGCTCGCGCAGAACGCGTGGCTCAGTGTGGACGCGATTTCCCGGGCACTATTCCGGCTGGTGGTCTCGAAGCGCCACTTGCTCGAATGGGTAACAGCCGCGCAGCTGAAAGCCGACCGCAGCGATGCGCTGACCAGTTTTGTATGGCCGTTGAAGAGTGCCAGCATCGTTGTGGTCGCCGCTGTCGCCACCCTGATGGCGATCAATCCGGCGGGGTTCAACTCCTTTGTGCCGTTGCTGCTGCTGTGGTGGCTCTCTCCGCTGCTGGCACAGCTGCTGAGCCAGCCACTGGATGCGCGTCAGCCCCAGGAACAAATTCCAGACGACGTGCAATTCGAATTGCGCGGCGTGGCGCGTCTGACCTGGACCTTCTTCGAGCGGTTCGTGACAGCGGAAGACAATTTCCTGCCACCCGACAACTATCAGGAAGACCCGGCGCCTGTGCTGGCACATCGCAGCTCGCCCACCAACTTCGGTTTGTATCTGCTTTCCACCCTGGCAGCACGGGATTTCGGCTGGCTTGGTTTGCAGGCGATGACCGAACGCCTGACGGCCACTCTTGCGACCTTGAGCAGGCTTGAGCGTTTCGAAGGACATTTTCTAAACTGGTACGACACCCGGTCACTGGCGCCGCTGCTACCCCGCTACGTTTCAACTGTCGACAGCGGCAATCTTGCCGGCCATCTGCTGACGCTGCGGCAGGCCTGCATCGGGTTTCGCCAGGGCCCCGTGTTGTCAACACGCGCGCTGTCGGGCCCGCTGGACGCGCTGGCCTTGTGCCGTGAGGCACTGGCTGCAACGGCGAACACCGCCGCTGATACAAGCAGCCGCAAACAGGGAGTGCAGGATGCGCTGCTGCAGCTGCAGCGTCGACTGGAGCGCAGCGCCACTTCCCTGGTGGATGCCAGGGACACCCTGCTGGCTGTTTCACAACAGATCGACAATCTGCTGCGGACCTCGGCCAGCAGGATGTCGCTGGAAGCAGCGCGCTGGCTCAGGGTCGCCGGGCAAGACATCGAGTCCCATCTGCGGGATCTGCGACAACTACTGCCGGATTTGCTCACAGTTCCGCTGAATCTGGAACAGCGGGACATCTGCCTGGCCCTGGAATCCCGCCTGCAGATCGATGCCACGCTCCAGGATGTTGCGGCGTATCTCGAACAATTGCCGACGGCGACCATCGGGGGAGAGGCTGCTGATGCCGTGGCAAACAGCGCTGCACGCTGCGCGGCATTATCGGCCGAGTTGGAGCAGATCCCCAGGCAATGTCACGCACAGGTTGCCTCGATGTCATTTGGCTTCCTGTTCGACCGCGACCGGGGGTTGTTCTCCATTGGGTATCGGGTTGCGGACGGCGCACTGGATTCAGGCTTCTATGACCTGCTCGCTTCAGAGGCGCGGCTTGCCAGTCTCGTGGCCATTGCGAAGGGTGATGTGCCCCGCACGCATTGGACCCGACTCGGGCGGCGATTGACGGGTGGATCACATCGGCCGGTGCTCGCCTCCTGGTCCGGGTCGATGTTCGAGTACCTGATGCCGGCACTGGTGATGCATGAACCTCGCTACAGCCTGCTCGACCAGACCAATCAGCGCGCGGTGCAGAAGCAGATCAGTTACGGCGACCGTCACCAGCTGCCGTGGGGTATATCTGAATCGGCGTACAACATCAGGGACCGCGAATACACCTATCAGTACTCAAGCTTCGGCTTGCCATCGCTTGGCCTCAAGCGCGGCCTGGCGGCTGACTATGTGGTTGCTCCTTACGCATCAGCGCTAGCGGCCATGTACAGGCCGGTGGATGCCTGCGAAAACTACCGCGCCATCGCCCTGGAATCCGGCAAGGGGTACTTCGGCTATTACGAGGCGCTGGACTTCACGGCTTCCCGGCTGCCCGAAGGAAAAACCGTTGCTGTGGTGCGGGCCTATATGGCGCACCACCAGGGAATGAGTCTGGTCGCGCTGGACAACGTGCTGCAGGACCGCATCATGCAGGCCCGCTTTCATGCCGAGCCGGGCATCACCGCCTCGGACCTGCTGCTGCAGGAACGTTCCATTCGTTTTGTTGAAGCGCCGGCACTGGTCGAAACTGATGTGCCGGTATCGCAGGGCCTGGATGACGCGCCGGAAGTCTCCCGCACCATCGAGGGGTACAACTCTCCCACGCCAGTCACGCACCTGTTGTCGAATCGAAACTATACGGTGATGCTCACAGATTCCGGGGGCGGCTACAGCAACTGTCGCACACGCGCAGTCACGCGCTGGCGGGAGGATGCGACGCAGGACTGCTGGGGCACCTTCATCTACCTGCAGGATCTGCAGAGCGAGAAGCTCTGGTCGGCCGGCTTTCAACCCACCGCCGCCGTTCCCGATGAATACCGCGTGCACTTCAATGAGGAAGGCGCCACCATTGCCCGTCGCGACGGCATGCTGCGCACCACGCTGTCGGTGGTTGTGGCGCCGGAAGATGACGGCGAATTGCGTCGCATCACGCTGCGCAACGACGGCGCGCGCGCGCGGGTGATCGCACTCACCTCGTATGCGGAAATCGTGCTGGCGCCGCCACGTGCCGACATCGCCCATCCGGGTTTTTCCAATCTGTTCATCCAGACCGAGTTTCTGCCCGGATCCGGCGCCCTGCTCGCCACACGCCGGCCACGCAGTAATCGCGAGGCGCAGGTCTGGGCAATACATGTCATTGCCGGATCCGGTGATGCCCCACCACATCTGCAGTACGAAACCGACCGGTCGCGTTTTCTCGGCCGCGGTCGCAACGCCAGGCTGCCGCAGGTCATGCACCATGCCCAGCCGCTCTCGAACACTGCAGGCAATGTGCTCGATCCGATCTTCAGCTTGCGTACCCAGGTGGTGGTGCCGGCACGCGCTAGCGTGACTGTGACTTTCGCGACATTTGTGGCGGAATCGCGTGAGCAGGCGCTTGCGCTCATCGCCAAGTACCGTACTCCCGCCCTGTTCGAGCATATTTCGGAATCAGCGTGGACCTTCGCCCGCGCCGAACTCTATTACCTGCAAAGCAGCCTTGGCGAAGCCATGCTCTTCCAGACTCTGGCCTCGCACCTGCTGCTGTCAACGCAGCAACTGCGGGCGCGCAAGGATGCAGCGGGTCCGTACTCGATCGATGTCACGCATCTATGGCGGTTCTCCATCTCCGGTGATCGCCCGATACTGCTGATCCGCTGCCACAGCCAGGACGATCTGGGCTTCATCCAGCAGTGCCTGCGCGGGCAGGAATACCTGCGTATCAAACGCCTGGCAATTGATGTGGTAATCCTCAATGAATTGCGCCATTCCTACGTGCAGGATCTGCAGCAGGCCATTGAACGCACGGCGCGCGCCTTCATGTCGCAGCCAGTCGAAGGTGAGGATCGCGGCGGAATCTATCCGCTCGCGATTGACTCCATCAGCGACGCCGAACGCAATCTGCTGCTGTCCCTCGCCCGTGTAGTATTGAATCCTGCGCAGGGTAGTCTGCTGGAACTGTTATACCGGCCACCGATCACCCGGTCCGCCGAGGCACAGGTTCTCGAGCATCTGGTGGAGCCGCCTGAAATGCCGATGGATGTCGTGGCGGGTTCGCCATCGCATCTGGAATTCTTCAATGGCTGGGGCGGCTTTTCTCCCGATGGCCGCGAATACGTGATTTCACTGACGCGCTCGCCGCAGACTCCCGCGCCCTGGAGCAATGTGCTGGCAAACGAGCACTTCGGCTCCGTGATTACCGAACGTGGTTCCATGTGTACCTGGTCGCTCAACAGCCGCGAGAACCAGCTTACCGCCTGGTCAAACGATGCGGTGTGCGACCCTTCCGGCGAAGCCTTCTATCTTCTTGAAGATGACGGTGAACTCTGGAGTCCGGCGGCGCAGCCGATCCGGCGCCGCGAAGCGCAATACGAAATCCGGCATGGTCAGGGTTACAGCCAGTTCGATGTTGAGTTCCGCGGCCTTGCAAGTCGTATGACGGTCTTGGTGGCTCCCGATGATCCGGTGAAGCTGTGCCGCCTGCGCCTGACCAATCATCTGGCGCGCGCGCGACGGATCACCGTCATTTCCTATGTGGAGTGGGCCTTGGGTGCCACACGATCCGGCACCAACCAGGGCATCCTCACCCGTGTCGACAGTGCCACCGGTGCGCAGTTTGCCAGCAACCCAGCTTTGGTGGACTTCGGCGCGCGCATTGCGTTCTGTGACTTCGGCGGGCGCCAGGAACACTGCACCGACAGTCGCCACGAATTTCTCGGGCGCAACGGCTCGCCCGCATGGCCCGCCGGTCTGCGCACATCCGGCAACTGGTCGCCGCAGAATGGCGCGGGGCGCGATCCCTGCTGCGCCTTTGCGTTCACGCTCGAAATCGCACCTGGCGCCTCCGACGAAATGCAATTCGTTCTCGGGCAGGCCGCGGACGAGCACGCGGCCCGACAGCTCGTCACCAAATATCGGGAAACCAACGGCGAAACGGTCCTCGCCGACGTGCAGGCTCACTGGGACCGTCTGCTGGGTGCGGTGCAGATACGCACGCCGGATCGCGCGCTGGATCTGCTATTCAATCGTTGGCTGCTGTACCAGACCATCGGCTGTCGCCTGTGGGGACGCGCCGCGTTCTATCAGGCCGGCGGCGCCTTCGGCTTTCGGGATCAACTGCAGGACGGCATGGCGTTGACATTGTGTGCGCCGGATCAGGTGCGCGCCCACCTGCTGCGCGCGGCGGCGCGCCAGTTTGTTGAAGGTGATGTGCAGCACTGGTGGCATCCGCCCAGCGGCCGCGGTGTTCGCACCCATTTTTCGGATGACCGGATCTGGCTGCCATTTGTCGTGCACCAATACATGGACTCCACCCACGACGTCGCCGTGCTGGATGAGATCATTCCGTTCATCGAAGGGCCGCCTCTCCCGCTGGAACAAGAGGACGCGCATTACGTCCCTACGATCTCGCGCACGGCCGCGAGCCTGTACGAACATTGCGCGCGGGCGCTGGACATCAGTCTTGCCACCGGTGCGCATGATCTGCCTCTGATGGGTGGTGGCGACTGGAACGACGGCATGAACCGGGTGGGCCATGAAGGTCGCGGCGAAAGCGTCTGGCTCGCCTGGTTCCTGATCACCACCTTGCGTCAGTTTGTGCCGGTGGCGGAACAACGGCGGGACCATGTGCGCGCTGACCGCTGGCGCACGCACATCGACCGGCTGACTGAGGCCTGCGAAAGCGACGGCTGGGACGGCGACTGGTATCGGCGCGCCTTCTTCGACGATGGCACGCCGCTGGGATCAGCTCAGGGAGAAGAATGCCGTATCGACTCGCTGGTGCAGAGTTGGGCTGTTCTGTCAGGCGCAGCAGCGCCGGCGCGCGCGCGCGCGGCCATGCAGGCTGTGGATGAACATCTCGTCAAGAAAGACGAGCAGCTGGTGCTGCTATTCGCACCACCCTTCGACGTCGCGCCGGTCGACCCCGGCTATATCAAGGGCTACCTCCCCGGGCTGCGCGAAAACGGGGGCCAGTACACGCACGCGGCCATCTGGGTGCTCATGGCCCAGGCAATGCTGAAAAACCATGCTCGCGTTGGCGAGATCCTGCAGATGCTGAACCCGGTGAGGCGCAGCACCACGCCTGAAGAGGCGCGCCTATATCGGGTCGAGCCATATGTGGTTGCAGCGGATATTTACAGCGGCAGCACCCTGAGCCAACGCGGTGGCTGGAGCTGGTACACAGGTGCGTCCGGCTGGTTTTACCGCGCCATCCTGGAACAAGTGCTTGGCATCCGGATCAGTGGCGACACTTTGCACATCAATCCATGCCCACCGCCAGCTTGGGAAGAGTTCGAGGTGACCCTCAAGCTTCCCGCCGTTGACTACCTGGTGCGGATAACCAAGGGCGCGGCGGGCGCCGCAGCAACTCTATCAATGGATGGAGAGCTGATCGCAGGAACTTCCGTACCGCTTCTTCACGATGATCGGCGTCATGTGGTGGAGCTCACCATCCAGTGAGCACGGCTGCCCACTGACTTGGCGATCTTGCGAGTTTTGCTGGTTCTCCATCGCCAGCGACTGCGCCATCACCATCGAAGTCACGATAAGAGGCACGCCTAGCAGCCACAAGAGGAATAGTTTCATCCGCGTCTCCGGTCAGGGCGACAGTGTCGTTCCCCCAGGACGCAGGTCACATAGGACCGGCGGTAGCATGCAATGTAAGAAGATGCTGACGCTCAAAGCCCAAGTAGGAGCTGGACTACTGCATGCAGCGGCAATGCACGGCTCCTGCGATCACCTGGGAAACTGCATATTTACGCAGGGCCGGTTGTCCGATCCGTTGCGAGGACTCTGCTATGTGGTTTGCACTCTCAATACGCTGGATGGTGTGGATTGCAAAAACATTTGTCTGGGCACTGATCGCGGCCGGATTCGCGGCCTTCTTTCTGGCGATGGCATCCCTGATAGCCGCGGGCATCGGCATATTGGCGGCCGCGTCCAAAACACCGGCCGAGAGTCCACAGGTCTAAACGCGTCAGCCCCTCGGCGCGTCAGTCAGCCTACGCTTTACGCGACTGCCACCCTGATTTATTTCGATCCAGCAACGTCGCAAGCAGTACTGCAAGCAGAGTGGGGGCAAGTAAGGCGAGGTAGAGGACCAGCGAGAAGTCTATCCCCGCCATGGCCAAACCGATCATTACGCTGCATAGCGCTCCACACAGCAGCCCCACTACCGCACCTGATACCGGACGTATCCGCTTTGAGAGATAGGTTGCCGTCGAGACAAGTCCGAGTCCCGACAACGCCGCGGATGCCAGGCACAAAGTCGAGAGATGCATGTTGGTCGCAATTGGCTGCACGCTGTAGGGGGCAATGGTGAAAGCGGCTGCTATTGCCACGACGGCATGTACAGCTGCGGCTATTACGGCGTACATGACAGGAGCCCTAGCACGACGCCACCTTGCGCGGACTGAACCGCAATGCGCAGATCGATCCAGAGTGTCCACTGTCGTACGTGTAGTGGTATGCACCGAACCCTATCATCTTGCGCCAGTGTCCTGCCTATTCCGGTGCAATGCGAGGAACAGGACGCGGACAGCTCGGCCACGTCCGGATTTCCTGCTCCGTATACCGGGCGTCTGCCATGAGCCGGATGGGATAGGTAGTCGTTCCCAGGCCGAATTCGACAGTGTAGTCACCGGGAACCAGCTCGGTATCAAGTACACCGACTTCCTTCTGAACGAGGTGCCCATCGTCATCCCCGATCCATATCTCGGTCTCCGGCGATGCGGCGTCAATCACGAGATTGAAGTAGGTTTGGTCATCCCACAAATCCTTCGCCAGCATTTGATACTGATGAAGCGCCATGTCCGGATCCAGGTGTGAACTCTGCGAGCTATGCACCTCGTTCAGCTTCTTCTCCGTGCCCGTCTTTGCAGCGGCATGGTCCATCGCCGTGTGAACCTGCTGCAGGGTTACGCCGGGGAACCAGCTCACGAATTGCTCGGCCGTGGCGCCGGATTGCAGATTCTCGAACAAGGCCGCCAGGGGAATGCGGGTGCCTCGGAACACCCAGGCTCCACTGACCACGCCCGGGTGCCTCTCCACGGCCTGGCACGCGCCCCAGTCCGTCAAGGGGGAAGGCGCCTTGGAGGCGTTCGCTCGTGCAATTGCAAAGTCTCCGGCTACCTGCAGAGCAGCTATCGCCATGTCGCGCGACACGCTGGGGAACCCATCCAGAAACTCGTCCAACGGCTCGCCAGCCTTGAGGTAATCCAGCAGCGTCTGGAATGGGACACGAGTACCCTCGAAACATGGCGTTCCGCCCATGATTTCCGGATCACTGATGATCGGTGGCTTCACCGGTGTGGCGGACCAGGAACATTCCCGGCGTGTTGCACAGCTTCGGCCCCAAGCGTGAGCACCGCGCGCGTGGTTCCATCGTCAGCCACGAATTCCACTTCGACGGCATCCGCGCCATGGACGTGGACAACTGCGCCCATATCGCCACGCTTCAAGCCAGTTTCAGCCATATCCGTCCTGGCCATGACGACATCCCCTTCCCCATACAGAATGTCGACGTTCCCGGCACCCTCGGACTCTCTCCTGGCAAGACAACGGCCGGCAGATCTCTCCTGCCTCCAGAATAGCCGCTTCATGAACGGGCGCAGGTGGCGTGCCCATTCCCCGAAGGTTATCAGGTGCCCTTGGCGCTTGTGAGACATGAGAGAAATATCAATCCGTGGATGCCGGCAATGTGCCGCAAGTTCCGGTTGATGTCGAGTGTGTATCAGGCGCTCCTCGCTCGCCAAGCACACGACGAAAAATCTCGTTGAGCAACCCGACAACCTCGGGTGACCAGGACTTCTTCGGCAGATCCGGGCTTTCGTGCGCCAACTCGGTCTCAATGAATTCGTTGAGTACCGGGACAGCCGGAGCGAGGTCAATCTCGGACGCATGGCGCTTCTTCTCAAGCAAAGAGTGCGTGGCATCAAGTACCAACGGTTGATCCGACAGCAGCGACAACAATTTACCGAATTCGATTGGTGCCGCGCCCGAAGTATTCTCTATCCACCTGGCTGCCAGCAATGGCCGGAGCACGTAGAAGTACTTCTTGAGCCGAACCACAGGCTCCTTGAGATAGCCGCGATAGTTTGTCCTGGCCATGCTCCTGTAGTGGTATATCCCCCTATCCGGCGCAAATATTCGGGGCAGCGCTTCCAGTGCCTGCCTGCGGAACCCGCCCTCTTCCATGTAGACGACTGGGGACTGGATCCACTCGACAAACGCCGGATTTGATTTCCAGAACAGACGAAGTGCCTTGCGCACATCCCAGCCATGCAGGTCGATATCGTCAACGATCGGGTACTCAATGACGTCCCTGCGTTCCTCAAGGTCGACTGACTGATACCAGGCCGGGTCATGCGCGTAGATGAATCGAACATCGTAGTCACTGTCTGGCGAAGCAAATCCCCAGGCGCGGCTTCCGGATTCAACAGCCAACAGAATCCGGACGGCGTGTTCGTTTTCGGCTCGGCGCAGCCGGGCGAGAATCTCCGCGCTTGCTTCTTCTGGGTTCATGGCTACAGCAGGCCCGGATTGAGCTGCCACGTCGAATACGTGAGCGCACTGGCAAATGTCACCCACGCAAGATAGGGAAGCATCATTGCCCCGGCGAGTGCGGAGTGGCGCCAGAATGAAACCGACGTCGCAACGATGAGAGCCCACAGGACCAGGACTTCTGCGAATGCCAGTCCGCCCTGATGCCACGCAAAGAACAGCCAACTCCACAATGCGTTTGCCGCAAGCTGGATGACGAACAGCACCAGCGCCGCCCGGCCCGCCTTGAAGCCATGTTGTCGCCACACGAGCCATGCGGCGAGACCCATGAGCGCGAACAGCGCGGACCAGACAGGGCCGAAGAGCCAGCCTGGCGGCGCCCAGTCTGGACGGGTCAATTGACCATAAAAGGTTCGCGCCTCCACCGACGCGATGGCTCCAATCGCGCCCGCAGCAAATGACACCAGAAGCCAACCTGCGAGACCAATGAGTTGACGCGAGATGGATGGATTATTCATGGCATCGTCCGAATGCAAACGTCCGTGATCGCCGCGTGTTCCTTCATGCTCGGGCCGCATTACAATGCAAGACTTGAAAACTTCGTCCCTCACCATTCGCCTCGACCCTGATCTCGGCCGTCAGGTTACCAAGGCGGCGAAACGCGCCGGCCTCAGCCGCAGCGCGATCGTGCGGAATGCTGTCCGTCGCCAGTTGTCCCTGGTCCAGCTCCAGAACCTACGCCGACGGATTGTGCCCCTCGCTGAGGCCAGAGGGTACCTTACCGAAGAGGACGTATTCCGCGAAGTCTCGTGAGAGTCGCGCTTATATGGATTTCTTTAGCGTCTGGTCGACAGAGAAGGGAATACGGACGTTTCTGCAAGTTCTGAGTCGGCTTCCGGCGATCGATGGTGGGTCACGAAATCTTGGCGCGAATGCGAGCCACCGCCTCAGGGCCAGAAGCCCAATTCGCTTCACCGCGCGCAATTCGGTCCTCACGACGGTCGGCTTCCGCCGACCACGCCGCTTCCCATCCTGGGACCTTTTCCACGGCCGTCTTGCGACCATGCACTCCGCGCTTGAGTTCCTGCAGTCCCTCAAGAACCTCCAGGCCGAGATTGCGTTTAGCAGGTTTCATCAAGCTGCTCCTTGATCTTCTTCAGTATGGGGCTGGAATGCTTGCTCGTACGTTCCTGGCGTACACGGCAGTAGTGTACGTCTTTGCCGTAGTACGGCAATGGAGGATCAAGGAGGCGTCTGTGTCACAGCTTTTCACTCCAGTTGTTAGGCGGCAGTTAGACGTAGCGTTCCTACTTCTTTTAAGTCCACGCGCTTCTTGGCGTTCCAAAGATCATGTCCATGCTGCAGCGCTAGCCAACTTTCTGGCGAGCGCCCAAGACACTTGGATAGACGCAGCGCCATCTCGGGGGTGACTCCACTCTTGCCAGTCAGGATGCGATTCAGCGTCGATGCCGATACGCCAAGCTTGGCGGAAAGCTCCCGACCGCTAATGCCATTCGGCTCAAGATAGACCGAGGTAATGAACTCGCCCGGATGCGGAGGGTTGTGCATAGCCATTAATGATAGTCCTCGTAGTCGAGTACATATGCCTGTCCGTCCCGGAACTCGAACGTCAGGCGCCAATTGCCGTTGACCCACACTGACCAGCGACCTTTCTCCTGGCCCTTCAAGGGGTGCCGCCTGAACCCGGGAACGTCCATGTCCTCACCCATGCCTCAGGGACGCATCAAAGTAGCGAGGCAATCGGCTTGGCGCCCAACGGCACCCCTCAGCGACCGCCCTCCGACGGATCAGCACGCGGGCGCGCATGACTTGTTTGACCACAACGCTGATCGCCCGCGGTCGTGGACTTTATCTGTCCCGGATCGCTGCATGGGTTTGTTCGGCGTCACGTGTCTGTGGATCTATTTCTGACTGCAAGCAGCGCTTGATCAAGTAGGCGTTCGCCGCGAACCACGTGAAGAATATGGACACGACCCTTCTCGTGCCTATAGATGACGCGGCACGGTGGTTCGACAATCTGGCGGTAGTGCCACCCCTTGAATTCCGGTAGCTTGGACCCACTGAGGGGGTGATCTGCAAGCTGATCGACATGTTCCGACACGCGTCTGAAAAACGCCTTTGCCGCAATGGGATTGTCCAGGGCAATGTAGTCTGCAATTGCCTCTATGTCTCCTGAGGCGGGCTCCGTCCAGATTACTTCAGCCATCGCGACATGCGTTGCTTGAACTGAGCGTTTGTGAGAGTACGCCCTTCTTCAATGGCCTTCTCACCGCGCGCAATACCTTCCAAAAGTTTCATTCGCCGCTGCAACAGCTCGTAGCTCTCAACGTCGATCAGGTAGGCGCTGGGCAGGCCGTGCTGGGTGATGAGGATGGGCTCTCGACTGCGCGATATGTCATTGAGCAGTTCGGTGGCTTGGCGCTTGAGGGTTGTGACGAGTTCTGTACGCATACAGTGATACTATAGTACCACTCCGACGAGCACAAGGGAGTGCCGCCCAACGTCCCGCATCAGAGATTGTGCGCTGCGCCGCACGCGCGGCGAACAATCTCTGACCAGAATGACTAGATGACGGTCGGGCGCGTGCAATTTATGGTGATCCAGATCGCTGCATGCGGTTGTTATGCGCCACGTGCAACCAAGGTGACGCGAAGAGCGTAAGTGTGTAGACTATGCCATCCTGATACACACACTGGCAAGTACCATGCGAACCAATATTGTGATTGACGACACCCTTATGAAGAATGCCCTTAAGGCTACTGGCCTCAAGACGAAGAGAGAGGCAGTTGAATTGGGCCTTCAGACGTTGGTCCAGTTGAATCGGCAGGCGGACATTCGGAAGCTTCGAGGCAAACTGAAATGGGAGGGGGACCTGCGAGAGTCTCGGAGCATGGAGCGGTGATCGTTGTCGATTCCAGCGTCTGGATAGACTATTTCAACGGCACCGAGTCAGCGGCAGCTGATCGTCTGGATGAACTACTTGGCGTGAAGCGTTTGGCGGTGGGTGACATCGTTCTTGCCGAGGTGCTCCAGGGATTTCGCGACGATGCTCAATACAGGGTTGCCAAGCAGACCATGACTTCTCTAACCGTGTTCCAGATGCTCGGTCAGACAATAGCCATTCGAAGCGCAGAGAACTACCGTTCACTAAGGGCGCGTGGCATTACGATCCGCAAGACCTTGGACGTTGTCATCGCAACCTACTGCATCGAGCACGACCTTCCGCTGCTCTTTGAAGACAAGGACTTCCTTCCCTTCGTGCGCCACCTCGGGCTCAGAGAGAGCTGATCTGGCACATAACGTCCCGCATCGGCGACTGGGCGCCGCACCTGCGGCGCACAATCGCTGATCTCACTCCTGTTGTGACGGTGGGGCGCGCGCACTTTATGGTGATCCAGATCGCTGCATGCGGTTGTTCGGCGTCACGACGTAGATCTTCTACTTCAGCTGTACGACTTTGGACCCGGGTGTAGACTGGGTCTTGCTGGCGGCTGGATCGTACTTCTTCAGGAAGACTGGCGCGACAGTCCATTTCTGTCCGTCGTCCGTAAGGAGAGTTCCTACGCAAAAGTGGACACCCATAGTTAGTGAACACGACTTTCGAACTCGACGGGCGAACAATACCCGAGCGATGAGTGCAAGCGGTAGTTGTTGTAGAAAGTGATATAGCTCTGGATCGCAGTTCGCAGCTGCTGATCGCTGTGGAAGTCCTGCCGGTGGTACATGTCTGACTTCATCGTCTTGTTCCACGACTCCATGTGCGCGTTGTCGGTCATCCGGCGAGGTCGATTCACCGATTGGACCAGACCGGCTTCCTGCAGCTGCTGGCGTACGTCATAAGCCAGGAACTCCGACCCGCGGTCACTGTGGAAGATGGTGCCCGGCTTGGGCCTGCGCGTACGCAGCGCCGCAGCCAACGCCCGCTGAACCACAGCCTGGCCCTTGTCTGGCGACAACGCCCAACCCAGCAACCTTCTGGAGTGCCGGTCCATCACCGTGGCGAGGTATCGCCACTGACCTGCCATCTTCAGATACGTCACGTCAGACACCCACACCTGGTCCGGTGCCGTCACCTCGACGCTGTGCACCTGACATTCGACGGTGCTGTCACCGGTCATGCAAAAGTCCCCAGTAATGGTCAGGTAATTCTCCCCACCCTCTTTTCACCCGAGGAGGGCAGACGATGTTGGACACAAGAGAGATCGAGCTGACTATGGCAGCCGAGGTCAACG
>JBDSJD010000048.1:0-122787 GCA_039917615.1 Steroidobacteraceae bacterium
CCGCGGAAGCGGCGGCCGCGCCTTGCACGTTTTGTGCGAAGCTGCGCGGATCCAGCGCCGCGCCACCAACGAGCGCACCATCGATGTCGGGCTGCGACATCAGCGTGCGCGCGTTATCCGGCTTCACGCTGCCGCCGTATTGAATTCGCATCCTGCCGGCCGTGTTCTCATCGGCCATTTCGCCTAGGGTGCGCCGAATAAACGCATGCGCTTCCTGCGCCTGCTCGGCCGTGGCGGTCCGGCCGGTGCCAATCGCCCAGACCGGCTCGTAGGCAATGATGGCCCGGGCGAACGGCGCAACGCCGGACACCGCAAAAATGGCATCCAGCTGCCGGCCGAGCACCGCGTCGGTGCGGCCGGCGTCGCGGTGTTCCAGTTGTTCCCCAATGCACAGGACGGGCGTCAGCCCCCGGCTCGCGGCCGTGGCAAACTTGCGGGCCACCAAGGAATCATTTTCGCCGTTCAGCGCGCGCCGTTCCGAATGCCCGACCAGCACATGGCTGCAACCGACATCCAGCAGCATGGCGGAAGACACCTCTCCCGTGAACGCACCCTGTGCTTCTGCCGAAACGTCCTGCGCTCCGAGCATGATGGGTGAGTCGACGAGCAGGCGGGCAACATCCGGCAGATAGACGTAAGGCGGACAGACCAGGCATTCGACCCGGTCATCGATGGTTGCGGGAGCAAGCAGCCCCTCGACCAGCGCCTTGTTCTCGGCCCGGGAACCTTGCATTTTCCAGTTGCCCGCGACCAGGCGGCGACGTTTTTTTGCAGGGTTTATCATGTAGTTCTTGGCAGCCCGCAGCGGGCGCGATGATAGCGGCGCCCGAAACCGCACGCAAACTTCGGTTCAGCCGCTGGCTGCCCTTACCGCGGCCTCGATCTGCTCGGCGCAGGCACGGGTCGCGCCAGCGTCGGATCCCTCCACCATGACCCTGATCAACGGTTCGGTGCCCGAAGCTCGCAGGACAACGCGCCCCTCGCCGGCCAGTTTCTGCTCGACCTGCCTGACCACGGCTGCGACCGCGGGCATGGCCATCGGATCGAATCGCTGGCCCACGCGCACATTGAGCATCACCTGCGGGAAACGCGCCATGCCGGCTGCCAGCTGCGCCAGCGAATGCCCGGTGCGTTTCATGACGTCGAGCACCTGCAGGGCGCTCACCAGCGCATCGCCAGTGGTGGCGCGATCAAGGCACAGGATATGGCCGGAAGTCTCTCCGCCCAGTACGGCGCCAGCTTCCTTCAGCATCGCCAGGACATAGCGATCGCCAACCGCCGCACGCCGGAACCCGATGCCTTTTTCCCGCAGCGCCAGCTCCAGACCCAGATTGCTCATGACTGTGCCGACCACAGGGCCAGCCAGTTCGCCACGCGCGGCGCGATCGCAGGCAATGATGTACAGCAACTGGTCGCCATCGAGCACGCGGCCGAGATGATCCACCATCGTCAGCCGGTCCCCATCGCCATCAATCGCAATGCCTGCCACCGCTCCAACTCCGGGAACGGTCAGCTGCGTCAGATCCGGCGAGGTGGAGCCGCAGCCGTCATTGATATTGCGGCCGTTCGGCGAGCAGCCAATTGGAATCACGTCGGCGCCAAGCGCTACGAGCAGGCGCGGTCCCACTTTGAATCCGGCCCCGTTCGCGCAATCAATCACGAGCTTCATGCCGGTGAGATCAAGGCCGCCGGGCACTGTGGATTCACAGAAGGTCTGATACTGCTCAAGCATGTTGTCAGCGCGCCTGGCACGGCCGAGACGGTTGGAATGCTCGGTGACCACGCCGCGTTCCATCTCCTGCTCGATCCGTTCTTCCAAGTCGTCGGAAAGCTTGCCGCCGCTGCCATCGAAGAACTTGATGCCATTGTCTTCGTAGGGGTTATGCGATGCGCTGATCACCACACCGAATGCGCCGGGCATCTGGCTGGTGAGATAGGCGATTCCCGGCGTGGGCATTGGACCTGTAAGCAGCACGTCGACACCTGCTGCGACAAATCCGGCCTCCAGTGCCGACTCGAACATGTAACCCGACACGCGGGTGTCCTTGCCGATCAGCGCCTTGCCGCCGCCCGGCGCCAGCACGCGTGCCGCCGCACTGGCGAGCTTCAGTGTGAAGTCGACAGTCATCGGCGCATCGCCTACACGGCCGCGCACACCGTCGGTACCAAAGTATTTACGTGCCATCGTCAATGCGCTCCAGTGCGGGTGGCCCATGCTACAGCTACTGCATCGCAGGTTTCGGCCACGTCGTGACAGCGGATGATGCGCGCCCCGTGCAGTGTCGCAATGGTCGCCAGCGCCAGGCTGCCCGCCAGGCGCTGGTCAACTGGCCTGCCCAGCAATTTGCCCAGCATTGACTTGCGCGACAGCCCCACCAGCAGGGGGAACCTCCCGGCGGCAAGCCGCGGCAATCCGGCCAGCAGGCTCAGGTTGTGCTGCAGCGTCTTGCCAAAACCAAATCCCGGATCGAGCAGGATGCGGTCGGCGCTGATGCCCGCCGCCAGGCAGGCAGCGGCCCGGGCCTGCAGGAACGCGCCCACCTCACCCACCACATCGGCGTATTGCGGCGCCGCCTGCATGGTCCCCGGTGTGCCTTGCATATGCATGAGGCACACTGCTGCCGTCGATGCGGCAACGGCGGCAACCGCGCCTGGCGCCTGCAAAGCCAGCACGTCGTTGACGAGACCGGCGCCGGCGGCAATCGCGGCGCGCATGACTTCGGGCTTCATGGTGTCGATGGAGATCACCACATCGAGCTCGCTGCGCAGCGCGTAGATCACCGGCAGAACGCGATCAAGCTCCTCCTGCAACGACACGGGTGCGGCGCCGGGGCGCGTGGATTCCCCGCCGACATCGATGATGCCCGCCCCGGCTGCAACCATTGACCGTGCGTGCGCGCGCGCAGGATCGAGACTTTGGTACCGCCCACCGTCGGAGAAGGAGTCGGCGGTAACGTTGAGAACGCCCATGACCACCGGGCGCGAGATATCCAGCACGCGGTCAGCGCAAACCAGTCGCAAGGCTGTTCCGGAAAAATCAGCCGGGATTGCGTGCGGCCGAACCAAACGCCGGGCGCGGCTCGACGGCGGCGCCGGTTCCGCCACTATCGGTCGGACCCAGACCGCTGTCCCAGTCCGCAGGCGGAGTGGGCGGCTTGCCGTCCATGATCTCCCGGATCTGTTTGTCGTCGATGGTTTCGTATTTCACCAGCGCATCGGCCATGGAATGCAGCTTGTCGAGATGCTGCTCCAAGATGCCCCTGGCGCGGTTGTAATTGGTCTCGATTACGCGCCGCACTTCTTCATCAATGAGATGCGCGGTGACGTCGGACACCTGCTTGGTCTGCGTAACCTGGCGACCCAGGAACACTTCGCCGGATTCTTCCGAATAGGTCAGCGGCCCGAGGCGGTCCGACAGGCCCCACTTGGTGACCATGCTGCGTGCCAGATCGGTGGCGCGTTCGATGTCGTTCGATGCACCGGTGGTGACCGCATCGCGGCCGAAGATCAGCTCTTCGGCAATGCGCCCACCGAACAGCGTGGTGATGGAGCTTTCAATGCGCCGCTTGCTCATCGAGTAGCGGTCCTGTTCCGGCAGGAACTGCGTGACACCGAGCGCGCGGCCGCGTGGAATGATGGTGACCTTGTACACCGGGTCATGTTCCGGCACCGTCAGGCCCACGATTGCATGACCGGCTTCGTGATAAGCCGTCATGCGCTTCTCTTCGTTGCTCATGACCATGGAGCGGCGTTCGGCGCCCATGAGGATCTTGTCCTTGGCCTTCTCGAACTGGTCCATCGACACCAGACGCAAATTGGCCCGCGCCGCAAACAGCGCGGCCTCGTTCACCAGGTTGGCAAGGTCTGCACCCGAAAAGCCGGGCGTTCCGCGTGCAATCAGTGACGGCTTTACATCGTCGGCGATCGGCACCTTGCGCATGTGCACGCGCAGGATCTGTTCCCGACCGCGCACATCCGGCAGCGGCACCACGACCTGGCGGTCGAAGCGGCCCGGCCGCAGCAGCGCCGGATCCAGCACGTCCGGACGGTTGGTGGCAGCGATGACGATGATGCCCTCGTTGCCCTCGAAACCATCCATCTCGACCAGCAGCTGGTTGAGGGTTTGTTCGCGTTCGTCGTGACCCCCACCGAGGCCTGCGCCGCGATGCCGGCCAACCGCGTCGATCTCATCGATGAAGATGATGCAGGGCGCATGCTTCTTGGCCTGCTCGAACATGTCGCGCACGCGCGAGGCACCGACGCCGACGAACATCTCCACGAAATCGGAACCGGAGATGGTGAAGAAAGGCACCTTTGCTTCACCCGCGATGGCGCGTGCCAGCAGTGTCTTGCCGGTGCCGGGCGAGCCGACCATCAGCACACCCTTGGGAATCTTGCCGCCGAGCTTCTGGAACTTGCCGGGGTCTTTCAGGAAGTCGACGATCTCGCTGACTTCCTGCTTGGCTTCTTCTACGCCGGCCACGTCGGCAAACGTCACGTTGACCTGGTCTTCGCCCAGCAGCCGCGCCTTGCTCTTGCCGAAGGACATGGCGCCACGGCCACCGGCGGCGCCCTGCATCTGGCGCAGCATGTAGACGAACACCATGATCAGCAGCAACGCGGGGGCCAGCTGCAGCAGCAGTGAAGTGAGGAAGCTGGGTTCCTTGGGCGGACGGGCCTCGATGGCGACGTTGGCCTTGTGCAGGCTGCCGATCAGCGCCGAGTTGTCGGTCTCTGGACTGTAGGCGCGGAACTGGGTCTTGTTCGTGCGCTCCCCTTCGATGATCTGCCCTTGCAGGATGACCTTTTCAACACTTCCGGCGTCGACCTCGTCCAGGAACGTGGAATAGAGCACGGCCGGGGGCGCTGCTGTGGTCGGCATGAAACGGCTGAAAAGGAACAGCACGGCCACCACGACCACTATCCAGATCAGCACCTTGCCAGTCATGTCATTCAATTGGATTTCCTTGCCGGACAGACCCGCTGCCCAGTAGCACTAACCACGCTACACCATCCCAGGGCCGCTCGCCAGCAAGCGCGCCCCAGGAATACATCGACACCAGTCCCGGAATCCGTACCCCGCAGGGTGTTGATGAGGGCCCCGCCCGCGACTTCAAGGCGCGGCGCCGGGTTAGAATGCAGGGGCATGCAGTTATCCGAAAAGCAACGGCGCCACCTGAAGGGTCTCGCGCACTCCCTCAAACCCATAATCCTGATGGGAAATTCCGGCCTGACCGACGCGGTGGTTGCCGAAACCTCACGGGCGCTGGCGGATCATGAGCTGATCAAGGTGCGGCTGCCGGGCAAGGATCGGGAGGAGCGTGATGCCGCCCTGAAATCGCTGGCGGAGCGGACGGACAGCGCTTTTGTGACCCGTATCGGCCACATTGCCGTGCTGTTCAGGCAGCGCGAGAAGGTCTCCGGGTTCGTGCTGCCGGGGTAGCCCAACCGGGAGCGCCGCCACGCCTGCCGCTGCCAAGGCAGAAGATCGACGCCCGCCGTTGTAAGCGCCTATTTCGCAATTACGGTGTACTTGCTGCTCCCAAGTTGCCCGGCCTCCCGGGAAGCGGTGACTGTCACGTTCCAGGTCCCGCTCATGATCAGATTGCCATTGCCACGGTAGATTCCATCGCCCACTGATATCAGCGGGAAAGAACTGCGCATCTCGGGCATGTTCATCGACGGCATGGCGGGCATGTAGAACACGGCTGTAACCGTGGCATCTGCCACAGGCGCACCCGCCTGCTTCAGGGAAACTTCCAGCTTGTTCTCGCCAGCCCGAGGCGGGTCTGGATCTACCTTGAATGAGATGCTGAATTCATTCCCTGCAGGAGACGCCACCGCTTTGAGCCCGGAGGCCGGTTCCCGATTGCAGGCAGTTATGGTCCCACACAGCATCGCCAATAGCGTCAGTCTTGTCGCAATTCCAATCGCCATACGCGTTGTCCTTCCTGTCATGGTTCCGCTGCCAGCTTGTAGGCAGCGTCCACGAAGAACCCGCCCACTGCAACTACCTGCTCTCCGGCAGCTGACAGCGACACCAAGCGGATCACGGCGCCGCCTGTGTGCCGCGACGACGCCTGATGTCTTCGCCTATTGCGAACAGGCAGGGGATCAGGAACAACACGTAGATGGCAGAGGTGGCCATGCCACCGATCGTGGGTGTGGCGATGGGCTTCATCAGTTCCATGCCCTGACCGGTAGAGAACATGACCGGGAACAGCGACAGCACCGTGGCGGCGACTGTCATCAGTTTGGGTCGCAGGCGGGCTGCGGAGCCCTCGACAACCGCGTCCATGTAGGACTGCCCTTCTTTCCTGTTCGCCAACGCCTGGCGAATGAAGACGATCATGATGATGCCTGTCTGGATGGCGACGGCAAACAGGGCAACGTAGCCGATGATGACGGCCGTAGTCATGGAGTAACCCAGCCACCCCTGCAGGAATACCCCGCCGATCAGTGCAAAAGGAACAGACAGCATGATGAGCGCGCTGTCGGCAATCGACCGGAATGCCAGCAGCAGCAACCCGAATATGATCAGCAGCGTGACCGGCACCACGATCGCAAGTCGCGCGCGGGCTTCCTGCGAATACCTGTAGATGCCCGTCCACTCCAGGCTGTAACCCGTCGGCAACGCAAGGTTCGTGCCCAGGTATCGCTGCGCGCCCTTCACGTAGTCAGGGGCCGTGACCTGGCCGAGATAGACGTATACATAGCCGGCAAGTTCGCCATTGTCACTGCGAATCATCTCGGGCATCTTGCGGACAGCGACATCAGCCACATCGCTCAGCGGAACACTGCGCCCGTCGGCTGTGACCACCGGCGCCATCCGGACCTTCTGTGTGGAGTCCGCATACTCCGACGCGTATTGCACACTCAGCGGAATGGAGGTGCGGTCTGCCTGCCTGAGGCGCAGCACGTTGTCGCCACCGATTCCATAGCGCACGGTGGCCTGCGCTTCTTCAACAGTTACCTCGTGATCCGCCATCTTCTCCGGATCTGACCGCACATCCACGAAATACCCTTCCGAAATGCGCTCTGCAATCACCGAGGTGGTGCCGGGATAGTTGCGCAGCAACTCTTCAACCTGCTTGGCCACACTTTCGATGCCTGTGACTTCAGGCCCCTTTACCTTGATGCCAACTGCTGTCTGGATTCCCGTGTCCTGCATCAGCACGCGAGTGCTGATCGGCTGAGTCCAGCTGTTGACGAAACCTGTTACCTGCAGGGCAGCATCCATCTCTGCGATCAGCTTCGCCTTCGTCAACCCCTTGCGCCACGCCGCATGCGGATGCAGGAGAACGGTGGTCTCGATCATGGTGACAGGGGCGGAATCCGTGGCGGAGTCGGCCCGGCCAAGCTTTCCGAACACGCTTGCGACCTCGGGAAACGCCTTCAGCTTGCGGTCCATCTGCTGAAGTATCCAGCCTGCTTCCCGCGCTGGAATGCCCGGCAGCGTGGTCGGCATGTACAACACCGAACCCTCCTCCATTTCCGGCATGTAGTCGCTGCGAAATCCCGACAGCAGGATGACGGCAGGAATCATCAACAGGATACTGGCGGCGACAAACGCGTAGCGGAAGCGGATCACGCGACCCAGCAGCCAACGGTAGACGCGAACCGGCCCGGACTCCCGATAGCTGCGGACCGAGTGAGTCTGCTTGTTGAATATCCACACCACGAGAATGGGCAGCAGGAACAGCGTCAGCAGAGTGGAAAATCCAATGGCAAACGTCTTGGCAAACGCCAGTGGATCGAACAGCCGCGCCTCCCGCGCGCCCAGGAAGAAGATCGGCAGGAAAGACGCCAGAATGATCAGCATCGAAAACAACAGGGGCCGTACCACCGTGGCCATTGCGCGGACAATCAACGCGCGCCTCGCGGCCGCATCCAGTTGACCTCGCAGCGCGATTTCTGCCGTGCAGTTCTCGACGATCACGATCGTGGCATCGATCATTTCGCCAATGGCAATGGCCAGACCCGCGAGGGAGAGCAGGTTGATCGTCTGGTTGAACACGGCAAGCGGCAAAGCCGTAAACAGCGTTGCCAGTAGCAACACGCAGATTGGCGCGATTGCAGAACGCAGATTTCGCAGGAAGAGCGCGATGATGACTATGACCACCAGCAGCTCATACGCGAGTGTTTCCAGAAAACTCTTGAGTGTTCCCCAGATCAACGATGACCGGTTGTATGTGGTCAGCACCTCGATGCCTGCTGGCAGTCCGACCTTGAGATCGGCGAGCTTTCGCTCCAAAGCCCTGCTCACTGCAAGGACGTTCTGGCCCTGCTCCATGACGACGATGCCACCCACAACCTCGCCTGCTCCATCGAGATCGGCGATGCTGCGCCGCAGGTCGTAGCCGACCTGCAGATAGCCGATGTCCTTCATGCGGACAACCTTGCCATCGTGGCCACGGCCGAGGACCAGGTGTTCGAGCTTGTCCAGGTTGTCCTTCTCGATCACGCCCCGCAGCTGGTAATCCCGGTTGGTAACCTCGATGGTTCGTCCGCCGACTTCGTCGAATGCGGACCGCAAGGTCCCGATCACGCTGGGCAGCGACAATCCCGCGCTGGCCAGCAAGGGCGGAAAGATCCGGAACTGGTATTGCTTCTCGAGTCCTCCCACTGAGGCAACTTCGGCGATCCCCGGGACGGATTGCAGCGAGGGTTTGACCTGATTCTCATTGAGCAGGCGTAATTCGCGCAGATCGCGCGTCTGTTGCCTGTCGACCAGCGCATATTGATAGATCCAGCCCATGCTGCCTGCGTCGGGACCGAGCGTGATGGTGGCATCAGGAGGCAACTGCGGACGAATGGCGTTGATCCGGTCCAGCACTCGCTGCCTTGCTGGCTCACGCTGCACACCGTCACCCAGGACAACAAAGATAAAGGCGTAGCCCATATGCGAAGTGCCACGAATGGCCTTTACGCCCGGCGCGCCAAGCAGCGCCCTGACGATTGGCGCTGCGACTTCCTCTTCCAGCAATTGCGGGCTGCGCTGCCACTTCGCGTATACGATGATCTGCGGATCGGAAATATCCGGTATCGCATCCAGCGGTGCGGTACGGATGGCGTACACACTCGCGACAGCTCCCGCCGCAACCAACAACCAGACCAGCAGCCGGTTGCGGATCACCTGTTCGATGATGGTCGTGAGTCCGATGCCTTTGCGCATCAACTGCCGCCTTTCATCTTGTATTCGGCATCCACGAAGAAACTGCCGGTGGTAACCACCTGCTCGCCCGCCACGACGCCCTCGAGAACCTGCGTGTAGCGCTCCCCTTGCAGGTTGGTCACAATCTGGCGCGGCTGGTAGCTCCCATCTCCCGCCTTGACATAGACCAGCTGCCGGTCTTCCTCTTCGAGGATGGCTTCATTGGGGACCGAAAGATACTCGCCGTAGTCAACGACGACCTCCAGTACATAGCGGGCGTTGGTTATGTGGGCGATGCCCGCCACTCGGGCTTCTATCAGCACCCCATCGGCCCGCTGCGTCACCCGCACGATCTTTGCCTGGTGCATCGAGGATCTAGAATCCGGCGAAAACACCCTCGCGCGCTGGCCGACCTTGACCAGACCAGCATCAGCCAGGCGCAGGATTGCCAACAAGGACTGGCCGGTGGCATCGATCACGCCGGCAGTGCGGACCCAGCTCTGAATCGGACGCAGCTGGATCTCTGTGAGAGTCAGGGTAAGAACGTCGGCCTGCGCCGGTGACACGGCAGCGCCAGCAGGATGATCCAGCCGGATCCGATCACGAATGTCCGCCGCCGTGGCGGCCGCGCTCGCCACCGTTGCAATCAGCAGCAAACAGCGCGCGCCGCCAATCACAGCGCCTCAGTGGCAGTAATTGTCTTTACTGTCCATGATGTGGGTGCCCCAGGGATATGAGCCGACATTCTTCACCTTCTCGAACGCGAGCGTCTTCGCGTCGATGATCACCACAGCGTTCTCGGTGGAATCGGCCAAGTATATCTTTTCGTCGGCTGCATCCGTCGTTGCAGTCTCGAGCTGGATGTTGGTCCCGATCTTGATCCGCCCAGCCGCCTTCAGGCTCTTCATGTCATACACGTACACGAAACCACTGGTGGAACTGATGACAAAGGCCTTGCCCGCCGCATAGTTCACACCCGTCATGTCGGGGCCTGCCTCCAGCGTCGCGGCCACTTCATTCTTCTTCAGGTCGATGATGGAGATGGTTTCGTCGCCGTTGTTAACCGTGATGGCGTATTTGCCGTCGTGACCCATGTAGATGCGCCAAGGATCCTTGCCAACAGGAATGGTCTTGATCAGTTTGTCTTCACGGGTATCGATCACGCCCACGACTGCCAGATCGCTGTCAGCGGCATACAGGTAGCGCCCGTCAACGGAGGGTGCGGCAATGTTTATGCCCTTGATCTCGCCGAGGTAGCGTTCCGGATCCAGCCCCGAACGGCCGGGCGCCGCGATCTGGATCTTCTTGAGCAGCTCGTGCCGCTTTACATCCACGACACCGACCCAGTGAGCACCGTAGTTGCCGATATAGGCCTTCGAGCCATCCGGGGTAAAGGTGACGTTGAGCGGCTCGGCGAAGCCGGGAATGGTCTTGATCTTGGTGAGCGACTGCATGTCGATGACCGAAATCGAATCGCCATCAGGATTGCCCTGGTAATACCAGCGGCTGTCCGGTGAGAAGGACAGATGCTCCGGCGCCATATCAACCGGAATTTCCTTGACCAGCTTCAACGTGGCCGTTTCGATGATAAAGGCCTTGTTGGCGCGCGTGCCGCCGGTAACGACGTAGCGCCCATCCGGCGACATCATCACCATGTGCGGATTGACATTGTTGCCGAGGAACACGCTGCCCACCATCTTCTTCGACTTGATGTCCATGAAACCAATGTCGTTGGAATCACGGTTGACGATCATGACCACGGAAGTGGGATCGGTGATCTTCACGCCCGGGCCGGCCGGCACGTTCATGCGCATGCCGGGCATCGGCGCATCGGCGGCAATTGCCGCAATGCCCGAGACCAACCCCAGTCCGCAGGCAGCTATGACAGTCTTTGCATTAATCATTGAATATTCCTCAAAACCGGTGATAGCACTAGAGTCCCGCCTGGAAACGCAGACCAGGCACGAGAAAGCCCTGCTTGGTCCCGCCGGAGCTGGTCTCCGTTGCATGCTGCAGATGGAAGGACAGGCGCAGCTTCTCCGACAGATGCATGTTGTAGTACCACTCGATCAGATTCTCCTTGTCGTGCGAGGCCAGGTCGAGCTTGGCGTAACCCACACCCCAGACGTCCGCGGGGTTGAATACCCATCCACTGCTGAACTGCAGCCCGACGCTGTAGAAATGATCGTCGCTGGTGCTTGTTTCCCCCGCACCATAGCGACCGAAGGCGGTCACGATGGGTGTGAGCTTCTGGTCCGCGCTGACACCGTAGGCCGTCCTTCGTGGTCCGCCACTGTTGTCCGTGCGAAACCAGGCCCGGTAATTGCCTTCGCCGAGGAATGAAGGTCGCGCGCGATAGCCAACTTCCGCCAACGTATATAGCGACTTGGAGAGGTTCAGGGCGTTCGGGTCGCTCTGCTGCACACCGAGCTTGAAATTGAAGCTGCCCCTGGGATCGTAGACCGCTGCCAGGCCGGCGCCATTGCTGCTGAGTCCCAGCATGGGATTGTTGACCAGCGCGTCGCTGACAAACTGTGAAGTCTCGTCGTTGGCAGCTGCATTGCGATCGAAAAACGCAGTGAGATCGAGTCGTCCCGCCACCAGCGCCAGCTTCTGGTCGAACAGCTCGGTCCTGATCCAGGCTTCGCGCAGGTTCACCTCGTTCTGGCGAACCAGACGCGCCGCGTAACCGTTGAGCAGTGTCAAACCTCCCGTCTCGCTGTCCGGCGGTGAACCACTGAGTCCCACGATGTCGGCATACAGACTGGTGTTCTGCGCGAGATTGGCTGAAAAGAACAGGTCGGCAGAAGCCAGGGCATAGGCCTGACCGTCGGCCGCGGAATCCGGCCCCCTGGTCTGGTTTACCTGCTGGGTAACCATGGCAGCATCGATGCCCAGACTGACAGATCTGCTTTCCTGATCGGCCAGCGCTTCCTCGATTTTTTCACTGATGGTCTGGCGGCGGAAGACACGTTCACGCTGGTAGGTGATCGTTTTCTTGGCCCCCTCGACCGGCTCGTCGTGCTCCACGCCGCTCTTGTCGACGTAGACCTCCACCTTCTTCACGCGGGTCTCCGGCTCGGAGAGCACCGCGGTTGATTCCAGCTCGGCCAAACGCTTTTCCAGTGCGTCGATTCGATCGAGCAGCGCCTGCTGGTTGCTGCCCGCAGCCTGCTGGGCGCCAGCGGTAACCGGGAAAACTATCGCTGCTGCCATACCGGCTGCCAAAAGCCCTGCGGTGCTGGCCAAAGCGCGTACCCGTGAAGTCCGAATCCCCATAGACGATTGCCCCCGAAGTGGAACTGTTTGCAGTGCAGCTAGGGATCTGACCCCAGCGCGGCGGACATGTCACTAGAACTGCGCGAGGGAACATGTTGCGAACGGTTAACTGCCGGGCGCCCCGCTGCCCCAGACCCTCAGTATCAGGGCTTGCATCCCTTTTTGAATCCTGATACCTTTTTCATGCAAGGTAGCTTCCTCAGCGCCAAAGAGCCTTATGGACCTCAGCGAAAAATTTGGCCCCATCCGCAAAGGACTCCTGGAGCTCGCCGTGCTCCGTGTAGTCGCCGGCGAGAAGCTCTACGTCGCCGAGATGCTGCAAAAGCTGGCGGGAACGGAGTTCGCAACGCAGGAAGGCACGCTTTACCCCCTGCTCAGCCGTCTGCGTCGCGAACAACTGGTGGACTACGAGTGGCAGGAATCCGATGCCGGCCCGCCACGCAAGTACTACAAGCTCACCGAACCAGGCCGCGAGGCGCTGCACGAGCTGCAGGGTTACTGGAACCATCTGAACGAAACTCTCACCCGCCTGGGAAACTGACATGCGCAAAGTCACCACCATCAATCTCAACAACAACGCCTATCAGATCGATGAGGATGGATACGTGGCGCTGCGCACCTATCTGGACAATGCGGGTCGCGCGCTGGCCAGCAATCCGGATCGCACCGAAATCCTTGCGGATCTGGAACAGGCCATCGCGGACAAATGCCGGCAGGTATTGCGACCGTACAAAACCGTCGTGAGCGGTGCGGATATCGAGGGAATCCTCAGGGAGATGGGCCCGGTGGAGGAAACCGCGAACGCCGAGCCTGCTGCTGCCGGTGGGGACTCTTTCAATGATGGCGCGCAATACACTGGCGACACGCCGCATCGGCTGTACCGGATCTACGACGGCGCCATATGGTCTGGTGTCTGCACCGGGTTAGGCGCCTATGTGGGTGTAGATGTGGCATTCGTACGCCTCGCCTTCATTCTGCTGACGATTGCCTCAGCCGGCGCCGGCTTTCTGGTGTATGTCCTGATGATCGTGCTGGTGCCAAAGGCCCGGACTCCTGCAGAAAAAGCGGCCGCGCACGGCCAACCTTTTCGCGCGCAGGAACTGGTGGACCGCGTAAAAAAAAAGCATAGCGATTATCGGGCGCAGCGCCGGGAGAAACGCCGCATGAGACATGCCGCCTGGTGGTCACCCTAGCCGGTACCGCAGAACGGATTTCAGACGTAGCGGACGGCGATCACTTCGTAGTTGCGTTTGCCCCCGGGGGCCGCCACTTCCGCGACATCGCCTTCGCTCTTGCCCACGACTGCGCGCGCAATCGGGGAAGCATACGAGATGCGGCCCGACTTGATGTCGGCCTCATCCTCACCAACGATTTGATAGGTGACCTTTGCGCCGGAGTCTTCATCCTCGAGCTCCACCGTGGCGCCAAACACCACCCTGCCGGTAGGCGCAAGCTGGGTCACGTCGATGATCTCGGCGTTCGACAGCTTGGATTCCAGTTCCTGGATGCGTCCCTCAATGAAGCCCTGCTGCTCGCGCGCGGCGTGATACTCCGCATTCTCCGAAAGATCCCCATGCGCGCGCGCCTCGGCAATCGCCTTGATGACATTCGGGCGCGCCTCGGACTTGAGCGTCCGCAGCTCGACGCGCAGGGCCTCGGCGCCACGCAGTGTTATGGGCACTCGTTTCACGACTTGAGCTCCCGGTGCAGATCCTGCAGAAGGTTCACATCCACATCTTCAAGATGATCGAGCGCTTCGCAGGTGGCAAGTCCCGCGGCCAGCGTCGTGAAATAGGTGACGCGCCGGCTGACCGCCTCGCGGCGGATCGCCATCGAATCGCGAGTGGCCTGGCGACCTTCGGTGGTGTTGACGATCAAGTGGATCTCGTCGTTCTTGATCATGTCGACGATATGCGGCCGGCCTTCGCGCACCTTGTTGGCGCGGCGGCAGACCAGACCTGCGGCTTCGATGGCGCGCGCCGTGCCATCGGTGGCGACGATGTCAAAGCCCTTGGCAATGAGCCGGCGCGCCATGTCGACCGCACCGGGTTTGTCACGCTCGCGCACACTGACCAGCGCCGTACCCTGGCGTGGCAGCGAGGTTCCGGAACCGGCCTGCGCCTTGGCATAGGCTTCGCCGAAGGTGCGGCCTGTGCCCATGACTTCGCCGGTGGATTTCATCTCCGGCCCAAGAATCGGGTCGGATTCGGGGAACTTCGCAAACGGGAAGACCGCTTCCTTCACCGAGTAGAAGCCGGGAACTATCTCTTTGGTCGCGCCAAGCTCCTTGAGCTTGCGGCCGGTCATCACCTGCGCGCCCAGCTTGGCGATCTGCCTGCCGGTGGCCTTGGACACGAACGGCGCGGTGCGCGAGGCGCGCGGATTCACTTCCAGCACATATACAACCCCGTTCTGGATTGCGTACTGCACGTTCATGAGACCAACCACATTCAGGCCCAGCGCGAGCTTGCAGGTCTGCTCGCGCAGCTCCTGCTGGATGGCGAACGACAGACTGTTGGGCGGCAGCGAACAGCTGGAATCGCCGGAATGCACACCCGCCTGCTCGACATGCTCCATGATGCCGCCGATCAGGACATCCGTGCCGTCGCAGACCGCATCGACATCCACTTCAATGGCCTGGTCCAGGAACCGGTCCAGCAGCACCGGACTGTCGTTCGACACCCGTACCGCATCGGTCATGTAGGTTTTCAGGTCTTCTTCCGCATACACCACTTCCATGGCGCGGCCACCCAGCACATAGGAAGGACGCACCACCAGCGGATAACCGACTTCGCGCGCCAGGCGCAGGGCATGATCTTCGGTGCGCGCAGTCCCGTTAGCCGGCTGGCGCAGGCCCAGGCGACGCACCAATTCCGAGAAGCGCTCGCGGTCCTCGGCTACGTCGATGGCGTCGGGTGTGGTGCCGATGATGGGTGCGCCAGCGGCTTCCAGCGCGCGGCAGAGCTTGAGCGGTGTCTGGCCGCCGTATTGCACGATCACGCCGATGGGTCTTTCTTTGGCGATGACCTCGAGCACGTCCTCAAGCGTCAGCGGTTCGAAGTACAGACGATCGGAGGTGTCGTAATCGGTGGATACCGTCTCGGGGTTGCAGTTGACCATGATGGTTTCATAGCCATCCTGGCGCAGCGCCAGCGATGCGTGCACACAGCAGTAGTCGAACTCGATGCCCTGCCCGATGCGATTGGGTCCGCCACCCAGGATCATGATCTTCTTGCGATCGGTGGGATGCGCCTCGCATTCTTCCTCGTACGTGGAATACAGATAGGCGGTGGAAGTGGCGAATTCAGCAGCGCAGGTGTCGACGCGCTTGTAGACCGGGAACACACCCAGCGCGCGCCGCTTGTCGCGCAGCGACTTCTCGGTCTGGCCGGTGAGCCTCGCCAGGCAGCTGTCTGAAAAACCCTTGCGCTTCAGCGCCCGCATGCGGACAGCGTCCAGCGCCACCGCACCGCCGGCGATTACGCCGGACTCCTCGCGCACCAGATCTTCGATCTGCGCGAGGAACCACGGGTCGATGTAGCTGAGTTCGTGTACACGCTCCCGTGACCAGCCGGCGCGGAAGGCATCTGCCACCTGCAGCAGGCGGTTTGCGCCGGGATTGCGCAGTTCGTACGCCAGCGTCGCGGCGGCATCTTCACCAGCCAGCGGCAGCGTGGTGACGCTGCCCAGACCGTCGAGTCCGGTTTCGAGTCCACGCAGTGCCTTCTGCAGCGATTCCTGGAAAGTGCGGCCGATGGCCATCACCTCGCCCACGGACTTCATCTGCGTGGTCAGGCGGGCGTTGGCGGCCGGAAACTTCTCGAAGGTGAAGCGCGGCACCTTGGTCACGACGTAGTCGATCGAAGGCTCGAACGAGGCAGGTGTGAGCCCACCGGTGATGTCGTTCCTGAGTTCATCCAGGGTGTAGCCGACGGCAAGTTTGGCCGCGATCTTCGCAATCGGAAAGCCGGTGGCCTTCGAAGCCAGCGCCGACGACCGCGACACGCGCGGGTTCATTTCGATGACCAGCAACCGCCCGTCTGCCGGATTGACGGCAAACTGCACGTTCGAACCGCCGGTCTCGACACCGATCTTGCGCAGCACTGCAATCGATGCATTGCGCATGCGCTGGTATTCCTTGTCGGTCAGCGTCTGCGCTGGCGCCACGGTGATCGAGTCGCCCGTGTGCACCCCCATCGCATCCAGGTTTTCGATCGAGCAGACGATGATGCAGTTGTCGTTGCGATCGCGCACGACCTCCATCTCGAACTCTTTCCAGCCGACCACGGATTCTTCGAGCAGCACTTCGCTGGTGGGCGACGCGTACAGGCCGCGCCCCACGATGGTCTCGAATTCCTCGCGGTTGTAGGCAATGCCGCCGCCGGTGCCGCCCATGGTGAACGACGGCCGGATGACCACCGGGTAGCCCAGCTCGTGCTGCGCCACGAACGCATCTTCCATCGAGTGCGCGATCAGCGAACGCGGCGACTCAAGGCCGATCTCGCTCATGGCATTGCGGAATTTTTCGCGGTCTTCGGCGGTGTCGATGGCTTCGCGGGAGGCCCCGATCAGCTCGACGTTGAAGTGCTTCAGCACGCCTTCACGCACCAGATCCAGCGCCGTGTTCAGTGCAGTCTGGCCGCCCATGGTGGGTAGCAGTGCGCTCGGACGTTCCTTCTCGATGATTCTCGCGACCGTGCGCCAGTTCACCGGCTCGATGTAGACGGCGTCGGCCATTTCCGGGTCGGTCATGATGGTCGCGGGATTGGAATTGACCAGGATGACCCGGAAACCCTCTTCGCGCAGCGCCTTGCAGGCCTGCGCGCCGGAATAGTCGAACTCGCAGGCCTGGCCGATGACAATCGGACCGGCGCCAATGATCAGGATGCTGGTGAGGTCGTTACGACGTGGCATGGAACTTCAGATCTCTGCGCCGTTCGGCGCGCGCGGTCGATCACGCAGCTGGTTCTGCAGGCGGCGGATCATGGAATGGGTGAAGCGGTCGAACAGCGGCAGCAGATCATGCGGACCCGGGCTCGCTTCCGGATGGCCCTGGAAGCTGAACGCCGCCTTGTCGACGATTTCGATGCCCTGCAGGGAACCGTCGAACAGTGACATGTGAGTGGGCCTCACGTTGCCCGGCAGGGATTGTAGGTCCACCGCAAAGCCGTGATTCTGCGCCGTGATCATCACGCGCCGGTTGAGCAGATCCTGCACCGGATGGTTGGCACCGTGATGCCCGAACTTCATTTTCATGGTGCGCGCGCCGGCCGCAAGGCCGAGCAGCTGATGCCCCAGGCAGATGCCGAACACCGGGAGATCGGTTTCCAGGAACTCACGGATCGCATCGATGGCGTAGGTGCAGGGCTCAGGATCGCCCGGGCCGTTCGACAGGAATATGCCGTCAGGCTCCAGCTCCAGCGCCTCGGCGGCGGATGTCTGCGCGGGCACCACGGTGATCCGGCAGCCGGATTCGGCGAGTAATCGCAGGATATTGCGCTTGATGCCGAAATCGTAGGCCACCACATGCAGCCTTTGCTGCGGACGCAGGTTGTGCCGGCCCGGCTCACGCCAGATCGCGCCATCGTTCCACTGGTACTGCTCGCGCGTGGATACGACCTTGGCCAGGTCCATGCCTGCGAGGCCAGGGAAGCGTCGTGCCGCATGCACGGCAGCGCTCGAATCAATGTTGTCACCGGTCATGATGCAGCCGGCCTGCGCACCCTTCTCGCGCAGCAGGCGTGTCAGCTTGCGCGTGTCGATGTCTGCGATCGCGACCACGTCACCGCGTTCCAGGTAATCGCGCAATGGCAGGGTCGAGCGCCAATTGCTGGTGACGAGCGGCAGATCGCGGATCACGAGGCCGGCAGGCGCAACCAATGATGATTCCTGATCTTCCGGCGTGCTGCCGGTATTGCCGATATGCGGATATGTCAGGGTGACAATCTGTCTGGCGTAGGACGGATCAGAAAGAATTTCCTGATAGCCGGTCATCGACGTATTGAAGACCACTTCGCCGGTCGTGTTCCCTTTTGCTCCGATGGAGATGCCGTTGAAAACGGTTCCATCTGCCAGAGCCAGCACGGCGCTCACACTCACTCCCGGACCTCCGCGTGTTCCTGGCGGCTTCCCATCTGTCTCAACTAATTTTTTCGAGGGGCGGATGCACAAAGCGGGAGGAGTTCTTGTGGAACGCCCTCCCGCCTTGCGCGGACTAAACCCGCTAACTGGATGTTACGGATTCGGCCGAAATTCTAAGGTTCCGGCCTCTTTATGTCCATGCAATCTTGCCCCGAAAAAGCCCTTGCAAAGCGCCGACTGCCGCCGCTCGATATGCGCCAATCTATTGTTTTGAAAACAGAAAATCGGCCATCCGATAATGTCCCGCAGGCTGGCCCACAAGCCAAGCCGCAGCTGCAACAGCGCCTCGGGCAAATATTGCCCGGTCAGTAGCTACATGCGTGAGCCGCAGCTGCTCGCCAGACCCCAGGAAGCGCACCTCATGCTCGCCCACCACATCGCCACCGCGGACCACGGCAAAACCGATTCCGCCACTGGGCCGGGCGCCCGGCGCGCTCCCAGTGAGGTTCGGGCGGCGAGGCAACTTTTCGCCTCGTCCCGCGGCGGCTGCCTCACCCAGAGCCAGCGCCGTACCCGATGGCGCATCCAGCTTGTGGCGATGGTGCGCCTCGAAAATCTCGATGTCGAAACCAACCGGCAACGCACTCGACGCGCGCTCTACCAGATCCAGCAGCACGTTCAGCGCCAGACTGGTATTGGCGGACACCAGCACGGGCACCCGCGACGCAGCCGCCTCAAGGCGGCCCAGAGTCGGTGCATCAAGACCCGTAGTGCCCACCATGATCGCGACACCCGCAGCGGCGCACACATCGGCCGTGGCGGCAACGGCATCGGCGCGTGAAAAATCAATGACCACGTCGATGCCCGCCAGCGCCACGTGCAGATCACCACCGACAGCAACACCGCAGGGCGGCAGACTGGCAAGACTGCCGGCATCCTTGCCAATGGCATTGCCGCCGGGCTGGTCTATGGCCGCAGCGAGACGCATATCGGGTGCGTCGTGAATGGCCTTGACCAGCTGCGCACCCATGCGCCCGGCCACACCGACAATTGCCACCCGGATGTTCACGCTTTAGTTCTCCGCGCCGGTAAAGAACCGCTTCACGCCTTCGAAGAAGCCGTCTTCACGCGGTGAGTGCTGACCATTATTGGTCTTTAGCGAAGCTTCGAATTTTCGCAGCAATTCCTTTTGCTCGCTCGAGAGCTTGACCGGCGTTTCGACCATGACTTTGCAGAACAGGTCGCCGCGCGCGCCGCCACGCACAGGCTTCACACCCTTGTCGCGCAGCCGGAATACCCGGCCGGACTGGGATTCCGCCGGAATCTTCAGCGACACCTGCCCTTCGAGCGTGGGCACGATCACCGTGCCGCCGAGCGTCGCGGTGACGAAACTCACCGGCACCTCGCAGGACAGATGCTCACCGTCGCGTTCGAAGATCTCGTGCGCCCGCACCTGCACTTCGACATAGAGGTCGCCAGCGGGGCCGCCATTGCGGCCAGCCTCGCCCTCGCCACTGAGACGGATGCGGTCGCCGGTGTCGACACCCGGCGGAATCTTTACCGACAGCTTCTTGGTGCGGCGTACGCGCCCCTGGCCCAGACAGGTGTCGCAGGGGTTCTTGACGATCTTGCCGCTGCCGCGGCAGCGCGCACAGGCCTGCTGCAGCTGGAAGAAACCCTGCGACAACCGCACCTGACCGGTGCCGTTGCAGGTCTCGCACTGGATGGGATTCGACCCCTTCGCCGCGCCGCTGCCCTTGCAGGTTTCACACTCGGACAGCTTCCCCACATCGATTTCGATGGCGGCGCCGAATACCGCCTGGTTCAGATCGAGCTCGAGTTCATAGCGCAGGTCCGCGCCGCGGAATACCTGCGAACGTCCGCCGCGACGGGCGCCGCCAAAGATATCGCCGAACACATCGCCAAAGATGTCGCCAAAGCCTTCACCCGGATGCGCCCCACCGCCTCGCCGCTGGTCAAGACCTTCGTGCCCGAACTGGTCATAGGTGGCACGTTTGGCGGAGTCCGACAGCACTTCATAGGCCTCCTTGGCCTCCTTGAACTGCTCTTCGGCTACCTTGTCGTCAGGATTGCGATCTGGATGCAGCTTCATGGCGAGGCGCCGGTAGGCCTTCTTGATGTCGGCCTCCGACGCGTCGCGCGCTACGTCGAGTATTTTGTAGTAGTCACGCTTCGCCATGCTGCTTGAAGACTCCCTGCGCAGCGCTTCAGGCGTTGCGGTCCTTTTCTTTTACTTCTTCGAACTCGGCATCCACCACGTCATCGGTCCGGGACGCGCCCTCGCCGGCACCCGCGCCAGCGCCGCCTGCCCCACCGGCACCGCCGCCTGACGCACCGGCCCCTGCACCCTGCTGTGCCGCGGCCATCAGGCCCGAGGACGCCTTGGCAAGCGCCTCTGCCTTGCGATCGATCACGTCCTTGTCATCACCCTTGATGGCGGTGCGCAGGTCCGACACGGCAGACTCGACCGAGGCACGATCACCCGCCGCCACCTTGTCACCCAGTTCCTGCAATGACTTTTCCGTGGTATGCAGCATGCCATCGGCGCGGTTGCGGCTCTCCACCAGTTCGCGGAATTTCTTGTCGTCCGCGGCATGTGCTTCGGCATCGGTCACCATGCGCTTGATCTCGTCTTCCGACAGCCCGCTGGACGCGCGGATGACGATCTTCTGTTCCTTGCCGGTGGCCTTGTCTTTGGCCGATACGTTGAGGATGCCGTTGGCGTCGATGTCGAAGGTGACCTCCACCTGCGGCAAGCCCCGCGGCGCCGACGCGATTTCGGTCAGGTCGAAGCGGCCAAGCGACTTGTTGTCCGAAGCGCGATCACGCTCGCCCTGCAGCACGTGGATGGTCACGGCTGTCTGATTGTCATCCGCGGTCGAGAAAACCTGCGAAGCCTTGGTGGGGATGGTGGTGTTCTTGTCGATCAGCTTGGTCATGACCTGGCCCAGGGTCTCGATGCCCAGCGACAACGGCGTGACATCGAGCAGCAGCACGTCCTTCACTTCACCAGCCAGCACGCCGGCCTGGATCGCGGCGCCCACCGCCACGGCTTCGTCTGGATTCACATCGCGACGGGGCTCCTTGCCAAAGAAGTCCTTCACGTACTTCTGCACCAGCGGCATGCGCGTCTGGCCGCCCACCAGGATGACTTCAGACACTTCGCCCGCAGAGATGCCAGCATCCTTCAAGGCGATGCGGCAGGGCTCTACGGTCTTCCGGACCAGTTCTTCCACCAGCGACTCCAGCTTGGCGCGCGTCAGCTTGACGCTCAAATGCTTGGGGCCCGCTGCGTCCGCCGTGATGTACGGCAGGTTCACGTCGGTCTGCTGGCTGGAAGACAACTCGATCTTCGCCTTTTCGCCAGCCTCCTTGAGGCGCTGCATGGCCAGAGGATCCTTGCGCACATCAACGCCGGACTCCTTCAGGAATTCATCGGCCAGGAAATGGATGATGCGGTTGTCAAAGTCCTCGCCACCCAGGAAGGTATCGCCATTGGTCGACAGCACCTCGAACTGGCGCTCGCCATCCACCTCGGCGATCTCGATGATCGACACGTCGAAGGTGCCGCCACCCAGGTCATACACGGCGATCTTGCGATCACCCGCGGCAGCTTTGTCGAGGCCATAGGCCAACGCGGCCGCGGTGGGCTCGTTGATGATTCTTTTTACCGTCAAACCAGCGATGCGGCCTGCGTCCTTGGTGGCCTGGCGCTGCGAATCGTTGAAATAGGCTGGCACCGTGATGACCGCTTCGGTCACTTCCTCGCCCAGGTAGTCCTCGGCGGTCTTCTTCATCTTGGCCAGCACGCGCGCCGAGATCTCTGGCGGCGACAGGTTCTTGCCCTGTACTTCTACCCAGGCGTCGCCATTCTCGGCAGCGGAAATCTTGTACGGCACCATGTCGACGTCCTTCTGCACGACGTCGTCCTTGAACTTGCGACCAATGAGGCGCTTGACCGCAAACAGGGTGTTCTTGGGGTTGGTCACCGCCTGGCGCTTCGCCGACTGGCCGACTACGACTTCGCCGTCCTTGGTGTAGGCAACGATAGAAGGCGTGGTGCGATCACCCTCGCTGTTCTCGATGACGCGCGGCTTGCCGCCTTCCATGACAGCGACGCAGGAGTTGGTGGTCCCCAAGTCGATTCCGATGACTTTTGCCATTTGCGTAGTTCCTGAAAATTGCCCACGTGGGCTGGTGAAGCACTATCTGGGAGCGGTTGCCTGTCGATTCAAGTAGTCCCGGGTGGGGTAATCAGGGCCACGTTGCTCAAAAGCACGCTACGCGCCGCCCGGCGACTTGGCCACAATCACGCGGGCCGGGCGCAGCAGGCGACCGTTGAGTTCGTAACCGCGCTGCACGACTTGCAGCACGGAATCCGGCTCGGCGGCAGGCGCTTCCTGCACCGCCATGGCCTCGTGACGCTGCGGATCGAAGGGCTCACCCACCGGCTCGAAGCCATTGATGGCGAACTTTTCGAAGGCGCGCGCCAGAAGCTTCAGGGTGGCCTCCTGCCCGGCCGCAAGGATGGACGCATCGGCGTTCGAGGCGCTGGCTGCCGCCAGCTCCAGGCTGTCGCGCACCGGCAGCAGTTCCTGTGCGAATTTCTCCAGCGCATAGCGATGCGCGTGCTCGACATCGCGAGCGGATCGTTTGCGGATATTGTCCAGTTCGGCAGCCGCACGCAGCAGCTGATCCCGATGCTGCGACACCTGCACCTGCGCTTCTGCCAGCTCGCGCTGCAGCTGTTCCACCTCGGTAACGCCAGTGTTGTCCGCCTCGAGTGGCTGCTCGAAGTCTGGAGAGCCTTGTCCTGCCCCGCTTTCCGACATTATTTCCTCTTACAATCAAATAGATAGAGTGGGTGTTTAACCCAAGATCTTATCATAGGGACTGGTTGAACCGCCCTGAGGTGGGGATTAACGGCGGGAATTCAAGGCCGAACCCAGCAGCTTCGCGGTGAGATCAACTATGGGGATCACCCGCTCGTATGCCATGCGGGTGGGCCCAATCACGCCAATGACTCCGATTGCGCCGGTGTCGGAACTGTAAGGCGCCGTCACCACACTGCAGTCATCGAGAATCTGGTAGCCCGATTCCCGACCGATGAAAATCTGCACGCCCTGCCCGTGCAGGCTCAGATCCAGCAATTGCAGGATCGCGCGTTTCTCATCGAAAGCTTCAAACAGACGCCGCAATTTCTCGACGCTGGAAAGCTCGGCAAATCCCATCAGCTTTGTTTCGCCGGCGATGACCAGTTCCATATCGTTGCGCCGCGGCTCGCCGCCCAACAATTGCTGCGCCACAGAGATCGTATCGACCATGCCCTGGTTCAGGCGCTCGCGCATTTCTGACAACTGGTCGATGAGTTCCTGCCGCACCTCGTCCAGCGTTCGGCCGATGAACTGCTCATTCAGCGCTGCCGCCGCCCGGCGGAGGTCTTCTGGCGATATCGGACGCTCCATGTGCACGACGCGGTTTTGCACTTCCCGGTCATCGAACACCAGGATCGCAAGCACACGCTGTTCGGACAACGGCAGGAATTCAATATGCGTCAATGACGCCGCCTTGGGCGTCTGCAGTGAAACCACACCGGCCATCTGCGTCACGTTGGACAGCAACTGGGAGGCCATCGATACCAGCGAGCGCGGATCGTCGGCAATCTGGAACTGCAGGCGCATCTCGTCCGCGGCGATGCGTTCCAGTGGCCGCACCTGCAATAGCGTATCGATGAAAAAGCGGTAGCCCTTGGGGGTGGGGACCCGACCCGCGGAGGTATGCGGCGAACTGACAAAGCCATAGGCCTCCAGATCGGCCATCACATTGCGGATGGTGGCGGAAGACAGGCTCATGCCCGAGTCACGCGACAGGCTGCGCGAGCCCACTGGCTGACCATCGCGGATATAGCTCTCGATCAACACCTTCAGCAGCTGCTGGGCGCGTTCGGAAAGCTGTGATTCTTCGCGTGATTCCGGACTCATAAGTAACCTTGGACGCTAGCCGCGCAGGCCATTCGCGGTCAAGCACGCTGATCGGATCACGGCATTCCTCTCATAAGCCGCGCAAAACGGCCCGTGCCGGCAGCTCCGACCCACGTAAACTAGCTTGCACATGAGCGGCGCGATTCAGACCTGTGCCCTGGTGGGGCGGTTCGAAGAGAACACGGTGCGGGAAACCACCGCCGCGCTGTTGCCGCATCTGCGCGCACGCGGTCTGACCACCCTTATCCAGCACTCCACGGCGGGCCTGCATTTTGCCGACCTTGCCAGCGCGGTCAGCGATGAAGAACTGGTGGCGCGCGCGCAGCTTGCCATCGTGATCGGTGGCGATGGCTCCCTGCTCTATGCCGCCCGGCTGGTGGCGGCCAGCGGCATTCCCATGCTGGGCATCAACCGCGGCCGGCTGGGGTTCCTCACCGACGTCATGCCCCAGGACATGTTCCAGTGCGTCGACGCCGCCCTGGAAAACCGCTGCCTTTCTGACCATCGGCCATTGCTCGAAGCGCGAATCATCGCTGCGGGCGGCAGCGAGCGCAGCCAGCTCGCACTCAACGATGTGGTGCTCGCCAAGTGGGAGACCGGCCGGATCCTCGACTTCGAAACGCGCGTCGACGGGCAATACGTCAACACTCATGGGGGCGATGGCCTGGTGGTCGCCAGCGCCACCGGTTCCACAGCTTATGCCTTGTCCTGCGGCGGCCCGATCGTCAATCCCAATCTCGACGTGCTGGTGGTTGTGCCCATCTGCCCGCACACGCTGGCCGACCGCCCCATCGTGGTATCCGGTCGCAGCACAATTGCAGTACAGCTGCATGAACGACATGACATACGCGCGCAGGTCACCTGCGATGGCGTCGTGCTCGGCGAACTGCGCCCGGCAGAACTGCTGGAAATCCGCCCTTCCGCGCATCGCATCACGCTGCTGCACCCGCCCGGCTACGATTATTTCCGCCTGCTGCGCTCCAAACTTCATTGGGGGCGCGGTGGTGCGGAATACCAGCGATAGCGCGGGCAGCCCATGCTGACTCATCTGCAGATTCGCGACCTTGCGATTGTCGATTCCCTGGAACTGGATTTTGCCAGCGGCCTCACGGTGCTCACCGGTGAAACCGGTGCGGGAAAGTCCATCGTGGTAGACGCCCTGACCCTGGTCTGCGGGGCACGCGCCGGCGCGGACCAGATCCGCGCCGGCGCGGACAAGGCGGAAATTGCCGCAACCTTCGACATCCGGCAGCTGCCGCGCCCTGTACGCGCGCTGCTGGAAGAGCAGTCGATCGAGGCCGATGACGAACTGCTGGTACGGCGGATCATCAACGTCGACGGCCGCTCGCGCGCCTACCTGAACGGCCAGGCGGTGCCGGTGCAGCAGTTGCGCGAAATCGTCGGCAGTCTGCTGGACGTGCATGGCCAGCATGAGTTCCAGTCGCTGACACGCAGCGGCTCGCAGCGTGAACTGCTGGACCAGTACGGCAAGCTTGAACCTCTCACGGCGCAGGTCGAAGCCGCACATCGCGTGTGGCTCGCCCTGCTCAACCGGCTGCTGGAAATCGAATCCAGCATGCGCGACCGCGATGCACGCCTCGAACTGCTGCGCTTCCAGGACGGCGAACTGGCGCAGCTGAACTTCAAGCCCGGCGAAGCAGCAGAACTCGCCGCCGAAGCGCACCGCCTGGGCAATCGCGGCCGTCTGCTCGAAGGCACGCAACTGGCAGCCCACCTTCTGTATGAGGGGGAGGCAGATACAGCGCAGGCCACCCTGGCCCGCGCGCAGTCTGCACTACGCCCCCTGCTGACAGTCGATGCAGCGCTGGTACCGGTAGCTGCGCTGCTGGATGAAGCCGCCATCCGCATCACCGAAGCGGCGCGCGAACTCGGGCGCTACGGTGAATCCCTCGACATGGACAGCGCCCGGCAAACCGTGGTGGAAAAACGCCTCGCTGCCGCAGAAGAGCTGGCGCGCAAGCACCGCGTTGCCGTGGCCGACCTGCCTGCCCACCGCGTCACTCTGCGCGCTGAACTCGACGCGCTGGAATCCGCCGAGCAGGATGTCGCCACACTGCGCCGCCAGCAGGCCCAGGCACTGACCGTCTATCGCGACCTGGCCGTGAAGCTATCCGAATCACGCCATGCCATCGCCCTGACATTCAGCAAGGAAATCACCGCGCGCATGCACACGCTGGGCATGTCCGGCGGACGCTTCCAGGTTGAGGTCGCACCGCACGCCTCGACCGAACCCCAGCCCCACGGCCTCGACCAGATTGAATTCCGCGTCACGGCCAATCCGGGCCAACCGCTGCGGTCGCTGGCCAAGGTGGCATCCGGCGGCGAACTGGCACGCCTGTCGCTGGCGGTGCAGGTGGCCTGCGTGGCGAATGAACGTCGCTGCATGGTGTTCGACGAAGTCGACGCCGGCATCGGTGGTGCCGTGGCCGAGGTGGTCGGCAAGCAGCTACGGGCACTGGGGGCACGCTCCCAGGTGCTGTGCGTCACCCACCTGCCGCAGGTGGCGGCACAGGGACATCACCATCTGCGGGTGCTGAAGCTTACCGACGGCAAGACCACGCGCATCAGCCTTGCCGACCTTGGCGCCGGCGAGCGGGTGCAAGAGGTGGCGCGCATGCTCGGTGGCGCAACTATCACCGACAAGGCGCTGGCTCACGCCAGTGAGATGCTGTCCGCTTCAGCCGGCGGCGGCGACACGGCAAAAGTCAAACCCCGCCAGCGGTCCCGTCAGGGGTGATGGTGCTTGCGGGTGGCGCTGCCTGCGGGCGGCCGCGTGGGGCAATTGGCGCGGCGGCAATGTCCGTAAAGAATCATTGAATGGTCGTGGATGTCGAAGCCACGCTGCGTCGCAATCGCCTTCTGGCGATCTTCGATACCGGCATCGACGAACTCTTCGACCTTGCCACAGTCTATGCAGACGATGTGGTCATGATGTTCGCCCCGGTTCAGCTCGAAAACAGCCATCCCATCTTCGAAATGGTGGCGGGACACAAGGCCTGCGGCCTCGAACTGGGTCAGCACGCGGTACACCGTGGCAAGCCCGATGTCTTCGTTGGAACCCAGCAGGGATTTGTAGATGTCTTCCGCCGACTTGTGCCGGACCCCGTCGCTCTCCAGGATTTCCAGTATCTTAAGCCGCGGCAAAGTGACCTTGAGCCCGGCATTGCGCAGATCCTTGCCTTCCATCTGGGTGGGCTCCGTTGTGTCAGGTAATATGAGCGATTCTACAGTGACGACAAATCCCATGCGACAAACCCACTCCCCCGATTGCCGCGCGCAGCGCCCATTGGTTCAGCGCCTGCTGGCGACGATCGCAGTTGCAGGGGTGCTCGCACTTGCCACTGGTTGCCTGTACCGCATGCCGATCCAGCAGGGTAATTACCTGGACCCGACCCAGGCGGTGCAGTTACAGGCGGGCATGACCAAATCGCAGGTGAGGTTCCTGCTTGGCACCCCGATACTGCCCAGTGGTTTCAACGCCGACCGCTGGAATTATTTTTACTACAGAAAAGACCCCACCGTGAAAACGCCGTTCAGCAGGCAACTGACGGTTTATTTCAAGGACGACAAAGTCGACCACTTCGATCTTCCGGCGGACGCCGCGGCCGCGGCGGCGGCGATGTCTGCGGCTGCCGCTGCACCAGTGTCTGATGCTCCCCTGGTCAAGCCTGGCGCTCCACCAGTGATTCCTGAAGCCAGGCGCACACCAAGGCGCTAACTGCCCTGCAGGTCAGCGCGTTCCTGCCTCGCCCGGGCGACAAAGGCATCCACCAGCGAACCCGCCATTCGCTCGATCAGCGGCCCCATGGCCATGCCGGTGAGACCGCCCGCGAGCTCGAAGCGCAGGTGTAGTTCCACCCGACAGCCCATTTCAACGTCGGACCCGGGTTGCGTGACGGGCGTCAGTTGCCACACCCCGTCCAGGCTACGCAGCGGCCCTTCTTCCAGTTCCATGTGAATGCAGGAATCCGGCGTCAGGCGGTTGCGAGTGACAAAAGAAGTCCGCAGCAAACCGCTGCCTACTGTCAGGCGTGCACGCAGCATCGCGGGTGTTCGTTCAAGCACAGTCGCGGCACTGCAGCCCGGCACGAAACCGGGATAAGCAGCAACATCATTGATGAGCTCGAACATGCGGCGCGTCGTTGCCGGCACCAGCGCAGAGCGCCTGATCTCTCGCATGCCGCATAATAGCGCATGGCCAAAGACACGAAGGAAGACGGCAAGTCGCTGATCGCCGAGAACCGCAAGGCGCGGCACGACTACTTCATTGAAGACCGCTACGAGGCGGGCCTGTCGCTGATGGGTTGGGAGGTCAAGTCCCTGCGCGCCGGGCGTGCGCAGTTGACCGAAGCCTATGTCTTCATTCGTGCGGGCGAGATCTTCATGATGGGCGCGCACCTGTCGCCACTGAACTCAGCTTCAACGCATGTGATCGCGGAGCCCACGCGTACGCGCAAGCTGCTGCTCAATCGCGCGGAGATCGACCGGCTGGTCGGCGCGGTGGAACGCGAGGGGTACACCATCGTGCCGCTGGAGCTGTACTGGAAGGCAGGGCGCGCCAAGGTGCGCATTGGCCTCGCCAAGGGCAAGAAGCAGCACGACAAACGCGCTACCGAGAAAGACCGGGACTGGCAACGCGACAAAGCACGCGTCTTGCGCATTCGCTGAGCGAGACGCTGGAACGCAGCCGCCCGTGAACGCGCCCCTTCATACGATTGCGCTCACCCGGCTGCGGGAACTGTGGCTGCACACTGGCACGGCCTGCAATCTGAGCTGTCCGTTCTGCCACGAAGGCTCGAAGCCAGCCGATCAACGGTTGCAGGGCTTCTCGCTGGCCGAGGTCGCGCCGGTCATTGACCAGGCGGCTTCACTCAAAGTCGGGCGTCTGGCATTCACTGGTGGTGAGCCGCTGATCCTGCGCGATATCCACGCAATTCTGGCCTATGCATTGCAGCGGCTGCCGGTGCTGGTACTCACCAATGGCACGGCGCCGTTCATACGCCGTGCGCATCAGCTGGCGAGCCTGCGCACGCTGCCGCATGCGCTGTCATTTCGCGTCAGCATCGATTACCCGGATGAAGCGCAGCACGACGCGGGCCGGGGATTGAAGAACTACCGCAAGGCGCTTGAAGGACTGCGACTGCTGCATGCTGCGGGATTTGCTGTGGGCATCACCCGACAATTGCAGCCGGGTGAAAACGCACATGCGGTCGACAACCGCTTTCGTAACCTGCTGCGCAAGCAGCGCCTGCCGGAAGACATGGAGATAGTGGCCCTGCCTGAACTCGGCGCATTGGGCAGATCCGCAGTTGCTGCCGCCGCAGACCCTGCCCCGCCGGCGTTCGCGACCGCGCCCGCCTGCTCCCGCAGCCGCATGCTGATACGGCGCGACGGTGCGCTGCGTCTTGCGCCCTGCCCGCTGGTCGATGACGATGCATCCTTCGACGCATCGCCAGACCTTGAAATGGCCCTCGCGAGCAGCATCTTCCCCCACCACCCGCGCTGCAGCCTGTGCCGCAATCAGGGTGTGAACTACATCGGCGCTGATACGCCGGCGGGCGTATAATCGCGTTGACTCTTTGAAAGGGGGCGACCGGTTTCGACGTGGGTTGCGAAACTTCAGTTGCGTACCGAGGTGCATGGGTCCTCGTTAAACTCTTGTGCAAACTCTAGTTGCCAACGACGACAACTACGCTCTAGCCGCTTAATCCGGCTTAACCTCCGACCCGCTGGTGCCTGTGCCACGGAACCGGGGGACGCGCTCACAGGATCGCGCTGCACCGTGCTACGGGGTGCAGCGTTAAGAGACACCGTCAGCTGGCCAAGCGTCTTCCCTGCTGCTCGGGTAGCGTGAGGTGAGAAACCAAAGAGACAGCTACGTACGTAGATGCTGAAATGTAGTGCTTGCGGACGCGGGTTCGATTGATGCGAAGGAACGCAATGGTCGCCTTCACCCGGAAGGGTGAAGTGACAACGGGGCTCATTCGGTGAACCCTCACGTCGCTGGCAACAGCGGCCTGGCAACGCCGAGGGGTGGAAAGAGGCCAACTCTTCCTGCCCTGTAGAGACTCATAGACTGGCTGAGCCGCTTTCACGGCAGAGCCGGCACTAGGATCTGAACCGCAAGGTTTGGATAACACGCCCCGCATCCGGCACATCGCGGAAGCGATGAAGGATGAAGGCATAGTCCAGTCCGTCTCGAAAGAGATGGGGTGACTGTCCCGCCGCCTCCACCAATGGTGAGGCCTCTCCGGAGAAATCCGGAGAGGCCTGGCTTCAAGGCACGGAGAATTCCACATGGGCCACGAATCGCGCATTCCCAGGTTGCCACCGGAAATTGCCGCCTATATCGCCGGGCTGATTGACGGCGAAGGCACGATCACTTTGACGAGAATGCATGCAAACGAAACCAGACGGCTGGTCGTCAGCATTGCCAACACTGAGATTCAGATCCTGCAATTCGTGATTGCTCAGGTTTGCGCAGGCAAGATTACGCGCAAGAGCACCACCTCGGATCGGCATACGCCATCATTCTGCTACTCGATCACGAGCCAGCAGGCATTGGCTCTCCTCAGCCAGATCACTCCCTACCTTCTTTCGTACAAGCGTCGGCGGGCAGAATTTGCACTGGCCCGATACAAAGCGCTCACTCCGAGAAACGGCAAGTACACACCTGAGTTACTGGCCGAACGGCACGAATTTGTCCAGTCATTCCTGAACCTGAAATCGGTGCGTGAGGTAGCGGGGTCATACCGACTCATTCATTCACATCAGCCATCGCTGGTTTGATTGGCTAATCGTTCAACTCGTAACTGGTACTGCGCCCACCCGCATCTGATTTCCGCAGGACACCACGAGCCAGCAGTTCAGTGATGTCTCGCAGTGCCGTATCCGGCGAACACCTGGCAATCGTCGCCCACTTGCTGCTGGTGAGCTTGCCTTCGAAACCATCGAGCAATCGGCAGACGAGCTTCACTTGACGCGCGTTCATCGGCACTGAACCCGGGGCAGTCCAGCGTTGCCAGAACCTCGTCCTCGCCAGCACGGCATCAAGTGTGTGCTGAGCCTGATCAACCGCGCGTTGCAGCGTGGCGAGAAACCACTCGAGCCACGCGGTGACCTCCAGTGATTGCTTCTGGGTGCGCTCCAGGATGGCGTAGTAAGCCTTGCGCTCGCGCTGGATCTGCGCCGACAAACTGTAGAATCGCTGCGGGCTGCCATCCGCGCGAGCCAGCAGAAGATCACCTACAGCACGCGCGATGCGGCCGTTGCCATCATCGAATGGGTGCAGCGTGATCAACCACAGGTGTGCGAGCCCTGCCTTGATCAGCGGCGGTTCGTTCGATGCACTGTTGGCCCAGTCCATGAAACGACCGGCCTCGGATTCCAACCGGTCAGCCGGCGGCGCCTCGAAATGCACACGTTGACGCCCCACTGGTCCAGAGACCACCTGCATCGGGCCGCTGGCATCGTCACGCCAGCCGCCCACGTTGATCCGGGCCAGTCCGGAATAGCCCGTGGGGAACAAAGCGGCGTGCCACCCGAAAAGGCGATCCCGGGTGACCGGTGCGTTGCAGTTGGCGGTGGCGTCGAGCACCATTTCGACCACACCTTCGACGTGGCGATCCAGCGGCGCGAGTGCACCGATATCCACACCAAGACGCCGCGCGATGGAGGAGCGCACCGATTCAACGTCGAGCTGCTCGCCTTCGATCTCGCTGGTCTTGACCACTTCTTCAGTCAACACCACTAGGCTGGCCTGGTCGCGCAGCGCCATACCGATGTCGGCCAAGCGCCCCATCAAGAGACCCTGGGCGCGGCTGACGTTCGCCAGTCGCTGCGCCAAAGCCGCCAGGTCGAACCGCCAGGCTGGCCAATCACGCGCCTGCCAGATATAGGTGTAATCACCGCTTTTCATGCGGAGATTATCGGGCTCATTCTCCGCAGCCTCAAGTTATTCTCCGCATGGCATACAGCTGCCTAAGGCAGCCTTGCGGTGGGCAGCACAGCTTCGATCAGCCGGATGCTGCCATCCATCACCCTGAAGCCTTCCGCGATGTAGCAGGGGAAACCCGGCCCGCATGACTGCCGGCCCATGCCGGAGCCGCTGCAGAAAATCGCCGCTGTTCCCCTGAAGACGGGTGTCGGAAAGCGATTTCCCAGGCATGCAGACACAGCGGCGGATCTGCCGGCAAAGCCGTCTGGACCAGTGCGGCAACATTGTTGCCGCGATAGGCCTGATCCCCCCTGACCGGATACCCCTGATGCGCGCAGTGCAGGCGTATCTGGTTGGTGCGCCCGGTCAGCGGCCGCGCCAGCAGCAGGCTGCTGCCATCGACGGCGCGTTCGAGCACCTCGAATTCAGTGCGAGCGGGCAAGCCGCCGTCGAAATCCACGGCGCGAGTTCCCAGCTCGCCCGGAGCAGTGCTGATGGGCGCGTCACAGGCGTACACATCATCCACAGGATGACCGAGCACGCGCACGAGGTAGATCTTCTGCACCGCGCCCGCTGCGAACAGGGGCTGCAGCTGACCCGCAAAGAGACGCGTGCGCGCCACGACCAGCACGCCCGTGGTGTTGGCGTCGAGCCGGTGCGCGGGACGTGGCTTCTGGGGCCGGTAGATCTCTTCCAGCACGAATTGCAGGGTGTTGCGATTGAAGCGGCCGGCGGCATGCATGGGCAATGGCGCGGGCTTGTTCAATACCACCAGTTCTTCGTCCTCATACAGGAACTGCAGATCGAAGTTGACGTCAGGTTCCACCTGCTGCGGCAACCGATGCAGATAGCGCTCACCGGCGCGCACGATGCGGTCGACCCCCACAGGTTGATGCCCGCTGTCCAGCATGTTTCCGCTCAGGCATTCCGCGATCCAGTACTCCGGCGGAAGATGCTTTACGGCATTGCCCAGTGCAACAAGCAGCGTCTGTCCATCACAGCGCTGTGACACGGAGACTGGTCGATGGTTGTCACGCGGCACACTGCCGGGCAGGGGCTGCGTCAGCGCACGCAGCTGCATCTGCCGCAGCGCAAGGGCGCCGGCCATCTGCTCCTTTGCCGACTTGTAACAAAACGGGCACGACTGTCCTGGCACGTAGCGCGTGTCCGCCTGCTCGGCGGCACTGAGCGGCGCCAGGCATTTGTAGCACTGGGCAGCGGCCGTCTCCTGCAACGCGGGATCAACCCCCACCCGCTGATCGAACACGAAGCAGTCACCCTCGTAGTGGGCGCCACCACATTCCTCGAAGTACTTGAGGATTCCACCATCCAGTTGCCAGACGTCCCGGAAACCCTGCGACTCCAGGTACGGCGCCGCCTTCTCACAGCGAATGCCGCCGGTGCAGAACGTCACGATGGGCTGCTGCTTCAATTCCACTGGCAGACGCGCAACAGCAGCCGGGAATTCACGGAACTGGTCCACGCCAATCGGCAATGCATTGCGGAATGTGCCCAGCTTCACTTCATAGTCGTTGCGTGCGTCCAGCAGCGTCACCGGGCGACCTTCATCCAGCCAGCGCCGCAACTCCTGCGCGGACACCCGTCGCGAGGTGAAGCGCGCCGGCTCGATGCCGGGTATGCCGAAGGCAATGATTTCCTTTTTGATGCGCACCAGCATGCGCGTGAATGGCTGCGATGCGGTTTCGCTGTACTTGGCCGCCAGCCCTTCGAGTCCCGGAATGATCCGCAATTCCGCCAGCAGGCTCTCAATTGATTCCGCGCCGCCGGCAACAAACAGGTTGATGCCCTCGGCGCTGAGCAGGATGGTGCCCTTGAGCTGCAGTGCCTTGCAGCGCATGAGCAGCGTCGTGCGCAACTCGCGCAGGTTGGCCAGCAGGGCAAATCGATACGCCGCAATATTCTGGACGGGCTTGCTCGCAGGCACGGAATTCATGGGGCGCAAACGGTATCACACACGCCGTCTAGGGAGCCCAGTAGACCTCGGGCATCGGCACGCGCTGCACCAGCAATGCCGCCACTGGCAGCATTGTCCCTGCAGAGCGACTCGCCGCCAGCAACAGGTCCCGCTTGTGCGTCCCGGTGATGAACAGGAACAGCCGCCTCGCCTGCAGCAGCGCGGCCAGGTTCAGCGAAATCCTTGATGTCGGCTCGGTGGGTGCCAGCATTGCGACACAGGCAGGTGGCGCGGCCGGGTTCAGTGCCGCCGCCAAGCCAGGACTATCCGGAAAAAGTGATGCGAAATGCCCGTCGTCGCCCATGCCCAGCACCACTGCGTCGAATGGCTGCGCCAGCGACGCCAGGGATTTCCACACTGCGGCAGCGGCGCCATCGGTAGCAGCGCTGCCGTCATACAGCGGATAGAAGCGCGCCGCAGCCGCGCGTGCGGTCAGCAGCTCCCTGCGCACCAGCGCTGCATTGCTGCCCGCATGGGATTCGCTGACCCAGCGCTCGTCGGTGAGTGTGACACCCACCTGCGACCAGTCCAGGTGCGCCTCGCGCAAAGCACGGAACAGCGGTTGGGGGGTGCGGCCGCCAGCCACGGCGAGGCTCGCTGCGCCACGCTGCTCGAGACCGTTGCGCAGCGCGGACTCCACCTGTTCGCTCAGCGCCAGCGCCGCCTCCTCCGCACTGGCGAAGCGCTGCAGGATCACGTTTCGCCATTCCACGAAAATCCATCGCGACTGATCATCGAGCTGGCCGCTGCCGGCCCCCAGCTGCCGGCGGTGTAGAGCTTCGGCGGTCCGTCAAACTGTTCCCACCCCGCGCGGATCGGATCAATCCACCGCCAGGCGGCGTCCAGTTCGTCACGCCGCATGAACAGGGTCAGGTTGCCCTTGATGATGTCGGTGAGCAGCCGCTCGTAGGCATCCAGTTGGCGGGTCTTGAAGCTGTCGGCCAGGTCCAGCGACAGATCCACCGGCTTCAGGACCATGATCTCACCGGGATTCTTCGCGAGGATCGTCAGGGTGATGCTGTCCTTGGGCTGCAGCGCAATGGTCAGCCGGTTGGGCGACTGGCTGCGAGCGTCCGCACCGAAAATCGAATGCGGCACATCCTCGAAGGTGATGACGATCTCGCTGAGCTTTTCCTGCAATCGCTTGCCGGTGCGCAGGTAAAAAGGCACTCCGGCCCAACGCCAGGTGTCGATTTCCGCCTTGATGGCTACGAAGGTCTCGGTGATGCTGCCGGCCGGCACACCGGATTCTTCCAGATACGCGACTACCGGTTTGCCAGAGGCGGCGCCAGCCTTGTACTGGCCGCGCACGGTCTTGTTGAGCACATCGCGTCCGGCGATCGGCCGCAGCGCACGCAACACCTTCAGCTTTTCGTCGCGCATCGCATCGGCATCGCTGGTAGCCGGCGGCTCCATGGCGATGATGCACAGCAGCTGCAGCAGGTGGTTCTGCACCATGTCGCGCAGCGCCCCGGTCTGGTCATAGAACGGTCCACGCGATTCCATGCCCAGCGTCTCGGCAACGGTGATCTGCACGTGTCGGATGCGGCCACGACGCCACAGCGGTTCAAACAGCGCATTGCCGAAACGCAATGCAAGCAGGTTCTGTACCGCCTCCTTGCCGAGGTAGTGATCGATACGGAAGATCTGCGGCTCGCTGAAGATCGCGCCGACGTGGGCATTGATCTGCGCTGCCGATGCCAGATCCTGTCCGAGCGGCTTTTCCAGCACCACCCGCGACAATGGCGTGGCGATGCCGGCCCTGCCGATCTGGTCGCAGATATCCGCAAACAACGTTGGCGCAGTGGACAGAAAAAAGATACGGGTCAGGGCCTCGCGACCGCGCAGAAGCTGCACCAGATCGCCGAAACTGTCGGCGCGCGCAGCGTCGGCGCGCACGAAATACAACCGCTCGGCAAAAGCGATCCATTGGGCGGCATCGAAGCCATCCTGGGCATGGCGGCGGCAACTGGCTTCCACCTGCGCATGAAAGGTGTCGCGCGTGAGGTCACCGCGCGCTACACCCACCACCCTCGCCTCGGCGGGAAACTGGCCGGCCACGAAGCGTCGATACAGTGCCGGCAGCAGTTTGCGCATGGCCAGATCGCCAGTGCCACCAAACAGAACCAGGTCAAAGGCTTGAAGTTTTTCCATCCGGTAATAATCCTGCATCTCTCTAACGATGGACAATCAGGCCGTGCTTGCCTAGTGTGGATAGCATGATCGCATTACCCGCGCAGGCGCATCCAACAGTTGCAGCTGTCACCGAACGGATTGTTCGCCGTAGCGCCCCGCTGCGAAACCAGTACCTGGAACGCATGCTGGCCGCGCATCGTGATGGCCCGGCCCGCGCCCAGCATGGCTGCGCCAACCTGGCGCATGGCTTTGCAGCCGCAGGTCCCGACAAGGCCGCACTGCGCAGCAAGCCCTGGCCGAACATTGCCATCGTCTCGGCCTACAACGACATGTTATCGGCGCACCAGCCCTATGAGCGCTATCCATCGCTCATCCGGGCGGCCGCGCGCGACGCTGGCGCGATTGCACAGTTTGCAGGGGGTGTGCCCGCCATGTGCGACGGCGTCACCCAGGGCACCGAATCGATGGAACTGTCGCTCTTCAGCCGCGATGTCATTGCGATGAGCACTGCGGTAGCGCTGTCTCACAACATGTTCGACGCCGCCCTGCTGCTCGGCATTTGCGACAAGATCGTCCCCGGGTTGTTCATCGGCGCCATGGCATTTGGCCACTTGCCGATGATTTTCGTACCCAGCGGCCCCATGGCCTCGGGGATGTCCAATCCCGAGAAGTCGCGCATCCGCAATCTGTATGCGCAGGGCAAAGCCACGCGCGATGAGCTTCTTGCGGCGGAATCGGCCAGCTATCACGACGTCGGCACCTGCACGTTCTACGGCACCGCCAACAGCAACCAGATGCTGATGGAGATCATGGGCCTGCATATGCCAGGCGCCGCATTCGTGCCGCCGAATACGCCGCTGCGCGATCAGCTCACCATTGCGGCGACACGGCGCGCAGCAGCACTCAGCGCGGCAGGTGGCGGCTACATGCCGGTATCGCAGATGATCGACGAACGCAGCTTCGTCAACGCGATTGTGGGTCTCCTGGCCACCGGAGGTTCGACCAATCACACCATTCATCTGGTGGCCATGGCGCATGCCGCCGGCATCACGATCAACTGGGATGATTTCCATGAGCTCTCCGCGGTGGTGCCATTGCTGGCGCGCATCTATCCGAATGGCAAAGCCGATATCAATCACTTCCAGGCGGCCGGCGGCATGGGATTCCTCATCCGCGAGTTGCTCACCGCAGGCCTGCTGCACGAGAACGTGAAGACAGTCGCGGGCGCGGGGCTGTCGGCCTATGCCCAAGAGCCGGCACTCACCGCAAGCGGCGTCGCCTGGCAGGATGCTCCTGCTGAAAGTCGTGACCTCAATGTATTGCGCGGCGCGCAGGCGCCATTCAGCACTGACGGTGGTCTGCGGCTGCTGTGCGGCAACCTCGGTCGCTCGGTCATCAAGGTGTCGGCCGTTGCGCCAGAACACCAGGTGGTCGAAGCGCCTGCCCTGGTGTTCACGGATCAGGCGCAAGTCCTCGACGCCTATCGCGCCGGCAGACTGACACGCGATGTGGTGGTGGTGGTGCGCGAGCAGGGCCCGCGGGCCAATGGCATGCCGGAGCTTCACAAGCTCACACCGACGCTGTCGGTGCTGCAATCCCAGGGGCATCATGTTGCGCTTGTCACCGATGGCCGCATGTCCGGTGCATCCGGAACGGTGCCGGCAGCCATTCATCTGTCACCGGAAAGTATTTGCGGCGGGCCGTTGGCGCGAGTGCGCGACGGCGATGTCATTCGTCTCGATGCCCACGCCGGCACACTCGAACTGCTGACCGATGCCGCTGAATTCGCCCGCAGAGCACCGGCCCTCGCTGTCAATTACTCAGCAACCGGCGGCAGCGGTCGAGAACTGTTCGCGAGTTTCCGCGCCCACGCCACCGACGCCGAATCCGGCGCAAGGACCTGCAACCCATGACGCTAGCGCTTCTCGACATCCTGCGGCGCGCGCCGGTGGTACCGGTGATCGTGATCCACGATCTGGAAACCGCCGTGCCATTGGCCGATGCACTGGTGGCTGGCGGGCTAACCGTATTGGAAGTGACATTGCGCACCCCCGCCGGGCTTCCCGCCATTGCCGCGATGCGCCGCGCTGTGCCTGAAGCCATCGTCGGCGTTGGAACACTGTCATCTCCCGATCAGTTTCAGTCCGTCACCGACGCCGGCGCGCAGTTCGGCGTGTCACCGGGACTGACGCCGGCGCTTGCAGCAGCGAGTCGCAAGGTCCCCTGGCCGTTCCTGCCCGGCGTCATGACTCCGGGGGAACTGATGCTGGCGCGCGAACTGGGCTTCAAGCTCTGCAAGCTGTTTCCCGCACAGCAGGCCGGTGGCATCGGCATGCTCAAGGCCCTGCACTCTGTCTTTCCGGATGTCGGCTTCTGCCCCACCGGTGGCATTTCTCGCGACAACGCCGCGGACTTCCTGGCGTTGCCGAATGTGCATTGCGTGGGCGGTTCGTGGGTGGCGCCGACGGACCTGGTGATGGCTGGCGACTGGCTTGGTATCCGCAAGCTGGCACAGGATGCTGCAGCGTTACCGCGCCGCGCTGTTTGATGAACACATTGCGAGTCACTCGATGCCGTGTCGCTGTGGTGCCAGCTTCTGCAACCAATCAGGAACATTCAAGGGGTAGGTCATGACTGCATTCAGCAGGTTCGGCGCCGCACTGGGCACAATGATCCTGGCCGTGTCCGCACAGGCGGCCGCACCAGCGCAGCCGGAATACGTCACGATCCGCATGGAGATCAGCGTTGCAAAGCCAGCCGCAGAGGTCTGGTCGAAGGTCGGCAAATACTGCGATATCGCCGCATGGCTCATGGTTGAGTGCAAGATCACCTCGGGCGACGGCGGCATCGGCACCGTACGCTCGCTCGACAGCGGGCGAGTCAGCGAGATCCTCGTTGCGCAGACCGAACTCTCATACGGGTACACGCAACCCGTCGTGGAAGGAAAGTTCTACAACCTGTATCACGGCTTCATGGAAGCAAGGCCAGTGACGGGGACCACGTCGAAGCTCATCTACACACTGATGCTGGATGTCTCCGACAAACCGGATCAGGCAGCGAAAGACGCAGATGTCACTCGCCGCCGCGGCCGGTTCGAGACTGCGTTGAAAAACATGAAGGGCATTGCCGAAGGTACGGGCGCATCCGCAGCGAAATAGGCGCACACGCCGTGGACGACGCGCGGCGCAAGGCTTTTCTCGCCGCAATCTATCGCTTCGATTCTGAGGATGGAGAACTGCTGCTGACAGTGGATTCTCCGAACGCGGCCCTGTTGGACTTACTTCACAGCCGCGGCACCCAAAGCGCGGCGGTTATCACCGCGTTCAATCCACAAGGCCGCCGCCAGGACGATACCCTCAACCGCGCAGCGCAGGATGTGCTGCTTCGCGACCTCACAACTGCAGGCCACGATATTTTTCCGGGCCGCAACGAAGATCCGGACGGTCGCTGGCCTGTGGAGGCAAGCTTTCTCGTGCTCGGAATCAGCCTGTCGGCCGCGCGGGCACTCGCCGCGCGTCACAACCAGCTGGCATTTCTCTGGGCGGATGCAGTCACCGCGACGCCGCGGCTCATCGAGACCGCGGCATCCGCTTGAGCGCTTCCGCCTTGCGCGATTACGCCTTGCGCGATTCTGCCCACTCCGCGAACGTGCCGCTGGATCCAGCCAGCTCTCTGAGCAGCGCCGAAGGCGTCCAGTCCTTCGGATTGCCGATCTTCGCGTACTTGTTCAGCCCCGCGAGCACGGTGTCCAGCCCGATCTGGTCGGCATAGAACATCGGTCCACCACGGCGGCGTGGAAATGCATAGCCCGAGGTGTAAACCACGTCGATATCGCCAGGCCGCAGGGCGACGCCCTCTTCGAGCAGCTTCGCACCCTCGTTGATCATCGCGTAGATGCAGCGCTCGACGATCTCCTTGCGTGTGATGGGCACGCCGCGCGCAATGCCGAGTTTCGCGCCCTCGGCAGCCAGGAGTTGCAAGGCTTCATCATGGGGCAACCGCTCGCGCGAACCGGCCTCATAACGGTAGTAGCCCTTGCCGCTCTTCTGTCCCAGCCAGTCCTTTTCGAACAGAGCCTGCGAAGCGCGGTAAAAAGTCGGATCGTCCTTCGGCACATGATCCGGGTTGGCGCGGCGCGCTTTCACGCCAACGTCCACGCCCGACATGTCGAACACGGCGAGGATGCCCATGGCCATACCGAAGTCCTCGAGTGCGCCGTCCACATCCGCCGGCAGCGCCCCCTCCAGCGTCAGGCGCTCGGCCTCGCGGGCGTAAGCGTCCATCATGCGGTTGCCGATGAAACCGTAACTCACCTTCGAGACTACGCCGATTTTCTTTACCTTCTTCGCCACCGCGAACGCCGTGGCCAGAACGTCGCGCGAGATGCTGTCGGTGCGCACGATTTCAAGCAGCCGCGTGACATTCGCGGGGCTGAAGAAATGCAGGCCGACCACGTCGCCCGGGCGTTTCGTGGCGGCGGCGATCTGATTGATGTCCAGCGTCGAGGTGTTGGTCGAAAGAATCGCGCCGGGTTTCATCACGCGGTCGAGTTCGGCGAAGATCTTCTTTTTGAGGTTCATGTCCTCGAACACGGCCTCGATGGCGAGGTCCACATCCGCGAAATCCTCATAACGGGTGCTGGGCTTGATGAGCCCCATGCGCTTCTCTACATCAGCCGGCGTCATGCGGCCGCGCTTCACGCTGGCTTCGTAGTTCTTGCGGATCACGCCCATCCCGCGCTCGACGGCCACCGGATCCACGTCCAGCAATATCACTGGGATATCCACGTTGGCAAAAGCCATCGCTATGCCACCACCCATGGTGCCCGAGCCGATGATGCCGACGCTGCCGATATTGCGCGGCTTGTCGGCTTCGGTGATGCCCGGCACATCGGTCACGGCGCGTTCGGCGAAGAACAGGTGCCGCATCGCCTTGGATTCAGGCGTGCCCAGCGAGCCGTCGCTGATGGCGCGCTCAACCGCGAGCCCCTGCTCGAAGGGCAGCTCCCAGGAAGCGCGCACCGCAGCGATGTCGAGTTCTGGCGTTATCACGCCCTTGTGCATCTTCGCCGACTGCGCGCGGATCGCAGCGAGCTGCGCGTCGGTGAGCGGCGTGACCTTGTTGTCGCGCACGCGGCGCGGACCCTTGCCTGCAGCGACCAGCTGCTTCGCATAGGCGATCGCCGCGGCACGCAGATCGCCTTCGGCAACCTCATCAATCAGGCCCAGCGTCTTTGCCTCTTCCGCGCCCACCGGCTTGCCGTCGAGGATCAAGCCCAGCGCCTTCTCCGCGCCGATCAGCCTCGGCAGGCGCTGCGTGCCAACGGCACCCGGCACCACCCCGAGCGTGATCTCCGGAAAGCCCAGCTTCGCCGCCTTGTCCGCAATGCGGTAGTGACCGGCGAGCGCGACTTCCACTCCGCCGCCGAGCGCAGTGCCATGCACCGCCACGACGATGGGAAACGGCAGCAACTCAAACTCAGTCAGCACGTCACGCAGATCGGGAGGCAGCATCGGGCCACCGAATTCCTTGATATCGGCTCCGGCGATGAAGGTTCGGCCCGCGCAGATCAGCAGCACAGCCTGCACATCCTGGCGCTCCGCCAGTTCACGCGTGATGGAGAGCAGGCCGCGGCGGATCGCGGTGGAAATGGCGTTCACCGGCGGGCTGTCTACGGTGATGATGGCAATGCCGCCTTCGACGACATAACTAATGGGCTGGCTCAAAATACTCACTCCTTGCTGGGTCGCCCGGAGCGTTTCGTCCGGCCGGCGCGCATTCTAGTGCAAACCGGTCAGCCCGGCACCCGCATTGGGATGGAAAAGCTGCTGCCCCTCAACCCGGTAGCCCGCGATTTCGCGCTGACCTTCCGTTGACAGCAGGAAATCGATGAATTGCCGCCCCAGTGCAGCCTTGGTGCCGGGATGCTTTGCGGGATTTACCAGAATCAGACTGTACTGGTTGAAAAGTCGGGGATCTCCTTCCACCAGCGCCTGCAATCCGCCCTTGTTGCGGAAGCTGATCCATGTTGCCCGATCAGTCAGAACATACGCATCGGTTGCCACAGCGATGTTCAATGCCGGGCCCATGCCCTGGCCCACCGCGCGATACCAGGCATTGTTGCCACCGGGTTCGATGTCCAGGCCCGCTGCCTTCCACAACCGCAGCTCGGCCTGATGCGTGCCGGAACGGTCGCCACGGGAAACGAACGGGAACCGCCCCTTGTTTATTGTCTGCAGTGCCAGTGTGACGTCCTTGCTTCCCCGGATGCCGGCCGGGTCCGCAGCAGGACCTACGATAAGAAAATCGTTGTACATGACCAGTTGGCGCTGCAGTCCGAAGCCTTCGGCGACGAAGCGCGCTTCCGCATCGGGGTCGTGTACGAGGACCACGTCCGCATCACCACGGCGGGCCGTCTCCAGCGCCTGGCCCGTGCCCTGGGCAATTACCTTCACGGTGATGCCGGTGCGCGCCTTGACCAAGGGCAACAGATATCCGAAGAGTCCGGAATCCTGCGTGGAGGTCGTGGAAGCGACAACGATGGAGCGATCATCGCTGGCTGCGTGCGCGGACCAGGAAGAACCCGCGGCAAGCACCAGGCTGGTCGTCAGCAGAATCATCATCCGTCTGTTCATCGTGCACCTCATGTCAAAGCAACAACTGCCCGGAGATAAACTTTCGCGCCAGATCGGTGGCCGGATTCACAAGCAGCTGCAGGGCGGGGCCGCTTTCCACCACCACACCCCGATGCAGCAACACGACATCTCCGGCAAGGCGCGCGGCCTCGCCCAGGTCGTGCGTGGTCATTACCACCTTCACGCCGCGTGCACTGACAGTTCTCACCAGTTCTTCTATGGCAAGCGTGGCAGCTGGATCCAGACTTGCGGTGGGTTCATCCAGAAACAACACCGCTGGATCCCGGGCCAGTGCCCGCGCCAGCGCCAAGCGCTGTCGCTCGCCACCAGACAAGCGCGGCGCGGCCCGGTCCGCCAATTCACGCAGACCCACCAGTGCCAGCAACTCATCGACTCGGGCGCCGCGCAGCGCGCGGGGCACGCATGCTGTGGCGAGCGCGAAGTGCAGGTTGTCGACCACCGAGCGACGCAGCATCACTGGCCGCTGGAAGACCAGCGCACGGCGCGTCGGCGCCGTGTCGCCGCGACCGCCCCAGCTGACTGTGCCGGCAGCAGGTTTTATCAATCCCATCGCCACGCGCAGCAGCGTTGTCTTGCCCGAACCGTTTGGCCCGACAAGCACGGTTGGGGCACCCTCGACAAGGCTCAGCGAAACACCCCGCAGTACCGGAGTGTCCTGAAAAGAGACGTGCACGTCTTCGAGAACGATCGGCAATTCTGCTGGCGAGGGCAACTTCACTGGCTGGTCCTTCAGTGCTCGAACCGTGCGCCAGCATGCTTCACGGCCCAGGCCGCGACGTTCACGAGCAGCACTATGCACAGCAGGATCAGCCCCAGACCCATCGCCAGCGGCAGATTGCCTTTGGAAGTTTCCAGCGCAATCGTGGTGGTCATGGTGCGGGTGAAGCCTTCGATGTTTCCGCCCACGATCAGGATCGAACCGACTTCGGCTGCTGCACGGCCGAATCCCGCCAGCAGCGCCGTGACCAGCGAAAACCGCGCATCCCAGAGCAGTGCACGCGCGCGACGCAATGGCCCGACACCCATCGCAGAGAGCTCATCGCGGTATTCCAGCCACAGCTCCTCGATCGTCTGGCGGCTGAGCGCCGCGATGATGGGCAGCACCAGAATCGTCTGTGTGATCACCATGGCTGGCACAGTGAACAGCAGGCCAAGCGAACCCAGCGGACCTGCGCGCGACAACAGCAGGTAAATCGCCAGGCCCACGACCACCGGCGGCAGACCCATCAGGGCATTCAGCGTTACCACCACCGCCTGCCGACCCGGGAAACGGCTCAACGCAATCAACGCGCCCAACGGCGCACCGAGCAATGCGGCCAGTAGCGTCGCGCTCAAGCTGACGGCCAAAGACAGGCCGACGATGGCAAACAGCGCGGGGTCGCCACTCAACACTAGTCCCAGCGCGGAAACCTGCTCGGGCACTAGCGGCGTTCCCCGGACCTGGAACGACTAGCAACATCGAGCAAAGACTCCACACCCCGCGCAATGGCCAGTGGTCGCTCGCCCAGCCCTGTTATCTGCGGCTCTCGCCTGGGATCCACCTCCACGACTCTCTGGCCCTCACGCACCTCGACGCCATCGCGCGTCAGGCCACGCAGCTTGCCAGCAATAGGCGCGCGGATCACATGTTCCTGCAGCTGTCCGACCGGATCCCCGGCCTGCACGTCCTGACCAAGAGTCGCCACAGTGCGCCAGACACCGGCGCAGGGCGCAATCGCAAACCGCCCGCGGGTCACGCCCGCAAGCGCGTAGGGACCACCACTGCGCGCGGCCGCTGGTCGGTCATACAACACTGCTCCCATTGATGACCCCCACTGGGTTTCGACCGCGACATGACAATTCTGCCCCGGGACATAACCCGGCCCCAGTCCGATGAAGAGATCTGTCTGTGCACGCAGATCCGGCCGCATGCAATCGCGTCGCATCGTCGCGTCGATGATCACCTCGAAGCGGATGGGCGCAAGCAGGTTTTCAGACAGAGTTACGATAGGCACAGCGTCGCCTGCCTGCCAGCAAGCCTCGACTCCGGCCAGATCCGGTAGCCAGCGCGCTTGCACTCCCGCAAGCAGCGCAACGCCGTCAAACAGCGCATCGGTAAAAGCCATGCCGCGACGGGCATGCGCCGACTGCGACCGCTCCGAAATCAGCACCCGCCAGCCGCAGCTGAACAGCCGGTGCGCCACTGCAGAACCCACGTCGCCGCCACCCTGCACCAGGACGCGGCGATCTGTCATCGGTTGCCATTTTACTGTCGTGGGCATGGTTCTTTGTGGACAGAGCCACGGGCTGGGCGCCAGGTCTGCATGATATTCTGCCGCCCTTATTGTGCCCCAGGACGCGCTGACGGGAGTCCTCCCGTAACAACACCCGAATGAGTATCCAAACGAAGAAACCCGAGGCTGCCATCGTGGCCGTTGCGTCCATTGACCAGATGCGGGGACGCCTGCGCAAAAAGACCCAGCTCAAGGGCCGCCAGCCCGATCATGTGTCGATGAACGAAGTGCTGGCACTGGTTGGTCCCGGTCCGCACCAGCGCGATCTGCTGATCGAGCACCTGCACAAGCTGAACGATTTCTATCGCGGGCTGCACGACCGCCATCTGGTGGCACTATCCCGGCAGATGAATATCCCGATGGCGGAGATTTTCGAAGTCGCCACGTTCTATCACCATTTCGAAGTGCTGCGCGACGGACAGGAGGCAGCGGCGCTTACAGTCCGTGTGTGCGACGGCCTCGCCTGCGAAATGCGCGGCGCGCAAGAATTGCTGGCGAGACTTCCGGCATTGCTCGGCGCCGCTGTGCGCGTGATTGCAGCACCCTGTGTGGGTCGCTGTGAACAGGCTCCCGTTGTTGTGGTTGGGCAGGCGCCAGTGGTCAATGCGGGTGCACAGCAGGTGCAGGTCGCGGTTGCAAGTGGCGACGTCACCCACCCCGTTCCCGCCGATGACGGCGAATTCGACGCAGCCGCAACCGGACCAGCTCCCATCACCACATCTCCAGGCGAAGTCTCACCTGCCTATGTGGGTCTGCATGGCTATCGCAGCAGGGGCGGCTATCAGCTCGCCGTTCGCATTCAGCAAGGCAGACTTGCGCCCGATGAAGTGGTGAAAGCCCTGTCGGACTCAGGCCTGCGTGGCCTGGGTGGCGCGGGCTTCCCGGCTGGACGCAAGTGGGGGATCGTGCGCCAGCAGCCAGCGCCGCGCCTGATGGCCGTCAACATCGACGAAGGCGAACCCGGCACCTTCAAGGACCGCACCTATCTCGAGCGCGATCCGCATCGCTTCCTTGAAGGTCTGCTGATCGCCGCGCAGGTGGTGGGCACCGAGGCCTGCTACATCTACCTGCGCGACGAATATCACGGCTGCCGCGCAATCCTGGAACGCGAGCTTGAACTGCTGCGTGCCGATCCTCCGTTTCCCCTGCCCCGCATCGAACTGCGCCGCGGCGCCGGCGCGTACATCTGCGGCGAAGAGTCCGCGATGATCGAAAGCATCGAGGGCAAGCGTGGCGAGCCGCGCATGCGTCCGCCATACATTGCCGAGGTGGGCCTGTTCGGTCGTCCCACACTGGAACACAATTTCGAGACCTTGTACTGGGTGCGGGACATCATCGAGCGCGGCGCCGCCTGGTTCAGCGGCTTCGGGCGCCGCGATCGCAAGGGCCTGCGCTCCTTCAGCGTCAGCGGTCGCGTGAAGGAACCTGGTGTGAAGCTGGCGCCGGCGGGACTCAGCCTGCGTGAGCTGGTAGATGAATACTGTGGCGGCATGCTGCCCGGCCATGAGCTCTATGCCTATCTGCCCGGCGGCGCTTCGGGCGGTATCCTGCCTGCAAATATGGCCCATATCCCGCTCGACTTCGACACCCTGCAGCCCCATGGCTGCTTCATAGGTTCTGCTGCTGTCATCGTACTGAGCAGACATGACAAGGCGCGTGATGCAGCACTGAACATGATGCATTTCTTCGAACACGAGAGCTGCGGCCAATGCACTCCCTGCCGTGTCGGCACGGGCAAGGCGGCAAAGCTGATGACTGCCGCGAAGTGGGATCACGAAACACTTGAAGACCTGAACCAGGTGATGGTCGACGCGTCGATCTGCGGGCTGGGACAGGCTGCGCCGAACCCGATCCGCTGTGTTCAGAAATACTTTCCGGACGAGGTCTGAAATGAGCGTAGCTGAAGACCAGGTCATGAAACCGGTCACGATCGAATTCGAACTGGATGGCAAGAAGGTGCGCGCCCTCACGGGAGAGACCATCCTGCAGGCTGCAGAACGCCTCGGCACCACGATTCCTCGGCTTTGCTATATGCCGGGCTACCGCGCCGACGGCAATTGCCGCGCCTGCGTGGTCGAGATTGATGGCGAGCGCGCCCTGGCGCCTTCCTGCTGCCGCGCGCCGGCGGCCGGCATGAAAGTGAAGTCGAACAGCGAGCGGGCGCAGAAGAGCCAGAAGATGGTCGTGGAGATGCTGCTCTCCGACCTGCCGGAGCAGGGCTACAAGTGGATCGGCGACGACTCCACCCGCCAGCACGGCGAGCTCAGCGACTGGGCCGCGCGACTGGGCATCACGGTGCGTCCGGCCCTCAAGGCACTCACGCGCGAACAGCCTGCCTGCGACCTTTCACATCCGGCCATGGCCGTGAACCTCGAGTCCTGCATCCAGTGCAATCGCTGCGTACGCGCCTGTCGCGAAGAACAGGTCAACGATGTGATTGGCTACGCTTTCCGCGGCGGCGCCAGCGCCATCGTGTTCGATCTTGCGGATCCAATGGGCGACAGCACCTGCGTCGCCTGCGGCGAGTGTGTGCAGGCCTGCCCCACCGGCGCACTGATGCCCAAGACGCAGCTCGGTTCGCAGGCCGTGGACAAGAAAATCGATTCAGTGTGTCCGTTCTGCGGCGTTGGCTGCCTGCTCACCTACAATGTGAAGAACGGCGAAATAATCAGCGTCGATGGGCGAGATGGCCCGGCGAACCACAATCGCCTGTGCGTGAAGGGCCGTTTCGGCTTCGACTACGTACACCATCCCCAACGCCTGACGATGCCGCTGATCCGCAAGGCCGGTATCGAGAAAAAATCCGCTGAGGTCGGCGATCCGGCCAAGTGGCGCGACGTCTTCCGCGAAGCAACCTGGGATGAGGCGCTGGACCTTACTGCCGCGAAGCTCAAGGGGCTGCGCGACACGCATGGCCTCAAAGCCCTGGCCGGATTCGGCTCAGCCAAGGGCAGCAACGAAGAGGCCTACCTGTTCCAAAAGCTTGTTCGTACGGGTTTTGGCAGCAATAACGTCGACCATTGCACCCGCCTCTGCCACGCGTCGAGCGTCGCGGCGCTGCTGGAAGGCGTGGGTTCTGCAGCCGTCAGCAACCAGGTCGGCGACGTCGAGCACTCAGATCTGATTCTGGTGATCGGCTCGAACCCCACCGCCAACCATCCGGTCGCTGCCACGTGGATGAAGAACGCCGCCCAGCGTGGCACGAAGATCGTGCTCGCCGACCCGCGCATTACCGACATCGGCCGCTACGCCTGGCAGACCCTGCAGTTCCGCGCCGACACAGATGTCGCGCTGTTGAATGCATTGATTCACACGGTAATCGATGAAGGTCTCGTCAACGAGGAGTTCATCCGCACCCGTGCGAACAATTTCGAAGCCCTGAAAGAGAATGTAAAGGGCTACAGCGCCGAGGCCATGGCGCCCATCTGCGGCATCCCCGCCGAAACCATCCGCGAGGTCGCGCGGGCGTTCGCCACGGCGAAAGCTGCCATGATCCTTTGGGGCATGGGCATCAGCCAGCACGTGCACGGCACCGACAATGCCCGCTGCCTGATCGCCCTTGCATGCGTCACGGGCCAGATCGGCAAACCAGGCAGTGGACTGCATCCGCTGCGCGGCCAGAACAATGTGCAGGGCGCCAGCGACGCGGGCCTGATCCCGATGATGCTGCCCAATTACCAGCGGGTGACGAACGTGGCAGCGCGCGAGCGCTTCGAGAAATTCTGGGACACCAAGCTCGACGACAAGCCGGGCTATACGGTAGTCGAGATCATGGACAAGTGCCTGGTCGACGACAGCGATCCGCACAAGATCCGCGGCATGTACATCATGGGCGAGAACCCGGCGATGAGTGATCCGGACCTGAATCACGCGCGCGAGGCTTTGTGCGCGCTCGATCATCTGGTCGTGCAGGACATATTCATGACCGAGACGGCGTGGTACGCAGATGTGGTGTTGCCCGCAAGCGCCTGGCCGGAGAAGACCGGCACTGTCACGAATACCGATCGCATGGTGCAGATGGGCCGTCGCGCACTCGATCCGCCTGGCGACGCGCGCCCGGACCTGTGGATCATCCAGGAGATCGCGAAGCGCATGGGTCTGCCCTGGAACTATCAGGGTGAAGAGAGCGGTGTGGCGGCGGTTTACGAGGAAATGCGTGAGGCGATGAAGGAAGTAATTGGTGGCATCAGCTGGGAACGCCTGATGAAGGAATCCAGCGTCACCTATCCATGCCTGAGCGACAGCGATCCGGGCCAGCCAACGGTATTCATCGACGATTTCCCGACTGTAGACGGACGCGCGACATTGGTGCCCGCCGATATCATTCCGGCAAACGAACGGCCTGATGCCGACTACCCCTATGTGCTGATCACGGGCCGGCAACTCGAACACTGGCACACGGGCAGCATGACCCGCCGCGCCAGCGTGCTCGACGCCCTGGAACCTGTCGCCACCGCATCGATGAACGGCGCCGAGCTGCGCCGGCTGGGACTCGACGCCGGCGACACGATCACGGTGCGGTCACGGCGCGGTGAAGTGGCCATTGCAATCCGCCGTGATGACGGCACGCCAGATGGCACCATCTTCATTCCCTTTGCGTACTACGAGGCGGCAGCCAACTCGCTGACCAACGCGGCGCTGGACCCTGTCGGCAAGATTCCGGAATTCAAGTACTGCGCCGTGGCGGTCTCAAAGGGAGGCACAGTGGCGGCAACATTGGGCTACAGCCGCGCCGGGGATGAGGTGACAGTCTGAGCCAGGCACTGTTGCCGGCTGCAGCTACGCGCGCCATCCTTTCGCGCGTGTCTGCGCTGCCATCGGAGCAGCTGGCCCTGGGCCGATGCCATGGGCGGATCCTGCGCCAAACCGTGCATGCCGAACGCGACAACCCGCCCTTTGACCGCGTCTGCATGGATGGCATTGCCATCGCGAGCACTGCTTTCAATGCCGGCACGCGCCACTTCCGCATCCAGGCAACGCAGGCTGCCGGCGATGTGCCGCTGCGGCTCGATGCGCCGGATGCAGCCATAGAGGTGATGACGGGCGCAGTGTTGCCGCATGGCACGGACTGCGTGATCCCGCTGGAGGAATACGATCTCGCCGCAGCGCAACTCACACTGCGGGCAGAAGCCAGCGCCGAACCCTGGCGCAGCGTGCAGCGCCGTGGTTCGGACAGCATGCCCGGCGTTCCCATGCTGACCATCGGCATGCGCCTGGGTGCCGCGGAGGTCGCGGTGGTGGCATCGGCCGGGCTTGCCGAAGTTGCGGTCAGCCGCCAGCCACGCGTGATGGTGATCTCCACCGGCGACGAACTCATCGAACCTGGCCAGCCCATCGCCGACCATCAGGTACGGCGCTCGAATTCCTACGCAGTCAACGCGGCGCTGCGGCTGCAGGGTTTCGAAGCGGTCGCGGCAACCCATCTGCCGGACCACAAGGCGTTCATGCAGCAGCAGCTCGGTGAAATCCTTGGCGGCCACGATGTGCTGGTATTGAGCGGTGGCGTGTCGAAAGGCAAGTTCGACTTTGTACCCACCGTGCTGAAAGAGCTTGGTGTGGAAGAAGTCTTCTACCAGGTGGCGCAGCGACCGGGTCGACCCATGTGGTTCGGCGTAGGTCCGGCTGGACAGCTGGTATTCGGTCTGCCCGGCAACCCGGTGTCCACGCTGATCTGTCTCGCACGCTATGTACTGCCAGCATTGCGGGAGCTAATGCTGTGGCATGCCCCAGCGCGCGAACGCGTCGCGATGCGCGAGGCAGCAGACGGCCGCAAGATGACCTATTTCATGCCGGTGGCGTTGGGCCCGGAAGCCGCCTCGCTGGCGATGGCCAGCGCCCGTCCTCCGCATGGCTCCGGTGATTTCCTCGCGCTTGCGGGCACCGACGGCTTCGTCGAACTGCCGCCCCAGCCAGAAGGCTATGCCGCGGGATTCATCGCGGATTTCTATCGCTGGTGAAGTCGGCTTCCAGCCGCGCGAGCTCGGCCTGCGTGTTCAGATTGGCAAAGGCTTGCGGTTGGTCGAATCGAACTTTCACGGCGCCGGCCTCCTCCAGGACCCGCCAAGTGGGTGGGTGGGCGCCACCCGCCAGAGCAGCCGAGAGCGCGGGCAGCGCGGTGACGGGCCACACCGCACAAAGGGGTTGGCGACCGTCCACCGTTTCCGCCATGGCCGCGCCAACACCCGCAGCTGCAATCAGGCGGGTGTAAAGATCCTCCGGGAGCAGTGGCGCATCACACGGACTGACGGCAAGCGTACGAGCTTGGCAACTCTGCGCCCAGAGCAGCCCCGCCCTGACTCCGGCCAGCGGACCATCGGGGTCGCCAGGTTCATCGTGCAGCAGGGCCAGGCCTTCAGCCTGTGCAAGTGCAGCGGCCTCGGTCCCGGGTCGCGCATTCACTGCAACCTCCACGCAGCTGCGTGCGAGCCGCATGGCTGCCCACAGCAGCAGCGGTTTTCCGGCGAATAGCGCAACGGCCTTCTCGCCCCCGAACCGCTGCGATCGGCCACCGGCGATCACCACTCCAACTGCGAAGTTCTTGGCTTGCATGAGGCGTCACTATATAAGTTCGGCCATGCAAGACCCACGCGTTCTCGGCATCGTCGGCTGGAGCGGCTCCGGCAAGACTGCCCTCCTGATCCGGCTCATACCGCTGCTGACTGCACGCGGACTACGGGTTGCAACCCTCAAGCACGCCCATCATGAGTTCGATGTGGATACTCCCGGCAAGGATTCCTGGGAACATCGGCAGGCAGGCGCTAGTGAGGTCATCATCTGCTCCGCGCGGCGGTGGGTGCAGATGCACGAACTGGGCAATGCGCCTGAACCAACGCTGGCACAGTTGCTGCGGCGGGTGACGCCCTGCGATCTGGTGCTCATCGAGGGGTTCAAGCAGGAGCAACACCCTAAGCTGGAAGTCTACCGGTCAGCTTTGGGTGCCCTGCCCCTCTATCCAACGGATGCACACGTGCTCGCTGTGGCGACGGATACGCCGCTGCAGGGCGCGCACCCACCGGTCGTTGACCTCAACGATACAGAAGCGGTTGCCGCAGTGGTCCTGCGGCATGCGGCACCATTGATGCAGGTGCTGGACACGCTTGAAGCTCCTGGTGGAACAGGAACTGTCCCCTAGCGAAACGGCATCAGCGCAAGCGCTGCGGATGGCTGTAAACAACCTGCTGCTCTTCGCGCGCAAAACCGACCAGCGTCAGGCCGCAATCGCGCGCCAGCTCCACGCCCAGTGCCGTCGGCGCCGAAACGGCGACCAGCATGCGGATGCCCAGAGTCGCAGCCTTCTGCACCATTTCATAGCTGGCGCGACTGGTCACCATTGCATAGCCGTCAAGGAGGTCGTGCCCTGCCCGCAGCTTCGCGCCGATCAATTTGTCCAGCGCGTTGTGACGCCCCACGTCTTCCCTTACCAGCTGCACTTCTCCTTGCCAGCTTACCCAGGCCGCCGCATGCAGGCTGCCGGCCAGTGCGCCCAGCGGCTGCAGCTCACGCATGCGGCGCAGCGCCACAACAAGTTGCTCGCGCGATGTTTCACCTCCGGCTGTCACAGGTGGTGGACGACGGATGGCATCCTCCACAGTCTCCGCTCCGCAGACGCCACAGCCGGTGCGGCCAGTGAGGTTGCGACGGCGCTGCAGCAGTTCGCCAAGCCGGGAACCGGCTACAGACAACCGCAACTCGTGCGCACCGGAAGAAGTGTCCAGCACGACATCACGCAGCTCGGAATAATCGGCGACCAGTCCTTCACTGACGGTGAAGCCGACGCCCATGTCTTCCAGATCGCGCGGCGTGGCCATCATCACTACATGCGGGATCGAGTTATAGGAAAGCGCGACAGGAATCTCGGCCGCGACGCTGTCCATGGCTTCCTGCCAGGCACCGGAACGCCAGCGACGCACTGGCAGCGAAGCCACGGCGTGATCGCAAGGCGCGGCACCAGGGGGTGGCGTCTCCGCCATCATGAATTCTCCTGGGCGTCAGTTACGAACGCCCAGTGTACCCGTCGTCAACCCAGGCGGGCGAGCAGGGTCAGCAGCTGGATCAGCTCGTCGGGAGAGAAAATCCCCTGGGCGAAGGCTTCCGCTTCCTTTGCCTGGGTCCGCAGCACATGCGCCTGCCGCGCGCCTTCAGCGGTAAGGTAGAGCCCGTAGCGGCGCCGGTCGTGATTGCTGCGACGACGCAGCAACCAGCCCAACTCCTCCAGCCGATCGACGATCGCCACCACGCTGGCCTTGTCGATATCCAGCGCGGCTGCAATCTGGAACTGCGCCATGCCGGGATTCTGCTCGCATAGCACCAGGGCACCGAACTCCGCCGGACCCACGTGTTTGGCGGAGATACTGCGCAGTCCCCGCCGCTGCAATGCGAGTTGCGCCTTGCGCACCTGGAATGCCAGTGAGCTGCTGAGCGCGCCCAGGTTCACATCGGTGGCCGCCGGCAGGTCCGACAGGGAACTGCACACGCGGTCGGCGGCGCCTGGGCTGCTGTCGATTCGTAACACCGCATCTGAAGACATGACATCCAGATAGCAAGGCCCGTGCCAGACGCGGCTGGTTGCGCAGGCCGCCATTGGCGGGTCTGGGGGAAGAACTTCGCCCCAGTACGGAGCGATTGCACCACGGCAGCGCGAGTAGCGACGTAACTGCCGCCAGCGTGAACTGCTTGCAGTTATTTCTGCAGCGCCCCGATGCGCAAAGCTGCAGTGGCCACCCTTACCTCGACCAGAAAGCACCACAAGGAGCCGACCAGCGCTGCCATGCACGCGACGAACAGCACCGCGATGACCGGACCGGTCGAAAAGGTGATGAATGCCTGGCCGAACAGCAGCGCAACCACCGTGGCGACCAGGAGCGCAGCCACGGTGCCGAGGGTGATGGCGCGGTTCATGAGGCGCGCACGACGCCGGGTCACCGCAAGCACCCGCTCGATCTCGCGCAGCTCGTCCGCATCCGCGTGCGGCAGCCGCGCCTCGACGACCCGGGCACGATCCACGATGCGCGCCAGGCGGGTGGTAAGCATCGCAAGCAGCACGGCAACGCCATTGAGCAGGAAGACCGGACCCAGCGCGAGTTGCATGGCATCCGCCACGTTCCTTACCGCGATGTGAGAGAGGTCAAGTCCCGGCAGGTTCATGGTGCGTGCTCCCGATTCTGGTTCATCAATAACGTCACTCGCGCCAGATCCTCCGCCGTGTCCACATGTGGGCCTGGCTGGGCAATGGCATCGGCCACCTGGATTGCCAGGCCACTTTCAAGCGCACGCAATTGTTCAAGCTTTTCAATTTGCTCGAGCACACCAGTCGGCAGCCGCGACAGCTGCCGCAACGCCAGCACGCGATAGGCATACAGACCGACATGACGCCGTGCACCGCTGAAGCCGCGTTGGCTTGCGAGGCTGGAGGCAGCTGTATCGCGGCCCCACGGAATCGGTGCGCGGCTGAAATACAGTGCGCGACCTGTGTTGTCGGTGACAACCTTGACGACATTGGGATCCATGAATGCAGCGACGCCCGTGATGCGGGACGCAAGCGTGGCAATCGCCGCGGACTCATTCTCCAGCAGCAGCTGCGCCACCTGGCTGATGAGTTCTGGCGGCATGAGCGGCTCATCTCCCTGCAGATTCACCACCACATCCTGGTCTGCCCAATCTGCCTGCAGCGCCACTTCGGCAATACGGTCGGTGCCGGAGATGTGGGTCAGTGACGTGAGCCGTGCCTGCGCGCCGAATGCCGCGCAGGCATCCAGAATGCGCTCGTCGTCCGTGGCAACGATGACCTCACTGGCGCCGGATGCGACGGCTGCTTCATATACCCATTGCAGCATCGGCTTGCCCTTGAGCAGCAGCAGCGGCTTGCCAGGCAGGCGCGTCGAGGCGTAACGGGCTGGTATGACTACGCGGAACACAATGCGACTAGCGCTCCAGCAGCGGATCGTCACTGGGCAGAGCCCGCGCCTCCGCTTCCAGCATGACAGGCACGCCATCGGTGACGGGAAACGCCAGCCGGTCGGCTCGGCACACCAGTACCGCAGCTTCGGTCCGGAACACCACCGGACCCTTGCACAGTGGACAGGCCAGGATGTCCAGCAGCCTCGAATCAAGCATGTATGCGCTCTCCGTTCGTAATGCAGTTCTGCACCAGTTGCAGCAGCCGCGCCGCATCGGCATCCGGCAGTGTGGCGGATACCTTCAGGTACTGCATGCGGTCAGTGGCGAAGGTCCGGCATTTTACGGCATCCTTTTCCGTCATGATGATCGGCAGCGCGTCGGCGAACGCCAGATCCGCTGGCCGGTAGGCATGATGGTCGGCAAAGGCATGCTCCACCGGCCGGCAGCCCAGCACCCGCAGCAGCGCAAAGAACCGCTCCGGGTTGCCGGTTGCCGCAACCGCATGCACTTCGGCGCCACGCAGCGTTGCAAGCGCCAGGGCCGCATCGGAACTCACCCGGCGCAGTCCGTCTGCCGTGATCGACATGAACAAGGGCGCGATGATGCTGCCCGCGATGCCAGTGATATCTGTGCCATTGATCACCACCGCAGCGGCGCTGCGCAATCTGCCTGGCTTTTCACGCAGCGGACCCTGCGGCAGCAGCGCGCCGTTTCCCAGCCCGCGGCTGCCATCGATCACGACGATTTCCAGATCCCGCCGCAGCGCCAGGTGCTGCAGGCCATCGTCACTGAGCACTACCTTGCAACCGCCGGCTGCGAGCAGTCCGGCAGCCACGGCGCGCCGCCGTCCAACTGCCACGGCGCAGGTTGCACGGCGTGCAATCAGCACTGCTTCATCACCCACTTCGGCGGGATCGCTGGCGGAGGTCACCAGTTGCGCTGCCGTCGCCCTGCCGCCATGGCCGCGCAGCGCCACACCTACGGTAAGGCCTTGCTCCTGCAGGCGCTGGGCAAGCCAGATCACCAGCGGCGTCTTGCCGGTGCCGCCCAATGTGAGATTGCCAACCACGATCACCGGCACGCCGGGATGGTGGCTAGCGAGCAGGCCGTGACCATAGGCCAGGCGGCGCAGGCCGGTGATGCCCTCGAACAGCATTGCCAGCGGTTTCAGCCACCGGTGCGCAGGCCCACCATACCAGTGGTGCATGAACCAGCGGCTGATTGCATGCCTGTCAGGCATTGAACTGCAACCGGTATAGCTGGCTGTAAAGCGCTCCCTGCGCCAGCAGTTGCGCATGCGTACCCGACTCTGCGATGCGCCCCTCATGCAGCACCAGAATCCGATCCGCCTGCTCCACCGTTGCCAGGCGATGCGCGATCACAAGCGTAGTGCGTCCCTGCCGCAACAGCGCAAGGGCATCCTGCACATGGCGCTCGGATTCGGAATCCAGCGCGGAAGTGGCTTCGTCGAGCACCAGCAGCGGCGCATTTTTAAGGATGGCCCTGGCGATCGCGATGCGTTGCCGCTGCCCGCCAGAAAGCAGACAACCTCGATCTCCCACCGAAGTGTCGAGGCCCTGCGGCAAGGCCTCGGCAAACTCCATCACATGCGCGGCCCGTGCCGCCGCTTCTACTGCTGCTGTTGGAGATTCTTCCATGCCAAAGGCGATGTTGTTGCGGATGCTGTCGTCGAACAAAGTGACATCCTGTCCCACGTAGGCGATCTGGCGGCGCAGATCGCGCAGGCCAAACTCGCGTATATCCACGCCGTCCAGCAGCACTGCGCCCGCAGTCACTTCGTACAGGCGCGGCAGCAATCCCACCAGTGTGGACTTGCCGGCACCAGACTTGCCGACGATGGCCAACGTCTGCCCCGGTGCGGCCGTGAAATCGATCTGGGCCAATACCGGGGCCGCGCCTTGCTCATAACTGAATTCCACATTGCGGAATTGCACCTCTCCGCGAACACGAGGGAGCGGACGCCCGCCGCCCAGCAACTCGCCTGGCTGATCGAGTACCGCGAAGATGCCCGCGCCTGCGGCTATTCCCTGCTGCAGTGGCCCGCCAACGTTCACGAGCCTTCGCAGCGGCGCCATGACCAGCAGCATGGCCGTGAGGTAACCCATGAAATCATCCACTGCGACTTCCGCGGCCAGCACCTTCCGGATGGCCAGCGCAAGAACGGCGGCCAGCGCCAGCGCCGACACCAGCTGCACCACCGGGCCGCTCGCGGCACGCACATTCAGGAGTCGCTCGTTGTTGCGCCGGTTCTGTTCGTTCACCGTTTCGAAGCGACGCTGCTGGCTGGCCTCTGCCGTACTGGTCTTGATCAGCTGCTGCGCATCAAGCGACTCCTTGGCCACGCGAGTGAAATCACCCATGGACTGCTGGATGCGTCCGCTGTGACGTCGAAAGCGCCGGTTGATGCCGCGCAGCGCCCAGCCGACGACCGGCGCGGCCACCAGCACCAGCAGCGTGAACTGCCACGACAGGTAGGTCATGTAGCCGAGCAGGCCCAGGAGCGCCAGCGAGTCACGCACGACGATGCCGATCGATGTAGTCGCCGCCTCGGCCACCTGCTCGGTGTCGAACACCAGCCGCGACAGCATTCGGCCTGCGGGGCCGCGATCATAGGCAGCAGCCGGCAGATGCAGGTAGTGCTCAAACAGGTCCCGACGTATGGCCTTCACCACACGGCGCCCGACGCGCGCCGGAAACCAGGTAGCAAGGTAGTCACCGATACCACGCAGTGAAAACAACAGCACTGCGCCCAACGGCACGGCCCAGGCGATCCGCGGATCCGGTTGCACAAAGGCATGCTTCAGAAACTGTTTGACGAACCACGCGAGACCCGCGTCGGTCGATGCATAAAGCGCCATGCCAAAGACGCCGATCATGAACTGCCCACGCCACGGGCGGGCGTAACGCAGCAGGCGCCCATATACGGCCCGTGCATCTGCCGCCGCCGGCAGAGCCGGGTTCATGGAGTAGTGGGCGCAGTGGTGGCGACGTCGAGCTGGGCGAACCCCATGCCACCCAGCACATCCATCGCGGTGACCACCGACTGATGGGTGGCGCGCCCATCAGCACGCAATACCACCCGCGCGCTGCGCGACTTGCCTGCCACCTCGGCAATGGCGCGCTGCAAGGTTTCACGACTGGAGTTGGTCAGCTCCCGCTCGTTCACTCGGTAGCTGCCTGCCTGCGTGACGGTTACCACGATGCGCTCGGAGCCGCCGCCAGGCTGCGGCTGTTCGCCAGCTTCCGGCAACTGCACGCGCATGCGGCCTTCATCCACGAAGGTGGACGAGGTCATGAAAAAAATCACCAGCAACAGCAGGATATCGATCAGCGAAATCAGGTTGATCTCGGGGTCTTCGGTACGCCGCGGTCGCAGGTTCACTCGGACTCCGCGTCCTGGTCCTGGGCGGATTCCATGCGGTCGTTCAGCGCCTCTGCAAAGCGCACGACATCCTTTTCTATCTGCACCACGATGCTGTCGACGCGCCCGCGCAGATACCGGTAGGCGACCTGCGCAGGGATGGCCACGCACAGACCCGCCGCGGTGGTCAGCAGCGCCTCGGATATTCCGCCGGAAAGAATTCGCGGATCGCCCATACCGCCCGCATAGATGGCTTCAAATGCCTTGATGATGCCGTAGACAGTGCCCAGCAGACCTAGCAGCGGCGCTACGCCGGCGATCGTGCCCAAAGTGTTCAGGAATCGACTGAGGTCGTGCGCAACGTGGCGGCCGGTATCCTCCAGACGTTCCATCAGCACCGCGCGCGGTCGATGGCGGTTGACAAGTCCCGTTGCCAGCAACTGGCCGAGCGGCGAATTGGCCTCGAGCGCGATGATGACCTTGTCGGTGGCCTGGCCTGCCTCGACCAGCGCCCAGATGCGGCGGGTCAGGTCGGGCGGAGTAACGCGGCGCTGCTGCAAAGTCCACAGGCGCTCCAGCACGATGGCGGCCGCGATGACCGAACACAGGATGATGGGCCACATGAAAGGCCCACCGGCTAATACAAGGTCCCACACTCTGGTCATGGGCGCGCATGATAGCCGAAGACCGTGGCGACGACTTCCTGCAAACGCCCGGCGGTCATGGGTCTGTGCACCCGGCCATCGGCGGAAATGCGCAACCGCACGCTGCCTTCGGCGGCGGTGGCGAGCACGACGAATCCATCGCTGGCCCACTTCCGGCGCAACTGCAGCCAGGACGCAGACTGCCACTCCGACTGCGAAACACTGGCCAGCAGCAATGTGTCGAGGGCAGGTTTACGCTGTGCCGCGGCGCTTGCCGCGCGCGGCAACAGCAGCAGCCGCGCGTCTACTTCGCGCAGTGGTGGCTTGGCGCCGTCGACACGCCCGGATTCTGAGGCAAGCTCCACCCAGTGCCCGCCGATGGCAGCTTGCAGAACGCAGCCTTTGACCGACGCGCGCGAAGCCAGGCTGAACTCGATGCCGTCCCAGCGCCAGTTCCGCGGGGTGCACACAGCCAGTTCCGGCGGCGCAGGTCCAGCCGCTATTTCTACGCGTCGCAGAGGCAGCAAAGCCGCAGCGCGCACCAGCGCCGCCTGCACATTACGACCGAGACTGCCCGCCAACCACAGATCCAGGGCCGGATAGCCGCTGCGCCGCAGCTGCGGCAGAACCTGCGAATCGAATGATCTGCCGGCGCTGCCGAACTTCTCTCCTGTGCCATACAGCAACAGGTGCTGCTCCGTGCGCAGCAACACCGCCGACGACGCGCCGACATCCAGCATGTCCAGCCATAGTTCGCCCCGGGCGGGTCGCGGTTCGCGCAGCAGGAAAACGCTGCACAACGCGGCCAGCGCCACGCAGCGCAAACCGCGGGTCACAGGCGTGAGAGCCAGCAACAACGCGGGCAGTGCCAGCAGGTACCAGGCTGTGGGCACCTGGGCAGTCCAGACTGCGCCGGCAACTTCTGCGCAGCGCGCCAGCACTGGCCACAGCCAGGATGCCACGACGGAAGCTAGCGACACGAGTTGGTCCGCGCACCACTGCGCGGCCGCGCCCGGCAGCAGATAACCCAGCGTTGCCAGCAACACGGGCGGCACCAGCAGGAATGTGAACACCGGGATAGCCAGCGCATTGGCCAGCACACCGACAGCGGAAAATGATCCGAAGATGGCCAATGTTGCCGGCAGCAGCGCCAGGGTGACCACTCCCTGCACATGGGTCGCGGCACGCAACGGGGCGGCCTGCTGCATGCGGGCGCCGGCCAGCAGCACGATGGCGGCAACCGCAGCGAACGACAGCCAGAAACCCGCACTGAGCGCCGCCAGCGGGTCATACAGCAGGACCACAGTCAGTGCGGCAGCCACACTCCATGCCGGTCGGGACGCCCGCGCGCATTCGCGCAGCAACAGGAAAGCCGCGAGCATGACCACTGTGCGCTGCGCCGGCACTGAGAAGCCGGACAGCAACGCATAGGCCAGCGCCAGCACCACGCCCGTGGCGGCGGCAAAGACCTCGCGGCGCAGTCCTGCAAGCAAGGGGATGCGCCGCCACAGCACGCGGGCCAGCACCATGCTGAGCAACGCGAAGAAGGTCACATGCATTCCCGAGATCGCAACCAGATGCGTAATGCCGGTTGCATTGAACACACGCCACTGCTGCGCCGAAACCTCGCCGGTGGCTCCAACCGCAAGCGCGGCCAGCAGCGCCGCAGCGGATGGATCGGCGACACGGGCATCGATACGCGCCGCAACCCTGGCCCGCAGCTGATCGATACTCCAGGTTGCGCCGGCCTCGCGGTGATTTAGCGGGCCCGGGACGACCCGCGCCATGGAACTGACCTGGTCGCGCAGCAATGCGCGGGCCTGCATGGCTGACGGTGGCGCACTGAACTGGGCTGCAAACTGCCAGGTTTCACCCAGCCGCGGTGTTGCCGCAGCAGCTGGCATCGTCAGCCGCACACGCTGCGGCCGCAGCTGCGGCTGGCGCGGAAAGCTCACCTGCGCATCGAAACGCCAGCCTGAGCCATCTTGTGAGGGAATCGAAGAGATTTGCGCCTGGATCAGTTGGCGATCGGTGCTGACGACAGCCGGCGCCTGCACTGCGTGCGCAACCTGCTGCGCATAGAGGAATCCGCCCACCAGCAGCAGCCCGATGCGCAGGTTTGCCCTGTACAGCAGCAGCGGCACTGCCGCCACCAGCAACCAGAACAGCGGCTGCCGCAGGAAGGGAGGCACCCACAGCGCCAGCAGCACACCACCGAGCAACAGCAAGCTGCGCACTGCACTCTCCCCATCGCGCAGCGGCCGCGCCCGCAACCGATTTCTGCCCAGCACGGCCGGCCTGCTAAAATCGCGGCACCATGCCCCGACGGTTATTCCTCAAACTGCGCCCAATCGCCGCAAAAATGCGCGAGAGCTGGTATTTCCGGATGCTGGGCCCGCGACTTACCGATTCGCGCCTGTGGTCCATGAACCGTCGCGGCATCACCACGGCATTCGGCGCAGCCATCGCCATATTGTTCATCCCACTGCCGACGCATGTGCTGTTTGGCTTGCTGGCGGCGATGATCTGGCGACTCAACCTGCCGACAATGATTGTGTCGCTGTTCCTGCTCAATCCACTGACCGCGGTACCCCTTTACTACGCCGCCTACCGGGTAGGCACACTCGTCCTCGGGCAGCCAGTTGGAAATTTTGCCTTCGAACTGAGCTGGACCTGGCTGCAGACCGGCCTTGGCTCTATCTGGAAGCCGTTTCTGGTCGGCTGCCTGGTGTGCAGCATCGTGGGAGGCTTTCTCGCTTACTGGTTGCTGGAACTGATCTGGCGCATCAGCACGGTGAACAGGTTAAACGCGAAGCGCGCAGGCGTCAGGGAGAATTAGCGCGCTGTTCGTGCAATTTTCCATCCTGCAGCACCAGCACCCGTTCCATGCGTGCCGCCAGCCGGATGTCATGGGTCACCACGACAAGGCTGGTGCCCCGTTCGCGGTTCAGCTCCAGCATCAACTCGAAAACCTGCGCTGCATTCGCGCCATCGAGGTTGCCTGTAGGCTCATCGGCCAGCACCAGCAGGGGCTCTGTGACCAGTGCACGTGCCACGGCGGCCCGCTGGCGCTCGCCACCCGAAAGCTGATGTGGACGATGGCGCAGCCGCGCTCCCAGTCCCACCCGCTCCAGCACGCGTTTTGCACTTTCCTGCGCAGCCTTGGCAGAGACGCGACGCACCAGCAATGGCATGGCCACGTTTTCCAGCGCCGAGAATTCCGGCAACAAATGGTGGAACTGGTAGACAAAACCCAGGCTGCGATTGCGCAATTCGCAGCGCTCGCGCTCCGGCAGCGCATGGATGTCACGCCCCGCCACGTGCACGCTGCCTGAATCAGGAACGTCCAGACCACCCAGCACCTGCAGCAGCGTGGTCTTGCCGGAACCGGAGGCGCCAACGATCGCGATGCGCTCCCCGGCGCCAACAGAAAGCCCCGCCCCATCGAGCACCCTCAACACGCTGCTGCCTTCGGTGAAGCTGCGTACCAGGTCATTCGCCTGCAAAACCGCTTCAGTCATGACGCAGAGCCTCCGCCGGCAACACGCGGGATGCGCGCCAGGACGGATAAATGGTAGCGAGCAGGCACAGCAGCAATGCCACCAGCGCCACCTGCAGCACATCACCCATTTGCACCTGTGCGGGCAGATCGCTCATGAAATACACCTTCGCATCCAAAAAATGCATGCCGGTAACTTTCTCCAGCAGATGCACGATCTGCTCAAGATACGCGGACATCAGCGCGCCCAGCGCAATGCCTGCCGCCACACCCGTGAGGCCGATGGCCACGCCCTGCACGGCGAACACGCGCAGGATGTTCCGCGGCCTGGCGCCCAGCGTACGCAGGATGGCGATATCGGTTTCCTTTTCCTTCACGACCATGACCAGCGTGGCAACTATATTGAATGCGGCGATGGCCACGATCATCGACAGAATGATAAACAGCATCGACTTGGTCATCTGTATGGAGCGGAAGAAATTCTCGTGCTTGTGCGTCCAGTCGGAGATGGCGTAAGCGCCGCCCGGATTTTCCGCCAGATCTTCCGCGAGGCGCCGCACCGTTACCGGCGCCTGCAGCGCATCGTCCAGTGTCAGGCGCACACCCGTCATGCCGTCGCCCAGCGCCAGCATGCGCGCGGCATCGCTGGCGTGAATCAGGGCCATCCCGCGATCGTATTCATACATGCCAGACCTGAAGATGCCAGCCACTGTAAAGGTCTTCATGCGCGGCATGATGCCAGCGGGCGTCACCGTGGCCTTCGGCGGAATGAGCACCACCGAATCATTGACCGTGACCCGCAGCTCGGCTGCCAGGGCTTCACCCAGCATGATGCGGAACGCGCCGGGCTTCAGATCGTCAAGCGACCCGGACAGCATGGAACGCGCCATACCCGTTGCATGTATTTCCTGCGGGGGGTCCACACCGCGCAATTCCACACCCACCATGCGGTCCCCGCCCGCCAGCATCACCCGTGACTCAATGTACGGCACGGCCGACACGACGCCGCGCATCTGCGCGGCCTGTGCCTGCACGCTACGCCACTCCGGCAGCGTTTCTCCCTGGCCCATGATCGTGGCATGCGAGGTCACACTCAGGATCCGCGCGCGCAGTTCGCTCTCAAAGCCGTTCATCACCGACATCACCACAACCAGCACGGCCACCCCCAGCATCAGGCCCACCATGCTGATGGCGGAAATAAACGACAGGAAGCCGCGGCGCTGCCCGGAACGCAGGTAGCGCGTGCCGACCAGCCATTCATATTTGTCACGCAGTCCCATGCACTACTCGTAGCGCAACGCTTCGGCGGGCGAGGTCGCCGCCGCGCGCAGCGCGGGAAAGATGGTGGCAAGCGCGGTAATCACCAGCGCGCAGCCGGCAACCAGTAGCACGTCGGCGCCATGCACCTCCGACGGCACCTGCGTGATGTAGTAGACATCAGCGTCGAAGAGTTGCACTCCGCCGACGCGGTCCAGCAGGTTCAGTATCCCGCCGACATGCTTTGCAACCAGCACGCCGAGCCCCACCCCGGCCAGCACACCGAACCATCCGATCACCAGGCCCTGCGAGACGAACACAGCGGCCAGCGCGCGCGGACTGGCACCGAAGGTGCGCAGGATGGCAATGTCGGTGCGCTTGTCCGTGACCACCATGACCAGCATCGCCACGATATTGAACGCGGCCACGGCGACAATCAGCAACAGTATCAGCGCCATCATGGTTTTCTCGATCTTGATGGCGCGGAAATAACTGGCGTGTTCCTGGGTCCAGTCGATGACGGTGAGCTGCCCCGGCCAGCGCGCATCGAGCAGAAGCCGCAGCCGTTGCGCGAACGCGGGGGCTGACAGGGAATCCGGTAGCTGCACCTCCAGTCCTTCCGCGCCGGTGCGCTCCGCACCCAATGCATACAGAGTATCGAGGCTTGCGTATGCCAGCGTGCCGTCGTGATCCTGTATGCCTGCTTCAAATGTTCCAACTACGGTGAACTCGCGTTGCCGCGGTTCAGGCACGCCGCCGACAACAGCAGGAATCATCAGGGTGACCCGCCCCCCCACGGCGACACCCAACTGGTCTGCCACCAGCTGGCCCAGAATGATGCCCTCGCCCCGCTGCATTGGCGCAAGCTGGCCCTCAACCAGGAGCGTCTGCAACTCGACCGCAGTGGCGTCCCCGGCGGTGCGCAGCAGCAAGGGCAGGATTTCTGGCTGGCGTATGGCCAGCCCCTGCATTTCGGCGAAACGCTCCACCGCGCTGCTGCCCCCCATCTCAATTACCTGCTGCTGAACCTCGTCCCAATCCGGATGCTGCGTGCCGGCGGCGTTCACCCGGACGGGGGCGGAAAGCGCCAGTAGCCGCGTCCGCAGCTCGGATTCAAAGCCATTCATGACCGACAGGATGACGATCAGCGCGGCGACCCCCACGCACACCCCCGCGAGGGATACCCAGGTTATGAAGGAAACGAAATAGCGATGGGTACGCGCCCTGGCGTAACGCAACCCGACGAACAGTGACAGTGGGTGAAACATGCGGCGAGGCGCATTTAAGCATGGGCCGGCAAATTGGCGACGCAAATCACAGAATTGGCCGGTCCGGCCGATGCCGACCGGCCCACGCAACGCCAGCCGCTGTTATAGTTGGTCCATGAAAACCCTGTTGGCATTGACGCTCGCGCTTTGCGTCACTCCGCTGTCTGCCGAAACGCTGCTGGTGGACGATCAGGTACAGATCAAACCCGCTTCGGTACAGCTGCCGGCGCGCGGCTCCAGCATGGCCACTGTGGAAGCGCGATTTGGCGCGCCAAGGGAACGGCACGCGGCCGTGGGCAAGCCACCCATCACCCGCTGGGATTACGACGGCTTCAGCGTCTATTTCGAATACCAGCACGTCATACACGCAGTCGCGCATAGCAGCTGAGGCTGCACAGACCTTGCCCTGACGGCTATGCTGCGCGGCCCGACGCGTAGCTCTCGGCGCTGATGACTCCGATCCCCTTTCCGCCGCTGCCTGACCGCAATGCCCCTCATCAGCTGTGGCCCGACTCCCATTCCAGCGCCCGCGCGCTGACCGTTGCCGCTGCCGCGCAGACGGATTCGCGGCTGTGGGTGGTGCTCGCAGACGATGCGAGGAGCCTGCAGCAACTGCGCCGTGAGCTTGAGTTCTTCGCTGGCGCCGATTTGCCTGTGCTGCAGCTGCCGGACTGGGAAGTGCTGCCGTACGACCAGTTCTCGCCGCTGCCCGACCTGGTGTCGGAGCGCATCGCCACCCTCGCCCGTGTGCCCACCATGCAGAAGGGCATCCTGCTGGTTGGCGCAGAAACTCTGCTGCAGCGATTGCCGCCTGCCGGTTTTATCACCGGCCGCAGCTTCCAGCTCGCCGTCGGTGAACCGTTCTCCATGGCGCGCGTCAGTGAACAACTGGCACGTGCCAGCTACAGCCTGGTGGCGCAGGTCAGTGCGGCGGGGGAATTTGCGCTGCGTGGTTCGCTGTTCGATGTCTTCCCGATGGGCAGCAGCCAGCCGCTGCGGATAGACCTGTTCGACGACGCCATCGACAGCATCCGCTACTTCGATCCCGACACGCAGCGCTCGCTCGAAAAGGTCGAGAACCTGCAACTGCTGCCGGCACGCGAGTTCCCGCTGGATGAAGACAATTGCCGCGAGTTCCGGCGCCGCTATCGCACCCGCTTCGAAGGCGATCCCACCCGCTCGGCAATCTATCGGGGCCTGCGGCAGAACACCGCTCCCCCGGGCATTGAGTTCTATCTGCCGCTGTTCTTCGACAGCACTGCTTCGCTGCTCGATTATCTGCCGCCGCAGGCGGTGTTCGTTACCGACCTTGGCCTTGCACCCAGCCTGGAACAGGTGTGGCAGGGCATCGTGGTACGCCATGAAGACCGTCGCCACGACATCGAACACCCGGTGCTGGAACCCGGCGAACTGTTCTTCGAACCGGCACCGCTGCTGGCAACCCTGGCGAGCCATCCGCGCGTCGAGTTTCGCGCCGACGCGGGCGCCCCCTTGTTCACACCGGCGCCGCAGCTGGCGCTGGACGCACGCGCAGACGTGCCACTGGCGCCACTGGCAGAAAGACTCGCCGCAAGCCCGGGCCGCACATTGATTGCGGCCGATTCGCCGGGTCGCCGTGAGTTGCTGCAGGATCTGCTGCTGGGCGCAGGTATTGCGTTCGAAGCAGTGCCGAACTGGCGGGCGTTCCTGGACTCGCAGGCGCGGGTCGCACTGACTACCGCGCCGGATGTGGGCGGCCTCTCATCGGCCAACCCTGCACTGCTGTTGCTGGCCGATGGCGAAATGTTCGGCCGCCATGCGCAGCAGGAGCGCCGGCGACGCCGCAGCCTGCTGGATCCGGCCGCGATCCTGCGCGACCTGCAGGATCTGGCCGCCGGCGCGCCGGTGGTGCACGAGCAATACGGCGTTGGTCGCTATGTGGGATTGCAGGCCATGCAGATCGCCGAGCAGGACAGCGAGTTCCTGGTGATCGAATACGCCGGTGGCGATCGCATCTACGTGCCGGTTGCCAGCCTGCACCTGGTCAGCCGGTACACCGGCGCCGCTGCCGATGCGGCGCCGCTGCACAAGCTCGGCACTGACCAGTGGGCCAAGGCACGCCGCCGCGCCAGTGAGCAGGTGCGCGATGTCGCTGCCGACTTGCTGGATCTCTATGCCCAGCGACAGGCGCGCAAAGGCAGCGCGCTGATTGCCGATGAACGTGACTACCGCGCTTTCGCGGCGGCGTTTCCCTTCGAAGAGACCGCCGACCAGCATGATGCGATTGCCAGCGTGCTCAAGGACATGGCCAGCGAGCGGCCCATGGACCGCGTGGTCTGCGGCGATGTGGGTTTCGGCAAGACCGAAGTCGCCATGCGCGCAGCTTTTGTCGCCGTGCAGGCCGGTCGCCAGGTTGCGGTGCTGGTGCCTACTACCCTGCTGGCCGAGCAGCATGCTGCGAACTTCCGCGACCGCTTTGCCGACCTGCCGGTGCGGATCGAGTCGCTGTCGCGGTTTCGCTCGAGCAGCAGCTCGCGCGACATCCTCGCTGCGCTTACAGCAGGTCGCGTCGATATTCTCGTCGCCACGCATCGCCTGCTGCATGCGGATGCACAATTCCGCAACCTGGGCCTCGTCATCGTCGATGAGGAACACCGCTTCGGTGTGCGCGACAAGGAAAAGCTCAAGACCCTGCGCGCGGAAGTCCATGTACTGACGCTTACCGCCACACCAATTCCGCGCACACTCAACATGGCTCTGGGTGGGTTGCGCGAACTGTCGCTGATCACCACACCGCCGGCGGGGCGCGTCGCCATCCGCACCACGGTGGGCGAATGGCACGCGCCCTCCATCCGAGAAGCGGTGATGCGCGAGCTGCGCCGTGGCGGCCAGATCTATTTCGTGCACAACGAAATCCAGACCATAGAAAAGATCGCGGCGGAACTACGCGGCATCGTGCCGGAGGCATCGATCCGTGTTGGCCATGGGCAAATGCGCGAACGTGAGCTCGAGCAGCTGATGGTGGATTTCTATCACCATCGCTTCGATGTGCTGCTGTGTACCACGATCATCGAGAGCGGCATCGACGTGCCTACCGCCAACACCATCATGATCAACCACGCGGACCGCCTGGGCCTGGCGCAGCTGCACCAGCTGCGTGGCCGCGTCGGTCGTTCACATCATCGCGCCTTCGCCCACCTGATGGTCCCGTCACGCAAGGCGCTGACCCACGACGCCAAACGGCGACTGGAAGCCATCGAGTCGCTGGAAGAACTGGGCGCGGGCTTTCTGCTGGCTACCCAGGATCTGGAAATCCGTGGCGCCGGTGAATTCCTTGGCGAAGCGCAGAGCGGTGAACTGACCGAAGTTGGCCTCACCCTGTTCCTGGACATGCTCGAGGCTACCGTGCGGGCGCTAAAAGACGGCAAGGATCCCGCGCTGGCGCAGCCGCTCGCGGCGAGCACCGAGGTCAATCTGCACATGCCTGCGTTGTTGCCCGCCGACTACGTAGGTGATGTACAGACCAGGCTAGGCCTGTACAAGCGCATTGCAGCGGCTGCCGATCCGCAGGCATTGGACGACCTGCAGGCCGAAATCGGCGATCGCTTTGGCGCGCTGCCGGCACCCGCGCAGCAACTGCTGCAGGTTGCCCGGCTGACGCAGCGTTGCCGTGCCGCCGGCATACGCAGGCTGGATGTAGGCGCGCACTCCAGCTACCTTGTGTTTGAGGAACAGCATCAGGTCGACCCGGCCGCGATCATCAAGCTGATCCAGCGCGAGCCGCGCGTGTACCGCCTCGAGGGCGCCCTGAAACTGCGCATTGCCTACGGCGCGGAAGGCCCTGAACGTCATGCGCTGGCCCACGCCATGCTGGCGCAGCTCGCGCCGCTGCGTGCTCCCGACAAGGCGCAGGCGTAGAATGCCGCACATGTACAAGCTTTCGAAAGTCGCCCGGCAAGCGGGAACACTAGTGATGCTGCTGCTCGCGAGCACAGGTGCAGTCCCGCAGCAGAGCGGCACTCGTTACACCGTGGAAATCGTGGTGTTTCGCACCAGCAGCCAGAGTGGCGCCCTGCCCGGCGGCGCCCCGGGCGCAGCGGGCAGCGAGGATGACGTGGAACCCACCGCCGTCGCAACGCGCAAACTCTCAGGTGCAGCGAGCCGCTTGCGCAACTCCAGCGGCCTGCGCGTACTTGCTCATACCGCCTGGACGCAGGCGCCCATCAGCTGCGCCAACGCAGATTGCCGCGCCTTGAGCCGCGGTGTTTCCGCCGCCCGCCTCGACCTTGCGCGTGCGGGCATCTCCGGCAAGATCATCCTGAAACGCGGTCAGAACCTGAACCTGGGTATCGATCTGACCGTCGACGATGGCGGTCGCCGCTACCGCATTTCCGAGATGCGTCAGAAAATCAAAACCGACGATGCCCAGTATTTCGACCATCCCGCTATCGGGGTGCTCGCCGTAGTTACCTCTGGCGGCTGATCAATCGGGCGCCTGGTTCAGGTTGCCCCGCATATCCCGTTTGCCTTCCAGCACAGCGTGCTCGGTGCGCTCGATCAGGCGTGCCGGTGTCTCTTCGTCCCGTCCGGGAATGACGGTGGCAAGACCGGCTGTGACCGTCACGAACCTCTGCAGGGTTGAACGCGGATGGTGGATATGCATGTCGGCTACCTTGCGGACAGTGGCAGTGGCGTGGGTCACGATGCCGCCTACTCCCATGCCTTCACGATGCACGGCGAGCACTGCGATGCAACCCTCGCTCCACAGGCCGACCACGTCGGAACCGCGGCGAAATACCCCCGCGATAGTGCGCGCAATGCGGCGCACGCAGGCATCGCCCGCCGACCTGCCATAGATTTCGCTGTAGGCCTTCAACGCATCGATGTTGAACAGTGTCAGGGTCAGGGGTTGTGCCTCGCGGCGCGCAATGCGCCATTCCCGCGCCAGCAGTTCGTCGAACCAGGCACGGGATGACAAACCCGTGACGCGGTCCTCGCGCAGCAAGGTGGACAAACCCTCGGTACCGCGTTCCATGTTGCGCAGTCGGCCACTGGCATCGCGAAAGAAAGCCACGTAATGCGTCAGCACGCCATCGCCATTGCGCATCGGCTGCAGGTACAGCTCGTTCCACAACAGCTCGCCGCTCTTGCGGTAATTGCGCAGCAGCACGCGGCATTCCTCGCCGCGCGCCAGTGCCTCGCGCAGCCGGCGCAGACCTTCCTGCTCCCGGTCGGTTCCCTGCAGCAGCCGCAGGTTGCTGCCAACCACCTCGGTGGCGGAATAGCCGGTCAAGAGCTCGAAGGCCGCATTGACATAGATGACGGGATGATCCGGCGTGGTGGCGTCGCAGATCGCGATACCTTCTGGCGCCGAGTCCAGAACCCGCCTGACGAAGGTTGCATCAAGTTGCTGCATGTCGAATGGCCTCCTCTCAGGTCAGGGTCAGTTCCGGCGGCCGTTCACAGCGCGCCAGCCAGTCACGGCACTCGTTGTATTCGCGGGAGGCCAGCAGCGTCGCGCGATCGGGGGCATCCTTGCCACGCATGCGCAGGATGCGCAGCTGGCTCGCCGGCCCCGGCAGAGTCTTGAGACCATCGATGACCTCGATAACACTGGCCCGGCGGTTGCAGACAGGCAGCACATCGCAGCCGGCCTCAAGTGCTGCTTCCGCCCGTGACACCACACCACCCATGACACTCGCGCCCTCCATGGTCAGGTCATCGGCAAACACCACGCCGCGAAAATCGAACTCACCGCGCAGGACCTCTCCTACCCAGCGGCGCGAAAAGCTGGCGGGCACGCTGTCCACTGCAGGAAACAGCACATGCGCCATCATTACCGCAGCTAACTCATTGGGAATCAACCGGCGATAGGGCAGCAGATCCGCCGCAAGATCCGCAAGCGTACGCCGGTCCACCGGCAAAGCCAGATGCGAATCCGCCACGACGGCGCCATGTCCGGGAAAATGCTTGGCAGTGGCTGCCATGCCGGCCTGCCGCATGCCCTGCACCGCCGCCAGCGCAAGGCGCCCGACATGCTCCGGATTCGCGTGGTAGGCACGATCACCGATGATCTCGGACACGCCATAGTCCAGATCGACACAGGGCGCGAAAGAAAAATCGATGTGCAGCGCGCGCAGTTCTGCAGCCATCAGCCAGGCAATCGACCGCGCCATCGCCAGGCCCTGAGCTGGATTCAGGTCAAACTCAAGGCCGATGCGCCGCGCGGGCGGCAGCACGGAAAAGCCGTTGCGGAATCGCTGTACCCGACCGCCTTCATGGTCCACCGCCACCAACAATGGCGGCGCGCGCAACGCACGTATCTCGTCCACCAGTGCGGCGAGCTGCTCCGGATTCTCGTAGTTGCGGGTGAACAGGATGACGCTGCCCACCAGCGGATGCCGCAGCACCTCGCGATCTTCCGGCGCCAGCGCATAGCCTGCCACATCAACCATCAACGGCCCCAGCGTCATCTTCTGTCAGCTCCCCGGACCGTCGAGTACTGCGACGGATTCAACATGACTGGTATGCGGAAACATATCGACAATACCCGCCGCCTGCAGCGAAAAACCGTGCGCCGCTACCAGGATCCCGAGGTCGCGCGCCAGGCTGCCCGGATGGCAGGAGACGTACACCAGGCGCCGCGGCTTCAATGCCGCGAGGGCAGACAGCACATCCATGGCACCGGTGCGCGGCGGGTCGACCAGGATATGCGAGTAACTGCCGCCCTGCGCCAGCGCCAGACAGCGCTGCACTGCATCCTCACCGGCCAGATTGCCGACGTGGAAAGCGGCATTGGCCAGGCCATTGGCAGCAGCATTCGCCCGGGCGCGGGTGATGAGTCCGGCATCCCCCTCGATGCCGACCACCCGCCGCACACGTGTGGCCATGGGCAGGGTGAAATTCCCAAGACCACAGAAAAGGTCCAGCACCTCTGCCTGGTCGTCCAGTTCCAGCAGTTGCAGCACCCGGTCGATCAAGCGACGGTTCATGTCACCGTTCACCTGGATGAAATCGGCGGGCTCGAACGCCAGCTTCAAGCCATAGGCCGGCAGTTCATAGCTGAGCGCAGGCGCCGGGTCTTGCAGAGCCTCAAGGTTGTCCGGACGCCCTGACTGCAACAACCAGCGCACATCATGCTCGCTCTCGAAGTTGCGCAATAGTTGCCGGTCGGCTTCGCTGAGCGTTGACAGCACGCGCATTACCAGCACGGTAGTGCCATCGCCAGCGGCAACCTCTATCTGCGGAATCCGGGTCGGAATCGACAACTGCGAAATCAGCTGCGACAGCGCGCCGATCAACGCACCCACCTGCGGCACCAGCACTTCACAGCGCTCGATGTCCGCGACGAAGCTGCTCATCTTCTCGCGGAATCCCACCAGCGACCGGCCCTTGGCGTGCACGAAGCGCGCACCGAGTCGCGCCCTGCGCCGATAACCCCAGGGTTCGCCGGACAGTGGCGGCAGCCAGCTTACAGGCTCGATCTTGCCGATTCGCTTCAGGGTCTCGCGCAGCATTTCATCCTTGATGCGCAGCTGTGATCCGGCGGCAAGGTGCTGCAGGGAACAGCCGCCACAGGTGCCGAAATGCGCGCAACGCGGCGCCACGCGATCCGCTGCGGGCTCGATCACGCGCAACAACTGGGCCTCATCGTGACTGCGCTCGGAGCGACGCACCAGGTATTCCACGGTTTCGCCGGGCAACGCGCCGGCCACAAATACGGTCTTGCCCGCGCGCACTACTCCCCACCCCTCGTGGTTGAGGGCATCCACATGACCCACCACAGGCTCACTGACTACTGCGCGATGCCGACCCATTGCCCCAGAAACTCCTGATGATGCGCTTCGCCCGAGCTGCGCAATAGTTCGCGGACGCGGGCACATTCCGCTTCCCATTCCGGCGGCTCCAGATGACCGCGCATGCGCTCGAAGGCCAGGAACACCAGGTAGGTATTCAGCACATCGGTTTCGCAGTAGTGGCGGATGCCGTCGAGATTGCCTGCCTGCCACGCATTCCACACCTCGGCGCCGGAGAAGCCCATCTTGCCCGGCAGACCCAGCAGCGCGGCGACATCGGCCAGGCTCGCGCGCCCGCGGGTCTGGAACCCGGCGATAACGTCCATGAGATCCAGGTGCCGCCAGTGGAAACGACTCAGATAATTGTTGTAGCGGAACGCGCTGTCCTCTTCGCCGTGCTCCCAGTAGCGCGCTGCGCGCACGCCATGACGCAGGCAACGGTAGTGCAGCACCGGCAGGTCGAAGCCGCCACCGTTCCAGGACACGAGGTCTGGTGTGTAGCGCTCGATACCCTCGAAGAACCGCTCCAGCAGTTCGCGCTCGCTGCTCGCCGCGTCGCCCAGACTCCAGACCGCGAGTTGGTCGCCACGCCGCAGGGCGCAGGCAATCGCCACAACCCGGTGCTGCGCCAGCGGCAGGAAGTCGTTGCCGGTCTGCTGCCGGCGCTGCGCAAACATCGCCGCCGCCACGTCGGCATCCGGCAAACCGTCAAGGCCCAGCAGGCGACGCCCGAACTCCACATCCGGGATGGTCTCGATATCGAAGATCAGGTGGTTCATTGCCGCGCGGCGAGCATCAGCCCTTTCATTTCCCGCACTGCGTCTGCGAGCCCCGAGAACAGGGCCCGTCCGATGATGGCGAAGCCGATATTCAGTTCGACGATCTCGGGGATGGCAGCCACCAGCTGCACATTGTGATAGTCGAGTCCATGACCGGCGTGCACGGTGAGACCAATTGCCGCGGCCCGTCGCGCCGCGCCGCGCAGGCGTTCCAGCTCATGCGCGCGGGCGGCGCCGACGGCTTCGGCGTACGCGCCGGTATGCAGTTCGACCACCTGCGCGCCTGCCGCGCGCGCAGCATCGATCTGCGCCAGCTCCGGATCAATGAACAGGGAAACCCGAATGCCGGCAGTGCGCAGCTGCGTCACTGCGTCTTGCAGCAGTGGCTGCTGCGAGACCACATCCAGTCCCCCTTCGGTGGTGATTTCGGTGCGCTTCTCCGGCACCAGGCAACAGTCCGCGGGTTTCAGGCGTTGCGCGATGGCCAGCATCGCAGGCGTAACGGCCATCTCCAGATTCAGGTGCGTCTGCATCAATTCCTGCAATGCAAACGGATCGCGATCGATGATGTGACGGCGATCTTCGCGCAGATGCATGGTGATGCTGTCGGCACCAGCCTGCTCGGCCAGCAGCGCCGCGTGTACCGGATCAGGGTGGCGCGCCCGACGCGCCTGGCGCACGGTGGCAACATGATCGACGTTCACGCCAAGGGCGATGGAATTAACCTGCGACATTCACTCTGCCTGGCGATTGGCTCGACCGAAATCCCGCAGCGACTGTGCCACAACCCGCGTCCGCAGGCTGCGGCCTTCCAGGCAACTGGCCAGTGCCTGGCGCAACTGCGGCCGGATTCGTTCGACTTCCTCTGGATCGTCGAAACGCGCATCGCGCAGGTCCGTAATGCCATAGCCCAACACATCCAGCAGCCGCTTCTCAAACAGGCGCAGCGTACGCGCCAGATCGGGCGCGGCACGCAGGTCACTAATGGCTGCACGATAGTGGTCATAGAGCTCAGGCTGGGGGTCGTGACGCGCTGTCAGGGACATGACCAGTTCGCTCAGGTACCAGGCGGGCATCAACCGCTCCTGCGGAATGGGACCGGTTGCAACGGCGCCGGTATCAAATTCCGCGCCCGTCAGTCGCGGCGATTCACCCCGCCCCGCCCAGGACACCAGCAAGGGCATGAAGGGTTGCAGCACTCCGGCCAGCCTGGCATTGGCGCCACGCACCCCACGCGCAAACACACTGAGCCGGCCATGCTGGCGGGAAAACAGTTCGAAAATCCTGCCGCTGTCACCCCAGGGCCGCTGGTGCAGCAGGAAAGCCGGCGTGTGCTCTACGCGCTGCATCGTCCTATTCCAGGCCAAGCTGCCGCAGCGCCAACGCGCTGTCGGCCCAATCCTCACGCACCTTCACCCACAGGTTCAGGTGCAGCCTTCGATCCAGCAGCTGGTTGAGTTCGTATCGCGCGGCGGTGCCCACGCGCTTCAGGCGTTCGCCGCGCGCGCCGATCACGATGGGCTTCTGGCCTGCACGATCCACCCAGATAACCGCGGACACCAGCAGCTGGCCTTCATCCTCACCCATGGCTTCCACTTCAACCGCAATGCCATAGGGCAACTCCTCGTTGAGCTCCAGCGTCAGCTTCTCGCGGATGATTTCAGCGATGCGAAACTGCTGGCTGCGATCGGTAAGCTGCTCGGGCGGGAACAACGGCACGGACACCGGCAGATGCCGCACAATCACCTGCTGCAGACGCAGCATGTCGGCTGCCTTTAGCGCCGACAACGGCATGATCTCCACGAAGGCATGCCGTTCGGCAAGCGTAGCCATGAATGGCAGCAGACGATCCCGCGGATATATCGTATCGACCTTGTTCACAACAGCAACCACGGGCCGGCCGGCCTCGACCGCGCGCGACAATGCCAGCGCATCCTCGTCGCCGAAGCGCAGCGCCTCGACCACGAATATGACCACATCGGCATCCAGGGCGGCGGCAGCAGCGGTACGGTTCATGGCGCGATTCAACGCCCGACCTTCCAGCCGGTGCAGCCCCGGCGTATCGACGAATGCAATCTGCGCATCCGGCAGGTTCACAATGCCCAGCACACGGTGGCGCGTGGTCTGCGGCTTGGGCGTGACGATGGATAGCTTCTGACCGGTCAGCGCATTGAGCAGCGTGGACTTGCCGACATTGGGACGGCCGATCAGGGCTGCGAAACCGCAGCGATGCGCGGTGCCACCGGACGCGTCGGGCAATTCTGGCACGCCCTCACTCATCGGGCCCACCGCTGCTGTAACGCCTGCAGCACGGTGGCTGCCGACTCCTGCTCGGCCCGACGACGACTGGTGGCCACGCCTGGCGAATCGAGCTGCACGCCGTCCGCCAACCGCACACGGCAGCGCACGGAAAACACCTGTTCATGCGGCTCGCCTGCGGCATTCTCCAGCAGGTATTCAGGCAGCGCCTCGCCGCGGCTCTGCAGCAATTCCTGCAGAAGTGTTTTCGAATCTTTCAGCTCTGATTCCGGCTGCAGGTCGTCAAGCCTGCCCGCCAGCAGTTTCAGGATCAGCGACCGTGCCGGTGGCAGGCCTCCTTCCAGATAGGCGGCTCCAAACAATGCCTCGGTTGCATCGGCCAGTATGGATTCACGCCGGAATCCGCCAGTCTTCAGTTCACCGGAGCCCAGCTGCAGCATTGGTCCAATGCCTATCTCCGCGCCGATCGCAGCCAGTGGCCCGGCACTCACCAGTCGCGAGCGCAGCCGGCTGAGGCTGCCTTCGTCTGCAGTCGGGAAGCGTCGGTAAAGCTCTTCGGCAACCACCATGCCCAGCACGGCATCGCCAAGAAACTCCAGTCGCTCATTGTTGCATTCCTGGGCACTGCGATGCGTCAGCGCGGCCCGGTAGAGTTCCGGTCGCTGCACTTCCCGGCCCAGCACGCGGCGGAGCCAGGACTGCACCGCCGCGTCGGCAGTGTCATTCGACAACTGCACGCTTGTCGAAATGGACCAGCAACGAGATTCCGGCAAACATCGGCACTTCGTCGTCGTAGTCGATCGATAGAACCCAGTTCTTGCCGTCGCGCTCGACCGCAACGTCGCTGACCTTGGGGTAATTGATCCCATCGATGTCGAAGCGATTCTGGAGTCCCACCTCCACAGCGTGGCGATTGAGTTGCGCCTCGCCCTTGTTTTCATCGGCCGTCTGCTTGATCGCCTTGACCACTTTCATGTAGTTCAGGTAAACGGGCGTGAGGCGGATCGCGGCATAGGCCACCACCGCCAAGGGTGCCAGCAGAAATATCCAGCCGATGAATGTGATGCCTGCTTGTCGACTGCGCATAAGACCTTCTCCCAAGCGTGCTACTCGATCCGCTCGCCGAAACGGCCCCATGTTATCTTGGGATTGCGGTTCCAGTCGAAATTGAGCCAGACCCTGCGCGCGCCGCCAACCAGATTGGCTTCGGGCACAAAGCCCCACACCCGGCCGTCCGAGCTGTTGTCGCGATTGTCGCCGATCGCCAGGTAGCTGCCGGCCGGCACCGTCACCTCGTCAAAGTCTCCCCCATCTGGCAGGTCCGCAGCGTCGCCAGAACCCGTCCCGGCCTCGACGCAGGGATAACCGGAAAGGATGTCGCGATTGCAGCCAGGCAACGGCGATTTCGCCAGGTAGCCGGGACTGCGACAGGACAGCGTGCGGTGCACATGTTTGCCGGTATGCACTTGCGTCTCCCGCATGTTGACGTAGCAGCCGTCGGAATACCGCCCCAGCTCCTTTTCCTCAAGCGGCACACCGTTCACATAGATGCGATCCGAAATGACCTTCACGCGGTCACCGGGCAGGCCCACTATCCGTTTGATGTAGTTTATCGCGGGATCCGGCGGATACCGGAACACGGCAACATCGCCACGTTGCGGCTCATTGATGCTGAGGATCTTGGTATTCAGCACCGGCAGGCGCAACCCATAGTGAAACTTGTTCACCAGGATGAAGTCGCCCGACTGCAGGGTCGGCATCATCGAGTCCGACGGGATGCGGAAGGGCTCGAACAGGAAAGATCGCAGCACCAGCACAAAGATCACCACCGGCACCATGCTGCGCGCGTAGTCCACCACTCCAGGCTCCGGCACGTCCGCTGGCAGTTTGCCGTCGGCGACAGCGGCGCGCGCGCGCGCGCCGCGCAATACCCAGGCGTCGAAAGCCCAGATCAGGGCACCGACAAACGACGTGACCACCAGCACCAGTGAAAAATCCAGGCGCTCCGAACGGAACAGCCGCAAGGCGCCACCGATCACGAGCACCGGCAGCGCGGCATAGATCATGCGCAGCCAGGCCGGATCTGCAACAGTGGCCGGCAAAGCCGCCAGCCGCCGCGCGGGCCGCAGAAACCAGTCGTCCACTATGGCGATGATTGCGGCTGGCAACAGCAGCCAGGAAAGGATCAGGGTAAGGGTTTCAAGCACTAGTAGTCCTCCACGCTATTTGCGCCCCACTTGCAGCACGGCCAAAAACGCTTCCTGGGGAATCTCGACGGAGCCAACCTGCTTCATGCGCTTCTTGCCCGCTTTCTGCTTTTCCAGCAGTTTGCGCTTGCGCGACAGGTCGCCGCCATAACACTTGGCGAGCACGTTCTTGCGCAGCGCCTTGACGGTAGCACGGGCGATGATGTGCGCACCGATCGTTGCCTGCACGGCCACTTCGAACATCTGCCGCGGAATCAGTTCCTGCATCTTGTCGACCAGCTCGCGTCCCCGCTGGTAGGAACTGTCCTTGTGCACGATGATCGACAGGGCATCGACGCGGTCACCGTTGATCATGATATCGAGCCTCGCCAGAGGCGCCGCCTGGAAATGGCTGAATTCATAGTCGAATGACGCGTAGCCGCGGCTCGAGCTCTTCAGGCGATCGAAGAAATCGAGCACCACTTCGGCCAGTGGCAGCTGGTATTGCAAGGAGACCTGTGAACCCAGAAAGAGCATTTTCTTCTGTACACCACGCTTTTCGGAGCACAACGCCAATACGGCGCCCACATGTTCGGGCGGCACCAGTATGTTCGCGGTGATGATCGGTTCACGCAGTTCGGCAATCAGGTTGTCGGCCGGCAATCGCGACGGGTTGTCGACGAACGCCACCGTGCCATCGGACTTTGCGACCTCGTACACCACCGTCGGCGCAGTGGTGATCAGTTCGAGGTTGTATTCGCGCTCCAGCCGCTCCTGCACGATATCCATGTGCAGCAGGCCCAGAAAGCCGATGCGAAAGCCGAAGCCCAGCGCGGTGGACACTTCCGGTTCGTAATGCAGCGCCGAATCGTTCAGGCGCAGCTTGGCCAGGGCATCGCGGAAATTCTCGTAATCTTCGGTATTCACCGGGAACACGCCGGCAAACACGCGCGGCTGCACCTGCTTGAAACCGGGCAGCGGTGCTTCGCTGCCACGCACTTCCGTCGTGATCGTGTCGCCCACTGGCGCGCCATCGATCTCCCGGATGCCCGCGACGACAAAGCCGACCTCGCCTGCAGCAAGGTGGGGCAGGCTGACGGACTTGGGTGTAAAGCGGCCAAGCTTGTCGATCTGATGGCTGCGGCCGGTTGACATGACCTTCATCTTCTCGCCGACGCGCAGGGTGCCGTTCACCACCCGCACCAGTGACACCACTCCGACATAGTTGTCGAACCAGGAATCGATGATCAGCGCCTGCAGCGGCGCTTCGGGATCGCCCTTCGGAGGCGGAATGCGCCGCACCAGTTCTTCAAGCAGCGCATCCACGTTCTGCCCGGTCTTGGCAGACACATGCACCGCATCCTGCGCATCGATGCCGATGATCTCCTCGATTTCCTTGATGACCTTGTCGGGGTCGGCCGAAGGCAGATCGATCTTATTCAGCACCGGCACCACTTCCAGCCCCTGCTCGAGCGCGGTGTAGCAGTTGGCAACGCTCTGCGCCTCGACGCCCTGGGCAGCATCCACCACCAGCAGTGCGCCTTCGCAGGCAGCCAGGCTGCGCGACACCTCGTAGGAGAAGTCAACGTGACCTGGGGTGTCGATGAGGTTCAGCTGGTAGCGCTGCCCATTCGGCGAGTCGTAGAAAAGCGTGACGCTCTGGGCCTTGATGGTGATGCCGCGCTCGCGCTCCAGCGCCATGTTGTCGAGCACCTGCGCCTGCATCTCGCGATCCGCAAGACCCCCGCAGATCTGGATCAGGCGGTCGGCGAGCGTGGATTTACCGTGGTCGACGTGGGCAATGATCGAGAAATTTCGGATCTGCTGCATGAAGCGGAAGGATTATGCGAAGACCCGGCAGTATACCGGGAGGCCGGATTCATCGTGGCCTTAACAGGCGCCGCAGCTCGTCCGGATCGAAGTGGTGCTGGCACACTTTCAGCCCGTCGAGCAGCAGCACCGGGACATCCAGGCCGTAGCGGCGTGCCAGCTGCGGGTCGGAATCCACATCCACCCACGTGATCGGAGGGAGCGGCATCTCGAGGCCGAACCTGGCAATTTGTTCGGCGAATTCCTCGCACAGCGGGCAATCGGGCCGCGACAGCAGTTGCAGCCCGGCAGGACTATTCAGGAAGGACAGCCCCGGCGATTTTCTTTGCCACGTCAGGTGGCACCTCACCCATCACGCTGATGTAGTGTTTGTCCCGCTTGATGACATAGTTCACCTGAGCGTACATGGCTGGCAGGAAGCCTTCGGTAAACCGGTCGGAAGACTTGCTGGCCACCGTAACAACCACCGAGGCCCACGAGATTCCATCTGACACGATGAAGTGGGTCTTCGGGCCGGCGCCCTGAACTTCAGCGCCCGTAATGGCAGTGAGCACCCGGAATCCAAGGGGCAACAGATCGGCGCGAGGCACAAAAGCCTGCTTTACCGATTCCGCATGCAGATCAGCGGGTTTCTTCCACTGAAAGTCGTTCGGATTGACCGCCGGCTTGAGCAGGTCGTCAGGAATGGCCTCCATCAGCTGCAGCTCGCTGAAGGAAATCTCATCGACAACCTCGCCGGCTTTGGTGACGAGCTGGGTCTTGATCGGCATGGCGCTCTGCGGATCCAGCCACAGGCGGTAGCCATAACGCAGTGCATCTCTGGGCTCCACGGACACGAATTGTGTCGCAGTGGGCCAGCCCAGCAGCCGCTGTGTGCCACCACTGCTTATGGCATAGTATTTCTCTGATCCTGCACTTACGCCATTGAGCGCCGAGATGTAGCCATAGCTGCGGGAGCGTTTCTCTGCCACGGCAATGCGCTTTGCCCCAGGCTTTGCCCCGGGCCTTGCCGGAAAATACTGCACAAATCGCGTACCGTCACGGACGATTTCAAAACCGGAACCGTTCAGGGAAATCACACGCTCCACCATGTGCCCGTCACGCATGCGATGGATCAGCCGCAAGGTATCGCTGCCGCCGCTCCAGCGATGCGTGAGCACGCCCTGATAGTTGCGATTGATCAGCGCATCATTCATGCGCTTGATCAAGGCACGGGCGTCCTCCGACGAAGTCGCGGCCGACACCCCAGCTGCCCACAGCAGCGCCAGAGTCAGGATGAACGATCGCATCCGCATGTCAGCGATATGCTCCGATTTCGGCTTCGGTCATATCCACCGCACCCTGCGTGATGTCGTAGTGGCCGTTCAACGGAATGATGCGCATTGACGAAGCCTCGACCTGGCTATGCGCCGCCACCAGATTGGCCAGCTGGCCATTGATGCGCTGCGTGGGTGAATTGGCCACGGGAGTTGTATAGGCGAGGGGTGGGGTGTCGTTGACAGCCACAAGAACCGGCCCGTCAACCCGCGAAGCATCAGCTTTCGCCTCGGTGACTGCAGCCTCTGGTGCTGCGGTCTGCGCCATCTGCACTGCTGGAACCGCCTGCGGGTCCAGCGATCGCAGCCCAAAAAACGACAGTGCTGCGACGCCAGCGGCGATGGCGCCGCCCAGCGCGCCCCTGCCGAACAGCGACCAGCCCCGACGTCCATCGCCAGCAGCGCCAAATGCAGGAGCCGAGTGCGACGGATGCTCCGCTTCTGCATCCAGCGACATGCGCACCCGCCTGGCGACATCCGGCTGGCGCGCGTCCAGGTGAATCGGCTCGCTACGCACGCAGGCGCCGATGAGCGCATAACGCCCCCAGCTGGCGCGCAGTCCCGGGTCTTTCAGCGCACGGCGAATCACCAGTTCCGCTTGCGCGGGTGGCAATTCGTTGTCGAACAACGCCGACAACTGACTTATCTGTTCCTGCTCGTTCATCCCGACTCCTCAGTACGACCCAGGCCGCCTTCGAAAACTTCCGACAATCTGCGGTCGATCGCCTCGCGGGCGCGAAAGATCCGCGAACGCACGGTGCCTACCGGACATTCCATCGCCTGTGCGATGTCTTCGTAACTCAAGCCCTCAAGCTCGCGCAGCACGATGGCCGTGCGTAAATCCTCAGGCAGGGCATCGATGGCCTGATTCACTGTCGTACGAATCTCTTCTGTCTGCAACAGGCTCTCCGGAGTCTCTGGATCTGCCAGCCGCAGCTGCATCGAATTCGATTCCTCAATATTCTGCAGGTCCAGGTCGAAGTCGATCGGACTGCGATCACGCGACACGATGGCATTCTTCGCGGTGTTGATCGCGATCCGGTACAGCCAGGTATAGAAGGCACTGTCCCCACGAAACTGGGGCAGGGCCCGATACGCCTTGATGAATGCTTCCTGTGCCACGTCCTCTGCATCCGCCGGGTCACGCATGTAACGGGTTACCAGCTTGATGACCTTGTGCTGGTACTTGCGCACGAGCAGATCGAAGGCGCTTTTGTCGCCTCGCTGCACACGCTGCACCAGACCGATGTCACCGGTGTCCACGTTCATCAGCAAACCTTAGACTTCCCCGCCTGGCGGAAGCCTGGCATGCCTGCTGAATGGACCCTGAACGGGGCGAAAAGTTCGCTCACAGGCCCTAGGTCGGGTTTCCGCGTATGAAATGTTCAACAGCACTCGCGCCCTGGCGGGGGTTGGCCCCGGAGTCTAACGCAGGATCGCCGGGCACCGACGCGGCACCGCGCAAGCGACGTCGCAGCGTTGCAAGGGCAGCCGGTTCGACATTGCCCCGCCCAACCAGCAACCGATGCCTGCGGCCCGGTGCATCCAGCACCAGTAGCACCGCACTGCCCAGCCAGAGACTTTCGCCAGCCAGTTCGACCTGTTCCACCCTACCGTCGATCCGGGCGATGTGCAGCCTGCCATCGGCGGCCAGAAGCAGCCTTCTGGGCGCGGCAGGGCCAGCCGGCACCATTTGTCGCAGGGCCAATACGGTGGCCGCGGCGAGCAGCAACATGACTACTGCCATTAACCAGTGTCCAAGCCACAATAGCTGCGCGGCATAGAGCCCGATCGACAGCAGGTAGAAACGCCCCATACGGCGGGCCGCTGGCAACGATTCCAGGGGTAGCTCAAGGCCGCGCCAAGCCAGGTGCGGTCGCAGGGGGGGCGAAAGCCGGCAGGCGTCCTGCAGCACGGCCACGCAGTATTGCCAGCAGGCTCTGAACATCCGGGTCCGCAGGGGTGTCACGCTCCATGAGATACGCCGCCAGCAACGGGTCCGGCAATTCGAGAATGTGCTCGAAAGCGGCCTTTTCAGCGGACCCGGCGAGAACCCAGCACTCCCCAAGATAGCCGGTCAGGAGCAGATCCAGCTCTTTCATGCCACGCCGGCACCGCCAGGTCAGGCGCCCGAGTTCGTGCTCCCCGGCCGGCGACTCCATCACTTGCGCCGATCGTCGATCAGCCGCTTGATGTCGGCGATGGCGCGCGCCGGGTTGAGATCCTTTGGACAGGCCTCGGTGCAGTTCATGATGGTGTGGCATCGATACAGCTTGAACGAATCGTCCAGGGCATCCAGACGCTCGCCGGTGGCGTCGTCGCGGCTGTCGATGATCCAGCGATAGGCCGCGAGCAAAGCCGCCGGCCCCAGATACCGGTCGGAGTTCCACCAGTAGCTTGGGCACGAGGTGGAACAGCAGGCGCAAAGAATGCAGGCCGAGGGTCGGTCGATCTTTTCCTGGTCCTCCTTGGACTGGAGGCGCTCACGATCCGGCGGCGCTGAGCGCGTGGAGAGCCACGGCTTCACTTCCGCGTACTGCGCATAGAACTGAGTGAGATCGGGAATCAGGTCCTTCACCACCGGCATGTGCGGCAGCGGATAGATGCGTACGTCATTGCTTTTCACGTCGGCACAGGCGGTGATGCATGCCAACGCGTTCAAGCCATCGACGTTCATCGAGCACGAACCGCAGATGCCTTCGCGGCAGGAACGGCGGAACGACAACGTCGGGTCAATCTCGGTCTTGATCTTGATCAGCGCATCCAGAACCATCGGGCCGCAGCTGGCCATATCCACTTCGTAAGTGTCGACGCGGGGGTTGTCGCCGCTGTCCGGATCGAAACGGTAGATGCGGAACACACGCGGCTTTTTCGCACCGGCGGGCGCCTTGTAGGTCTTGCCGTTGGGCTTGATCCGCGACTCAGGCGGCAGAGATAGCTGGACCATCAGTAGGTTCTCGCCTTCAGCGGTACGGTTTCCACATCGCTGGTGAGTGTATTGAGGTGAACGGGGCGATATGACAATTCCGGGTTGCCATCAGCTGCCACCCAGCACAGTGAATGTTTCAGCCAGTTGACGTCATCGCGCGCGGGAAAATCCTCGCGGGCGTGGGCACCACGGCTTTCGTGGCGGTTTTCTGCAGAGATGATGGTGGCGGTGGCCTGCATGAGCAGATTCTCCAGCTCCATGGTCTCGATCAGGTCCGTGTTCCAGATCAGGCCGCGATCGCTGACACCCACGTGCGCGAAGCTGCCGTAAGTCGCCGCCAGCCGCGTGACGCCCTCCTGCAACGAATGGGCGGTGCGGAAGACCGCGGCATCGGTCTGCATGATCTTCTGCATTTCCAGACGGATCTGCGCAGTGGGCCGCTCGCCCTTTGCATGCCGCAGCCGGTCGAGCCGCGACAGCGCGAGCTCAGCGCCTTCCTTCGGCAAAGGTTTGTGGGCCGCGCCAGGTTTCACGACGGTGGCACAATGACGCGCCGCTTCGCGACCAAACACCACGAGGTCAAGGAGCGAGTTGGACCCCAGACGGTTGGCACCATGCACGGACACGCAGGCCGCCTCGCCTACCGCCATCAACCCCGGCACCACCTGATCGGGATTCCCTGCAGCACCGTTGACCACTTCACCATGATAGTTGCAGGGCACTCCACCCATGTTGTAGTGAACCGTGGGCAAAACGGGAATCGCCTCGCGGTTAACGTCAATTCCCGCAAAAATGCGCGCGGTTTCGGCGATGCCCGGCAGACGCTCGTGAATCACCTCTGGTCCCAGGTGTTCCAGGTGCAGGTGAATATGATCGGCTGCGTCGCCCACGCCGCGACCGTCGCGGATTTCCATGGTCATCGCACGGCTCACCACATCGCGTGAGGCGAGATCCTTGGCATTGGGCGCATAGCGCTCCATGAAGCGCTCGCCACGCGAATTGGTGAGATACCCGCCCTCGCCGCGCGCACCCTCGGTGATGAGGCAGCCGGAGCCGTACACGCCGGTGGGATGGAACTGCACGAATTCCATGTCCTGCATGGGCAGGCCGGCGCGCAGTACCATGCCGCCGCCGTCGCCGGTGCAGGTGTGCGCCGAAGTACAGGAGAAATAGGCACGGCCGTAGCCGCCCGTGGCCAGCACCGTCATGTGCGCGCGGTAGCGATGCAACTGGCCAGTGGCAAGGTCCAATGCCACCACACCTCGGCAGGCGCCGTTCTCCATGATGAGATCGATGGCGAAGTATTCAATGTAGAACTCGGCCTGCGCCTTCAGCGACTGCTGATACAGCGTATGCAGCATGGCATGGCCGGTGCGATCGGCTGCAGCACAGGTGCGCTGCGCGATGCCCTGCCCAAAATTCGTGGTCATGCCCCCGAATGGACGTTGGTAGATGCGACCATCGGCCGTGCGCGAAAACGGCACACCATAATGCTCAAGCTCAATCACTGCGGCTGGCGCTTCCTTGCACATGAACTCGATCGCATCCTGGTCGCCAAGCCAGTCCGAACCCTTGACGGTGTCGTACATGTGCCAGCGCCAGTTGTCTTCGCCCATGTTGGCAAGCGCAGCGCTGATACCGCCCTGCGCAGCCACCGTATGGCTGCGCGTCGGGAACACCTTGCTGATGCAGGCGGTGGCAAGACCTGCCTCGGCCATGCCCAGTGCGGCGCGTAGCCCGGCCCCGCCCGCGCCGATCACGATGACGTCGTAGGTATGATCGATAAACGTGTAGGCAGCCATGTCACTCAACCCCTGAAAGCGACGCACAGTGCGGCGCTCATGCCTGCAGCGCCCAATAAAACGTGTGCAAATGTGCTGACTCCCACAGCCAGCGGCCTCGATACGTTGCCATGCACATAATCTTCGATGAACACCTGCATACCCAGCTGCGAATGCCAGGCAATGCAAAACACCAGCAGACTGAGAAGCACAGCGCGCCACGGCGTGGCCGCCCATGCATGCACGGTGTCGAAGCCGAAGTCCGGCAACCATGCCAGGGCAGACAGGAACCAGATGGTCAGCGGAATCAGCGCCAGCGCACTCACGCGTTGCGCGCGCCAGTGATGCGCGCCTGCATGGCCCGGGTCTCGCCCCAGGTACTTCAACAATGCGCCGACCGGACCCTGGCTCATGCTGCGCCCTTCCGGAAAAAAGCCATCAGCAGCAATATGGAAACCACCGCGACCGCGATCACCACGAAGAACGCGCTGCGCCGAGCCTGAGCCCGCTCGAGACCTTTGCCGGCATCCCAGAACAGATGCCGGATGCCATTCGAAAAGTGATATACGAATGCCACCAGCCAAAGACCGAGCAACACCTTGCAAGGCCAGAAGCCAGCGCACTGCAGGAAGCGGGAATAAAGTTCTGCCCCCGAGGCCAGCGCCACCACCCACAGCACCAGCACGATCAGGCCCAAGGCCAACGCCACCCCTGTGATCCGGTGCAGGATCGACAGGGTCATCGTGTAGGCGAAGCGATAAACCGTCAGGTGCGGCGAGAGTGGTCTGTTGGCCATGGTCTTGCAGCTAAAAATCGATGCAGCGGCCGCGCCGCTCCCAGTCGCCATAGCGCGTGGGCTCAGGGCCCGCCGGGCCGCCTACCTCAGGCAGGGGCACAGGGCTGGCAGATTCCGACGCCGGAGCAGGCGTCGGGGAGTCCACCGCGCCTGTGCTTTCTGCCAATGACTGCATAAGCATGTATTCTGCCAGAATTCATTGCCGCTATGGCCGACCTCAACAACACGCCGCTGGACGACCTGACCGTGCTTGACGCGCGCGGCCCCGACGTCGTTGGGTTTCTGCAGGGTCAGGTCTCGCACGATGTCACGCTGCTGGCCGGACGCGGCAGCCTGCTCGCTGCGCTGAACAACCCACAGGGACGCGTCCTCGCCGTGCTGCGGCTGCTGCATGTGGCCGAAGATCAGGTGCTGGTCGTGTTACCAACGGAGCTAGCGGAGGCGGTCAGGCAGCTGCTGCTGAAGTTCGTACTACGGGCGAAGGTGAGGATCACCGAAGCTGGCGCGGCCTGGCGGGTATACGGCCTCACCGGACCGGATGCAGTGGCCGCTGCCAGCACGCGCATCTGCATGCCGATGGATGCCAGCGGCTGGCGGCAGTTGATCGTCGCGCCACGCGGCGAGCCGTTGCCGGACGCAGACCTTGTAAGGCGGGATTCCTGGCGACTCAATGACATTGAAGCGGGGCTGCCCGAGGTGCGCACCGCCACCTCAGGCAGCTTCATCGCGCAGATGCTGAACCTTGATCTGGTCGACGCGATCTCGCTGACCAAAGGCTGTTACACCGGGCAGGAAGTCATCGCGCGTGCGCACTATCGTGGTCAGGTCAAACGACGCATGCAGCGCTTCGTCACGGAATCCCTACTCTCACTGGAACCCGGTGAACGCGTACTGCTTGAGGATGGCCGCAGCGCGCAGATAGTGATGGCTGCGCCGTCCGACGATGGCGGCCAGCAGTTTCTGGCTGTAACTACCCTGGCCACCGCACATGCGGATGAAGAACCCAGCGCAGTTGCAAATACCCTGCAACCCGTGCGGATAGCCGCGCTCCAGCTGCCTTTGCCGTATGCGTAACCACGGCCAGGCATGCCTGTCGCATGCTGCCACCTGGTCCTGGGACAGCAGCCCGGGAGCACAGCTGCCGGCTAGCGAAAAACGTGATGTTTTCCAGCGCTTTGTCCTGCTTGTTGCATGGTCTCGACACTCATAAAACAGTACAATCAGGTTCGGTTACAGCATACTGATTGCGGATACAACCCCGGCCATTGAAACCTTTGTCGATACGCGGAGTCTGTTCATAAATGGGTCAAGTACTTGCCGTTTCAGCCGCCTCCCTGTCCGCAATTGTCCTGCTGGCCATAGCGCCCGTGGCGGGTGCAACTGAAGTGATCCGGCCGGCCGATCCGGAGGCCAACGCGGGCGTGAAGCTCGTAGCCTTAATGAATTCCACCAGCGCCCAGGTCAAAACCACCGCTGCGGCCCAGCAAGCTTTCATCCAACAATACTGCTCTGACTGTCACAACGATCAAGATGTGGCTGGCAGCCTCGACTTCAGCAGTCACTCGACAACAGATGTCGGAGCGGATTCGGCGATTTGGGAAAAGGTCTCGCGCAAACTCCGCGGCGGCATGATGCCGCCAGCCGACGCCCCGCGCCCGCCTGCCGCGCACGCCACGGTGTTCGCCGCCTCGATCGAGCAGTCGCTCGATCAATATGACAAATCACATTTTCGCCTGCCCGCCTCCACCATAGGACGGCTGAACCGAACAGAATACGGCAACGCCATCCGCGACATACTCGGCCTGAAAGTTGACGCAGCCACCCTGCTCCCGCCCGACGATTCGGGGGAGGGCTTCGACAATATCTCCGAAATGCTGGTTGTCTCTCCGGCGCTGGTCGATGGTTACATTTCGGCGGCGATGCGACTCAGCCGCGAGGCGGTCGGCGATTTGGCCATGGAGCCCGTGCGAGTGTCCATGCAGGATACCGCCAAGACAGACGGTCTCCCCCTGGGGGCCCGTGGCGGAATGATCGGAGAGTACTTCTTCCCACTCGATGCCAACTACGACATTGCTATCGCTTCGCCAGGTGGCGGCGGCGGTGGGGGTGGTGGACGCGGGGGCGGGGGTGCAGGATTTGGCGGCGGCGGTGGTGGCGGGTTTGGCGGAGCGGCTGGCCCGTCCACGGGCCCGACAGCACGGGTCGTCGTCATCCTCGACGGCAAGCCCCTGGAGGTGAAGAATCCTGCACGTTTCACCCTCACCCTTCCCGCGGGCACACACACGATTGGCGCGGCCCTGGTCGATCTGGGCCGACCGGGTAATGTGGAAGGCATTTTCAGCAGCCGTAACGGGGCTGCCGGCGTCTCGGGAATAACCGTTAACGGCCCGACCAAGGTGACGGGCGCCGGCAATACGCCGAGCCGCGCGCGCCTGTTCGTTTGTAAACCTGCAACTGCTGCTGACGAAGTTGCGTGCGCCGGGAAGATCTTCGCCCAACTGGCTACCCGCGCCTACCGCCGTCCCGTCAAGCCGTCTGATACCGCAATTCTGGCGCCCATCATGGCCGCTTATCAGGAAGGCCGCCGCCAGGGCGACTTCGATATAGGCATCCAGCACGGCCTGGCACGTGTACTGGTGGATCCCCGGTTCCTGTTTCGACTCGAAACTGACCCGGCGAGCGCCGTCGCTGGACGTGCATACAAGATCAGCGATATTGAACTTGCTTCGCGCCTGTCGTTCTTCCTGTGGAGCAGCGTACCCGACGATGAGTTGCTGAACGTCGCCGCCACCGGCCGCTTGAGCAACTCAGCCGAATTGGAAAAACAGGTCAGGCGCATGCTGGCCGATCCCAAGACCGACGCCCTTTCGGAAAATTTTGCCGCGCAGTGGCTGATGCTGCGTAATCTCGCTGCCGCTATGCCGGACGATCCGGGTTTCGACAACAACCTGCGTCGCGCGATGAACGACGAGACCCAGATGCTGTTCAGCAGCATCCTGCGCGAAGACCGCTCGATCACCACCCTGCTGAACGCCAACTACACCTTCCTCAACGACCGGCTGGCCAGACACTATGGCATCACCGGCATTCGCGGTTCGAACATGCGTCGCGTTGAATTGCCCGCCAACAGCCCCCGTAGTGGCGTGCTGGGCCAGGCCAGTATCCTGACTGTCACCTCGGTGGCCGACCGCACCTCGCCGGTAACGCGCGGCAAGTGGGTTCTTGAAAACCTCCTGGGTCTGCCGGTGCCCAAACCTCCGCCGGGTGTCGAAACAAACCTCGATGTGTCAGTCCATCTGCAAGGCCCAACGACCCTGCGCACGCGCCTGGAAGCCCATCGTGAGAATCCGGCTTGTCGCAACTGCCACGCGGTCATGGATCCCATCGGCTTCGCCATGGAACCTTTCGACAAGATCGGCAAATTGCGAACCGAAGACGGCGGCCTGCCGATCGATGCCCGCGGCAGGATGGTCGACGGCACTGCGCTGAACGGCCCCGATGACCTGCGGAATGCCCTGATCAAGAACAGCAACGTCTTCCTCGTCTCTTTCACCGAGAAGCTCATGACCTACGCCCTTGGCCGGGCGGCGGCTCCTTCCGACCAACCAACCATCCGCGACATCGTCCGCAAGAGTCAGGCGGATCAATACAAGCTGACGGCCCTGATCATGAATATCATCGAAAGCCCCATCTTCCAGCAGCGCGCGGCGACGGGTTCGACCGTGGCCCGCAATCCCTAGCGTCAAGACAACGGCAACACCGATCTCGTCGAGGTATCCCATGCACTACATCACGAAAAAGCATATTTCCCGTCGTCACGTTCTGCGCGGCGCCGGTGGTATCGCCATCGCCCTGCCGTTGCTCGACGCCATGCTCCCCGCATCTTCTGCCTGGGCGCAGGCGGCGGCGGCCCCTAAATCGCGCTACGCCGCCATTTACATCCCGCATGGCAAGACCATGGCCAAGTGGACCCCGAAGACCGAAGGCAAGGACTTCGAGTTCTCCGAAATCCTCAAGCCCCTGGAAAGTCACCGTGATCAGTTGAACGTCATCAGTGGTCTGCGCCTCCAGACAGGCTATGGAAAGGACGGCTCGGCCGCCGCCAACCACGGGCGAGCCTCCGCGACCTGGCTGAACTGTGTCGATACGGGCGAAGACCGCAACAAGATGGGCATTTCGGTGGACCAGGTTGCAGCGAGCTCCATTGGCCAGAAAACCCCCCTGCCGTCCGTCGAGCTGACCATTGAAGATGGCCGGACCATGTCCTGGTCATCCCCCACCACGCCCCTGCCAATGCAGAGGAACCCGCAGGTGGTGTTTGAAAAACTGTTTGGCCAGGGCGGCACCGAGGCTGAGCGTAACGCGCGTCGTGACCAGGCCCGCTCGCTGCTGGATTCCGTGATGTCCGACATCGGCGGTTTGCGGCGCACTCTGGGCGGAAACGACGCTGCGCGCATGGACCAGTACCTGACCGATGTGCGCGAGATTGAACGCCGCATCCAGCTCGTGGGACAAATGCCTGACGGTGTGAAGTTGCCCGGCCGTCCGAGCGGCATTCCCGCAAGTTTCGAAGCGCATATCCAGCTGCTGTTCGACCTGCAAACCCTGGCCTGGCAGGCAGACATCACCCGGGTTTCGACCCTGATGATCGCCCGGGAAATCAGCGGTACGACTTACCCCAACAGTGGGGTGCGCGACGCCTTCCACAATCTGTCACACCACTCGAACCTGCTGGCGAACAAGGACCGCTTCGCGGTGCTGAACACCTATCACGTCACCCAGGTCAAATACCTGCTGGACAAGCTGAAGGCCACGCCGGATGGCGACGGCAATCTGCTTGATCACTCGATCATCATGTACGGAAGTGGCATCGCCGACGGCAACAATCACGACCATGCTCCCCTGCCTGTCGCCCTCTTCGGCGGTGGGTCCGGAAAACTGCAAGGCGGTCGCCATATCCGGGTACCCGATGGCACGCCGCTGGCCAACCTTCACGTTGCCGTCCTGAATAAATTGGGCGTCGAGACCGCAAAGTTCGGCGACAGCAACGGGATCCTGGCCCTGTGACTCGCGGCGTTGTTATCGCGGCGGTCGGCATCGCGGCATTCATGGCCTGCGGCGCCGACGCTGCCCAGCCTGCGCGCACCCCGGCGGTCGCTGCGCCAACGTATGCCAATATCGCCGACGCCGCGCGCGCACAGGATTGGACAGCCGTGCAGGCGATGGCCAAGCGGCCTGGCGGCGACCTGAATGCGGTCAGCACCGAGGGTTCGACCGCTCTGCACTTCGCCATCGCTGCCGGCGAAGCCGCTGTGGTCAAGGTGTTGGTGGACGCTGGCATCAATATCACCACGCGCAACCTGGCCGGCGTATCGCCGCTGCAACTGGCGATCACCAACGGTGAAACCGCTATAACCAAAACGCTCCTCGCCAAAGGCGCCGACGCCAAGGTGCGGGATGAAGCGAACGAAACCCTGCTGATGCTCGCCGCTCGCAACGGCGACGGTGCCATGGCGAGCGCCTTGATCGCTGCAGGCGCTGACCTCAATTACGTCGAGCCGCAATTCGGTCAGGACGCGCTGATGATCGCCGTGCGCTCGGCCAAACCGTCCGTGGTCGAGGCGCTCATCAAGGCCGGCGCCGAGCTGAATCATCAGACGCCACCAGGTCCTGAGCCAATCTTCCGCCCGCCGGGTGCCGGCGGTGGTTCGACGGGCGAAGGCATGATACGCGGCGGCGTTCCGCCGGAAGGTCAGCGGGTGGCCGGTACCGGCAGCTTGTCTGCTCTGCTCTATGCCGCACGTGAAGGTCAGACTGACGCCGCGCGGCTGCTCATCAAGGCGGGCGCGAAGCTGGAATTGGCGGAGTTCAACGGCACCACTCCGCTGCTCATGGCAGTGAGCAATGATCACTACGACGTCGCCAAATTGCTGATTGACGCCGGCGCCAACGTCAATGCGGCGGACTGGTATGGTCGCGAACCCCTGTGGGCGGCTGTTGAGAGTCGGAACCGCGATGTGAATTCAGCGATTGCGACGACCAATGGGAATGATCGCGACGCCGCGCTTGAGCTCATCACAGTGCTCCTCGACAAGGGCGCCAACGTACATGCCCAGATCAAACATTACCCACCTCGCAAGGGTGGGCACTCCTTCAACCTGGCCTATGTGCCGTCAGTCGGTGAAACCCCCTTCTACCGCGCCTCGCTGAACAACGATCTTCCGCTCATGCGATTGCTGCTCGCACATAAAGCCGACCCAATGCAGAAGACTTACAACGGCACGTCACCGTTGATGGCCGCCGCGGGCGTCGGTTGGGTGCGGGGCCAGACCTTCGTGCCTGGAGGCTACGCCGCGCAGCTGGAGGCAGTGAAGATGCTGGTCGAGCTCGGTGGCGACGTAAACCAGGTAAATGGCATGGGGCTGGCGCCAGTTCACGGTGCCGCCTTCCGCTGGTCAGATGATGTAATTTCTTATCTGGTCGAGCACGGCGCGCGGCTGGACGTCAAAGATGAGATCGGCCGTGATGCATTGACCTGGGCATCTGGCGTCACCACGCCGTCAACCCCGCCTGAGGCAAGTCCCCACACCATGGCTCTTATTGAGAAACTGATCTCACAGGGCAAAGGCATTCGGGCGCCGGGCGTCGTGGGCCAGGCCAAGTAGGCGTCAGCGCACTCTCTGCCCCGGCGAGCTGAATGGGCTGATTGCCCGCAGGAAGATTACAACTTTCCGCGGGAACCTGTTTTGGGTGTGGCGGTGAACCCGGCACCACGCTTCCCATAGATTGCCCGCCAACACTCCCGCCAGCAAGAAATAGACTGCGCCGAATTTCTGGAACACGGCGAAACCGATCGCCGCCGTAATGATGCCGAAGACCCATTGTCCGCCGTATTTGGCGGGCGAGGTTGGCGGGTCGGTCAGAATTATGAGCGCGAAGTAAATCACCGCATCCACGTCTGGAGATCGAAAAATCTCTGCGACGGTCCCTGGATTTCCCAGATACGCAGCGGCTGTGAACAGGAAGAAATACGCTCCGAGAAAGGACAACACCAAAGGAATCTTGTTTACCCGGTTGGTGATGTAGATGCCACCGACCAGCAGTGTCGCGCGCAGCCACACTGGGGAGACTTCTGGAAGTGCTCCCCACCAACTTTGTCCCATTGGCAACAGGTAGAACATCAGCACCAGGGCAAAGGCCGCCGGATTGAACACATTCGCCTGCCGCGTGCGCAGCGCGTACTTGCTCAACACCGCAACCACTGCAGTGACAGTTGGCACATACCAGGGTTCCTGAGCTCGCACCACCATCGTCACAATCATTGCGGTAAGCACGGCACCGCTCGGAAACTCCCAGAATGACTTGCGCATACGCAGGATCACCAGGTCCACAGCGCCCGCAGCAAGGACAGCAGCTCCCATATTGAGCGCTACGGCTGCGATGCCCTCGCCCGGTGCCGCGATCACCGTCAGAACGGCAAGAAAGATCGTCAGCAGCCCCTTGGGCGTCCTGAAGAAGGCAATGACTTTACGCATCGCCCCGCCCCAGGGTGCGGTGGCATTCGAGATCACGGGTGACGATGAGCCCTTCCACACCCATACGTGTCAGCAACGGAATCCCTTGCTCAGGACCGAGCACAAATGCGGCCGTTGCCAATGCGTCGGCAAGCATCGCGCTGGGTGCAACAACTGTAGCGCTCGCGACCGCTTGCGCTGTCTCGCTATTGCGCGGATCGAAAATGTGCGGCCCACGCTCATAGTTGCCGGATGTACAGACGGCACGGTCCGAAACGCGGAATCGATCGATGAGTTCGCCGCGGCGTTGGGGATGGCGGACGCCAGCGAGCCATGGCTCGCCGCGCGAATTACAGCCACCGAAGTACAAATCACCCCCCGCATCGATGGCGAAGTTCACGAATGGCTGCAGCTCGCGCGCTGCAGCGTCGACGGCCAGCCCCTTGGCTACCGCACCGAGATCAAGTGTCAGCGGACGCCGTAGCAGAATAGTGCGATGGTTTGCGTCGATTTCCACGTCGCGGAAACTAACGTTGTCGGATTCCGGCGCATCGCCTATCTCGCCAGTGACGTAGTGCCGGTTGAATCCGCGCGCTGCCATTCTCCCGCCGACGGTCGGATCGAATGCACCACTGGTTTCCTCGGCCACCAGCAGTGCGAAGCGCACTGCCTCGAACAAGATCGCACTGGCGGCGATGGGCTTGCCGATCACTAACTGCCGCAGCTCGCTCGCCGCATCGAATCGGGAACAATGAATCTCCACCTGCCGGAACCACCCAAAGGCCCGCTCCACAATTGGCTCGGGCGCATCCACTTCGATGGACACAACAGTGCCCATGGCTGCTTCGGCGCGGATCACCGGACCGTCGTTGTCTGGGCGGAAGGCTGGACGAGGGCATCGTCCAGCGCAGCGACCAGGGCGTAATAGTAGGCGTTTGCGCTTTCGGTCGCGCGCGACACGCGGTCTACATCCGCATTCTGTCGTTCGACGGGTTGATTGAAGATGTCGCTAATCACGTCACACGGATAGCGCGTCTCGCAAGAGGCGATGCTGGACTCGACGATGCGCCCGTTCTTGATGACCACTTGAGCTTTGATGTCGCCATGCCTGGAGGTGCCCCAACCGGTGTAGGTTCCGTCTCGCCAGTTGCCACTTGGAGCGGGGGATGAGTCGGGCTGCGAAGAGGAGACTGGATCAGGCTCGATCACGCGGGCGGCCGCCACGGCCGAAACGCTGGTCTCGGTGGACGCGAGCAACGCCTGCGACGATGCAACCGGCTGCGGGGCAGGCGTTGACGGTGGCGCCGATGCGGCCGCCATTGAAGGCGCCTCCGCGGCGATTGCCGTGACGGAGGGTGTCGTTGCGACCACTATCGGAGGCGAAATAGCAGGTCGCGTTTCAGGAGGCGTCTGCGCCGTGGGTGCTGCTGTGCTGGTCGCGGCTGCCTTGGTCCCCAGAGCAGCTGGATGCTCTGGCCGCGCCGGTCTGCGCTCCAGCGCCTGAGTCTCAAATCGCCGCGCCGCATCGCGCGTGCGCGAGTACCCGGCGGCATAGACGGCGAGTACCGCCGCGCAGCTCACGGCTACGAGGTCATTGGAAACTTTGCCCTTACCGCCAGCTCTCGCCACGCCATTTCCCCGCCGGAGTTATACAGAATTGCCGGTTCTCCGAAACCCACAATAACCCAAATGCCGCCACCCTTGGCGACCCCGCTACCGATCCTTAAGATAACCCCGCCTGCTGCACCGGGGCGGATCCATAAAACCACACGCGAGACGCGAGGTATCCAGCAATGAAGGCGCTCTACTCCATCGCTCTGATCGGGGCCCTTGCGGCCGGCGAGGCTAATGGAGCCTGCGCCTATCCCAACCCGCCCGACTCGTTTCCCAATGGCGCCACAGCGACCCGCGACGAAATGCTCGCGGGCAAGAAGAAGGTAGTGGATTTCGATGGGCTCATCAACGCCTACCTCGACTGTCTCAAACTCGAAACCGACGCCGCGATCGTGAAGTCGGCGGAGCTCACCGCCGCGCAGAAGAAACAGAACGAAGCCATTCAGAAAATGGCCGATCAGAAACACAACGCAGCCGTGGAAGCCGACGCGGCCGTCGCCGCGCGCTACAACGAGCAGACGCGCGCGTACAACGCAAGGCAGAAAGCCGCGAAGGACAAGAAGTAAGGCGAGCCACTGGCGCTAGCGGCTGCGTCCAGGCGAACCACTGGCGCGCAGCCGGAAGTGCAGCTCCTTGCGCTTGTAGTCGATGACAAGGGCTTCAACGAGCCCGAGGATATCCATGCCGATCAGAATCGTCGGCTCATCCTTGAGGTTCCAGTGTTCGAAGATGGCCATTTCACCGAAGGTGACATGCGCCGCGCGGATCTTGATGTCGCCCATCTTGATCGGCGAGATGGGCATGCCCTGGCCAGGCTGAGTCGCGCCGGTCGCGCCGATGATGAGGTCGGCGGTCTCCTTGCGCCGACGCCACTGCTTCGACAGCGCCTCTTTCAGCGCGAGATTGCCGATGCTCGCCTGCGCCCCAGTGTCAATTATCGCGCGCGTACGCACGCCATCGACCCGCGCGCGTACCACCAGCAGCCTGCCCGCGTCGCGCCGTAGTGGAATGGCGGAAAAACCTGCCGCAGGGCCGCGATTGTCCGACTTCGAGATATTGATGAAATCGTTGCGGAAATCGATGTAGATGCGCTTGTCCGACATGCCTTCGGTGCCCAGCAGGCCCTCGGCGCCACCGAAGGCATCCTCGACAATGGGCAATACGGAACTACCAACCAGCAAATCACCGACTTCAATGCTGGCGACGCGGATGGAGGGTGTTACCGCGCTGCCGGTTACGCCGCGCATCAACACAGGCGGATGCTCGGTGAGCGACAAGCCGAGTGCCGCGGCGACCTGCGCGGTCACCGCGGAATGCGTAGCACCTGAATCAAGCACCAGCCGGAACGGACCCTTGCCGTTGAGCATCACAGGCACCCACACGCGTCCGATGCGGTCGCGCTGCGTCGGAGCTACGTAACGCGGCTCAGGAGCGACGATGATGATCTCTTGGAGACTGTCTGTGGACCCGGTTTCAGCGATCGGTTCGGCCGCGCTGGCCGCCACGCTGGTGAGTAGCAGCGCGAGACAACGCCAGGAGCTGTGGAACGACTGCGGGATTCGCCGGCACATACAACCACGATGGTATAGCCGTTAGCGTTTGCGGGTCAGTGAGCTCTCGCGCCGTGCTTCCTCTCCAACCGCGCTGCGGAGCCCTAAGCCCCGCCACGCGCTCGCCTTGGCGCCACGCATAGACGCCAAGACCACCCACCGCTCTATTACAGCCCTTGACCGATCACATACACCGGTGCCTGACCCAGGGTCAGTGTCAATGTGCCGTTGGCGGCGCGCGACGTGCAGTTGGCCATCCAGTCACAGACCTGCAGCGTCTGCGCCGGCACGTTGAGCGTCACCGAGCTCGATGCCCCGTTGTGTTCCCAGAGGGCGACCGTCGTCTTGCCATCTCGGTCGAAGCGGTAGCCGTGCTGCGTCGCTGTAAGTCCGGCCATCGGTCCCCTCGTGGTGGAACCGTCGAGCAGCAGGGTCATTGCGGAGTACGCCGGCACGGCAATCTTCGGACCAATCTTGGCTGCACCGAACGGCTGGCTCGGGGTCAAATTCCAGTAGTAACCATACGTATTGTTCGTCTCGGTCGGGCTATCGACCCAGAAGTCCGCCACGTAGAAAGTGTAGTTGTGGATGAAACCCTCGCCGAGCAGGATGATCTCGTGGCGCACGTTGCCGTACGCCTGATTCAGTTCACCGAACTCGCCTGACTTGAGGCCGTTTTCCGTGCCGAAGAACGGCACGTTCTTACCCGCCGCCGCGTTCGCCTGCGCCATCTGCGTGCGCAGCGCTGGGATCAGCCCGCTGGTTTCCGCAGGCCAGGGCGCGTACGCGTGGATCGAAAATGCATCGAGGTACTGGCCAAAGCCGGCTGCGTACATCTGCGAGAGTATGGGTTCGGCGTCCTTGTAGAACAGTGTCGGGCCCATTACCTGCGCGCCCGGGTCTGCCGCGTGAAGCGCCGCGTAGACGAGCTGGTAATACTGCACCAGTTGCGCCGCGCTGCCGCCGAAGCACCACGGATTCTCAGGCTCCCAGGTCACCTGGTAGTAACGCTTGCTCTGGTTCGGATAGCTGCGCGAGAACCACTGTCCCAACGCCGAGGCGAAGCCAGGCAGGTTCAGGACACCCGCTTGATTCAGCGCGCCGAAGTTCTTGCAATGGCTGCCGGCCGTGCCGGGCAGCGGACCGGCCCAGGTCGGGATGCTGGCGGACGCAACCTGCGCGATCTCATACGTCGTCCACGGGCGGCCGTTGTACGTGATCGCATCGAGGATCGGCTCCTTCTGGTGGAGCTGACCTGCTGCGACCTGCGCTGCGAGCTGGCCCGGTCCGTTTGGCTCGAGCTGGCTCCAGGCCGGTACGCCGAGTACGTAGCGCACGCCCAGATACGGAATCACGCTGCCCTGGAGCGCCGCGAAGCCGCCCTGCATACCGAAGCGCGATAGCTGGTCGCCATAGTCGACGCGCACCGCCGGATCCGGCACGACCGCATAGCTGATAAAGCCGGCGGGACGCGTGCCAAGCATCGCCTGCACGCTGCCGTCTGAGGCCATCGACGCATTCACGCGGTAATAGCCGTACTTGCTGCTTGGCGCAGTGTACGTCGCAACGCCGCTCTGCAGCGGCAGGCTGGCGGCTGAGATCGTGTTGCCGAGCTCATCGACGATCTGCATATTCACTGTGCCGCCCGACGAATTGCGGAACGTGAGCACGATCTGCTCGCCGATGACGAACGTGCTGTTGTTCGGACGGTTCGTATCCCCCGTCAGCGAGCCGATCGGTGGAGGCGATCCTCCCGAAGAACCCCCGTCTGGTGGCGGTGGCGGTGGCGGTGGCGGTGGTGGCGGCGGAGGTGGCGGCGGCGGTGCCGATGCCTCGCGGGGATCACCTGGAATGTTCATCCAGCCGGGACTCCACTTGTACCAGTTGCCGTTGGCCCCGAGCCGCTGATAGATGTAGCCGTTGTAATAAAGGATGAGCGAAGCAGATCCCATGTAGAAGGTCTGGGTGCCGTTGAGATTCACGCCGCCGCCCGCGCCAATCGTCCAGATATTGTTGCTGGCATCCCTGATCTGCGGCGCGGATGGAATCGTCGTTCCATCTGCCGAAACGCCTGCATCCACTGGAGGTGCAGGCGTGCCGCCACCAGCCGGCGGCGAGCCTGCGGGACGCGGATCTCCCGGGAAATTCAGCCAGCCCGGATTCCAGATGTACCAATTGCCGTTGGCCGCGAGCCGTTGATAGATGCGGCCGTTGTAATAGAGGATCAGCGACGCCGAGCCCATGTAGAAAGTCTGGCCGCCATTTAGATTCACGCCGCCTGAGGAGCCAATCGTCCACACACTGCCGCTGTCATCGGTAATCTGCGAAGCAGAGTCCGGCACCACTGTGCCGCTGGCCGAGGGGCCTGCGGTTCCGCCGCCTGAGGAGGTTCCGCCTGAGGAAGATCCGCCTGACGATGATCCTCCCGAACTCGAACCTCCCGATGAAGATCCACCGGAATCAGTGCCACCGGAAGTACCGCCGGATGAGCCGTCGGATGGTGGCGCAGTGCCACGCGGATCGGCCGAGATGTTGACCCAGCCCGGGTTCCAGATATACCAGTTGCCGTTGGCGGCGAGCCGCTGATAGATGTGACCGTTGTAATAAAGAACCAGCGAAGCCGAGCCCATGTAAAAAGTCTGGCTGCCGTTAAGGTTGACGGCGGCGCCGGAATCCAGCGTCCACACGTTGTTGCTGGCATCCCTGATCAGCGACGCAGTCGGAAGAGTCGTGCCATCGGCAGAGACGCCGGTGTCAGCGGGAGGTGGAGGTGATCCTCCCGATGATCCTCCCGATGATCCTCCAGACGACCCGCCCGAAGACCCGCCGGAAGATCCACCTGCTGGCGTATCAGCAGGACGCGGATCTCCCGAGACGATGAGCCACCCCGGATTCCAGACGTACCAGTTGCCGTTGGCCACGAGCCGCTGATAAACGTGACCGTTGTAGTACAGGATGAGCGACGCCGCACCCATGTAGAACGTCTGGCTGCCGTTGAGATTGACACCGCCGCCAGCGCCAATCGTCCATACATTGCCGGCGGCATCGGTGATCTGCGAAGCCTCGGGCACCACTGAGCCGCTGGGGGAGATTCCATCGGACGCCGCTTGGAATGCAACGACGCGAGAATCCTTGTCACCGCTATCGACTGAATTGACGGAATCGGTGACGCTGTCCGCGCCGCATGCCTGCAAGGTGAGGCACGCGCTGGCAATGGCAACCCGGAAAAGCTGACTCAACACGCGCATGTAGTCTCCAGTCGAGGAAAGCGATAACCCCAGGGAACCCGCTGTTTTACGTATTCTGGCTCGCCTCAGCAACCTGTCTATAAACGGCAACTTATGAAGGACGGACCACACATTCCTGGCCTGCGTCAGAAAAGCCTGGGAAATCAGCAGCCTCATTCACGATGCCAGCAGGAAGTCTGCATGACCGTCGTTGCAGAAGGATTGCACCCGGTAGGGATTATGTAATACCGCCCAGCGGCAGCCGCGCACTGCTCTTCGCACAAGGAGGTCCGCCTAAATATCCACCCGCTCGATATCCGCTGGCGCAATGCCTCGACCGAAGAACACCGGACCGACGCGCCCGAACCTCTCCTCGCCATCCGTAACGAGGAATCGCACTGCGCCGGGACCAGCAGCCAGCGCGGCAACGTTATGCGTCGACAGCAACTCCGCCAGCGCTTCAGCCGTGGTGCGGGCTGAATCGACGATATGCGTGGTCTCCCCCGCCACCTCGCGGATCACTCCGGCGAGCGGCGGAAAGTGCGTGCAGCCGAGCACGAGCACATCCGGCGCCGCATCTGCCTGCACGAACAGCGGCGCGAGATAGCGGCGCGCCGTGGCGATCGCGACCTCGCCGCCTGTCCATCCCTCCTCGGCCAGTGCCACGAACAACGTGGCGGCAATCGCAGTGACCTCGGCGCGCGGTAATAGGCGCAGAATCTCACGTTGATAGGCACCGCCACGCACGGTACCTTCAGTAGCGATAACGGCGATACGTGTTGTGCGGGTGGCGGCCACAGCCGCGGCGGCACCCGGCTCAATCACGCCGATCACCGGCAGATCGGGATGCGCGGCAGCCAGAGCGGGCAGCGCTGCTGCAGACGCCGTGTTGCACGCGACCACCACCGCCTTCACACCACGTCGCACCAGCTCGGCCACTGCCTGCAGAGCGTATCGCTCGACTGTGCCCGGGGTCTTGGTGCCATAAGGCAGGCGTGCCGTATCACCGAGGTAAAGGAAACCCTCGTTCGGCAGCCGCTCGACCAATGCCTTGAGCACAGTGAGCCCGCCGATACCAGAATCGAACACGCCGATCGGCAACTGCCGAAGCTCGGAACTCACGCTGCTTCAGCTTTCCGGCCGAACCTGCGGAAACAGCAGCACGTCGCGGATCGCGGCCTGGTCGGTAAGGAACATCACCAGGCGATCCACACCGATGCCAAGTCCCGCCGTCGGCGGCATGCCGTATTCCAGTGCGCGGATGTAATCGGCGTCATAGAACATCGCCTCGTGGTCTCCGGCATCCTTGCGCTCCACCTGTGCGAGGAAACGCGCGGCCTGGTCTTCCGGATCGTTCAGCTCGGAGAAGCCATTGGCCAATTCGCGCCCGGACATGAAAAACTCGAACCGGTCGGTCAGGAAGGGATCGGCATCGTTGGCCCGCGACAGCGGCGAGACTTCCGCAGGATAGGCGTAGACGAAGGTGGGATCGTGCAGCGTCTGCTCGACGGTGTTGTCGAAGATGTGCACCTGCAACTTCCCGGCACCGTCGGACTTGTCGAACTTGGCGCCGACCTTTGCGCACCACCCGCGCAGATAATCCACATCGCGCAACCGCGCGGCATCGATGCCCGGATTGTTCTGCACTATCGCATCCTGCATGGTCACGCGGCAGAACGGCGTGGCCAGGTTGTAGTCACGCCCCTGATAGCTGAACAACCTCACACCGGGCTTCACCACATCCACCAGCGCAATGACCAGCTGCTCGGTCAGGTCCATCAGGTCGCGGTAATCCGCGTAGGCCCAGTACAGCTCCATCATCGTGAACTCGGGGTTGTGTCGCGTGGACAGCCCCTCGTTGCGGAAATTGCGGTTGATCTCGTAGACCTTCTCGAAACCGCCCACCACCAGCCGCTTCAGATACAGCTCGGGAGCAATGCGCAGGTACATCTGCATGTCCAGCGCATTGTGATGCGTGATGAATGGCCTGGCCGCGGCGCCGCCGGGGATGGGCTGCATCATCGGCGTTTCCACTTCCATGAAGCCGCGGCCATCGAGCTCGGCGCGCAAGGCGCGCACTATTTGCGTGCGCGCCACGAACACCGCGCGGGATTCTTCGTTGACGATCAGGTCCACATAGCGCTGCCGGTAACGCGTGTCGGTATCGGCCAGCCCATGCCACTTGTCGGGTAATGGACGCAGCGATTTGGCGAGCATTCGCAGTGCAGTGACTTTTACCGAGAGTTCCCCGGTGCGGGTGCGGAACAGGGTGCCTGAAGCGCCGATGGTGTCGCCCACATCCCATCCCTTGAACTCGTCATAAATCGCAGGGACTGCACTGACTTGCAGGAACAGCTGGATCCTGCCGGTGGGATCGGCAATGGTCGCAAAGCTCGCCTTGCCCATCACACGCTTGGCGAGCATGCGACCGGCCACCGTCACCGCGATGCCGGCCTGCTCAAGCTGCTCGGCGCTGCTCTGGGCATGTGCGCCCTGCAAGTCGCCCGCGAAATGCGAACGCCGGAAATCGTTGGGATATGCCACGCCGCAAGCGCGCAGCGCAGCCAGCTTGGCGCGGCGTTCGGCGATCAGTTTGTTCTCGTCCGGTGCAACTTCGGCAGCCGGCGCGTTCTCGTTCGGACCCCTGGTTTGATCGGTCATGACTTAGAGCCCCGCCTTGAGACTGGCTTCCATGAACTGATCAAGATCACCATCGAGCACCGCCGTGGTATTGCCTACCTCGACGTTGGTGCGCAGATCCTTGATGCGCGACTGATCGAGCACATAGGAGCGAATCTGGTTGCCCCAGCTGACATCGGACTTGGAGTCTTCCAGCACCTGGGCCGCCGCATTGCGCTTGTTCACTTCCAGCTCATAGAGCTTGGCCTTCAGCATCTTCATCGCAGTCGCGCGGTTCTTGTGCTGGCTGCGTTCACCCTGGCAGGCGACGACAATGCCGGAAGGCAGGTGGCGCAAGCGCACGGCTGATTCGGTCTTGTTCACATGCTGGCCACCCGCGCCGCTGGAACGAAACACATCCATCTCGATATCGGCGGGGTTTAGATCGACCTTGATGTCATCGTCGATCTGCGGCGAGATAAACACAGATGAGAACGAGGTGTGGCGGCGATTGCCCGAATCAAACGGACTTTTGCGCACCAACCGGTGCACGCCCGTTTCGGTGCGCAGCCAGCCATAGGCATATTCACCATCGAACGAGATGGTGCAACTCTTCATGCCTGCCACTTCGCCGGGATTGGAATCCATGACCTCGGTCTTGAAACCGCGCGCCGCGCCCCAGCGTAGATACATCCGCATCAGCATCTGCGCCCAGTCCTGCGCCTCGGTGCCGCCAGCGCCTGCCTGGATGTCGAGATAGGCACTGTGGGCATCCATCTCGCCGCGGAACATGCGGCGGAATTCCAGCGCGCGCACGCGCGACTCCAGCTGCGGCAATTCCTTTTCGATGTCGGCAACGGCGGCCGCATCGTCCTCGGCATCGGCCATCGCAAGCAACTCGCTGGCGTTGTTCAATCCGGCCAGCGCGCCATCGAGCTGCCCGATATCGGCACTCAGGCGGGCGCGCTCGCGCCCCAGTTCCTGCGCCCGATCCGGCTGGGCCCAGACATCCGGCAGCTCAAGCTCAAGCCCGACTTCTTCAAGCCGTTCCTTCTTGCCATCGTAGTCAAAGGAACCCCCGTAACGACGTGGCGCGCTCGGTGAGGTCGCGCAGGCTCTTTTTGATGAGTCCGGTTTCAACAGGCATGGATGGCTTCACTGCTCGCTCAAGGATCAAGCAGTCAATTATAGGGATATTCGATGTGCTCGATCAGCAGTTGCAGGCGCCTTTCACCCTGCCAGTGGTTGATGTCGAGGCGATAGGCCAGCCGCATCCGCCCCTGCGGTGGCGTGATGAAGCGTTCTCCATCCAGCAGGTTGAAGGCGATGGCGTCAAATCGCGCCTGCGAACCCACCGGCCGCAGCCAGCACTTCATGTGTTTTTCGCCGATCACGCGTGCCGACTCGATCTCGAAATCTCCCTCGAAAGTAGGCTCCGGGAAGGCCTGACCCCAGGGACCTGCGTCGCGCAGCAGCTGCGCAGTCGCCAGTGAGATCTCCGCATCGGGCAGTGCGCCATCGGTCCACACCACATCGTCCGATTCCACCTGCGCGAGCCGTTCTGCCACCGCGCTGTCGAAGGCACGTGCAAAGCGATCCAGATCCGTCTGGTCGATGGTGAGGCCCGCCGCCATGGCATGACCGCCAAAGCGCTTGATGAGGCCGACATGACGCGTGGAAATGGACTCCAGCACATCGCGCACGTGCACGCCCGCAATGGAACGCGCCGAGCCGCGCAGTTCCAGCCCATCACCGGCGGGCGCGAATGCCACCACCGGGCGGGCGGTGCGATCCTTGATGCGGCTGGCCACGAGACCAACCACACCCTGATGCCAGCCGGCATCGAACAGGCAAAGACCCGCGTGGCGTTGGCCATCCTGCCAGGCAACCACGCTCTTCACCGCCGCCTGTGCCTGCGTCTGCATGTCGGCCTCGATCTGCCGGCGCTGCTTGTTCAGCGCATCAAGCTCGGCTGCCAGCACACGCGCCGCAGCGTCATCGGGCGCTACCAGGCAACGGATGCCGATGCTCATGTCATCGAGCCGGCCGGCGGCGTTCAGGCGGGGGCCGACCGCATAACCCAGGTCGGAAGCGACCACACTGGCCACTTCACGCCTGGCGACCTCCAGCAGCGCCAGCACTCCCGGCACACACTTGCCGGCGCGGATGCGCTTGAGCCCCTGCCCCACCAGCACGCGATTGTTGGCATCCAGCGGTACGAGGTCAGCTACCGTGCCCAAGGCCACCAGATCGAGCCAGCGCGAGACGGAACTGGCTCCCGCAGGCCACCGTTCGGTCGCCTGCAACGCGCGCTGCAATGTAGCAAGCACGTAAAACGCCACGCCAACACCCGCCAGTGCACGGCTGCCGAATGTGCTCCCCGGCAGATTGGGATTCACGATCACATTAGCGTCAGGCAAGTGCTCGCCCGGCAGGTGATGGTCCGTGACCAGCACATCTATTCCCAGGGCACGTGCAGCCGCTACGCCTTCCAGGCTGGAAATGCCGTTGTCTACCGTGACTATGAGACTGGGTTGGCGTTCCCGCGCCTGTTCGACGATTCCCGGCGTCAGGCCGTAGCCGAAACGAAACCGGTCCGGCACCAGAAAATCCACGCTGTGAAAGCCCCACTCAGTCAATGCGTGCATCATGAGGGCCGTGCTGGTTGCCCCGTCGGCATCGAAGTCACCCACTATGAGCACACGGCCGGCGACATGCCGCAGCAGCAGCTCTGCGGCTTCCTCCACGCATTCCAGCGAGCCCACTGGCAGCAGCGCATCGAGCCCCGTAGCCAACTCCGTGGCACTGGTGACATGTCGTGCTGCGTAGATGCGCCGCAACAGCGGCGACAGATCAACCGGCAGCTTCGCGGCCGCCGCATATACCCGGGCCTTCACCCTGCGCACGGAAGCGCTCATGCGGACACCGCCTGCCACCACGGTCGCTTGCGCCGCAACCACCGGGTCAAAGGAGGCCCGGGCAGTTGCCAGGCGCTGTGACCAATCTGCAGCCGCAATGCCGGCAGCCGGCGGGCTGCAAGGTCACGGCGGGCCGGTTCGAGCCAGGCCGCTTCCCAGCCGGACATCTGCTGCACTGCCTCTCCAGGCAATGGCGGCTGCAGTATCACCAGTGCACCGGCTGTGTCCCTCGCGTCGTCCCAGTTCATTGCGCGCCGCACTGGTGTTGCGCAATGACTGGCAAGCCCCGCAACCCAGGCATCCGGGTCAATGTTGCTGAACACGCCGCCTGGCAACTGGCCGGGCGCTGCCAACCCAGTAGCAACGGCACCGCCCCAGAACCAGAAGCAATTGATCGGGGCGGCCCCAAGCTTTTCGCGCTCGCGATTCAGTGGCAGTCCGGCGAGCCACATTTCCACTTCAGCGCCCAGCCGGCGCAAGGATCGCCCGGCATCCGTACGCGCCGGCTCACGGGCCAGCGCCACACCGATGAGCAGCTCGGGACTGGCATCGCTGGCGGCAACGGCAAACGGTGCCTGCAACAACCAGCCGGTGCCGGCCGCATGCAGGTTCACATCAGGCGCACCGAACTCTGCATTGAAAGCCTGTCGAAAATCTTCACGCTCTGCCGCGTCCACCATGAAACTTCCGGCAGTAGCGAGGAACATGCGGCTGATACCCGCAACGGCGTGGACCGGCATCGCGAGACAAGTGCCTGCGCCCGGCGGCAGCAGCGGAATGGCGCAGGCGCTGACCATCGCGGGCGAAATGCTGGCTGCCCCGGGAATGGCGAGCGCTGCGAGCACGCCGCTGCGCCAATCCGCCGTTGCCGACAGACGCGTCGCGCCCTGCAGCATCTCGGACAACACGGGCAACTCTGGGGATTCATGCAGGGCCTGGGTCCGGTCGCCCGGAGCAGTCACAGGAGAGGGGCCGGGCATGGCTATCAGGGGGGTCATATCGCGTATCGTAGCGGTTGATGAAACTGCACGAACATCGCCAGTCCCGCATGAACCTGATCAGCAGCTATGGCGATGGCGAAATCCTGATCAACGGTCAGCGCCTGACCGCGCCCTGCATCATCGCACCCGGATTCCTGCACCAGGACTGGATCGGCTCGCTTTCCGACCTGACGCTTGCGTCCATAGAGCCGGTCTGGGCGCTGCAGCCGCGGATCCTATTGCTCGGCGCGGCGCAAAGTCCGGCGGCAGCCGCACGCGCACTGCGCCCGCCGCTGGCGGCGAAGCAGCTGGCACTGGAAGCCATGGAACTGGGCGCAGCCTGCCGGACCTACAACGTACTGGCCCAGGAAGACCGTTCGGTAGCCGCATTACTGTTTCCGTAGGGGATACCTGCCCTTCTGACGGCAGGCATGCAGCCGTGGCCGACTTTCCCTAAACTACGCGCTTTCAACCAACCATCCATCGGGGTCCGCATGCGCCTTCCACTCGCCGTTGCCTTTGCCACAGTTGCAACGCTCACTGCCTGTTCGCAGTCGGCACAGAATTCCACGCCAAAGACAGACGACGAGAAGGCCCTTTACGCGCTCGGCGTCATGGTCACGGGCCAGGTCAAGTCGTTCGAATTCACTGACAAGGAGATTGCGCTGGTCAAGGCTGGCTTCGACGATGGCGCCCGCGACCGCCCCAAGCTCACGGAAGAGGAAATGCAGGCGCTGATACCGAAGCTGCAGGAACTGCAGACCAAGCGGGTTGAAGCCGCCGGAATGCGCGAAAAGGAAGCCGGCACAGCGTACCTCGCGAAGGCGGCCGTCGAAAAAGGCGCGACCAAGCTTCCCAGCGGCGTGATCTACACGGTCGTGAAAGAAGGTACCGGCGCCAACCCGAAAGCCACAGACACCGTGAAGGTCCACTACGAAGGCAAGTTTGTGGACGGCAAGGTGTTCGACAGCTCACTCAAGAAAGACCCGGTCACCTTCCCACTCAACGGCGTGATTCCGTGCTGGACCGAGGGTGTGCAGCAAATGAAGGTTGGCGGCGAGGCAAAGCTGGTCTGCCCTTCTGAACTTGCCTACGGGGACCAGGCACGTCCGCCAATGCGCGCCAATGCCACACTGGTCTTCGACGTGAAGCTTCTGGAGATCATGAAGGAAGAAGCACCGGCAGCAGCTGCCGAGCCGGCCGCCCCACACGCGGCTCATTGATCAGTTGATTGCTGAAAGTCGCCACCCCCGCTGGAATCGCGGAGGGTGGCAGGCTCACCGGAGGAAGACACGGAAGTGCAGAGCTAAAGATCCAGTTCAGACCATTCATTCGGAGCTGACAGACTCGAATAATTGGCACACGCTTTTTATTGCTTTTGTATCGACTCGATTTTTTTGATTGTTTTCGAAACCCGTCCCAGTCCGTCCTTCAGTGTCTTCGTCCGGTGAGCCTGTCGCCAGATGGCTACATATGAACACCGTTCATTGCCGCCCGCAAGCCCCTTGACCAATGGGGTATTTTCGGGCTAGGGAGTTTCGAATCGCGGGGTCTCGAAATGTCGCCATACGCCGCAGAGGGCATCGGAAGGGGTTAGGTCACCCCTGCCAGCATCGGCACAAACGACACCGCACCCAACATTTCGCGGTGCATGCCATTCTCCCGCCGGGTGATGCGCAGCAGCTGCTGCTGGCCGTCCGCGCCCACCGGCACTACCAGCCGGCCGCCGAGCGCGAGCTGGTTTAACAATGCGTCAGGGACTGCCAACGGCGCAGCCGCCACGATGATGCCGTCGAACGGCGCCTGCGTCGGCCAGCCTTTCATGCCATCACCATGCTTGAGCTTCACGTTGCGCACCTGCAGCTGCTTGAGGCGCTCACGGGTGGGCGCGACCAGCGGTTCAACCCGCTCGATCGAAAATATCTTCTCTGCGAACGGCGCCAGCACTGCGGTCTGGTAGCCGCAGCCGAAACCCACCTCCAGCACCTTGCCGGGTAGTCCACCAGACAACATCGCCTGGGTCATGCGCGCCACGATGTACGGCTGCGAAATGGTCTGGCCCCAGCCGATCGGCAGAGCCGTATCTTCATAGGCACGGCTTGCCAGCGCCTCGTCCACGAAGATGTGTCGCGGCAGGCTGCGGATCCTTTCCAGCACCCGCAAATCGTGAATGCCCTGTTCGCGCAGCCGCTGCACCAGACGGTCCCTGGTGCGCGCGGAGGTCATGCCGATCCCCGCGTGATTCACCGGTGTGATCATTCGAGTGCGCTCATTCGAGCGGCTTCAGCCATTGGGCCAGCGTCGGCAACACGCTGTGGCGTGTCAGATCGATCTGCAGCGGAGTCACCGAAACATAGCCGTTTGCGATGGCGTGAAAATCCGTGCCCTCGCCTGCATCCTGGCCGGCGCCCGACGGGCCGATCCAGTACATGCGCTTGCCCTTGGGATCCTGGACCGGGACGATGGGCTTGGATCGATGCCGTCCTCCCAGCCGCGTCGCCCGTATGCCGCGCAGCTGGTCATAGGGAACATCCGGAACGTTCACATTGAGCGTCATGCCTCGTTCCAACGGTTGCTTGATCAGGCGGCCTATCAGGGTCTTCGCTACGCGCGCAGCGGTGTCGAAATGCCGGCCGCTGTCCGGTTCCATGCACAGCGAGAACGCCACGGTGGGCAGGCCGAGAAAACGCCCCTCGATGGCCGCCGCCACCGTGCCGGAGTACAGCGTATCGTCACCCAGGTTGGCGCCATCGTTGATGCCCGCGCAGACCAGGTCGAACTCAAAGTCGAAATAGCCGGAGATCGCGATATGCACACAGTCGGTTGGCGTGCCGCCGGTTACGTAATGCACACCGGGCTCGCTCTGGAACACGCGCAGGGGCACATCCAGCGTCAGGGAATTGCTGGCACCGCTGCGGTTGCGGTCCGGCGCCATGATGGTGGTGCTGGCGAGGCTGCCGAGTGAGGAATTAAGCTTGCGGATGCCTTCCGCAAGGTAGCCGTCGTCGTTGCTGACCAGTATGTGCATGAAACCCGAACAGAGCCACGGACAGCGCGCAATATACTAGAACCCCCGTCCCGATGCGGCACACGCCCATGGATGAACAAGACCGGGCGCTGTTCCGGCAGGCGATGCACGGGGTGAGGCGCCTGAAGACCGATTCGCGACAGCCAGGGCAGCCCCCTCGCCCGCGGCCACGTGCCCGCTTTGCACGCGCAGACAGGGACGCGGTGCTGCAGGAAAGCCTGGGCGCCGCCTCACCGTTCGAACCAGTGGAAGAAGCTGGCGACGCATTGCTTTACCGGCGGCCGCAGCTCAGCGAGACGGTGTTTCGCCAGCTGCGGCGCGGTCATTTCCGCATCGATGGCGAAGTGGATCTGCATGGCATGACGGCGGCCATGGTGGAACCGGCGCTACGCGATTTCCTGGCCGACGCCATCCACCACCGGGCGCGGATCGTGCGTGTGATCCACGGCAAGGGTCTGCGTTCGGGCAATCGCGGACCGGTGTTGAAGCTGGTTGCCAGCAACTATCTGCGACGTGTGGGCGCAGTGCTGGGATTTGCCAGCGCGCGGGAAGTCGATGGGGGGTCGGGTGCGATCCTGGTTCTGCTCAAGGCTGGATCAACAAGCCGGGGCGCCACATAGGAAACACTGTGCGCTGGCCTGGCAGGCCAGGCCAGCGCACCTGGGACATCAACGACCGTCGCGATCCGAATCGCCGGGGATGGCGCGCTCTACGGTATTGCTCAACCGCTGCCAAGCGTCCCGCGTAGCGTGCTTGGCGTTGTCCCATTCGAGAGACGAGCGGCCACGTGCAGTACCCCAGTCGCGGCTCAACTCGCTCTCGACATCGTCGAACGAACGACCGGGATTGCGCGAATACGCGTCCGCGCCATACTTGTAGGCGGGGCCATAGTCGTCATAACTGCGCGTGCCCTGGATGTAGGGCCGGCTGGCGTAGTTCTGGCGCCAATACGCATCCTCGGCTACTGGGTCGACGGCCTTGCCGATACCCTTGCCGGCCAGGGAACCCACCACTGCACCTGCAACAGCGCCGAGTGCGGCACCAGCTGGTCCAGTGAGACCCCCTACCATGGCTCCTGCGGCTGCTCCGCCGGCAACACCGCCGGCCACGCCGCCAACAGTTGCTCCTACGCCGGTCGCGACGGGATGTGCTGGATCCTTGTAATTGCGTTCGTTCATGCGGTACTCCTTGGTGTGTGATGGAGATGTGAGGCTACTCACGATGAAACGCCATCTGGATAGGCCGCCCTCTGAGATCCGCGCGGGCGATGGCGCCGTGGCCTTGTAGGCCCAGGACGACTATTCAAAGCTCGATGAAATCCATGGTTCTATACGACCGGCTATCGTTACTCGCGACCACACCAGGGAAATGCACGCAATGGTCGCGCTGCTACAGTGCAGACGGCAACAGGCCCTCAGCAATACCCCTTGCATGTGCGTTTCATATGCACCTACCGTATCGGGTAACCGTGGAGAGTTGCCTGCAATGATGCCGTTCAGCCGCCGCGAAGCCCTGCGCTTTGCTGCTTCGATCGCTACCGTCACCGCTTTCATCCGGCATCTGCCTGGAGAGGTGGCTGGCGCCGCGACTGCCACTTCGCCCGCGACAGCGAATGCAGATGCCAACAACGCTTGGTCGGTGGCGGGAAGCTCCAACTTCAAGGCGATCTACGGCGACACGAGGTTGCGCGATGCCTTCCTGCTGTTCCTCACCAATGTCTATCACCTCTATCCCGAGGGCGAGTTCCAGGCATTGATCGCCGATGCCGCGCGCAAGGGGCATTCTGATCGCGAGGTCTACGCGCTGGTGCAGGCGAAGCTCGACAAATTGAAACCCTTCCTCGCCGACATCCGCTACGCGCTGCCGGCACTGGCCCGCCAGAAAGAGGAAATGACCCGCGAGACACTGGCGCTGCTCGGCTCGCGGCGGCAGATCAATGGCTTCATGGAGATTGGTTCCACTGGCCGGTATCTCGGCCATCTGCGCGGACGCACAAAAATGACGGGCGATCTGGTTCTGCTCAACAACGTGGCCCCGAGCTATTCGCCCTTGGACATCGTCGAACGCGGCGGTCTGCACAAGCGCGGCCGCTTCGTCTCGCTCAACGACTACGCGCCAATCAGCCCGGCACAGCTTGCCGACGACAGTCTGGACGTGGTCGCTAACTACATCGGCTTTCACCACAGCCCACCTCGCAAACGCGACGCCTTCGTGCGCTCCGTGCAGCGGGTGCTGAGGCCGGGAGGGCGGCTCATCCTGCGCGACCACAACGTGGACTCCGACGAGATGAACCGGATGGTTGCCCTCGCCCACGATGTCTTCAACATGGGCCTGGAGGTGCCGTGGCAGAAGAACCAGAGCGAGATCCGCAATTTCACCTCGCTTGACCAGATCATCCGCGCGCTGGACGCGCAGGGATTACGACGCACCGCAACCTCGAAGCCGCTGTTCCAGAGTGGCGATCCGACGCGCAATGCCCTCATTGAATTCGTGAAGGTCTAACGGACACAAGGGCTCAGTAGTCGTAGACGTGCTCTGCTGCCAGCCCCTGTGCGCGCAACGCGCGCAACACTTCATGCAGCGCCGGCACCGGAGTCAGTATCCCTACGCGCTTTTTCTGCGGATCGGTGAGGATCGCCCTTGAGAACGCGACTTTCCCCTGAGGCAGGTCGTAGCGCCAGCCGGCCGGCACCACCGCTGTCAGCAGGATCTCGTCGTTGCCTGATATCTCGACGAAACGCACGCCCTGCGCAGCAAGCTCTCCGACGGCGTCTCCGAACGCCTCATAACGCGGCAGCCTGACAGCGAGCGAGCCATCCTCCAGCGGAGCAATGATTCCGGTGCCAGTCAACGTTGCCAGGCCCTCACGGGTTGCGCCCTGCACGACTGCCTCGATCCCGCGATCCGCCGTCCCGTAAGTCAGGCGCGTGCCGATGGTTAGCAGCGTCGCATACTGTGCCTTCACCAGCATCTCGGCGCTCAGGATCAGGCGGCGCTCCCATTTGCGTATTTGGTGGTCGCCGTGGATGGGTGCTTCCCGCCACAGTCGCTTGAGCTCGGCAAAGAAGGAGAATTCATACCAGGGACGCACGCGGATGAAATCCACATACCGCTGCGCGAAACCGACGGCGGCGGCATCCTCGGCAGTGGGCTCGTTCGATGCCAGCCACTCGGTCACGCGTCCGATTGTGTTTTCGTAGACACCCTTGACGGCATTCTCCACGGTGTAGCTGGTGCCGATCACCGCGACCATGACGTGATAGCCCCAGTTGAAGTCGTATTTGTTCCGCGTGGCCTGCCAGGCATCCCAGTAGTAGCCCCAGAACTGACCGATGGAACCGAAGTAGGGAAACCTCGAGGGCATCTGCCGCCGCAGCGACTGCGCATATTCAGCCGGACTGTAGACCAGCACCCACTCGGGCAGGGTCAGAAAGGTCTGGGCCTCGTCGCGCCTGTAACTTTCTCTTGCCTGCAGCTGTGCGAGCGACAGCGGGCGTGGAGCTGCCGGCGTCGCGTCGGCGGCTTCCGGACGGTAGTAGGCATCCCAAAGGCTGTTGCTGAACTTGTTCGCAGGATCCACCCGGAGTTTCAACGCAAAAAGCTTGCCGGCATCGGGATAGGCCGCATGGAACTGCTGCGGCGTGGCCAGGATCTGGTAAGGCAGGTAGTAGGCGCCGCCGTAGGCTATGGCCGCATCGATCAGCTCGCGCGTCCACGGCCCGACAGCCTCTCGTGCGACCTTGTCGGTGCCCTGTTTGTAGTAAAGAACAAATGCGAACACTTCATGCCGGGCCCATGCCATCAGCGTTCCAGGATCGCGACGGGCATGACGGATGGAGATATTGACCACGTTGACCTCGTGGCGGTTCAGGATCTCGCCCATGACAGGGACGAAGGCATCGAGCTTCTGCACCGGAACGAAGTATTCCTGCAGTACAAAAGTGGTTTCCTTGCGCGACTCTGGCTCCAGATCGCGCACGTCGTAACTGGCTTCGTAGTTGCGCCACTCGACCTGCTCGCCGCGATAAACCAGCGGATCCACGACGCGCTGCCGCAGCCAGCGGCCGGCTGGCCACTCGGTGACCATGTTGTACACGCGACGGTTCGTGCTGTAGTCGAGGTCACGAGGAATCAGCCGGTCCGGTACCGTGACCGGCCTGTCCGTTCTCACATAGGAAGAGACCCGCACGGTATCGAAAGCATTGGGATAGATATCCGCGTTGTGGAAGATGACGTCCGGGTTGTCGCGGACATTTCGCGCGAAGTACTTCCAGTAGCTGGTCAGCGGCATCACCACTGTCTCGCGCTTCACCTTGGCGTTGTCCGCCAGTACTAGCGTGACCTCCGCGATGACGCCCAGCGCACCGTAGCCGCCAATGGCGCCGTAGAAGAGATCGCTGCGCTCGCCTGGTGATGCCAGCACCACATTTCCGTTCGCCAGCACCAGTCTTATGGATTTCACTGACATCACAACAGGTCCAAGGCCGATGTAACGGCCATGTGCATTGACGCTCAGCGTACCGCCGACGGTGAAGTTCGCGTAGGTCTGCATGATTTGCAGCGACAGGTTCGCCGCATCGATGTGCTCCTGGATCTGGCGCCAGGTGATGCCGGCCTGCACGGTGATTTCCCTGTCTTCGGGCGAAAAGGCCAGCACCTGATTGAACTGGCGCATGTCGATCTGCACGCCATCCCGGATGGCTGTCTGGCCACCCATGCTGTAGCGGCCACCGCCGATCGATAATTTGCCGGGATGATTGACCACAGCCGCCACCAGCTCTTCGAGCGTGCGCGGCGCAACCACTTCTGCAACGGTGACCGGATTCAGCTGTGTGACATCGTTGACCACTTCCGCGCCGGCTGCGTAAAACGGCGCAGCCACCAGAAACAGCGCTCCCGCCCATCTGAGCAACATGCTACGCCACCCCTGCAAGTGCGCTGCCCACGCGATACATCAGGCAGCACAGCACGAACATTGCCGTCGCCAGAAGCAATGCAATGAGCACCTGCACGCCCGACCTCGACCGCACCAGATACCAAGGCAGCGCAATGGTGGTGACCAGCAGCATGCCAACGCTCAATCCCCAGGACGTCCGATAGCCCCTCTCACCTGCGTCGACCCGATACCAGCAGAACACCAGCAGCACACAGACCGCAGCCATGAACGTGGAGAAAAGGCTATCAGTGTCGGCTAGCCTGTCCGGACTCGTTTCAACCAGACCGAGAATGAGGCTGCACAACGGCAGCGTGCCTGCCAGCAGCCATCGTCTGCGCATCTGCATCCCTTGAGATCACTCCCCTGTTGTGGATAGTAACGTGTACGGGCACGCCAAGAGTCTGCCCGTAGCCTGTCACGACACGGCTATGGTGCGGTCATCAGGGATTGCAAGTAGGCGCCGGTTTCGGGATTTACATTCAGGGCGCCGCCACGACCCAGCGGACCGCTGTAGCGGCCCAGCGCGGCATCCACCGGCTTCATACCCTGGCTGTCCTTTGCGTAAAGGTCGGCGCCATGATCGACCAGCAATTTGATGACCTTGTTCCAGCCCTGGAAGGCGGCGCCATGCAGGGCCGTGAGTCCGAGTTTGTCTTGCCGATTCACATCTGCACCAGCAGCCAACAGCAACTGTAATGCTTCGAGCGCGTCAGCTTCCGTCTTGAAACGGCCCCGGGTATCGGTATTGGATGAGCCCAGCCCCGCGGCCGCCATCAGCGGTGACACGTTATCCATCGTAGGCAGGTCGGACAGCGCGCCGTGTTGCAGCAACAGCTTGATCACCGCCACGTCGGCGGCCTTCGCGGCCCGCAACAGCGCTGTGCTGCCGACGGTGAGAATGAGGTCGGTGCCACGGTCGGCGGTTATGCTTCTGAATGGCGGATAGAGCTTTAATTGCAGGTTTGGATTGGCGCCCGCTTCCAGCAACTGCGTGATCAGTTGCAGGCTCGCGACTTCATCCAGTGAGGGCAAGTCCGCGCGACCACCGCGGGGAATGGTGTTGTAGTCCACCGCCGCATAAAGTGCACTGCGGCCCCAGCGATCCCACTTGTTGACGTTGGCGCCATGCGCCAGCAGGAAGGCAGCGCTGTCGAAGTGGGCATTGAGCGTGGCGACCAGCAGCGGGCTGACGCCGTCGGGATCGGTGAGATTCACGTTTGCCCCTGCCGCGACTAACACCTGCACGCATTCGAGACAGCCCTGGCGCGCCGCGTAGAGCAACGCGGTAAGCCCGCCTGTCGGCATGTACTTGGCACGCGGCTCGGCGGTGATTTCCCGTTCCCACTGATTCGCGCTGGAACGCGCGTTTACATTGGCACCGGCTGCAATCAGTGTGCGCAGCATGGCGGGCTGACTCTGGGCCGCCGCCCACATCAGGGCCGTCTGGTCGCGCCAGTGTTCACGCGCGTCAACCTTGGCGCCGCGCGCCAGCAACAGTTCTGCCGCCGCTACGTTACCGGTTCTCGCTACTGCCATCAGGGCGGTCTGTCCTTCGGCATTCACTGCGCCAACATCGCCTCCATGTTTCAGCAGCAAGTTCAGCATGGCGGTATCGGCCACCACGGCGGCTTCCATCATCGGCGTTGCGCCGTAATCGTTGGCGGCATTGGCGCTGGCGCCACGATCCAGCAGCGCGCGGGCCATTGCCAGCATGTTGTGATAGGCGGCCCAGTGCAGCAGCGTGGTGCCGTCGGGTTCGGTAACGGTAACGTCGGCAGTTGCTGCCAGCAGTGTCAGCGCGCGCTGCTGCTGCCCAGTGCGGGCAGCAGCGAACAGCGCATCCTGCGCCTGGACGACAGTGGCCAGCATGCAGGCGGCAAGCAGTGGAACCAGACGACGCAGCACAGTGCAGACCTGTCGCGCCTAAACTTCCGCGAAGGCGCCGGTACTGTCGCCCACCGCGGCAACCGGTACGCCGGCCCGGTCGAGCACGGTAAGCAGCAGGTTCGCAATCGGGGTGCGATCAGGATATCGAAGGTGCTGTCCGCCCTTGATCCTGCCGCAACCACCGCCCACCAGGGCCAGGGGCAGCGGAAAATTGTTGTGTACGTTGCTGTCGCTCATGTTGCTGCCGAACAGCAGGATGGCATTGTCCAGCATGCTCCTCTCGCCATCTTGCGTGGCGGCCAACTTGCCGACGAAGCGGCTGAACACCTTGGTGTTGTACTGCTGGATCACGGCAAGCCGGTCCATCTTGGCGGCGTTGTTCTGGTGGTGTGAAAGCGGATGGAAGGCGTCGGCGATGCCAAGATGGTTGTAGGTCTTGTTGCTGGCTTCAGCTGCCATCATGAATGAGGCAACACGGGTGGCGCCCGCCTGCCAGGCAATGTGGATCATGTCGAACATGAGATTGAGATGTTCATCGATGGACTCGGGGATGCCTGCGGGCACATTGGGCATGACCAGTCCATCCAGGTTCTGAGCTTCCAGCTTCTGAACCCGCCGTTCGATTTCGCGGACCGTGTCCAGGTAGTCGTCAATCCGCACCCGGTCCTGGATACCCAGCTTGCGCTGCAGCGAGGCAGCCTGGTCCGTCACCATGTCGAGGAGACTGCCGTACTGGCCTGCTATCGACTTCCTCTCCTGTTCGCTGCCACCCTGCCCGAACAGGCGCTGCAGCATGCGTCCGGGATTGTGTTCCATGGGCAGCGGAGTGCTGGGAGTGCGGAAGGACGTGGTGCTGGCGTAACTGCAGCCGTAATCGCGGTCGCAGCTGCTGCTGCCACCACTTTCTTCCAGCGCCAGCTCGATTGACGGCAACGGCGTGTCCTGGCCGATATGCAGCGCGGCGATCTGGTCAATGGAAACCCCACCAATGGGGTCATGACTGATCTGAGGCGTCACCGCACTGAGCCAGGTGCCGGGCGCTATGGCATGCACCGGGCCTGTGGCATGCCGATTCTCAAGGCCGCTGATCAGAGTCAGTTTGTCCTTGTAAGGCGCGAGTGGCTGCAGGATGGACTTGAGATCAAAATCGCGCCCGACGGTGTCAGGGGTCCACCGGTCCATCACCGCCCCATGCGGGAAGTAAATGAAACCGAGTTTCGGCACGGCCCTGGCGGCTGTTTGCGCCAGGGCCGTGTGGGCCGGGATCATGGCGTCCAGCAGTGGCAGCCCGACGCTGATTCCGGCGTTGCGGAGAAAGGTGCGGCGTGGCAGTGATTTTCTAGTCAGAAACATGGGCAACCTTCCCGTTGGTCCCTGTTGCAGCAGCAGGATTGCGATTGTGCAGGAAGGGCTCGCTGGTAACGATGGCTTTGAGAATGGCGGAGAAACGATAGTCGTCTTTGGCGGCCTGTTTCACTATGGCGCGCACGCTCGGCATGTCGTAAAAGCCAAGGTTGCGCCCCAGCGCGTACAACATGAGTTTTTCAACCAAGGTCTGGGCAAATTGCTCCGGTCTGGCGCTGATCGCCTTGCGCAGGTCCTGTACGTTCGTCACCCCGGTGCCATCGGCCATTTTTCCGCTGGCGTCGATGGCTTTGCCGGTTTCCGCATCTTTGGTCCGCCAGCGGCCGATGGCGTCGAAATTTTCCAGCGCGAAGCCCAGCGGATCCATTACGCCGTGGCAGGCAAAACAACCGCGATTGGAACGGTGTAGTTCCATGCGCTCACGCACGGTAATCGCCACCGTGCCTTCAACATTTTCAGGCAGTGCCTCCACATTGGGCGGCGGTGAGGTTGGTGGCGTGCCGAGGATGTTTTCCAGGATCCAGGCACCACGCAGCACTGGCGCCGTGCGATTCGGGTAGGAAGTGACCATCAGCATTGCGGCCTTGCCGAAAATGCCGAAACGGTTGGCGTCCGTGAGTGGCACCCGACGAAACTGGTCACCCCTGACGCCGTTGATCCCATAGTGCCGGGCCAGCCTTTCGTTGACGAAAGTGTAATTGGCATCCAGTAGCCTGAGCACGCTCTGATTTTCGAGGAATACGCTGCCGACGAATAGCGCCATTTCCCTGGCAAAATCTTCGCGCAGGCCCACATCGTATGCGGGAAACAGAACGGGGTCGGGGTCGACATTGTCCAGGCCACGGACATGCAGCCACTGGAAGGCGAAATTATTGACCAGTGCGCCGGCCCTGGGATCCGCCAGCATGCGTTCCACCTGGGCTCCCAGCACGGCTGCGTTCTGCAGCCTGCCGTTGCCGGCCAACCGCAGCAGCTCCTCGTCGGGCAGGCTGCTCCAAAAGAAAAAGGCCAGTCGTGAAGCGAGTTCGAACCCGTTGATGCGGAACGTGCCGTCGGCAAGCCCATCGGGTGGTGTTTCCACCCGGTACAGAAAATAGGGACTGGCAAGGATCGCCATCAGCCCTTGCTGAATACCGGATTCGAAATTGCCTTGTTCACGACCCCGACGGAAGAAGCCCAGCGGCGCGGCCAGCTCCTCCGGAGTCGGTGGATGACGAAAGGCCTTCTTCACCAGGTTGCCCAGAATAAGGTTGGCGCAGGGCAGCTCCTCGCTGACTGCACGGGGACGACAGACGAAAATGCGTTGGCGGCTGGGTGTCACGCCCAGGCCCTTTGGGTTGTAGGGTCCCATGATCTGCAATTGCGAAGGTTTGGTGATCCGGCGCCACTGGTCTTCGGGCAACAGCGGGTACAGGATGTCGTCCGACTCTGCGAAGGTTTTGGCGATGAAGGTGATGCCGACCTGGTGCGGACCGGCCGACACGGAGCGCCTGATGTTGCGGAACCGTTCGTTGATGGCCGCGAGTGCTGGTGCCTGTTGCTGGTCGATGGCCCTGACATCCTTGTCGCCGCCCACGCTCTGCTCGAACACCTTGCGGCCATCAATGGTCATGATCACGGTGTGCGGCTCATCCAGCCCGAACACGTAGGTGGCGCCGGCCAGCCCGGTGATGGTGAAGTCGTAGTCCCCGTCGGTGGGGAAGTAGTGTTCCACCAGCATGCCGCCACGGGTGCCCAGCGGCAAACCGTCCACATGGCGGTATTGGGAATTTCCCGCAGGCACCCGATAAGAGGCCAGTTGCTGTTTCGGTTCGGGATTGCCAACTGCGAGCAGACTGATGTCACGGGCAGCCGCGATGTATTGCTCCAGAAACGAGGGAGAGACCTTCAACACGTTGGCGACATTGTCGAAGCCGTCGCTGACATCATCCTTGGGCAGCAGGACCGTGGTATCGATTTGCAGATCCAATAAATCCCGGATGGCATTGGCATACTCGGCCCGATTCAGGCGGTGCAGGGCCACATTGCCGGCGATGGGTTGTGCGGCAGCGCTGCGGTCAATGCTGGTTTCGAGCCAGCCGACGAAGGCCTTCACCCGGTCCGGCTCCGGTTGCTGATTTCCCGGTGGCGGCATCATGTGGCCGTTGAGTTTGCGGATCACCTTTTCCCAGCTCTCTGCTTGTTCACTGACCTGCGTCAGCGGCAGTGTCTCGAATGCAAGGCTACCGGCCCAGTCATCCTGGTTATGGCAGTCAGCACAGTAGGTATCCAGCAGTTGCTGGTGGGCTGCGGCGGGCACGGTTGCCTTGCTGGTTGCTTCGGCAAGCTGCGACGGTGCCGGCAACAGGCTGGCCAACGCGAGCAGGACGCGGGGCAGTAGCGTGGTTTGAGAGCTGTTCCTCAGCATCAGCCGATACCGCCGGTTTCCCTGACATGGTCGATCACGCCGTGATAGATCAGATACAGGAACAATGCTGAGTCGCCCCAGTGCGCGTCGAACTCTCGTGTGGGTGCCGCTGCCATGATTTCCCTCAGTCCCAGTCCCTGCTTCATCAGGGCCACCGTGCGTTCCCTGACGGACCGGCACATCTCCAATTGCGCCAGCAGCTGCGCCCTGCCCTGCACGGAGCCCTTGCCGGGAATGATACGGGTGGCATCACCACAAAGTTTCAGCAGGCTCTCATTTGCGGCAATCAGCCCGTCGATCCAGCCGCCAGTCACGTAGTCCGCAATCGGATAAGCGCCCACGGCGAGCAGGTCCCCCGCAAACAGCAAGTCATTTCCTGGCAGATGGACATGAAGGTCGCCATCGGTATGGGCACGGGGCGCGTGCCCGCAGCGGAGCACCCGGCCTCCCAACTGCAGTTCCGTGTCGGTGTAAAAGGTTTTGGTGGGCAGAGCGGCGGGCTTGCTGGGCGGATAGCTCAATTGTTCCCATTGCACCTCGATGTCGGTGCCCATCCACAGGCGGGTGTTCTCATGCGCGACGATGGTGGCACCGGTGGCGGCGAACAACTCGTTGCTGCCCGTGTGCCGTGGTCGCCAGTTGCTGTTGACCAGATACCGCACATTCACGGTACCGGCAGCTTGCAGGATCGCTGCTTGTAGCGCGCGGCCTTCCGCGGCAGTACTGCCGTCCACCAGCGCGGCTTCGCCAGCAGTAGCAAGCAGCAGGCTGTTGCCGCTGTCGCTGGACAGCAGCCACAGGCCATCGCCAAGGGGAATTGTGCGAGTGGTTCCGCGCTGTGACTCTTGTGCATGCAGGGAGGGCATGCCAGCGCCACCCAATAGCGCCGCTGCGGAGAGCGCAGCACGCTGAAGCAGGATTCGGCGGGTGAAGTGTTCGGGCATTGGTGCGGATTTCGGAACGTACCGTCGAATGGTCATGTTTGGCGGATAGTACTTTCAAACCACCTGCCCTGGCGCGGCTTGCCGGCATGCTTGCCCGAACCCACCTACGAGCCTTGCCCGGTGAAATCAGGTTCTCCGGAGGCCGGGCGGCATCCCGCCGCGGTGCCAAGGATCTTGGGCCCCCTTGATCGAGGGGTATTGTCCGTACATTGTACGGATGATAGAATCAGGCATGGATTCTCCGAGGAGCGATAATGGCAAGCCCCGCAAAGCGCCGCGATGACCGGCTGGAATTTCGACTGCCCCCCGGCGCCAAGGCCGTGCTGAAACGGGCGGCTGACGTTGAGCGCAAGACCCTGAGCGCCTTCCTGCTCGACAAGGGCCTGCAGGCCGCAACCGAGACACTGGCCGAGCGGACGGAGTTTCGCTTGGGTGCCCGGCAGTACGATGCCTTCGTGGCAGCGCTCGATGCACCGACGAAACCCCGTCGCCGCCTCGAAACCTTGCTGTCTTCCCCCAGCGTTCTGGAGTGAGCGGCTACGGCTCAATCGAGAAGCTGCGGCGCGAGCACCGGCTTGAGGATTTCGATTGTGGACGCGAGCCGCTGAACCGCTTCCTCAAGCGGCACGCCTGGGATAGTCAGCAGTCGGGCAGTGCACAGACCTACGTGCTCTTGAAGGATCTGAT
>JBDSJD010000049.1:0-111148 GCA_039917615.1 Steroidobacteraceae bacterium
TAGAATGAACTCCACAACCAGCGCTTCGCCCGCGTGACCCATTGCACACGGGCGGGCAATGGCATCAGCGGACGTCCTTCCAGTATTCCTTTTTCAAGAACCAGGCGAAACCGGTAAACACCAGCAGAAACAGCACCACCCACAGGCCGATGCTGCGGCGCTGCACCTGCGAGGGCTCACCCACGTAATCCAGAAAGTTCACCGTGTCGCGCACGAAGGCGTCGAACTCCGCAGGCTTCAGGCGACCGTCGGCTATGTAGTCGAAGCGTTCCACGAACTTGCCGGCATGGGCGCCTCCGGCGGCCTCGTGCTCGGCAAATACGGCTACCTTCACGCCCTCTAGATCAGACAGAACAGCCGGCATCGACGCGCCGTCCAGCGCCAGGTTGTTGGTGCCTGTGGGCCTGCTGGCATCGACGTAAAAGCCTTTCAGGAAGCGGGTTATCCAGTCGGTGCCGCGGTAACGCGCCACCAGAGACAGGTCAGGTGGCGGCTTGCCGAACCAGGTTTCCGCGTCGGCCATCGGAAAGCTGCTCAGCATGTAGTCGGCTGGTTTCGCGTCGGTGGGAATCAAGCTGCTGCGCAGCTGATCCAGAGAGATGTGGAGATCATTCGCCATGCGCTCATAGCGCATGTACTTGAGCGAATGGCACCCCATGCAATAGTTGACAAAATTCGCGGCGCCTCGCTGCAGCGACGCCGTGTTGCTCACTTCATTGCCCGCAGTCCACTCCTGCCAGTTCACACCGGCAGCCTCGCCTTTTTCGCCATGCTCGCCGGCGGCTTCTTCCGCTGCAGCCAAGGAAACCGTCACCGCAAAGGCCGCGAACAGCACCATCAATCCACGCATAGAACGACCCTGCATCGCCGCCTCAGTGAGAATCAAAAGTCACGCGCTCCGGTACACGACTGGTTGATTCACCACGTGTATAGAACGGCATGAGAATGAAGAACAGGAAATACAGAGCCATGAAGATGCGCGCCAGCAGGACGTAGATCCCTTCGGCGGGCTGCATTCCCAGATAGCCCAGCGCAACGAACGAGATCGCAAAGACCGCGAGGGCGATTTTCCAGCGCAGCGGACGATAGCGCGTCGATTTGACGGGCGATCGATCCAGCCACGGCACCACGATCAGCACCACCAGCGACATCGCCATCGCAAAAGCGCCTGCGCCCTGATTGGGGATCGCGCGCAGGATTGCGTAGAACGGCGTGAAATACCACGACGGCGCGATATGGTCCGGCGTCGACAGCGGGTTGGCCGGCTCGAAGTTCGGCGTTTCGAGAAACAGTCCGCCGAAAGTCGGCACAAAGAACACCACGATGGCGAAGGCAAGGAGGAACAGACCCACGCCCACGAGATCCTTCACCGTGTAATACGGATGAAAGGGAATGCCGTCCAAAGGCTTGCCGTCGGCACCTTTCTTTTCCTTGATCTCCACGCCATCCGGATTGTTGGAACCATTCTGGCGCAAGGCCACCAGGTGCAACACCACCAGCAGCAGCAGCACCAGCGGCACTGCCGACACATGCAGTGAGAAGAATCGGTTCAGCGTGGCGTCGGCAATGCCGTAGTCACCGCGGATCCATTCCACGAGCCCGGGGCCGACCACCGGAATGGTGCCGAAGATGTTGACGATAACCTGCGCACCCCAGAACGACATGTTGCCCCAGGGCAGCACGTAGCCCATGAAGGCCTCGGCCATGAGGGCCAGATATACGACCATGCCGAACAACCACAGCAGCTCGCGCGGCGCCTTGTAGGAACCATAGAGGAACGCGCGGAACATGTGCAGGTAGACGACGATGAAGAAGAACGAGGCGCCCGTTGAATGCATGTAGCGCAGCAGCCAGCCGAATGGCACCTCGCGCATGATGTATTCGATCGAATCGAAGGCCGTCGTCTCGCCGACCTTGTAATGCATGGTGAGGAAGATGCCGCTGACCAGCTGGATGACCAGCGCCACCAGCGACAGCACGCCGAAGTAGTACCAGAAGTTGAAGTTCTTCGGCGCGAAGTAGCCGGTGAGCTGATCGCGCACGAACTGATCGACCGGCAGTCGCTTGTTTAGCCAGCCGAGAAAACCCGTGCGCACGGGAAGTGCGTCATTGCTGCCGGCCATTACGCGACTCCCTTGCTGGCGGCATCCACACCGATGACGAGCCAGTTGTCGTCGCGGAACGAATACACCGGAATCCGCAGGTTCTGGCTCGCGGGCGAACCCTCGAACACTCGACCCGCCAAGTCAAAGCGCGAACCATGGCAGGGGCAGAAGAAACCACCGGGCCAGTCTGCACCCAGTTCTGCCATGCCCTTCGTGAAGCGTGCCTTGGGCAGGCAACCCAGATGCGTGCAGGTGCCTTCGACCACGAGGAATTCCGGACGCACGGCGCGCGAGGCATTCGCGGCATATTGCGGCTGTTCGGAGGATTTCGAAGTGGCGTCCTTCAGGTTGCCGTCGTGGCCTGCCAGCGACCCGATCATCTCCGGAGTGCGATGCACGATATACATCGCCTTCTTGCGGTAGACGGTGGTCAGCATCTGGCCGGGCTCGATCTTGCTGACATCGACTTCGACCGGCGCCCCTGCAGCGCGGGCGCGCTCCGAGGGACTCCACGAGGCGATGAATGGGACGGTGGCAAAGGCCGCGCCGACTGCGCCGGTGGCTACGGTGGCAAACGTGAGGAAACCGCGCCGGTCCTGATCGACTTCGGCGACGGGAGGAGCGGAATGATCGGTCATTAATGCTTCCGGGACTGTTGCTGCTGTTCTGGCGCCCGGTCCGCGTGGACATTGAGACTTCGCGGATCGGACAGCCCGGCATTATACACTATCGAAAATACGCCCATGGTTCGGTATCCCTATGGCAATACGCCCATTGCAGCGGAATGCGATTTTCCTGGCCGGATCGGTACTGGCCGGGTTGATCACCGCATTGCTTCTGAACCATTTGTGGCCGCAGACCGATGGCGTCGTAGTTCCGCAATTGACAGCAGCGGATGCGGCGGATGCGGCAGGCGGCCCAATTGTTGCTCCAACCATGGCTGCCGCCCGTACTGGCGATGCGCGAGCCTCAGACGCATCCACTTCCGGGTCGACCCCGCCCGCCAAAGACATGGATGCTCAGGTAGTTCCCATTGCCAGCTATGCCGCTGCTGTGCGCAGAAGTGCGCCGGCGGTGGTGAGGATCGACACTCAAACCGAGGTAGCCGTGGGTCGGCCGCAATTGCAGCAGACTCCCAACGGCATTCGTCGGGTTCAACGCGTAGGACTGCAGCCCGCGCTTGGGTCGGGCGTGATAGTGGATGCGCAAGGACACATCGTTACGAACGATCATGTGATTCGGGGCGCCAACCAGATCAAAGTGCAACTTGCCGATGGGCGTGTAGCGGACGCAGCGGTTCTGGGGAGAGATCCCGAAACCGACCTTGCAGTGCTCAAAATCGATCTGCCTCGGCTGCCCGTGATGACGCTGGGTCGCTCGGACCGTCTTGAGATAGGCGATGTGGTGCTTGCCATCGGCAATCCGCTGGGTCTGTCTCAAACGGTTACCCATGGCATTGTCAGCTTCATCGGGCGCGCTGGGCTTGGAGGGCTGGAAGTCACCTATCAGGATTTCATCCAGACCGATGCAGCCATCAATGCCGGCAATTCAGGCGGCGCGCTGGTCAACGCACGCGGTGAGCTGATCGGAATCAACACCGCCGTGCTTGAGGGAGCCAATGGCCTCGGCTTGGCAATTCCGGTGGACCTGGTACGCGGTGTGGTCAACGACATCGTGCAGCACAAGCAGGTAATGCGCGGCTGGATAGGCATCGGACTTGGGGTGGTTTCCGAAGAAGACGCGCGGCGGGCGAATTTCCCATATTGGGGCGTGGTGGTAACGGAGTTCGACCCGCGATCTCCTGCGCAGCAGCCCGGTGGACTGGCCGTCTATGACAAACTCGAAACCATTGACGGGCACAAGATCGAAATCATTGATGGGCAGGAGAAAAGCACTGTAAGGGAAACTCAGGCGCGGATCGCGAACCGCAAGCCCGGGACTACGGTGCAAATCACTGGCGTGCGCTGCATGACGCGAACTGTCAACACTTGCAGCGGCCGGCAACCTTTTTCATCAACTGTGACGGTCATCGAACCCCCGCCGCTCACGAAGTAAGGTTGCGTCAGTTCGGCACCCGCCTGATTTCTGCCCCGAGCTGCGAGAATTTTTCCTCGATCGATTCATAGCCGCGATCGATATGGTAGATGCGGTCAATCTCGGTGCGGCCGTCAGCCACCAGGCCCGCGATCACGAGACTGGCCGAAGCGCGCAGGTCGGTAGCCATCACGGGTGCAGCAGTGAGGCGCGGCACACCCTTGATGATGGCGGTATTGCCCTCCAGGCGGATCTCCGCCCCCAGCCGCCGCATCTCCAGCATGTGCATGAAACGGTTTTCGAAGATGGTCTCGATAATCGTGCCGACACCGTCGGCAACGCAGTCCAGCGCCGCAAACTGCGCCTGCATGTCGGTGGGAAACGCTGGGTAAGGCGCCGTGCGAACATCCACTGCGCGCGGCCGTTTGCCATGCATATTGAGTTCGACCCAATCCGGGCCGGTGCGCACTTCGGCGCCTGCCTCCTGCAATTTGTGCAGCACCGCGTCCAGATGTTCGGGCCGAGTGTGTCGTGCCATGACGCGCCCGCCGGTAATCGCTCCGGCCACCAGAAAAGTGCCGGTCTCGATGCGATCCGGCTGCACATCATGGTGTGTGCCGTGCAACCGCCTCACGCCTTCGATCACGATGCGATCGGTGCCGGCGCCGCGGATCTTCGCGCCCATCGCAATCAGGAAGTTCGCCAGATCGACCACCTCGGGTTCGCGGGCCGCGTTCTCCAGCACGGTCTCACCATCGGCCAGTGCGGCGGCCATCATGAGGTTTTCGGTGCCGGTGACCGTAACGGTATCCAGCACGAGATGAGTGCCCTTCAGCCGCGCAGCGCGCGCGCGGATATACCCGTTCTCGATGTGGATCTGGGCGCCCATGGCCTGCAATCCGGCGACGTGGATGTTCACCGGCCGCGCACCGATGGCGCAGCCGCCCGGCAGCGACACATCGGCCTGCCCGAATCGCGCCAGCAATGGACCCAGCACCAGAATCGACGCCCGCATGGTCTTCACCAGTTCGTAGGGCGCGATGAATTCGTTGATGCCGCTCGTATCCACTTCGACGCGCTTGTCTTCACCAACCGTCACTGCCACGCCCATGCGACCCAGCAGCTGGATCATGGTGCTCACATCCTGCAGCTGCGGAACGTTGCCGACTGATACCGGCTCCTCGCACAGCAGGGTCGCCGCGAGAATCGGCAACGCTGCGTTCTTCGCGCCGGAGATGCGCACTTCGCCGTCCAGCCGGCGGCCACCGGTGATCTGCAGTTTGTCCATGTGTCAGGACCGGTTGCTGCTGCTGGCCGCCTGCTCATCTGGCGTCAGGGTTTGCAGCGCCAGCGCATGGATCTCGCCGCCCATGTGTTCGCCGAGCGCCTTGTAGACCAGCTGGTGTCTCTGCAGGGGCCGCGCTCCGATGAACTGCGTGCTGACCACTGTGGCCTCGAAATGCACGTTGTCTTCCGACCTGACACTGATGACAGCGCCGGGCAGCCCGGCGCGGATCAGCTCTTCAATCTGTTGCGGATTCATTTACTGCCTGTTCTGCTACGCGGGCGCGCCGACGGGGAAAGCGCGCAGTTTAAGCTATGATCCCCTGAACTTCTGCCTGTCATACGTAGCAACTCCAATCGCAATGAACAGTCCGAGTAGCCATGCCGCGCTGATTGCCGCCGGGCGTCGAGCCCTGGGCATCGAGGCACGGGCGATCACAGCCTTGCAGGAGCGCATCGGCACCGCATTCGCACAGGCCTGCGAACTGTGCCTCGCCGCCCGAGGTCGCGTGGTCGTCAGCGGCCTTGGCAAGTCCGGCCATATCGCCAACAAGATCGCCGCAACCCTGGCCAGCACCGGCACACCGGCTTTTTTCCTGCATGCGGCCGAGGCCAGCCATGGCGACCTTGGCATGGTCACCGCCGGTGACGTGGTTCTGGCCATTTCGCATTCGGGCGAAACACCGGAGCTGCTTGCGCTGTTACCGCATTTGCGCCGGCTCGAGACCCCGGTCATCGCCATGACCGGCAACGCCGCTTCCACGCTGGCGCAGACAGCCACATTGCATCTGGACACCAGCGTCAGCGAAGAAGCTTGCCCGCTGAATCTCGCGCCCACGGCGAGCACCACTGCTGCGCTCGCGATGGGTGATGCGCTGGCCACGGCTTTGCTTGCAGCGCGCGGTTTCACCAGCGATGATTTTGCCCGCGCCCATCCGGGCGGCGTGCTGGGTCGCAAGCTGCTGCTGCATGTCAGCGATGTGATGCGTCAGGGCGCGGATCTGCCACAAGTCATTGCAACGGCCGCGCTGGAACAGGGGCTGCTGGAAATGAGCCGCAAGGGGCTTGGTCTTACGGCGATCACCGGCGCCGACCAGCGGCTGCTCGGCGTATTTACCGATGGCGACCTGCGCCGTGCGTTTGATCGCGGCGTGAACCTGCGCGACACCGCGATGGAAACTGTGATGACCCGCAATCCACGCACTGTGACGCCGTCGCAGCTGGCGGCCGACGCCGTAAACTGCATGCAGGAATATCGCGTCACCGCATTGCTGGTTGTTGACGATCAGGCACGACTGGTCGGCGCGCTAAATATCCACGACCTGCTGCGCGCCGGAGTGGTGTAGTGGAAAAACCGCCCGCCCGTCTCACCACCCGGCTTGCGCGTCGCCTGGAGCTGCTGGTGCTGGATGTGGACGGCGTGCTCACCGACGGCGGCCTGTGGTTCGGTGCGCGCGGTGAGGTGCTCAAGCGCTTCCACGTGCGCGATGGGCACGGCATCAAGTTGCTGGCAGCGGCCGGTGTGCAGGTGGCGGTCATTTCGGGTCGCCGCTCCCCGGCGGTTTCGGCGCGCTGCCGGGAACTTGGCATACGGCAGCTTGTCCAGGGTGCGAGCGACAAGAGCCGCGCGCTGAACAAGCTGCTGCAGAAACTGTCGCTGCTGGAATCGCAGGTGGCCTGCGTTGGTGACGACACGCCGGATATTCCGTTATTCGTGCGGGTGGGATTCGCAGTGGCCGTGCGGGATGCTCACCCCCTGGCACTACGCGCGGCCCATTGCCGCACCAGCCTGCCCGGCGGCCACGGTGCGGTGCGCGAGGTCGTAGACTGGATACTGGCCATGCGGAGCGGGCAGTGACGATGGTGTACGAATGGCTGCTGGCGGCACGGAGTGAATCATGAAGAACCTGCGCGTGCTGGCGACAGTCATGATCGTCGCGCTGGCAGCGCTCGCAATCTGGGTGGCTGGCATCAAGCCCCGTGCCGGCGGCACGGCTGCAGGGAATCCAGACACGCCAGGCAGTGCCTACGACTACGATGCGCGGGACGTGCTGGTGCGGCAGATGGGGCCAGATGGGGCCCTGCAATACGAACTCGAGGCAAAACAAGTGACGCAACAACCCGGCAACGGGCAGATATCGGCGCAAGACCTGGTGATGCATCATGATCCTGCCGGCGGCGCGCCCGATGGCGCGAATCGCTGGACGCTCACTGCCAGCCACGCCAATCTGCCCGAATCAGGCACGGCGATCACGTTGCAAGGCCAGGTGCATGCGCAGGGTCGCCCGCCGAATTCCCGAGCCCAGATTTCTGTGGACACAGATTTGCTGACCTACAACCTGGAAACCCAGGATGTGTCCAGCGACAAACCGGTGGATTTCTCATGGGGTGACAGCAGGTTTCACTGCGGCAACCTGCGCATGAATATCAAGCTCGGCACGCTATCTGTAGAATCGGAGTGCAATGCCACTCTTGCACCGTGATCGCGGCCGGCGCGGCCCCTTAAGCGTACTGGCCGCAGCCGGCATCCTGCTGTGCCTGCTGCCCGCCCATGCTGCAAGCGACAAGCGCGAGGCCATTGTCCTTCGCAGGAGCACCAATCCTGCCTTCGACCTCAACAACGGCACCGTATCTGCCGCAAACGTCGAACTGGTTCAGGGCAGCACGCTCCTGAAGGCCAGCAAGGCCGACGCCACTGGTTGGGTGGATGGCAAGTATGAAAACAGCACCTGGAAACTTACCGGCGATGTTCACCTGGAGTTCAACGGCGCAAAACTCGATACCCAGTCAGCCACTGTGGTATTTGCCGACGGCCGCCTGGATACCATCAAGGTGCAGCCAGCACCCGCGCAAGCCGCGCAGCAGAAAAAGAGTCCGGTGCACCTCGAAATGAAAGGTGCGGTGCTCGATGCGCAGACGGCCACGGTGGCATTCGCCGACGGTCGCATGAGAAACGTGCAGACACAGGGAGCGCAGGGATTGCCCGCTCAGTTCTCGCATCAGTTCAAGACTTCATCGAAACGCGTCCACGGCCGCGCCGGACGGATCGACTACGACGTGGCCGAGGACCTGATGCGGTTCAGCGGCGGTACCTGGTATGCCCTTGGCAACACCGAAATGGAGACCCAGGTCGCCACCTACAGCTTCAGCACTGGTGTATTCAAAGCCGATGGGGAGGCCCAAGCCATCCTCCGGTCTGAGGAGCGGGTTCCCGCGCCAAGTACTCCGAATCGGGCCACAGCCAAGTGACCAACTCCGTATTGCGCGCCAGCCACCTGCGCAAGAGCTATCGCGGCCGCGTCGTGGTCGAAGACCTTTCGCTGCAGGTGGAATCCGGTGAAATCGTGGGCCTGCTGGGTCCTAATGGCGCCGGCAAGACCACCTCGTTCTACATGATCGTCGGCTTGGTCAGTGCAGACGCCGGCACGATCAGCTTGAACGATGCAGACATCACCGGCATGCCGATGCACAAGCGCGCTCGCCTGGGGCTGGGCTACCTGCCACAGGAAGCTTCGGTGTTCCGGCGGCTGTCGGTCGAACACAACATCCTCGCAATTCTGGAAACACGCAGCGATCTGGATGCCTCTGGTCGCAGCGAGGCTCTTGAACGCATCCTGGAAGAGCTGCACATCGGGCATGTGCGCAAGACCATCGGAATGGCGCTGTCGGGCGGCGAGCGGCGCCGGGTGGAAATCGCGCGCGGGCTTGCGGCTTCACCGCGCTTCATCCTGCTGGACGAGCCGTTCGCCGGAGTCGACCCGATCTCGGTCATCGACATCCAGAAGATCGTCACCGACCTCGCGAAGCGGGGCATCGGCGTACTGATAACAGACCACAACGTGCGCGAGACCCTTGGCGTTTGCAACCGCGCGTGCATCGTGGACCGCGGCACCGTGATTGCGTCCGGAAATGCAGCGGAAATCCTTGCCAACGAGCGGGTCCGCGAGGTTTACCTGGGACACAATTTCCGCATGTGATGCGGACTTGAGGATGAAACCGCAGAACGCTGCGGCTTTTCTCACCGCGCGAACCGAGCCTAGGGGTTTCTTCAAACAGCTCCCCGCGTGTCCTGCGGAAATGCTGCCAAAGTCAGTCGAATTATATGATCTGCGTCCGCCCGTCACGGGCTGGATATGGACTATCTTTTGCATGGTCGGTTGACCGAGTTTCGATAGACTGAAGCCCTTGTTTTCATCGCACAACATAGTTAGGAGTTCTGGTCCGAGTGGTTTCCCTGACAGTTGGCAAGCCTTTGATAATTAGGGGAACTTGGTGACTTCTTCGGCCGTTTTGATAGCGCCGGCCCACCTGGCCGGCTAGCGCATGTAACAGATGTTAAAAGCCTCCCTGCAGCTTCGACTTGGCCAGCAGCTGACAATGACTCCGCAGCTGCAGCAAGCGATCAGGCTGCTGCAGCTGCCCTCGCTCGAATTGCAGGCTCACATCCGTGAGCTGCTCGAAACCAACGTCATGCTCGAGTCCGAGGAGGAATCCGACGGCACCGCGAGCTTCGAGGCGCTGGGCGCGGGGCCCAACGATCACGAGTCGCCGCCAGGCGGTGCCGACGAGGCAGCCGGCACGAGCGCCGATAGCGGCGATGGCGGCGAAAGTGCGGACCGCGGCGACAGCGAGCCGGAACCCAGCGTCGAGATTGTCGATGACGGCTGGAATGACTCCTCTGCCGCAACTAGCGACACACCCTGGAGCGGCGACGATGAAGATCGCCAGCAGGACCTGCAGGACGGCCGCGGCGAATCTCTGCACAGCCATCTGCAGTGGCAACTGGAGATGACCCGCTTCGGCGAGCGCGAAAGCACCATCGGCCGCGCGATCATCGATGCCATCAGCGACGACGGCTACCTGACCGAACCCTTCGATGCCATCGCTGCCACCCTCAAGCCCGAGATCCAGGCTGCCGACGAAGAAATCGCTGAGATGCTCGAAGTGGTGCAGAGCTTCGATCCGCTGGGTGTTGGCGCCCGCACGGTCGGCGAATGCATCACCCTGCAATTGCGCGTGCTCGAAGCCGGCACGCAAGGTCTGGCCGCCGCGCTTGCCATTGCCCGGGATCGCCTTGATCTGGTGGCGCAGCGCGAGTTTGCCACGCTGCGCCGCGAACTGCGGCTGTCGGAAGAGGAACTGGAACAGGCGCTGGTGCTGGTGCGTGGCTGTCACCCGAGGCCAGGCTCGCAAATCAGTTCTGCAGCCGCTGAATACGTGGTTCCGGATGTGTTCGTGCGCCGCTCCGCGAATGGCTGGACGGTGGAGATGAATTCAGCCACCCTGCCCAGGGTGCGCATCAATGAAAGCTATGCGAGCCTGATCGGACGCAACTCGGGGCATGCCACCATGCGCACGCAGCTGCAGGAGGCGCGCTGGCTGCTCAAGAGCCTCGAAATCCGCCATGACACACTGCTGAAAGTTGCGCGCTCCATCGTGGAGCGGCAGCACGAGTTTTTGGAACAGGGCGAAGAAAGCATGCGCCCGATGATCCTGCGCGACATCGCCGAGGCCATCGGCATGCACGAATCCACGATCTCGCGCGTGACCTCCGGCAAGTTCATGCATACGCCGCGCGGCGTCTTCGAACTGCGCTATTTCTTTTCCAGCCAGGTCGAGAGCGCCGATGGTTCCGGCACCTCGTCAACAGCCATTCGCGCCAAGATCCGCAAGCTGATCCGCGACGAAGCACCCGATTCCCCGCTGAGCGACAGCCGCATAGCGGAAATACTCTCGAAAGAAGGCATTCCGGTTGCCAGACGCACGGTCGCCAAGTACCGTGAATCCATGGGCATCGCACCTTCCAACGAGCGCAAGCGAGCCAATTCCTGAGCGTGCCGAGGAGGCAATCATGCAGGTCAAAGTCACTGGTCACCACGTTGAAGTCACCGAATCCATGCGCGCTTACGTAGAGAAGCGGCTGGATCGCCTCAAGCGCCATTTCGATCACGTCATCGACGTGCATGTCGTGATGTCGGTCGAGAAGCTGCAGCACAAGGCCGAAGCCACCGTGCATGTGAGTGGCAACAACATCCATGCCGAAGCCATCGACACCGACATGTATGTGGCCATCGATGCGCTGATCGACAAACTGGATCGCAGCGTGCTCAAGCACAAGGAAAAGCAGCGCGACCACCATGCCAGCGAGGGACGGCTCGCCGCTCGCCAGTAAGTCGCTCGCGCATGCGGCTGATACTCGTCAGTGGTCTGTCCGGTTCCGGCAAGAGCGTGGCCCTGCACATGCTCGAAGATCTGGGCTACTACTGCGTCGACAACATCCCCGCCGCATTGCTCAAGCCTTTCATCTCACACACCCTGCGTAGCACCGACAACCAGTACCAACGTGTCGCGGTGGGACTCGATGCGCGCAATACGCAGGCCGAGATCGCGACCGTGCCAGCGCTCATCAACGAGCTCAAGGCGTCGGGAATTCCCTCTGAGATGCTGTTTCTCACCGCGTCGGACGAGGCGCTGCTGCGGCGGTTCGCGGAAACCCGCCGCAAGCATCCGCTGAGCCGGACCAACCAGGGTCTTCGCGAAGCCATTGCGCTGGAGCGCGAACTGCTGGATCCCGTGGTACAGGCAGCGGACCTGATCATCGACACGTCGCTAACCGGGGTGCATGAACTGCGCGACCTGATCCGCACCCGCGTGGAGCGGCGCCGGCACCCGCGCCTGTCGATCCTGTTCGAGTCGTTTGGATTCAAATACGGCATTCCCGGTGACGCCGATTTCGTATTCGACGCGCGGGCGCTGCCCAATCCCTATTGGGAGCCCGGACTGCGGGCGTTGACGGGGCGCGACGACGATGTGGCGCGGTACCTTGAAACCAGCGCTGACGTGTCCAGGCTGATCGACGACATATCCCGGTTCATCGAAGCACGCATCCCGGAGTATCTAGCCACCAATCGCGGCTACCTGACCGTAGCCATCGGCTGCACCGGCGGTCAGCATCGTTCGGTCTATCTGGTCGAGAAGATTGCCGGCGACTTTGCCCAGCGGCACCGGGACGTCTCCGCGCGCCATGCCAGCTTGCCGGGTGCCCATATCGTCACGCTAGGCGAACACGCTGATCCCGGCGCCTGAACTCCCACCGTGACGCATGTTGCCGACGCGCACCAGCAGGTCATCGCAGCCCGGCTGAATGCGCTCGAACGCTGCCTGGCTTCGCAGCCTGCACCGGGTCCAGTGCGGCGTTGGCTCCTGGGCCTGCGCTTCGAGCGTCGCTATCCCGCCACGTGCCGGGGCATCTATGTCTGGGGTTCAGTCGGACGTGGCAAGACCTGGCTCATGGATCTCTTCCACACGAAACTGCCACGGCACAGTGCGCGCCGCATGCACTTTGCGCATTTCATGCGCGAGATTCACACGCGCCGTCGCACCTTGAGCGGGCAGGAACGGCCGCTGGATCGAATCGCCGCGTTGCTGGCGAAATCCGCGCGCGTCTATTGCCTGGACGAATTCATGGTGCAGGACATCGGCGACGCCATGATCCTGCATGGCGTGCTTGAAGGACTGCTGCGCCGTGGCGTCGTGCTGGTGATGACCTCGAACACACCGCCTGAGCGGCTGTATGAGGGCGGATTGCAGCGCGAGCGCTTCCTGCCCGCCATCGCGTTGCTGAATCGCGAGCTCGACGTGCTGCAGATCGGGGCGGGCGCGGACTACCGCCAGCGGCAGCTGCAATCGACGCCGACGTATCTGCCCGCCGATGATCCCGCATCCGCCGCCCGCATGACTGCACTGTTCCAGCGCCTCGCTGGCGCCGCAGCGGTGGACCGCACCACCACCATGACCATCGAGGATCGCGCGGTTGCGACCGTGTGCCACGCCGGTGGCATGGCCTGGTTCAGCTTCGACGCACTGTGCGAGGGACCACGCAGCGCCGATGACTACATCGCCATTGCGCGACGCCTGCACACGGTGTTCCTGTCGGACGTGCCAGTGTTCGATGGCGGCAACGACGATCCGGCGCGGCGCTTCATCGCGCTGATCGATGAGCTGTATGACCAGCACGTGCGGCTCGTCATCTCCGCAGCGGCAGAGCCTGACCAGCTGTATCGGGGGCAGCGGCTGAGCCAGGCATTCGAGCGCACCAGCAGCCGGTTGATCGAAATGCGCAGCAGCGAATATCTGGCGCGTGAGCGTCGCCCCCCGGCCCTGCCCCCCGACCAGTAGCCCCGCAGGGCGTGGAACCTGATATTTTTACGCATTGCGCAGAACGACAACCTTGGGGAGTAGCGGTTGAAGACGATCGCGGAGTTTGCCATCGGCTACGAGCAGATGCTTGACGCCGACGGGTCGCCTGTGGCTGACCTGCCTGAATTCACCCGCGATGGCACCGAGCTTGTTCGCATGTACCGGACGATGGTGCTGTGCCGCCTGTTCGACACCAAGGCGATCAACCTGCAGCGCACTGGCCGGCTCGGCACCTACGCACCCTGCACCGGCAACGAGGCAACCCATGTGGCCGTGGGCGCCGCCATGCGCCCGGGCGATGTGCTGTGCCCCGTATACCGCGAATACGGCACGCAATTGTGGCGGGGCGTAACCCTGACCGAGATCCTGACCTACTGGGCCGGCGACGAGACCGGCACCAACTTCAAGGGTCCGCGCGGCGACTTCCCGTGGTGCGTGCCGATTGGCTCGCAGTCGCCGCATGCTGCCGGCGCTGCCATGGCGTTCAAGATTCGTAAGCAACCGCATTGCGCCGTGGCCTATATCGGGGACGGCGGCACCTCGCAGGGCGCATTCCATGAAGCCGTGAACATGGCTGGCGCGCAGAAGCTGCCGGTTGTGTTCGTAGTCGTCAACAACGGGTGGGCCATCTCCGTCCCCGCAGCTGAACAGACTGCTGCACAGACTTTCGCGCAGAAAGGCCTTGGCAATGGCGTCCCTGGCGTGCAGGTTGATGGCAACGATGTCATCGGTGTGCGTGCCGTGATGGAACAAGCTCTGGCACGGGCGCGCGCTGGCGAAGGCCCAACTGTGGTTGAAGCAGTCACGTACCGGCTCAGTGACCACACCACCGCCGATGACGCCAGCCGCTATCGTCCCGCGGCAGAACTTGCGGCCGCCTGGAAGATTGAGCCGCTGCTGCGTACCCGCCGCTATCTTGAGTCGCGAAAATTATGGGATGCAGCGCAGGAGTCCGCGCTTCGCGCCGAATGTGGAATACAGATCGACGCCGCCGTGCTCGCCTACCAGAACCGTCCTGCTGCCCACACCGACGCCATGTTTGATCATCTCTTTGCGCAGCCTACCGCCGCGCTAACAGCGCAAAAACAACTGGCGCGGCGCTTCGGCATTCCCGACAAGCACTGAATCCATCATGGCCATTGTCACGCTGGTAGAGAGTATCAATCTCGCGCTAGGTCGCGCGCTGGCCGACGACCCGGATGTGGTTGTCATGGGCGAGGACGTCGGCGTCAACGGCGGCGTGTTCCGCGCGACTGCCGGCTTGCAGCAACGCTTCGGCCGAATGCGTGTGCAGGACACGCCGCTGGCCGAAGGGCTCATCGCGGGCATGGCGGTGGGCATGGGCGCGCAGGGCCTGAAAGTGGTCGCCGAAATCCAGTTCATGGGTTTCATCTATCCGGCACTGGACCAGATCGCCAACCACATGGCGCGCCTGCGCAATCGCACCCGCGGTCGGCTCACCTGCCCGGTGGTCATACGCATGCCACATGGTGGTGGCATCCATGCACCGGAGCATCATTCCGAAAGTCTCGAAGTGCTGCTTTGCCATCACGCGGGACTGCGCGTGGTCTGCCCCTCCTCGCCCGTGCGGGCCTATGGACTGCTGCTGGCGGCAATACGTGATCCTGATCCGGTGATCTTCCTTGAACCCACGCGGCTGTATCGTATGGCGAAGCAGGATGTGCTCGACGATGGGCAGGCGTTGCCGCTAGACGAGGCCAGCATTCTGCGCGAGGGCGATGACGTGACGCTGGTAACCTGGGGCGCGATGACCCATGAAACCCTGCGCGCCGCCGATCTGCTGCTGCAGGAAAAGATCAGCTGCGAGGTGATCGACCTGAGCTCACTCTCGCCCATCGACCACGACACCATACTGGATTCCGTGGCCCACACCGGGCGGCTGGTCATCGTGCATGAAGCGGCGCGCAATGCCGGACTCGGCGCCGAGATCGCAGCAACTGTGGCCGAGCACGCGTTGTACGACCTCCTCGCACCGGTAGAGCGGGTCACGGGGTATGACATCGTGACGCCGTATTTCGCGCTGGAGCGCGCCTATATTCCCAGCGTCGAAAGAATCATCGACGCGGTCCGCAACACACTCAAGGGCTGACCGTATGACCCGTTTCAATCTGCCTGATCTGGGCGAAGGCCTGCAGGAAGCCGAAATCGTGCGCTGGCATGTGGCGGTGGGCGATACGGTAACGGTCGACCAGCCCATGGTCGCCATGGAAACCGCCAAGGCGGTGGTGGAAGTTCCGGCACCACAGGCCGGAATAATTGTGGCACTGCATGGCAAGCCCGGAGAAACCATTGCCACGGGCGCGCCATTGGTCGATTTCAAACCGGACGGCCCACAGCAAGCTGCAACAACGGAAACCCCCGCACCTGCCTCTTCCCAGGGTGGCGTGGTTGGCCACATGCCGGAAACCAACGAGCTGCTTAGCGCGACGCCAGCGCTTGCGCGCGTTGCGGGTCGACGCGTGCGGGCAGTGCCCGCAGCGCGGGAGCTGGCGCGCCGTCTGCGTGTGGATGTGGAGTCTCTGGCAGGCTCCGGCGCGAATGGCATCGTCACTCTCGACGATGTCCTGGCGGCCGCGCCTGCCGCGGCTCCGAATGCACCCCCGGGGCGACTTGCAGCCACCAGCTCGATGCGGCCAGCCACAGGGCAGACCGAAACCGGCGAACTGGAAGTACTGCGCAGCCTGAGGCGGGCAATGGCGCAAAGCATGACACTGGCGCGCGACAACGTCATGGAATGCACGGTGTTCGACGATGCGGACATCGAATCCTGGCTGCAGGGTGGCGACTACACAGTGCGACTGCTGCGCGCCATTGGCGCCGGCTGCGAGGCCGAGCCCGGACTCAACGCCTGGTTCGACGGCAGCACCCAGGGCCGGCGCGTGTTCCATCACATCCAGGTTGGCATTGCCGTGGATACACCGGACGGATTGCTGGTGCCGGTGATCCGCGATGTGGGCAACCGTGATGCCGCCGAGTTGCGCGCCGAGGTGAACCGCTTAAAGAAAGGAGCACGCGACCGCACGCTGCCGCTTACCGACCTGCGCGATTTCACCATCATGCTGTCGAACTTCGGTGTCATGGCCGGCCGCTACGCGACCCCCGTTGTGGTGCCACCTTCGGTGGCCATCCTCGGCGCGGGACGCATATCGCGCGATGTCGTCGCGGTGGAAGACCGCATCGAGGCGCATCGGCGCATCCCGTTGTCACTGACTTTCGACCATCGCTGCGTTACTGGCGGCGAGGCCGTACGTTTCCTGGCGGCGGTTATCGAGGATTTGCAGAAGCCCGCTTGAGTCTATGCATGCGTAACATGGATTCTGCCTTGCTCGGTTTTACTCCGCGACTCCGCGTGAATCACCCACTCTGACAATTGCTTGGCATGCCGTTTGTCGTATCCACTCACTTGCTCCGTTCCGTCGCGCGCGCGACGAGCTCATTTTCCGACAACTGTTCGATTTGGGCAGCTATCCACCATTGGTTGCCAGAAGGATCCTCTACGGCACCGCTGCGCTCGCCGTAAAACTGGTCCACTGGCGCCATGACGACCTTCGCACCGGCCTTCACCGCTTTGTCGAAGACAGCGTCGACGTCCTCGACGTACATATAAAGCATCGCTGGCCAGGGCGCGGCATCTGCGGGCCGCTCACCGATGAATAGCATCGAGTCGCGGATGCGGATGATCGCGTTCAATATGCGTCCGTCAGGCAGCGTATGCGTCTGCACTTCCTCAGCATTGAATGCTGCCTTCAGGAACTCGATGGTCTTGCGTGCATGGTGAATCGCCAGATACGGCGTGACGGCGCCGAAGCCCGGCGGAATGGGTTTTACCGCGATCATGGAGCGGGCCTCCTGCCAATGGGGTGACGGAAGCATAAGCGGCCGCACCGGTGCGGTCTTGTAAAAAACGGACACTCGGCCTTACCGGGATGCCATTGTTTCCAGCCGGACCGAGCGTTGTGGCAGCGGACATGTCCGACGCTTCACGTCCTCGTGCGCACGTTCGAAGCGGGAGTCACCTGGCAGCGACGCGGACCACGTCGAAACGCACCATCTGACCGGCGAGCGGCGTGTCCACCACACCGGAGATGATCTGCTGGCGATCCGACCGGAGTTTGTCGCCATTGTCGATCTGCCGATCGTTGCTGTCGACGACTCGAATGACAACCGAGGCTCCGGCCGCAACGGCGACCGTGGCTTCGAAGTCCTCTTTGTAGATCGTGTGCGAAGTCGCGGGATAGTGATTGAGCGTGTAAGTCTGCTTCGGCTCCGAGACTTCGATGGACCACTGCGAGTAGTCCGTGGTGCGGCTCAGGCCGCCGACCATGAAGAACGGATGCGCTGGATCCGGCGCCTCTCCCCCCACGATTGTCGTCGGCTCGAACAGGCCTCGGACGCGGAGCGTGACGTTGTAGACGGTTCCGGTTTTCCCGCCGAATGTGAAAGACTTCTCGTGCTTGCGCACGTGGAGACAGGTATCGGGTTGTTGAGTGTTTTCGCCGATGCACTCGTCATGCAGAAACAGCTCGTGGAAGCCCGCGGCGGCCTGACGAAAGGCATCGACCGGTGCAGTGGGCGGCGTGCTGCGTTGCGCGAGCGAGGGCGCGACAGCCAGACTCAAGAGGCTCACGGCAGCAACGGCCGCATGCAAACTGGACCGCGACCAACGAAGAGCGGCGCGGGCGAACTGAAACAGCGCGAGATTCGCCATGGGAGTGGACTCCTTAGTGCCCGCGATGCTGTGCTATACAGCCACGAGAATCAAGGTCGTCGCGCGACCGAACGCACTGGGGCAATTCAGTCCCTTACTCCGGCATGATTTCCGCCAGCACCCGCCCCAGACTGCCGCTCGGCGTCGCAATGCCGAGCATTGCCGCCAGCGTCGGGGCGATGTCATGCACCGCCGCGTCGCCGGCATACTGGCCACTTCGTACAAGCGTGGCGGGTCCCCAAAAAATCATTGGCACGTGCGTGTCATAGCTGTACGGCGAGCCATGGGTGGAGCTGCCAGGTCTGCCCGCCAGCCAGTTGGGTTCATGGATATAGAGCACGTCACCGCTGTGTGCGGCATTGAAGCCGTTGCGGACCCGCTGGTCGATGCGGTCGCCGCTCGCCGAAGAAGTGGACAGTTGCGTGCGCGTCCAGACGCGAGCCACATGCGGCTGTTTGCTCAAGGCCTCAGCGGCTACCCGTTCCAGTTCGGTCGTGTTAAGCGTCTTGCCAGGCACGGCGTTGGCATTCAGATAGAGTGACATGTCACTGGCGCCTGCTATGTACTTGCCTTCTCCGAACGCTGCTACTAGTGCTGCTTCGACTGCGGCACGTTCGTCCTGGGCGTCGTAGCGCCCGCCCGGCAGGCGCTTGGCGATATTTTCTTCCGGCACCGGTGACACGCCGTGATCGGCGGTGAAGACCAGCAACACGTTGCCGCGGCCGGCCTGTTTTTCGGCGGCATTCAACAAGTCGCCAACCTTGATATCGATCGAACGCACCATCTCGTGCATCGCTGGCGTATCTGGACCTGCGGCGTGGCCGACAGCGTCCATTGCTGAGAAACTGATCGACAGGAGGTCGGTCTGCGCGTCTACCCCCAGTTTTTCCTCCTTCATCGCGGTCAGCGCAAAATCCAGCACCAATTGATCGGCAAAGGCCGTTGAATCGATTTCACCATTTAGTTTTGGGCCGGGAGTAGCTGGCATTTTGGTGCCCATCCATTCAGCGCCAGCGTATTTGTCAGCGCGGTGTTCTCCGTTAAACTGATCGACCCACACCGGCAGCGCGTCGAAGTACCAGGTGCTCGAAACAAAATTTCCGGTGGCCGCATTGAACCAGAACGCGCCGTCGGCACCGCGGCCGGCCGGCAGGATGGCGGCGCGGTCTTTCAGCGATACGCCGTAAACCTTGCCGCCCTTGCCGGAGCTTTTCAATTCGTCGCCAACGGTGGAGACCAGCAGGCGCTTCGGCGAGGCGCCCGTGCCGCCCCCGAGCGGCATGACTCCCGTATCGGAAACGCTTTGTATGCTTTTGTTTTCGCTGCGCTCGAACCAGCCATTGCCGGCAATGCCGCTGACTGAAGGCGTGGCGCCGCTCAGCACCGTGGAATGGCCGACCGCCGTGACGGTCGGCGCGGCTTCGTAATTGGCGTTGGTGAATACGGCGCCCTGCTCCAGCAAGCGCTTGAGGCCGCCGGTGAACTCAGTGCCATAACGAGTCAGATAGTCGTAACGCATCTGGTCGACGACTACGACAAGCACCAGCTTGGGACGGCGAGCAGACGTCTGCGGTGCTTCCGCCGCAGTGGCGCAATTGAAGAGCGCCAGACTGAGCATCAGGGCGAAGGCAGGAGCTGAGTGGCGTTTCTGCATTGGAGCTTCCGGTGGATAGAGTAAGCCGCACAGAATCTAGCTCATTCACACTACCGAGAGAAATGAGACTTCGGAAAATATAGTGGTCGAAACCCGGGATTAAACGGATCTGGTTCACATTGACGCATTGCGTCTGCCGCCGGTTTGGTAATCTCGGCACACCTCATCCTGTTGATACGGAGCCCGTCTGATGTCAGGCAAACTCGTCTTGTTGCGCCACGGCCAGAGCACGTGGAATGTCGCGAATCTGTTTACCGGCTGGACGGATGTCGATCTTTCCGACCTGGGCCGCGACGAAGCCCGCCAGGCGGGGCGGGACCTGAAAGCCACCGGCATCCGTTTTGACTGCGCCTATACCTCCGTGCTCAAGCGCGCCATCCGCACATTGTGGCTTGCGCTGGACGAAATGGACCGTATGTGGCTGCCGGTGGAAAATAGCTGGCGACTGAACGAGCGCCACTATGGCGCACTGCAGGGCCTGGACAAAGCGCAAACCGTCGCGAAACACGGCGATGCACAGGTGAAGATCTGGCGCCGCAGCTACGACATTCCCCCGCCACCACTGGCTGATAGTGATGAGCGCCATCCGCAACACGATGCGCGCTACGCCGATATCGATCCGCGCCTGCTGCCGGCTACCGAATCACTGAAGGACACCCTTGCCCGTGTGCTGCCGCTGTGGAACGAGAAAATCGCGCCGCAGCTGCGCGCCGGCAGCAATGTGCTGATCGTCGCGCATGGCAACAGCATCCGCGCCCTGGTGAAGATGCTCGACAACGTGCCCGAGAGCGAGATCGTCGAACTGAATATTCCCACCGGTATTCCGCTGCTGTATGAACTGGACGCGGCGCTCAAACCCACGGGCCATCGCTATCTGGGCGACCCGGAAGCCGCAAAGGCAGCCGCCGACGCCGTGCGCCGCCAGACCGAGAAGCGCTGAATCGCGGCGCTCGCAATCGGCCTGAAATCCCTCGCCTGCGGATAGCCGGCGCGTGACGTTGATCGCTCAGCAATCTTGGGAATCTTATCTTGACGCCAACTGTCGCTCCGTTGACGCGGGACGCGAAGCGAAGTTGCACGGCGCGCTCACACTATGTCTGGCGGAGTGATATGACCTGCGGGGCCGAGATGGATCGATGTCTCCCAGTTCAGGTAACCACTTTGCTACGACTCCCACTCCCACGGATTCAGTATTGCAACGCCCGTTGGTTCGAAATCGTCGACGTTCCGCGTGACCACGGTCATGCCATGTACCAGCGCCGTAGCAGCGATGAAGGCACCACGCTCTGGGCGGGGATCCGGCACATGCAGCTTCGCGCAACGTTGAGCGACCGCGCTGTCGATAGGCAGGATGCGTCCTGAAAACCGCGGCAGTATCTGGTTGTCGATCCAGGCGCGCAGCACTGCGCCTTGCGCGGAATCCTTGCGTTCCATCAGCAATACGCCGCGTTCCAGTTCATGGACAGTGATGCTGGAAATAAAATGGAGTGTCATTGGCGTGCTGGACGCCCATGCAATGACTCGTGGATGAGCCTTTCCGGGATTACGCAGGTGAGAGACCACGTCCGTATCGAGTACGAACATCAGGACAGGTCCACGTCTCTGGAAAGCAGGCCGCCAAGTGGGGACGGAGTGAAATCAAAATCGGGAACATTGGTTTGGGCCAATGCCTCCGCCAGCGTCGTCGGGCCACCGGTGAGTTTCCGGTAGTCTTCAATGGTGAGCAAAACGTGTGCAGGGCGACCCCGGTCAGTAATGAAGACCGGTCCAGAGCGCGTTGCTTGCTTGGCGCGACTGGTGTCTTGATTGAACTCCCGGCTTGAAAGGGTAGTAACAGTCATGTGATCTCCATATATGTAGACATGTTGCTACATATAATCTGAAGATGCAAGAGAGCTGCCAGGCTAGGGCACATTGGTCGACATCGTGGTGCGTTACGTGTCCCGCTTTCATTGCCACGAGTTGGGTGTTTTGCCTTCGAGCCGCCATCGATTCGAGCACTGTGCCATCCACGGCCTGGCCGTCCGTGCCCCGTACGACGAGCGCGGGGCAGGTCGTCCCCAGCCACTTGTCCCAGTAGTCTCCGTTCATCGCCTCTTTCATCTTGACCAGCTCTTCCGGATCGAAGGCGCGCGTCCAGCCGTGCGCCGTCTCCCTGAAGCTCGGTCGCACTGACCATGCAAGCCGCTCCCCCGATCTTTTGTTGGAGCGCTTCGCGAGTGGGGTAGACGCCGCGCCACTCCAGCACGAACGTGAACGGTCCCTCCAACTCCGCCGGGCTTTCCTCGATCACCAATGCGCGCACACGTTGAGGATATTTGCCAGCGATCAGGAACGCATTGACGCCGCCCAGCGAGTTGCCATGAGAACCACGGCCCCGCGCGCGCCCAGATGATCCAGCAACGCCGCGACGTCGCCGACGAACGCGGCCGGCGAATAGTCAGGTGAATGGTCGCTCAAGCCGTGGCCGCGCTGATCGAGGGCACTATCGCACCGCGCACCCCATAACCTCACAGCCCAGCCAATCACGGATCTTGACCGTCTACCGCCGCACCGGGCCCAGGTACTTGTCGAACCAGCCAAGTGTTTCCATCAACACTTGTGCCCGCGGCGGCGACCCGTGGCCATATTCCAGGACCACGTGACGTTTGTCCTTGTCTGGCGTTCCGAGCAGGCGGAACAGCGGCTTCTGCGCGTCTTCCACCGACAGGATCTCGTCGTATCGGCCATTGACCATCAACACGGGAATTCGTACGCGCGGCGCATGGTTAACCCCGTCGATCAGCGGCGACAGCGTGCTGTTGTCTAGCCCCCCGGAAAGCAACACGGCAGCCTTCAGACGCGGCTCGAGGGCGAGCAACGGTATGGCCGTCGAGCCCCCGAAGCTGATGCCGATGTAGCCGAGGCGCTTGGCATCGACATCGGGCCGAGTCTCCAGATAGTCGATCGTCCGACCCAGGTCCCAGCGGCGTTCGATCCATTCGCGGTTCGTGCGGATCTCGTCGCGGATATCCATGCGCGACTTGAATCGCTCATAGCTGCCCTGGAAGATCGGCTGCACCAGCATGCGACCCGACTTCACGACATAGTCCAGCGGCATGACCGAGAACCCGGGTTCGATGTCCTCGCTCTTGCCCGGGAACAGCACGGTCTGGATGCCGGACATCAGAATGACCGGCTGGAACGGGGGATTTCCACGCTTCGGCACGAACAGGATGGCGTCCATGCGTTCGTTGTTGTAGCCGGTATTGAAGGACACACGCTGCTTGATCCAGTCCTCCGTGGAGGCGGTCTCCATCGGCGCGGAAGCGTCCAGCGGACCAGGCTGATAGGCAAACTGGCGCTGGAATGTTGCATAGACCTCATCGGATACCGGCTTGATCTGCGAGGGGGGCCGAATTGATCTGGAGAAATCAAGTTCGGCGTTCAGATGTCGGGCATTCCCCGGTTCGCCGATCGACTTGATTAGACGAAAGCCAGTGAAAGGCGAACGATCACTCAGAGATACGGACGCCATGTCGCGGTATGAATAGACCGCATCCTCCCAATAGCCCCCGACCGCCCAGCCTTTACTGCCCCGGAAATTCGATATCCACTCGCGCACGTTTCCAAACATGTCATAGGTCCCGTAGGGACCCATCCCTTGCCGGCGCGCCACCGGCTCCGGCCCGCCGCTGCCGAGGTTGCTGAGCGGAGCAATAAAGGCCGCCAGAGAATCGGCGCCCTCGTCCGGAAGCAACGCAGCCGAGTGCCAGTGGAATGCCGTGGGGAGAGCCAGGCCGCGATAACGTGCATACGCTTCGGCCTCGTACCAGCTCACGCCGGTGACGGGCAGGTCGCCTTCTCCTGCCGGATAGCTACCGAGTTCCCAGCTTGCTGGACCCTGCCGACCGGTCTCGTCGACGAAAAGCTTCATCGCGTCATCAAAGACGAGCGGCTTTCCCCCATTGCGGATGTCGAGGCCGTCCCAGAAGGCGCGGCGCTCGTAACCACCCGCGTCGATGAAGGCCTTGAACGCCGCATTCGTCACCTCGGTTCGATCGATGTAAAACGCCGGCACATCGACAGATTCAAGCCGTTTCACCGAAACGCGCCCCGCCGGCACGAAGATCATCCCCGCAGGTTGATCGCCGACCTTGTGCAGGGTGACGTCCAGCTTCCCCGCGGCATCCGTCAGGAAGGCTCCGGCAACAAGGCGGTCGGCCAGCGCGGAATTCGCGCGTTCCACCGTTGTGTAACCCGGCTTTTCGAAGCGCCAGCGCAGCGCACCACGCGGCATCTCGACGCGTTCCAGCGGCGTTCGTCCCACGTGCTGCCACTCACCGTTCACGTCATCGTAGGCGCGCAGGTACACCTCGACCTCCGATGGCGTCGAATTGACCGAGTAGGCACCGGTGAAGATTGGCGTGAGCGACTTGAGCATCGCGTCATCCGGCAGCACGCGTCGCGCCCGCTGCGCTAGCGCAAAGGCCTCGTGGTACTTGTTGGCGTCAGCCAGCTTTGAGATCTGCTGTATCGCCTCGCGCGCTTCCTTCTGGCTGGTCGAGCGCTGCAGCAGCCAATAGCCGCCGGCCAACGCTGCCAAGGCGACGGCCGCCCCGATGGCAACAAACACTTTGCTGTTGCGGGCGCCGCGGGAGTTCTGCGACACGACAGGCGGGATCGACACACCCGAGCCAGAGAGATGCTCGTCAGCCCCTGGCGGCGGCTGCCGTTCGCCACGCCCGACAAGACGCCCGATGTCCCCGACAAAGCTGCGCCAAGCCGGATCTTCCCGATTTCCCTTCCACCCCGACAGATCGGCCGACTGTGTCAGCTCGAACATGATTGGCCGTTTGCAGGCCTCGATCATCACCGGCGCGAGTACCTTGTTGCGGTCTGCGGTGGTGGCCTCCGCACGCACCCAGCGAGAGGCAACAGATTTCTTCGACCACAAGACGACCACTGCGCGCGCGCCTTCGAGGGCTCGCTCCGTCACCTCGTCATAAGCCTCGCCGACGCTGAGTGACTGGTCCCACCAGACCCGAAAGCCTTCGCTCTGGAGGGCCTCAGCATAGACGCGTGCAGATGCCTGATCGTCGCGACAATACGAAAGGAAGATGTCGGGTGACGGTGTAGTCATGGTGATTGCGGCAGCCCGTCCTGTCCCTGATGTTATGCGGCGGATAGATTCTATGTCGAGACGCAAGCGATTTCGGACATGGTGGGAACGAACCGGGTATCTGCCCGCAGCAGAGCGAAGCTGACCTTTGCCAGTTTGCGACTCAACGCCACCAGGGCGGAGGTACTACTCCTTCCATGCTCTCGAAACCTCAGGCAGTACGGCGTCCCTCGATGGCGCTGTTGTGAGCGGATTAAACAGCAGCGGCACACAACCAGAATGTACTGCGGACTCGCGCGCTTTCCGACCGCTTTGCGGCCGCCGCCGCAATAGAGGCTGGTGAGAGCCTGGAAACCGCTCCCGTGTCACCGCGTCAATGGCATCATGCCAGCATTGACCTGGAAGTGGTGCCGCAAATGCCAGACGTATTCCTCTCCTACAGTCGCGAAGATCAGCCTGTAGCCCGGCGCTTTGCCACCGGGCTTGAGCGCGAGGGATTCAGTGTCTGGTGGGACCAGTCACTCAATGCTGGCGAAGCCTTCGACAAGGTCACAGAGCAGGCACTGGACGAGGCGAGAGCCATCGTGGTCCTGTGGTCCCGGAAATCGGTGGATTCACGTTGGGTGCGTGCCGAGGCCATGCAGGAGCAGGCCCGCAGTCGCCTGGTGCCGGTAATGATCGAGGCCTGTCGACGGCCGATCATGTTCGAACTCACGCATACGGCCGATCTTGCCGGATGGGCGGCCGTATGACGTTTCGCCGACGGACGGACGTTTCCTTGTTCCGGTCAACCGGCAGCTTTCTGGCGCAACGAACCGTGTAACGCAGCTTGACGTCATACTCAACTGGTTCGACGAACTGCGCAAACTGCAACCCTGAATTGTTGCAGGAGAAGATGCGCCTTCGGCAGGCACATACACCCCATCCCGGTAAGCCTACACCGGCACGGTGACGTTCTTGCCGCCGAATACCGCCTGCCAGCTTTCGATCTCGCTGACCACCACCTCGTCCATTGCGTGGGCCATGTCGGCCACGCTTCAGTCCCGTCGCTGGAGTCCGCGGTGGAAGACCGCATCGGGACGCATCGGCGCATCCCGCTGTCACCGACTTTCGGCCACCGCTGCGTAACTGGCGGCGAGGCCGTGCGGTTTCTGGCAGCGGTGATCGGGGATTTGCAGAAGCCGGCTTGAGTCATGAAGATGGGAAATTCCTTTCGCGCATCAACGTAGAATCCCCCCATGCTCACCGATATCGAAGTCTTGTCCCTGGTGGGGCAGCGGCTCTCAGCCAGCGGCATCGACTATATGCTCACAGGATCGGTGGCCATGGCGTACTACGCCACACCACGCATGACGCGTGACCTGGACATCGTCGTGAATCTGGTCGCCACGGACCTGAACGCATTGGTGGAGGCGTTTGCTGCGGACTTCTACATTGACCGGGACGCCGTGCGTGAGGCGATTGGCTCCGAAAGACTTTTCAACCTCATGCATTTCGCCAGCGCCATCAAGGTTGACCTGATTGTCCGCAAGTCTTCCGAATACCGGCGACTGGAATTCGCCCGCCGCAAGCATGTCCAGTTTGGTTCCATTCAGGCTCGGATCTGCAGCGACGCGATATTCGCCAATTGCTGTCCGGACCCGTCGATGTAGACTATCTTAACCGCTGGGCGTCCGTACTCGGAGTTGAGACCTTGCTTCAGGAGCTGGCGTCATGAATGACACACCTGATCCAGTCGCCCGACTTGTGGCGCAGCGATACGCCCGGATGTCACCCGCGGAGCGTATTGCCATTCTCGTGTCCATGAGGCAATCCGCGTACTCCATCGTCGAATCCTCCCTGCCTCGCGGTCTCACGCGCGAGCAGCGTCGATATGCCATCGCCAAACGCTTTTATGGCGATGAACTTCCCGAGGCGGCCTTGTTGGCTCACGCGAACTATCCGGACGTGTAGTCCTGCTCACCGCCGCAGTGCTGGCATTTGCCGCGCAATTCGATCATGTCGGCGGACTGCGGGCCATGACGGGCGTATATTCGAGCATCCGACCTTTCCCGGGAAGGCCGTTGCCGCGAGACCTATGCCTACACCGTCACCCGATATCTTCCTGTCGTACTGTCGCGACGATCAGGCAACTGCACGCCTCTATGCGGAGGCCCTCCAGAGCGAGGGCTTTCGAGTCTGGTGGAACCAGTCACTCAGAGTCGGCGAGGCTTATCACGAGCTGACGGAGCGGGCCCTCGAAGGCGCGCGCGCAGTGGTCGTCTTGTGGTCGAAGAAATCTGTTACCTCGCGCTGGGTGCGCGCGGAGGCCAAACAAGGATGCGCAGCACTGCGCGTGACGGAGAGCATAGAGAGCCCGCCGGAAAGCAACGTTCAATGACCACGTCCCGACCCGATGTGTTTCTTTCCTACAGTCGTGAAAATCAGGCAATCGGCAGGCGATTCGCTGAATCCCTGCAGGGCGCAGGGTTCAGTGTCTGGTGGGATCAGGCGCTAAGCACCGGTGAAGCCTATGACGAGGTGACCGAGAAGGCACTGGAACACGCCGGTGCCGTTGTGGTGCTGTGGTCGAAGGCATCGGTTGCCTCCCGCTGGGTGCGTGCAGAGGCTACCACCGCAGATCGCAACCGCGCGCTGTTCCCGGTAATGATCGAAGCCTGCAGGAGGCCGATCATGTTCGAGCTGACGCAGAGCGCCGATCTTTCTGGCTGGAACGGAGATACGAACAATCCGGCCTGGCAGGCATTCATCGCCGACCTCGGGCGATTCCTGCAGCGTCGCAAACCTGCGGGTTCACTCACGCCGGCCACGATTGGCGCACCGTTGCCCGGTGCTGTATCGCCTGCTGTCGGTGGTGCGCGTCGGGGCAGGTTGGTGGCGCTTGCGGCAGTCGTCTCTATGGCTGTGCTCGCAGCGGGATTCTTGATCTGGCAGCGCGCTGCCAGCGTGAAACGGGCGCGGGCCGAAGTTCCGGCGATCTCGGCGCTCGTCGATGCCGGCAACTTCCCTGAAGCCTTTGCGCGTGCGCAGAAGGTCCGGCGTCTCGTGCCGGAAGACTCTTTGTTGAAATCCCTCACACCGCTGTTCACTGCGGTGTATGCGATCACATCAACTCCACCCGGCGCAACAGTCTTCGTTCGTGGCTACGACGCGGTGAACGACCAATGGCAGCGCCTTGGCGTCACGCCACTGGCTCACGTCGAGTTGCCACGGACCGCGATCCGATGGCGATTGGAGAAGGCGGGCTTCGGGACCGTCGAGCGTGCGAACACGGCGGCGGCTTACCAGAATGCGACCGCAGCATTCCTGACGCTCGAGGCGGGGAAGCTTGAAGTGGAGATGAGGCCCACCGGTGAGCAGCCGCCGGATACCGTGTTTGTGGCCGGCGGATCATCCGTCGGCGCGCTCGGCGTGTTCCGTAACAGTCGTCTGGCACCTGTCGAGGTTCCCTCTTTCTTCATCGATCGATTCGAGGTGAAGAATTCGGCCTACAGGGAGTTCATCGAGGCGGGCGGCTACGAGCGCCGTTCCTGGTGGGAAGGACTGGATTTCAGGAAAGACGGAAAGCAGTTGTCGTTTGACGAGGCGATGCGGCTATTCGTAGATGCAACCGGACGCCCGGGACCGGCGACCTGGGAACTGGGCAACTACCCTGAGGGCCAAGGCAACCACCCTGTGGCCGGTGTAAGCTGGTATGAGGCAGCAGCCTATGCGCGCTTCCGCGGCAAGTCGGTTCCGACCATTTATCACTGGGCGAGAGCCGCACTCCCCGCTGACGATATTGCGAGCTCCCTCGCGGCCTCTACCACGCAGCTGAGTAATTTCGGCACGGCAGGTCCTGCGCCGGTCAGTCAGTACCAGGGCTTGGGCCCCTACGGAACGTACGACATGTTCGGCAATGTACGCGAGTGGCTAGCGAACCTCGGGCCAGGTGGCGGTTGGGTGATCGGGGGAAGCTGGGAAGATCCCCGGCATTCCTTCAGCAACGTTGCGCCCGTGCCCCTCATCGAACGGTCGCGCCTCAACGGTTTCAGACTCATCCAGGACATCACCGAGCCGGCGAATGGAGCTGCGCTGCGCGCTGCGATCGATCTGGCGTCGCGCTTTGCTAACTCGCGTTCATTGACGATCGTTTCCGACGAAGTCTTCGCGAGTTTCAAGCGCCAGTTTGAATATACCTCGGGCCCGCTGAACGCCACGGCGGTGACCACGATGGCAACGACGGAGGAATGGGTCAAGCAACGTGTCACGATCGACACCGGATACAACGGCGAGCGCATGGATGTAATCCTGTTCGTGCCGCGACACGCCCGCCCGCCGTATCAGCCCATCGTTCTCTTCTCCGGATCGCAGATATTCAGTTCAACCGTAACCAGCGACAGCGTCGAGCCAGGGTATGCGGGGTTCCCGCTTGACTACGTAATCAAGTCAGGGCGCCTACTTGTGCAGCCGATCTTTCAGGGTAGTTACGAGCGCTTCAAGAGGCCGCTTGATCCCGGCGACAGCGTGCGAATGACCAGCGATCTCATCCAATGGCGCTGGGATCTTGGCCGAACAATCGACTACCTTGCGACGCGTCCTGATGTCGATGCCATGCACACTGGTTACCTCGGCCTGAGCTGGGGCGGTATGGTGCCAGTGGCAATGCTTGCCGTCGAACCTCGTCTGAAGGCGGCCGTGCTGCTCTCGGGCGGGCTGATTGCGTTGCCGACACCATTTGTGAACGTTGCGAACTACGCCCCACGGATCAAAATCCCGGTGCTGATGGTGAACGGTCGATTCGACGAAAGCCTTCGGGTCGAGACTGAGCAGCTGCCGCTGTTCAGGCTGCTCGGCAGCCCTGCTGCCGACAAGCGGCACGTGATGCTCACCGCCGGACATGGGTCGCTGCCGCGCGCCGAAGTGCTGCGTGAAACCCTGGGCTGGTATGACAAGTATCTGGGCGAGGCTCATCGGTAACGAGAACCACTTGAAACTGCGGCGGCAGATTCCTGTCACCCCAGGCCTCCGGTATGGACGCGCCAGGACCGCGCGGTTAGCGTAGAGGCCTATGCAAGCCGGCAGCCGCGTTGGTCAATTCGAGCTTCTCGACGTGATCGGGCGCGGCGGCATGGGCGAAGTCTGGCGCGCGCACGACACCCGACTGGAACGCGATGTCGCGCTGAAGACGCTGCCCGACCAATTCGCGGCCGATGCGGCCTCCATTGCCCGTCTCGCGCGCGAGGCTCGGCTGCTGGCGACGCTTAACCACCCCAACATTGCCGCCATCCTCGGTTTTGAGGAACAGGACGGGCGATGCTGGCTGGTGCTCGAACTGGTCGAGGGTGTCACCCTCGAGGACCGGCTTGCAGCGGGAAAACTTTCGCTGGCTGAGGCCGCTGACATCGCGTTGCAGGTGGCCGAGGCGCTGCAGGCCGCGCATTCCCGCGGCATCATCCACTGCGACCTCAAGCCGTCTAACATCAAACTTACTGTCGAGGGTCGCGTCAAGGTGCTCGATTTCGGCATTTCGCGAAGCTTGCAGGCACCTCCGCAAACTCTGCAGACGACGCGGACTGCTCCTGCCACCCCGGGAGAGATGGCCGGGACGCCGGCCTACATGAGTCCTGAACAGACGCGCGGCGAACAGGTCGGCCCGACCTCCGACATCTGGGCCTTCGGTGTGCTGTTGTATCGCCTGCTGGCGGGACGCCTACCTTTTGTGGGCCCGACCCAGGCGGACACAGCCGCGCAGGTGCTGCAGTCCGCGCCCGACCTGTCGCCACTTCGACCTCAGGTGCCGGAAGGTGTGATTCGCTTGTTGGCCCGCTGCCTCGAGAAAGAGCCGCGGCGACGCGTCCAGCACGCGGGCGATCTGCGTTTCATTATCGAGGAAGCCCTCCTCCTCAAGTCAACTCTTGCTTCCGAGCTCGTGGACTGGCACGCAGACCCCCAAAGACCGGCGGCGCCTCGCGTGCCTTGGTTGGCGGTAGCAACCTTGAGCGCAGCCGCGATGGTCGTCGGCGGACTGCTTTGGTATTTTACCGGCAGCACCCGGTCCCCGGCACCGGCTAGCCAGCAGCGTGCCCGCATGGATGCCTCGCTCGCGGTGCTTCCATTTGTGAATATCAGCGCTGATCCCGAGCAGGAATATTTCTCGGATGGGCTCACCGAAGAACTCATCAACCAGCTCGCGCGCATCGAGGGGTTGAGCGTCACCGCTCGCACATCGGCTTTCTTTTTCAAGGGCAAGACCGAAGATCTTCGCACCGTCGGGAAGACGCTGGGAGTGGCGCACATCCTCGAAGGCAGCGTGCGCAAAGCGGGTGGACGGATCCGCATCACGGCGCAGCTTATCAATACCACGACGGGGTACCACGTCTGGACTGAAACCTTCGACCGGTCGATGGACGACGTGTTTGCCATACAGGATGAAATCGCGACAGCGGTGGTCGGCAAGCTCCGCCCTGCGCTGGGAATCAAGCAGCTTGCGGCTGATTACGGCGGTACGCGCAGTCTGGATGCGTACGATCACCTGTTGCGCGGCAACGCAGAATTGAACAAATCTTCGAGCGAAGCGATTCAAGCAGCGATCAGTGAATACCGCATAGCGCTGTCGATTGATCCGGCCTATGGCAGGGCCTCGGCCTGGCTCGCTATCGCCCTGAGTCAACGGGGGCCTGGGGCGACCGGTGCGCAAGCCTTCGACCGCGAGCGAGAACAGGCAATCGCCAGCGCCCTGAAACATGCGCCGAACGCGCCGATTTCCCATGCGGCGAAGATGTGGCTGCTTTCAGATCGACACAAATGGGTGGAAGCGGATGAAGCCTGCAATACCGTATTCGAGATAGGCGGCGATCCCCGCGCCGAGGGAATTTGTGGCGGCTTCCTGACGGTGACGGGTCGATTTACCGCTGCCATCCCCTACCGTGACGCGTCACGACGGTCCGATCCGCTAGCGCTCGTCGTGGCCTCGACGATGGTGCGGCAGTACGTCCTGCTCAACAAACGAAGAGAACTGCAGGCGGAATTCGACAGACTGCACGGCCTGGCCGGTGCTCGCTGGCTCGCCGACGAGGCGATGCTGGTGTACCTGGCCCACAATCGCGCGCCTCATGCCCAAATCGAGGCGCAATTCGCCAGTGCTTGTGGTGCAGTTCCGACCACAGCAGCGTGTGCAGTCTGGGAAGCAGCCATCCGATCGCCGGAACAGGCTCCAGCGCGACTTCGCTCACTGATGCGGTCCCACAACGAGACAACATCCCCTTTCCACGGAACCATCGCGCTGGCGGCAGCCTATCTGGGCGATACATCGCTGGCGGTGGAAGCGCTTGAGAGATTGACATCAACGTCCGCCTCCGCGGCATTCCAGTACTTGTGGTTTCCTCTGCTCGGGGATGTGCGCAAAGACGCCCGCTTCAAACGCATAGTGAGCGACATCGGACTCGTCGACCTGTGGCGGCAAAGGGGCGAATGGGCAGACTTCTGCCGTCCGCGGGGACCCACCGACTTCGAGTGTTACTGAAGTCCGAATCCGTACTGCACAGAATGAAGCTGGTAGTCCCCAGCGGGTTCGTAGCAGCCGCGGCTGCAAAGGAGGCGCGCGTGATGCCAGTGATGCAAGGAAATCTATCTGCGACCTTTCCCCAAGACGTTGCGCCGACTGACGGACGTTTCCTTGTTCCGGTCGACCGGCAGCTTTCTGGCGCAACGACCGGTGAGCCTACACCGGCACAGTGACGTTCTTGCCACCGAATACCGCCTGCCAGCTTTCGATCTCGCTGACCACCACCTCGTCCATTGCGTGGGCCATGTCGGCCACGCGTCTGTAATCGAACTCGCTGTCCGGCGCTGCGAGCAGCAATATCGCTCGGGCATGAATCGACTGCAGCTTCTCGGCCGTGACGCTGGAGATTGCGGCGAAGCGCTCGAAATCGCCGAAATAGCGGATGCCCGCGATTGCGCCACCGAAGGTAGGCAGGAGTACTCCCAGAAAGGTGAACAGATAGGAGGTCGTATCCGCTGCGGACTTCGGCCAGAAGTGCAGTGCGCCACCGACCTTCAGCACCAGATAGAAAGTGACGGACGCCACGGCCAAAGTGAACAGTATTTCCGAACAGCGATCCAGATTGTGGTGCACGGCCGCAAGGCGCTGCGCCTTCGCAATATGGTAGTTACGCTGCGTGACCACATGCTCGTGCAGCAGGCTTCGCACGGCCGCGCGCAGCCAGGCTGGCGTTGCGTTGAGCCGTGGCAGGCCCAGCTCGCGCTGCGAATGGCGCGCGTACCATTCCGGCCATGATGTCTGTGTGCCCACCGGCCAGCGGCCTGGCGCACGCGCAACACCCAACAGCAACAGGATCGGCGCATGCCGCAGATACTCGGCGACGCGGCGTGTCTCGAACCAGCGACCGTGCCAGCGACGCTTCCGTCCGGTCAGCGTGAAGGCGAGGATCGCGGCCAGCACCAGCCACTCGAAAGAGGCGAACAGCCACTTGTGGTGCGAGTCCGAAAACGGCAAATAAGCGATGCCGCCCACGACGGCCAGCGCGCCGAGCAGGAAGTTCGCCGTCATGCCGCCGCGCCAGGTATCCGAGAGATTCGCGGATATGCCGTCGGCCCAGGCAAAGCGACGCAGCACCTGCGACTCGATGGCTGCCACGTAGTCATCATCCTGGGCAGGTAGCGCACGTGCCGCAGCCAGCATGCCGGCCGCGCTGCCACCAGCGATGGACTCTGGCGTTTCATAGACCTGTCGCAGGCTGCGGAACCGCCTGCGCCACCCCTGCTCACCGAACAGCGCTTCGACACGCCGATATAAATGCCGCAGCGGCCTGCTGGCCACTGGCCACGGCTCCGCCGCCAGTGTCTCGGCGCCAGATTGCGGACTCCGGCCATGCAGCACGCCATGTCCGCGCGGCGCGGCAGGACCCACGGCCGCATGTACCAGCCCGTGCAATGCCTCGATTCGTTTCGCGCTATCGATATCTGCTGCATCGGCGTTGATACCCGCGAGTGCCTCGTGGCCGGCAAGAATGCGCCACTGCTCCGGCGCATCGGCGTCGATCCAGACGACGGCCGCGCCGTGTTCCAGCGCCACCTGGATCGTGTGACCGGTGCCGCCGATCAGCGCCCGGGTCGTGCCGTCCCAGATAGCAATGAGGAAGTCCGACTGCTCAACCATCACGCGATTCGCGAGCGCCACGCGCAACGAGACTTCGGCATCAAAAACCTGCGCGCTGCGCCTGTCTTCCGGATGCTGAAGTTTCGCCAGCATCAGCGCCGTAATGGCATCGTCCTGATCGGCCAGCTCGAAGAGGCGCGCGCGCGCGGCTAGACGGTGGATGCATTCGACGCTCTCGCGCAATTCTGGGCCGAGCATCTGCAACGGGCCGGTGGACAGCAATGCATTCGTATTGGCGAGCGTTGCCGGCTGGGCGGCTATCGCAACGTTCAGCGCAAGACCAAATGGAAGTGGTGCGATCAGCTCCCAACCGCGTGCAAGTGCCGCTTCCGCGGCCATCTGGTCCGCACCGTCCGCCAGCAGGCAGTGCAGGCGCGTTGGCGCGAGCTTCAGGCCCGATTGCCGCGCTTCTTCCGCGACTGCCGCATCGATGAGATCGAGGATCCGGGCAAGCACCACTTCGATTCGCGCACGGCGCGCGGCGAATTGCGGATTGTCGTCACGGTGGCCGGTGATGCCGAGGCAAAGGCGCGCCTTCAAGGCACTGGCACAAGCGCCAGTGAGGCGGGCGGGTTCGTCTTGGCTGAACATGCGCATCGGCTTTCGGTGAGACCTTCTGTGCCCGGCTTCGATGATGCCATATGCTAGGGATAATCACAGTCTCAGGGGAGGTCGCCATGCAGCGGTTCACGAGGTTCGCGTTCGCCACAGTCGCCTGCCTGTCAGGTCTGCTCGCGCCGGTTCTTCAAGTGGCGGCCCAGAACGCCAACTTCACGCAACCGGTCGCGGAACTGGAGCGGTTGCTCAGAGCTGAGCCACTTGTGATTGTGCAGGCAGAAATCAGCCGCCCCAAGGCCACCGGTGACATCACGCTGAAGGCCGATGTCTCGTTTGGTGGGGCGCCACCGCTGCGGGTAAAGCTGCGCAAGGCCGAACCCGGCGCCGAAACCTTCAACAATGTGCCGCGTTATGACCTCGCGGCCTATGAACTGCAGAAACTGTTTCTCGATCCCGAAGATTACGTTGTGCCACCGACAGTGCTGCGGATGGTGCCGCTGGCCGAGTTCGCAAAGCATTCGTCTAACGTCAGCGCCACGTTTCCCGGTGCGCCGCAGGTGCTGGCCGTGGTGCAGTACTGGCTAAACGACGTCAAAACCATCGCCGATGTCTACGATGCGGAGATGTTCGCCACGGACCCGGTCTACGCGCGGCACATCGGACAGATGAACCTGTTCACCTATCTGATCGAGCATCGTGACTCGAATGCCGGCAACTTCCTGATCGGCAGACAGAAGAACGGTGCGCGCGTGTTCTCCATCGACAATGGCGTCGCCTTCGCCTCGGCGGACAGCGATCGCGGTGAACTCTGGAAGAATCTGCGCGTGAAGCAGTTTCCCGCCGACGCCATTGAACGGCTGCGCAAGGTTACTCCGCAGGTACTAACCGCACGCCTCGGAGTGCTGGCACAGTGGCAGCTCGAAAAGGAGCACTACGTTCCGGTAACACCAGGCGCAAACCTCGGGGGCGTGAGCGGCGTGCGCCGCAAGGGCGATGTCGTGCAGATGGGTCTGACGCGGTCCGAGATCGCCGCAGTACAACGTCAGCTGAAGAATCTGCTGGTGCAGGTGGACCGCGGGCGCATCACGCTCGCGCCGGTGTCCCGCTGAGCAAGCGATGTCCGTACCGCACGTCCGGACAATCCGGTTCATCCTGTCGGCGCTGCTCTGCATCGCTTCCGCTATCCCGCGGACGGGTCATGCGCAGACCGCGCAGGTGCAATGGAACGACGTGGATCGCACCATCGTCTTTGCCGACGTCCACGGTGCCGGCACAGAACTTCGCGAACTACTGCGCGAAACGGGCGTTGTAGATGCGGAAGATCGTTGGGTCGCAGGCACCGCTCATCTGGTGAGTCTTGGCGACCTGCTCGACCGCGGGCCTGATGCACGCGGCGTGATGGATCTGCTGATGCGGCTGCAGGGTGAGGCGCGCACGGCCGGCGGGCAGCTGCATGTGCTGCTAGGCAATCATGAAGCCATGAATCTCATGGGTGATCTGCGCTACGTCGATGCACGTGAATACGCCGCCTATACCGACCTCGAGCCGGCCGCAGAGCGCGAGGCGGCGCGCAAGGCATGGGAAAAAGGGCCGTGCACAACGCTTTGCCCCGGCTTCGATGAAAAATTTCCGCCGGGCTTCTTCGGGCGGCGGGCGGCGTTCGCGCCGGGCGGCAGGTATGGCCAATGGCTGCTGGCCCAGCCGGTGGCGATCCGGATCAACGACACGCTACTCATGCACGCAGGTCCAGCCGGAATCCTCCGGGGCATGAGCCTGCAGGAACTGAATCTTCGCTACCGTACGGCACTGATCGACGGGCTGCAGCATCCTGGGGCGGAGGCAGAGTTCCCGTTGCTGTCCGAGGCCGGACCCAACTGGTATCGGGGAGCAGCCCTGTGCAATGAGGTCGCTGAGGCCGACGTGCTGCTGCCGCTGTTGCAGCAGTTTGGCGCTGCGAGACTGGTGATCGGGCACACGCCAACACGGAATTCACGGGTCGTCAGCCGTTTCGATGGAAAGGTGATCAAGCTCGACACCGGCATGAATCGCGCAGCGTACCGGGGCCGCCCTTCTGCACTGGTCATCGAGCGCTCCGGCATTTCCGTCCGCTACACCGGACAGCGCGAACCTGCGCAGGTGGAACCCGAAGGGCTCTTCGTCGCCCCCGACAACCTGGCCGATGCGGATGTAATGACTGTGCTGCGCGACGGCTCCGTCGGTGTGCTGGAGAAACACGGCACTGGTGAATTCAAAGTCACGGCAGTCCTGAACGGCAGGCAGGTACCCGCCGTATTCCAGTCGCGCTCCGCAAGCGCGATACGCAAGGAACTGGCCGCATTGCAACTGGACCGGCTGCTCGGGCTCGGCATCGTGCCGGCCACCGTCGAACGCGAAGTTCAGGGAATGCGCGGCCTGCTGCAGGCGCGGCCACAGAAGTGGATGACGCAGGTAGAAGTGCAGCAGCAGGGGGTGCGTGGCAGCGGGTGGTGCAGCGTGGAGCCACAGTTCCAGCTGATGTATGCCCTCGACGCATTACTGGGTAACGAACTTCGCACGGCTGAATCGATGGTGTGGGACACGGAGGACTGGCACTTCTACGCCACTGCGTTCACGCAGGCTTTCGGCACGGATCGCGGGCTCCCAGCCTGGCTGCGCGCCCGGCCGCCGACTCCTGGCGCGGAGTTGCGCCGCCGGCTCGGCACGCTCGATGACAGGAAACTATCCACCGCGCTCGGTGCCTATCTGGAAGCCAACGCACGCCGCGCGATCCTGACGCGCCGGGATGCACTGCTGGCCCTGACTCTGCCAGCAACCTTGCCCTGAGGTGGCCTGGATCAGCCGGAAACGCGCCGGACCGTGAAAGTACTATGCGCCTTCAAGCCGTCCATGTTGCTGGCTGTGACCGTGATGCGCAGTTCCATGAGTTCCGGTTTCACTGGCATCGTGCCGACGAAGGTTCGCTGCCATACATTAAAACGGACCCAGCGCGGCAGCGGCTTGCCATCATGGCAGGCGGCCCGCAACAGCAACACATCGCCCGGGTCCGCTTCGCGGAAAGCGGTAGCCGACAGCGGGTGGCTGAACGGATTGCCCGGCAAACAATGTAGATCAGGAATGGCCTCGATAATTTCTGGCGCCGCATTCGACATCTTTTCTTGCGCCTTGCGACTGTAGAAGCGACCCATCGCCACGGCGAGCCCGATCCATGCCAGTGAAAGCACCAGGTTCAGCACGGCGAACTGATGTGACATCCAGCCCAGCAGGTGCAGCCCTATGAACACGCCCATTGCCTGGATGAAGTCGCCGAAGCGCACGAAGAAGGTGTCGATGGCGATCTTGCCGTCGTATTTGGAATCCTGGTCCACCGGCAGGAACAGCGTCTGGCGCGTGGTATTCATCAGTGAATAGTCGATTCCGTTGTCAGCGACCTTGATGCGACGGATCAAAGAGAAGATGGGAATGAAGCCGCCAATCAGCGGCGCAAACACCAGCAGTCCGTAGCCCAGGGTGACGATGACCGGATGTACCAGCAGCGCGCCACGCATACCCATGATCTGGTAGATGCGCGATACCAGCAGAAGCTGGATGGCGAGGCTGACGAGAGTCACCCAGAAGCTGAAATTGCCGTAGAACGAAGCGATGTACAGACTCAAGGCCTCGGCATCGCCCCCCGGAACGCTGGCAGCGGCATGCGCCTTGACGAAATCGGACAGGATGAATTCGCCGGTGGAATTGATCCAGTTCAGCAGTACCACGAACGCCGCAATCACCAGCAGGTAGCGGTCACGCAGCACCAGTCCGATGCCGCCGAGCAGCCGCGGCGGGGGCTGGGCGCGCCGCTCGATCGGCAATGCGCGCGAGCCTTCTGGAATGGCGGCGCGCTCAGGCCGCGCCAGCAGCAGCGTGGCGCCCAGCGTGCAGGTGGCGAGGATCATCAGGCCCATTGGCTTCAATGCTTCAACGGTGAGGCCAGTAAGCTTTGCGCCCGCGAGCGCGCCCATGTTGGCACCCAGCACGATCACCACGAACAGGCGCTGGCCCGATCGGGGGTTGAAGGAATCGGCTGCGAAGGCCCAGAGCTGCGCCACGACCATCACGCCGTAGATGCTGACCCAGACATAGAAGGCAAAGGCGATCGGCACGCCGTTGTGCAGCAGCAATGCGAACAGCGGCAGCGTCGCCGCAAAGAACAGCGTGACGGCACGCAGCAGCTGCGCGCCGTCGAGACGTCGCCGCACCCACCCATACAGTGGCACGGCAACCATCAGCACCAGGGCCATGGCCGCCACCGCGTAGGAGCGGGTCTCGGGAGAATACTTGCTGAGGATGAAAGCTTCGCGCAGCGCCTTGACCATCTGGTAGGACGCGAGCAGCAGGAAGGCGTGCAGGAAGAACAGCAGCGCGGCGCGTCCCTCACCGGGTCGCATGCGCGTGACATGCGACAGCAGCCGGTCTGCCCATGTGTAGCTGGCGTGATTTTGCGTCACGATATTTTCTTATTTCCCTGAATAGACATTCGAATCAGGCGGACCTTCAATGACAAGTAAAGCCGTCCTTCGCGCTTTTGTCTTCTTTGCAGAAATCGCCCCACTTGCCGCTTTTGCGCCAGAATTCGACAAGACCGAAATCAAGCACGAATTCCTTGAATGACTGGCTATTGCGGGGAAGATTCCACACCCAGAGGTTTGAAAACAGGTTGAAATAGGCTTCGGGAGTATCCTTCAGAGTCGCTCGCATTGCAGTGATGGCCAGCTCCGCGTCGCCCACGGCGCCCGCCAAATTCACGAAGCGCAGCATTGATCCACCGCGCACGCTGTGCCCGTTGGCTTCCACGAGCCTGCGGTGCAGTAACGCGCGCACCTCCTCCACATCTTCCAGCACGTCCGGCCGCGATCCTTCGAACGGCCATTCCAGCGAACCGTCGGGGCGCTTCGGGAAGTTTTTCTTGATGTCCTCCCACGACTGGACTTCCGCACTGGGCGATTTGACGCCGCGTGCAGCGGCAAGCACCGCTTCCTGCTGTGCCTCGCCTTCGCGTCCGACGGAACGAAGCACATCCTGCAACACGTTCGCGAGCTCCTGATGCATCGGCTCGGCATCGATGGCGCGCCGCAGATAGGAAATCGACTCTTCGATCCGCCCCGCTGATCGAAGAGTGACGGCCATCGCATAGAGGTATTCAAACTCGCTTGCTGGAGCCAACGCCACACCCGCTTCGGCGGCAGTGAACGCCTCCGTCCAGTTACGCTGCTCCAGCATCCGGTAGACCCGGAACCGCAGCGCCAGCAGGGAATCACGCGGCATACTCTCGAGCTGCGTAGCGGCATCTTCCCGTTCCTGGCGCAATGCAGCGGCATTGGGGGGAGAGTTCGACAGGACAGATCTGAGAGCCATGTAAAGCGACATCGAGGCTCGTTTGTAGTCCGGGTCCAATCTCAACGCCTCGCGCAGGAACGGCAGCATCGGTGCGACCCCATCGATTCGGAATATATTCCTGGCGCGCTGGAACTGCTTGTAGGCCGCGACATTCTCCGTGCCGCCCTGACTGCGCGGGTAATCGGCGACGCCGAGCTTCACGCCCACGGACAGCGCCACGTCCTTGGCAATGTTCTGACGCAGGGCTTCGCTGCTCAGCATATCCTCATAGGGCTGCGACCACAGGCTCGCCCCATCGCGGGCGGTCAGCTCTGACCGGATGAACACGCGGTCGCCTTCGTTGCGCATGCGGCCAGTCAGCAGAAAGTCGACATCGCGCGCCTTGGCAATCTCGGCTTGGTCTGCATTCTTGCCCTTGTAGAAGAAGCCAATCGCCGCGCTCAACGGCTGCAGACCACGGATCTGACCCAGAAGCTCGACGATATCCTCCGTCAGGCCGTCTGCGAGGTATTCCTGATCGGGCTTCTCGCCCTCGAAGAGCACGAAGATGCGCACGGGCTCCACCGGCACGGCGGCGGTTGCGGTGGCAACTGGCTCTGTACCGCGATGAGTCAATGCCAACCATGCCCCGCCCAGCAGCAGCGCGGCTGCGAGGCCGATCGCGACGATGCTTGCCCCAGGTTTGGTGGCACGGGTTGCCGGAGGCATGGCTGAGCGTGCCGCGGGCTCATGCCTGCCGGATGCATCCTGACCCACGAACCGCCGGAGGCTGGCAAGGAACGACTGCCAACCCGCCTCGCCTGCATCACCCGTCCACTGAGACAGATCCGCCGTGTGGGTAAGTTCAAACATGATCGGCCGCTTGCAGACCTCGATCATCACTGGCACCAGGCGACTATCAGCTTGTGCCTGTGTCGCCTCTGCCCGCACCCAGCGTGAGTTCACGGAAGTCTTCGACCACAGCACGACAACGGCTTTCGCTTCTTCCAGCGCTTTCTCGGTGACCTTGTCGAAGGCCTCGCCGGGATGGAGCACCTGATCCCACCAAACGCTGAACCCCGCATGCTCAAGCCCATCGGCAAAACGCCGGGCAATGGCCTGGTCTTCGCGGGAGTAGGAGAGAAAGATGTCTGGCATTGAAGCGCTCCGCCTTTTCCGGAGACTCCACTATGAGAGAGGATGGAGTCTATGGGAACAGCAAATCGATATTCGGAAGAGGAGCGGGCGGTGTCTATCTACAATCGAGATTTCTAACCGACGGACCCGCTGGCGCGATACTTTCCTTGATGGGCACCGCCAGAGATCAGTTTGGAAATGTAGCCTAGAGCGAGAAGCTTACGGGTTCAACTTCAGGACGGCGCAGACCGGAGCGGTCTCGGTCCCGCAGACATCGGGCGCAACGCCGGTGGCTTTCCAGATCTCGGCCGGCAACAACCGCACCTGCCGTTCTGCACCCGGCCGCAGCGCCGTTGGCGCACGATTTCTTCGGTCGCGACGTCAGCCCTGCCTTTTGCGCCAAGATGGCGAAGGATCAGTAGAAGTATGGGCCGCGCCGGCCAACTGATGGCATGATCTGTGAAAGGCGGCTCTGCGCGCGCCTGTGTGCAGCGTCTGATCAGCCCTGAAGAACATGCCTGACGTTTTCCTTTCCTACTGCCGCGAGGATCAGCCGGCCGCAAGGCGATTTGCGAACGGGCTCGAGCGCGAAGGTTTCACCGTATGGTGGGATCAGTCGCTCAGCGCCGGCGAAGCCTTCGACAAGGTCACCGAGAAAGCGCTGAAGGACGCCCGCGCCGTCGTAGTGCTGTGGTCGAAGACTTCCGTAAACTCACGCTGGGTAAGGTCCGAGGCAACGCAGGCGGATCGTTACGGCACGCTGGTGCCGGTAATGATCGAACCATGCGATCGGCCGATCATGTTCGAGCTGACACATACGGCAGATCTTTCCGGCTGGAGCGGAGATTCAGTCGATCCGCACTGGAGCTCGTTCATCGCGGGCTTGCGCAGGTCGGTCGGCGGGGCCGCGACACCCGTCTCTTCCGACACCACCGCGCAGAGGATTCCGGTGCCTGCCACCGCAACGCCACCCGCTCGTTCGGTTGCACGCAGGACGGCTGCATGGGCCTCGCTGGCCGCTGCCGTGCTGGCCATTGCCGCCGGTATCGCTTGGTACCTGCATCAAAGTTCGCCCAGTCCGAAGCTTGCCTCGATCAACCGGTCGATCGCCGTATTGCCGTTCGCGAATTTCTCCGCCGATGCCGATCAGGACCACTTCGCCGACGGTCTCACTGAGGAGATCCTGAACACACTGGCGAGGATTCCCGACCTGCAGGTGACCGCGCGCACATCCGCTTTTGCTTTCAAGGGCAAGGCTGAGGACCTGAAAGCAGTCGGCAAGACGCTCGGTGTGGCCCATGTGCTGGAGGGCAGCGTGCGTCATTCCGGCGACCAGTTGCGCATCACGGCGCAGCTCATCAGCACCGATACTGGCTTTCATCTGTGGTCACAGACCTATGACCGCCGTCTCGCGGATATCTTCGCGATTCAGGACGACATCGCCCGATCCGTGGCCGGTGCGCTGCAGGTGACGCTCGGTGTCGGCATCGGGGGGCAGCCTGGCATGACGCGGAATATAGAGGCTTACGAATCTTGGGTCGCGGCACGCGGTGTGACCTTCACGGGCACGCAGAGCATGAGTCATTACATCGGACTTCTGCAGCAGGTCGTTGCGCTCGACCCCTCCTTCGCACAGCCGTGGTGGGATCTCTCCGAGGCGTACTCGAGTGCATTGAGTGGTACGCCAGAGGATCTCGGCGAGCGACGGCAGCAGGCCGACGCCGCGTTCGCCGAGTACCGGCGCCTGCTTCCCGATTCGCCGCGGATCCACGAACGCCTTGCGGAAGACAGTATTGAATCAGGTCAGATGATCGCCGCTGCGGAGCACTACCAGGAAGCCGCGAATGCAGCCAGCCGGCTCTACGGCGGCAAGCCCGCTCCGGTCGACATCGTCGGCCAGGGCAAGACACCCATCGGTTTTCCGGACCTCGTCGGCCGGCCACGCGAGTCGATCCCTTTGTTCGAGCAGGCGAAGGCGCGCGATCCGCTCAACGAGGTCGTGGCGCTGTGGCTTGCCTACCTCTATGGCGAGGTGGGCAACTATGCGGCTGCCTTTGCCGAGTTCGAACGCAGCGAGCCTCTCGGCCAGGACGTGCGTCTTAACGGGCTGGCATTGCGCATTGCATTGGGCTCCAGAAACCGCCAATTGATGTTGCCCTGGCTGGACAAGACTATCGAAAACGAGCGGTCGCGCGGGATCGAATTCTCCGCCCGGATGAAGCAGCTGCTGGACAGACCCGATGAAGCCCTCAGCGTGTTGCGCTCGGCAGCCCGGGATCCGCAAGCGCGACGGAGCGGGGTCCTGCCTTGGTGGCTGGCTTGGTTCGGCGACTACAGCACCGCGCTCGAAATGCTCCGGGAGAACTTGCTGACACCCGGCTCCCGGTACGGCTGGCTTTGGGCGATCTGGGATCCGGGCCTCTCCGAGGTACGCAAGTTGCCGGGCTTCAAGCAGCTGATGCGTGAGATTGGGTTGGTAGACTACTGGCGTAAGTACGGCTGGACCGACTATTGCAAACCAACGACGGGCGAGGATTTCGAGTGCCACTGAAGCGCACGCGCAGGAAACCCTCTTCCAGCCGACCACACTTCTGATAGGCGTTGAATTCCTCTTGCACATGGGCGAGTAGGCATCGACCTTCCCGCCGCCCGCAGTTCACGAAGATCAGGAAGATACCGCGCTCTTGAAGCCCCCGAAGGACAACCGCTTGCCGCCGAAGGGCATCGACTTGGGATCCATGCCCGCGAGGCGCGGATCGGACATCACCTTCTTCTTGATGCGGTCGCGATCTCTGCGGGATTTGTAGACCAACCACCAGTAGCGTCCGACACGCTTTTTGACGAAGCGTAAAAGTTCAGTGGCAGCTCAACCGTCCCGCCACCAGTTCGCATTCGTCCGGCGGCCCATACTTCTTCCAGAAATCGAGCATCCCCACCTTAGCCATGAGATCGTGGAAACGTGGATCCTGGCGGAAGGGGCGCATCTCGCCCGTCCACAGCCAGCTCCAGGACAGGAGCGGGTACTTGCCCGCGTACTGCCGCTCGTATTCCGCGGCGACACGGTAAGCCGCATCAATTGCGCCGAGCTGTGTGTACCACGACTGCGCGGAAATGCGCGGGCGGCGGTCATCCGGCCGCGTGCGCGCGAGCAGCTGGCCAAGCGCGTCGACCGCGGCCTGCCTCTTCTCCGGCCTGGCTATCGCTGCATGGATCAGGCGGATCGTATCCGCGCCGCCCTCCTTCCGCAGGTGCTCCGGCAGCTGTTCGACGGCCATCGCGGCTGCTTCGTCGAGTTGCCCGGCGTGCATTGCGATGCCGTATCGCAAAGCGCGGAAAGAGTTGGCGTCGGGGCCAACACCCAGTTCGGCCAGACGTTTGAGCGCGCGCATCGCTTCTGCGTCGTTCCCGAGCGTCAATTGCAGCGCCCCCAGCGCGGAGGAAATGGGAATCACATGCGGATACAGCTCGTGTGCCCGGCCCAACTCGCGCAGCGCATTGCGCAACTGTCCCGTCGGCCACAGCGTTGACAGCGCGTTCGCGGCCCGGTTATCCGCCTCCGTGAAATCCTTCGGCGCGCTGCGGAAAGTCTCTTCGGCTTCGATCCAGTGGCCGCGTCGTGACTGGATGTTGCCGAGCACGTCCCAGGCCAGGTCCGGATCCAGTTCCCGGGCACGCTTGGCATGGAGTTCGGCTTCGGCAAGCGCCCCGCCGTCCGATTCCACCGCTGCCAACATCCAGTGTGCGCGGGCGAAGTTCGGGTCCAGCTCCACCGCCCGCTTGGCGAGTGGCATCGGGTTCTCACCACCTGGCGTCTGCCAGGCATGGAACGCCTGCATGTACGCCATGTAGGCCTCGAGATTCGCGGTGGCCGGGCGGCGGGACACGAACCCGGGGAAATCCGCACCCATCGTCTGGCTGAAAGCCGTCACGATCTCGCGCGCCAGGTCGTCCTGCAGCTTGAACAGGTCCTTGAAGTCGCGGTCGTAGGTCTGCGACCACAGGTGGTAACCGGATTCTGCGCTGATCAGCTGCGCGGTAATGCGGATGCGGTCGCCCGCACTGCGCACGCTGCCCTCGATGATTGTCGCCACGCCCAGCTCGCGCGCAATCTGCTTGATATCAGCATCCCTGCCCCGGTAAGCGAACGAGGAGGTGCGCGAGGCCACGCGCAGGCCCTTGATCTGGGCCAGCGCATCGAGCAACTCCTCAGCCATGCCGTCGCCGAAATAGTCCTTGCCCGCTTCGCCGGTGAGGTTGGCGAAGGGCATTACCGCAACGGAGGCAGGCACCACGGCAGTCGCATCCGCCCGAATCCTGGCCGTTGACTCTGCAGTGAGTTGGGCGACCGTCGCGGACGGCACGGCATCATGGCCGCGCAGCAGCCACAGTGCCATGGAGCCAGCGCCAAGCAATACCACGGCGGCAGCTATCAGAACTGAACGCGAACGCAGCGAGACTTCGATCTTCGGCGCTGCGGCAACAGGGCCTGCGCCCGCCGTGGCCCCCGATTCGGGCGGGACTTCACGCTGGACCAATCGCCGCACATCGGCCACGTAGCCCTGCCACGCCGGATCCCCTGCATCACCTTTCCAGCGCGACAGGTCCGCCGAATGTTTCAGCTCGAACATGATCGGGCGTCTGCAATCTTCGATCATCACCGGCATCAGCGTGCCGTTGCGATCAGCCAGTGTCGCCTCCGCGCGCACCCAGCGCGAGGCGATGGAAGTCTTCGACCACAACACCACCACGGCACGGGCCTGCTGCAGTGCATCTTCCGTGACCTGGTCGTAATCCTCGCCCGAACGAAGCGCCTGGTCCCACCACACGCTGAAGCCTTCGCGCTGCAGCGCCTCGGCGTAGCGGCGCGCAGTCGGTTGATCTTCGCGGCTGTAGGAAAGAAAGATGTCCGGCATGCCCCATCCCTGGCCCGAGCCCTGGCTTGGAAGCCGGATCATGCCATAGAGGGGCCATGGCCGTTCCGGGAAGTAAAGGCCGGAACTGCCCGACGCGTTGGTCAGATCGGCTCAGCCGACGCTGAGCATGTTGCTGCTGCTGGGCGATTCGCGCTCGACCAACGTGGCCACGGTGGCGCCCAGAGGTTCCGGCTTGCCGAACAGGAAGCACTGCCCGAAATCCACACCCAGTTTGCGCAGCGCTTCGGACCGCTGCTGGTTCTTGACGTACTCGCCGACGGTCTGCTGCACGAAGTCGCGCGACCGCTGCCGAAGACTTCGATGGCGATGGCGATGGCGATGGCGATGGCGATGGCGATGGCGCAACTGGCGGCGCGCAGCCGACGCAGTGCTTGGCTCGTCTCGCAGCCAAAAGATGGGGTGTGTATGAAATTCCAGCCGGCCTTGCAGCAGCCCCTCGCGGAATTCGGCGGCCGCATGATCGTCTTCCTGCCCGCGGATCGCGCCGGCATCGGTGGGCTCATGCACATCGATACGCGAGCGACCGCACTCCTTGGGCAGCCCAGCATCATTTCTGTCGACAACAGCTTGCGTTCCAGCGGATAGCCGGCGCAACCCTGCCCTTCCCGCCGCATCAGTGCTCGGCAACCAGGCCCATCACCAAGTGGTTCACAGCAACCCCGCCACTCAACGTCTGCCAAGGAATTTCCATTCTTGCAGCTTCGATCGCGCACGTGTTGCAGGCAACATTGCGGCGTACCAGGACTCGCCTGGACATGTGCGGCACATGCGACTATCATCTCCGCATGTCAAAGATGATTCAGTTGCGCAATGTTCCGGATGCGCTGCACCGACGCTTGAAGTCGCGCGCCGCATTGTCAGGCCTGCCGTTGTCCGACTTCCTGATCCGGGAGGTCCGAAAGATTGCCGAGCGCCCTAGCGCAGATGAAATGGCCGAGCGGCTGCGGCAGCGCGAACCCTACGTCGGCAAGTCCGACCCTACCAGGATCATCCGTGAAGAGCGTGATAGTCGTTGATCGTCGTCGATGCCTCAGCGCTCCTGGAAATGTTGCTGCAAACCCGCCTCGCGGGCCGCCTTATGGAACGCATGCTGGCGCGGCCCGTGAGGCTGCATGCTCCGCATCTCATCGACATCGAAGTAGCACATGCATTGCGGCGCCTGGTCCAGCGAAACGACATCACAGCGCAAAGGGCGGAGCAAGGTCTCGCCGATTTGTCGCAGCTGTTCATTGAGCGGCACGGACACCAGTCGTTGACCGACAGAATATGGCAATTGCGTGAATCAGTGACCGCCTACGACGGTGCCTACATCGCGTTGGCCGAGGCGCTTGATGCCCCGCTGCTGACGTGTGACGCAAAACTGGCTCACGCACACGGTCATCGGGCGAAGATCGACCTCGTCGGCGACTACTGACCCGTAGCGGTTGGTGGTGAATGACCGCTGTCGGGAAGTTCAAGAACTGAAGATAATGACTCCTCGATCGAATTCTCCTAGTTGCCAAGTTCGTCCGTGGCAAAGTTCAATACCTTTTGTGGATCCGATCCGACAATTATCTGATCTCTTGTCGTAATCGGTGTAACTGCCAGGCGCAGTTTCACGTTCCCCGGCTTGAGGTCGCGGTGAACGATGCCCTGTTCATGTGCGGCTTCCAGTGCCGTTGCGATCTGCGCAGCGATGCCCAGCGCCTCGCGCACCGGCAGCGCGCCCCGCGCAATGCGCTCTGTCAGGGTTTCGCCCTCCACCAGCTCGAGCACCAGCGCGTGGCCGCCCGGAACAGCCACAATCTCGAAGAGTGCGGCGATGTTGGGGTGATTCAACGACACCAGCACTTGGGTCTCGCGCTCAAAGCGCGTCCGGCGTTCGGCGTCCAGCAGAAAGTGTTCCGGGAGCAACTTCACCGCGACGTCCCTGCGCAGACGCGTGTCGTGCGCGCGATAGACCTCGCCCATGCCACCTGCGCCGAGCAGCTCCAGAATTTCGAAGCGGGTCAATACGCGAGCCGTGCGACGGCATTAACTTTCGATCCTCAGGCCAGTTAACCCCTGCTGCACGGAAGAGTCATGTTGGTAGTCGCGAACAGGATCGAACCACCAACCACTTCCATGCCAGGGAAATGCTCTGCCACTGAGCCACGCGACTACGAAGAGGCCCCAAAGGCATGGTCGCAGACGATACCGGGGCGGATTCTACCCCGCAAGGCACAGCCCCCTCTGCGTTCCAGCCATGCACAAGACCCGCTCCTCGATACGTCCAGCGATCGGCACATCATCCACTCTATAGCCAGATCCCGTCGGCGCTGATATTGGTGTTGCTTATGGCCATGCCGGCTCTGGCAAGGACGTCGTAGATGTCGACTATGAGGACTATCACTGACATGGCAACGCAAATGTACAACCCACCTCACCCTGGAGAAATTCTTCGGGGCTTGTGCCTGGAGCCGCTGGCTCTATCGGTGACAGATGCGGCGAAGGCTTTGGGTGTAAGTCGCAAGACTTTGTCAGCTGTTCTGAACGGCCGGGCGGGTATCAGCCCGGAGATGGCTGTGCGTCTCTCGATTGCGTTCGATACGACAGCGGAGAGTTGGCTCAACCAGCAAGTCCAGTACGATCTGTGGCTCGCCGAAAAGCGCCGCAAGTCGTTGAAGGTCACTCGACTGGCGGCATAGCAACATAACATCTCGCTGGAACAGAGCCGTGACGCATAAACTGCACACTTCATGCGCCGGCGCGCGGCCTGCTCAGCTCGGGCGTAATATCTCCGTGCTGTTAAGAAGTAGCGTGAGGCTGGCTCATCTCCCGTAGAGATGTCGTCGCAAATCGCGCCGTTGCTTCCGCGGCTTCGCCCTTGCTGGCGTTCTGCAACTGCTTTGCCTCTTGTCACTCAGCTCCGCCGCCAACCCCGCCTTTGGCGGTCTTGCGACCGTTGCGTCGCAGCGTGATTTTGCCCATGGCCTGCGAGAAGTTGCGGCCGGACCCGTCTACCTGCGCGGCTCTAGCGGTTTCCAGGAAGCGTTGGGCTTGAGACCTGGAGACATCGTTCACTGCCTTGTTCTTTTCCTTAGCCATGCGTCCACTCCAGCCATTTGCCGACGCCAGAAAGCGCGAAAAAGGTTCCGCCGGTGTTTTTCATTATCAAAATGCGCTTCGGAGATAGGGTACCCCATTTAAGTTCGCGACAACTAAGCTGGATGCACTGGAGGCGGCAAGGTCTTCCGCCAGAACGAGTGGCGGGTCTATTTTGTCGCCACGGCCCAATTGTCGTAGCTAGCACCGTGGCGGGCGGCCAGATCCGTAAAGTGAACCCTGACGGCCTGCATCTCCGGCACGGCTAAGCGCATCCTGCGCTGCGCGTCGAGGCTGAACCGGCCGCTTTCCGAATCCTGCCTGATATCGATCGAATAGCCATCCTGGCGCAACTCTGCGGCGAGCTGCTCGCAGGCACTGCGTTCGGGCACGGTGAAAAAGAAATCGATGGTGTGTTCTTCGAAGGCGCTCACGCCGGCCTTGCGCAGCTGCTGGATGAAATGTTGATCCCAGTCGATGTTGCGACGCTTGCGACCCATGGCGCGCCACTGCGTGATGATGCGTACCAATGAAAATGCCGCTATGACAACCAGCCCGATTGCGACGGTTTTTGAATCCCCCACGCGCTAGTCCTCCACCTTGCCGGCATCGCCGGGAGTTTCGTTCACCGATACCACCGTGGCTCGCGGGAAAAAATTGAACTCGCTGGCCGAGGCCCAGGTATACGCGCCCATCGCGCGACCAATGACGAGGTCGCCGGTCTTGAGCTTGGGCAGCAGGATATTCTCGGCGATGACATCGATGCTGTCGCAGGTGGGACCGGCCAGCACCGATGGTTTCAGGTCCCCGCCCTGGCGCAGGCTTTCGATGGGATACCTGGCGTGATCGTAAAGCTGGCCGCTGTAGGATCCGTAGACGCCATCATCCAGGTAATACCACCACAGACCGCCGCGCTCGGCGCGTCCCATCACGCTCGCCACACCCAGCGCGCAGGGGCCGGCAACGAAACGGCCCGGCTCGGCGATGATGCGCACGCTCTTTGGCACCGCCGCCAGCGCCTTGCGTATTGGCGCGCAAAAACGCCCGATGTCGGGCACGCGCTTGGCATAGTCGATGGGGAAACCGCCGCCGATATCGAGCACATCGAAACGGCCCAGCTTCTCGCGGCGCGCCTGTTTTAACAGACCCACGCAGGCTTCTATGGCCTCTACATGCTTGAGCGGGTTGGGTGCCTGCGAACCCACATGAAACGAGAAGCCGCGCACCTGGATGCCGAGGCCAGCAGCCAGCCGCGAAAGTTCAAGCGCCGCCTCCGGATCGCAGCCGAACTTGCGCGACAGGTCGCTGACAGCGCCGGGACTGCGGAACGAAACCCGCAGCAGCAGCTCTGCCGCGGCACGGTGCTTGCGGAACTTGCGTACCTCGTCCGGATTGTCGGCAACGAACAGCCGGATGCCGGCATGCAGCGCATTGCGGATGTCCTTGTCGCGCTTGATCGGATGCGTGTGAATGCAACGCGCGGCATCCATTCCCAGTCGCGATATCAGCTGCACTTCGCCAGTGGTGGCAAGATCCAGATAACCGCCGATCGCAGCCACGGTGCGCACCACCGCGGCGTGCGGCAAAGGCTTCAGCGCGTAGTGCAGGTCAACACCCGGCAGCGCTTTTTGCAGGCGGCGAAACTGCACGCGTACCCGCTCGCAGTCCACGATCAGCAGTGGCGAGCCGAAGGACGCCACCAGCCGCCGAACCTGCTCCGGTTCGAACGGATCAATCCAGCTGGCTTTCTTCATGGCAGAACGCCGGTACCCAGCGCCGCATAGCGGCCGCCGTCAACGGCTGCGCCCACTGCCGCACGGGCGAGGCGGTCGCGGATCGCATCCCAGCGCTCGTCGCCGGGCACTTCCTGCACCAGGATGCGCGCGCAGCCGGCCTTGTCGAGCGCACGCAGGTTGGCATAAAGGTCATGGCCGAAAGATTGCGCGCGGTTGCCGGCATTCACCCAGGTGACATACTGATAGGTCTTGAGCGGCAGGCGCTGGGCGAGCACGGCGATGCGCTGGCCGCCTTCCGACAGCGATTCAGCCAGCGCGTCGAGTTCTCCGCCCGGCACTATCGTCAATGGCGTGCCCGGCGCGTAATGCGCTGCCATGCTGCCTGGCACGCGCGGCGCGGCATGGTCCGCGCCGATCAGCACCTCGCCAACCGTCGCGCGCAACGCACCCAGCGTGATCGAGCCTGGTCGCAACAGCCGCACGGTGTCATCGAGACAACTCACGATGGTGGATTCGAGCCCGACCTGACACTCGCCACCGTCGAGGATCACTTTTACTGCATCACCGAATTCATCCTGCACGTGTTCGGCGCGAGTGGCGGAGAGCCGCCCGAAACGGTTGGCGGATGGCGCCGCGATGCCGCCGCCGAATGCATCCAGCAGCTGTTGCGCCATCGGGTGCGAAGGAATGCGGATCGCGACACTGTCCTGCCCCCCGGTGACAGCGTCACTCACTGACTCCGCTCGCGGCAGCACCAGTGTCAGCGGTCCGGGCCAGAATGCATCCGCGAGTTTTTCGGCCGCCGGCGACAGCTCCCGCGCCCAGCGCTTGAGGTATTTCTGCTGGTCGATGTGCACGATTACCGGATGGGACGGCGGGCGGTCCTTGAGCTCGAAGACCTTGCGCACAGCGGCGGGATCGGACGCATTGGCGCCCAGGCCATAAACCGTCTCGGTCGGAAATGCCACCAGCTCGCCATCACGCAGCGCGTCGACAGCCGCCTCAAGCTCCGCCTGGGAGGCGCGAACCACTTTTACCATCGGCGCATTCTATCAGTGCAGCCCGCCGCGCCAGGGAAACCTGCCGTGTAGACCGTGCGCCGCTGCTCAATCGAGCATATGGCGGTCCCAGCCGCCAGCGGTGCGCACGAGCTCGGAAGTCGGCCAGTAGTGCCGGTCCAGCTTCAACGTGATGACCTCCGGCACGTTGTTCCAGGACAGGGTGCGCAGCCGCAGCGACGAACGATCAGGCCGGCCGGTGACCACTTTCAGGAACGCATCCAGATCCGGCGTGGGCTGACCATCGACTTCGACGATGCGCCGCCCGGGTTGCAGACGGTAGCGGGTGGCCGGCGACCCAAAAGTGAAGAACGCAACATAAACACCCTGCGGCACCAAACCGCGCTGCGCACTCATCGCCCGATGCGGTGCATGCAGAGTAGCGCCGGCCCACTGCACAACGCGATCGAAATCGCGACCCGTCAGCGCCGTAGTAGGCACCTTCAGGGTCAACTCGCCCTTACCGCGCCAGACGGTCACTGCAACTTCGGCTTTGTTCACCACCGCGCGCTCCACATCGCGATACTCCGCCATCGGCGCGCCTTCGATGGCCAGGATCAGGTCGCCCTGTCGCAGCACCTTGCCTGATTCCGCACCGCCGGTGATGCGCGCAACACCCAGCACCTGCCGCGCCTCGGGATTTTTCGCCTCGATCTTGCGCAACCAGACCTCCGGCAAGCCCAGGCGCCCGGCCTCGGTCAGCGAACGGGGATTGAACTCCACATCCAGCGTATGCAACGGCACACCGCTGCGCACATGGTCAAGCATCTCAACCACGAGGTCGATGCCCACACCGCGGTTGATCTGAGTGTTCTCGCGCCCCGTTTCCATGGGGAAGCTGGACCACAGCGCCTGCACCGCGCCGTCTTTGTCGACCAGTACGCCATCGAACTCCGTTGGTGGATTCAGCAGCTCGGCGGCTTCCAGGTTGCTGTCGCGGAATTGCATGGAACGCGACAGCGGCAGCTCCAGCGGCTCGACCGCCACCACCTGCGTGGTGCGCGACCTGAGCTCACCGTCACCGTTCATGCCGATCGCTGTCACGCTTGCGCCATCGCGCAACGGGGCCGGATTCATGAGCGCGGCTTTTACCGTCGTGGTGCCGATCAGTTTCGGGTCATACGAAACCACAGCCAGGTTGTGCAGCGGATTGATGTACTCCACGCGGCCGGGAATCTCCAGTTCGCCGCCGAACGTCACCCGCACATCACCGAGCGACACCGGCACCGTGTTGCGATCGACCACAACGAGGCCACGCGCGGCATCAACAATCAGGCCGGTGCCGTGATAGTTCTTTTCGCTCACGCCGGCAACCGCGAACGGCATGTCGAAGGTGACCTGCACCAGCGATGGCGCGAGTTTGGCCACGAGCGGGTCGCGCACCACAGGCAGCGTCGCACTGCCGGGCGTTACCGCGCGCGGCGCGGGCCCGGGCGGCAGGACAGTGCAAGGCCAAAGGCCAGTGGCATCGTCGCGAACGCAGCTGCTTGCGGGGAACCAGCGACGGTCCATGCGCATGGATTTGAGCTGCGAGTTGGCGGGCTCGGAAGCAGTGGTATAGCGCACGGTGGCGCGATCACCATCGCCCAATAGCGCCAGTTGGGCGCTGAACTCTGCGCTGTTGGTCACCGGCTGGTTGTTGAATTCGGTAATCAACGCTGCACGCGGCACGCCGGCAGCAGCCAGGCTGTAGCCCGGGTTTGCCACATATACGCCCTGCACCGGCAGATTCATGTGCCGCGCCTGCTGGTATGACAGGTCGTGTACCACGGCTTCGCCAAACTCGAGATAGCGTGCCGGCGTGATGGCATCCAGATCGCCGACTGCGATCTGCACGCTGCGGCTCTCGGCGCCGCGTTGCACCTGCAGCGCGATCCTGCGACCGATGGCGCTATCGAGCAGTTCTTCCAGTGGCTCGAAAGTGGTGACCGGCCGCCCGTCTATGCTGACCAGGATGTCGCCGGGTTGCAGCGCATCGAAAGCCGGTGAACCGGGTTGCACCTGTCCGACCACCAGCATGCCTGTATTGGCCGGAAAGGCCTTGCGCATGGTCGTTTCTGTCTGGGTCGTCAGACCGAGCCGGCGCAATTCGTCGTAGGGCGTGAATTCGAATACCGTTTGCAGCGTGCCACGCGTCACGGGTTTGCCGGCCCGCAGCAGATCCACCGCGCGCTTCACGCGACCCAGCGGCAGATAGAAGCTCGACGCGGCGCCCGTTGCACCACCCGCGTTGAGACCCACCACACGTCCCTGGATATCGATCACCGGCGAGCCGGATGAACCACCTGAAGTCCCCGACGCTGCCTGCAGATAGAAGGTGTTGAAATCGTTGTAGCTTCCCGCACCGTATTCCGGCGCGTCCCGGTCGAGCCGTGCAATCGTGCCCGCCAGAATCGACAGCTGTTCGCCGGCATTGTTGCCGATGACGCGGATTTCCCTGCCGATCTGCGCACCCTCCGGATACAGCGGCAGCGACGCCGGCTTGATGAAGCGCAGCTTCGACGGGTCGTAGCGGTACAGGCCGAAATCATGCACGGGATCGCGATATAGCGGATACAGCTGCACTTCCTCGCGATTGAGGAAGGTCGCCTCCGCCGTGACTGGTCCCGGTGTCACAACGTGACGGTTGGTCAGTATCAGGCCACGCTCGGCATCGATCACGAAGCCGGTGGCCTGGGCCGAGCTGCTCCACTCGGTGTCGAAGGCGCGCGTGGCATCGATCTTGATCGCCACCACACTCTGCGCGATTCGCTCCAGTGTTGCGGCCCATGGCGCGTCTTCGCGCCGCGGAGCTGTTACTTCCTCTGCGGCCGGCACAACGACCGGCGGCACGCCAGGCACCCGTTGCGGGGTCTGGGCATCCGCCACCGTGGCAGCCAGTAATATTGATCCGGCCAGCCACCGCCACGCGCGATTCTTCATCGGCAAACCTCTAGAAAAAAAGTACCAGCAACCAAGTCAGTCCCAGCAAACCGAACGAAGACAGCACCGCCGCAGACCCGAGGTCCTTGGCAAGGCCGGACAGTTCATGATGCTCCAGCCCGACGCGATCCACAGTGGCTTCGATGGCGCTGTTGAGCAGCTCAACGATCAGCACCAGGATCATCGGCCCCACCAGCAACGCGCGGGCAGTGCCTCCGTTCCCCAGGTAAAGGCCCAGCGGAATGACCACCAGCGCCACGGCCAGCTCCTGCCGGAATGCCGCCTCGCCGCGGAAGGCGCCGCAATAGCCCCGGTAGCTGGCACCGAAGGCCCGGAGCATCCGGGCCATGCCGGCTGGTTTCGGTCTTTGCATGCGACCCCAAGTCTAACAAGCTGCCCGACTGGAAGTGGGTGCACTTACAATGCGCGCCATGCTCAACGCCCGCCGCCAGACCCTACAGGTTCGTGTCAGCAAGGTCGCCATCGGCGGCGCAGCACCCATTGCCGTGCAGTCCATGACCAATACCGACACCGCCGATGTCGACGGTACGGTGGCGCAGGTGCGCGCACTGGCGCGCGCGGGTTCGGAGCTGGTTCGCATAACGGTAAACAGCGCGGAAGCCGCCGCTGCCGTACCGGTGATCCGCGACCGCCTGCACGCCGCGGGCGTTACCGTGCCGCTGATCGGCGATTTCCATTTCAACGGCCACAAGCTGCTGCGTGAATATCCCGACTGCGCCACTGCGCTGGACAAATACCGCATCAATCCGGGCAACGTCGGTCGCGGAGCCAAGCGCGACTCCCAGTTCGCGGAAATGATCGGCATCGCCTGCCGGCTCGACAAGCCAGTGCGGATCGGTGTGAACTGGGGCAGCCTCGACCAGGAACTTTTGGCAAAGCTGATGGATGAGAACAACGCCCTGCCCGCGCCGGTCAGCGCCCAGACGGTGATGCGCGAGGCCATCGTGCGATCAGCGCTGGACAGCGCCGCACTTGCTGTAAGCCTCGGCCTACAACGAGAGCGGATCATCCTTTCCGCCAAGGTCAGCGGCGTGCAGGACCTGCTTGCCGTCTATCGTAACCTCGCCGCACGCTGCGATTATCCGCTGCATCTCGGCCTCACTGAAGCGGGCATGGGCTCGAAGGGCATCGTGGCTTCCACTGCCGGCATCGGCGTGCTGCTGGCCGACGGCATTGGCGACACGATCCGCGTGTCGCTCACGCCGGAACCCGGTGGCGATCGCACGCAGGAAGTGATCGTGGCGCAGGAGATCCTGCAAACCATGGGTCTGCGCTCGTTCCTGCCGATGGTGGTAGCCTGCCCGGGTTGTGGCCGCACCACGAGCACCTATTTCCAGGAACTGGCGCAAAGCATCCAGTCGCATATCCGCCACCGCATGCCGCAATGGGCGAAGGACCACACGGGTGTGGAGGAAATGACGGTTGCAGTGATGGGTTGCGTGGTCAACGGACCAGGTGAAAGCCGCCACGCGAACATCGGCATCAGCCTGCCCGGCACCGGCGAACGGCCGGTCGCACCCGTTTATGAGGATGGCGAGAAGACAGTTACGCTCAAAGGTGAGCGCATCGCGGAGGAATTCCAGGACCTGCTGGAACGCTATATCGAACGTACTTATCCGCGGCGCGCGCCGCCTGCGACCTCCCCATGACCGATCTGCATACCCGTCGTTGTACGTCGTCCGAAAGGAGTTCGGCATGAAAGAACTCAGTGCCCGTCGTTGCGTTCCATGTGAAGGCGGTGTGGTGCCGTTGCCGCGTGCCGCTGCCGAAGAAGTGCTGCAGCGTCTGGATGAAAGCTGGCAACTCTCGCTCGATGCCACGTCGATCCAGCGCGAGTTCCGCTTCAAGGATTTCTTTCGCACGATGAGTTTCGTCAACGCGCTGGCGCATATCGCGAATCTGGAAGACCACCATCCGGATCTGGAGATCGGCTACGGCTACTGCCGCGTGCGCTTCACTACGCACGCCGCCAAAGGGCTTACGGAGAACGATTTCATCTGCGCGGCCAAGATCGACCAGCTGCCGCCTGCCTGACCAGAAACCGCCGAGCGGCTGCACTGCGGCCAACCATAGCCATACCTTCCCGTGCGGCCCAGGAACGCAGCGCGCCTGAACCGGTGAACAGCAGATCCAGTGCATCCACCGTTGCAGCTATCAGCGCATTGCCCGCACGGCGTTCGCGCTGGTAGCGCAACAACGCCGCCAGCGCACCCGGACTCTCGCGCGCCGGTCGCTGCGCCAGCGCGGCTGCCAGCGCGACTGCATCCTCGATGCCCTGATTTACTCCCTGGCCGGCGAGCGGATGAATCACATGCGCGGCGTCGCCCACCAGCACGGCACGTTCCTGCGCGTAGTCTTGCGCCGCAAGCCGCCGCAACGGAAACGCAGCCCGCTCGCTGGTCAGTCGCAATGCGCCCAGCACAGCCGCGCTGGCGGCCGTTAGTTCGGACTCGAATTCCTGCGGGGCCAACGCCAACAGGGCATCGGCACGCTCGTTCACGGCAGACCAGACGATTGAGCATTCATCACCGGGCAGTGGCAACAACGCCAGCGGCCCGGTCGACAGGAATCGCTGCCAGGCTGCACGACCATGGGAACGCTGGCCGCGTACCGTGGCAACGATGGCCCGCTGCCCGTAGTCGCGATGCTGGGCCTGCAGGCCCAGCATGGAACGCACGGCGGAGGCAGCGCCGTCCGCGCCCACCACCAGCTCGGCGACCACTTGCGTGCCGCCAAGATCCAGGGTCGCAGCGTCGGCGTCCACATGAAGCGCGCGCAAGGTTTCGTGGATGATGAACACGTCCTGCGCGGCGCAGCGTTGCAGCAGATGCGCCTGCAATGCGTTGTTCTCGACAATGCTGCCCAGATCCGGCTCGCCGGCTTCCGCTGCGTCGAAGCACAGCACGTCGGGACTATCCGGTGGCACGGACTCGTGCCACACCAGCATGCGCTCGTAGTCCGCGATCCGGCTGGCATCGAGCTGCTGCCAGACCCCAAGTTCAATGAGCAGGGCGCGATTGCCCGGCGCAATTGCCGACACGCGCAGCTCGAAGGCTGAACCTGATGCGGGCGCTACAGCTGGCGATGGCTCAATCACCACGATGCGCGCCGCCTTAATACGCGCACGCTCGGCCAGCAACAGTGCCAGCGTCGCCCCGACTATCCCACCGCCCACGATGGCGACGTCGGCCCGCACTGGAGTCACCGTGAGCCGCGCGGTGTCAACGACAGCCCGCGCGCCAGCCGGCCGGTGCGCGCGCCGAATCCCAGGCTCACCTGACTTAATGCCCGCTTCGCCGGTGGCAGCAGATCGAACAGCAGCAGCCCCGCATCGCGCGCCGCAGCGGCCAGCCGGTGATCACTGGAAAATACCCGCACCAGGGTATCGGTAAAGGCGATTACGCCATTGCGATCGCGTACTCGCCCTGCTGCATACGGCAGCAGCAGATCCGCAGCACCCACATCGGCCGGACCGGACGCCGTTGCCGCGTGCAGCAACTCGGCAAGTTCAGCCGCATCGCGCAAACCGAGGTTGAACCCCTGCCCTGCCACCGGGTGCAATGACTGCGCAGCATTGCCCAGCAGTACGATTCGCGGCGACACCGAGCCGTCGCTGCGTGACAGCGACAAGGGGTAACGCCCGCGCGTCCCAAGCTGCAGCGCACGCCCGGCGCGCCAACCGAATGCGTCCTGCCATTCGCGCATGAACTGTTCAGGCGGCAGCTGCAACAGACGTTCGGCGTCATCGGGTCGCGCCGCCCAGACCAGTGTGCGCCAGGCAGCGCTGCCCGCAACCCGGATCGGCAGCAGGGCCATCGGGCCGGCCGCCGTAAAGCGTTCGTAGGCCACGCCATCATTCGCCCGATCACTGCGCAGGCTCGCCACGATCGCCACCTGGTCGTAGTCATCGACGGTTGCACCCAGACCCGCTGCCGCTCGCACCAACGACTGTGCACCATCCGCGGCGACCACCAGTTTCGCGGTTATCGCCACCGGCCCCGAGGCCTGCGCGAGCTCCAGTGTTGCCACATCTTCCGCAACGGTGAGTGTTTGCAGTCGCGCCGGCATGAACGCCGTGACCGCTGGCGCCGCCAGCAGGGCGCGCCACAGTTCACGTCCCAGCACACGGTTGGGCAGCACATAGCCGAGCGCAGGCAGCGCAAGCTCTGCAGCCGTCAGCCGCGCAAAGCCGAAGCGCCCCGCATCGGAAACATGTATCGCCGTGATCGGAGCGGCCTCGGCCTGCAACCCCTGCCACAAGCCCAATGCTTCGAACACGCGGCGACTGGCATTGCCAAGCGCGGTGGTGCGGTCATCGAAGCTGGGTTGGGTGGCGCTGTCTGGCGCATGTGCCTCGATCAGGGCGATGCGCAGCGGCAGGCCGCGCATCGCCACGGCCAGAGTGGCGCCGACCAGTCCGCCACCGACGATCGCAATATCGAAGTGTTGCGGAGCGGCCAAGTTGATTACGCGCTAGCCGACATGACCGCCTCGATCTTGTCTGGTGCGCTGGGCACGTCGCCAGTCAGGATGTCGCAGCCTGAACCTGTGACCATGACGTCGTCCTCGATGCGGATGCCGATGTTCCAGAAACGCCTGGGTATGCCGCGCGAGCCGGCTGGAATGTAGATGCCCGGCTCAACCGTCATGACCATGCCCGGTTCCAGCTCCCGCCATGCGTCACCAACTTTGTAGTCCCCCACGTCGTGCACGTCCATGCCAAGCCAATGACCGGTGCGGTGCATGAAGAAGCGCTGATAGGCGCCATCTTTGATGAGCTTCGGCACCCGTCCCTTGAGCAAACCCAGCGATACCAGGCCCCGGGTGATCGCCAGCACCGCCGCCTCATGCGCCTGGTTCCAGTGATTGCCTGGCTTGGTGGCTGCGAATGCCGCGCGTTGCGCTTCCAGCACCACTTCATAGACTTCGCGCTGCGCGGGCGAGAACCGGCCATTCACCGGCCAGGTGCGGGTGATGTCTGAAGCGTAGTACTGATATTCCGCGCCGGCATCCACCAGCAGCAGGTCGCCGTCGGCCAGCCGCGCGTCGTTCTCGTGATAATGCAGGATGCAGGAGTTGGCGCCGCTGCCGCAAATGGGCTGGTAGGACGCGGTGGCATTGTGCCGGCCGTACTCATGCATCAGCTCGGCGGCAATCTCGAACTCGTAGCGACCCGGCCTGGTATGGCGCATCGCGCGCAGCTGCGCAGCGGCCCCAATGCGGGCGGACTCACGCATCAAGCCGGTTTCGACGCGGCTCTTGTACAACCGCATGTCATGCAGAACATGGTCGAGCGCGACCATCTCCTGTGGCGGATGCCGGCCATGACGCGCCTGACCGCGCAGGGTCTGCAGCCAGCCGAGCACCCGCTGGTCGAATTCCGGATGGGTACCCATGGCGTAGAACACGCGCTCCCGATTCTCCATCAGGCCCGGCAGGATTTCGTCCAGGTCAGCGATGGGAAAAGCGTCATCGGCGGCGTATTTTTCCACTGCGCCCGCTGGTCCTGCGCGCCGCCCGTCCCAGGTCTCGCGCAACGGATCGCGATCGCGCAAGAACAGGATGTATTCCGCCGCGGCCCGGCCTGGCACCAGCACCGCCACCGCCTCGGGTTCGCCAAAGCCGGTCAGGTAGTGGAAATCGCTGTCCTGCCGGTACGGGTGTTCGACATCGCTGTTGCGCTGACGGACCGGCGCTGCCGGGACAATGGCGATGCTATCGCGCCCCATCAGCCGCGCCAGCTGCCTGCGACGCCGCGCAAATTCCGCATTGTTGGCCTTCAGGGCCGCCGCCCGCGCCACCACTCCCGCAACGCCTGCCTGCCGCGCTTTCAATGCAGCACTTCCCGGGGAAGTTGCCGGGGTGGATCGCGCAGCGGCCGCAGCTGTTCATAGAGCAGCTGCACGCCAACGCGCACGAACTCGACGAGCTCGGCATAGGCCGCCTCGTTCGACTCCTCGGAGTCTTCGGGATCGACATCGACGTGGGTGATCTCTGTCATGTCTCGCAGCACCTCGGCAGCTTCGCCCTGCAGCCTGGACACATCCGGCACGGCCACGCCGACACCGAGCCCATACAGAAATCCCTGACACCATTCGCCCAGCGCCCTGGTGCGATCGGCAATCGGCTCTTCATCAAGCGGCAACAGCGGCTGGAACGACATTTCGTTGTCACCCAGTGCACCATTGGTGGCATCGAAAACCGCCCGCAAGCTGGCGGCTGCCGCATTTGCGGCCTGCCCCTCCGGCAGGATTTCTGCCAGCCACTCATCCAGAGAGCAACCGGTAGCACATAATGAGCCAACCAGCGTGCCATGGGCTTCGGCGGCGTCGGTCAGCGCGTGGGACTGCTGTAGCGCGCCCTGCAGCTCGTTGAATGTCCGGGTCAGAAGCACCATCGGCAGGGATTATGCCTCAACCTCCGCGCCATGATTGACCCCTCGCCATACCGACGGCACTATTACGCGCACATGATCCAGAACAATAAGAACACCACGGTGGAAACCGAACTGCAGCGGCTGGAAGTGCGCATGGGCGAGTTGCTGACATTGGTACGTCAGCTCAATGAAGAAAACCGCGCGCTGCGGCATCGGCAAGACAATCTGTCGGGCGAACGCGCGGTGCTGCTGCAGAAAAATGAGCAGGTGCGCGCCAGCGTCGAAGCGATGATCGGCAGGCTGCGCCTGCTGGAAAGCGGCGTATGAGCCTGGACGCTGCCGAACCCGTCAGCGTCCAGATCCTCGGCAAGGAATACCTGATCGCCTGTCCACCTGCGGAGCGGGAAGACCTGCAGCAAGCAGCCGCCCTTCTCGGCACGCGGCTGAAGGAAGTCCGCGAATCAGGCAAATTCATCGGCACGGATCGTTTGCTGCTCATGACAGCGCTCAACATGGCCAACGATCTGGCGAAGCTTGCCGCCCGTGACGAACATCGCGGCGCCGAGCTGGGAGTCCGTGTCAAGCAGATGCGCGAACGCGTGGAACGCGCACTGGTCCAGGGTCAGCAGCTCGAACTGTAGTAAAGTGGTTCTGCGCCGCCTGCGGTGTTCGACAAGCGGACCGGGTTACCTCGGACCTAATTGAAAACCCAGGGGCGGGTCATACGGCCAGGCTGTGCAAGTCCGCCTCGAGCGGGAAGCCTTACCTGCCATTTGCCTGCCCCACCTGTTGCTCCGGTTCGAGAGCAACGGTTCGCACCGGCACATGCGGGTGGCGCCTCTTCCCAAGTTCCGCGATCGCAGTCCAGGCATTGAAAGCAGAAATCCTTCCGGCAAGCGCTGACCGCGGCTTACTGCGCCGCCAGCTGCGCGCCCGTCGCCGCGCGATTACTGGCGCTGCCCGCAGCCTTGCCGCCCGCAACCTTGCAAGGCTCATTGACAGCACCCGTTTGCTGCGGCCCGGACGGCGCATCGGCTTGTACCTCGCCATGCCGGAGGAACTGGACACCGCCCCGCTGTTGCAACTGGCGCGCCAGCGCGGCTGCACCATCGCCCTGCCCCGCATCGTCAGCAAGCGGCACTGTCGCATGCGTTTTTTCGAGTTTCATGGGGCGATCGCAAGAGGCGCGCACGGGATGCTCGAGCCGGTCGGCAGACACCACCTACACCTACGTGAACTGGATATCGTAATCATGCCGCTGGTCGGTTTTGATGCCGCTGGCAATCGCATCGGCATGGGAAAAGGCTTCTATGACCGCTGCTTCGCGCACCGTCGACGGCTGCGGCAATGGCGCCGCCCGCTGCTGGTTGGAATCGCCTACAACGTGCAGCAGGTGGCGTCGCTCCCCGGCGCGAAGCACGACGTGCCGGTGGATGTGATTGTGACGGACTCCTCAGTGCGGTGGATTCCCCGGAGCAACCCCTGATGCGCCACTGGCTGATGAAAAGTGAACCCGACACCTTCGGCATCGATGACCTTGCGGCTGCCCCGAAGCAGACCACCAGCTGGGAGGGAGTGCGAAACTTCCAGGCACGCAACATGCTGCGTGACGAGATGGCGGCAGGGGACCTCGCCTTCTTCTACCACTCTTCCTGTCCCGAGCCCGGCATCGCAGGTGTGGTCGAGGTGGTGCGATCCGGCTACCCGGACTCTTCCGCGTGGAATCCGCGCAGCCCTTACTACGATGCAAAAAGCCCGGAAAACAAGCCACTTTGGTACACAGTGGATGTACGACTGCAGGAGCGCGCCAGGCAACTGCTGCCGCTGGCCGTACTGCGCGAGCATGCAACGAACCAGCTCGACGGACTGCTGCTGCTGCGCAAGGGCAGCCGCTTGTCGATCACGCCCGTCGATCGCGCACACTGGAAGTTCATCCGCTCCCTGATGCGCTGACACCATCGACATGGCGCATGTCGATGGTGGCGGAGTGCGCCTGGATATGCGGCATGAGTCCGATCATCCGGGTTGCGCGAACGCAACGTCGCTAACACGCTTGCTTGTATTTTTGCAACGCGTGTATATACTCGGACCCCGGACTAACTTGTAACTGGAGAACTCTCATGGCGAAAGCCAAGAAGAAGGCCAAGAAAAAGGCCGCTAAGAAGAAGTAACTCGACGGTGAGCGGCGGGTTCGGATGAAAATCCAGCTCGCCGAATCACCAGAAAAGCTACTTACACTGTGCCCGCGAAAGCGGGCACAGTCATTTTCGGCAGCAGGAAATACGGCATGAGCGAGCAACAATCGCAACTGAAACGGCAGGTGGCCGCTGCTGCGCTGGAATATCTGCAGGATGGAATGGTCCTGGGTGTGGGCACCGGCTCAACCGTCAACGCCATGCTCGATCAACTTGCGCCGTGGATTCCAAGACTCAAGGGTGCGGTCTCCAGTTCGGACGCCTCCACCTCCCGGTTGCGGGCGCTGGGCGTGCCGGTCCTGGATCTCAATGCGGTCGACAACCTTGGTGTCTATATAGATGGCGCCGACGAAACCAATCACCAGTTGCAGCTGATCAAGGGGGGCGGAGCCGCCCTGACCCGCGAAAAGATCATTGCTGCCGCGGCCACGACCTTCGTCTGCATAGCCGACGAATCGAAACTGGTCGCGACACTGGGGCGTTTTCCACTACCGGTGGAAGTGATTCCCATGGCGCGGCAGCTGGTGGCCCGGCACCTGACGAATCTGGGTGGCCGTCCGGTATTCCGGGTGGGTGTCACCACCGACAATGGCAATCACATCCTGGACGTGCATGACCTTACGATCACGGACCCAGTGACCCTCGAGAGCACTATCAACCAGATCTCTGGCGTGGTCACGGTTGGCCTGTTTGCGCGGCGGCCGGCCGATGTCCTGCTGCTGGGTACCCCTGCTGGCGTGCGCCGGCTCGATCGCGTCACATAAATCAGGGTTCCCCTCCCCCGTGTTGCCCCGGTGTGCCGGCGCCTGCTAGGCTTCCCTACATGCGTCAACAGCAGCCCCAAATCGCTTCAGCCTTTCCCGGCGGCGAGCTGCTGATTGCGCGCCTGCACCTGCGACGCTAAACCGCAGTCGACGCGCGCGCGCCTTCGGGCGCATCATTTCTCCCTCTTGAAGTTTGCTGTCTGACCGCTTTGCTCCACGGCAAAACACCGTGCGCAGCGGTCACACGCCGGAGACGACCATGTTGACCGACCCATCGAACAAGTACCGCCCTTACACCATCGACCCCATCGCCGACCGCCGCTGGCCGGATGCCCGCATCACCCGTCCGCCACTGTGGTGCAGCGTCGACCTGCGCGACGGCAATCAGGCGCTGATCGAGCCGATGGACGTCGCGCGCAAGCGCCGCTTCTTCGAATTGCTGGTCGGCATGGGTCTGAAGGAAATCGAGGTGGGCTTCCCCTCCGCCTCGCAGACCGACTTCGACTTCGTGCGCGAACTGATCGAAGGCGGCGCGATTCCGGACGACGTCACCATCCAGGTACTCACCCCGGCCCGTCCAGAACTTATCCGGCGCACATTTGAATCCTTGAAAGGGGCGAAGCGTGCGGTGCTGCATTATTACAACGCCACTGCCCCGGTATTCCGGCGCGTGGTGTTCCGACAGGATGAAGCCGCCACCATCCGGCTGGCCGTCGACGCCGCGAAACTGATCCGGGAGCTGGCCGCTGCCCAACCCGCGACGCAATGGACGTTCCAGTATTCGCCGGAAGCCTTTTCAGGCACCGAGTTGCCGTTCGTGCTGCAGGTCTGCGAGGCCGTGCTCGACGCCTGGGAACCGACGCCGGCCAGCAAGGCCATCCTGAATCTGCCTGCCACCGTCGAGGTGGCAACTCCCAATATCTACGCTGACCAGATCGAATGGTTCTGCCGTAACCTCAAGCGGCGCCACAGCACCATCATCAGCCTGCATCCGCACAACGACCGTGGCACGGCTGTGGCCGCGGCGGAACTGGGCATCATGGCGGGGGCGGATCGGGTCGAGGGGACGCTATTCGGCAATGGCGAACGCACGGGCAATGTCGACCTCGTGACCCTGGCCTTGAATCTTTATACCCAGGGCATCGCCCCTGGCCTCGACCTGTCGAACATCAACGAAGTGGCGCGTTGTGTGGAGTACTGCAATCAGTTGCCCATCCACCCGCGACATCCCTATGTGGGCGACCTCGTGTTCACGGCATTTTCGGGCTCGCACCAGGATGCCATCAAGAAGGGTTTTGCCGCCCGCGCCGACGACGATGTGTGGGAAATCCCCTACCTGCCCATCGACCCCCGTGACCTTGGACGCAGTTATGAATCGATCATTCGCGTGAACAGCCAGTCGGGCAAGGGCGGCGTGGCCTATCTGCTCGAACAGGAATACGGCCTGGTTCTGCCGCGTCGCATGCAGATCGAGTTCAGCACGGTGGTGCAGGCCGTTACCGACTCCACCGGCAAGGAAGTCACTGCTGCGCAGATCTGGCAGCTGTTCGACGAGGAGTACCTTGCGCATGAGGGACAGGAGTATCAATACCGGGGCCATCATCTGGTCACCGCCACCGATGGCACGGATGGTGAATTGCTGACACTCAACGTCTTGCGTGGTGGCAAACCCATGCAGCTGACGGGTCGCGGCAATGGCCCGATCGATGCGCTGGTGCATGCGCTGGCTTTGCCGATCGATGTGCTGTCCTACGAAGAAAAATCCATCGGCAAAGGAAGCGAAGCGAAGGCTGCCGCATTCGTCGAGATCACTACGCCTTCCCGCGTCACCCTGTTCGGCGTAGGCGTACACGCCAACATCATCACGGCTTCGATTCTGGCGGTGCTGTCGGCAGTGCGGCGAGCGAATGCGCGCGGGCTGCTGCCGGCGCAGGTCAAGGCGGTTGGAGAGTAAGCGGCATCGGGGCGGCAAGGGCTGAACAAAGAATAAGGGCGTCGCTTGCGACGCCAATTCTTGTATTGGTTGGGGGACTAGGATTCGAACCTAGGTTGACGGAGTCAGAGTCCGTAGTCCTACCACTAGACGATCCCCCATCATCGATTGGAAACCGGCCTTTGGCCGGTTTCTCCTTATCGCTTGGAGTACTGCGGACCGCGGCGGGCTTTCCGGCGACCGACCTTCTTGCGTTCCACTTCGCGGGCGTCGCGCGTGACGAAGCCGGCCTTGCGCAGCGTCGGACGCAGCGATTCGTCGAATTCCATCAGCGCGCGGGTGATGCCATGACGGATCGCGCCGGCCTGGCCAGTGATGCCGCCACCGGCCACCTGCACGGTGAAGTCGAAGCGAGTTTCCACCTGCGCCACCTGCAGCGGCTGACGCACGATCATGCGACCGGTCTCACGGCCGAAGAATTCGTCCAACGGACGATCATTGACGGTGATCTTGCCGCTGCCGGCCTTCATGTATACCCGGGCCGTTGCCGTCTTGCGCCGACCGGTGCCGTACTGTGTCGCTGCCATGTGTAACTGGTTCCTGAACGTTTTCGTGCGGAATTAAAGCTCAAGCGCCTTGGGCTGCTGGGCAGAGTGCGGGTGTTCCTTGCCGGCGAACACATGCAGCTTGCGGAACATCATGCGGCCCAACGTGTTCTTCGGCAGCATGCCCTTCACGGCAAACTCCAGCGCACGCTCGGGATGCTCCTGCAGCAATTTGCCCAGCGAAATGGACTTCAGGTTGCCCGTGTAGCCCGTGTGCTGGTGATAGAACTTGTCGTCGAGCTTCGCGCCGGTGACGTGGATCTTTTCGGCGTTCAGCACGATCAGGTTGTCGCCCATGTCGACATGCGGGGTGTAGTCCACCTTGTGCTTGCCCTTCAGGCGGTGCGCCAGCTGGGTAGCCAGCCGTCCCAGGGTCTTGCCCTCGGCATTGACGACAAACCAATCCGCGCGAACTTCCGCGGGCTTTGCAGATACTGTGCTCATCTTGATTCCGGGCCGCTGTCTGTAAGGCTCCCGAATGCCGGGGGTGCCTAAAAAGGGCCGCAGAGTGTAATCAATGCCCCCTGGCATTGCAAAGCGGATCAGGGGGATGCAGCGCATCCCACCCACTCCCTATACAGTGTGCGCATGACACTGCACCGAAGCCTTGCAGATCAATTGGTTGGCTCCGCTGACCGGGCCTTGCGTGCCCTGTTTGCGCCGGCCCGGGCTGCCCGCCCAACACCCGGCCCAATCGGGGCAGCCCCGCCAGAGCCCGAGCGCCGCCTGGCGGCTGAACTGATGCGAATCAACCATGCGGGGGAAATAGCCGCACAGGCGCTGTATCACGGGCAGGCGCTGGTGGCGCGTCAGCCAGCCATTCGCGCCCTGCTGGAACAGGCCGGGCGCGAAGAAACCGATCATCTCGCCTGGTGCGAGCAGCGGCTGCGCGAATTACATGACCGGCCCAGCCGGCTGGATCCGCTCTGGTATGCCGGGTCGTTTGCCATCGGGGTGGCCGCCGGCCTTGCCAATGATCGCGTCAGCCTGGGATTCGTCGCAGAAACCGAACGGCAGGTGGAGCGGCATCTCGAGACCCATCTGGAGCAGCTACCCGCGGCCGACCTGCGCAGCCGAGCCATCCTGACCCAGATGCGGGCAGATGAAAAAGCCCATGGTGAGCTGGCCCGGCAGTCTGGTGGTGCAACGCTGCCAGTTCCCATACAAAGAGTGATGCGGGCGACCGCGCGACTGATGACCACGACGGCGCGCTGGATATAGTGCGACCAGCGTCACAGGGCAGTGGTTGCCACGGCAGCGCGTTATGTAATACAAAGACGGCAGCAACCGGGAAGTCTATTCCGGTCCCAGGGTCAACTCGACGAGAACGATAACAATGGAAGACAGCATCAAGCCGCTGAGCGACATCCCCGCGATCAATCGCTTCCTGAGCTACTGCCGCATCCGCACTGTCTCGTCCAAGACGGTCATCATCCACGCCGGCGATCTGCCCGACGTCCTCTACTACATCATCAGCGGCTCAGTCGAGGTGATGATCGAGGATGAAGAAGGCAATGAGATGGTGCTGGCCTATCTCAACAAGGGCCAGTTCTTTGGCGAGATGGGGCTGTTTCACGATCAGCCCACACGCAGTGCCTGGGTGCGTACCCGCAATCAGTGCGAGCTGGCCGAGATGACTTACCCGCGCTTTCGCCAGATCGCCGCGGAATCACCGGGCCTGGTATTCGAACTGGCGACGCAACTTGCCACACGCCTTGATCGCACCAATCGCAAGCTGGGCGACCTGGCCTTCGTCGATGTCACCGGCCGCGTGGCGCACGCCATCATGGACCTGTGCGGCGAGCCGGATGCAATGACGCATCCGGAAGGTATGCAGATCAAGGTTTCGCGCCAGGAACTGTCACGGCTGGTCGGCTGCTCGCGCGAAATGGCGGGCCGTGTGCTGAAGGTGCTGGAAGAACAGGGTCTGCTGCGCGCCACCGGCAAAACCATCGTAGTGTTCAATGCGCGCCCCAAGATGAAGACGCGTCCGGTGATCGTGCCCACGCAGGTGGCTGGCGGCAAGGCCGCCGCACCGAGGCCAGCACCAGCGGCATCATCGCGTTTCGATGACGACGATGATGACGAGGACGACGACGAATAAATACTGGCCGGTCAGGCCTGCGGATTGCGCGCCGACTCGATATTCCGCCGCAACGCGCCGATCACGGCGCGATAGTCCTTTTCCCCGAAAATCGCCGAGCCCGCCACGAAGGTGTCGGCGCCGGCACTGGCGATCGCGCTGATATTGTCGGTTTTCACGCCGCCATCGATCTCCAGCCGCACCGCGCGACCGCTGGCATCAATGCGCCGCCGCACTTCCCTGAGTTTTTCGAGCGCGCGGGGTATGAACTTCTGCCCGCCGAAACCCGGATTCACCGACATGATCAGCACCAGGTCGACCAGATCCAGCGTGTGATCCAGGTAATCCAGCGGCGTGGCCGGGTTAAACACCAGCCCAGGCTGGCAGCCGTGCTCGCGGATCAGCGCGATGGTGCGATCGACATGCGTGCTCGCTTCCGGGTGGAAGCTGATGATCGAGGCGCCGGCCTTCGCGAAATCCGGAATGATGCGGTCCACCGGCTTGACCATCAGGTGAACATCGATCGGCGCGGTCACACCATGCTTGCGCAGCGCCTCGCAGACCAGCGGGCCAATGGTGAGATTCGGCACATAGTGATTGTCCATCACATCGAAATGGACGATATCCGCGCCGGCGGCCAGCACGGCATCGACCTCGTCGCCCAGTCGCGCGAAATCGGCGGAGAGTATGGAGGGCGCGATCCAGGGCGTCTGTGCAGGCATGGCAGGAGTTTACGCGAATGGCTTGGGCTTAGCCGATGCCGCGCTGCGCCTTCAACAACTCATAGGCTTCGCGAATGGCCTGGGTGCGCTGCTTCGCATGTTCCAGCATGGAATCCGGCAAACCATTGGCCTTGAGCTTGTCGGGGTGGTGCCGGCTCATCAGGCGGCGGTAGGCGCGGGTCAGCTCTTCGTTGGCAATGCTGGCATCGACCTCAAGCGTGCGGTAGGCAGCGACGGTGCGAGCCGCGTGATCGACGGCGCCTCCGGCCCCGCGTTCGCCCCCGCGCATTGCCGCCTCCATGCGCGCGAACAGCTGCGGGGCAATGCCGAGCAGCGTGGCGGTGCGCACCACCAACGTGCGCGCACCACCGGTCATGTCGCTGCCGGCCAGCGCGAAACGCAGCTGAATTTCCACGAAGATCCGCAGGATCTGCGGCTGGGAATGGCAGGCGGCCCGCAGCGCGGTTATCTCTTGCGCAAGATCGAAGCCAGACTGCTTGCCCTCGGCAAACAGCGTAATGGCTGCTTGCACCTGTCCGCCATCCAAACGCAGGCTGTGCATGACGCTTCGTGCCGCAGCGATTTCGCGCTCCGTGACCCGCCCGTCGGCCTTCGCCACATGCCCCATTACGCGAAAGGTGCTGACGAAAAACTGCTCCCCCGGCGCCCGGCCGCTGCCGCGTTCGACGTTGACGTCGTATTGATGCCCGATCGCGGCGCCGATGGCCGCGCCGATCGGCCCCAGTACCAGGCCCAATGCGCCACCGATGAGTTTTCCCGTCCACTGCATATGGTTTATGGTAGCAAGCCTGAATACCCAAGCCCCCACCGTCGTGCACGAAACCCGGCTGACGAGCCTGCAGCGCATACATCGCGGCAAGGTTCGCGATGTCTATGCAATCGATGAGCACAGCCTGCTGATCGTTGCCACCGACCGCTTGTCGGCCTTCGATGTGATCCTGCCCGACCCAATCCCCGGCAAGGGATGCATCCTCAACAACATCTCGAACTTCTGGTTCGCGCGCACCGGCCACATCATCAGCAACCATCTGCTCGACCGGCCGCTGGCCGATGTTCTGCCGGACGCCGCTGAGCGCGCGCAGGCAGAAGGCCGCAGTGTGATTGCGCATCGGCTGAAAGCCCTGCCCATCGAAGCAGTCGTTCGCGGCTACCTGATCGGCTCCGGGTGGAAGGATTACCAGGCTACTGGCCGCGTCTGCGGGATCACACTGCCGACGGGACTACGCCAGGCGCAGAAACTGCCCGAGACCATCTTCACGCCCGCCACCAAGGCGGCCGTGGGCGATCACGACGAAAACATCAGCTTCGCGGCCGCTGCTGGTCTCGTTGGCACGGAGATGGCCGAGCGCGTTCGCGATACCGCCATCGCCCTTTATCACTACGCGGCTGAACACGCCGCACGCCGTGGCATCATCATCGCGGATACCAAGTTCGAATTCGGCCTGACGGCTGCTGGTGAACTCATGCTGATGGATGAAGCACTGACCCCCGATTCCTCGCGCTTCTGGCCGGCCAGCAGCTACGAGGTCGGCAGCAGTCCACCCTCTTTCGACAAGCAGCTCGTGCGCGACTATCTGGAAACCCTGGACTGGAACAAGCAGGCCCCCGGTCCGCGACTGCCGCCCGCTGTGATCGCGCAAACTGCGGCGAATTACCAGGAAGCATTGCGTCGCCTCACAGACCCTGCACTGGCGTAGTCGGCAAACGTGGTAGTGCGGATCTACAACATGTGGCAGCCATCCTGGAATCTTTTTGACCGCGCGTTGTTCGGGCCGCACACCCTGCAACAGAACCCGCTGGCGCGGTTGCTGCGTTTCCTGCGTTATCCTTATGCAATCATCCGTGACCTGATTGGCGGTGAGCTGACGCTGCGCGCCACTGGCCTCGTGTACACCACGCTGCTGGCGCTGATTCCGCTCATCGCATTGAGTTTCGCGGTGCTCAAGGCCTTCGGGGCGCATCGCGACATGGCACCATTCCTGCTGGAGTTTTTCCGTCCTGTGGGCGAAGCGGGTCCGCAGATTGTGAACCGGCTGATGTCGCTGGCCGAGAATGTTAGCGGCGGCCTGGTTGGCGTAGTGGGTCTCACGCTGCTGCTGTGGACGCTGATCGGTACCGTCAACAAGATCGAAGACAGCCTGAACTTTGTGTGGCGCGTGCAATGTGCCCGCAGCATTCCTCGCCGGGTGATGGAGTTTGCGATACTGGTGACGATAGGCCCGCTGGTCGTCGCAACGGTGATCGCATTCACCAAGCTCGCGTTCGACCGGGTGACCAGTTACAACCCGGAGAACTTCACGTTCGGCGCGCAGGCCATCCAGCTGCTGATCCAGCTCGCGCCATACGCCATTGTCACCGGCTTGTTCACGGCTCTCTATCTGCTGATGCCCAATACGCGCGTGCGTCTGGTGCCTGCGCTGGTCGGTGCGCTTGTCGCCGGCATCCTGTGGGCCGCTACCGGCAAGGCGTTCACGGCGATGGTGCTCTATACCTCGCGGCTGACGCTGGTATACGCCGGCTTTGCCATCGTGGTGGCGGTGTTTCTGTGGACCTACCTCGGCTGGCTGATCCTGCTGGCTGGCGCACAGCTCGCGTTCTACGTGCAGAACCCGAATTATCTGCGCGTAGGCCACGCTGAATTCCGCCTGTCGAGCAATGAGCAGGAACGGCTCGCGCTGGACATCATGGCCCGTGTCGCAATGGCACATCGCGCCGGCAGTGAGCCCTGGACGCTCGAGAAGTTGGCCCGCGTGCTGGCGCTGCCCGGCATCGCCATCGCGGGCATGTCCGAACATCTGGAGCACGTCGGCCTGCTGGCGCAGCTGGAAGACGACAAATTGTTTCCCGGCCGCGAGATCAGCAGCATCACGCTGGCAGAAATCATCAGCGCCGCCCGCACGCGCCGCGCGGGCCATGATCCACACCCGCGCCTGTCGGCGCCCGGCGTGCTGGAACTGCAGGCAGACATGGAACGCGCTTGGCGCAACTCCTGTGGCGAGCGCACCCTGGCAGAACTGATTTCGAAGGAGCCGCCTGCAGCCTGAGGCGGAATTCAGCCGCCGGCGATGGTGACTTCGTCGATCAACACGGAGCCGGTGCGGATTGCGCCGAGCACATCGACATCCGAACCCAGCGCCTGCACGCCGCGATACATGGCCTTGAGGTTGCCGGCCACCGTCACCTCGTGCACCGGATAGGCCAGCGCACCATTTTCCACCCAGAAGCCGGTGGCTCCGCGCGAATAGTCGCCGGTGACGCCGTTGACGCCCTGCCCCATGAGTTCCGTGACATACAGGCCGGAACCCATGCGGGCAAACAGTGCCGGCAGATCCAGCAGGCCGGTGGAACTGGTCACCAGCAGGTTGTGGATGCCACCCGCGTTACCGGTGGTATGCAGGCCGAGCTTGCGCGCCGAATAACTGCCCATCACGTATCCCTGCAACACTCCATCGCGCACCAGTTCGCGATCGCGTGTGGTCACGCCCTCCGCATCGAAGGGACTGCTGGCCATCGCGCGAGGCAGATGCGGCCGTTCCTGCATCTGCACGAAGCTGGGCAGCACCTGTTCCCCCGCAGCGTCCAGCAGAAAAGTCGACTTGCGGTACTGGCTGGAGCCGCGCACTGCCGCCACCATGTGCCCCAGGAAGCCGCGTGCGACATCGGCGGCAAACAGTACCGGCGCCTTGCGCGTGCTGATCTGCCGCGCACCCAGCCGCGCGATGGCGCGCTGCCCCGCGCGGCGGCCAACCTGCGCCAGGTCATCAAGGCCGTCTGGCGCGCGGGCTGCGGTGTACCAGTAGTCGCGCTGCATGTCCTCGCCATCCTGCGCGAGCAGCACACAGCTGATGCTGTGGCTGGTGGTGGGATAACCGGCCAGAAAGCCGTGGGAGTTGCCGTACACACGCACGCCGCGATGCGTGGAAACCGATGCGCCTTCGGAGTTGGTCAGACGGGGATCGACCGCCCTGCCTGCGGCCTCGCAGGCCGTTGCCATCTCGATGGCCGCTTCCGGAGTCAGTGTCCAGGGGTGATAAAGATCCAGCGCCGGCAGATCGCCGGCCATGTCCGCGGCATCGGCGAGACCTGCGAATTCGTCGCGCGCCGTGAAGGTCGCGATGGAGCAGGCCTTGGCCACCATCGCGCGTACCGCCTCAGGGCGCAGGTCGGCACTGCTGGCAGAACCCTTGGCGCCGTTGAAATACACAGTGATGCCCAGCGCACGGTCGCGCTGGTATTCGATAGTTTCCACTTCACCCAGCCGCACCGTGACATTCAGCCCCTGCTGCAGGCTGACATCGGCTTCCGCCTGGGAGGCTCCCGCGGTGCGCGCCTCCTGCAGCGCAATGGCCACGATATCGCGAAGTTGGGGGATGCGGGATGCGTCGATGGCCTGGGACATAGTCCATAATTGTACGGCATGACCGAATTCGAAGACGCTGAACAGGATCTGCCGCCCAGCAAGAGCTCGCGCAAGCGGGCCGCCCACGCGGCGCAGAAGCTGGGTGAAAGGTTGACACGCATGCGGCAGGATGAAACTGCCGTGCTGCCACTAACGGAGGCGCTGCACGACGCCATCGCAGAGGCGCGGCGGCTGCGCAGTCGCGGCGCGCTCGGCCGCCAGTTCCAGTTCATCGGCAAACTTATGCGTGACATCGACATGGATGCGCTGGACGCTGCATTGGCCGCGCAAACCGACACGCAGAATGCGCGTGCTAGACTGCGTAAATGAAACCGCTGGTCGGCATCATCATGGGCTCGAAGTCGGACTGGGAAACACTCCAGCCTGCGGCCCAGCTGCTGGAACAGCTTGGCGTGCCGCATGAAGTGAAAGTGGTTTCCGCACACCGCACACCGGACCTGCTGTTCGACTACGCCGCCAGCGCCGAGGGCCGCGGTCTGGCTGCAATCATCGCGGGCGCAGGCGGTGCGGCACATCTGCCTGGCATGACCGCCGCCAAGACCCGCGTGCCGGTACTTGGTGTGCCGGTGCAATCCAAGGCGCTCAACGGCATGGATTCGTTGCTGTCTATCGTGCAGATGCCCAAGGGCATCCCGGTTGCCACCTTTGCCATTGGTGCGGCGGGGGCTGCCAATGCCGCGCTGTTTGCGGCGGCGATTGTGGCGCTGCACGACACCCGCATTGCCGCAGCATTGACCAGATACCGCGAGGCCCAAACCGACGCCGTGCTGGCGCAGCCCGATCCGCGCGACCCGGCATGACCATCGGCGTGCTCGGCGCCGGCCAGCTGGGCCGCATGCTGGCGCTGGCCGGTTATCCACTGGGCCTGGATTTTCTGTTCCTGGATCGCGAAGCCGGCACACCTGCACACCAGGTGGCCCCCTCTCTACTCGGCAGCTTCACCGACCCCACGCTGCTCGCGCAGCTGGCAGAGCGCTGCAGTGTGATCACCTTCGACTGGGAGAACGTGCCCAGCGAGGCGCTGGATCAGCTGGAAACGCGCGCAATGATTGCGCCGCCGCGACGCGCTTTGGCTACGGCACAGGACCGCCTGCTGGAAAAAGCGCTGTTCGCGCAACTCCGCATTCCCACTAATCGCACTCGGGCCGTGGACTCGTTGGCCGATCTGCAAGACGCCGTGCGCGACATCGGCCTGCCCGGGGTGCTGAAGACACGCCGCATGGGTTACGACGGCAAGGGTCAGCAGGTACTGCGAAAGCGGGCTGACATCGACAAGAGCTGGGAACAGCTGGGCAACGCGCCGCTGCTGTACGAAGAGATGGTGCCCTTTGATTACGAGGTATCCGCCATCGCCGTGCGCGGGCTGGGCGGCGAGTTCGCGATGTATCCCTTGAATCGCAATCTGCACAAGGACGGCATCCTGCGTCTTACTCGCGCGCCATGGAAGGCAGCAGCCCTCGAAGCTGCGGCGCGCCGCTACCTGCGCAAGGTCATGGATCATTTCGACTACGCAGGTGTGCTGACCATCGAATTCTTTGTCTCCCGGGGGCGTCTGCTGGCCAATGAAATGGCGCCACGGGTGCACAATTCGGGGCACTGGACCATCGAAGGCGCCGTCACCAGCCAGTTCGAGAATCATCTGCGGGCGATCTCGGGGCTGCCGCTGGGCAGTACCGCGGTGCGGGGGCACAGCGCAATGGTGAACCTGATTGGCACCATGCCGGCACGCCAGGGCCTGCTGCGTGAACCAGGCCTGCACCTACACGATTACGGCAAGACCGAGCGCCCCGGCCGCAAACTGGGGCATATTACAATAGTGGAATCAACTGCCAGGGCGGCCGACATCCGGGCGGCGCGCCTGTTGCGCCGGATTGAATCCCGTAGGATCTGACGAGTCATGTACACGGAATTGTTCAAGCTTAAGGAACTGCCTTTCCGGCTCAGTCCCGACCCGGAATTCCTGTATTTGTCGAAGAACCATTCCCGCGCCAAGGCGTACATGGAATCCACCATCTGGTTCACGGATGGATTCGTCGTAATCACCGGGGAAATCGGCGCCGGCAAGACCACGCTGATCGAAACCTTTCTGGGCGAACTTGAAAAAGACGTGGTGGTCGCGCAGATCAACCAGACGCAGGTCTCCTCGCTCGAGTTCCTGCAGGCGCTGCTGGTGCAGTTCGGATTCACGCCTTTCAAGATGAAGAAAGCGGAGCTGATCGCGACGCTCAACACCTTCCTGATCGAGCAGTACGCCGCAGGCCACAAGGTGCTGCTGATCATCGACGAGGCGCAGAACCTGTCGCTGCGGACGCTGGAAGAAGTGCGCATGCTTTCCGGCGTCGAAACCACCAAGGAAAAGGTGCTGCGCATCATCCTGGCAGGCCAGCCGGAGCTGAACGCGAAGCTCGACTCGCCGGAACTCGTGCAGCTGGCGCAGCGGGTGCGCCTGCGTTTTCACCTGTCGGCGCTGTCGCGCGAGGACATGAAGGCTTATATCCTGCATCGTCTCGAGGTGGCCGGTTCCAACGGCCGCACCATCTTCGCCGATGACACATATCCCGTGCTGTACCGCTATTGTGGCGGCGTGCCCCGCCTGATCAACACGCTGTGCGAGACAGCGATGATGGCGGCCTTCACATGTGATCGCGACCAGGTACTGCTGGAAGACGTGCAATCCGCCGTCAAAGAACTGCAGTGGCCCGAGTTCGCGGCGCGCGGCAAGGGCCTCGGCAGCCCGAATCCACCGGACAATGCCGCATCAACCGGGCAATTCGGCGACACCACCAGCGTGCGCAAGGGCCCGCAACTGTATGTAGGTCCCGGCGACACCAGTTCAAATCAGGCAATGCCGGACCTGCCATTCGCAAAACTTGTCGTGGTAACCGCGGGCAGGACTGTTGGCGAGATTGCCTTGCGCATGGGCCGCACTGTCGTTGGCCGCACTCCTGACAATGACCTGCAGATAGACAGCCGCTTCGTCAGCCGGCATCACTGCCAGATTATCACCAAGGCCAACAGCTGCATCGTCGAGGACCTCAACAGCACCAATGGCATCGTGGTGAAGTCCAAGCGGGTGCGGCGCCACAACCTGAACGATGGTGATGTCATCACCATCGGCAAGCACGATCTGCTCTACGTGGATGAGCGCAACAGCCTGCGCAGTGGCCAGACCGGCAATCATCCGACCACCAGCGCCGAGGCCGAACCCGAAGATTCAGCTCACGGCGAGACGCAGGTGCTCTAGAACCTGCTTCAGGCAGGCGACCCTGATCTGAAGTAGCCTGACTATTCGACGCGTGGAAGTACGGGGCGCTGGCATGCAGGTATTTGCCGACAATGTTTCCCTGTCCATCAACCCCGCCACGGGCGAGACCTTGTCCACCTGGCCCCTGGCCGACCAGTCGCAGATAGAGCAGGCACTTGGCGCGGCCCATCGGGCTGCTGCGCTGTGGCGACAACTTGGCGCCACGCGACGCGCCGACGTATTGCGGGCGGCAGCAGCGCAGCTTCGCGCCAGCAAGGACAGGCTCGCCCTCTGCATCACGCAGGAGATGGGCAAGCCCATCGCCGAAGCGCAGGCGGAGATCGAGAAATCAGCCTCGAATTGCGAGTACGTTGCCGAACATGGCCCGGCGTGGCTGGCTGACGAAATGGTACCGACGCAGGCGCGCAGCAGCTACCTTGCCGCAAGGCCGCTGGGTGTCGTGCTGTCGATACTGCCGTGGAACTTCCCGGTGTGGCAGATCTTTCGTTGCGCCGCCTCGGCCCTGATGGCGGGCAATACGATCGTGATGAAACACTCTCCCAATGTGCAGGGCTGCGCGACCCTGGTCGCCGAGTTGTTCGAACGCGCAGGCCTGCCGGCCGGCGCATTCATCAATCTGAACGCGCCAGTTGCGGCGGTCGCCGGCATCATTGCTGATCGGCGCATCGCTGCCGTGGCTTTCACTGGTAGCCCGAGCGCAGGAGCAAAGGTCGCGGCGCAGGCCGGCGCGGTCTGCAAGAAGTCGGTGCTCGAACTGGGTGGCTCAGACGCATTCATCGTGCTGGCCGACGCGGATCTGGACGCCGCTGTTGCCGCCGGAGTGCGGGCGCGATTCACCAATTGCGGACAGGTGTGCCTGGCAGCGAAGCGCTTCATCGTCGAGGCTGGCGTGGCCGAAGAGTTCACGGTGCGCTTTGCCGCAGCGGCGGCCGCTTTGCGCCGCGGCGATCCGCTGCAGTCCGCAACGCAGATAGGCCCCATGGCGCGCGCCGATCTGCGCGATTCACTGGAAGTGCAGGTGGCCGCGTCATTGCAGGCTGGCGCGAAGCTGGTCACCGGCGGCCATCGCGTCACAGGCCCGGGCTGGTACTACGAACCCACCGTGCTGACGAACGTGAATGGCAGCATGCCTGTGGTGGCACAGGAAACGTTCGGACCGGTGGCCGCCCTGCTCACGGCGCGCGATGCCAGCGACGCCATCGCCATGGCCAACGATTCGGCCTTCGGTCTCAGCGCAATGCTGTGGACTCACGATCTGGATCGCGCCCGCGCCATGGCTGGCGCGCTGGAAGTCGGCAGCGTGTTCATCAACAGCGTGACTGCCTCCGATCCGCGGATTTCGGTAGGCGGTGTAAAGCTGTCTGGCTACGGACGCGAACTGGGGCGCGCCGGCATGCTCGAGCTATGCAACCTGCAGACGGTGTGGATCGCGTAGCAGCGAAGTCAGTTCCTCGCCGCCCGTGAAAGATGTATGTTTGGGCGGCTATAACCTATTGGGGGCACCGCAATGAACATGACGCGACGCGAACTGGTGGCAGCGATGGCCGCCGTTGGACTGCCTTTCCCAGCTGCGGCGCTGGCGCAGCAGTCCGTGCTGCCGTTGCACACGCCGGGCCTGGACCACCTCGACGTGATCGTGCCCGACGTGGAAAAGAGCGCGACCTTCTACATGGGGCTGTTCAAGACCGCGTTGCATGCGCAGCCATTCCGGGGCAAGCAGCGCTACTTCGTGCTGTTGGCCCCCCTGACCGCGGACCGCAGGGTGGGTTACCTCGCCGTCGGCGCCAGCGACGGCCGAGGGACTTACATCGGCCATTTCTGCACGTCGGTGGAAGACTTACGGCGCGACAGCGCGGCCATAGTCGCGGGGATGAAGGAGCAGTTCCGGTCCGCCGGCTTGGGGGAGTTCACCGGCGGGGCCGGCATTTTCAAGGATCCCGATGGCATCGAGATCCAGTTCCTGCCCTCCCCTGACACACTGGTGACGGCAGCGGTGCCGTCGGCCCTGGTTCCAGCTGGACAAGGTCTCGTCACGCCGCAACGCGTGGATCACGCGGTGCTGCACGTAAGCGACCTCAAGCGCGCCGTGAAATATTATCGCGTGCTCTACGGCAAGGAGAGTCGCGCCTCGAAAGACGGCGTGGTGTTCGCATTCAGAAATGGATCGCGGCTGCTGCTGGAGGAAACTTCATATGCGTACGGAAAAGGGCAGGCGCGCATTGCGCGCTTTGGCATACGCGTGAACGACTTCGACCGCGCCGCGGCGGCGAAGGGCATCGCAGCGCTGGGCGGCACCGTGGTTCAGGACGATGGCAAGGCGCTGCGCCTGCGCGACGTGGATGGTATCGAGCTGGAGCTCGTCACCGGCTAGTGGCTGATTGCTGACCAGATGTCGATACGATTTGCAGCCCGGCAAGGTCCAAACCTGCCGGATATGGAGGAAAGAAAGATGGGCACCCGATTCCTTCTCATTACCGCTGCCACGGCATTGGCGCTGGCGAGCGGCCGTGGCCACGCGCACCATTCATTCGCCGTGCATTACGATTCCAGCAAGCCCACTACCAAGGAAGGCGTGGTGACGGAATTCCGGTTCACGAACCCGCACGGCATCCTCATGCTCGACGTCACCAACGCTCGCGGCGAGAAGGAACGCTGGACAGTGGAAACAACGTCGCCGACATACATGCGCCGAAGCGGTTGGACCCGCGACATGATCAAGGCAGGCGATCACGTGATCGTGGATGGTTGGGCGGCCCGCGACGGATCCCGCCTGATGCGTATACGCACGGTCAAACGCCCGGACGGAACGACTATTGGCGGTCGCCAGGAAGCTGGAGATCAGTGATGTCGGTCAGACCCAGGCATGGTTTGCTGGTCCCGCGCGTGTTCCTCGGTGCGGTGGCGTTGGTCGCGGCTGCGGTGGTGTCGTTGCCGGCCAGCTCCGCCACACCCAATCTCGAGGGATTCTGGTGGCCGGGGCGTGCGGCTGCGGATTCTCGCATGCCGGAACTCACGTCAAAGCTGCCCGCCAAGGGCGCCGCCATACGCGACTTGGGAGCACCCAGCCGCACAGGCGGTAACTTCGGCGAGCTGGACGTCAAGGAAGCCGCGCGCGCCGCCGCCATGAAGTGGAATCCGATGGATGAGGAGACGGTGGCCAACGTATGCAAGCCGCCCTCAATCATTTACGGCATGCCCGGTCCGTTTCCGTTCGAGATTTACCAGAGCGACAAGCTGATTGTGTTTCGTCTCGAATACTACGACCAGGTGCGGGTTGTTTTTCTGGACGGCAGATCTCATCCGGGCTCGGACTATCCGCACACAACTGTCGGCCATTCGATCGGCCGCTGGGAAGGCGATACGCTGGTCGTGGACACGACGCATCTTGCCTCGTCCACGATGATGGGAAACGGTCTGCGCCACTCCGACGATGTGCATCTCGTGGAACGGTTTCGCCTGACGCCGGACGGCAAGAACATGCACTGGACGCAGGATGTCGAGGATCCCCAGGTACTCAACAATCACGGTATTCGTTACTCGGTGATGGAGCGTCGCAAGGGCAACAACATCCCGTATGAGTGCGATCCGTCCTATGGGCAGTCAATTCAGCAGAGGGGCGGCCAGGAGCCCGCGGCTACAGAACGCAAGTAGGTGGCGATCGCGGGCCGCACCGCCGGTTACTCTTCGACTTCGACCTGCAGCGGCGCGCCGTTGAGGCTATTGACCGTGCGGAAGCTGCCACCTTTGGACCCATCGCGCAGCGGCGACAACGTGACGCTGACCTTGTCGCCTGGCTTGAACGTGTGCTTGCTCCAGCCGCGACGCGTCAGGAAGTTCACGCTGGTGCACTCCACGTGCCACTCTTCCTCGCCGCCTTTCTCATTGCGGGCCATCACGTGAATCCACACGTGCGGATTGGTCCACTGGAATTCCTTCACCGTGCCCTCGATGGTCACCGGGTGAGCGCTGTCGTAGATGGCAAAGGAATGATGCGCCAGCGCGGCAACTGGCAGCAGCGCGAGCAGGATCATCAGTTTCAGGTGTTTCATTGCAGGGTCACCTCTGCTGCGGCGCGCCGCCGGAGGTGCGGCCTTGTTCATCGCGGGCGTTGCGGTTGTTTTCCTCGCAGATATATTCTGCGATCTTCCACTTCGGTTTGAGCTGGTAGCTGCGCGTCACGGTGAATGGTTCGGCATAGGCTTTCGGATCGGTCAGCGTGATGGTGTTTTCCAGTGTTTTTGCGTCCTTGCGGTGCCAGCGCTCGGTGACTCGCAGCGCCTCGCTGTGCGGCAGACCGGTGAAATCCAACTGCGTGTCGTCGCGGATGTTGATGGTTTCGACCACCAGGGTCTCTCCTTCTCAGTGACCAAAGGATTCCCCGTGATACGTCGCCTGGTCCGGATCCGGCTTCACCGCAGTGCCATTGGTAGGCACTCGTCGCACCACGCTGTCGTATTCATACAGGAAGGTGACCCGGCCGGGAGTCTGCATCACCTCGAACGGATACGGCACGGTCAGCAGGTGCGGCATGCCGGCCGGCAGGCAGTCGGCCGTCAGATCGTCGACCGCCACGCCTGCACTGAAAGCCTCGGTGCGCCGGGCGTAGGTGGTCTTGTACTCGCCCAGCAGCTTGGGTGTCGAACGATCGGGCGCGAAATAGAAGCCGCCGGTTACCACCCACAGGCCGCTGAGATCCGGATGTGCGGGATCGGCGTACAACGGACCGAGCGACGGCACAGCCGCCATGCCGATGTGCAGCCAGGACGCCGCCGCGGCGAGGCCCAGCAGACGCCAGGCCTGTAATTGCCAACACTGTGTGTGGATCGGATGTGATGTCATGCCTTGTCTCCCCTTAGCGAAAGGCACAGATCAAGCGAGTGTACTGGGATTGCCCCACCAAGTGACGTCACGTGATTACGCAGTGCGTGGATGGTTGAAAGGAAATCAGCCCGCCAGCCCGATCCGAATCTTTCGTGGAACGGGTTCTACGAGCAACACACGATCAGGGACATTGCGCTGGAATGCGCCTTCAATCGCGCGGACTAGTTCCCTTTCCTGTCGTGCCCAGCTTCTGCCCGTCGGCCAGCTGGACGCCTACATACCAGCCACCTGGCTGACCACCGCGCAGCGGATTGATCCAGAACGTAACCTTATCGCCGTTATGCAAGGACGTGCGCTTCCATCCCTCGTGAACGAGGTTGTTCGGGCCATTCATTTCGATGCCCCAGATAACGGGCTCGGACCCCTTGCTTCCCGCTACTTCCACCTTGACGGAGGCATGCGGGTTGGTCCAGAGGAATTCGCGCACCACGCCTTCGATGGGAATTGTGCGGTCACGGTCAAACATGGCACCTGAATGATGACCACTGGCCAGTTCTGCTCCGCAGAGTGCCAGGACCATTGCCACCATCGTCCATGACAGCACACGTCGCGCTCGAGGTATGTTGTGAGCCATATTCAATTCCCGTTCGGCACGTTGATCGGCTTGCGCTCGGCATTGGGTGGTTCACCCAATACTTTGCCGTTCGGCAATGTGACCGAAACCAGCAGGCCGCCGTGGCCGGTCCGCAGCGGAGAAATGACTGCCTTGATGCGATCTCCGGTCTTGATCATGTTCGCCTTCCATCCCTGACGCTTCAGGTTGTTGGGACTGTTGAGTTCGATGACCCACATCTCGGACTTGCCGGCTCGGTTCACCACATTAAGGTGAATGAAGGCATGTGGATTAGTCCATTGGAATTCCCCTACCGTACCCTTGAGCGTCAGGGGTTTGGTCTGGTCGAACATTGCAAAGGAATGGTGTGCGACGGCTATGGGCGCAAAAACAACAAGCAACGCCGCCCAATAGTTAGATGAATTCATGGCGGTGCGCACTGGATCTCCTTACATAATATTGGCGTAACCAACCGGTTGCCACATCCCCGCGCTCTCGGTACGCGGCCGGCAAGATGTAAGACAGTGGAAGGTTCAGAAAATTCAAACCGCCGGCCCCGCACAGGTCAGTTCGTCCCGCCGACCGTCATGGCATCGATGCGCAGCGTGGGCTGGCCCACCCCCACTGGCACGCTCTGCCCTTCCTTGCCGCAGGTGCCGACGCCGGCGTCCAGCTTCAGGTCGTTGCCCACCATCGAGACGCGAGTAAGCACATCCGGGCCGTTGCCGATCAGCGTTGCGCCCTTGATCGGCGCGGTGATGCGACCGTTTTCGATGAGGTACGCCTCGCTGGCGGAGAACACGAACTTGCCGGAGGTGATGTCGACCTGACCACCGCCGAAGTTGACGGCGTAGATGCCCTTCTCCACCGACGCGATGATCTCGGCCGGATCATGCGGACCGGGTCGCATGTAGGTATTGGTCATGCGCGGTAAAGTCATATGAGCGAAGGACTCCCGGCGACCGTTACCGGTGGATTTCACGCCCATCAGGCGCGCATTGTGGTCGTCCTGAAGATAACCCTTCAGCACGCCGTTCTCGATCAGCGTGGTGCACTGTGTCGGCGTGCCTTCGTCGTCGATGTTGAGCGAGCCGCGGCGTGCGGCCAGCGTGCCGTCATCGACGACGGTACAGAATTCACTGGCCACCCTCTCGCCGACACGGCCACTGAAGGCAGAAGTTCCCTTGCGATTGAAGTCGCCTTCCAGACCATGACCGATGGCCTCGTGCAACAGGATGCCCGGCCAGCCAGCCGCCAGCACCACGGGCATTTGTCCCGCGGGCGCTGGCACGGCATCCAGGTTGACCAGCGCCTGGCGCACCGCTTCGCGCGCCAGCTGCAGCGGCCGGTCATCGGCCACGAGCTCCGTCAACGTGTAGCGCCCGCCGGCACCGGCATAACCCTGCTCGCGCCGACCATCCTGCTCGACGATGACCGACACATTGAACCGCACCAGCGGCCGTACATCGGCAGCAAGCCTGCCAGCGGAATTCGCGACGAGGATGATCTCGTGCACCGCATGGCAACTGGCCATCACCTGCTTGACGCGCGGATCCATGGCGCGGGTCTCGCGGTCCACCCGCTCGAGCCATGCGACCTTTGCCGAATCGTCCATGCTCGCCAGCGGATCCACCGGCTGATACAACAGTGAGGATTCGCTGCGGCGCCAGGCCTGCACACCTTTGCCGGGTGACTGCTTGGCAATGGCACGCGCGGCGCGCGAGGCTTCTTCCATCGCCGCCGGCTGGATTTCATCCGAATAGGCGAAGCCGGTCTTCTCGCCACTGATGGCGCGCACACCCACGCCCTCTTCGATGCTGGCGCTGCCTTCCTTGACGATGCCGTCTTCCAGCGCCCAGGACTCCTCGCGCGAAACCTGGAAATACAGGTCTGCGGCATCGATGGCGTGATCCATGACGAGGCCCAGCATGCGATCCAGGCGCTGATCATCCAGGCCGCCCGGAGTCAGGATGGTTTGGCGCGCCAGCGCCAGATTATCGTGTGTCGCGCTCAATGCCATTCCTCTCAATCGATGATGCGGCCAAGTACCCGGTGTTCAAGTGCCGGAAATTCGCCCCGCACGCGCGCCTGGCGCTCAAGGTCGATGTCTCCCATGACAACACCAACCCCGGCGGGAAGCACGCTTGTCACCCGGCCCCAGCAGTCGATAACCGCGCTGTGGCCGTAGGTTTTGCGGCCATTTTCATGCTCACCCACCTGCGCCGAAACCACAAGGTGGCAGAGGTTTTCCAGCGCCCGGGCACGGGTCAGCACATCCCAGTGGGCCTCGCCGGTGGGCACCGTGAAGGCTGCCGACACGATGAAGCAATCCGCGCCCATTTCCGCCATGCGCCGGAACTGCTCCGGGAAGCGCAGGTCGTAGCACACGGCAATGCCAAGGCGTCCCGCCGGGGTATCGAGCACCGTTACTTTCCGGCCTGCGACAAACCCTGCGGATTCGCGATGTGACTCGGCGGCATCCGGCACATTCACATCGAACAGATGGATCTTGTCGTAGCGGCCGATGCGCTCACCGTCCGGGCCATACACCAGGCTCGCCGGCGCCACGCGCCGCTCGCCCGGGACGCGCAGCGGTATGGTGCCGCCGACGATCACGAGCCCCAGCTCCTGCGCACTGCGCGCCAGCATGCGCTGGATCGGCCCCTCACCGTCCGCTTCGGCCACCGCCTGCCGTTCGGCTTCGCGACCCGCCATGATCGCGAAATTCTCCGGCAGCACCGCCAGCTTCGCGCCCTGCGCGGCAGCTTGTTCCAGAAGCACTCGGGCTTGCGCCAGATTCGGCTCGACCTGCGTGCCTGCAGTCATCTGCACCGCGGCGGCTTTCACGCCAGCACCACGTCGTACTGGTCGATGCCATACAGCGGTTCCGACTGCAGGCGGATCGGCCGGCCCACCTGGGTTTCCAGCTCCGCCAGCACATTGGACTCCTCGTCCTGCAGCCAGCCCACCACGTCCTGATGCGCCAGCACCACCAGCTCGTCGCTCTGGAACTGCCGGCTCTGCCGCACCAGCTCACGGAAGATTTCATGGGCCACGGTTTCCGCCGTGCGCACGAAGCCACGCCCCTGGCACTGAGGGCAGGCGGCACACAGCAGGTGCTCCAGACTTTCTCGCGTGCGCTTGCGGGTCATTTCCACCAGCCCCAGTGGCGAGATGCTCGCAATGTGCGTCTGCGCGCGATCACTGGCCAGCGCCGCCTGCAGCGCGGCGATCAGCGCCTGGCGATGGTCCTCATCCTCCATGTCGATGAAATCGAGCACGATGATGCCGCCCAGGTTGCGTATCCGCAGCTGCCGCGCGATGGTCACCGCGGCCTCGAGGTTGGTGCGGAAGATGGTTTCCTCGAGGTTGCGATAACCGACGTAGCCCCCGGTGTTCACATCGACCGTGCTCATCGCTTCGGTTTGCTGGATGACGATGTAGCCGCCGGACTTCAATGGCACCCGCGCCTCGAGCGCGCGACTGATCTCCTCGTCTACGCCGTGCAGGTCGAAAATAGGGCGCGGCGCTTCGTGCAGTTCGACGCGGTCGGCAAATTCGGGCATGAAGGAACGGGTGAATTCCTGCATGCGCGCGAACTCGGCCGGCGAATCCACCAGCACGCGTCGCACTTCAGTGCGCAACTCGTCGCGCAGCACGCGCGTGGTCAGCGGCAGATCCTCGTGCACCAGGTTGCCGGATGGCGTGGCAAGCGAACGTTCGCGCACATGCGTCCACAGGCGCTGCAGGTACAGCATGTCCGCATGCAGCGCTTCCAGTGGCGCGCCCATCGCCGCCGTGCGCACGATATACCCGCCGGCTGCGGCGCCACTGCCCGCATGCTCCGCAGCCAGCGTGCCCACCAACTCGCGCAGACGGCTGCGTTCCTCTTCGGATTCGATGCGTGCCGAAACTCCGACGCGCGTGCCTTGCGGCATGTAGACCAGATATCGGGATGGCAGCGACACATGCGTGGAGAGGCGCGCTCCCTTGGAACCCAGCGGATCTTTCACCACCTGCACCAGCAGTTCGTCACCTTCACGCACCAGCGTGCGGATATCCGTGCCATTCGTGGCGGCGTCTTCATGGGCGTCGTTGCCCGGATCAGGCGGCGGCGCCAGGATATCGGCGACGTGCAGGAATGCGGTACGCGCAAGCCCGATCTCCAGGAACGCGGCCTGCATGCCAGGCAGCACCCGCGACACCCGCCCCTTGTAGAGATTGCTGACCAGGCCCCGCCGGCTGGCGCGTTCGATGAACACCTCCTGCAGTGAACCGTTTTCAAGCAGCGCGGCGCGGGTTTCGCGCGGCGCCACGTTGACCAGGATCTCAATGCTCATGGGTTCCCTCCGCTTGGGCACAGTGTCCGCAGCAATTGCGCCGTCTCGTACAACGGCAACCCCATCACACCGGAGTAGCTGCCGCTGATGTGTTCAATGAATGCCGCGCCGCGCCCCTGGATGGCATAGCTGCCAGCCTTGCCTTGCGGCTCACCTGTCTCCCAGTAGGCCAAAGCCTCTGCCGCCGTGATGCCGCGCATCGTCACAGCCGTGCGGCTGAGCGCCTGCGCAACCGCGCCCGCGCCGGTGGCCAGCGCCACAGCCGTCATGACGACATGCGTGCGACCCGAAAGCACGGCCAGCATGCGCAGCGCGTCGGCCTTGTCCACCGGTTTGCCGAAAACCTCGGCATCGACCACCACTACCGTATCCGAACCCAGCACCGGGCGCGCGGCGTCGCGGCGCAGGCCCGCCTGGGCTTTCGCCAGCGCCAGCCGCGTTACCAATTGCTGCGCGCTTTCACCAGGCAGCGGTGTCTCATCGACATCAACCGCCAGCACCGCATGCGGAACGCCGAGCTGCTGCAACAGCTCGCGGCGGCGCGGCGAAGCTGAAGCAAGCAAGACAGGTGGGAATGCAAAGGCACTCATTCGCGATGATAGGGATGACCGTCGAGCAGGGTTACGGCGCGGTACAACTGTTCGGCAAACACCACGCGCACCAGCGCATGCGGCAGCGTCAGCGCAGACAGCGACCAGCGCTCATTGGCGCGTGCCAGCACTTCCGGTGCAAAGCCGTCCGCGCCGCCGACGAGGAATCCGAGGTCTTCGCCGCTGCGCATGCGTTCCTGCAGCCATTGCGAAAATTCCAGGCTGGTGCGCGTCTTGCCGCGTTCATCCAGTGCCACGAGGTGATCAGCGGGACGGGTTGCGGCCAGCTGCCGGCGGCCCTCTTCCGACATGGCGCGGGCAATGTCGCCGCTGCCCCGGCGCACTGCAGGAATCTCCACCAGAGTGACTGGCAGACGACCACGCAGTCGTTTTGCGTATTCCTCGAAGCCCTCGCTCACCCAGCCGGGCATGCGTTGCCCCACGGCTATCAGCGTGACGCGCACGGCAAGTTCAGCCGCGTGACCGCGAACTCACCTGGGGAGATTTGCGGCCGCCGCTGGGCTTGCGGCGCGGCGGCGATGCAGCAGCGGCCTTCTTGCCTGAAGCGGCCTTCGACTTCGACTTGGACTTGGACTTGGACTTAGCCTTGGCTTTGGCATGGGCTTTGGCTTTGGGTTTTCCCTTGACCGACCTGGCATTCGGCCGCGCGGGGACAGGCTCCCACAGCTCTTCCAGCCCATAGAACTCACGCACGCGTGGCAGCATCACATGCACGATCACATCGTTCAGATCGACCAGTACCCATTCGCCCTCGCGCTCGCCCTCCAGGCCCATGGGACGAAAACCGGCGGCCTTGCAACGCTCGATCACCCGATCGGCAATTGAACGCACATGACGATCAGAATTGCCGGAGGCAAGCACCATGCAATCGGAAACATCGGTGATCTTGCGTACGTCCATCACCTTGATATGGGTGGCCTTCATGTCTTCGAGGGCGGCCACAACGGACTTGACCAATGCTGCGCGGGCTGGCGGGCGGGAAACTTTGCTGGGTGTCATTGCCGTTGAGCATACCATCCCGTCTCGCGCAACAGCTTGCAGACGCTGTCGGGGACGAGGTAGCGGGGATTACGGCCGCGGGCAATCAGCTGCCGCAGTTCGGTGGAAGAGATTTCCAGCTGGGTAACCGCATGCACAAAGATGTGGCCAGCCGTCGCGTCATGCAGATCGCGGACTGATCCGGTGCCACGATCGACCATGACTTCTCCCAGCGGCCCTTGTGTGGGGGCCTTCCATCCCGGCCGATGGGCAACCACCACATGCGCAAGTTCCAGGATCTCGCGCCATCGATGCCAGTTCGGCAAGCCCAGAAACGCGTCCATGCCCAGCATCAGGCAGATGGATCGATGTGGAAATTCGGCGCGCAATTCGGCCAGTGTGTCCACGGAATACGACGGGCCGCTGCGCCGGGTTTCACGATCATCGACGCTGAAGCCAGGTTCGTCGGCCACTGCTGCCTGCACCAGCGCCAGGCGCATCTCTGCTGTGGCCTGCGCATGTTCGCGATGCGGCGGATTGCCGGTGGGGAGAAAGCGTACCTCCGCCAGCCGCAATGCCTCGCGCAACTCAAACGCGGTGCGCAGGTGACCATGGTGTACGGGATCGAATGTGCCACCGAATATGCCCATCGGAGCCAGGCCATCTGCGCGTGTCACGCCCATGTCTACGCCACCTCGCGCAGCACAGACCGGCCAGCCGCAAGCTCAGCCACCAGCAGCGCCAGCGCGTCCCAGGCATTGCCGTGCTGTCGCCCCTTCACGATGCGGTCTGCAGCGGCCATGCGCTCGTTGACCCGTGCGAAGAATGCGCGGCCCAGCGGCTTGAGCCGCGCCGCCGCAGGCGCGATGAGATTGCGATTGCGCGACCAGATCGTTGTTACCGGCGCACCGGGCACCAGTGTCAGCCAAACCGTACGCATCTCCTGCCATACGGCCCACAGGATGAGTGTCGGCTCCACATCTTCCGCACGCAACCCTGCGAGTACACGCAGAGCACGCCCGGTATCGCCATTCAGCACCGCCTCACCGAGCTGGGTGACATCGAAGCGGCTGCTCTGTGCACCGCTGGCCAACACCTCGGCCGCACCGACCTGGGTATATCCGCCCAGCGCCAGCTTGCGCAGTTCCTGCACGGCGGCAAGCAGGTTGCCTTCGGTCTGCTGACCGAGCGCAGCCACCGCCGCGTCGTCGAGGCTGATACCCTCGGCGGCAGCGCGGCTGCGCAACCACGCCGGGAACCGGGCAGCAGTCACGTCTTGTGCATCCACCCAGACGCCAGCAGCATCCAGCGCTTGCACCCACGACGATTTCTGCGCGGTCCAGTCCAGTTCGCCGGTGATCACCATCAGCATCAGGTCGGGGCCAGTCAGGCGCGCGAGTTCCTGCATGGCTTTGGAACCATCGACGCCTGGTTTGCTGCCGGGAATGCGGATTTCAATCAGCCGGCGCGCCGCAAACAGGGACATGGCCTGCGCCGAAGCGAAAATGTCATCCCAGGGCCCGGTATTGGCGCGATCAACAAAAAACACCTCGCGCTCGGTGAACCCGGCCGTGCGCGCAGCGGCGCGGATGGCATCGGCCGCCTCGCCCTGGGTCAACGGCTCGTCGCCGGACAGCAGATAGACTGGCGCGGGTCCATTCTTCAGCGCGCCGACAAGCTTTTCCGGGGTGGTTTTCAAGCCCGTTATTATAGTCGGAACAGCCAGCGAGGTTTTCTGCCATGCCCACCTTGTTCGAACGCATCGCCAACGGCGAGCTGCCGGCCGATATTGTGTACAAGGATGCGCAAATCACCGCCTTTCGCGACATTCATCCGCGCGCGCCAGTGCATATCCTCATCGTCCCGAACAAGCCAATCCCCACCGCCAACGACATTGCGGATAGCGACGCACCATTGATCGGTCGTCTTTTTCTGGTGGCGCGCGATCTGGCGAAGCAACTGGGTATAGCGACCGACGGCTACCGCCTGGTGATCAACTGCAATGCGCATGGCGGCCAGGAGGTTTCCCACCTGCACCTGCACCTGATCGGCGGCGCGCCACTGGGTCCGATGACGGGTGCCCGCTGATGAATTCCAGGGCCACAGCAAAGCAGAAATCCGCCAGCGTGCCGGCGAGGGTGCGCAAGCCGACTCCAGCGGATGGCCTCTACCCGGCACTGCGCACATATCGCACGGGGCGCCTGCGGGTGTCGGCAGTGCACGAGCTCTACTACGAAGAAAGCGGCAACCCCCGGGGCAAGCCCGTGGTGTTCCTGCACGGCGGCCCGGGTGGTGGCACCAATCCGCAGATGCGACGCTTCTTCAATCCGAAGCTCTACCGCATCGTGCTGTTCGATCAGCGCGGCTGCGGCAAGAGCACTCCGCATGCCAGTCTCGAGGACAACACCACCTGGGATCTGGTCGCCGATACCGAGAAGCTGCGCGAGCATCTGGGCATCGAGCGCTGGCAGGTATTCGGCGGCAGTTGGGGCTCCACGCTCGCACTGGCTTATGCGCAGCGGCATCCGCAGCGCGTGACTGAGCTGGTGTTGCGCGGCATCTTCCTGCTGCGGCGATCCGAACTCGACTGGTTCTACCAGAGCAGCGAAGGCGCGGCGTCACTGTTTCCGGATCTGTGGGAACACTACATCGAACCCATCCCCGAAGAAGAACGCTACGACATGATGCGCGCCTATTACCGGCGGCTCACCAGCACCGACGCGAAGGAGCGCACCGCAGCCGCGCGCGCCTGGTCGATCTGGGAAGGCGCCACCAGCCACCTGCGCACCGACCCGGGGTATGTTGCCAAATTCCGCGACGCCGACTATGCGGCCGCGTTTGCGCGCATCGAGTGCCACTACTTCGTCAATGGGGGTTTCCTGGACGCAGAGGACCAGCTGCTGCGCGATGTGCCGAAGCTCCGGCACATCCCGGCTGTCATCGTGCAGGGCCGCTACGATGTGATCTGTCCGATGCGCAGCTGTTGGCACCTGCATCGTGCGTGGCCTGAAGCTACGCTTGTGATCGTGCCCGATGCCGGCCATTCGGCGTTCGAGCCCGGGATCGCGAAGGCATTGCGCAAAGCAACCGACGGTTACGCCCGTCGCTGATCCTTATGGGGCAGAAATCCCAGTCTGGTGAATTGCGCGGGACTGAACGAAGGCGTTGATCTCATCAACCAGGCCGATCCTGATAGCCCGAAGAAACCGGCGATGCTCGCAGGGTCCACACCGGCCTCCCGCAGATAGCGGGGTTCCATTGCGAGCATTGCTGTGAGCCGCGACGGCTACGCACGGCAATTGCCGGTCGGCCTGCCGGCTACGTCGACTATCCCCTCGGTGAGCAACCACTGTCGCGCATCGTCAGCATCCTGCTCGAACCATGCACGCGTCGAGCCCAGACGAAAGCTGTAGCCCCAGTCGTCCATATCCTGGCAGGCGCGCGCGAACCCGCACTGTGGCAGTTCACGGGCGAGCAGCAACTGCAGGTAACACACGGCGGATTCTTCGGCGTCGTCGCCACCGGCATCGGTATGCAGCCCGGTGCGCCTTTCCGGCGTCATGCAGATGAAATGCGCGGCCTCATGCAGCACTGAATGCAGCGGGGTATCGCTGCGGGCATACAGCACCCTGCCAATAAGACCCGCCTCGCTCTCTCCCCAATAGCTGCCCGGAATCTGCTCGCCGGGCGCGTGCATGCGCAATTCAAGATCGTAGCGGTCCAGCAGCATGGCCACGGTCAGCCGATCGAGACTGCCCAAGCAAAGCACGAGAAACCGCCGCTGAGCCGCTACAGCGCTGACAAGCGCCGCGCCACCACGCTCGCCATGTCGCGCGCCAGGGCTTCTCGCAGGATGTCCTTTTCCCGCTCCTTGGCCAGCAGCTTGCGCTCATCAAAGCTGTAGATGCGCGACAACTCGAACGGCTGCGCTGCCATCAGCTCGCGCTCGCCGGCGTGCACCTGCACCTCGACCTTGTAGGTAAGCTCGAAGTCGGTGGGGATATTGCGCGCATCCACCGACAGCACGCGTTCGGTGAGCTCGTCGCGCACGATGCGCAGCACTGCCGCGTCGGCCGCGCCCCGCGCCACCAGTCGCGAACCGGAAGCCTTCAGCGCCGCACGCAGGGCGCGCGTGAAATCGCTCTGGTCATCAACAGCGTCGAGGCTCACGTTCGCGAGAGCAGCGGGCATCACCTGCCGGCCCTGCAGCTGGAAGCCACAGGCAGCGAGCAGCAACAGGCTGGCGAGTACTGCAATTCGCATCACAGCACCACATTCACAAGCTTGCCCTTCACCACGATCACCTTCTTTGGCTCGCGCCCCTCGAAATGTTTACGCACGCCGTCGTCGGCCAGTGCCGCGGCCTTCACGTCATCGTCACTTGCACCGGTCGGCACGCTCACGCGTCCGCGCAGTTTGCCGTTGACCTGCACGACGATTTCAATCGCGTCCTGCACCAGCGCTGCCGGGTCGGCCTTGCGCCAGCGACTGCACCACAGGTCGGCGCCCTGCCCCAGATGCTGCCAGAGTTCATGGCAGATGTGCGGCACGATGGGGGCCAGGCACATGACTGATATTTCCAGTGCCTCCTGACGGACGGCACGGGCAGCATGCTGGCCAGCACCCACCTCTGACGCATGCTTGCCGACCGCATTCAACAGCTCCATGACACTGGCTACCGCCGTGTTGAAGATGCGGCGGCGGCCAATATCGTCTTCAACCTTGGCCAGCGTCTGGTGCGCCGCGCGCCGCAGGACACGATCCGCTGCAGACAGCTCACCGCCGGCCAGCGCCTGCGCGACATCCGCTTGTGGCACCGCGCCACCCGCGGACACATGATCAAACACCGCCTTCCACAACCGGCGCAGAAAACGGTTCGCGCCCAGCACACCTTCATCGTTCCATTCCAGCGACTGCTCCGGCGGCGCGGTGAACATCATGAACAGGCGCGCGGTGTCCGCGCCATACCTGCTGGTCAACGAATTCGGATCAACGCCGTTGTTGCGCGACTTCGACATGGTGCCGAGGCCTTCATAGGTCACTGCGCTCCCATCCTTGCGCAATACCGCTTTCGACTCCCGCGTTGCCGGATCGATGGTGAGGTCCACATCCGCAGGATTGAAGTACTCGCGCCGGCCGGTGGCGGGGGTGCGATGGAAGATGTGGTTCAGCACCATGCCCTGCGTCAGCAGGTTCGCGAACGGCTCAGGCGTCTTCACCAGGCCCAGCTGGTGCATCACCCGCGTCCAGAAGCGCGAATACAGCAGATGCAGGATGGCGTGCTCGATGCCCCCGATGTACTGGTCCACCGGCAGCCAGTAGCTGGCGCGTGCGTCGACCATGGCGGCGTCGTTGCCGCTGCTTGCAAACCGCAGGAAATACCACGAGGAATCGACAAAGGTATCCATGGTGTCGGTTTCGCGGCGCGCCCCGGCACCGCATCGCGGGCATTTGCACTCACGGAACGACGCTGTCTTCGCCAAGGGATTGCCGCTGCCATCCGGCACCAGATCCTCGGGCAGTCGTACAGGCAGATCCTTGTCGGGCACCGGCACATCGCCGCAGGTCGCACAGTGGATGATGGGAATCGGGCAGCCCCAGTAGCGTTGGCGCGAGATGCCCCAGTCACGCAGCCGGTATTGCACGCGCTTCGCACCGCGACGCTGTTTTGCCAGCGCGTCAGCAATGGCAGTCACCGCCGCCGCTGAAGACAGCCCGGTGAACTCGCCCGAATCCACCAGCACGCCGTGTTCGGCATAGGCTTCCTGCCAGGGCGCAGTCACCGTTACATATTTGCCGTCCGTCGAAGCCACTACAGTGCGTACCGGCAGTGAATACTTCTGCGCAAATCCGAAATCGCGCTCGTCGTGCGCAGGCACCGCCATCACCGCGCCTTCGCCATAGGCCATCAGCACATAGTTCGCGACCCACACCGGCAGCAGCTCGCCCGTGAGCGGATGGCGCACGCTCACGCCGGTCGGCAGCCCTTTCTTTTCCTGCGTCGCAAGGTCGGCTTCCATCGTGCTGCCGCGTCTGCATTCGTCGATGAACTCGGCCAGGTCGCCGCGTTCCTTCGCCGCAGCCAACGCTATGGGATGTTCCGCCGCTACGGCCACGTAAGTGGCGCCCATCAGCGTGTCGGCACGCGTGGTGAACACCCGCAGGCTGCCATCGTGGCTCAACAGGGCTTTCGTGTCGTCGCCATAGGGGAAATCGATATCCACCCCGTGGCTTTGGCCGATCCAGTTCGCCTGCATGGTGCGCACACGCTCGGGCCAGCCAGGCAGGTCATCCAGTGCCGCACGCAGCTCATCGGCATATTTCGTGATGCCGAGGTAATACATCGGGATTTCGCGCTTCTCGACCAACGCGCCGGTGCGCCAGCCGCGGCCGTCGATCACCTGCTCGTTGGCCAGCACCGTCTGGTCCACCGGATCCCAGTTCACTGTGCCGGTCTTCCTGTAGGCGATGCCCTCTTCCAGCATGCGCAGGAACAACCACTGGTTCCACCTGTAATAGTCGGGATCGCAGGTGGCAAACTCACGGCTCCAGTCGATGGCAAGACCCAGCGACTGCAGCTGACCCTTCATATAGGCGATGTTGTCGCGCGTCCACTTTGCCGGCGGCACGCCATTGGCCATGGCGGCGTTTTCAGCCGGAAGGCCGAAGGCATCCCAACCCATGGGCTGCAACACGTTACGCCCCTGCATGCGCATGAAGCGCGCCAGCACATCGCCAATGGTGTAGTTGCGCACATGCCCCATGTGCAGACGTCCCGATGGATACGGGAACATGGAAAGGCAGTAGTACTTGTCGCCAGGAGCGGCTTCATCCGCGGCAAAGGCGTTGGCGGCAGCCCAGGCAGCCTGGGCGCTGCCCTCTACGGCAGCCGGATCATATCGTTCTTGCATGCGCGCGAATCAGAAGGGTGGCCCGCAAGAATACACGAGCCACCCACCCGTTTCGGACCCCTCGCGAGGTTCCGTCGCGCCTTATTCGCGGGGGATCTGCACGAAACGGATCTGATCTTGTCGCTGCAAACGAATAACGACCTGGCTGCTGGTTACGTTTGCGGCGGCCGCCTGCAGCTCGGCGGGCGTCTTCACGTTGGTGGCCAACACGGACAGGATGATGTCGCCTGGCTTGATTCCGCTCCTCTGAGCCGCCCCGCTGACGGATTCAACTACCAATGAGCCGTCGGTGTCGACTTGCTGCTTTTCCTCGGCTGTAAGCGGCCGCACGGACATGCCCATTACATCCGGGCTAGGTGCTACGCTGCCGCCGCGCCCATTGCCACGGCTATTTGGCACAACCGCTGCCCGCGGCTCTTCTTCAGGGACCTCGCCTACCTTAACCATGACCTTGCGCAACTTTTTGTCCGTCCAGACCTCAAGCTCGGTATTGGTGCCGGGCTTGATCGCGGCAACCATCGAACGAAGCGTCACTTCGCTCTCCACCGGCTTGCCACCGACGCTGAGAATGACGTCACCGGCGCGGATGCCGGCTTTCTCCGCGGGCTCACCTGGCACCACCTCTTTAACCAGCGCGCCGCGTGGACGATCCAGTCCGAACGACTCGGCGAAGCCGGCGTTCATTAGATCGAGGTCGACGCCGATACGGCCGCGCCTGACCTTGCCGGTACTGACCAGCTGTTCGCGCACGTTGTTCGCCATGTCGATCGGAATTGCAAACGACAGACCCATGTAGCCGCCGCTCTGGCTGTAGATCTGCGAATTGATGCCTACGACCTCGCCATTTAGATTGAACAGCGGACCGCCGGAATTTCCTGGATTGACTGCCACATCGGTCTGGATGAAGGGCACGAACGGATCATCCGGCAGACCGCGCGATGTTGCACTGACGATGCCAGCGGTGACGCTGTTTTCCATGCCGAAGGGCGAGCCGATGGCTACCACCCACTGGCCAGGCCGGAGTTTTTCCGGATCGCCAATGCGCACTGTGGGCAAATCCTTCGCCTCGATCTTGATCACCGCCACATCGGTGCGTTCGTCGAAACCGATTACCTTTGCACGATATTCACGGCGATCGATCAGCTTCACTACGACACTGCTCGCGCCTTTCACCACATGCGCGTTGGTCATGATGTAGCCGTCGCTGGAGACTATGAAACCGGAGCCCTCGCCCCGCGCCGGTGGTTCCTCGCCACGCGGCATATCCGGCATGGGAAGGAACTGGCGGAAACGCTCCAGCGGATCGTCCTGATCCGAACCACCACCCCGGCTGCGCCGCTGCACAGGCTGCGCGCGCTCGGTGACCTGAACATTCACCACTGCCGGACCGTATGTCTCCACCAGCGCCGTGAAGTCCGGCAGGCCGGTGACCAGCGGGGCTGTGGTGACGGCAGCCGCAACTGCGGGTGCAGCGCCCTGCGCCGCGCGTCCCTCTTGCGCCGCACCTGCCGAACAGGCAGAGAACGCGAGTGCGCCCAATGCCAACAGTAAATTTCTGCCACTGTGACGTTCAACAGACATAGCTTCATTCCTCCAAAACAGTTGCCCAAATAGACCGGCAGCCTGCCCAGTAGTTTCCGCAGCCAGCCGCATCATGACAAACGATTAATGCGGGAAATGGTGCCGCCACGGGCCTTTCTCAAGCCCCCGAAAACGGCCCCTGCCAGTATGACCCCGGCAAGCCCGATCACAAGCCAGTTTCCGAGCAGCAGGTACGGCGTGGCGCCCTGTCTCGGGGTCAGGCTGCCGCGTAGCACGGCCTCGGTAAACTCCTGCGCGCGACCGGTTACCTTGCCAAAGGGGTTGATCACCGCCGATACGCCGTCATTGGCGGCCCGCAGCAGATAGCGGCGGCTCTCCAGTGCCCGCATCCGGGCGATCTGCAGGTGCTGGTAGCGGGCTCCGGAGTGGCTGAACCAGCCGTCATTCGTCACGGTCACGAGCGCATCCGCCAGGCGCGTTTCCGGATTCATCATCGCTGGATAGGCATCCTCGTAACAAATGCTGGCCGCAAGCCGCATGCCCGCCAGGTCGAACAGCGGCTGCCGCGCGTCGCCTGGTGTGAAATCGGAATACGGCAGGTTCATGAGTCGCATCCAGTTGCGGAGCCACGACGGCACGGGAAAGTATTCGCCGAATGGCACCAGGTGCCGCTTGTCGTAGAACGCAGGCTCGCCACTGCCCATGCCAAGCAGCGAGTTGAAGTAGAAGGGTTCGGCGTCCGCGCCGGCATCAGACTGGGCCTCGCGTATCACACCCATCAGCATCGCCGAGTTGCTGCGGCGCGCCGCCGACCATACGGTGGCAATGTAGTTCGGATAAAGATTTGCAAGGTCAGGCAGTGCCGACTCCGGCCAGATAATGAGGTTTGCACCCAGCGCTTCGCGATGCAGACGCTCGTAGGTATCGAGGATGTTCTGCTGGTTCGACAGCAGCCATTTCATGTCCTGCGGTATCGCACCCTGCAGGATGGCAACCGTGCGGGCAGGTCCCGAAACCTTTGTCCACTCGATATCCCGCAATGACAGGCCCGTGGTCCAGGGAAGTATCAGCGCCACCGGCGCAAGCCAGCGCGCAACGCCGCGCGCACGCCACAAGTGCACCAGCCCGCCCGCACAAACCAGCAGCGCGAGGCTCACCAGATGCACACCGCCCACCGGCGCCAGTCCGGCAAGCCAGGTGTCGGTCTGGGAATAGCCCAGCGACAACCACGGAAAGCCGCTGAGAAACCAGCCGCGCCACCATTCGACAATCACCCAGGCTGCCGGCACCAGCAACAGACATCCCGGTGCCGAGCGAGGTGCGAGCCAGCGCACCGCGACGTAACCCAGCAACGCCTGCCATGCCGCCATGATCATCACCAGCGCCGCCATCACCGGCAGTGCCACCCAGACTGGCGCTTGCCCGAAACCATGAATCGATATGAACAGCCACCAGGTGCCGGCGGCATACAGGCCCAGGCCAAAGGCAAAGCCGAGCCAGGCGCCCTCTCGCGCACTGGCGGCGCGCGTCCACAGGCCCACCAACATCGCAGGGCACAGCAACGCCAGACACCACACATCATGCGGCGCGAACGCCGCGGTGAGTGCGGCACCGGCCAACATGGCGATAGCCCGCAGCAACCACGGCATGGAGCCGGCGGCGCGCGATCCCGCCGGTTGTTCAGCCACTTTGATCCGAGGCAGCGACGGCATCATCCGGCGCTACGTCCGAGACTGGCAGCGTGACGCGCAGGGTCTCGACACGACGCCGGTCCGCGCGCGTTACCCGGAACTCGAATCCATGCAGCTGCACCATTTCGCCACGACGCGGCAGGCGTCCGAAGTGCTGCGTCACCAGACCCGCCACGGTGTCATTGGCATCATCTGGAAGATCCGCGCTGAAATACTCGTTGAAATCCACGATGCGCGTGCCGCCGCGCACCAGGAACTGCCGCTCGTCTTCGCGGCGGATGTTCTTCTCGTCCTCGACATCGTATTCATCGTCGATTTCGCCGATGATCTGCTCGATCACGTCTTCCATGGTCACAAGGCCCGCCACGCTGCCGTATTCGTCGACGGCCACTGCCATGTGGTTGCGGCCCACGCGCAGTTCTTTCAACAGCACATTGACGCGTTTGGATTCGGGCACGAACAGGGGTTTGCGCATCCAGTCGCGCATGGCGAAGCTCGCGGCCGTATTCACGGTAAGCAGGCGCAGCAGGTCCTTCGCGAGCAGGATGCCCACCACTTTCTCCCCGTCGGCTTCCATTACGGGAAAGCGCGAATGGCCCGAATCGATCGCCACCGACAGGATGCGCGGCGCCAGGTCATCCTCGCGCACGCAGATCATCTGGTTGTGCGGCACCATGATGTCGCGCACCTGCAGGTCCGTTACATCAAGCACCCCTTCCACCATCGACAGTGCATCGGAATCGAGCAGCCCGTGCTGCGCGGCGCCCTTCAACATATCGCGCAACTGCGCCCGATCTTTCGGGGCGGCAAAACGCCGCAGGCGGCGCATTACCCCCGTGGCTGTGCTTTCCGGGTCAGCCATGTCGCTCACCGGCAGGGCGCTGGTCGCGGCGATACGGATTGCCAAAGCCCAGTCGTTTCAGCACCGCAATCTCGCGCCGCTCCATGCGTGCCGCCTCATCGTCCTGTTCATGATCATAGCCAGCCAGGTGCAGCGCGCCGTGCACGATCAGGTGCGCCCAATGTGCCATTTCCGTCTTGCCCTGGTCGCGTGCCTCGCGTCGCAACACCACGGGACAGATCACCACATCGCCAAGCGGCTGGGGTCGTACGCCTGGCGCCGGCGGGGCGGGAAAAGCCAGCACGTTGGTGGGTTTGTCTTTGCCGCAGTACTTGCGATTCAGTGCCCGCATGCGCGTTGCCGACACCACCTGCAGCGCCATTTCATGGCCGATGCCCCGCGTTCCCAGCGCAGCATCGGCCCAGCGAGCCATCAGGCGTCGCGACGGCGCCCGCACCCGCGCCGGCAGGCGGCAATCGACAATCAGCGCACCGCGGCGGGTCATGTCGGCACCTGCTGTTCGTAGGCGCGCACGATGCGCTGCACCAGCGGGTGCCGCACCACGTCGCTGGCATCGAAATGAGTAAATGCCACGCCGCTTACGCCCGGCAACACATCGACCGCATTGCGCAGGCCGGAAAGCTTGCCCGCTGGCAGATCGGTCTGTGTCAGATCGCCGGTAACCACCGCCCGCGAACCAAAGCCGATGCGGGTGAGGAACATCTTCATCTGTTCAGGCGTCGTGTTCTGCGCCTCATCGAGAATGATGAATGACTCATTGAGCGAGCGGCCGCGCATGAATGCGAGCGGCGCCACTTCGATGATGTTGCGCTCGATGAAACGCGCCACCCGTTCGAATCCCATCATTTCGTACAGCGCGTCGTACATCGGCCGCAGGTAGGGATCGACCTTCTGCGTAAGGTCACCCGGCAGGAATCCGAGGCGCTCGCCCGCCTCCACCGCAGGCCGCACCAGCACGATGCGCCGCACGCGCTCACTCTGCAGTGCCTCCACCGCACAGGCCACAGCCAGATAGGTTTTGCCCGTGCCGGCTGGCCCGATGCCGAAGGTCAGATCATGACCGTGGATGTTTGCCAGGTAACCCTTCTGGTGTTCGCCGCGCGCGCGGATTGTGCCGCGCGGCACCCTTGCAGCGTCTTCGCCCAGCAGCGGGATGACCGGTGCGGCACGCACCGAAGTGGTGTCGTCCGTGTCCGCGTGTTCACGCAGGGCCAGATGCACTTCCGGCAGATCGACCGGCCTGCCACCTTCGGTCAGCTCGAACAGGTCGCGCAGCACCTGGGTCGCGCCCGCCGAGCGCTCGCCCTGAACGCGGAACTGGTTGCCACGTCGCCGCACTTCCACGCCAAGGCGCTGCTCCACCAGCCGCAGGTTTTGGTCCAGCGGACCGCACAATCCCGCCAGGCGGTGGTTGTCTTCCGGCAGCAGTTCGAATTCCATCGGCGGCGCCAGCGCCGCGTCGCGTCGCTGTTTCACGCGCGCAGTTCCGGCATGGCGCAACTTGCGGGCAGCAGCCGACCGCGCAGGGAGTTGTTCATGGCTTCGGTGATTTCCACATCGACGAAGCGATTGATCAGGCTCGCGTCGCCGTCGAAGTTCACCCAGCGGTTGTTCTCGGTACGTCCCGCCAGCTGGCGGCTATCGCGCCGCGAGGGACGCTCCACCAGCACCCGCTGCACGCTGCCAGTCATGCGCTGGCTGATGGCGCGTGCCTGGGTGTTGAGCAATGCCTGGAGGCGCGCAAGGCGCGCGGATTTTTCCGAACCCGACACGTCGTCTGGCAGGGATGCCGCAGGGGTTCCGGGCCGCCGGCTATAAATGAAACTGAATGACTGGTCGAAGCCGACTTCTTCGGTTAGGTCGAGGGTCTGCTGGAAGTCGCGCTCCGTTTCCCCGGGAAAACCCACGATCAGATCCGTGGACACCGTGATATCCGGCCGGACCGCCTGCAGACGCCGCAGCTTCTGCTTGAATTCCAGCGCGGTATAACCGCGGCGCATCAGCGCCAGGATCCGGTCCGAACCGCTCTGCACCGGCAGGTGCATGTGGTTGGCTAGTTTTCGCGTGTGTGCAAAGGCTTCGATCAAGGTGTCGCCGAAATTCAGTGGATGAGAAGTGGTGAAGCGAACGCGCTCCACACCCGGCATGGCGCTGATCGCCTGGATCAGCTGGCCCAGATCCATCGGGATGCCACCAGGTCGGGGACCTTCATAGGCGTTGACGTTTTGCCCCAGCAGCGTGATCTCGCCCACACCCTGCGCGACGAGTTCCCGCACTTCCGCAAGCACCGAGGCTGCCGGACGACTGACTTCCTCGCCACGGGTGTAGGGCACGACACAGTAGCTGCAGAACTTGCTGCAGCCTTCCATGATCGACACGAATGCCGCCGCGCCGCTGGCGCGTGGCGCAGGCAGGTGATCGAACTTCTCGATCTCCGGAAAACTCACATCGATCTGCGATTGTCCCGTGCGTCGCAAGTCGGCGAGCAGTTGCGGAAGGCGGTGGATGGTTTGCGGTCCGAACACGAGATCTACATACGGCGCACGCGCCGTGATGGCCTCGCCTTCCTGGCTTGCGACACATCCCCCAACGCCAATGATGATGTGGGGACGCTGCGCCTTGAGCAGGCGCCAGGTGCCCAGCAGGGAATAGACCTTGTCTTCGGCCTTGTCACGCACCGAGCAGGTGTTCATCAGCAGAATATCCGCGGACTGTTCGTTGTCAGCGGGAAGCAGTCCTTCGGCGGCAGCGAGCACATCACCCATGCGGGTGGAGTCGTACTCGTTCATCTGGCAGCCAAAGGTCTTGATGTAGTAGCGACCGGGCATAAGACCCTGAATTGAAGCGGAGCCCGGATTTTATCGTTTGTGCGACGCACAAAAAGGTCTCTGAGGGCACCAAGCTCGAAATACCCGGGCAAACCTAGAGAGTGCCCGGGCAGTTATTGCCTAACCTTATTAATCTGGGAGAACCGGCAGCGATCAGAACGGGATGTCGTCGTCAAAGTCTGCTGGCGCACCACCGGCGCGCTCACTTGCCGGCGGCGGTGCGAAGCCCTTGCCGCCCGCCTCCCGGGTGTCCCGGGTTTCTTGTGTGGCGCCCCCGCCGCCGCCGCCGCGGCTGCCCATCATCTGCATTTCGCTGGCCACGATTTCCGTGGTGTAACGATCGTTGCCCTGTTTGTCCTGCCACTTGCGGGTCTGCAGCCGGCCTTCGATGTAGACCTGCGAACCCTTTTTCAGATATTCGGCGGCGATCTCGCCCAGGCGATTCCACAGCACGATGCCGTGCCACTCGGTCTGCTCCTTCATCTCGCCGGTGGTTTTGTCTTTCCAGCTTTCTGAAGTGGCAATGCGGATGTTGGTGACCGTGGTGCCACCGGGCGTGGTGCGTGATTCCGGATCCTGGCCCAGGTTGCCGATGAGAATGACCTTGTTGACGCCGCGTGCCATGACTAACCCCTGCAGATGAATTTCGAGGACCTGAAGCCTAATGCGATTGCCACCGCGCCCGCTCGCGGCATTCCTGTCGCGAGTGTCCAAATAGGCGCGTCTGCCCTGTTCCGGCAGCTATAGTAATCGTTTTTCCACGCTCAGCGCGCAAGCCAGAATCGTCCATGGAATTCATCCGCGTCCGCGGCGCACGCACCCACAACCTGCGCAATGTCGATGTCGATCTGCCGCGCAACCGGCTGGTCGTAATCACCGGCCTGTCGGGTTCGGGCAAGTCATCGCTGGCCTTCGATACCCTGTATGCGGAAGGGCAGCGCCGCTACGTGGAATCGCTGTCGGCCTATGCGCGGCAGTTCCTGTCGATGATGGACAAACCAGACGTCGACAGCATCGAGGGCCTGTCGCCCGCGATCGCCATCGAACAGAAGGCAACCTCCCACAACCCCCGCTCGACCGTGGGTACCGTCACCGAAATCTATGACTACCTGCGGCTGCTCTATGCGCGGGCCGGCATCCCGCGCTGCCCGGACCATGGCATCGACCTGACAGCGCAGACCGTAAGCCAGATGGTGGATCAGGTACTGCGCTTGCCTGAAGGCGAAAGCTGCCTGCTGCTGGCGCCATTGGTCGCCGCACGCAAGGGCGAACACCACGAGGTGCTGGCGGAGCTGGGCACGCAGGGTTTTGTGCGCGTGCGCGTCGACGGCACGGTGTACGAGCTCGACGCGGCACCGGCCCTGGATGCAAAGCGCAAACACGATATAGAAGCCGTGGTCGACCGCTTCAAGGTGCGCGCCGATATCGCCCAGCGTCTGGCCGAATCGTTCGAGACCGCGCTGCGTCTGGGCAACGGCGTGGCGCGCCTGGCATTTGCGCATGGCAAGCAGGAAGAGATCGTATTCTCCAGTCGCCACGCCTGCCCCACCTGCGGCCACAGCGTGCCGCCACTGGAACCCAAGCTCTTCTCGTTCAACAGCCCGGCAGGCGCCTGCCCGGCCTGTGACGGACTGGGATACCAGGAATTCTTCGATCCAGCGCGAGTGGTGATGCATCCGCAGCTGTCGCTGGCCGGTGGCGCGATCCGCGGCTGGGATCGACGCAATGCCTATTATTTCCAGATGATCCGCGCACTCAGCCAGCACTTCAGCTTCGATATCGAGGCGCCGTGGGTCAGCCTTGCGGACCAGGTACAGAAGGTCGTGTTGTATGGCAGCGGTGAAATCGAGATCCAGTTTCGCTTTACCGATTCGCGCGGTCGCAGCGCCCGCAAGGCGCATCCCTTCGAGGGCATCCTGCCGAATCTCGAGCGCCGCTTTCGCGAGACGGAATCCTCCACGGTGCGCGATGAACTGGGTAAATACCGCGGCACCCGCCGCTGCCCCGAGTGCAGCGGTGGACGGCTCAACAGCACCGCCCGGCACGTACACGTGGCCGGCACAACACTGCCGGAAATAACGCGGCTTTCCGTGGCCCATGCCATGCAGCATTACAACCAGCTGCAAGTGACCGGCTGGCGCGGCGAGATTGCCGTGCGCATCGTCAAGGAAGTAGCTGATCGCCTGCGCTTCCTGGTGGATGTCGGCCTCGACTATCTCACGCTGGATCGCAGCGCCGAAACGCTGTCTGGCGGCGAAGCGCAGCGCATCCGTCTGGCAAGCCAGGTCGGCTCCGGCCTTACCGGCGTGCTCTACATCCTGGACGAACCTTCCATCGGTCTGCACCAGCGCGACAATCAGCGTCTGCTTGCCACCCTGCAGCGACTGCGCGATCTGGGCAATACGGTGCTGGTGGTGGAACACGACGAAGAAGCGATCATGACCGCCGACCATGTGATCGACATCGGTCCGGGTGCTGGCGTGCACGGGGGCACTGTGGTGGCGGCAGGAACTCCCGCCCAGGTGCGCAGCAATCCTGCTTCGCTGACGGGTGATTACCTCAGTGGCCGCAAGGCCATTGCGATACCGGCCATGCGACATGCACGCGATCCCGACAAGCAGATACGCATCCGCGGCGCCAGTGCCAACAACCTGCGCAATGTGTCGGCGGACTTTCCCCTCGGCCTGTTCACCTGCGTGACCGGGGTATCCGGCTCCGGCAAGTCAACGCTGGTCAATGACACCCTGTTTGCAGGTGCTGCGCGGCATCTGGGGCTCACCGGGTTCGACGCGCCGCAGGTTGCCAGCATGGAAGGGCTCGAATACGTCGACCGGGTTATCGACATCGATCAGAGCCCCATCGGCCGCACACCCCGTTCGAATCCCGCCACCTACACGGGCCTGTTTGTCCCGCTGCGCGAACTGTTCGCGCAGGTTCCGGAGGCACGCGCCCGCGGCTACGAGGCCGGCCGCTTCAGCTTCAACGTGAAGGGCGGGCGCTGCGAGGCCTGCCAGGGCGACGGCGTGATCCGCGTTGAGATGCATTTTCTGCCAGATGTCTACGTGGCGTGCGACGTGTGCCACGGGCGGCGCTACAACCGCGAAACGCTGGAAATACGCTATCGCGGCAAGAACATCAATGATGTGCTGCAGATGACGATAGAAGAGGCGCTGGCGTTTTTTTCGGCCGTGCCGATGGTCGCATCGAAACTGCAGACGCTGCTCGATGTGGGCCTGTCCTATATCCAGCTGGGACAGAACGCCACCACGCTGTCGGGCGGTGAAGCGCAACGCGTGAAGCTCGCCCGTGAGCTGGCAAAGCGCGCCACCGGGCGCACGCTGTACATCCTCGATGAACCCACCACGGGCCTGCACTTCCATGATGTTGCGCAACTGCTGACCGTGTTGCATCGCCTGCGCGATGAAGGCAACACGGTGGTGGTTATCGAACACAACCTGGATGTCGTCAAGACGGCCGACTGGATCATTGATCTTGGACCGGGCGGTGGCACGCGTGGCGGACAGATTGTCTGCACCGGGGTGCCGGAGGAAATCGCCGGCAATCCAGACTCAGAAACAGGACGATTTCTGGCGCCGCTGCTGCGCGCCAGAGTGCCGAACGAATTCAGCCTGCCGGTCGCGGCTGCGCGGAGCTGAAATACTGGCGCACTTCGCCGCTGGTGCAGCGCTCACGATAGTCACCGCGCGTATAGGCGGACACCACATTGCGCCAGAAACTGACTGCCGCGGGATTGCGCGAATACTCGAGAATTTCCCAACGCCCCGCGAAGCGGTCGAAAATCAATCGTACGGCGCTACGCCCCAGGCCGCGTCGCCGCATGCCCCGCGCGACGAAAAACTCCGCCATGCGGAAATCCGTTGCCCGCGACGCTTGCGTCTCCCGCGCCACCATGGCGAACCCAGCTGGCTGCTGATCGTCGAGTATGGTGAGCAGTGTCGCGGAACGATCGACCAGCCAGCGTTGCAGCTGGTCGGGTTCGCGGTGGCCGATTTCCCCGAGGGCAGGAAAGATCCCCGTGTTCAACACCCCGAGGTCATCGAGATAGTCGCGATACACGCTCTCGATCCATTCGCGGTCCCGGAGGTTGGCACGCGCATCGCGCAGGCTTACGGTCATGTTGCTTGCCCATGGAAACAAGAAAGCCCGGACAGGATATTCCCCTGGCCGGGCTTCATGTCTGTCCGACTTCGCAGTCGGAGAGATCGGCTTTGCTAGCCCTTACTTGGCAGGCGCAGCAGGAGCAGCAGGAGCGGCTTCTGCAGCAGGAGCCGGAGCAACTTCCGCAGCAGGAGCCGGAGCGGCTTCCGCAGCAGGAGCAGGCGCGGCTTCAGATGCAGGAGCGTCTACTTTCTTCGCACAAGCGGCAAGAGCCAGCGCCACGGCGAAGGTGCAGAGAGCGAGTTTGATTTTCATCTAACAGATACCCCAAAAAGAGTGGATTAAGAGCAGAGACCAAAAAGACGCAACAAGACAAAGGACGTTGACGGTCCTGACGATATGACATCGCTGCACCGAATTGTAGCGTCTTCCACTACATGATTCAAAACTCTCTCCCTCAAAGCCCACCCGGCGTCGCATAAATACGACAACGACTACCTGCCTTCGTGGTCGAGGCAATGGCAATATCGGGAGATGCACTGGTCGTCTACCGACGAAATACTCTTCGCAGCGCACCTTCAGTCTGTCCGGTCGGCAATGGAATCGGCCATGGAACAGCTGCAGGTCGACACGCTGGTCATCCAGGCCGGTGACTGCCGTTTTGCCTTCCAGGACGACCAGGCCAGCCCTTTCCGCACCAACCCATGGTTTGCATGGCTCGTGCCGACGCCGCCAGCCCCAGGCAGCCTCATCGAACTGCGACTGGCACAGCGACCCCGGCTGCTTTTCGTCGCGGCCGACGACTACTGGCACAGCCCTCCCGCCCCAGCCACAGGGGCCTGGGTCGAACACTTCGAGGTTCTGACGTTCCCGACTGCCGCGAAGGCAATTGCTGCCTTGCAATGCAACGCTGGCAACGTTGCCTGGATCGGGGAATCTGCGCCGCACGCCGACTGGCAAGTGAACCCGGACCAACTGCTCGCTCAACTGGCCCAGTCGCGCTGCCACAAGACCGGTTATGAGGTCGCCTGCCTGCGCGAGGCAACCCGCATCGGTGTGCAAGGCCATCTTGCCGCGGAGCGGGCCTTCCGCAATGGCGCCAGCGAATTCGACATCCACCTCGCCTTTCTTGCGGCCACCCGGCAGAACGAGTCGGAATTGCCCTATCCGGCCATCGTTGCCCTCAACGAGCACTGCGCAACGCTGCATTACCAGCTGCGTGACATCCAGTCGCCGCGCCGCCCGCTTTCGCTATTGATTGATGCCGGCGCCAGTTGCCGTGGGTACGGCAGCGACATTACGCGCACCTGCGCGATGATTCCCGGCGTCTTCGCAGCGCTGATCGATGGCATGCACACCCTCCAGCAGGAGCTATGTGAAGCGGTGGCGCCTGGTGTCGACTGGCGCGAACTGCACCTGCGGGCGCATCGTATGGTGACGCAGCTGCTGCGTGATGTCGGCATGCTGCGGATGTCGGCGGAAGCCGCCGTGGCAACCGGTGTCTCCTCCGTATTCCTGCCCCATGGGCTTGGGCATCTGCTGGGCCTGCAGGTACATGATGTCGGCGGACTCACCAATGCTGCCAATGCACAACCCATACCTCGTCCGGAGGGTCACCCCGCGCTGCGGCTTACCCGATGCCTGGAAGCTGGCATGGTGGTGACGGTGGAGCCAGGTATGTATTTCATCGACAGCCTGTTGCAGGGCCTGCGCGCCGGACCGCATGCCGATGCCGTGAACTGGACATTGGTGGACTGCCTGCGGCCCTGCGGTGGCATTCGCATCGAAGACGATGTCCTGGTCACGGCCACCGGCCATGAGAATCTGACGCGCTCGGCGTTCGCCGACGCGAGCTGAGTACAGATGCAGGCCGGCAATGCCGCCGACCAGCATCGAAAATCCCAACTGGAACTACTTCTTCAGCAGATCCCGGATCTCTTCGAGCAGCAGCTCGGTGCGCGGCGGCGCGGGTGGTGCACTGGGCGCGGGTTTCTTGAGCTTGTTGATGCCCTTTAGCGCGATGAAAAGAATGAAGGCAATGAGGACAAAATCGAAAATCGTCTGCAGGAACGCCCCATACTTGACCACGATAGGCATGCCGTCCTGCGCAACGCCAATCTGCCTGCCCATATCGCTGAAATTATGGCCGGACAGCGCCAAACCCAGCGGCGGCATGATCAGGTTCTCGACCAGTGACGAAACGATCTTGCCGAATGCGGCGCCGATAATCACGCCGACGGCCATATCGACCACGTTGCCCTTCATGGCAAATTCCTTGAATTCCGATGCTAGGCTCATTGCGGCTCCCTGTTCGAGTGGTGTGCAACGAGCCTAGGCCATCGACGGTGGCCGGGCAACCTGGCCAGCCTGGCAAGGCGATCTGGCACTTTGCCTGTCGCGGCGGCAGACGTAGCATGCGTTGTCTGCATGGGCTTCTAGCGCAATAGGGGGAGACGGTGTTACTGCATCCGCATGGTCGATTCGACAATCACGCCCGGCCTTACCGGCACATCACCGCGCTGCCGTTGGCTGCAGCCATGGGCGCCGAAATCCGGGGCGTCGACATTCCCCGCGTCACCGACGCACAGTTCGCCGAGATCGAGGATGCCCTGTTCCGGCACAAGATGATCTATTTCTGCAAGCAGAACGTCGGCCACGCCGAACAACATGCGTTCAGCCAGCGCTTCGGCAATTTCGCCGAGGATGCCTACACCGATGGCATGCCGGGCTTTCGTGAAGTCCAGCCACTCATCAAAGAGGCGGACGACCGGTCCGCCATGGTGTTCGGATCCGGCTGGCATACCGATTCGCCGTTTCTCGACGAGCCACCCGCCATCACCATGCTGCGCTCCGTCGAAACCCCGCCCTATGGCGGCGACACCATCTGGGCCAACGCCGCGCTCGCATTGCGCATGCTGGACGACACCCAGCGCAGCAGGCTCAATGGGCTCAGGGTGCATTTCTCGATGCGCGATGTGCTCGCCTCCGCCCAGGCCAACGTCGAACTGCGCGACAGCCCCATCGGCAAGCTGGCCGCCACGCGCGATCTGCCTGTCCTGCCCGACGGCCTGCAGAAAAAGGTCCGGGGCAACACACATCCGTTGGTCCGCACCCACGCCCGCACGGGGGAGCAATCGATGTACATCGACCCTACCTACGGCATCGGCTTCGAGGGTATGGACGAAGCAGAATCAGCGCCGCTGCTGAAGATGCTGACCGACCATCTGACGCAGCCCGCCTTCACCTGCCGACTGCGCTGGGAACCCGGCATGGTCACCCTTTGGGACAACCGCCTGTGCGTGCATCAGGCGTTCAACGACTACGACGGGTTTCGGCGCGAGATGTATCGCACGACCATCGCCGGCGAAAAGCCGCGTTAAGCCTTGACCACGATCGCGTCGGTCACGGTTGTTGCTGGAGGTATGCCGAAACATCGCTGAATTGCCGCGTGGGCGAGTTTAGGCCGTCTTCGGCCGGTGTCTGAGCACGCGCGAAGACTCATGCGCCGCGCCCGCGCCATTGCGCCAGCGCTGCAATCCTTCGGGCATAAAAAAACCCTGGACGTGCCAGGGTTTTTTACGATGCGGAGATCCGCGCCAGATTACGCCGCTGCCGCCTTTTTCTTTTTCGGTGCAGCCTTCGCCTTGGGAGCAGCCTTGGCTTTCGCCTTGGCCTTCTTGCCACCCTTGGCATCGTCTTCAGAGGCAGCTGCCGCTGCAGGTCCATCAACCAGCTGCATCAGCGCCATGTCGGCGTTATCGCCGGGACGCGGCGCCATATGCAGGATGCGGGTGTAACCACCCGCGCGCGCCTTGAAGCGTGGCCCGAGGTCCACGAACAGCTTCTCGACCACCTTGGCATCGCGCAGCCGCGAGAACGCCAGGCGGCGCTTGGCTTGGGTATCCACCTTGCCCAGCGTGATGAGCGGCTCGACCACGCGCCGCAATTCCTTCGCCTTGGGAATGGTGGTGCGGATGGCTTCATGCCGCAGCAACGACACCGCCATGTTGCGCAGCATCGCGTGACGATGCGGCGCATTGCGCGATAGCTGACGGCCCGAAAGTTGATGACGCATAGCTTCTTCTCTTTAAATCCCGTCGCGGTCGTCGTGGCGCAGGCCCGCCGGCGGCCAGCCGTCCAGACGCATGCCCAGCATGAGACCGTGGCCCTGCAGCACTTCCTTGATCTCGGTCAGCGACTTCTTGCCGAGGTTCGGGGTGCGCAGCAGCTCCACTTCCGTGCGCTGCACCAGATCACCGATGTAATGAATGTTCTCGGCCTTGAGGCAGTTGGCGCTGCGAACGGTGAGTTCGAGCTCGTCGACCGGCCGCAGCAGCAGCGGATCGAACTGCATCTCGGTGACCTTGCTGACGGCTTCGTCTTCGCCCTGCAGGT
>JBDSJD010000050.1:0-4342 GCA_039917615.1 Steroidobacteraceae bacterium
GGCGTGTACCGCAAGTTTGGTCTGGCCCGCACCAAGATCCGCGAAGTAGCCAATCGCGGTGAGATCCCCGGGCTCGTGAAGTCGAGCTGGTAGGAGGCGTAGGCAAGCATGAGCATGACCGATCCAGTTGCCGATCTGCTGACCCGTATCCGAAACGGGCAGACTGCTGGCAAAACACACGTAAGTCTCGATTCGTCGAAGATCAAGACGGCCATTGCCCGTGTCCTGAAGGACGAGGGCTACGTCGCTGATTTTCACGTGGCTGCCGAAACCGGCAAACCACGCCTGACGATCGACCTGAAATATTTCGAAGGCAGGCCCGTGATTGACCGCCTTGAGCGTGTCAGCCGCCCGGGGCTGCGCATCTACCGCAGCAAGGATGAATTGCCCAAGGTGCTCGGTGGCATGGGAACAGTGATCGTATCCACGCCGCAGGGTGTGATGACCGACGCCCAAGCCCGCGCCATCGGCCAGGGCGGCGAAGTCCTCTGCATCGTGGCCTAAGGTCAGAAGAAACTATGTCGCGCGTAGCCAAGAATCCCGTACCACTGCCGCAAGGCGTAACCGCCACGATTGCGGGCGAGCAGGTCACCATCAAGGGATCCAAAGGTTCACTGAACCTGCCGATTTCCCCTGGTGTGTCGGTCGCCGAGAAGGACAAATCCCTGCAGGTGTCGTACACCGACGCCGACGGCGCTCGCATGCGTGCTGGCTCGGTGCGTGCGCATCTCGCCAACATGGTCGCGGGTGTCAGCAAGGGTTACGAGCGCAAGCTTGAGCTGGTGGGAGTCGGCTTCCGGGCCGCGGTTGCCGGCAAGTCGCTGAACCTTACGCTGGGCTTCTCGCACCAGGTGGTGTTCGCAATTCCTGAAGGCATCACGATCGAGGCCCCGACCCAGACAGAGGTGCTCATCAAGGGCGTCGACAAGCAGCGCGTTGGCCAGGTTGCCGCGGAAATCCGTGGTATCCGTCCCCCTGAGCCCTACAAGGGCAAGGGCGTGAAATACGCCGGCGAGAAGATCACGTTGAAGGAAGGCAAGAAGAAGTAGCCTGAAGGTATCGCTTAACTATGTCTCTCACTTCCAAAGACCGTCGTCAGCGCCGCGCCATCAAGAGCCGGCAGCATATCCGCGAGCTCGGTGTCGCCCGTCTGACGGTGCACCGCACGCCGCGGCACATCTATGCGCAGGTGTTCGATGCCGCAGGCGCCAACGTACTGGCAGCGGCTTCAACCGTGCAGGAGTCCGTGAGCAAGGAGCTCAAGGGGACTGGCAACGTGGATGCAGCAAAAGTTGTAGGTCGCCAGATAGCCGAACGCGCCAAGGCCGCCGGCATCAGCAAGGTTTCGTTTGATCGTTCCGGGTTCCGCTATCACGGTCGCGTCAAGGCTCTGGCCGACGCGGCGCGCGAAGCCGGGCTCGAGTTCTAATCCAGGCGGGTTTACCAGATGGCAAGAGTTGAAAAAAACCAGTCGGCGGACGAATTCACCGAGAAACTCGTGGCGGTCAACCGTACTGCGAAAGTGGTGAAGGGTGGTCGTCAGTTCGGCTTCACGGCGCTCACGGTGGTGGGTGACGGTGGTGGTCGTGTCGGCTTCGGATTTGGCAAGGCGCGCGAAGTGCCGGTCGCCATCTCCAAGGCAATGGCGCAAGCGCGCAAGAACCTGGTGCATGTCAGCCTCAAGAAAGGCACGCTGTTTTACGCGGTGCGCGGCGCGCATGGCGCAACCCGTGTGCTGATGCAGCCTGCGTCCGACGGTACGGGCGTCATCGCCGGCGGCGCGATGCGCGCCGTGCTGGAATGTGTCGGCGTGCGCAACGTGCTGGCCAAGAGCTATGGCTCGCGCAACCCCATCAACGTGGTTCGCGCCACCATCGAGGCGTTGTCTGCCGTGCGGTCGCCGGACGACATCGCTGCCAAGCGCGGCAAGACTGTCGAAGAGATCACGGGATAAGTGCACATGGCTACCAAGTCCGTACGCGTCACGCAGTTGAAGAGCACCTTTGGTGAGCTGCGCAACATCATTTCGTGCGTGAAGGGTCTGGGCCTGCGCCGCCGCCATCACTCGGTGGTGGTGGCAGATACCGCCGAGAACCGCGGCATGATCAACACCGCAATCCACCTGCTGAAAGTGGAAGAGGCGAAGTAGACATGAAACTGAACACCATGAAGCCCGGTGCGGGCTCGAAGCGCAAGCGTCTGCGCGTCGGCCGTGGTTCTTCTGCCGGCCAGGGCAAGACCTCCGGCCGTGGCGTGAAGGGCCAGCGCGCCCGCAAGGGTGGCTACCACAAGGTCGGTTTCGAAGGCGGCCAGATGCCGCTGCAGCGTCGCATGCCAAAGGTTGGCTTCCGCTCGAAGATCAAGGCGAGCCGCGCGGAGGTGCGCCTGTCCGAACTGAACGGCATTGAGGCGGCGGTGATTGACCTCGAGGTCCTCAGGAAGGCCGGTGTGGTCGATGTGTTCGCCAAGCAGGCGAAGGTCGTGCTGTCGGGCGAGCTCAAGAAGGCGGTGACGCTGAAGGGTATCGGCGCCACCAAAGGTGCAGCCGCGGCTATTGCCAAGGCTGGCGGTCGTATCGAAGCCGCCGACGCTGTCGCGCCGGCTGCAAAGTAAGCGCAGCAAAGACCTACGTAAATGGCCAACTCTCCCGCAATGAATCCTGCAGCACTGGGCGGTGCGACTCGCTTCGGTGAGATTCGCGGCCGTCTGGCGTTCCTGATCGCGGCGTTGGTGGTCTATCGCATCGGCACGTTCATTCCCGTGCCGGGCATCGACCCGGAGCAGGTGGCGAGATTCTTCAACGATCAGGCCAACACGATTCTCGGTGTGGTCAACATGTTTTCAGGTGGCGCGCTGTCGCGTCTGTCGATTTTCGCCATGGGCGTAATGCCCTATATTTCCGCTTCGATCATCATCCAGATGATGTCGATGGTGGTGCCGTCGCTGATGGAGCTGCGCAAGGAAGGCGAATCCGGGCGGCGCAAGATCACCCAGATGACGCGTTACGGCACGGTGGTGCTGGGCGTGTTCCAGTCATTCGCCGCCGCGGCCACCATGCAGTCTAGCCCCGGCATGGTGCTGACCCCGGGTTTCTTCACCTGGGTGTTCCCCGCCACGATTACCATGACCACCGGCACGATGTTCCTGATGTGGCTGGGGGAGCAGATCACCGAGCGCGGCATTGGCAACGGCATTTCGATGATCATCCTGGTCAGCATCCTTTCCGGTCTGCCCGGCGCGGTGGGCCGCACCATCGGGCAGGTGAATACAGGCGAGATGCAGGGTCCGGTCGCGATCGGGCTGCTGGTGGTTATTGTGCTCGTCACTGCGTTCTGCGTGTTCATGGAGCGTGCACAACGCCGCATTACCGTGAACTATGCCAAGCGCCAGGTGGGCCGCCGCATGATGGGCGGCCAGACGACCCATCTGCCGTTCAAGCTGAACATGGCGGGCGTTATTCCGGCAATCTTTGCCTCCAGCCTGCTGTTGTTCCCGGCTACAATTGCCGCCTTCGCTGGCGCCAACCCGGACTCAAGATTCAGCGGGGCGCTGCAGCAGATTGCCGCATCGCTCTCCTACGGTCAGCCGCTGCATCTGGTGCTCTACGGGGCGCTGATCATCGGCTTTGCCTTCTTCTACACGGCGCTGGTCTTCAACGCGCGGGATACGGCGGACAACCTCAAGAAGTCCGGCGCATTCATCCCCGGGATCCGTCCCGGACAGCAGACCGGGGAGTACATCGACAAGGTGCTGACACGCCTGACCCTGTGGGGGGCGCTCTACATCACCTTCGTGTGCCTGGTGCCGGAGTTCATGATGGCGTCCCAGGGCGTGCCCTTCCAGTTTGGCGGCACCTCCCTGCTGATCGTGGTGGTGGTGGTGATGGATTTCATTTCGCAGCTGCAGGCGCACGCGATGTCGCACCAGTATCCGGGATTGATGAAGAAGGCCAACCTGCTGGGTGGCCGGAATAACGAGGGCGGTTGAGATGAAGGTACGTCCGTCAGTAAAGAAGATCTGCAAGAACTGCAAGATCGTGCGCCGCAAGCGCATTGTTTACGTGATCTGTTCAGAGACGCGCCATAAGCAGAGGCAGGGTTAATTCATGGCACGCATAGCCGGCATCAATATCCCGATGAACAAGCACGTATGGGTGGGGCTCACCCACATCTACGGCATCGGACGCACCCGCTCGAAAGACTGCTGCCAGCTGGCAGGCGTCAGTCCTTCCACCAAGGTAAAGGACCTCACCGACGCCGAGGTTGCAGCGTTGCGGTCCCAGATCGCCAAGTGGATCGTCGAAGGCGACCTGCGTCGCGAAGTGTCCATGAACATCAAGCGA
>JBDSJD010000051.1:0-40811 GCA_039917615.1 Steroidobacteraceae bacterium
TTGTAGCTGTAACCCGAGAACAGCGACACACCGACCGTCTTGCCACCGGCGGTGAGCTGGTCGTAGTTGCTGTTGGCGTAGTTCGACAGCGGCATTTCGATGTACTTGAAATGGTCGCCCTTGGCCAGCATCGAGTTCTGGATGCGATTCACGTCTTCGCCGTTCCAGGCCAGGGTCACCTTGCGACGACCACCCTTGCCACCATTCAACTTCTCGAGCGCTTCGCGGCCGATGAAGTCATGGTCGAACTTCACGAACGGGCCGTAGCCGATTTCGTAAGGGGTGAGGTAGTAGTCTTCGATGTTCTTCGACACGAACGAACCACCGATGGCGCCAGCGGCTTCGTACGAGTTGGCCGGCAGCCATTCGCGGTAAGCCTTCATGCGCTCGTCGGTGTACACGGCCGGCAGCGGCGAAGGCACCCAGCCGGATTCCAGCGTGTTCGTCGCGTAGGCGCGCGAGCCAACGGGAACCAGACCGAATTCCTTGCCAGCCTCGATGATTGCAGCCGCGATTTCTTCGCGCTCGGCATACGGGCCCCAGATTTCAACACCCGGCTCGCCGGCCATGCCGTGGCGCAGCGTGCGGACCTTGCGGCCCTTGATGGTGATTTCGGCCATGTTGAAGAACTTCAGTTCCGGCATCGGCGAGCCATTGAGCTTGTCGATCACGAACTTGGCCTTGGGGCCCTGGATCTGGAAGCGATAGTAGCGACGCGTGACGGCGTGGCCGTTCGGACGCGAAGGCGAACGATCGTCATAGGTGGTGGTGACATTGAAGCCACCGGTCTTGGCGTGGAACTGCACCCAGTTGACCGACGGTGCGCGGCCAACCATCACGAAGCTGTTTTCGGCGAGATAGAAGAGGATGTTGTCGCCGATCACATGGCCGCTGTACGAGCAGGCCACGAACTGCTTGGCCTTGTTCGGCTGCCAGTTCTTCATGGTGTTGATGGCGAGGCTCTCGATGAGCTTCAGCGCGTCAGGACCTTCGATGAAGAGGTCGACCATGTGGTGCGTCTGATCGAACAGCACGGCGGCGTTGCGCCATGCGCCCTGCTCATCACGCCAGTTCGAGAACTCCGGTGCAACGACCGGATAGATGTACGCGCCGATCTTAGAATTACGCAGGTGCTCGACGGTGTTGCCAGCGGCCTTCAGCACGCTTTCCAGATTGCTCATGTTCTCTCGAACCTCATTGACAGTAGGTTGACGGGTCTTTCAAGGGGTGGCGAGTCTAGCACGGGCCGCGCCCTGATCCAGCCTTAGTGCCTTGAAAACAAGGCTTTTGCAGCAGGATATCGCGTGCCCGGGGCAACCACTGCCGGCGGCAAATGCACTTAATGCAGCGCGCTGGCCCGGAGCGAATTCCGCGCGGTGACTATCTTCCAGCGGCCGGACGAGCGCCTCCTCCTACCGGCGAGAGCGGAGCATTCTTCAGTTCAGTGGCGCGCGAAGCAATGTACGCCAGCACGGCGGCGCTATCGCTCGCGCTCAACTTCGTGTTGAACGAAAGCATGCCTTTGTCAACGCGCGCACCCTTCAGCACCACCTCGTCGAAACCCGCCTGCACGTGCAGCAACGGTGTGGTGGTGAGATTGGGAGCACTGGCGCCGCGGCCGCCTGGCACGGCGTCGGGGCCATGGCACAGTGAGCAGTTATCCGCATAGAGCTGCGCGCCACGCGCCACGGTTTCGGCCGACGCCGTCAAGGCTGGTGGATTCAATACGCGAACCGTATACGGCGCATTCTGCGGCAGCTTCACGCTGCCACCCACCTTGAACACGAGCATGCGCGCGTATGACGGCGCGTAATAGTCACCCTGCGCGGCGCCACCGACGCTGGCGGCGATGTACTGCACGCCATCCAGTTCATAAGTGATCGGCGCAGCAAGCACCGCGGTCTGCGCGTTGAACTCCCAGAGCTTTGCTCCGGTCTTCGCGTTGTAGGCGGCGAGCTGCCTGCCGGCGCTGTTGCCCATGAACACCAGATTGCCGGCAGTGGCCAGTGCGCCGCTGGTAGCGCGCTGACCGCGCTTGGTTTCCCACACCACTTTGCGGGCCACCGGATCCCAGGCCTGCAGCCAGCCATCGTTGGCCTGCTTGTTGTGCGGCTTGAGCGTGGCCCTGTCGATGTCGGGCCGCCCTATGGCGACGAGCGTAGGCCGCGCATCCGCAGCGGGCTGCGACATCGCAGAATAGTTCTCCCAGGTCGGGATGTAGACGAGCCCAGTGATCGGGCTGAATGCATTCGGGTGCCAGGTGTGGCCACCGGGCGCGCCCGGTCCGATGTTGAAAGGCTCGGTCTCATAGCGCGCGCCGGGGGCTTCGATCGGGCGGCCGGTCTTGAGATCAACGCCCGAGGCCCAAGTCACGCCCGTGAATGCATCGGCGCTCAGCAGCTTGCCGGTTTTGCCCTCGAGCACGTAGAGGAAGCCGTTCTTGGATGGCTGGATGAGGACATGCTTCTTCTCGCCGTTGAACGTGAGATCGGCGGTCAGCATCGGGCTCATGGCGTCGTAGTCCCAAGAGTCGCCTGGCGTTTCCTGGTAATGCCACACGTATTCACCCGTGTCGGGCTTCACCGCGACAATCGACGCCACATAGAGGTTGTCGCCATCCTGGGCATCGCGCAGTTCGCGGTTCCACGGCGTGCCGTTGCCGGTGCCGAAATACAGCAAATCTGTCACCGGGTCATAAATAGCCGCATCCCACACGGTGCCACCGCCGCCCTGCTCCCAGAATTTGCGGTTGGTGGGCCAGGTCTTCCTGGCGGCGACCAAATGGGGTTGATCACCCTTTGCCGGATCACCCGGCACTGTCCAGAAGCGCCAGACTTCCTTGCCGGTCTCTGCGTCGTAAGCTGCAATGAAGCCACGCGCGCCGTACTCACCGCCGGAAGCACCGATGAACACTTTGCCCTTCGCGGCACGCGGCGCCATGCTGAGCGAATACATATTGAGATTCTCGGCGCCGACCAGGCTTACCGGAATGGTGTCGGTTTCCCATGCGAGCTTGCCGGTCTTCGCGTTGACGGCGACCAGACGCCCATCCAGCAGGCCCATGTAGATCTTGCCGTTCCACATCGCGATACCGCGATTGGCCATGCCGAGATTGCTGTGAGGTACCTGCACGGGGACGTAGGTCCACAACCGTTTGCCGTTCCTGGCATCGAAGGCATGCAGGAAGTTGCGTGCGGTGGAGACATAGATAACGCCGTCCGCGTACAGCGGCGAACCGTGCTGGTTCTGGTTGGTGTCGTAGTCGCCGTACCAGGCGAGGCCCAGATCTTTCACGTTGGTGTCGTTGATCTTCGTCAAGGGACTGAAGCGCTGCTCGTCGTAGCTGCCGCCATAAGTGGGCCACTGGTTCGTCAGGGCGGTGCCCTTGTTCAGGCGCTCCTGGGTGACCGCAGCAGGACCGGGCGCAGGGGACGTCACCGCCTTGTTTTGTGGCTCCGCAGGCGGCGGATTTACACAGGACACGGCCAGGCAAAGCAGCAGGGACATGCCCAGGCAGCGAGCGAAATTCCGCATAGAACCCCCCGTGTCTCTTGAAAATTTGAAGGCGGAAGTGTATCCCCGGAAAAGGGATAAATAAGGGGAGAGCCCAGCCGCCGGCTGGGACTGCACTGCGACGCTTAGCGAAAAGCTGTGATTTTCGTCAATCTGCCTGGAAAGTGCGCTCGATCAACTCGATTTTGTAGCCATCCGGGTCTTCCACAAAAGCGATCACTGTGCTGCCGCCTTTTACCGGGCCGGGCTCGCGGGTAACTCTGCCCCCGGCGCTGCGGATCCGCTCGCAGGCTGCCGCAACATCGGGCACGCCCACCGCCAAGTGCCCGAAGGCGGTGCCCTGTTCATAGGCCGTCACGCCATAGTTATAGGTGAGTTCAAGCTCGGCACCGCCATCCTCATTGCCGCGGCCGTACCCAAGGAAGGTCAGAGAGTATTTGTACTCCGGCACATCGCGCTCGCGCAGCACGTGCATGCCAAGCACACGGGTGTAGAAATCGACCGCGCGCTGCATGTCGCCGACGCGCAGCATGGTGTGCAGAAAATTCATATTGTCAGGCATTATGGACCAAGGCCCATGCATTCGTCGGGCCAGGGGAGATTCATGATGCGAGTTCTGTTGGGCTGCCTGCTGGCAGCACTGGGTGTAACTGCGACTGCGGCGCAGCCGCAGGCGCCGGCGACATTTCCCGCGCAACAACGTGCGCCAGGGAATCCGCAGCTTATCGAGCGCGGCAAATCGCTGTATGGCCTTACCTGCCGCGCCTGCCATGGCGTCGATCTGCGTGGCGGCGATCTCGGCGGACCAAACCTGCTGCGCTCGCAGCTGGTGCTGAACGACCAGAGCGGCGAAGGCATCGGCCCCGTGATCCGTGCGGGCCGCACGCCAGCCAGTGGCGTTGCAATGCCGGCTCAGCCCATGAACGACGACGATGTGCGCGCGATGGCGGAATACATTCACAGCGTGATCGCCACTGCGGCCCCGCAGGGCGGCCCACCGCCTGGACCGCGAGTGGAGCTCAACCTGCTGGTGGGCAATGCGCGCGCTGGCGAAGACTATTTCAAGACGGATTGCGCGGCCTGTCATTCGCCCACGGGCGATCTCGCCGGCATCGCCACCCGCCTCGCCAATATCGAACAACTGCAGAACACCTGGGTGGCGGGGCGGCGCCCTGGTCCGCCAGGCGCAAATGCCACATCACGACCCGCGCGGGTGACCGTGAAGTTTGCCGGCGGACAAACCGTTACCGGCACCTTGGAGCGCCTGGATGATTTCGTGCTGAGCCTGCGCACTGATGCGGGGGATTACCGCAGCTTCACGCGCCGTGCCGCTTCGCCGCGCATTGAGTCGGTCACGGTGGATGATCCAATGGCGAAGCACCGCGCACAGTGGATAAAGCTCACCGACAAGACCTTGCACGACGTCACCGCCTACCTGGCCACATTGAAATGAGTACCTTCACCATGTCGTGCTTCGCCCGCAATGCATTCATCGCCACATCAATCGCTGGACTCGCGTGGGCTACATCACACGCCGCAGAGGAAAAGCCGCTGCTTCCGCCTGCCGCGCTTTACAAGCAGCTCGGAACGGACTGGGTAAGCTACTCCGGTGACTACACCGGGCAACGTTTCAGTCGCCTCACGCAGTTAGACCGCAACTCGGTCAAGCATCTGTCGCTGGCTTGGGTCATCCGCCCCGGCAGTTCCACCAACGGCGCGATTGTCGGCGGCGAGGGCAAGGGTGACTTTCCCGTGGCGGGCACCAGCCTGAAAGGTTCGATTCTGGAAGTGGAGGGCGTGCTGTACGTCACTTCACCCGATCATGCCTGGGCCATCGACGGTCGCGATGGCCGCGAGCTGTGGCACTACTACTGGAAGACCCGCGGCAGCACGCATATCGCCAGCCGCGGCGCCGCGATCTGGAACAACTCGCTGCTGTTCGAAACGCCGGACAACTACCTGGTGTCGCTGGATGTGCGCACCGGCAAGGAAAACTGGCATGTCGAGATCGCAGATTTCGACCAGCAGTATTTCTCGACGATGGCGCCCGTCGTGATCGGTGACCAGGTGCTGGTGGGCACGGGCAACGATCTTGATGCCCCCGGCTTCCTGCAGTCCTATGACCCGCGCACGGGAAAGCGCAACTGGATCCACTACACCGTGCCGATGAATCCAGGCGATCCCGGACTTGATACCTGGCCCAGCCTCGATGCTGCACGGCACGGCGGCGGGCAGGTGTGGATGCCGGGATCGTACGATCCGGAAACCGATCTCTATATATTTGGCACCGGTAATCCGACTCCCGGCTATACAGGCGCTGGGCGAAAAGGCGACAACCTTTTCACGTGCACGCTGATGGCGGTGAAGGTCTCAACCGGCAAGATGGTGTGGTACTACCAGACCTCGCCGCATGACACGCATGACTGGGATTCGGCGCAGACGCCCATCCTGTTCGACGGCACCATCGGCGGCAGGCCGCGCAAGCTCGTCGCCACTGCCGCGCGCAATGGCTTCTTCTTCACTCTGGATCGCTTGACCGGCGAACACCTGGTCACTGGCAAGTTTGGCAAGACAGCCAACTGGTCCTCGAGCGTGCGCAAGACCGGCCAGCCCGAACCGGATCCCGAGAAATCGGCGCAGATCGCAGGCGCACTGGTCTCGCCCCAGGAAAGCGGAGTAGTGAACTGGCAGGCGGCCGCGTTCAATCCGGATCTCGGCCTGTTCTACGTGACTGAAAGCAACAGCTTCAACATGCTGTATCTGACGGATCCGGATCCGCGCGGCTCGATGGGTCTGGGCGGCAAGCGCTTCTCCGTAATGGGTAACGAGAGCAATGCGCTGCAGGCCATCGACTATCGCACCGGCAAGTATGTGTGGCGCAAGGAATGGCCCACTGGCGCCAACCTCGGCGCGGGGCTGCTCGCCACGGTTACGGGACTGCTGTTCACCGGCGACGGTCTCGGCAACTTCGTGGCGATGGATGCGAAGAATGGCGATCTGCTCTGGCATACGCGCATCGGCAACGTCTCCAATGCGCCGCAGACTTTCGATATAGACGGCAAGCAGTATGTGCTGGTCGGTGTGGGCGATACCCTGTATTCCTTCGTGCTCTACTGATGCGCATCCGCTATGGCATGGTCGGTGGCGGCGAAGGCGCTTTCATTGGGGCCGTACATCGGATGGCAGCGCGGCTCGACGACGCGTATGAACTGGTATGCGGTGCGTTCAGCGGCAATGCAGAGAAATCCCAGCGATCAGGCGCGCAGCTTGGCGTAACCCCGGAGCGCTGTTACGAAGACTACTCCAGCATGATGGCGCGGGAAGCCGCGTTGCCAGCGGTGCAGCGCATGCAATGTGTGGTCATCGCCACACCCAACCGCACACATCTGCCCATCGCCCTGGCCGCACTGGCGCGTGGTTTTCATGTGCTGTCGGACAAGCCCGCCACCGCCACCCTTGAAGAATGCCGCACCCTCGCCGCCAAGCTGCGCAGCAGCGGACTGCACTACGGTCTTACACATCCTTATACCGGCTACCCGATGATCCGCGAGGCGCGTGCCCGCATCGCGCGGGGCGAGCTTGGCACCGTCCGGAAAATTCTCGTCGAGTACACGCAAGGCTGGCTTGCCGCCCCGCTTGAATTGCAGGGCAACAAGCAAGCTGTCTGGCGGCTTGATCCGGCACAGGCCGGCGCCAGCTGCTGCATGGGCGACATCGGGGTGCATGCGTTTAATCTCGCGGAGTTTGTTTCCGGCTTTGCGGTGCGCGAGCTCTGCGCGGAACTTGCCAGCGTCGGGCCCGGTCGCAAGCTGGACGATGACGGCACCGTGCTGCTGCGTTTCACCAACGGCGCCAGCGGTGTGCTGATGGCGAGCCAGATCTGTACCGGTGACGAGAACAACCTGCGGCTGCGGATCTATGGCGACAAGGCCGCCATCGACTGGCATCAGATGGAACCCAATTCCCTGTGGCTCAAGCCGCTCGACGGTGCCGCGCAATTGCTGCGCACCGGTGTGGCCGGAACTGGTGCCGAGGCGGCAGCTGCAACGCGCATTCCGTCCGGTCATCCAGAGGGATATATCGAGGCTTTCGGCAACATCTACCGGGAGTTTGCCGAGCTGCTGGCGCGCGATCGCGCAGCGGCTGCCGAGAGCACGGTGCCCGGCATCAGTGCCGCGCTACGTGGCATGGCCTTTGTCGACACTGCAGTGGCAAGCTCAGCCGCTGGCACGCAGTGGCGCGAACTGCCGCATCTTGGTTAGAAATAGCAGCATGCTTCGCACTCCGTAAAGCACCCGGTAAGGGACCCAGGGCGGGAGTTTTGATTTGGCGCCCAGATTGGTGAGAGGATCACCTAGGATAGGGGCGGCTATACGCCGCAGCCAATATTGGGGGTTCATCATGTTCGCAAGATCCTTCGCGGTCTTCGCCATCACGGCCGCATTCACTGTTCCAGCAGTGCTCATTTCGCCCGTCACGCAGGCCGCGGACGCGGTGCCCGCATTCATCCAGGCCGCAGTCGCCGATGCGGGGCGTCCCGACGCAGACAAGCAGCGCGACGCCAATCGAAAGCCCGGTGAGGCGATTGCTTTCGCTGGCGTCAAACAGGGCGACAAGATCGCCGAACTGATGCCCGCCGGCGGTTATTACACGCGCATTCTGAGCAAGGCGGTGGGCAGCAAGGGCGCCGTGTATGCAATGTCTCCTCCTGCTGCGGCAAATGCACCGGCACGGCCCAACGCCATCGCTGTTATGGCTGCCGACCCCGGGTACCAGAACATCAAGCTTGCCAGCCTCGATCCCACTACGAAACTGCCGGAACTGGTTGACGTGGCCTGGACATCAGATAACTACCACGACTTCGCAGCTCGCCCGGATGCGGATCTCGCAGCACTCAACAAGATGGTGTTCGATTCGCTCAAGCCCGGTGGTGTGTATCTGGTGATCGATCACGCATCCGCGCCCGGCGCAGGCAAGACGGCGGTCAAGCCCCTGCACCGCATCGACCCGGAGTCGGTGAAGAAGGACCTTGCCAGCGTTGGCTTTGTATTGGAGGCAGAGAGCAATCTGCTGAAGAATCCGCAGGACCCGCACACTGTTGCCGTTCATGACGCCGCCTTGCGCGGCACCACGGATCAGTTCGTGCTGAGGTTCCGCAAGCCGAAGTAAGAGGCTACACCGAGCCCAGTCGAAGCCTGGATATTGGGCGGTGTGTAAGGCTGCGAGTTAGCCTTTGGATCCTTTGCGGTGAGTTTTGGGCTTGGGCATCGGCAGGTTGCTTGCCTGCAAAGCCAGTTCCTGGCCACGGATTCTTACCTTGGAAAGACGCGCCAGCACAGCTGCCGGCAGATTGGCCGGCAGTCGCACCAGCGTGTAGTCCGCGCGGATATCCACGCCGTTGATCTGTGAGCCGTGCAACCTGGCCTCGTTCGCGATTGCGCCCACAATGCTGCCCGGCTGCGCACCGTGACGATTACCTACCGCCAGCCGGTATGTGATCTGCAATCCGTCGTCCTCGAAGGAAAACCCGCCTTCCGCTACGGAGGGCAGATCCGGCGCTTCTTCTTCGCGACGCTTCGCACGCTCCGCCCGCTCGGGACGTTCCGGGCGCTCCGCCGGAATATCCGCAGGATTTTCGCGCCACTTTGATTCAACTGGCGCATTGCCTTCCACCATCGAGGCAATCGCCGCCGCAACGCTGAGCAGGTCGGCACCGGTCTCCAGCGCGACTTCCTGCACTGCCTTGCGATAGAACTCGGTGGTATTGCCCGCCATCGCTTCGCCGATGCGCGCCTTGAATTTGGCCAGACGACGGCTGTTGACGTCGTCCACGCTCGGCAGGCTCAGCGGCTCGATGGTCTGTCGGGTTGCCCGCTCGATGAGCCGCAGCAGATTGCGCTCGCGTGGTGCAATGAACAGGATGGCTTCGCCACTACGACCCGCGCGACCCGTGCGACCGATGCGGTGTACATACGATTCCGTGTCATAGGGTACGTCGAAGTTGACCACGTGTGTCACGCGCTCGACGTCGAGACCACGCGCTGCCACATCGGTGGCCACGAGGATGTCGAACTTTCCCGCCTTGAGCTGCGCCACCGTTTTCTCACGCATTGCCTGCTGGATGTCACCATTTAGCGCTACGGCCGAAAAGCCGCGCGCCTGCAGCTTCTCGGCGAGCTCCACCGTGGACTGCTTGGTGCGCACGAACACCAGCATGGCGTCGAAATCGGCCACTTCGACGATGCGCGTCAGCGCGTCGAGCTTGTGCAGCCCACTGACCATCCAGTAGCTCTGCTTGATGTTGGCCGCTGTGCCGGTTTTGCCCTTGATGACCACTTCACGCGGATTCTTCAGGTGCCGCTGTGCGATGCGGCGGATGTTCGGCGCCATGGTGGCGGAGAACAACGCCACCTGCTTGCCGGCTGGCGTCTGCGAAAGAATCGCGTCCATCGCATCGGCGAAACCCATGTCCAGCATCTCATCGGCTTCGTCGAGCACTACGGTGCGGATGGTGTCGAGCTGCAGCGTGCCGCGCTCCAGGTGATCGATGATGCGGCCCGGCGTGCCGACGATGACCTGAGGTCCGCGCTTCAATGCATTGAGCTGCGGCACATAGCTCTGGCCGCCATAGATGGGCAGCACGTGGAAACCATTCATGCCCGCGGCATATTTCTGGAATGCTTCGGCTACCTGTATCGCTAGCTCCCGCGTGGGCACCAGCACCAGCGCCTGCGGTGCGCGCTGCTTCACGTCGATCTTCGACAGGATCGGCAATGCGAAGGCCGCGGTCTTGCCGGTGCCGGTCTGGGCCTGGCCCAGGATGTCCGCACCTTGCAGCAGCGCCGGTATGGTCGCTGCCTGGATGGGCGAGGCCGATTCGTAGCCGATGGTCTTCACCGCGCGGAGCACCGCTTCGGACAGGCCAAGATCGGCGAATGCCACGGCGTCCGCCGTGGGTAACTCAACTGCTGCAGATTTCATCGGCGAGAGTTTAGGCACTTTCGTGCCGGGCGCTTGCCTTTCCGGGAATTGTTTGCCGCGGGGCGCTAAGGTCCCGGCTCCCCAGAGGGGTGCAATGCAGGAAGACGTGGAAAGTATCTGCTGCCGACAGTCACGCGCCCTATTGTGCCGGCCGCCGCGCCGGCTCGCGGAAGAAGAACGCGAACAGCAGCATCACTACGAAGGCCATCACGGCGGGCACCAGCCAAATGCACGTCCACGTATGCCGGGTGCCCTCGTCGGTCGCCATGGTGTAGCGCTCAACCACTGCTCCCGCTGCCCAGGAACCGATGAGCTGACCGACACCATAGGTCACCACGTGGATGAAGCCCTGCGCGGCGGCGCGCTGCCCCTTCGACACGGTGTTGTCGACGTAGATTTGTCCCGTGACGAAGAAGAAGTCGAAGCAGATGCCGTGCAGGATGATGCCAGCGTAGAGCATCGACACCAGGTTGCCGTTGTTGCCATAGGCGAACAGCACATAGCGCAGCGTCCATGCGAGCATGCCGATCAGCAGCATCTTCTTGACGCCCAGCCGCCGGAAAAAGAACGGGATCAGCAACAGGAACAGTACTTCGGAAGCCTGCCCCAGAGTCTGCTTGGCAGAGGCGGCCTCCATTCCTGATTCGTTGAGAAACAGGTTTGCGAAACTGTAATAGAAGGACAGCGGAATGCAGATCAGCAGCGAGCCAATCACGAATACCGCAAACGAACGGTCCTTCATGTAAGCGAGGGTGTCGAGACCCAATGACTGCGAGATGGTAGGTTGCGTCCCGGCAGAAGGGGGCGGTGTCGCCGGCAGGGTGAATGCATAGACACCCAGCACCACAGAGATGGCTGCGCCGATCTGTAGCGGCGCGTTGGTGCTCTCGATGGAGTGTCCCAGAATCTTCAGCAAGACCCATCCCAATACGAAATTGACCACGATCCAGCCGAGGGTGCCCATCGCGCGAACTGCACCGAACTGCTTGCCCGGATCGCTCATCTGTCGGAAGGAAATCGCATTCGCCAGCCCCAGCGTGGGCATGTAGCAGATCGCGTAGGCGAGCAGTGCCCAGAAGAATGTTCCCGGGTCGGTGATGGTCGAGATCCACCACAGCAGCCCGGCGCCCACCAAGTGCAGCACGCCCATGACCTTCTGTGCCTGGAAGAAACGGTCGGCAATTGCACCTGCAATGATCGGCGCCAAGATGGCGCCCCAGTTCATGGTGCTGTATGCAGCGCCCACCTGCAGGCCGCTGAACCCCAGCCCCTTTTCCAGATAGGTGCCCATGGTGACGAACCACGCTCCCCACAGCGCAAACTGCAGGAACATCATCACGCCCAGCCTGGACCATATGCCTGGATTCATTTCTGGTTCCCCGGATCTTTCGCGACCATCGTTTTCTTTATATTCGGGAGCATAAACGAAAACCGCTGCGTGAAGAGCTTAAGCCTGCTGCGGCTTAGCGGATGCTGAGTTTGTCACCGGTAAACGGATTGAACTCGAAGTTCCCGGGGAAATCCTCGCCGGTCTTCTTATCGGTACGTGCCGGCAGCAAGCTGCCCAGGGGCAGGCGCCAGTTGAAGGTGTTTTCGTACAGCTTGATTCTGAGGACGCCGCTCTGCAGGGCATCGGCCAGCATTGTTCCGTCTGCCGTCTTGGCCGGATAGACGACAAATTCCATCGCTGCGCCTATCTGTCCTGCCATCGCCGCCATGGCGGGCTTGAGCTGGGCCAGCAACAGCTGGGCGACCGGTGAAACCTGCTCTGGCGGCAACGGTTCGATCTGCTTGCCATTCATTTCCACGCGTACGTTTTTCAACAGTTCGGCTTTGGGCTGCACTTCGGTGAGTCCCCCCGCGCCGGTCTTTGCGCGCAGCATGGCGATCACCGTGTAGTCGGCCAGACCACTGAGCACCTGCGTGCGCACTTCGGGGGTCATGCCCGGGTTGGCTTTCAGGCCTTCATCCCAGAACTGGTGCGGCATCCACCACACCATTGTCATCTGGCCGCCCGCATCCGACCCGCGCTGGGTTTCGCGCACCAGCTCCTGCAGGTTTGCCGCTGCAATCGTTGAACTGCCGAGGACGGCGAACAACGCCGCGAGCAGCAGTGCGCCGACTCGGTGTTTCGTCTTCGATTCCATCCGCTTCATGCAAATCTCCTATCGGCGTTCGACTTTGTAGCCTTTGCGGCGCAGCAGCTCCACCATGCCCATGTCGCCGACCATGTGCAGTGCGCCGGTGACAACCAGGTAATCGTCCTTCGGATCGGCGAGCATTGCTTCTATCTGTGGCAGCCAGCGCAGATTGCGATCTGTGGTCAGTGCCTTGAAGAACTCGGGTGATTCCTCGGCTCCCTGGCGCAGCAGGGATTCGAGCCGCTTGAGATCACCGCGCCGCCAGACGGCGGCGATTTCCGCTACCTGTGCGGCGATGTCGGATTCATCGAGCGTGGCGCGCAGGAATTCCCGCTGGTCCGCCAGCGACATGGCCGCGAACAGAGACAGCTGCTCGACGGCCGTTTCAAGGCCGCGCAGCGGTTTCCGGTCGCGCTGGGCCCGCAATGCTATCTGGAAGTCGACGCCATCCGTGGCATTGAAGCCGCCCTGCGTCAGGCGCGCCTGCGTGATCATCATGGCCACAAACCAGGGCTGCATCCGGGTGAGAAAATCCGTGTCTATATGCAACGGCGCTGCTGCCTTCTGCAGGCGGGCATGCAGTTCAGGGCCGAGCACCGCGGCCAGCATCTGCCCTTCCGGAAGTGTCTGCAGGGAAAGCGCCGCGCCACCGGACATTTCAGAGGCAGCGGCAAACACGTCGAGCTCTTCGACGATGGACTCCGCATCCAGGTAGGCCGCGTCGGCGACTGCTGGCAGTGCGCGGTCCGTGTTACTCAGGACATGCACCGAGCCCAGCAGGTAAACCGTGTTGTGCTTGCCGGAGACTTCCCAGAAGACATGCTCATCGGCATGCGCGGTCAACGACCAGAGCAGTCCGGCAATCACGCTTATGAAAATGGGTCGGGCCTTCAACTGCGCCTCCGGACGGTGCCTTTGCCCGGACCATGTTAGCGGTTTGCCAACCCGCCTGCGTTATGCCGCAGCGGCGGTGGGCACCGGAGTGCGAATCATGTGTTCGAACGCCCCCAGGGCAGCCCTGGTGCCTTCACCCATCGCGACCACGATCTGCTTGAACGGCACGGTGGTGCAATCGCCGGCTGCAAACACTCCGGCCACCGAAGTCTGGCCGCGGGCGTCCACTTCGACTTCGCCACGCGGCGAGAGCCGGATGGTTCCCTTGAGCCAGTCGGTGTTGGGCACGAGGCCGATCTGCACGAACACTCCGGCCAGCGTTATGTCATGACTCGCGCCTGTGCCGCGATCCTTGTATCGCAATGCCGTGACCTGCTGGCCATCGCCGATGACCTCGCTGGTCTCGGCGTTGGTGACCACTGTCACGTTGGGCAGACTGTTGAGCTTGGCTACCAGCACCGCATCGGCGCGCAGCGATGGAGCGAATTCGATCAGCGTTACGTGACTTACGATGCCGGCCAGATCGATGGCTGCTTCCACGCCAGAATTGCCACCGCCGACCACCGCTACCGGCCTGCCCTTGAACAACGGGCCATCGCAGTGCGGGCAGTAGGCCACGCCTCGGTTGCGGTATTCGTTCTCACCGCGCACGCCCAGATTGCGCCAGCGCGCGCCGGTGGAAAGAATCACGGACCGGGCTTTGAGCGTGGCGCCGCTGGCAAAACGCAGCTGGTGCATTTGGCCTGGCATAAGTTCCGTGGCCCGTTGCAGGTTGAATATCTCTACATCGTGGTCGCGTACGTTCTGTTCCAGCGCGCGCGCCAGTTGCGGACCTTCTGTGTGCGCCACCGAAATCAGGTTCTCGATGCCCATGGTGTCGAGCACCTGACCACCGAAGCGTTCGGCGGCCACCGCGACGCGAATGCCCTTGCGCGCGGCATAGATGGCGGCAGCCGCACCGGCGGGACCGCCGCCGACAATCAGCACATCATAAGGAGCCTGTGCATCAAGCTTCGCGGCGGCGCGCTTGGCCGCGCCCTGATCGAGCTTTGCGAGGATTTCTTCCACCGTCATGCGGCCCTGGCCGAACTGCTTGCCGTTCAGGAACACGGTGGGTACGGAACGGATGTTGTGTGAAGCCACTTCCTGTTCGAACAGCGCACCATCGACCATGGTGTGCCGCACACGTGGATTGAGTACGGACATCAGGTTGAGCGCCTGGACCACATCCGGGCAGTTCTGGCAGCTCAGCGAAACATAGGTGTGGAATTCGAACTCGCCAGCAAGCGTGCTGATTTGGTCGATGATGGCCTGCTCTACCTTGGGCGGATAGCCACCCACTTGTAGCAACGCCAGGATTAACGATGTGAACTCATGGCCCATCGGCAGGCCGGCGAACGTGACGCGCGCCGGCTCCCCCGGGCGCGCGAGCGCAAATGATGGCTTGCGTGCTTCGCCATCACGGCTTTCGTTTACTGTTACCCGCGGTGTCAACGAAACAATGTCTGCCAGAAGCGCGAGCATGTCACGCGAGTCGGTGCTGTCGTCCACGTAGGCCGTGATCTCCACGGGCGCTACCAGACGTTCCAGGTAGGCACCCAGCTGCGCTTTCATTTCCGGTTCCAACATGACCATTACTCCGTTGATCGACCTTGCAGGTTGCGGACCTTAGATCTTGCCGACCAGGTCCAATGAGGGCTTGAGTGTCGTCGCGCCTGGTTTCCAGCTGGCCGGGCACACTTCGCCGCTGTGCGTGGCCACGTACTGTGCGGCCTGCACCTTGCGCAGCAGTTCCTTCGCATCGCGACCGATGCCCAGGTCGTGTACTTCCATTACCTTGATCTGGCCTTCTGGATTGATCACGAAGGTGCCGCGCAGCGCGAGGCCTTCCTCTTCGATCAGCACACCGAAGTTGCGGGCGAGTTGGGCGGTGGGATCACCGACCAGCGGGTACTGCACCTTCTTGATGGTGTCCGAGGCGTCGTGCCAGGCCTTGTGGGTGAAATGCGTGTCGGTCGAAACGCCGTACACCTCAACGCCGATCTTCTTGAATTCAGCATAGTTGTCGGCCAGGTCGCCGAGTTCAGTCGGGCAGACAAAGGTGAAGTCGGCCGGGTAGAACACCACCACGGACCACTTGCCTTTAAGGTCGGCATCGGAGACTGGAACGAATTTGCCGTTGTGGTAGGCCGTGGCCTTGAAGGGCTTTATCTGGGTGTTGATCAGGGACATGTGATGGATCCTCGGGTGAATAAAAACGGCGTGAGTGCAGATTAGGGCTCAATGCGGTTGCTGGATAGTCAATTGTTTAGATCGTTTTGATAGATAGTATCTATAGGTTGCGGAAAGCCACCTCTGCCTGGACTGGAAATGCACCGTTGTTGCGCCACTGGGTAATTAGCGGTGCGTCACTTGGTGTGCTCAACCAGATGGCGTGGCCGTGGGCGCGGATTTTGCGGGGTTAACACAGAAAATCAAGGCGGTACCGCCTTTTCCGGCGCTGGCACAAAGGGTGCATTGCAACCAGTGGGAGCTGACACACCCGCAGGAGACTCGACCATGACTTCACTCAGGATCCGTAAGCTGCTTACCAGCCTCATTTCTCTACTGGCCACCGTAACCGCCATAGTCATCGCACTGTTACCGACAATGTTGGCGCCGTCGGCGTGAGGTGCCGACCAGCAGGCCGCGCCGGAGGGCGCCACCTGTGAATCGGCACCAGTGATGGCTATTCGCCCTGCAGTTCCAGCTGCGGCAGGTCCTGCTGCGCCAGGCCCTGGATCTCGCCACCCACACCGAGCAGCGCCACCTTGCCGGCCTCGAGCTGCTTTTCTCGTCGCGCCCAGCGCTGCATGGTCTGGTTCTTTTCGGCTTCCAGTTCCTCGCGCATGCGCTGGAACGCATCCATCACGGCCTTGAGCTTCTGCGCGAACTGCGACGAGGTGACGTAGTCATACATCGCCTCCATTTTCTCGCCCTTGCCGGCCGAGGCCAGGCGTTGCTTGTGCACATCCAACAGCCCGCCGCGCAGCACTTCAGCCAGTTGAACGGCCACCGACCAGGTGACCACCCAGACATCATCGATGAGCCCGAACTGCGTGCTCGATGCCCATTCGCGCGGCATGGCGCTGGACGTGGTCACCAGCACACCTGCATCGGCACCGCAGCCACGCATGTCATCCTTCAGCTTCGCAAGCCATTGCTGGTTCCACACCGCTGCACGCTTGGTTTCCCACAGCAGCACGCCGGCAGCGCCGCCACTGCGCGATTGCACGCGGTGGATCACGTCGCCACCGCGCTGGCCCTTCTTCACTTCCTCGATCACATCGAGCGGAAATGACCGGCGCAAGCCTTCTTCCAGCGCGAGTTCCAGCACTTCGCCCTGCAGCTGCTGCGAACCCTGCTCTGCCTTGCGTTGCATGTCGGCCATTTGCGCGGCCATGTCGTCGAGCTTCTTCTGCAGCTCGGCCTTGTCGAGGGCGTTGCGCTCCTGTTCCTGCGCGCGCACATGCAACTCCCGCTGTGCGAGCTGCGCATCCACCTGCTTGCGGACTTCCAGCTGTAGTGCGTCCTTCTCATCCTTGAGCTTCTGCCGCTCATCACGCAGCTGCAATTGTTCGGCGCGCAGTTGCGTTACCTGTTCCTGCGCGGTGGCGCACTGTTTCTGCAATCCCTCGAGCTGCAGGCGTGAAGCCTGCGCGGCCTGCTCCGCAACCTGTCGGCGCACTTCATCCAGCGCGCGTGCCTGGGCTTCCTGCTGCAGCTTCTCGCGTTGCTGCGCGCGCTTGTCGGCAGCCAGCCGTTCGGCATCGCGCAATTGCGCCAGTGCATTGGCACTGGCCGCTTCTATGCCTTCCAGGGCGTGCCGAGCGAAGCCCTGCTCGAGCGAGAACTCATGCTCGCAGTTCGGGCAGGTGACGTGGGCGTCGGGTTGCAGAACCAGTGTGGTGGCGTTGGTCATGGCAGCTTCCAGTCCGGCCGCACATAGTGACAGGTGTAACCATTCGGGTAGCGCTCGAGATAGTCCTGGTGCTCGGGCTCCGCTTCCCAGAATTCCCCCGCGGGCGCCAACTCCGTCACCACTTTGCCAGGCCACAGACCCGACGCGTTCACGTCATCTATGGTGTTCTCCGCGACGTGCTTCTGCTCTTCGCTGGTGTAATAGATCGCTGAGCGGTAACTCGAACCCTGGTCATTGCCCTGGCGGTTGCGGGTGGTGGGGTCGTGCACCTGGAAGAAGAATTCCAGCAGAAGGCGATACCCAAGCTTCGCGGGGTCGAAGATGATCTCGATGGCTTCGGCGTGGTTGCCGTGGTTGCGATATGTGGCATTGGACACGTCGCCACCCGAATAGCCCACGCGGGTGGAAATGACTCCGGGACGCTTGCGGATCAGGTCCTGCATCCCCCAGAAGCATCCGCCCGCCAATATTGCCCGTTCCGTTGCCATGGCCGTTCCTCCGTCTTGTCCGCATAGTGGGGCCGGGAGGGGGATGATCTCAACCGGCGAGAACTGAGAGCCGGTTCAACGGCCGGCCGCCGCTTGGGGGCTAGAGTCCGCTGACACTCGGGCCGGAATCATGTTGCACGAATCCCTGGTCATCCTGGACTTCGAAACCACCGGCCTGAAACCCCACGAGGGCGACCGGATCACCGAAGTTGGCCTGGTGCGCATTGCCGGGGGACGCGTCGTGGATCGCTACCAGTCGCTCGCGAACTGCGCGGTGCGGGTGCCGCGGTTCATCACCGCATACACCGGCATCACGCAGCAGATGGTTGATGACGCACCGCCGATTGAGCAGGTGATGCACGAAGTCACGGCGTTCATCGGCGAAACTCCGGTGGTGGCGCACAGCGCGAGCTTCGACGAGCGTTTCTTCGCGCGCGAATGCCAGCGGCTGCAGATGAACAGCGAGATCGAACCCTTTCTTTGTTCCATGCGGATTGCGCGCCGCATCTATCCGGGTCTCGAGTGCCACGCCCTGGGCGCGCTGGCTCATTCCCTGAAGCTGCCTCGCTGCGGTGTCGCGCACCGCGCGGCCATCGACGCGGAAGTGACCGCGCAGCTGATGCTGCGGATGGGACGGGATCTGGCCCGGATGCGAGAAGGCTTGACGGTGACCACGCAACTGCTGCGGGATCTGATGCGGATGCCGGTGGCCCAGGTGCAGACGGGGCTGGAGAAGCTCTGCGCCTGAGGCAACGCCGTCCCGACACACCGGGCCTGTTGATGGCGAAATCCAGGTCGCGTGAATCAGGGCGTCTGGGAGACGGCGAGTTCCACGGGCTGACCACGCGCGTTGCGAAGGCTGTGAATACGCCACGGCCTGAGCAATCTGCCACCGGGACCGCGTTCCAAATCGGATCTCACATCGGCAAGATTGCGTCCTGCGGGAAGCTCACCGCTGCGCAGGACTGCACCCGTCGCATCCTGAACCAGCCATACCGTATGTGGTGTATCACTCTGGTACACAGCCGGGAAATGAAGCCGGAGCAGCGCGTCAGCGTCAGCTTCTGCGTCTTGTGTCGCGCTCATCTTGGCTTCGGCGCGCCCGGAATCGTTTCGCTCACGCAAGGCGGGCGCTGCGCTCAATTCCGCTGCAGCTTCCGCCTTCGCGGGCGCGGATGCACGCGACGCCGCTGGTTGGTCGTCAAGAATCTGACTGCCGGCACCAGCTGCCGAATCGGTCGCTGAATTGGCTGCAACGCTGACGCGCCCGGCGGGATCCACTGGCACGGGCAGGTCAAATTTCACTTCGTGCTCTGGCTCAACGAAAATCTTTGCCACCACATACGATTCGCCGGGCTTCTGTTGATCCACCTGCCGCCATAGCAGCAAGCCAAATCCCACCACCGCCACCGCTGCCACACCGCGCCATAGATAGCGTGAGTCGTTTGCCGCCGGCGTGCGCCGACGCACCTCTGCGGCCGCTTCTGCAAGGATGGCGTTGCGGGTTGCCGTGCCCGGGCCACCCGCGTCTTTCGCGCTGGCCTTGCGATAGGCTTCGGTGAGCGCGTCGCGTTCTTCGTCTGATGGGTTCATGGTGCGTGGTCCCGCAGCAAGGCCTTGAGCTTGTCGCGCGCATAGCGCAGCCGGCTCTTGGCGGTTTCGAAAGTGGTGCCCGTGATGTGCGCGATATCCTCGACGCTGCAGTCCGCTTCGGCCTGCAGCACGAATGCCTCGCGTTGTTCCTGCGGCAGAAGATCGAGCGCAGCGAGAATCGCCTGCCCTTGCTCTGCCTGCTGACTGACCGCCAATGGTGAAGGACTGCCTTCGTCGGCAAGTTGCGCGGCCAGTGGTTCTTCGCCGCCGTCCACGGTGACATCCAGGCTCTGCGTCGGTTTTTCCGCGCGATACCGATCGATCACGCGATGGCGCGCAATGGTATACAGCCACGGCTGGAAGCGCCCATCGGAGCGAAAGTGCGGCGCTTCCCGCGCCACGGCAAACCATGTTTCCTGCGTCAGCTCTTCGGCGGTGGCGCGATCGCGGCATTGGCGCAGCAGATAGCGCCACAGCGGCAGTTCGTGTCGGGTGTATAGCTCTTCAAACGCGGCAACGTCGCCGGCTGCATATTGGGCGACGAGAGTTTCATCCGGAATTGCCGCGGCGGACATCCGCGGCATTATGGCCGATGAGCCGTCGGGCATCAGGGATCCGGCACGTAACCCATGCGCGGTGAGTTCGGGAATGGATCCACCTGGCGCGGACGTGGTGGCGTCTGCGGGATCACGCCCATGGCGACCAGGTTTTCGCGGCTGTCGTAGCGGATGCGGATGATTTCGTTCGGCCGCGGGCTTTCGCGCTCGAAAACCCCCAGCGATATCACGGAGGTTTCGCGACGCCCGTGTCCGGTACCAAGACTGGGCGCTTGTGCACGAGCTGCGCCGCCTGCATCCGCTGCCTGATTTGCCGCCTTGGATTCGGCACGCTCACGCGCCATTGATGCACCGTCACGTTCCGTCTGCGGAATCGGCATGTCCAGCTTGATCTCCCCCTCCCGCCTCACAATTGCGCGCTCGCGGAAGAGGGCGACACCAATCACTCCGACATTTTCCGGCCTGCCCGTGCGCGACGCGTAGGATTTCGGAATCGACGTGAAGATGAACGCCGCAATCTCAGAATTGCTCTTGCGCCAACCCGCGATGTCGTAGCTCGACCCGGGCTCGAACAAGTAGCCGCCTTGGTCGACCGCCGCGGTTTCACCGGTAACGACGTTCACGCCATCGATGGAGGTTACCGCCAGCAGCCGCTGGCCATCGCGGCTATGGATCTGGATGGCGTAATGCGCGCCGGGGCGACCGGCGACCCAGTATTCGCCGCGGTATAGGTGTGTGGTTAGTGTCTGGCCGGTGTCCCGGTCAATGACCGACACTTGAGCCAGGCGGCCGACGGCGAAAGCTGGTGCGGACATAATGGCCGCGAGGGCGAACAGGGCAACTTGACGCATGATCCTCTCCTTTTGAGATGTTGAGGATTCATACGGACGTGCCGCCTGAATGGGGTTAACGTCACAACCCCGGCGTCGATTGCCTTGGTGGGCAGTGCGCTACTTCACCACGCCGCAGGCGATGCGCGCGCCCGAATTGCCTGCGGGCTGCGATTGATAGTCATCAGGCATCGCGTGGACGATAACCGCCTTTCCGAACAGATCCTTGGGCCCGCCATCACGCAGCGTCGAGTCCGCGATGATCGAGTCCACCGCCGCATGACCTGCCGCGTCTGCCATGAGGTTGGAGATGTCGCCCAGGTGTCGGCTGGTCGATGTCGGTCCGCCACCGTGTTCTGTCTTGTCGGGATTCAAATGCTCGCCCGCACTTTTTAAATCCGGTGCCGAGCAATCGCCAAACTCATGCAAGTGAAAGCCATGGGCTCCCGGAGTCAGGCCCTGGATCTCGCCTACCATCACGACACCGCCGGGTGAAGCTGTCAGCTTCAGGTTGCCCGTGACCGCACTTCCTGATGCGGCGGCAAGGGTTACCTGCGCTGTGGCGGGCATCGGAGCGGTTGCAGTCCCTGCAGACGGGGGAGTTTCACCGCGACTGCAGGCAATTAGCACGGCGAGGGGCAGCATCAATGTCAGGGTTTGAGGTTTCATTCAACGAGACTGCCCGCATGGGCACGCAGCTGCTGTCGTCCAACGGGAGGCTGTGAAGTAGGTTCCGTCCTACAACCGACCTCAATTTCAGGTCAGAAACCCGAGATTCCGCACCGCGAAGTTATTGATGCTGGGGGCGACCTGCGCCAGATCCGAATCCATCACGCCGAACCAGTTCGCCAGTGTGGCGGCATACTGGTCTGCGGAAACGGTGGGAATGAAACGCCCGCCGCCCACTTCCTGTGGGCTACCGATCTGCAGCAAGGGATAGTCGCCGTAGATCAGGCTGCCGCGCACCGCGCCACCGACCACCAGCTGGATGCCACCCCAGGCGTGATCAGATCCATCGCCATTCGAGGTCAGTGTGCGTCCGAAATCGGAGTGGGTGAACAATGTGACATTGCCCTCCATGCTCATCTCGGCAAGCGAATCGTAGAACGCCTTGATCGAAGTGCTGATATCGGCCAGCAAATTTGTCTGCGCGGCGACCTGATCATCGTGGGTATCGAAGCCGCCGATCTGCACGAAGAAGATCTGCCGCGACATGGTGAGTGCTGAACGCACCGAAATCATCTTCGCGACGGTGCGCAACTGCGTCGACAGCGAGGTCAGCGTGGAGCCGCTGTCGGGCAGCGCGGTGAATGAACGCGCACCTGCCAGCGCGCTATTGACCGAATCAGCAAACTGCACCGCGCGCTGCTGCACGGTGGCGAAGGAACGCTCGTAGACCGTGTTGGTGTTCGACGCAAGCGAGGCGTCGACTACAGCCTGGAAGGCCTGGCGTCTGGCAAGACTGACGCCCGAGGTGCCATGTCCTCCGAAGGTCGTCGCACCTGTGGAACCCATGACATAAGGCCGTGCATTCACGCCCGCCTCGAACAGCGTCTGGCCGGCCAGTGACACCGCCAGCGGTAGCTGCTGTGAGCTGGTCTGCGGCAGCAGCACATCTGCCACACGACCGCCCCAGCCGGATTTCAGCAGCGACTTGCCGCGCAGCGAGTGCCACTGGTCCTGCTGGTCGTTATGCGAGAACAGCTGCGGCGGTAGTTCCCATCCGGGCGTCTGGTACTGCACCTTGGTGGTCGGGCGGATCAACGGCCCGACATTCGCGACTACAGCTGCCCGGCCAGAATTGAACAGCGTCTGCATGCCGGGCATCGACGGATGCACACCAAAGGTGACGCCGTTGAGGTTGGTGTTCAGCGGATTCAGAGGCAGCAGCGAGGCTTTGGGAATGGCAAGGCCCGAGCCCACGCCGGCGTCACCGCCGCGTGACACCGAGTACGCGTTGTATTCGGCAGTGCTCGTGGGCACGACCATGTTCCAGCTGTCGTTGCCGCCAGCCAGAAACACGCAGACCAGCGCCTTGTAGTCGCCGAAGCCACCGATGCCGACGCTCTGCGCGAACACGGTGCCAGGCGTACGGCCAAACGCATAGGCAACGCCACCCGCAGCGGCGGCCTTCATGAATTTGCGGCGCGTGTTGTTCATCGTTGCACCATGTATTCGGGTGACACAGCCAACAGGTATATGGCGTCGGCTACGCGTGTGTTCGTGGATGTGGAGCGTTCGATCTGGGCCTTGGCCTGTGCCTTGAGCACCGGCGATAAGGTTGCCGCGCCGCCCAGCAGCCGCTCCGCCACCCGGTTCACCAGCGCTTCGGAATCCGCCGCCACAGCGATTTCTTCGCTTGTATCGATGAACATGTCGTCGACGTTGAGTCCCGCCGACTGCGCCGTGGTGCGCGAATTCGCCTGCGTCCAGAAGTAGTTCGTCACCTGCGTGTTGAGATATTCCGTGGCGAGCTGCATTTCGGGCGCCACCATGCCCTGCGCCTGGATCTCGCCGGGCGGCGCATAACCCGGGCTGTAGAAATTGAATACCGATGGCGATAATCCCGGCCCCTCGCCGAAGACCGCATTGACGCCGCCGGAGAAATTGCGCGCGGCGCCGGTCTTGCCGCTGGCGGAATGCGCACCATAGGCGCGCCAGAATTGCGTGAGTCGCAGCAACGGCTCTTTCGCCTTGCCCGGCGCCACTGGCGGCGACGCGGTCGTCACTGCAGGCCGCGCCTCCGCATCCAGCAGGATGGCGCGCACCACCGCGCCGAGATTCCCGCGCCGGCCGGTGCCGTCGTTGTTGAATGTGTCCGAGACACGGCGCACGTAGGCGGCCGATGGATTGCTGGTGACCAGCTTCTGGATCAGGTGCTTCGCGATGAATGGCGCCACGTTCGGATGCGCGGCGATGTTGTCGAGCGCATCCTGAAGATCGCGCTCGCCGGTCTGGTTGGCGGGCAGCGTGACGCCTGACAACAGCTTCTTGGTGCCGGTCTCGTGCTGCACGGAATACAGCTTCATCGGCAGCACCTGGTTATAGCCAGCGACCGGTGCGAGTTCTGCTCGCGTATTGTTGAAAGTGCAGGCGGGAAGCGTGGTCGGGCAGGTCCACTTCCAGCCGGTGAATACGCGCGCAAAGCCTTCGATGATGGTCTGGTCATAGGTGGGAATCGGCTGGCTGCTGCCATCGAGCTTCACCGTGCCGTCTGGATTCAGTTCGACCAGGCCGATCGACATCAGCTGCATCACCTCGCGCGCGTAGTTTTCATCCGGACGCAGGTTGGTGCCGGTCACGGCCTTCTGGTTGCCGAGCATCGAAAGATAGATGCCCATCGCCGGATGCAGCGTCACATCTTCCAGCAGCTTGCGGTAGTCGCCAAACGCATCGCGCGCCAGCATGTCGTAGAAATCTGCGGTGGCATTCGGCAGGTTCTGCAGCGCGCCCACCTGCGAGACCACGAAGATCTGCGACAGCGCCCAGGCCACACGCTGCCGCAACAGATCGCCGCCCGCCAGCACGTTGCCGAACCATTTCTCGACGCGCGGTGCGTTAAGCGAAGCAATGTTGAAGCCGGAGGGCACGGGATTGGGATAAGCCGCCTCGACTGCCGGCAGCAGCAGAGAGGCGGGCTTCGTGAGTTCCGCGTCTATCCAGCGCGACCAGGAATTGGATGAATCGCCCAGTGCGATGAGGCGTGCAGCTTCTGTTTCCGTGGCGCCGAAGGTCGCCTGATTGAGGAAGCGGAAGGAATCGGCCTTGGTTGCCGCGGGAATGATCGGAGGAGGGGTGGGCGGCGTGGTAGGTGGTGTAGTGGGTGGGGGCGTGGTCGGCGTCGTGGGCACGCTGCCACCAGAACCTCCGCCGCAGGCGGGGAGCAACAGCACAGCCGCGGCAATCATTGCTGCTGCTCTGGCAATTCTTGATCGCATCGCGCCTCCCCTGGTTAAGGGTAACAACGTGCGGAGCGGGCACCCGTTGACATGCAATGCCTTTGGCTCCCCGCGGATTGATTGCGGCTATCATTCCGAGACTAGTCGACGGGTGCCTGCACGGCAACTCGGACACCGAGGGCTTTGCATGTCGTTGATCAGGGATGTGTCGGACACCGCAATCTGGGTAGCACAGTACCGCGCCCGAGAGTCGGCGCGGCCAGATGCCATATTCCGCGACCCCCTCGCCAAGGTGCTTACCGGCGAGCGCGGCGAGCAGATCGCAAGGTCTTTCGGAGCCGCCAGCCGCTACACCGAGTGGTCGGTGGTGGCGCGAACAGTGCTCATCGACGAATTCATTACCGAGGCCGTCAAAGATGGCGTGGATGCGGTGCTTAATCTGGGCGCTGGGCTGGACACCCGGCCTTACCGCATGGAGCTACCCGTTTCGCTGCAATGGGTGGAAGCGGATTTTCCGCACATGGTGGCGTACAAGCAGCAGATGTTGCAGGCCCACAAACCGCAATGCCGGTTGCAGTGGACGGGTCTTGATCTTTCGGATCCCACTGCGCGGCGCAGACTGTTGGCGAGAGTCGCGCCTGGTGCGAAGAAGATTCTCGTCCTGACCGAAGGCGTGATTCCTTATCTAACTGAAGATCAGGTGGCGGAGTTGGCCAAGGATCTGCGAGTAAGGACGCAGTTTGCGTTCTGGCTGGCGGAGTATTTCTCGCCGCAGGTGTATCGGTATCTCAGGGCAACGGCCCGGTCACGGCAAATGGCGAACGCACCCTTCCGGTTTTTCCCCGCTGACTGGCAGGCATTTTTTTCGGACCACGGGTGGGCGCGCAAGGAGATCCACTATTCCAGCGAAGTTGCGCAACGCTTCAATCGCACGCCGCCCATGCCCTGGTTCGCAAAGCTGCTGCTGCCATTCGCCAGCAAGGAGACGCTGGAGCGCATGAGGTTGATGTCAGGGTATGCACTGATGACTCCATGTTCCTGAACGCTGTCGGCACGGCTCTGCCCGCACAGAGGTATTCGAAGGCGCAATGCTGGGAGGCGTTTGCGCGGTCAGATTGGTTCAAGCGCCTGAGTTCCCGCTCACATCTGATCGCGAAGTCCGTACTGCAACGCGACAATGGCATCGAAGAGCGGTGGCTGTCGGTCGAGTCACTGGACGAAGTCTTTACCATCGATCCCGATACCCTGCATCAGCGCTTCGCCACACACGCGCCACGGCTCGCCACCGTAGCCGCCCTGCGCGCACTGGAACGCGCGGAGCTGACGCCCGACGCCATCGGCGCGGTGATTGTGTCTACCTGCACTGGCTATCTGTGTCCGGGATTGACTGGGTATGTCATCGAGCGCGCTGGACTGCGCGCTACAACCCTCGGTTTCGATCTCGCCGGTCAGGGATGCGCAGGCGCCATTCCAAACTGGCAGCTCGCGAATGCGCTGCTCGAATCCGGACAATGCGAACATGTGTTGTCCATCTGCGTGGAGGTGAGCAGCGCCGCGATGTACCTGGATGATGATCCCGGCGTATTGATCAGCGCCTGCCTGTTTGGTGACGGTGCCGGCGCAGCGGTGCTCTCGCGGCGTCCGCCGGACAATCGGCGCCGCGTGGAGTGGCGGACCACTGCATCACTCACCAATCCGGCGGAGCGCGAGGCGCTGCGTTTCCAACATCGCGGTGGTCTGTTGCGCAATGTGCTCACGCGGCCGGTGCCCGCACTCGCCGCTCAACATGCTGAGCTCGTGTTGAACGACGCCCTGCAGCGTTCTGGCGTGACGCGAGAGCAGATCAGCGGCTGGATTCTGCATGCAGGCGGACGCGATGTCCTGCTCGCATTGAATGAATGCTTTGGCCTGCACGATGAACTGCGCTACAGCCGTGAAGCGCTACGCCGGTTTGGCAATCTCAGCAGCGCCTTCGTCTACTTCGTACTGGAAGCTGCACTGGAAGACGCTGCGCCCGGCGGCTGGTGGTGGATGTCCTCGTTCGGAGCAGGGTTTACCTGTCATGGCGCATTGCTGGCTGTCGAGTAGATTGCGTGGACATTTCATCGCGCCGCGTTGACCCGGAGATACTCGATGCCATCGACCCGGCTGATCCGCGCGCCATGCGGTCGCGTCGCGACCTGCAGCGGGTGCATCGCGCACTGCGGACGGTTTCGATCCTGAGCCAGGCCGTAGAAAGGATTCGGCTCGCGCGGCCACCGCGCAGCATCCTCGAATTGGGTGGCGGCGATGCCACCTTGCTACTGAGGTTTGCGCGGGCCTTGCAACCCAGGTGGCAGCATGTGTCCCTGACTGTGCTCGACAACCAGGATGTTGTCCGTGCCGAAACCAGCGCCGCCTATCGTTCGCTCGGGTGGGATCTGCAGTTGGTGCGGCAAGACGCGTTGCAATGGGCCGTCCAACCTGATTCCCCACATTACGACCTGTGCATCACGAATCTCTTTCTGCACCATTTCGATGGTGCAGCGCTTCAAAGTTTGCTGCGGGCCACTGCGCGTCACTGCGATGCGTTGATTGCCTGTGAACCTCGGCGCAGCACCCTCGCCATGCTTGGCAGCAAGGCTATCGGCCTGTTGGGGACAAACAGCATCACGCGGCAGGATGCTGTCACCAGTGTTATCGCCGGCTTCACCGGGCGGGAACTCACGCGAAACTGGCCGGCTGATTTGCAAGGCTGGTCCTGTGAAGAGTATTCGGCGTTTCCATTCGTGCACTGCTTTACTGCAGCCAGAAGCAGCGACTCATCTGCTGCGGCACCGCTGTGAAAGCCAGGGCAGACGCAGTAGTCATAGGTGGTGGCCCCGCGGGCACTTCCGCTGCGATCTGGCTGGCAGAGGCTGGGTGGCGGGTAGTGCTCGCGGAACAACATGCTTTCCCCCGACAGAAAGTCTGCGGAGAGTGCCTACCAGCGGGTGCGTTTGCATTGCTGGATGAACTGGGCGTCGGAGAACTCGTGCGTCAGCTCGCGGGTCCAGAGCTCAGGCGCGTTGGCTGGATGGACTGTGAGCGCACATTGGTGGCCGATATGCCGGCATGCGCAGCAATGCCCGAGCCTTACGGTCGCGCGCTGGGACGCGACCTGTTTGATGGGCTGCTGATGGACCGGGCGCGTGCTGTTGGAGTGGATGTGCGGCAACCGGCCAAGGTCACCGAGGTGCGGGGAATCCCCGGTGATTACTCCTGCGAGCTTGTTGAGTCAGCGGGGCACGGCCTTGGGCATGGCAACGCGAGGCCGGCAGTCACTGTGGGCGCCGCCGTAGTGATTGACGCCCACGGGTCTTGGGAACGTGGCCCGCGATTCTCCGTTTCGGGCAGCCCGGGAGATCCGGCTGACAAGCCCGCGAGATCAACGGACCTGTTTGCATTCAAGACCACCTTCAGGCGGTCCACTCTTGCCCCCGGCCTGCTGCCAGTTTTCGCAGTGCCTGGCGGTTACGGCGGAATGGTGGTGTCCAATGACGACCGTACAACGGTTGCACTGTGCCTGCGTCGCGATGCGTTGCGAGCGGTGCGGTCGCGGCATCGCGGCGTCACCGCTGGCTCTGCTGTCGAACGTCATCTTCGCGATTCGTGCCAGGGAGTCGACGACGCGCTGCGCGATGCCGAGCGTCAGACGGCCTGGCTCGCAGTGGGTCCGCTGCGGCCTGGCAGTCGCCATGCGCAAACACCCGGTATCTTTCGCGTCGGCAATGCCTGCGGCGAAGCGCATCCGCTGGTGGGCGAAGGCATGAGCATGGCGTTGCAGTCATCGCGCGCGCTGGTGCGAATGCTGGTGGATGATCCGGGCGTTGCGAGTCGTGCTTACAACAGGAGCTGGCGCACCGCGTTCAACCCCCGATTGCGTTTTGCCGCCTGCTATGCGCACATTGCCATGCGACCTGCGCTCTCCGCGCCGGTTGGAGAAGTGTTGCGCCATTGGCCAGGGTTGCTGACCGCAGCGGCCGTGCTGGCAGGCAAGGCGCGACCGGCAATTCACGCTTTCGGCCCTGGCAAGGAACCCGCATGACAACTCTGCAGATCCTCCAGGACATCCTCGTGAAGGAGTATCGCGTTGCGCCTGATCAGGTCAAGCCCGATGCAACGTTGACAACTCTGGGTCTGGATTCCCTGAGTCTCATCGAGTTGATGTTCAAGATCGAGGATACATTCAAGATAACGATCGACACGGATGGCCCCACTGGCCTCGTGACCGTCAGCGATGTCGTCAATTACATCGATGGTCTGCTGGCACAGCCTGGAGGCTGAGTGATGCGACGCGTCGCGGTTACCGGGCTCGGGGTCGTCTCGCCACTGGGCAGTGATCTCGACCGCATGTTCACGCGCCTGGTCGCCGGCGAGTCGGCAATCCGGCGGCTTACCGCGCCGCGTTGTGAAGCACTGCGATCCCCCATCGGCGCGCCGGTGGAATTTGATGGCACAGCACATTTCGGCGGCGTGCAGCTTCGCATGCTCGATCGCGTAAGCCAGATGGCGCTGTGCGCCGCCAGTCAGGCCGTTGCCGAATCCCGGCTGGATTTCACCCGCGAGAATCCGGAGCGCTGCGGCGTCTCCGTGGGCACCAGTCTCGGCGGCGCTGTAACCACCGATGAAGCCTATTTTAGTCTGTACGGCGAAAAATCCGATCGCGTGCAACCGCTGAATGTGGTGGCCGCCATGTGCAACGCGCCGGCTGCCTGGATCGGCATCGAGTATGGTCTTTCCGGACCTGGGCTTACCTATGCCACTGCCTGCTCATCTTCCGCGGTTGCCATTGGGGAGGCGGCACGCCGAATCCAGTTCGGGGATGTAGATCTGATGATTGCCGGCGGGAGCGAAGCGCCCCTCACATTTGGTGTACTGCGCGCATGGGAAGCCATGCGAACCCTCGCGGTGCAGGATCCAGTCGATGTATCGGCGTCGTGCCGACCGTTTGCGCAAACCCGGACCGGCCTCGTGCTCGGCGAAGGCGCTGCATTCGTTGTGCTGGAAGAATGGGAGCATGCACAAAGTCGCGGCGCAGTGATTCATGCTGAACTCGCAGGTTATGGCCTCACGAATGATCCCGGACACATTACCCGGCCCTCTGCGGCGGGCCAGGCTGGCGCGATGCGCGCGGCCTTGCGCGACGCCGGCTTAACGCCGCAGTCCATCGATTACATCAATGCCCACGGCACCGCCACGCTGCAGAACGATGCCGTGGAAACCGCCGCCATCAAGGAAGTGTTCGGCGCGCGTGCATATAAGATGCCCGTGAGCTCGACGAAATCCATGCACGCTCATCTGCTGGGTGCTGCCGGCGCGCTGGAGTTCGTGATAGCGGTTGCGGCACTGAAGCGGGGAACCGTTCCCCCGACCATGCACCTTGATGTGCCGGACCCTGCCTGCGACCTGGACTATGTGGCTGACGTGGCCCGCAGCGGCGTCGCTCTTCGCGCGGTCATGTCGAATTCATTCGCCTTCGGCGGGACCAACGCCGTGCTCATAGCGAGTGCTCCTATTTAACTCCGCACCGAGTAGCAGTCATTGGGTGCGCCCCACTGCTATCTGTCCGTCCGTTCCCCCAACACCGCGTCGAGCGTGCCGTCCTCCGCCACGCTAAGCACCATCTGGATCGGCTGACAACACACCTGGCAATCTTCCACATACGACTGCGAACCGGCGGAGAGATCCAGCCGTACGAGGATCACTTCCCCGCAGTAGGGGCATGGCACATCAGTGAACTGTTCCAAGGAATCGCTGCTCGCGCCTTCGCCCGGCTCGAACACAGGTTCCAGGCCGTAAAGAACATCGATCTCACTTGGTTTGCCAGTCATGGCTCAATACTGGCACAGGCGCGGTCGGTAGTATCCCGACCGCGCCCGGACTCGGGTTCTAGCGAGCGTGGCGCTCGATGTCCCGGTCGCGCTTATCCTGCTTCACGTCTTCCTTCGCGTTGCCGTAGGACTTCTGCGCCTTGCCTGCGAGCTCACGCACGGCGCCTTTCACCTGCTGCGAGCCGTTGGCCGTGGCCTTGCCGACTGCCTTCTGCGCTTTGCCGGCTGCTTCATTGGCTGCGCCCTTGATCTGATCCTTGTTCATTGCGATTCCCCTGATGGTGAACTTTCCGAGTATCCAACCGCGCACGATTCCCGCGGTGTTGACGCAATTGAGAACTCTTCATCGCGGGCAGGAAGCCGGCGCAACGCAAATATCACTGTCGGTCTCGTCCTACTTCACAGCTTGCAGTGAAGACAGTCACGCGAAGCAGCGTACCATTGGGCGCCCTCGCACCTCATAAACAGAACAACAGGAAGAATCCATGGCATTGGGCGCGACCGTACATGTGTTCACCGTGCGGCTGTCGGATGTGGACAGAGGTGTCTACGACACGCTTGAGCTACGGCTGGCGCGACATCCTTCAGAGTCAGCGGAGTATCTCGTGACCCGATTGCTGGCGTACTGCCTGGAGTTCACCGAGGGCATCGCGTTTTCCAAAGGTCTCTCGGATCCGGATGAGCCAGCGATTGTGGTGCGGGACCTGACTGGCGTGCTACGCGGCTGGATCGAAGTGGGCGCACCGGAGGCGCTGCGCCTGCACAAGGCTGCGAAGGCAGCGGATCGTGTCGCGGTTTACCCGACGCGTGATGCGACGCCGTGGCTCGCGAGGCTGGCGGGGGAGCGCATCCATCGCAGTGAGCACATCGAAATACGCGCCATCGATTCAAAACTGATCGCGGCTCTCGCTGCAAAACTGGAACGCCGGCTGGATTTCGATCTGTCGGTGTCGGAACAGACTCTATATGTATCGATGGGTGGAGAAACGCTTACCGGGAATGTGGAACTGCTCACTCCGGGCGCGCTTTCGCTGGCCCCTCACCGCTGAAAACCTTGCGCCCATCCGCCGCGACCATCGTGGCCTGCCCGATATTGGGCGAGTCCGGGTTCTTGGCGCCCCGACCCGTGACGGTCACGACCTCGCCCACCTTGATCGAATCCTTGCGCCAGCCCTGCCGGAACAGTGCGTTCGGTGAATTCCCCTCGATGTGGTAGACGATCGACGGCGCGCCCTGACGCTTCACCTCGACATGCGTGTAGATGTGCGGATTGGTCCACATCACCTTTTGCACGGTGCCGGTGAAGGTCACGGGCTTGCTCGAATCGAATTCGGCGGCGGTGGAATGATGGGTGCGCGCGGGCCCTGCGCCGCACAAGGCGGCGACCGCAAGGGCAATCCCAACGCGACGTGTTGCATTAATCTTCATCATCGACCTCCGGGGGTTTCCACGGCTTGATGGTGCCGTTGATCAGGTTGTCGAGATTGTTCTCGCTGCAGGAGTATTCCAACACCACATCCGTATCCGGCTTCAGCTGCCAGGTGCGCACGTTCGACCAGTCGCGCGTGTAGGTCTTGGGATCGTGCACCGTCACCATGTGTTCGATGGTCTTCGCATCAACGCGCCGGAACGAGTTGGTGAGCTTGAGCTGGCGGCTGTGCGGATGACCGGCCGTATCAAGTTTGGTGTACCCATTGAAGCCGCTGGTCTCGATCACCAGCGTATCGCCGTCCCAATGCCCGGTGGATATACCGTTCCAGGTAGGCGGGACGTCCTGCGGCCACTTCTGCCCCGCAGTGGGCACCCAGTGGAACCAGGTGTTCTGCTCGAACAAAAAAGCCAGTGCCTGAGGCGTCTGCAGGATCTGTACGCCATGCGGCGAATTGATGTTGCGTGACATGCCAAAGGGCAGGCAGCTTCCGGCGTAGTCGCCGTCATTGACAGGATCGTAGGTTTTCCAGTGTTGCAGGCCCCATTCCGTGTAGGGCAGATCCATGGTGCGCACACCGCCACCTGCAGCGGCCGCCTTGGAATCGGGCAATGGCTCGCCGGAGAGTTTCAGTGGAGCGCGGGTGACCGGATCCAGCACGCGACCTTTCGTGGCCATGTCAGGCGTGTACGGATTGGCCCAGTGGCCGGAAAGATCGGGCTTGCCGTTTTGCAGGCGTGGAACAGGGCCCACAGGCGCCGCGGACCACGCCAGCAGCGCACTGAACTGCAACGCCATGACCAGGAGTATGGTATCTGCTTTCGGCACTGAACCCCCGTAGCCGACATTCTTGCGTCGGAATGGCTTGAGTGTGCCTCATCAGGTCGATTTACTCCACCGGCAAAAGGGGCGCCCCCCCTGGAACGCGTGTGAACGATAGGATGTCGAGGCAACCACATCGGCCGAGGCCTTCGCATGGACGCCGTCCACCTGTTCGAACTCCTGATCGCCATGCTGTTCGCGGTGATCGCGCTGCACTGGGTGGCGCACCGCCTGCACCTGCCGCCGGCCGTGGCGCTCATCGCCGGCGGCGCGGCGCTGGCGTTCATCCCCGGCCTGGATTTCATCTCCCTGGATCCGGGGCTGGTGCTGGTGATCTTCCTGCCGCCGCTGCTGATGGACGGCGCGTGGTTCATCGAGCTGCGGCACGTGCGTCGGCACCTGATCGGCATCCTGTCGCTCGCCATCGGCGCGGTGCTGTTCACCACGCTTGTGGTGGCCATAGTGACGCACTGGCTGCTGCCCTCCCTTCCCTGGGCTGTCTGCGCCGCGCTCGGCGCGATAGTTTCGCCGCCGGACGCCATCTCCGCGCGCGCGATACTGCAGCGCGTGCGCTTGCCGCAGCGACTTTCCATCCTGCTCGAGGGTGAAAGCCTGCTCAACGATGCCACGGGCCTGGTGCTGTTCCGCTTCGCGATCGCCGCGGCTGTCACCGGCGCATTCAGCGTCACGGACGCGATCGGCCACTTCCTGCTGCTGGCGCTGGGCGGCGCAGCGGTGGGCGCCGCGTGCGCGACCGTGTGGGTGTTCGTCGCGAAGCGGCTGAAGGATGAATACCTCGTCATCGCCTTCTCGGTGCTGTTGTGCTGGGCCACGTTCATCGCGGCCGAATTGGCGCAAGTCTCTGGCGTGATCGCGGCGGTGGTGTGCGGCCTGATCTGCGGCTGGTACCAGCACCGCGTGCTCTCCGCCACCGTCCGCCTGCGCGGCACCTCGTTCTGGAACGTGATGGTCTTTCTGCTCGAGGCCAGCGTGTTCATGCTGATTGGCTCTTCGCTGCGTAGAGTCATAGATCGCGTCGGCGGGTTCGACGTGGTGTTCCAGCAGATGGCCGTGCCCATCCTGTGGATCGTGCTCGCGATGACCGCGGCGCGCTTCGCGTGGATATTCGCCTGCGATGGCATCATCGCGCTGCGCCGGCGGATAGGTTGGCAGCGTGTCGAGACCATGGGCTGGCGCGCTACTACCGTGCTCTCCTGGGCTGGCATGCGCGGCGTGGTGACGCTGGCTGTTGCGCTATTGGTGCCCGAGGACCTGCCTGGCCGCGACTTCCTGCTGGTCGCGGCATTCGCCGTGATCCTGATCACCGTGCTCGTGCAGGGCACGACGCTGGGATTCGTGATCGAGCGGCTGCGACCGCGCGACGCGGGCGCGGCGAAGGCACCGCTGAACATGTCGCAGGCCGAGGTGGCCATGGCACGCGCGCAGGTGAAGACGGTGGAAGCACTGGCCTATGACGGCGAAGGCAAACTGATCCATCCGCAGTTGCTGGAGCGGTACCAGCGCCGCGCGACAATCACCGAGAACTACGCCGGCAAGGAGGAGCAGCATCAGCCGGCGTTGCAGGCACATTTCGATGTGGTGCTGGAGGCGGTGACTGCGGCGAGGAAGGAGCTGCTGCGACTGCATTACGAGGGGCAGATCGATGATCGCGTGCTGCGGGAGTTGGAGCGGGATCTGGACCTGGAGGAGTTGGGGGCGATAGCGGCGAAGACGACGTGACCTGACAGAACGGCAATCCTGGTGCTTGCTGCGGGTGCGGTTGATCTGGCCTGTAACAAGTCGCTGGCCTCGGACGAATAACAGGCATGAAACCTTTTTCTGCACTCATCGTCGGAGCGATGGTGGCACTAGCTGGGAGCACCGAAGCGGCTGCGCCTGCAGGCCCCATCGTGGTTGAGCTTTTTACATCCCAGGGCTGCAACAGTTGTCCGCCCGCTGATGCACTGCTGGGCGAACTGAATCGCCGCCCTGAAGTTCTCGCGCTCGCCCTGCATGTGACGTACTGGAACGACCTGGGCTGGAAGGACCCCTTCTCGCAAGTTGCGTTCGACCAGCGCCAGAACCGCTATGCCCAGCAGATAGGGCGCGCTTCCGCGTACACACCGCAGATGGTGGTGAACGGAACGCAGGACGTTGTCGGCAGTCAGCGCGATGCGGTGAACCGCGCGCTGGACAAGGCCGTGCGATCGGTGGCTATCATCGTGCATAAGAACGGCGAACTGCTCGACGTAACCCTGCCGGCGCTGGATCGGCGCTGCGACTGCGTACTGACGCTGTTCGGTGTGCAAGCCGGAGCCAGCACGCGAGTCGGGCGTGGTGAGAACTCCGGCAGGACGCTGGAGGAATTCCGGATCGTGCGCAGCATGCAATCACTCGGTAGTTGGCGCGGCGAAGAAAGGGAACTGCGGGTGAAGCCCGCCCACATGACGGCGGACATCACCGGTTATGCCGTGCTGGCACAGGAGCGAATCACTGGCCGCATGGTGGCAGCGGGTCAGTGACTCGCAGAGCGGTAGCTATCAGCCATCCGGGCCGAACTGAACTATCGAGAGCAGATTGTCATCCGGATCCCGGAACCACGCCACTCGTGCGCCGCCCGGCGTCCGGATGGTGCCGATGTCATCGTGCGGAAATCCGTTAAGGCGTTCGAAGACGACTCCTCGCGACTTGAGATCACTTATCGCGGCGACGACATCTGCGACAGCGAAGCCGACGATCGTGTGCGCTGACGGCGTAGTCGATGGGACTGGCGAAACCCGCAGATCGCTGCCACCTACGTCGAATACGAGAGCACCTTCGGAAGTCGTCCGCAGTTGCAGTTGCAATACGTCCTGATAGAACGACTGCGCCTCCTTGAGTCGGCACGTGGCAATGATCGTTTGAAGTCTGGCTTGTGAAAGCATGTTTGCTCCTATTCAGTTTGACGGCACGAGAGTCGTGCAAAAAAACTGCAACGGAGGTAGGCCTTGTCTGACAAGTGCCAGAAATGCAAAAGCCGCGACTCGCGCGGCTCAATGAGAGATCAAACGTAAACGGCCGAGGCACGGCGTGTCAACAGCAAGCGCTAGAATGGCAATTGCTCGCTTCAGGGCAGCTTCACTTCGAGAACGTCACCATGCTCAAGCTCTACGGCTTTTCGAAGGTCAACGCCATGGCGCGCGGCAAAACCCGCGACCTGCGCGTGTTGTGGGCGCTCGAAGAGATGCAACTGGCGTTTACGCTCAAAGGCATGGACCACCCCGCACACGATCTGAACTCAGATGCATATCACCTGCTCAGCCCCTTCGATCAGATCCCGTCGATCGACGACGATGGGTTGGTGCTGTCTGAATCCGCCGCCATTCTGGTGTACCTCGCCAAGAAGTCCGGCCGCCTGATCCCCGGCGACCTTGCCGGCGAAGCGCAGGTGGTGCGCTGGTGCTTCGCCGCGATGAATACGGTCGAGCCGCCGCTGCTCAACCTGTTGGTGCTCGACTGGATGGCGGACGGCAGCTGCGGCAAATACCGCGAGTTCCTGGTCGGCTGGTCGAATCGGGTGCTGACGAACCTTGCGCGCTGGTTCGCTGACCACGACTTCGTCGCGACAAAAGAATTCACCGTCGCCGACATCCTGATGGCGCATGTGCTCTCGGTCATCAAGGATGAGAAGTTGATTGCGCCCTACCCGGGAGTCGTTGCGTATCGGGATCGGTGCCTGGCTCGACCCGCGTGGAAGCGGGTCATCGAGGCGTACTACGCGCGAGTCCAGGCGGGATAGATCCGCGCCAGCTAGGTCCGCGTAGTATTCCGTAGATCCGCGCAGCTGTGCTGTATCAGTGCTTCACGTCCGCAGCGAGCAGTTCCAATGCGCCGCCGCGCAGTTCCTTGCCGTCCACAATTGCCCTTGCCTTGAGAACACAGGGTTGCGTGATGGAAAAGCCCACAAGCTGCGCGATCGAGCTGATTGTCAGAATACGACGGTCCGTTCCATCGGCCAGAGTGCCTATCGCAGGATCCTTCATATCGGAAGTTGAGAGGTCCGCTTCAAAGAGAACATCATCGTCCCTGAGCAACTTGAAGATCACGTGCCGGGGCGCGGCGCTCGTGGGCACGCGCACCGAGAAGACGCAGCAGAGCTTCACGAGCGTGGTCGGAAACGATTGCACGATGAGATTTGGTCCGTAGACGCCGAGGTAGGAGAGCTTGTTGCCTACCTCCTGCCGAACGTCATCGCAGTAAGTCGCCCACATGATTGGTTCGGAGGTCACGGAGTTGCTCCTATATGCAAGGCATCAAGGAGCACGGATGGCTGGACGTCGAATACCGCTGCCAATCGCTTCAAGGTACTCACTTGCGGATCGATGTCGCCTGCTTCAAGACGAGCAATGTAGGACTGACTCGTACCCATGCGCGCGGCCAGTTCTTTTTGCGACCAGCCGTTTCGCAGCCGGTAGTACGACAACGGTTTCTGCGCGGCGTAGTGATTTTCCGCAACCGCAACTCGGCCTGCAGCAATGGTCTGCTTCGTGAGCGGATCCTTCTCTTCCTGTTCGACCAGTGCGTCAACGTCCGTGAATCCTGCAGGCAGCGGCGCATCGACGTTGATGGGCGCAAGCACCACCACTGGTGTGCCGCGGGTTTCCGGCACCGCAGCCAGTGAACGCCGAACGGACTCAGGAAAGCCCGAGGCTGTCGTAGACGGCAATGAGACGCTGGATACGGGGATGGGTCTGGTCATAGGCAATGTCTCGGGGTGGAACACCCAGTACGTAAAAAACCTGCAGGCCGGGATCGAAGGCGTAAAGAACCCGATAACCCGCGGCCATTCCTTTCAGAGTGAGCACCTTCACGCGCCACAGTCGTTTGCCTCGCCGGTGCAGGGACACGATTTTCCGGACGGTGTAGTCCGCGGATCCGTCCTCACCAAACCAGTTTTCCGAAAGCGTCTCCAGCAGTGCCGGATCCGACTTCGCCTGCTGCAGGAAGGCCAGGATGGCGCCGTGGTCGGCGTGTTCTCCCAGGTCCTTGATGCTCTGGAGGTCGTCTGCGGCATCACGATGGATGGCTAGTCTGGGCACGATACCTAATATGGTATAGGACGGCAAGAAGCCGGGTCACGGTTTCTGGAGTGCCCCTAGGTTGCGTCGGGGGAGTTTAAGGTCGCAAATTGCGGCCTTAAAGCTACGCGGTACATGGTCCAACTCGCGAATGTGGCCGGTTCAGTTCTTTAGTGTGGGCGGGCCGCCCGAGCCCAGATCAGTCTGCCGGGGCGTGACGAGCGGTGGACGGCACGTCGTGGCCAATTCAACGGACTAGCGCGAGTACAGCACCCGCCAGCCCAAACAGAACTGTCATCAACGCGCCCAGTTTGACGACGATCCGGGATTCCAGGTTCTGAAGCATCAGCGAAACACGAATATCCAGCGCGTCAAACCGCGTAGTCATCTGCTGCTCGACATGTTGAAGCTCCTGCCTCACGCCCTGAATCACAGCCTGAAGATCCTGCTTTCCTAGCAGCATGTCCTGCTTTATCAGAAGCAGGTCCTGCTTCGTCGCGAGGTTGGTAGTCATGTCCTTCTCCAGGGATTCGGCAACCCGGCGTGCTGCTGCGGGAGGCGGGACATTAGCCTGGATCAGGGCTTCATAGATGGCAAGGGCAGTTGTGACACCTGCAGACGGGCCCTCAGCCGGATTCGCAATCTCACTGACGTGTGTCAGGCATCCACTGCCTGGTCTCGGCGAAGTTCGGTCTGCGATGCGCAGGCACCCGATTCACGGGCTGCGCAAGCAGATATCGATCGCCGAGCCAGGACAGTGCGCATTGCAGCGCCGTGCGGTAGTCATGCACCGGAAGCGCAGGGTTCTGTGGCTTGTTGAGTTTCATGGCGTACCTCCAAGTGACCTTGGGGGAATCATCAAGCAATCCCACTGAACCGCAACTGAAGGGGTTTATGTCAGCTGGCTAGTGGTTGATTACAGCAGCAGGACATCCTGCATCAGGTCGCGCGCCTCCGCATCGCTGCGCAGGAATGCGGACTGATGATGGATGAGACCACGCGCACGTTTTTCTGCGGGGATCTGTTCACGCAGGGCGGCCGCGGGGAATTGGCATTGCAGGTCGAGAATCAGGTGCGGTTGCTGAACCCGCCGACGCACAGGTGAGATCGGTGCTTAACGGAGTATCGCGATCGCGACACCCGCCACGCCGAACAGGATGGTCATCAATGCGCCGAGTTTGACGACAATCCGGGATTCCTGATTTTGCAGTGTCAGCGATACCCGACTGTCCAACGCATCAAATCGCGTGGTCATCAGCTGCTCAAGATGCTGGAGGTCCTGCTTTGTCGCGAGATTGGATGCCATGTCCTTCTCAAGAGTTTCAGCGACCCGACGCGCTGCGGGAGGTGGGACATTAGCCTGAATCAGGGCTTCGTAGATGGCAAGTGCTGCCATATACCTTGGTCTTTCACCCGTAGCGACCAGCATCAGTATGAGATGGCTGTCGTCCCATCCAACCGGCTGACACTGACCTCTGACGGGCAAGGCCCAACCAGTTCAACGAATGAAGTTGTACCGCGCGTAGGGAGACCTTGTCTCCCTGTTGCGGCAAATTGCGCTTAGGAGGCTCTGGCTTTCGGTGCCGCCGCTTCACCTGCTTTCCCCTTGATGCTGACCTGGATCAGGTCGGGTGCGGCGATCCCGTTTTCTGCAAGCGCATCCATCACGATGCGACGCAACTTCTTGTGGCGACCGTAACGCACCATGTCCCGCGGTGAAGTGTTCCCGAGAAGAGGATTCTCTGTCTGGAACCAGAGTTGAGTCTTAGTGACATTACCCTCGAAGAACTGCGCAACCAGTGCGCAGATCACCGCTATCTCCGTCATGTGATCGAGGACCTCCTGTGGAATCTTGCGATCCCAACGCACAGACGCCGGCGAGACATCGGAGATACGGGCCACTTCGCGTTTGTCGAGCGTAAGGAACTTGGCCACACGCTGTGGATCGAGGACCTGGTTGGCCCAGAAGCCCAGATGATCCTTAGCAGGCACACTGGAAAACAGGTTGGCGGGCATGATGCTCTCCCCCATCGATCGGGAAGACAGGTTACCACCTGCGGCAACTGATGAACCACGATTTGACCACATTTCTACCATGCCTGCTCTGGGCCCCTGTGGTGTCTACTAAGCTGATTAATAAGCTAATATTTGCCAGAGTATTCCCGGTCGACCATCCGAAGGCGCCTATATTTCTCGTCGGTTTATTGAGAATTTGAACCATTGAAGGGTAGGTACGAATCCATTAACGCGCTGGTCGAGCCGACAGTCTTGGCACGACCCTGCGGATCCGTTCCACCAACAGGCATCTGGGAATCTTCGACGCGATAGGGTTGGGAGTGTTGTCGTCGCGTGGAGATTCGGGGACGCAATTGCTACTGCTCTGGCGAAGCAGGCCCCATGAGTTTCAGAATTGCCTTGTACACGCGAACAAATTCCTCGCGCGTATTGGCATCGAGCGCGGCGACGGATCGCTCCAGCGATTCGAGCCTGCGGGCGAGCGCAGAATTTGACGCCAGGGCTTGGCGCAGCTTCACGAATGCACGTACCACGAGAACACTCATTTCGACTGCCAGTGGGCTATTGAGCACACTGGCAGCCATGATGGCCCCATGCTCGGTAAAAGCCATCGGCAAATACTTGCGATGGCTCCCGCGCCCCATCTTTAAGGTCACAATCTGGGGATGGGTAAAGAAATTCTGTTGATGCCCAGCACGGAAGTAAGGGTTTTCTCGGGCACGTAGTCATTAATCTGGGTCTATTCGCATGCATGACCACCAAGCATGTGAAGTCTCCC
>JBDSJD010000052.1:0-10918 GCA_039917615.1 Steroidobacteraceae bacterium
CCGGCTGCAGGCGATCTTCGTCGTGGCTTGACGGCTGTCAGATCAGCCGCACCTCAAGTCGGCGGTGCACGTGCGCCGAGTGGCAACCCGGCTTGATGTTGATCCGGTGCGGTCTTCTCCAGGTGCGCCAGGATCTTCGCAATGACTTCGGCGTTCGTTTCGTTGGCATCTCATTTTTTCGAACGAGGCTAGTCGACGACGCGCGAGCTGTTAAAACGCCAAGCTCTGCCTTAAGGATCATGAAGTATTGGCCACAAAAGAGCACAAATGACACAGTAGGAGGGAAGCCATATCTGTTGAGACCGATGTCTCGTTGATCCTTCCGCTTTGTGTCATTTGTGCTTTTTTGCGGCAATGATCATTTGAAAGATTCCCTCTCCCGCGCTCCGCGCGACCTCTCGGCAATTGCTCCCGGCATTGCTCTACCTCCTGCGTCCTTGCAGTCGTCCACTGGGAGAGGTGTTGACTCGAACCCTTCTCCAGTGGAGAGGGCTGTCCGGTAAATCTACTCAACCTCAAACGATAGCTTCTTAAGCAGTTGCCTTTGCGGACTTAGGATATCCACTGTCCACTTACCGCGAGAATTTTCCGGGAACGATTGCTTACGCGCGAACGTGCGGTAGCCCGATTCGTTGCCACCATGAATCTCAGCAACAATGCGTTCAGATTCAGTGCCGTGTTGCCATTCAAAGATGACGTTCTGCGCCACGCCCATCGGCGCGCGAATGGCGACGAACGCAACCACACCTTGACCAAGCTGTGCACTTGTAAGTCGCGCAATCGCCGCGCCCGGTGTCAGTTCAGTTAGTGTTTGCGTAATGATTGCTTGAGTCACAACCAAGCCGGCCGCCGGTACATGACTTCGTAATATCCAAAGCAACAGCGGCGCAGATAGGGACGTCAACATCCAACTCGATTTGTGACGTGCGTTGGGAAGCGACATGAGAGACATCGGCAGCGTCAACAACAACCACGCGCTCACGCCGATGATGGCGATCGGGAATGTGCGCTCGAACGGGAGTCGCACGACCATCGGCAATACGACGATTGCCGCGATCAAACTGCAGTACGCATGAAACATTAGTCTCGTTGCTGCGCGCGTTGCAATGTACCGCTCGTAAATGTGATCCAAAGTGCTCAGTAGCGCGGCGATCGCAGCGAGCACGGTGAATGCGATCTGCCCAACATCTTTTTGCGTTGCGCCGATGACTAACGGCAAACAGAAGAACAGCATTTCCTGCTGCATCGATTGCGTGAGAAAGTTCGCAATAAATTTCCCCACACCTTCCTTGCGACGTTCCAGATAACGGCGGACAAACGGCTCAATCAATAACCACACCCAACCTATAAGCGCGATTAATGCGATGGTTCGCGCGAAGCTTGCGCCTCGCTGGACCATTAAAAAACCGCCCCACCCTGCCGCAAAGCTAAAGGCCGGCACAACCCACGGGAATCGGCGCAGCACGGATTCGATTCGTGTTACCCACGAACTTGGACGAGTCGCATCAGTTGATGGCGGATTTGGATTCAATGACATCAGGGTCTTGATAACGGCGCAGCGATTTCCCTTGATTAAACAAGATCAAACAAGAGAGATAACGGAGCGCGGCATTCGGCAAGTAATCGGTCGCTCGACGCAGGGGCCCGATGGGGAAATCTCTTGTACAGGATTTAGTGGGTGTGAAGTAGCGGCGAAGCATCGCAACTACCAATGGCATTGCAAATAGTTGCTGCCAGTGTCGCGTCAGTCATTAGTGCACCAATTTACGCGCAAGAAATACAAATGCCTTGAGTCAAAGTCGAGGACTCTCGCAATTATTCACCTGTTTGCTGATTCTTGCCCGCAGCCTAGCCGGAATCAAGTGCGCGAGGCGGCACTCCGCAAGCACCAGATTTTCAAGAGCCCCGCATGATGAAACCAGGCAGTCACCAGATTTCTGGTCGTGTACTAGTAGAGACCAGGATCCGGGCCGCAACGGCGATGCAGCAAGGGAATCCCCGTCTAGAAGGTTCCCGACACCTCTAACGAGACGCCCGTCACGGTGGCAAAGGGCTGCCGGCGGCAAAATCGACATCCCGATAATAGGTGTTGCTCCCAACTCCGATGTTCACGGCTCTGCAGACAGACTCGCTCGCCGGGCCGTATCGCAAGCTGCTCCAGTGCATGCATCAGGAAATTCTCGAGGTTTCTTTCCTCGGCCCTCAAACCACGACTGCTGATGCACCGGACCAGCTCGTTCTGCCGCTGAAGAAAGGCGGCGGCAAGACACTAGGCATCATCGTGTTGCGGCTGGCTCCGGGCACTGACGTTGCCTTGCTCACAGCACAAATCCAGCCGGTGCTGGACTGTCTCAACGGCACATTGGCCATCGCTGGCGACACGCGCGACAACGACCTGAAATTGCTCAAGCTCGCCAACGAACTGGACCTGGACTTCCGTGAGGACACACGCCTGAACAAAGCCGTCGCTGCGGTGGCCCGACGTCTCGGAGTCGAACTCGCCTGGTTTGCCGCACCTCGCTGCCACCTCACGGTCACGGCCCGTGGCAATGACGATGAGCTGGATGCCGGCATACGCAGCGAGCTTTCCCGCATGCGCGCACGCGTCAAGCCGCTGACCAGCAAGCTGCGCAGACCTTTGATCATTGATGGAACGAGTTCCGGAACTGAGCAGATGGCAGAGTGCCGTCTGCTGCTCGTACCACTGTTCGTTGGCCGCGCGCGTCACAACGCCTGGCTCGTGCTCGCCAATCCGCTTACCGCGCCGACCTTCGATGGCTGGCACCTGGTGGCGGCACTGACGCTGGGCCAGGCGCTGACGCGCCGACTCGAAATAGATCTCGATCACCGCACCGGGCTCTTCAATCGCGGCGGACTCGAGGCGGCGCTGCCACGCATCAGGAGTTCCACCGCCAGCCTGCTGCTGTTGGACATCGACCGTCTGCAGAGCGTCAACCACATGCACGGCATGGCGGCAGGCGATGCCGCCATCCTGTCGCTGGCACGGTTGCTGTCGCAGCCGTTGTTGCCCGCCGACGCACTGGTTGCCAGCATCATGGGAGACCAGTTCGCCATCGTGCTGCCGGATACGGATTCCTCGCGCGCGGCTGTCATTGCCACATGCGTGTTGAAGGCGGCGGCGACCATACAGCCGGGACTCCCCGACGACCCCTCGCCCATGACACTGAGCGTCGGCGTGGTGGAGATCGACGATGTAAAGAAGCCCTTCGACCGCTTTGCCATCGATGCGGACACGGCGCTGAAACTCGCCAAGGATCGTGGTCGCTCGCGCGTCGAAGTGTTCTCTGCTGCAGCCTCAACGATGATCCGGCGCAGCGACGAAATGATTGCTGCGGCAGACCTGCGCGACGCACTGCGCACCGGCGCTTTGCTGTTGTTCGCGCAGCCGATACGACTACTCGCCGATCTCACCGAACCGCCGGGCTTCGAGCTCCTGATTCGCATACGCGACGAGTCCGGTGAGATCCGTGCTCCCGGTGACTTCATTGCGGCAGCTCAGAGCTTCCAGCTGCTTCCGGATCTGGACCGTTACGTGGTCGATGCAGCCTTCAAGGCGCTCACCCCCCACCGTGGCCTGCTGGCGCGTCTTTCCTGTTCGGTATCCATCAATGTCTCGGGCCAGTCGCTGGCCAGCGAGGCGTTCATCGATCACTTCATCGAGAAGTTGCGCGCCTCACGGATTCCTGGCGGGCTGATCACCGTCGAGGTGACCGAGCATGCGGCCTTGATCAATCTCGAGCAGGCCAGCGCCTCGCTGCGCCGCCTGCGCGATTTGCGTTGCGGCATTGCCATCGATGACTTCGGCACCGGCGCCAACTCGCTGGCATACCTGCGCTCGCTGCCGGTGACACGCCTCAAGATCGACGGTAGCTTCGTGCGCGACGTTCTCACGAACAAACGCTCCGAGGCCGGCATCAAGGGCATCGTGCAGCTCGCGCACGACTACCAGCTCGACACTGTTGCCGAGTGTGTGGAAACAAAGGCAGTTGCCACGCGCATGCGCCTGTTGGGCGTGAAACACGGCCAGGGATACCTGTTCGGCAAGCCGGAACCAGTGGAGCTGGCGCTCGAGAAACTGGGCGAAGAAGAACGCGCCGGGCTGAAAGAGCTTCTCCAGACCAGTTGACGAGCGCCCGATCACAAGTGTGAATTGATGCGCATCACGGCTTCAGCGTCGCGGCAATCTTGCGAATCTCGTCGGGCGTATGCTCGCCGGCCAGCAGCGTACCCGGCACCAGATACTTGCCCATAGCAAGCCCGCCCACTACCACGGGCTCGAAGCCCATGTCTTTCACCAGCCTGGATGCGATCTCCAGTGCCTGCGCATCATCGCCTGCCATCGGCATTCCAACCTTGCCCGGGGTTTCATGCACGGCACCCATGCGAGCCGCGCCCACGGCATTGAAGGCGCGCACGATGCGCGCGCCCGGCAGCAATCGCGCCGTAACCACACCTGCACCCTTCTCATTCGCCTCGTCAGCGATAGCGCCATCACGCTGAGGAAAGGGATTGCTGGCATCGATGACAACCTTTCCGCGCAACCCTGTTGCCAGCGTCTTGCCCAGCTCGGGTTGTGCACCGTATGGCACGGCGAACACCAGCACTTCGCCAAAGGCCGCGGCCTCCTGCGGTGTACCAGCGCGCGCTCCCTTTCCGATCTGCGCGGCGAGCTTGCGGTCGGTCTCGATATTCGTGGAGGAGAACATCACTTCGTAACCAGCATTGGCCCAGACACGGCCCAGATTGCTGCCAACATTGCCCGAGCCGATAAGTCCCAGCTTCGGCTTTGCGGGTGCGGCACCGAAGCCTGCGAATGGCAGTGAGGCGGTGAGCACTACTGCAATACGAAGAATGGTGCGTCGCTGAACGGCGGTGGGATCAAGAGCTGGCATGGGTGGCTCCTGTGGTTTCGGAATGAACGGTTGTATCAGACTTGCGAAGGGAGCGCCTGCGCTTGCCGCCAGCGCGAGGATGGACAGCCACAGACAGTTGCCAATGGGCGCACCGAAGAGCTGCATGCAGGGCTACAGTGCCAGCAGCACCAGCGCATACCCTGCGATTCGCATCGGCCACAGACCTTGCCGGTACCTGGATTCGACAGCGAATACCTGCCGGTAGTGCCTTAAGCCCAGGCGGCGTTGCAACCACTCCGGCTGATTCAGGCACGAGTCTTCCGAACCCCACTGCCGGTTTCCCGGCTGCAGACGATCTTCGTCGTGGCTTGACGGCTGTCAGATCAGCCGCACCTCAAGTCGGCGGTGCACGTGCGCCGAGTGGCAACCCGGCTTGATGTTGATCCGGCGCGGTCTTCTCCAGGTGCGCCAGGATCTTCGCGATGACTTCGGGCTCTTCGATACTGGCAATCACCTTGAGTCTTCCGTCGCAGCGCGCGCAGCGGTCGATCTCGATGCCGAATACGCGCTTCAGGCGCAGCGCTTGAGCTCATCGGCACATGGCGCGGGGTGATGGGCTTGTCGGTTGGCTGATCGGCGCACTGCCCTTTGCCACCCACACCTCGATGCGCCGGTCACTGCTGCTCTGAGCTTTGCTGTGCGGGGCGAACACCCCATGGAGCCTCGTCAGATGCATCTGCGAGGGTGGCACCAGTGCGGAAAGGCGCGCCATCAGATCCAGTGCATCCAGCACAATGTGCGTGGTGCCATCGTGGTATGCGGTCTTGAGAGGGTAGCGAACCTGGCCCAATGAGGTCAGCGCCAAGCGCTCCACCGCAATCGGCGGACGGCTCACATAGCGGCACAGCCGTTCGAGCTTCTCGCGCTGGTGCGGCTGGATGTCAACGCCCGCGTGAAGTGAGAACCCACCCGCATTGGCGGCGCTGCGATGGTCGCCTTGTTGCTCGGCCTCTTCTGCTCTGGGCGGTACGGTCTGCAGCGTGAACAGCTTCTGGCCTGTGCGCGGGCCTACTGCGATGCGGTAGGTAATCGAGTGGCCGATCAGGTCATCCAGTGGTCCTTCTGCTCCCTGCGTGGCAAGCCACGCGTTCTCCATGTCGCGCTCGACCACGCCGCGTTGCTCCAGCACCCGGCCGATGCGCGCGGCGATCTGCTGCACCAGTGCCTGCAGCTCGGATTCGGTTGGTGAGGGACATGCCGAAACACCGGCGAGTCGCAACCTGGCAAAGGTCAGCTTCGCTCTGCTGCGGACTGATACCCAGTTCGTTCCCACCATGCCCGAAATCCCTTGCGTCTCAACATAGAATCAATCCGCCTACCGGACGGTCCTAGACCTCGAAATATTCGGCACAGCTGTTACCTAGTGAGGCGGACTCGTGGGCTTGAATTTCCATTCCTGTTCACCTGGAACTTCGAAAATCTGATTCGGAAATATCAGATCCTGGTCACGAATGAGGTGCTTGTTCTTGTCGAAGATGGTGACGTAGTTGTCTGAATGGCCTGACAACAATTTTGCCAGGCGTGAGAGGTTGTCGTCTTTCTCGATAAGCACAAAGGACCTCACCTCCACCAACATTTCGAAGGCGGCATCGGTCTGATCGGTGCAGAAGGATAGCTCGATCTCACCCAGCCGCCGCTCTTTCTGCTTCCACTCCTGGAAAACCGCGAATGTCAGCAGCTCGGTTCTCGACAACGTTATGTCCGCCTGCGTTTCCCATCGGCCGCTTCCATCAACCAGGGTGCGAGCCAGTTCCTGCCCGCCCTTTGAGACCACCACCGTCGTTCCTGGAACTCCAAATCCGTGCAGCTTGGCATGCCGCACATCTGCTTCGCCCGGAAGCCTAACGCCATCGTTGCCCCAGGGATTTTCCTTGGTCACGGTGTTGGGATAGTTGACCAACACTTCAGGAAAACCTGAACCCAGGAATGACGGCAGGTCCACACCGGCCGGTAGTGGCGCAACGAAAAGCTTCGCGAAAATCTTTTTTCTCGCGATGGGATCGACCCACATGCGCATACCTTTCTCGCGAAAGCACTGCGAAGGATCGCGATACGTGAAACCTGCCTCGATATCTTGGTGCCGCTTCGCGAACTCTTCTGCGTCGAAACCCGTTTGCTTGGGGTTGGGAGGCGCTACCTCATGCCATTGATGATTTCCGTCGATGCTGCGCGCCATGCCATACAAAACATTTGCGGCATAGACGCTCTCTCCACCGTACAGCTGCTGGCCGTAGATTCCGTAGGTGACACCTGCCTTCGCGGCCAATGCATTGAGGCCGGACTGATCCAGCAAAGCGAGCTTTGAAAGCACCAGTGCATCGCGCAGCGCGGACAGCTTGGTGATGTCGCGAGTTCCCGCACTGCCCGCGCCTAACTCATTGTCTACTCGCGCCGCGATATCCGGGATCAGTGGCAAACCGCTGTTCGAATCATCCACTGCGTACTCGCGATTCAACGCCGCCGCGTCGGTCGCCTTAGTCAGCGCCTTCATCCAGTAGTTTGTGCGCTGATCGAGAGCGGTGTCGAACCCCTTCGAGATAGCATCCGTGCCCTGATCGATGAGGTCGTGCTTCAACACATCTACCTTCTCTTCGACTTCTTTTTTCAGCTTGAAGAGCGCTTCCGACACCGGGTCGATCTGGGAAAGATGCCCTTGCAATTCGTCTATTTTCAGTTTGATGTTTTCAATGCCGTTCTTCACTTCGCAAATTCCGCCGGTGATCTGCACCGGAACGCTCAGGATCGCCAGGCCATAGCATTTGAACCAATCCATATAGGGATCCAGGTCCCCGCGGTGAGCCGGCGTGATCGTATTGATGATTGTTTCGCCATTCGCCGTGACGAAGGCGCTCATCGCGGTATCTATGCCGCTGTTCCAGTTGCGCACGAAGAATTTGAGCGGGTCCTGCGAATGTTCGTCTGAAAAATAAGACGCCTGAATCGTATTGATGGCGATCTTGGTATCAAGCGCAAGCGTGACCGCGTCCATCCAATCGAGAGCGGCCTCGTGAACTGCCTTTTGCTTCTCGAGAGTCTGGCCTTCCAGTTTGTGAACCTGTTTTTCCAGTTCGTCTTTTGCGTGAAACAGAACATTCTTGGCGGTCGCGCCCACGTCGATCGATTTCTTGAGTACGCTACATGCGGCCTTGCAGCCAAGGTCCAAGTTAGAGCAGCGATTGCAGGTGTCTTCGAGAACTTCCTCGAACCTGTGTTCCGGCGCGTCGGACCACTCCCGCAGTTTGGTTTCGAACTCCTGCTTCTTGCGGTCTATGGCCTGCTTGTGCGCCAGTAGATCGGCCATAGCCTTTTCCGTCTTTGCAAAGTGCTTGGCAAATTCGCCGCGAGTTGCGGAATGGAATCCGCGAACCGCCTTGTCGGCCTCATTGATCGCGTCGTGAAGCTCATCCGTGAAGGCCATATACCCGTGAATCTTCTGCGCCTGCATCTTAAGCTTTTCGGCGTCTTCTTTTGACAGGTTGACGTCAAGCCAGATCAGTGCAGCCATCTGAACGCCGAGCGTCGTCAAGTCATCGACTAAGCCGCCATCCTCGGCCGCGTGGTCCAGATTGGTCTTCAGCGATGCGATCAACGGTATGTAGCCCGCGCTACCACTCGACTTGATTTCATCCACGGCGTGGGAATCGAAATAGAGCTGCGCCCGAAGGAAGTCTGCAGGGATCGCGAGTTTTCCATTCGGTGTCCTCACTACCTCGTGAGGCAGGCCACGGAGCTTGCCCGCTGCGTCTCGCAGCGGTGGCAGGAAATTGGAGAGGTAGCTTTCCAGCTTCACGTGACGCAGCGATGCTTCTTCGTTGTCTCCGATGTCGAAGATGGCTCCAGCGTATCTGTTGACGTACGTGTGCGCGAACACATCGGACGCGGCGTGAATCAGCGTACCCAGTGCGAATGCCTTTTCCTGATCAGTTTTGGCCGAGTCCATCAGGTGCCGCAGCCAGTCAGCCGATCCCCAGTGATGAGGGTTGCCGGGATGAATCACCATCTGACCCACGATGACGTCGGGATAGGCATCCGGACCGATGCACCCCATGAGGAAGTACTCCGGGTAGCGTCTCACTGCGGCGAGTCGATCTGCCGGAATTGGCAGCTCGATTTTCTTGTTGTCGAGTGAGAGAGAGATCGTGCCCTGCTTGCTGATCTGGTTCAGCACCTCTTGGCCTATCCAGATATGCACATCCACCTTGAATGCGTGGCTAGGCGTGGTGAAAAGCAATAACAGCAGAAACGTGGTGACGGCACTCGCCGACTTAAGGATGGATCCTGATTGCTGGGTCGAGAAGGCGAGCATTACGTACCCGTTTTTATTGTTAGTAGGCACGGACTTGCGCCTTCCATCTATATGCCGATCCTGGATCGGCCGCCCGGCAGTCTATGCATCTTATTGAATCTGCGCTCCGAGAGTAGCCTAACCTACGTCCAAATGAAACTGCTGCCCGGAAAACCCATGGCAACTGGAGCAAATCAGTGACAACCGGCTCGATCTTCAACCGCTGCGCCGTGACCATCGCCGCGCTCTGCCTCGCTTCGGCCGCTGCTGCTCCGCCGTTGTGCGAATTCGTCGTCTACAAGGCCCAAGGCGGCCCGTGCCGCGGTCTGTGCCAGCCCGGCGCGAACATCACCGGCGCGACCTTGAGCGGGCTGCTCTATTCGCCGAAACGCCCGGGCAAGACCGGCGTGGTGCTCGTTCCCCAGGGCATGGGCGGGTTCATCGACGGCTTGCACGACTACGGCCCGCTGGCGCAGCACCTGATGGACTCGGGTTACTACCTCCTGCTCAGCAACATGCGTACCGCCAGTGGCTGGACCTACGAGCGATTCGAGAGCGCACTGCCGGAAGTCGCGGCGGCCGTCGCGATGCTGAAGTCGCGCGGTGTCGAGAACGTCATCCTGCTTGGCACCAGCCTGGGTGGCCCGCGCATCGCCTACTACGCGTACAAGGCGAACGCCCATCAATCAAGGCGCTCATTTTCATGTCCTCGATCACCTCGCCCTATCTGGAAGGTCGCGCGCGCCTGAGTAAGGAGAAGCTCGCCGCGTTCGACGCTTTTCTGGAAAGCGCGCGCAAGCTCGTCCGCGACGGCAAAGGCAAGGACATGGTGTGCTTCACCTACTTCCAGGCAACGGGCAACGGCTTCTGCGAACCAGGCGGAAGCGGCAGCACGCTGTCGGCCGCCAGCTTCCTCAGCATGTTCGGCAGTCCGAAAGTTTCGGACGTGAACATCACCAACTACGCCGACCAGATCAAGGTGCCGGTAGCGGTCGTGCATAGCAAGCACGACGAGGTGTCTCACGAGGAAATCGGTCAAGGCATTTATGACGCCTTCTCACAGGCGAAAACGCGTGATCTGGTCTGGATCACCGAGCCTTCGATTTCACACTACCTCTCCCCCGGATTGGCGGCCAACCGCTACGCAGAGGAAGTGACGAAGTGGCTCGTCAAGAACATGCCGGCCAAGTAGTCAACGCGAAAGGAACTTAAGCGCATGAGGAAGCCTTCGCGCGCGCAGCGCCTCGGTCTGGGTGTGGCCGCTGCGGCGCTGTTCGGGTTCGCGCTGACAACAGGGCTGCGTGCTCAATTCCTAGAGTCCCGTTTTGTGCCGGTCACGGATGCCCAGTTGCTGAATCCGCATCCGAACGACTGGCTGATGTGGCGCCGCACGCTCGATCTGTGGGGCTACGCGGATAGGACTTTCAAACCACCCGCCCTGCCGCAGCTTGCCGGCATGTTTGCCTGAACACCGCCCGAAGGGTCTCGTGCCAAGAGGTCTGAAACCTGTCCCCGGGTCGCTGAGCCTGCGATTCCTGCCCGTTCACCTTAAGCCCAGGCGGCGTTGCTACCACTCGGGCTGATTGAGGCACGAGTCTTCCGAACCCCACTGCCGGTTTCCCGGCTGCAGGCGATCTTCGTCGTGGCTTGACGGCTGTCAGATCAGCCGCACCTCAAGTCGGCGGTGCACGTGCGCCGA
>JBDSJD010000053.1:0-3199 GCA_039917615.1 Steroidobacteraceae bacterium
TAGCCGACAAGGGAGCCGCGTTGGACGAAGCCAACTCATCCGGCCAGACGCCAATCTCCCAGGCCGACGTGATTCCGGTTGACATGGCGTCGCATCTGCTTGGCAAGTTGATCCGCGAGCGCGGAGGGGTGCCAAAGATCGAGCCGAAGGGCTGAGGCAAGGTAAAACTGCCTACCAGAACTTCTGGTCATGGTCTTCCTTCCTTCGGAGCTTTATCGTTTAGCGATCGTTTCATTTTCGGACGTACTAATTACGGACCGGACCGGGCACTTCTTCTGAATACTTCTTGCCCGCCACGATGAATTCCACAGCGCCTGATTTCTCGAAAGTTTTTTCAGTGAGCAATGCGCCTCCGGCATCAAAAACGCGTGCCAGCGTGTAGGCGGTCCCGGCGTCCGCCATGGTGTACACCATCACCACCTCATCCCCCGTGCCCGTCCTGCTACAGAACCGCAATGGACCTGGATGCGAAGGCAGGGAAGTCGTGTTGCCGTTGAGGTCAACGATGGCAGGAACCGGGTTCTTCGGCTCAACGACGCCGTTGCTTTCGGCGCAATCGAAAACGCGCCGTGCCGCGGGCAGGGCGATGAAGTGGCCAGCCATGCCCGTAGCGAGCACCTGCAAGGATCCATCTGGCCGGTTGACGACCAGGTCCACATAGTTGCTGCAGCTATTGGTTCCATTGCAGGAGCGGCGCTCTGACACCTGTGCTTCTGTCCAGTTGGCGGGCAAGGGCAATGCCGTGTGTTTGAACGTGGTGGAGGCACTACGCCGGCCGTCGACCAACGTCAGCGTGCGCGCGAGAGTCGGATCGATGTCGCGCAGGTCCTTGATGGTGTCGCCGATGAAGAAAGAGCTTCGGTCTGTACCGTTGTTATCCGCGGCAGCTGTGCCCGTGATGCTGACTTCTGCACGTCTGTTCGCAGGGGTGGCCTTCAGCGAAGGTGCAGGTGCGCGCGCCAGTATTACGGTCTTGCCATCGCATCCCCGTACCGTCGCCTGCAGGTATTCCGAAGCAGGCGTCGTCATCTGGTTCTTCTGGATGCTGAAAGTGGCCTGCGGCTTGCTGGTGTCCACCCACTCGCCGATGCCCCAGGAGGTGCGATTGCAATAATGCAGATCGCCGCCGTGGGGCTTGGACGCCTCGATAAATCCCTTGCGATCAATGATGGCGAACGCGTAGGACGATTTCGACGTGTTGGAAAGTGCCAGGAAGTGCTTGCCATCCGGCGCCGCTACTATCTCGTCGACTGCGAATTCGCTGAATGCCCCTACGTAGTCGCCGCCGACATACATCTCCAGCCACCTGCCGGCATTGCCTTCGCCGATCACGAAGCGAACATCTGCAAACTTGCGCTCGGCAATCACATGCCTGTCGCTTGGCCTGCCCGGAGCGTGTTCTGCCGACCATGGAATGCCGGGCCACATGGCAACCATGGCGGCGAGGGAAAGCAATGCGGTAGGTTTCATGGCCGAGATTCATCCTGAGAATCAATAGAGAGCCTAGAAGAGGTTCAGTTATCGCGCCACTCGGCGACCGCAAATGGTTGCAGTGGCCCAGAATGTCATCTTGGCCGGGATGTTGGACCGCGGCTGTGGCTTGCCTCGCCACCGTCGTGGGCCGGCGCATTGATTCCATCCCGGTCTTGCGTCCGGAGGATTACAACTGTAGTCTCCAGTTAAGACTACAGTTGTAATCCTCACCCTCGAGTCCGCATCCATGAGCGCACAGCCCCAGATATCCGATGCCGAATGGCAGGTCATGAAAGTGCTGTGGGAGCATTCCCCCATCACCTCCAACGAACTCTGCGAGCGACTCACTGGGGCGAGGCAAGGTCCCGCAAAACAGTGGCACCCCAAGACCATCCGGACCATGTTGACGCGACTGGCCAGAAAGCAGGCCGTGGGCACCAAGGTCAAGGACGGCGTGTACCACTACCTCGCGCTCGTCTCCCGCGAGGACTGCACGCGACATGCCGCCCACTCATTCCTCGATCGGGTATTTGATGGCGCGCTCACACCCATGGTCGCCCACTTGGTCGCGCGACGGGCGCTCAGTGACGAAGAGAAGCGGGAACTGAAAAAACTGCTGGGCACACCAGTCGCCAAGGGGAAGAAGACATGATCGAACAGACGGGGTTCCTGCTGCCGATCGCTTCGTGGGTGCTTTTTTCTTCGCTGAAGAGTATCGCGATCATCCCCCTGGTGCTGTTGATACGGCGCGTTTTCACAAAATGGCTGACGCCGCAGGCCCGATATGGGCTGTGGTTCGCGCTGATCGCTTGCCTGACGATCCCGTTTGGCGCGCAGGTGGATTTGCGCGGCACTCCACGCGCCACTGAGGTACCTGTCCCTGTACATGCTGCCTCGCGGGCCAATGCCGCGAACTATGAGAAGCCAGTGATCGGAATCAGCACCGCAGCGGTAACAAGCAGCTTCCAACCCTCCCCACGAACCGTCGCCATCCTGGTCTGGGTGCTCGGCGTCGCCGTCCTCGCGGCAGCCGTGCTGCGCAACGCGGCCCGCTACTCGCGCATGAGTTTCACGGCCTCAGAACCAGATGCAGCGACGACCCGGCTGTTCGAGCACTGCACACAGATAGTGAAGATTCGCCGGCACGTGCGGCTTCTCGAAACATCGGGAGTCGATTCACCGCTACTGGTCGGCTACTGGCGACCAGCGCTGCTGCTGCCGCGAAACTTGTCGAGCCACATCAATCGTGAACAGCTACGAATGGTGCTGCTGCACGAGCTTACCCACGTGGGGCGCCACGACATCCTGGTCAACTGGCTGATCACCTGCGTGCAGATCGCGCACTGGTTCAACCCGCTGGCCTGGTATGCGCTGCGGATCGCCAGGAACGACATGGAGCAGGCCTGCGATGCAGGCGTGCTGCGACACCTGACTACTGCAGAGCAATTAGAGTACGGAAATACCCTGATCAGGCTGTCCGACATGACGCCCCGGCAGGCGCTGCTGGTGCAGAACGCCAGCGTTGTCGAAAGCCGGTCGCAACTCAAGGAAAGGATCAGCATGATTGCGCGATTCAAGCCGCTTGGCACTGCCAGCTCCATCCTGGGTGCAACCCTCATTGCACTCACCTCGATCGTGGCGTGCACGCAGGGCGCGGATGCACCACAGCAGCCTGCAAAGCCTGCCGTGCAACTCGCAACTGCGGCAGTCGTGGAGCAAGCCGCTG
>JBDSJD010000054.1:0-60794 GCA_039917615.1 Steroidobacteraceae bacterium
GGGAGACTTCACATGCTTGGTGGTCATGCATGCGAATAGACCCAGATTAATGACTACGTGCCCGAGAAAACCCTTACTTCCGTGCTGGGCATCAACAGAATTTCTTTACCCATCCCCAGATTGTGACATCCAATTCTGCCGCTATCATGGGTCTTTAGAAAACGACCCTACGCCTTTACTGAGCACGGTGTTGCCATGCTCTCAAGCGTGCTGCGTAGCAAGCGCGCAATCAGGGTGAACATAGAAATCATGCGGGCCTTCCCGCGCCTTCGGGAAGTCCTCTCCACCCACAAGGATCTGGCTCGGCAGCTAGCCGCGTTGGAAAGCAAGTACGACCGGCAATTCAAAGTCGTGTTTGATGCCATTCGCAAACTGATGATTGAGCCGACCGCCACGACCAGGCCCATCGGCTTTACAGCTGATCTGGGCGAATGACACCAACCGTGCCCGGAAGATTCGCGCTGGCCGGAAGCGGCCATTCGCGACCGGCCGCTCCGGGTCAATTTCGACCGTACGACCGTGTTTCCTGCCAATTCTTGCGACTTACTACACCAACGTCATTCCGCCGCTCTTCGCCGCGCCACGGTCGAATGTCATCGTCTTCACGCAGCCGGCGGCCTCCGCCGAGCAGGCGATCAAACAGTCGGCAAAGTCGCCGCCGGAGCGCTGCAAGAGGCGAAGGCCTTTCCAGACGGTTTCGCCGCGCTCGACTGCGATCTCTTTGGTTCGAAGGAGTGCCTCAAATGCTTGTATCAGCTGAGATCGGCTCAGCCCATATGCAGATGAAAGTACCCAGTCGAGTTCCACGATCGCAACCAAAGGCACGTAACCAGGCGACTCCGCTGTTAGTGATTCGACTATTCGAGTTGCCAGCGGCGACTGCTTGATATCATCTTGCATGATGTATCGAACAAGGACATTGGTATCGAGTCCAATCACTTTGCTGCTGCTCCCCGTCGGGCGATGGCCGCATTCATGTCGGCAATCGAGACGGCTTTGCGCGGCTTGCCAAACATTCCTTTCAACGCAGTTACCGAGCGTGTGGCGGCGATAAATTCATAGCGCCCGGGCGCAACCTCGACAAACTCCACGCGGTCCCCGGCATCCACGCCAAGGGAAGTACGCACCTCTACCGGGATCGTGATCTGCCCTTTGGTTGTCAGCGTAGCAGTTGCCATGAGGGTCTCCTGATAGATGTCCTTACATTATAGTAAGGGAATCTGGAAGAAAAGCTCCCTGGTTGGCAAAACTCTCGAGTTCGACCCATTTTGGATGATCAGAAGCGGCCATTCGCGACCGGCAGCTTCGGGTCAACTCCGGCGATTGCCAGCAGCTGCCTTCTGCCCCAATTTGTCAGCAAGCCAGAGCTTGATCAATGATTGCCTGGTAACACCCATGCGATGTGCCTCCCGATCCAGGGAGTCCACCATCCAACGGGGAAAATCGACATTCACCCGCTTTGGATCCGTGCCGACGCGCCGGGCCTTCATCGGTCAGCTGTTTGGAAAACGCCAGCCATTCCGGCTGCACCACCCAGCCCGCATCGGCCGGTCCGGTGCCCGGAATGTTGATCACCGTGCCGGCAATCATGATCTGCGACGCGTGGTACTCGATCTCGCCCCAGTCTGCATCGGTCTTGGGCTTCTTGTCGGCCGCACTCCAGATTGGTCGCGCGGAGTGATCCACCAGCGCCACCATCACCGCATTCAGACTGATGGGCCGCTGCGGGTCAATACCGGAAGTAATGCCGATGGCGTTATAGTGGCAAGTCACAGGGCCTGCAGTTGCGGCCACCATCAAGGGAGACCAGCGTGGCAATAGTTCTCTACTACCATCCTTTCTCGCGTGCCGCCAATGTGGTGTGGATGCTCGAGGAAGTCGGTGTCGAGTACCAGCTGCACTGGGTGGACATCATGGCCGGCGCGCAGAAGTCGCCAGAAATGTTGGCACTGAACCCGATGGGCAAGCTGCCCACCCTCACAGACGGTGAAACTGTTGTTACCGAGAGCGCGGCCATAGCGCTTTACCTCGGCGACCGGTACGCTGCCGGCCGCCTCGCGCCGGCGCTCGACGACCCGACGCGGGGCACATACCTGCGCTGGGCGCTCTTCACCCCATCGGTCATGGAGCCTGCCGCCGCGGCCCGCACTTCAGGCGGTGAGTTCAACGTGCGCGCCGTGGGTTGGGGCAACTACGACGACATGCTCGCAACCACCGAGTCGGCGCTCGTGAAGGGACCGTACCTGCTGGGCGAGCGCTTCTCGATGGCGGACGCCATCTTTGGTGGGACGCTGCGCTACTTCCTGATGTTCAAGATGATCGATCCGAAGCCGGTGTTCACCGATTACGTTGCGCGTCTGGAGGCGCGACCGGCGTTCCAGCGCAGCAGCGCCAGGAACGCAGCGGTAATGGCCGAGCACGGCCTCAAGCACTGATCATGACCAACCCGATGTATGCCAATTCCGTCCCGGTCTTCAAGCAGTTGCTGACCGCGTTGAGGGCAATCCTGGTACAAGCCGATGCACATGCTGCTGCCAGATCAATAGAGCGCCCCGCCCTGTTGGAGGCACGCCTGTATCCGGACATGTTTCCGCTTCTCAAGCAGGTGCAGGTGGCTGCGGATTTTGCGCGCGGGATCTCGGCACGCCTCGCGGGTATTGAGGTTCCCGTTCATGAAGGCAAGGAACAGAGCTTTGCCGATCTCGACAGGCTGCTGTCCCAGACACTTGAGTTTCTCGATAGCGTCAGCGCATCACAATTTGCCGGAAGCGAAACGAAGGAAATCGTGCTGCGTCCTGGCACTCCGAAAGAGAAAAGACTAAGCGGCCAGGCCTATCTGGCGAACTACGGTTTGCCGCAGTTTCTTTTTCATGTCACCACGGCGTACGCGATTCTGCGCCACAACGGGCTGCCCATCGGCAAGCGTGATTTCATGGGGGCGTACTGACCGGAAAATGATCCCCCAGTCGCTCACCCGTTGCTAACGAGCCAGCTCGCCGTATCGATCCGATAGTAGATGAACGGGATCATCTCGCCGTTCAATGGCCGTGGTCCCTCGAATTCAGCTTTGGCGCCGATCTTTTCCATGGCGCGACGCGACCGCAGATTGTCCTTGCCGACGTGGAACCACACACGCTCCGCCCACTGCGCTGCGTGACCGATCATGAGCCGCTTCAGTTCGCTGTTCACCGTGCCGCCCCAGACCGCACGCGCGAGGAAGGTGTAGCCGATCGCGACTTCCCGCAACTCCGGGTCCCAGTCGTAGAAGCGCGCTGAGCCGATGATCTGCCCGGACGCGGCATCGATCACCACCAGGGCACTGCCGGACTCGAGCGAGCTCTGGAAAAAACGCGCGAAGCCCTCGGGCTCGTAGCGGGTCTTGTCGGGATGCTGCGCCCACAGCAGTGGATCACGCGCCACCTCCCAGAGGGCCTCGCGGTCGCCCGCTTGCAGGGGACGCAGTACCAGGCTCTCGCCACGTAGTTCCGGTTGCAGTTCGAATTCCATAAGGTTTGGATAGAATGCCACGATGACGCAAGCAATGGCCGCAACACCCACTTCTCCCATCGATTCACTGCTGACCCGCAGCTCCCTGGCCGGAGCGTTCATGCAGGCGCCTGCCCCCGATGACGAACAACTGCGACAGATCCTGGGCGCGGCACAGCGCGCTGCCGATCACGACCGGCTGCGACCGTGGCGATTCCAGATCGTGCGTCCGGAGCAGTACGAGGTTTTCTATGATCGCCTGGCGGAGGCCGCGACGCGGGTGCAGGGCGACCCGTCGCGCTATGAGAGAAACCGCGAGAAGTACCGTCTCACCGCACGCGCGCCGATCCTCGTGGTGGCCGCGGCGAAGATCGATACGGCCGCCAAGGTCGCCCCGATCGAGCAAGCCTTTGCCGCGGCCGGCGCCACCCAGCTGGTGCTCAATGCCGCGCATGCGCTGGGTTTCAGCGCCTTCCTGTTTTCCGGCCCCGGCGTGTTCGATGTGCCTTTCAAGGCCAGCCTGGGTCTTGCAGAGACCGATCACCTCATCGGTTTCATCTGCCTGGGTTCCGCCAACGGCCCTGGCAAACCCGGACCCACAGCGGAGGCAGCAGTGCGGGACGGACTGGAACAGACAGTGAAACAGTGGGCGCCGTAGCACTCTCAACTTCCGCCATATAGATCGCCGACCCGGAATCGATAGAATCGATCAATGGCCGATCTGAAACTCAAGGATCTCCGTTATCTGGTAGCCGTGGCCGACACGCGCCATTTCGGCCAGGCCGCGGCCCGCTGCTTCGTCAGCCAGCCCACTCTGTCCGCGCAGCTGAAGAAGCTGGAGGAATATCTCGGGGTGCAACTGGTCGAACGCCATCCGCGGCGCATCGCACTGACCGAGGCGGGCACCCAGGTCGTGGCGCGCGCGCGCCGCATCATCGAGGCCAGCGACGAGATCGTCGCGCTCACCGAATTGCAGCGTGATCCGCTGGCGGGCCGGCTGCGCATGGCGCTGCTGCCAACCATCGGCCCGTATCTGCTGCCGCTGCTCGCCGCCCGCATCCGCAAAAAGCTTCCGCGCATCGACCTGCTGCTGTATGAGTACCAGACCGGCCCGATGCTGGAGCACCTGCGAGCCGGGGACATTGATCTGGGCATACTCGCTCTGCCGGTGCCCACCGACGGGCTGGTGGAACGCAAGTTGTTCGACGAACCTTTCGTGGTGGCGGTGCCGGAACACCACGCGCTCGCCAGTCGCAAGTCATTAAAGGCCACGGATCTCAATGGTGAAACACTTCTGCTGCTGGAAGACGGGCATTGTCTGCGCGATCAGGCATTGGAGGTCTGTGCGCGCGCCCAATTGCACGAGAAGCAGGATTTTCGCGCCACCTCGCTGGAAACACTGCGCCAGATGGTCGCATCGGGCGGTGGCATCACCCTGCTGCCACTGCTCGCCAGCAGCGGCGCCTACGGCAATGCACGCGGCGTGGTGACATTGCCCTTTGCAAAGCCGGTGCCGGTGCGCCACATCGGCGCGTTGTGGCGCAAGACTTCGGCACGCGGCGCGGCCATTGAAGCCGTCTGCGAAATCATCGCCGAGACCGCCGGCAGGCAGGTGGAAGCGTGAGCGGTGAGCGCGGCGATGTTTCTGTCTATGACCGCCTGGTCTGGCCCGTCGGAGTCGTCGAGCAACTGCTGGCCACGGGTGAACGACGCCGCGAATTGCTCGCGTACTTCGGCGAAGCGGAGTACGCGCGACTGCAACCCATGGCGGTTGCCGCCGCTGCAGCCAGGCAGGACCCGGAGCGCTGCGTATATGTAGTACCTGGACTCATGGGGTCACAACTGTGTCTGCGACGTACCGGCTCGGTTCCCGACGACCTGCTGTGGCTTGATCCCACCGACATCAGCCAGGGCCAGCTCAGTTTACTGACGCTGCCCGGCGCGGCGGTCACGCCCTGCGGTCCCGTGCCGCATGGCTATCTGCCATTGAAGCTGGCGCTGGAAGCTGCGGGCTACACGGTGCGCTGTTTCGACTATGACTGGCGCCGCGACATCTCCGAAAGCGGCGCCCTGCTCGCCCGGCAACTGGCCGCCGAGCCGGCGCGTGAGCTCAGCGTGATCGGCCATAGCTTGGGCGGCCTGGTTGCGCGCATCGCGATGCGTTCGACCAGCGGCCAACGCATGCAACGGCTGATCACGCTGGGCGCGCCGCATGGCGGCTCATACGCGCCGGTGCAGGCGGTGCGCGGCGTGTATCCACTGGTGCGCCGCCTTGCACAGATCGACGATGTGCATAGCCCCGAAGCGCTGGCGCGGGATGTGTTCTCGAGCTTCCACAGCCTCTACCAGATGCTGCCGCTGGACAACAGCGCGCTCGACCTGATCGATCCGCGCAACTGGCCCAGCACCGGGCCACAACCCAATGCAACGCTGCTCGATCGCGTCACCATGTTGCAACTTGGCGGCCCGGACCCGCGCATCAGCGCCATTGCTGGCTTCGGCTTCGAAACCGCAGTGAAAGTCGCCCGCGTGCACGACGACTTCTACTACCGCTTCGATTTCACCGGTGACGGCACCGTGCCAACTGCCCGTGCCACGCTCGCAGGTTGTGAAGCCTGGTACTGCCAGGTGCCGCACAACGAACTGATGCGCAGCCCGGTAGTGCATGATGCCATTCTGCAGCTGTTGGCAGATGCCGTGCCGCGGCTGGCAAGCGCAATGCCGGCATTGCACAACAATCCGCATGGCGCGTCCGACAGCGAGCTGCGCGGTCAGTTCTGCAACAAGATCGTGTGGTCGCAGCTGGATGCGCTGCAACGCCGGCATTTCCTGGATTCGCTCAACACCGCGCCGCGCGCGGCCTGATCAACAAACTGCCCGGAGCAACCCATGAAACTCGCAAGCTTCCGCTACTGCATGATCATCGGCGCTATCGCGCTGGTCGGTGTGGCGCTGTTCTACTTCAGCAGGTATTTCGTGCTGTCGATCGCGCTCGCCAACAATGGCCTCCAGCCCGAACTAACGCAATCGATCCGCGCGCTATGGCTGGCGTTCGCCTGCCAGGCGCTGCTCATCGGCGTGCTCTATGCGCTGGTAGCCTGGAAGCCACACGCGGTATCGCGCGAAGTCATTGTGATATTCGGCCTGCTGCAACTGGTTGAAGCCGTGCTGCAGTTTTCCTTCTCTGGCAGCGGCATCGCCGCGGGGCTGTTGATAGCCGCAGCCTTGTTTGTGCTGCTCGGCAGCACACTGTGGCCGAAACGGCAGAAGCCGCCCGTCACCCTGACAGTGCCGTCTTCATCAGAAAAGTTCTGACACGGTTTCCACCACGCTGACTGCGCCGCCTTCTATCACGCGGGCCAGGCCCAGCGCTTCCGGCAGCACCTGTTCGGCGTAGAACCTGCACGTCTGCAGTTTCGCCAGGTAAAAGGCATCGTCGGGAGCGGTGGCAAGCGCTGCTTCTGCCACTGCGGCCGCGCGCGCCATCAATGCGCCGGCCAGCACCAGGCCGCACAACGAGAGATAAGGCACCGACACCGCCAGCGCCTGCTGCGGCGCTTCGGCATGGATGCGCAGTACGTTTGCAGTGGCGTCGCGCAACGTGGTCAGCGCTTCGGTTGCGGCATTGCGCGCTGCCTTGGCAGCGGGCGACAGCGCGCGCGAAGCGGCGAGCTCCGCCAGCAGCTCCTGAATAAGGGCATTCATCGCCGCGCCGCGATCTCTCCCCAGTTTGCGCCCGATCAGATCATTGGCCTGTATGCCCGTGGTGCCTTCATAGATCGAAGCGATGCGTACATCGCGCAGGAACTGCGCCGCGCCAGTCTCTTCCATATAACCCATGCCACCGTGCACCTGCACCCCGGTGGAAGCAACAACGACACCAGTTTCGGTACACCAGCCTTTCACCACCGGAATCAGCAATTCAGCGCGTATGAGCGCGGCAACACGCTGCGCTTCGTCGGCGCCGCGATGCGCCTTGTCCAGCTCCAGCGCCGCGAAATAACACAGCGCCCGCATGCCTTCGGTGCGCGCCTTCATGGACAGCAGCATGCGTTTCACATCGGCATGTTCGATGATCGCCACGGGCTGAGGCTTGCCGGCCACGCGCCCTTGCAGACGGCTGCGCGCCCAGTCCAGCGCGCCCTGCAGCGCGCGTTCGGATTGCGCCAGCCCCTGCACACCTACGGAAAGCCGCGCCACGTTCATCATGATGAACATGAACGAGAGGCCGGCATGCGGCGGGCCGAGCAGATAGCCCACGGCGCCTTCCTGCTCGCCAAATGCCATCACGCAGGTGGGGCTCGCACGGATGCCGAGCTTGTGTTCGATCGACAGGCAGCGCACATCGTTGCGCGCACCGTTTGATCCATCCGCATTGATCAGGAACTTGGGCACACAGAACAGAGATATGCCCTTCACACCTTCCGGCGCGCCGTCGATGCGCGCCAGCACCAGGTGGATGATGTTGTCGGTGAGGTCATGGTCACCATAGGTGATGAAGATCTTCTGTCCGAACAGTCGGTACTGATCGCCATCGGGCACGGCGCGCGTGCGCAGCAAGCCCAGATCCGATCCGGCCTGCGTTTCGGTGAGGTTCATCGTCCCCATCCACTCGCCGCTCAGGAGCTTTGGCACAAGCTGCTTCTTCTGCTGTGCAGTTCCGGATGCCACGACGGCCTCCACTGCGCCCCGGGCCAGCGAGGTGCCGAGGAAGAACGCCATGTTCGACGCGAACATCATTTCTTCGACCGCGGTGTTGACCAGCTGCGGCATACCCTGCCCACCCAGCTCAGTACTCACGGCGAGCTGCGCCCAACCCGCCTCGACATAGGCCGCATAGGCGGCCTTGAAGCCCTTTGGCGTGCGCACACCTTCAGGCGACCATGAGGACCCTTCCTCGTCGCCACTGCGATTCAGCGGCAAAAGCACATTTTCGGCGAATTTGCCGGCTTCTTCGGCGATATTGTCAGCAAGTTCGGCGTTATAGCCGATATCCTCATAGCTCTGAGTCAGCGCGCCGTCGTCCAGCAGTTCATGCATGACGAAGCGAATCTCGCGCAGGGGTGACTGGTACATCAGCCGACTGCCTTGCGCGCCACCGGCTTCGCTTCAGGCGCCTCGGGCGCGCCGGCCAGCGCCGGCACGATGTTGGCCGCGAGAAAGTCCACAAAGCTGCGCACGGCCGGCTCCGTCGCCCGGTCTACCGGGCTCACGGCGGTAAGCTCCACCAGATCCGCGACTTGCCAGTCCGGCAGCAGCCGTACCAGCCGCTTCATGACCAGCCCATTGCGACACATGAACTCCGGCAGCGCGCCGATGCCCAGACCCGCGGCCACCGCGGCATGCAGAGCGGTCAGATCCTGCGCCACCAGCCGCGGCGTGCCGGGCACGGTTACCGTGCCCCCGTCCTTGGAAAGCCGCAGCACCGAATCCGGGCCGGCCGCCGCCCACAGCATGGCGTGCTGTGCCAGTTGGCTGGGCGACTGGGGCAGGGACTTGCCCGCCAGGTAATTCGGCGCCGCGCAGAGGATCATCGGCGGCGTGCCCAGCGAATGGGCCGTCTCACCCGCGGCAACGCGGCCGTCGCTGCGCAGCTCCACATCGAAGGCCGCGCCATCGGCCACTTCTTCCGCATTGATCAAGCGGAGCGTCACCTGCGGAAAGCGCTCCAGAAACCGCGGCACCAGTGGTGCGACCAGCAGCCGGCCAAAGCCCGGGTCGATGGCAACCCGCAGCTGCGCGCCCTCTGCCACCGGTTGCAAGGCGGTGCGCGCCGCCTCCACTTCAAGCGCCACCCGCTGGCAGTGCACGAGGATGGAACGGCCGGCGGTGGTGAGCCCGATGCGCCGGGTGGTGCGCTCCAGCAACCTTGCGCCCAGTGCCCGTTCCAGCGCGGCGACTGCCCGGCTTACCCGCACCTTGGGGACCTGCAGTTTGCGGGCCGCGGCGGTAAAACCGTTTGCCTCTACTACGCGGGCAAAAACGGCCATTTCGTCGGCAATCATTGAATGAATCATAGCCGTACCAATACCCCCGGGGAATTGGTCATATTGTAGCGCCTGCGGGGGTCAATGCGCACCTACGGGAGGTAGATCACGGCAGGCCGGACAAGCTGTTGCCAAACTTCGGGAATGCCATCGGAAGAAGCCACCACCATCAAGTCGCTGCCGACGAAAGTCGAAGAGGTCGCGCTGGAAATCGGTGCGGCCATGTCCGGTTCGGATATCTACCGCACCTCCGTGCACGATGCGACCGGCGCGATGATCTGGATTTCCGCCGGCAGTATCGACCGGACCGAGCAGGGCTTTGTCCTGGATGCACTGGACAGCTTTGCGCTGGAGCCAGCGCGCGCCACCTTCGAACGCGAGATCGGCAAGGGGCGTGGACTAGTAGCCTACGCCGCCCGCGATCCGCGCGGCGCGCTGCATGGCGCATTACTGTTGGACGTCAATCTGCGCAGCCTCGGTGGTCGCACCGGCGAGCGCGTCACTTTCCCGCAGTTTGGCCGGCTGCTGCAGCGGCTGGCCCTGCGCCTGGCGGGCGAAAAGCCAGCCGCCACCGTCTACCCGGCCGCGCACGATGGCCATGGGGTCACCTTGTACGTGCAGCAGCTGGTGAAGTTGCGCAGCTCCGGTCGCACACGCCGCTATGAGGTGCTGCTGCGGGCCGACACTGTGGAACCCAATCCTGCGTCCCACGAAGCACCCCGCGACATGCTCGATCGCGCCGAGGATCCGGCCAGTGGCGGCCAGCTGGACCGCGTAGTCGTCAGCGAACTGTGCCAGTGGCTGACGAAGAATCGCGCCCAGCTGGATGTGGATCCGGCGGCATTCTCGGTCAACCTTTCCACCGGCGCCCTGCTCGACGATTCCTTCATGGCTTTCGTGGAAAAGGCGCTGCGCGACGCGCATATGAATCCGCGTCTGCTGGGTTTTGAGATCCGCGAAATCCAGTGCCGCCAGCATCCGGAACAGGCCACGCGTTTCATGCAGTTCTGCGAGCGAATCGGCTGCCACGTGGTCATCGACGACTTCACCTTTCATTCCGAAGTGCTGCCGATGCTGCGCCAGCGTTCGGTGCGCATGCTCAAGATCGACGCCAGGCTGACCGTCGATGCCCTGAAAGACAAGGTGGCGCAGGCGCAGGTGGCGGCGATCTCGCATGGTTCGCGCGTGCTGGGCATGCACTGCGTTGCCAAGCGCATTGAATCGCCCACGGCGCGCCAGTGGCTGGCGGCCATCGGCGTGGACTTCGCGCAGGGCTACCTGCTGGAAGGCCCGCTGCCGATCACTGAACTTGCGTCGCTGCGCCTGACTGAGCCTGTGAAGCGGCGCCTCTAGCCCGCGCGGCTGGGCCTGCTACCAGCTGTAACGCACCCGGTATTTCACTGTCCGATTGCTGTTCTTCGGCACCTTCACCGGGAACGCGATCGTCCGCGCATCTTCCTTGTTGTACGCCTGGCTGCTGCTGAGGATGCTCCAGTTGCTCCAGCGGAACAGGAACTCGCGCACCTGCACTTCCACGTCCTCGTCCTTGTGGTTGCGCACTTCGACTTCTATCTCTTCTTCGATCCAGCGGGCGCGGCTGTCGGATTTGAAATCGACCTGCTTGCGCTCGCCGACCACATCGAAGGCGGAGCCGAGCTTCACGCGCACCTTCTCGTCACGCGGGGTGTGATCGATCACGTCCTCGCCGATGAACTCCAATGAGTTGTCGGCGGCGTCCAGCCGGGACACACGGATGCGCCCCGCCGGCAAAGGCAAGCCCAGGCCAGACTCCTTGTCGTTGCGGAACACCAGATAGCTGTCGACCTTGTTCTCGCCCGTGGCAGGAAAGTTGGGATCCTCATAGCGTCCGCCGCCGAAACCAACCAGCGCGTTTGACAGCACCAGCAGCCGCTGCGCAGGCACCTTGCGGGCCTGATCGAACAGCTCTATCTGCTTGGTGGAATTGTTTGGCAACGTGGTGCGCCGGCCAAGCGTGTAGAGATGGAATTCATCAAAGGCCTTCTCTGCAAAGCCTGCGTCCTCTGATTTCTCGAACGCCTGCATCGCCAGCACCCTGGCGCGCGGCGGGGGCTGCGCGCGATGCACGTCCCCGGCAATCAGCTTGAGACGTGAATCCGGGAAGGTGGCGCCGGACTGGTTGATGATGCTCACCCACGCAGAAAGATCGATGAATCCATTGTTGGCATCCTTGCCGGCGCTGAAGAGCAGGTTGTAGTCAGCCCACCAGGTAATGCCACCGGTCTGGTAGGTAACGCGAACCTTCTGCGTGCCGCCGCGCGGGGATTCGATGTCCCACAACAGAGTCGGTCGAGTGATCAGCCCGCCAGGCAGGTCCGGAAAACGTAGCGCGGCGTAATCGCGCAGCGCCGTGATACTGCCGTCGCTGCCGCGCAGAACCAGTCCATCGACGGCAGAAAGCAGCGTACCGGTGGTCGTGCTGATGCCGCCGCCAGCAACGTTGCGTTCGACTGTCAGCGGCTTGTCGACATACTTCAGCAACAACTTGTCTGTGCTCACGAGATCGAACTGGAAGTTCTGCTCGAGCACGCGCGCGGCGGGATCGGTCAGCGAAGTGAACGTCACCGTGGTGGGATCGATCAGTGCCGCCACATCCGTGAAACGCAGCTGCGAACGACCTGCTCCCAACTGCACTTCGCGATCATGGCGCACCAGTGCATAGCCAGGCACGCCCATTGCGTTGGGGGTTCCCTGGCCGGGCAGCGGCCTGTAATAATCCGGCGAGATGGCGCCCGGCGCGGCCGAGCTGTAGATCGTAATGGCGGTGTCATCGGCCGACGTGGTGGCCGGAACAGCCCCCAGGGCCGCCATCGAGGCCCCCAAGGCCACTGCCAGTGACAGGACGCTATGTTTTCGCATGGTGGTCATTCTGATGTTGGAAAACTGTGAGATATTTTCGCGTAGGCAACGGAAGCTGCATGCACGATACCCCAAATGGACGCCGAATTTATCCAGCAGAACCAGGTCATCGAACGCTACCTCGCCGGCAAGCTGCCGTTGAAGGGCGCGCAGGACTTCGAGCGCTACTGTCGTGAACATCCGGAAACACTGACCTCGCTGGGCATGGCGGACCGCATCAATGCGGCCCTTCGACTACTGGACGCATCCGGCGAGCCGGAACCTTGGGCCCAGAAGAAAATACCTTTCTACCAGAAGCCGGTGGCCATCGCGGTGGTGGCCGCGCTTGCTTGCACCCTGCTCATTGCAGCGCTGATGCTGTTGGCAGCCGGCCAAAAGAAAGACCAGCAGATTGCAGTGCTGACGAAGGATGCCGAGTCCCAACCCATGCAGCCATCGAAATCCACACGGTCTGTGGTGATTGCAACATCCCGCACCGGCCCGGTCAGCCGCAGCATGGCGACAATAGGCGGCAAGGAAACCGAATTGGCCGACTTCAAGTTCGACGTCTCGTGGTCGACTTACAGCAACTTCCGCATCACGATCGACCGCGTCGACCAGGGCCGCGTTGCCGTGATCACGAACCTGGCACGCGACTCCAATGGTCACCTGCGCATCGCGTTGAACAGCTCAGCCATCGGACCCGGCGAATACGACCTGAATTTCGACGGCCTCGACTGGCGTGGCGACCCGACACCCCAGGCCTGGGCCAGATTCGCGGTGAACCACTGAAGCTACGCGCTCAGGTATGCCGCAGTATCGTCATCGGCGGTTGCGACAGGGCACTGCGCGTAGCGAGGTAACCCGCGATGCATACCAGCGCAGCACCGGTGGCAGCACCAGCCAGCCATAGCAGCGGGTTCGGGTGCCAGGGAACTTCCAACAGGCGCGTCGCGATCTGCCAGGCGCCGATGGATGCCGCTGCCGCAGCCACCACCCCGGCCAGCACGCCGATCAACGCGAATTCAACCAGCACGCCGATCAGCACCGTGCGTCGCGCCGCGCCCAGCGTGCGCAGCATGGCGCTTTCGTAGCGTCGCTCATCACGCGTTGCCTGCACGGCGGCGAGCAACACCACTACACCAGCCAGCAGCGTGAACAGGAACACGCTCTGCACCGCGAGCACGGCCTTGTCGATGATCGAGCGCACCTGCGTCAGCAGGCCGTCCATGTCGAAGATGGATATTCCCGGGAAACGTCGCACCAGCTGCGCAATGGCCGCAGGGTCAGTGGGCCGAAACTGCGCACTTGCCATGTAGGTGCCTGCGGAACCTTCCAGCAGGCCGGGTGGAAACATCAGGAAGAAATTCGGTTGCATGCTGTCCCACTGCACCTTGCGGAAGCTGCTGATTGTTGCATCGATCCGCTCGCCGGCGATGTCGAAGCTCAAACGGTCGCCCAGCTTCAACTTCATGCCTTGCTGGAAATCAGTCGCCACGGATACCAGCGGTTTGCCATGATCCTTTGCCGTGAACCAGGCTCCCTCGGTGATGAGGTTGTCTGGTCCAATCTTCTCCGACCAGGTCAGGTTCTGTTCACGCGTAGCGAATCCTTCGCCTCGACCTTCCCGGGCTTGGCCGCCCACAGGCACATCGTTGATGGCCAGCATGCGACCACGGACCATCGGCAGCATGCGCGCCACGCGGCCACCCTGTGCGTTCAACATATCTTCAAATGCCGCGCGCTCTGCCGGTGGAATGTTCACAAAGAAATAATTCGGCGCATTGGCTGGCAGCCGCGCGCGCCAATCGTCGATCAGGTCACCACGAATGATGGTCAGCAGCAGCAGGATGGACAGCCCCAGGCCCAGCGCCACGATCTGCACGATGCTCTCGGCACGCCGTCGCGCCAGGTTGGCAGCGCCATATCGCCAGGAGACTCCCGCCCGGCCGCGCAGGCGCCCAACGATGCTTACCAACAGCGCACCAGCGAGTGCGAAGACCAGCACCGCCAGACTCAAGGCGAACAGAAACCATAGCGACCGCACCGCGTCGCCGGTTACCCAGACGATCAGCAGGCCGATTGCAAGCACTGCAGGACCATAAGCCAGCATGATCCCGAGTGGCGGCGGCCCGATGTCCCGCCGCAGCACGCGAATCGCTGGCACACGCGCCAGCTGCAGCATTGAAGGCAGCGCAAAGCCCAGCAGCAACAGCAGTGCAGCCACCAAACCCATGAGCACGGGCCGCCAGCCCGGCGCAGGCAGTTCGGTCGCGATCATGTCCCGCAGAATGATCAGCAACCCGCCCTGCGCCAGGTATCCCACCAGCGATCCCGCCGCCGTGGCCAGCAAAGCGATGCAGATCAGTTGCACGAGACTGACAGTCAGCACAGTGGACTGTGGCGCACCCAGTGTTTTCAACAGTGCCGCCAGATCCAGGTGCCGCTTCACATAGCGTCGCGCCGTCATCGCGATGGCCACTGCACACAGCAGCACGCCGGCGAGACTAGCCAGTGACAGAAAGCGTGTCGCTCGCTTGCTGGCATTGCCTATCTCTGGGCTGGCTTCGGCTATGTCCCGCATCCTTTCCGCAAGTTTCGCGTTGGCACGCAACCAGATCGCAAATGGCAGCGTCTGATTGCGATCGCCCGCGAACAGCGCACCATAGCGCGCGCGGCTGCCGGGCTGGATCAGTTTTGTCGCGGCCAGGTCAGCATCATTCATCAGCAGCGATGGCGCCAGATCGGTGAATCCCGAACCCTGGTCAGGGCGCGATATCAGCACGCGCGTCACCCGCAGTTCGATGGAACCAATGGTGACCACGTCGCCTACGCGCGCGTCCAGCGCGCCGAGCAGACGCGAATCCAGCCACACCTCGCCCGGCGCCGGTATGGTGCTCGCGATGACTGCATCGCCAAATGGGACGGCGGCGGTGCGTACGCCGCCGCGCAGCGGATAGCCCGCGCTCACCGCATGCACGTTGCTCAGCTGGGTTCGCTCGCCATGCAGCACAACCGACAGCGTCGTTGCGATCCGCGCGGCCTGCATGCCTCGACGCTGCGCCTCCTGCGCGTAGCGATCTTCAATCACACCCGGTGACTCCAGACGCAGGTCTGCGCCCAATACCTCGCTGGCCTGCAGCTGCATGGCCTGCTCGATGCGGTCGGCCAGGAAGCCCACGCCAGTCAGCGCTGCCACCGCGACGAACAGCGCCAGAAACAACACTGCCAGGTCGCCCGAACGCCACTCGCGCAACAGGGTCCTGAACCCCTGCAGCAATGCGCTACGCATGCTGGGTGATCCTGCCAGCCGACATGGTCAGGGTGCGTTCGCAACGGGCCGCGAGCTGCGCCTCATGAGTCACCAGCAGCAGCGTGGTTCCGGAATCACGATTCAGGTCGAACAGCAGCTGGCAGATGCTGGCGCCGGTGGCGGTATCCAGGTTGCCGGTGGGTTCATCGGCGAACAGCACGGCCGGCCGCGTTACCGAGGCACGGGCCAGCGCTACGCGCTGCTGCTCGCCGCCGGAGAGTTGCCGAGGATAGTGCCCGGTACGGCTGCCAAGCCCCACCCTGGAAAGCATGCCGCGTGCAGCGTCCCGGGCATCGCGTCGACCTCCAAGTTCCAGCGGCAGCATCACGTTCTCGAGGGCTGTTAGCGACGGCACCAGGTGAAAAGCCTGGAACACGAAGCCAACGCGATCGGCGCGCAGGCGTGCCCGCGCATCCTCATCCATCGCGGTAAGCTCGCGCGCATCGAGAAAGACGCGCCCGGACGTGGGCACATCGAGCCCGGCCAGCATCGCAAGCAATGTTGATTTGCCTGCGCCAGAGGCGCCAACCAGCGCTACCGTCTCTCCCGCGAGGATCTGCAGCGACACATCTTCGACAATGGTCAGTTCGCCCTCCGGACTGCTAACCTTCCGCGTCAGATCCCGGGCTTCGAGAACAATCTTGCGATCCATCCGGATACTGCTCTTTGCAATGCTGATGACCTGCAACGCCGACGCCGCATCCGGCGTGCGAACCCTGCTGGTCTTTGGTGACAGCCTAAGCGCAGCCTACGGATTGCGGGTCGAACAGGGCTGGGTGGCCTTGTTGCAGAAACGACTCGACGCTCAAGGGTACGGGTACCGCGTGGTGAACGCCAGCGTCAGCGGCGAGACCAGCAGCGGTGGCCGCAGTCGGCTGGCGCGCGCGCTCGACCTGCACAAACCGGCACTTGTCATACTCGAGCTGGGCGCCAATGACGGTCTGCGCGGGCTGCCTGTCAAGGATGTCCAAGCCAATCTTGCGGCAATGATCGGCGCCGTGCGCACTGCGAAGATCCGCTTGCTGCTGGTCGGTATCATGCTGCCACCGAACTACGGGCGGCAATACGCGGCAGACTTCTCGGACATGTACCGGAAACTGGCTTCTGACCACAAGGTGGTGCTGGTGCCTTTTCTGCTGGATGGCGTGGCGCTGGATTCCCGTCTGATGCAAGCCGACGGGCTGCATCCCAATGCGCTGGGTCAACCTGCTGCATTCGAGAATGTCTGGCGATACCTGAAGCCCATGCTGGAGCGATGAATTCATGGAACGGATCTGGCTGAAATCTTATCCGCCCGGCGTACCGCACGACATAGATGCGCAACAGTTCTCGTCGCTGGTCGCACTGGCAGAGGATTCGTTCACGCAGCACGCCGCCCGCCACGCGTACGTGCAGATGGATCACGCCATTTCCTACCGAGACGTCGATCGTCTGTCGGCCACATTCGCCGCCTGGCTGCAGCGCCATGGCTTCAGCAAGGGCGAGCGCATCGCGCTCATGCTGCCCAATGTGCTGCAGTATCCGGTAGCCATGCTGGGCGCGCTGCGCGCGGGCATGGTGGTGGTAAACACCAATCCTCTGTACACCGCGGAAGAGCTGCGCCATCAGCTGATCGACTCCGGCGCCACCGCCATCGTCGTGCTCGAAAACTTCTGTCATGTGGTGCAGCAGGTCAAGGACGACACCAAGCTTCAGAAGGTCATTGTCACAGGTGTCGGCGATATGCTGCCCTGGCTCAAAGGCGCCCTGGTCAACTTCGTTTTGCGGCATGTGCGCAAACAGGTGCCGCCATGGAACATTGCCGGCGCACACCGGTTTCGCGATGTCATGCGTGAATGCGCCAACTGCGTGCCGGCACCCATGCAGCTGTCACAGGCCGATCTCGCTTTCCTGCAATACACGGGAGGCACCACTGGCGTTGCCAAGGGCGCGATGCTTTCGCACGGCAACATGGTCGCTAATGTGCTGCAGTCACAAGCCTGGTTCGAACAGGCCAATATCAGGTCCGCCACCTATTTCATTGCGCTGCCGCTGTATCACATCTTCTCGCTCACCGCGAACTGCCTGCTGTTCATGCGCGTGGGCGGCACCGGCATCATGGTGCCGAATCCCCGTGACTTCCCCGCATTCATCAAGCTTTTGTGCAAGTACCCACCCATGTGCTTCGTCGGCGTCAACACGCTGTTCAATGCGCTGATGAACACTCCGGGCTTCGAGCGCATCGACTTCAGCAAGCTGGTTGCGAGCGTGGGCGGCGGCATGGCCGTGCAGGCCGCGGTAGCGGAGAAATGGAAGCAGCTCACGGGGCATCCACTCAGCCAGGGCTGGGGCCTTACGGAGGCCTCTCCCGTGGTTGCGGTCTGTAGGCTCGCTGACACCCAGTTCACCGGCGCAGTCGGCTTGCCAGTGCCATCCACCGAAGTCACCTCCCGCGATGACGCAGGCAATGACTTGGGCCTGAACGCCTCGGGGGAGATCTGCGTGCGCGGCCCGCAGATCATGCAGGGCTACTGGAACCGGCCTGACGAGACCGCCAAGGTGATGCTGCCCGACGGCTGGCTGAAGACGGGGGACATCGGTCGCATCGACGGCGAAGGGTTCGTGTTCCTGGAAGACCGGAAGAAGGACATGATTTCTGTGTCCGGGTTCAAGGTATATCCGAATGAAGTTGAAGACGTCGCCGCCAAACATCCCGGTGTATTCGAGAGCGCTGCCATTGGACAGCCCGATGAGAAATCCGGCGAGGTCGTCGCGCTTTACGTTGTGCGCAAGGATCCTGATCTGACAGCGGAGGCGCTGATTGCGCATATGCGCCAGCATCTGACGTCATACAAAGTGCCCAGGCACGTGTACTTTCGCACTGAACTGCCGAAGAGCAACGTTGGGAAGATACTTAGACGCGCGCTTCGCGAGAAGGGGTAGCGCGCCTTCTCAATCCGCTTTGAACTGCCTTCTTCCTTGCCGAAGCCGAGCTGCCTAGATAAGCGAATATGTGGACGCCTGCATTAATCCCCCTGCCAGCGACCACTGTACGGGAGCTTTGTTTCACCTGCCGCGACTCTAGCCAATCCTCTATGGAATCCAAGCACGCTTGACCCTGCTGCCGCGAAAATACGGCAAAGGCCCTGGCTTCCGTCTTGGTTAAGTCAGGGACATGTGCATAGCGCTCTATTAGTTGCAATTTGTCGCGTGACTTCGAGATGTTCTGGCTCGCCGTTTCGACAAGACGCATCACTGTCTTAGCTATGTGATCTATGGCAAGTGGATCCAAGGACTCTACAGTCGCCGAGTCCTTCGCCGGCAGGTACGAACGCGGCGCGCGCTTTTTAAGTAATCCAGCGTTTAGCATTGACCGAATGACTGCTTTGGGGTCTGTGTTCTTGTCCTGAGACAGGACCAATGAAACCAAGTTTGGCTCAGGACCATCTTCACGTAGGCAAATCGGACGAGCGGCGGTATCAAGATACTTCGGAAATCTATGCCATGCCCTAAGTACAGCTCCGGCAATTGTGTCGCATCCATAGGCGACGTCTGCTTTATTCGCCACCGGCACTTTTTTGCTACCGCGCCGGATCCTTGAGACGCAGTGGAGGAATACATTGCGAATACTGGCCTCCGACATCCCCGTTCGAACCATGAAGGTTATGACGGTCCACATGAGGCCGCGCATTAAATCAGAGTGCGCCGCAACATCAGCGCGTCCACGTGGTTGTGATTCCCGTTTCAAAACCCACTCCCTTATTGCCTCTCTGAGGAAGCCTATCCCATTGTTACCACAAGAATCCTCGTGCACACCTTTCGCGCGCCAGGTTTCTTCTTTCGTCGTGACGTACTCGCATCTCCGGCTGCCTGGAGATCCGCAGCAAAGGCCTTCGTACCTTGGACTAGGCGTCGCCGCAATACCATCCTCGAAGTGCTGTCCGGCACATCATATGTAGCTTCTCCAGTTATGACGTTGAGTACAGCAGCTGTTTCATTCGGCGTATTTCTGATGATGTGAGCGAGTCCCTGGGAAAGCAGACGCATCATTTCTGATTGCTTTGATCTGGGCGCGACGCTCTGAAGCCTAATGACACCTAGTTCCTGTTGAACGAATCCCATGCGGCGCATTTCTGCCAGCATGGCGCGATGAGACACGTCTCGGCCGTACTTTCTTACTAACGAGGGGAAGCTGTGTGGACCTCGCGCAACTGGCAATGGAAGCGGATTTCCGTCTGCATCAGTGAAATCTGGATCGCTGGACCATCCAGATATTACTGTGCTGATTCTGGCGCCTACTGGTGCGGAAGTCTCAGATGGACTGCGTAATAGCGCCCGAACTTGAGCGCGGGATAGTCCGGTCACTGCGGCCACGGCTGATTGATTCACGCGGGAATTCTGGAGTCTCGCGGTGCTCAATGCGGCTTGCACAAAAGCAGATTGTGCGGCGACACGAAATTCGGACATCGTGATTCCGCAATTGAGTAAATGGGTGGCGAATTCCGAAAGAAATTCAACAAGCACATCCGCTTCGCGATCTTGACTCTTCACTGGAACTTCAACGACTTGATACCCATCATTTCTTAACTGGCGGTATCAATATCCAATTCTTCGCGAGCCGTCACTTAGAATTATTGGCGTTTTAGGCCAATTTTGTGAGAAAAAAAAAGCCGCCTTGCGTAAGGCGGCCTTTTCGTTCCAGAGAGCGGGTGGGGTGGGACAGAAGGTCCCACCTGCCTGCACGCTGCTCCGTTAGTTGGGACGGACAATACCGGTGCCGATGATTCCACCTGGGCGAACGATCCCGGTGCCGATGATCCCGCCTGGGCGAACGATGCCGGTGCCGATGATTCCGCCTGGGCGAACGATGCCGGTGCCGATGATTCCGTTTGTCCCCGTAGACGACTGCATCCCTGTTGAGCTAAGGACGCTGCTCTTTCCAACCAGACGTTCCGCATCCCCGGCGCAAACGACGGAAGACAAGGCGAGTGCAGCAAGTGCACCCAAAACAACATTGGACATATTCTTGTACATAAAACTCGCTCCGAGACTAGTTGCAGAGACCAGTCGGGAGGATGTGTGACCTAGGTCACGCGGCTCACGACTTATGTAGTGTCGAAGCCAAAATATGTGAGATAGCTATAGAGCGTCAAGGGAATATGTAATAAATAAGGGAAGACCCGAGTAGGAACGGTCTGACGACAATAACTGCCCTGACAGCTATCTGGGGTACCTAACTCGGTGTTTGGGATTCGGGACGCTTTGGCTTACCGACCCATGCGACTCCAACGTCGCCGGGCGTACGCTCCTGAAACATTGAAAGCGGCCTGGAATCATAGGTTTCGGTTACGTAATGGAAAGCCGTCAGCCCCGTCTGAACAATACGACCAGGCTGGGTCCAATAAATTTTGTTGTTGCTCAACCAATCATCGATATCCAGCAGTAGTTTCTGGACTTTCTCCTTAAGCAACGACTCGAACTCGGGAAGTGCGTACTCTGGTAGGCCACCGTCTGCCACTACGGAACGCTGGAGGCGCTTGGTATCGCCCTCCACCTTCATGTTGAATTCAATCGTGTTTGCCAAGTCCGTTATGGTCTTACCGAAATACTCCAATGCTTGTGGAGTCATGATGTCTGGGAGGAGGAACGATCTCGCAACCGCCCGATAGTGGTGCTCGCCTACCGGCTTCACTATTTCATTTTCAATCATATCCCTGAGGATCACCCTTGGATTCGCTGTGGGATCTGCTCGATAAATCAATGTGCTTAGATTCTTTCCTGGGGTTTCCTCCAAGTCCAACTCTAGTGGCAATCCGTAGGGCCCCAGATATTCCTGATCCGTTCCCCAAATATGCAATACCTCGGTAATCACTGCGGCATTTGTCGACTCTGGAGGAGCCAACAATGCGTCGTCATCAATAAACCGATTCACATCCGCCAACGGCACGCCCGTGTAATCCGACAGCATCGACCTCGTCAGAGGCCCCTGATGCCCCCGAATTCCGTCACGAACCGCAGCTTCCACATACGCGCCCTTCAACACCTCGCGGAACTCGAGGTACGGAATTCCAGCGCGCAGCAGGATCCTGATCATCGGTTTCAGGATCTTGCGGAACGAGAATATGAGCTGGGCTCTGGCAGCCTCACGAAGTCTCATCGTTAACTCCTGTGTGCGGGCACGAAAATGCGGTCGTGCTCGCTGATTGCATAACGATCGGTCATTCCGGCGACGTAGTCGGCAACGGCGCGGGCGCGGCCGGCAAGACCTGATTCGGATTCGAAGCGGCGCGCGACTTCACGATGCTCGTCCGGCATCAGCAGCACATCGTCCATGAACGCTGAAAACAGGCCACTGACGACCGTGCGCGCTTTGCGAGTCATGCGCTGGACGCGATAGTGCCGATAGAGCTTTTCGCGCAGGAATTGCTTGAGTTCGAGATGCTCGCGGTTCACGGTCTCACTCATCTCGACGAGTGCATCGGGGAGCAGGCGGACTGCGTCAATGGTTTCCGGAGAAGCCGAAGTGATGCGCGCGGCGCTTGATTCGATCACGTCTACGACGATGCCGTTGATCATGCGGCGCACGACTTCGTTCACCTGCCTGCGGCCTGCCAGGCCTGGATACAGACGTTCCACCTCCTGCAGCTGCCGCGCGAATATCGCTATTTCCCGTATTTCCTGCAGATCGATCAGCCCGGCGCGCAGGCCATCGTCCACATCGTGATTGTTGTACGCAATCTCATCGGCGAGGTTGGCGAGCTGCGCCTCCAGGCCAGGCTGCTGGCGCGTGATGAACCGCTGACCCACATCGCCCAGGTCGCGGGCATTCGCCAGCGAGCAGTGCTTCAGGATTCCCTCGCGGCACTCGAACGTGAGATTCAGGCCGGAGAACGCGGCGTAGCGCTCCTCGAGCTCGTCAACCACACGCAGTGACTGCATGTTGTGCTCGAAGCCGCCGTGTTCTCGCATGCACTGGTTCAACGCTTCCTGGCCGGCGTGCCCGAACGGGGTGTGGCCGAGATCATGGGCCAGGCAGATCGCCTCGGTCAGCGTCTCGTTCAGGTTCAGCGCCAGCGCGATGGACCGGCCGATCTGCGCCACCTCCATGGAGTGCGTCAGCCGCGTGCGATACATGTCGCCTTCGTGATTGACGAACACCTGCGTCTTGTACACCAGCCTGCGGAAGGCGCTGGAATGCACGATGCGATCGCGATCGCGCTGGTATTCGCTGCGGTACTTCGGGGCTGATTCCGGATGGCGGCGCCCGCGAGTTGCGTCATCGTGGGCGGCGTACCGGGCGAGCATGTTCATTATCCGAAGTGCGTTGCCAACGTGGAGTCCAGGGCATCGTCGGCGTAGTCGGCGGTGAAGCGCGCAACTCCCAGTTGCTCGAGCAGCACCAGACGGATACGCCCCGCCTTCACCTTCTTATCGACGCGCATGCAGTCGAGCGCGCGTTGTGCACCAAAGCGCGGCGCCTCGATTGGCAGGCCTATGCGTTGCAGCAGATCCTTGATGCGCTGCACGTCCGCAGTGGGCAGCATGCCGAGCCGTGCGGACATGTCGGCGGCAATCACCATGCCAGTGGCCACGGCCTCACCGTGCAGCCACTCTGTGTAGCCGGTGACCGTCTCGATGGCATGCCCGAAGGTATGCCCGAGGTTCAGCAGCGCGCGGTCGCCGGTTTCGCGCTCATCGCGCCGCACGACATCCGCCTTGAGTTCGCAGGAACGATGGATAGCGTGGGCAAGCGCCGCCGGATCCAGCGCCAGCAATTCATCGACGTGCTTTTCGATCCAGTCCAGAAACACGCGATCGAAGATCAGGCCGTACTTCACCACTTCGGCAAGCCCGGCGCGCAGCTCGCGCAATGGCAGCGTGCCCAGAGTAGAAGTATCGGCGAACACCACACTGGGCTGATGAAACGCGCCGATCATGTTCTTGCCGCCGGGGTGGTTTACACCGGTCTTGCCCCCCACAGAGGAATCCACCTGGGCAAGCAGCGTGGTTGGCATTTGCGCATATGCGACGCCGCGCTGGTAGCAGGCGGCAGCGAACCCGGCGAGATCGCCGACCACCCCGCCACCCAGGGCCAGCACGACGCAGTCGCGGGCAAAGCGGTTGGCCACCAGCACATCGAGCACGCGCGCCACGTATTCCAGGTTCTTGTACTGCTCGCCGTCTGGCAGGCGCACATCGACTATGCGCCGGTCACTTAAAGCCGAGCGCACGCGCTCCGCGTATAGCGGCGCCACCGTGGTGTTGCTGACCAGCAGCAGATCCCGCGCCGGCAGATGCCGATTCAACAGCGCCGTATCGGCCAGCAGGGAGTCGCCGATGAGAATCGGATAGGAACGTTCAGCGAGGGAAACCTGGAGTGTGAGCACGGCGGGGCAAGTATAAAGCGCGCGGCAGGCAAACGGCTCAGACCCCTCGCTCCCAGCCCAGCTCGCGCAGCGCCAGCTCCGCTACCTTGGTCACACGGCGGTTGTCGGTGGAAAGGGTGACATCGGCGATTTCTGCATAGAGCGGCTCGCGAACCGCGCGCAGTTCCGCCAGTCGCTGCGGCATATCCACACCCTTGAGCATCGGCCGGCCGCGCCCTCTGCCTACGCGCTGCAGCTGCTGCGCCAGCGAGGTCTGCAGGAACAGCACAATGCCCGTGTCCTGCAGCAGCTTGCGGCTTTCGGGGGCGAGGATGGCGCCACCACCCGTGGCAAGCACGATCGGTTCACGCCTGGTCAGTGCGGCGATCACCTCGCGTTCCCTTAGTCGGAAGCCGATCTCGCCTTCCTGTTCGAAGATGTAGGGGATATCCACACCGGCGATGCGTTCGATCTCGGCATCGCTGTCGACGAACGGCACACCGAGTAGCCGGCCGAGCTGCTTGCCCACGGCTGTCTTGCCCGTCCCCATCGGGCCGATCAGGTAGATGTTTCGCTTGCCGAGCATGAGCCATAAAGCATACGGCCGCCCGAGGGCGGCCGCAGCTGATTCATCTCGGGAAACTGACTTAGGGGATGACGTTGACCGAAATCTGGTAACGGGTCACGACGAGTGTTTCCGGCGAGGTCACGGCCACCGTGAATAAGCCACTGCCAACCGAAGAAGCGGCTATGACGTAACGGAAGATAGTGATGCCGTTCGCGGCCGTGGTCACCACGTTGGAGGCCAAGGTCGACGACGGAACGACGTCCATATTGGGCGCGGGGACGGTGAACTTGTCGGTAGAACTCGTTGCGGCAATTGTGGTCCCGGCGGCCATTGGATTGAGGTTGGTGTCGCGGATCCACAGGTCGACAGTGGTGCTTTGGTTCACACTCAGTGTGATCGGGGCGTGCGCGGTCCCGTTGGTCTGCGATATCAATGCACCGCTACTCGACAATATGACCACCGTCCTGGCGCCAATGCCCAGGGTCTTCGATGCGTCACAGGTCGCGCCCACACAAAGCACGCCATTGAACCTCGTATTTCCGACGTCGTAGGTCTGGTTGACGAAGAAATCGTAGAACGGCTCGTTCGCATCCCGGGCGTTGTTTTCGTTGGAGTCCAGGAATGGCTCCGGGCTGTCCGTGAAGGAGTCAGTAGTACCCGAGTCGAACACGCCATTGCCATTGGTATCGTTGAACGATTCCTCACCTATCGCCGTCGCCGTGATGCTTACGCGCCCATTTGCGGGGCGGAAATTGGAGCTGCGGAACGACACGGAGCAAAGGCCACTCTCGGTCGGTGTTGTCGTCGTCAGGCATTGCGCATCAATCGTAGCGCCTTCCGCCTGGAAGGAAACCGGTGTGCCATCCGGAACGGGATTGCTGAACCGATCTGCCATCCGCACCGTTACGGTCGCAGGGGTTCCATCCCGGTTCCAGCCCTCGATATTGTGTCGATCCACTGCGATCGACATGCTGCCGGCAGTCGGAATGCCGGTCGACACCGTCAGGGCACTGGACTGCGTTGCAATGATGGGCGTGACGCCGACCACGGTCGCGAATACACGCACCGGCGTTGCCACCGTACCGGCCTTCACGACCACCTGCACATTGCCCTGCGCGTCGCTGGTCGCCGTGGGCGACGAAAGCGACAGCCCCCCCACCGTCGTGCTGAGGGCAAACGTGACCTGACGGGCGGGTACCGGACCGCCCACGGCATCCGTGACCTTGAAGATCACCGTGCTGGTTTCTGGCCGTGATGCCTCACCCATGCCCTGCAACGCGATGTTGGCCGGCGAAGCAGACACGAAGGTGATCGAGCCCACCGAAGCGGGCGCAACGGTGACCGTTCCTGAAGCCTCGAGGTTCTGACCGCCAACGCTTGCTGTCGCACTGATGGGATCCGCACCTACGCAACCCTTGGCGCTATAGGTGATGTTTGCCTGCCCTGTCGTCGTTGTGACCGAAGACTGCACCACGGATCCGACCTTGAACTCGGCGGTACCCGCGGCCACGCAGGGCGAATTGAGATTGACCGTCACGGGTGAGGTATGCAGCGAATTGTCCTGCCGTACGAACGTCAAGGTGACGCTGGTGCTGGCGCCCGCGGCAATGCTCGCGGGCGCAATACCCACCACATTGGGCTGGAACGCGCTGCCCGTACCCGAGCCGATGCGGATGGTGTTGGCTGACGAGGCCGGCGCCACGTTAACGTTGGTGGTCGAAATGACGCCACCTGCTGTCGCCGTCACCCCGATCGTGCGGGTGGAGCTATCACCGGCCGTGCTCAGGATGGCGACAGCCTGACCACTGTTGTCAGTCACGCCTTGCGTAACTTGCAGGCCACCGGAATTGGCCGAAAAAGATACCGGAACACCCGGCAGGAACAGATTGTTGGCATCACGTGCAATCGCCACGATGGTCGCATTGGCCGAACCGTCGGAAGGCATGGTGGTGGAGCTCGACACCAGCGTGAGCGCCGACACGGTAGTTCCCGAAGCAGCAGTACCCACGGCCACCGTGACGGTGGATGTAAAGGTCGCAGCCTTGGCAGTCACAACGATGTTGCGTGGCGTGCTATTGCCGCCAGTGGTCAGCACCGCTTGCGCAGTGCCGTCGCTCGCCGTAACAGTGGCACCGGCACTCAGGGCGCCCGAATTCGCCGTGAAGGTTACGGGCACATTCGGCACCACGACGTTGTTTGCATCGACCACCAGGGCCTTGACGGTCGCCGAGCCGGAACCGTCAGCAGGTATGGAGGCGAGACTTGCGGTCAGCGTCATCGCCGCAGGGGTCTGCGTCGTTGTACCGCCACCGCCGCCACCGCCGCCTGCTCCACCCTGAAAGGCATCACCGCCACCGCAAGCAGCGAGCGCCAGGGCCATCAGGGCTGAAAGTAATCCGTGCTTGCGCATATTCGTCATCCGTTGCATGGAATTTGGCATTAGTTGGTCCGCACGCCTTCGCGCCTGATGCGGGGCGTCACGAAGATCAGCAGCTCATCCTTGTTGTTGACTTTGCCGGTGCTCTTGAACAGGTGACCAAGCACTGGAATGTCGCCGAGGAAGGGCACTTTCCGCTCGCTCGTGCGGTGTTCGGTTTCCAGAATGCCGCCCAGCACAGCTGTTTCGCCGTCGCGCATGACGATCTCGGTGTTCAGCTCGCGGGTGTCGATCGACGGCACTTGCGAGGTCCCGAACAGCTGGCCGACATTGTCCTTGTGGACGATGATCTTGAGTATCAGCGTGTTGTCCGGATTGATCTGCGGCGTAACCCGCAGTGACAGCACGGCCTTCTTGAACGTGACGGTTGCAGCTCCGCTGGAAGCCGCTTCCTGGTAAGGAATCTCGGTGCCCTGCTCGATATACGCTTCCTGCAGGTTCCTGGCTGTGATCTTCGGTGACGAGATCACCTCGCCCTTGCCTTCCGCCTGCGCTGCAGAAAGTTCCAGGTCAACGAGGAAGTCCGAACCCAGGATCATGGTGGACAGGGTGCCGGCAGGGTTGGTTACAGGCAGGTTCACGTTGTAACGGCTCGGTGCGGCGACGCCCGTGGGGACGGTGACTGGGTAGACGCCGCCGCCGCCCGCCAGATTGGCCAGCGCCGAAGAGCCGATGATGTCCGCGCCGGCGGCCGTGCCGGTCACGGCAAACAGCCCGTTCGAACCGTTGGTTTCCGTGCCGGTGAATCCAAAGCGCACGCCCAGGTCACGCGAGAAGTCTTCGTTCACCACGACGATGCGGGCTTCGATCTCCACCTGCCGAACTGGAATGTCGAGTATCGAGACCAGCTGACGAATGTTCGTGATGCTTTCCGGGGTGTCCTGGATGATCAGCATGTTGGTGCGGGAGTCGATCTTCACACTGCCGCGCAGCGACAGCAGTGATTTGCCTGTAGGGCCGCCGGCCCCACCCGACTGGATCAGCGCGGCGAGGTCCGTCGCCTGGGCGTAGTTGACCTGCAGGTATTCGGTGCGCACCGGCGCGAGATCCTGGAGATCCTGCCTGGCAGCGAGCCTGGCCTTGTCACGATTGGCGAGCTCCTCGGTTGGGCCCACGATGATCACGTTGTCCTGCACCCGCTTGTCGAGACCCCTGGTTTGCAGGACGATGTCGAGAGCCTGGTCCCAGGGCACGTCCTCCAGTTTCAGCGTCATGTTGCCGGTGACGGAATCGCCGACGACAATGTTCTTGCCGCTGGTGTCCGCAATCAGCTGCAACAGCGTGCGCGTGGGGATGTCCTGGAAGTTGGCGCCCATGCGCTCGCCGGTGTACACCGGCTTTTCGTCAGCCTGGACCTTGGCCACGCGGCGGGGCTGGATCTCGATGACATACTGGTCGTCCGCCTGGTAGGCCAGCTGCTCGAAATCTCCCGTGGCGTTGATGCTCAGTTGCGTGCCGCTGGCGGTACGAATGGCGTCGAAGCCGGTCACCGGCGTGGCGAAATCCGACACGTCGTAGCTCTTCTGGAATTCCGGCGCCAGCTCGGCGCCTACGAAATCGACCAGGATGCGATTGCCCTGCTGACGCAGGTTGATGGGGGTGCGCGGATCGCTCAGGCTGACGATCAGCCGCCCGGTTGACGAGCCGTCACCGCCGCGACGGAAATCTATCTTCGGGATGCGGCGGGCAGACATGCGAATGGTCGCAGGACCTGCGGGCGCCGCGGCAGACGCAGGCGCAGACGCAGCCGCCATGGCACGGGTGTTCTCGCCCAGGGTGACAATGATGCGATTGCCCTCTATGCGGGTCTGATAGGGCTGCAGTGAGTCCATGTTCAGCACCAGGCGGGACCGGCCATTGCCTTCCGCGGCCACAATGCTGTCGAGACCGGCCTTACGCACATCGATGCGTCGCTGCGCCAAGGCGAGGCTGGTGTTGGCCAGATCGAACGAGATGCGCGCCGGGTTATCGATCGTGAAAGATATGGGCTCGGCGGCTGGCCCGCTGGTGGTCAGCACGATCTGCAGACCCTGGCCCGACAGCTGCTGCACCTCGACAGACTGCAGTTTGTTGGCAGGGGGCTCGGCCGCCATGGCGCCGTGGCCGGCAAGTGCGCCAAGCGCAGCCAGCAGCGCAAGGCGCAGCGATGGGATGGCGAAAAAACGATTCATGAGCATGATCTCCCGCGTCATTCGTTCAAAGCGAGCGCGGCGCCGCGCTCTATAAAGCCGCCCGAACCGTCCGGGACGATCTCGGAAACAGTGATTTTCGAAGGTGCAATCGAAAGGATTCGCCCGTCGTTCTGTCCCAGGTAATTGCCCGGCAGAACACGCTGCACCTTGTTCTCCTTGGTTTGCACCAGGCCGTAGGTCCGGCCACTCATGGAGAGCGTGCCCACCATCTTCAGTGAATCAAGCGGGAACTCCTCGAGATACTCGCGACTGCGCTTGGTGTTAGGCCGCACAGCCAGAGACCCGGCGCCGCCCGCGCCGCCCGGCACGAACGGGGAGCGCATGTCCTGTGCCGTGTAGGGAAACGTGTCGTAGGGTTTCACCTCGGGCAGTAGCTCGACTCGACCAGGCGGCTCCTGCTTGGTCTGCGCGATGAAGCGGTCCAACTCGGAATCCTTGGACGAACAGCCAGCAACCGACACCGCGGCAGCAACCAGCAACAAAGGGATTACTCGATTCATCATTGGGAACTCGACCCGCGCGCGGTCGCCTGTTTGACTTTCGCGGCCTCGGCTTCCTGTTCCGCGACATCCAGGTAGCGGTAGGTCCGCACTATGGCATCCATATTCAGCTGGTCGAAAACCGCGGACTTTTCGATGGGCTTGATGGCCACATCGTGCAAGGTGACGATGCGGGGCAAGGCAGCGATGCTGCTGACGAACCCGCCGAGCTGGTGAAAGCTGCAGGAAAGCCGGATCTTGATGGGAACCAGCGCGTAGAAGTCCTTGTTTTCTTCCGGCTGCGGCGTGAAGAGTTCCTGCTGGCAGCCCGCTTCGCCGATCTTCTGCGAAATATCGGTCAGCAGGCCTTTGATTTCCGTCCTGCCCGGCAGCTGCCGCAGCATTGCGCCGAAGGAATTCTGGATGTCGTCCAGCTGCTGCTTGTAGAGATCCAGATTGACGGCCTTCGCGTGCTTGGTACGGAACTCCTGGCGCAGGGTCTGCTCCTGGTTCTCGTAGCCCGCCAGCTCGTCCTTCTTGGAGTTCCAGACAACGAAATAGAGCAGCAGGCTCGAGATCAGCAGGAAGAACAGCGCAATGGCGCCAAGCCTTACTGGCAGCGGCCACCTGCCGGGGTCACGCGGATCGAGTTGACGCAATTCGTCCAGGGTCATGGTTTGTTCCGCTTGGCTGTGGCGGCCTTGGCTGCTTCGGCTTCATCGGCAGCTGACACTCTTTGCTTCGTAAGCATCCAGAATTCCTGGCCGATAGTGGGGGGCTTCGTGATAGCGACATTCTCGAGTTCGGGTTCCTGCAACCACTCGGATTCAGAAAGGGACTGAATGAAGTTGGACACGCGGCTCGCTGACTGCGCAACACCCTGCAGTTTGAAGTTGCGCTCAGTCTGCGTGATCGCAGTCAGATAGGTGCCATCGGGGATGGTCTTCACGAAGGTGTCGAAGACATGCACGATCTCGGGCCGTGACTGCTGCAGCTTCTCGATGATCTGCATGCGGGCGATGAACTGCTGCTTGCGCAGTTCCAGGCTGTTGATCTCCTCGATCTGCTTGTCCAGCGTCTTGATTTCCTCTCGCAACTTGTCGTTGCGGACCTGCTGCGCATTGATCATCTGATTGAATAACAGGAAGCCCACGCCCGTCACGGCCGCGGCCGCAAGGCCGGCAGCCAACATGCCCACACCAAACGCCTTCTTGCGCTCAGTGCGCTGCGCCTCACGCCAGGGAAGTAGGTTTATACGTGGCATCAGTCGAAACTCCGCAGGGCCAGGCCACAGGCAGTGAGCAGGGCGGTGGCATCACGCTGTACCGCCTGAGCACGCGCCCGCGAGGAAATCTTCATCTGCCCGAGCGGATCGCCCCGCTCGGCTTCCACGCCGATCCGGCTCTGCACCACTTCGGCAGCGCCGGGGATGTTTGCGCAACCACCGCACAGCAGGATCTTCTCCGGCTGCTCGCGGCCGGAGCCGGATGCCAGGTAGAACTGCAGCGAGCGGCTGATCTGCTGCGTCATGTCATCGATGAACGGGTCGAGCACGTCCGTCTGGTAATTCGCTGGCAGGCCGCCTTCCTTCTTGGCGCGGCCGGCTTCCTCGAGCGACAGCCCGTAGGTGCGCATGATTTCCTCGGTCAGCTGCTGGCCACCGAAAGCGAAATCACGCGTGTAGACAATCTTGAGATTGCGCAGCACGCTGAAAGTCGTGGTGCTGGCGCCGAAATCCACCACCGCCACCGAGCGGTCGATGCCGCCATCGGGCATCTGGTGGGTCATCAGGCGGCAGGCATTTTCCAGCGCGAAAGCTTCGACATCCACAATGCGTGCCGTAAGGCCGGCGGCGGCAACAGCTGCGCGCCGCTGCTCCACATTCTCCGAACGCGATGCAACCAGCAGCACGTCCATCGACTCGTTGTCCTTTTCCGAGGCGCCAAGCACCTCGTAATCGTAGGCCACCTCGTCCATCGGAAAGGGGATGTACTGGTCAGCCTGCATTTCCACCTGGGCTTCCAGGTCGGTGTCGTTCAGGTTGCGCGGCATCTGTATCACCTTGGTGATCGCCGCATCGCCACTGATCGCCACGGCCGCTTCTTTCGAGCGCACGCCCGCGCGACGCACTGCGCGCGCAATTGCCTCACCCACGGCGTCGACATCGACAATGGCTTTTTCGTTCATGCAGTTCTGCGGCATAGCCTCCGCAGCATAGGAGTCCACGGTGTACTGACCCCCCGAAAGCGTGAGCTCAATCAACTTGATCGACGACGGCGTAATATCGAGACCGAGTACCGGGCGGTGTCTACGCGGAAATAGAAACACAGATCTCCCTTGCGATTCAGCTAGTTAGGTGCCGAAACGCTTGCTCTGCCTGAGTATTGTCGCAACTATAGCTCACGGACCGGTTAAATTGAACGCGAACGCAGCACAGCATTCCGTGAGACCGCCCACAAACCTGTCAAATCGAGCCATGGCATTGTCCAATATCCCGGGGGATAGGAAACTGCGCTACCCCCTGCCCGGGCGCAACCAGAGTGTGTCGAATCCGTGAACCTGCCCCCTCTTCGCTGGCTGCGCGTGGCTGCCATGAGCGTAATCGGCCTGGTGCTTGCCGCAGGCTTCGCCCTCGCCTGCAGCTTTGTTTACCTGGCCCCGTCGCTGCCCACCACCCGCAGCATGCACAGCAAGGAATTGACCGCACCGCTGCGCGTCTACGACCGCTCCGGCCGCCTGATCTCCCAGATCGGCGAGGAGCGCCGCATTCCGGTCAGTTACGAGGAAATTCCCGACCTGGTGCGCAAAGCCGTGTTAGCCGCAGAAGACGACCGGTTCTTCGAGCACAGCGGGCTGGACTGGATGGGCGTGGTGCGCGCCATGGTGAAGAACGTGGTCTCGGCCGATGTTGCCGGCCAGGGCGGTAGCACCATCACCCAGCAGGCCGCCCGCAACATGTTTCTGACGCTGGACAAGACCGCGCGTCGCAAGCTCGCCGAGGTGTTCGTCACCTACCGGATGGAGCGGGACTTCTCCAAAGAAGAGATCCTGGCGGTTTATCTCAATGTGGTGGCATTCGGGCATCGCAGCCGCGGCATCGCTGCGGCTGCGGAGACGTACTACAACAGGCACCTTGACCAGCTGACGCTGAGTCAGGCGGCCACACTGGTGGGCGTGCTGCCGGCGCCGTCGAGATACAACCCGATCACCAGTCCCCGGTCGGCCGAAGTGCGCCGCAACTATGTGCTCGGGCGCATGATCAAGCTTGGCTACATTGACGAAGCACAAGCTGCGGCGGCCCGGAAAGAGACAGTGGCCACGCGCGGCTATGCCCCGCTGGTCGACGTGAACGCCCCTTATGTCGGGGAGATGGGGCGGCAGGAACTCGTCAAGCTTTTTGGTCCTTCTGCGGTGAATGCCGGCTACAAGATATTCACCACGATCGACGGCCGCCTGCAGATGTGGGCCAACTGGGGGCTGCGCATCGGCCTGATGGAATACGACCGGCGCCATGGCTACCGCGGCCACCTGGGCAAGGTGCAGCTGCCCGCAGGCGCCAGTGCCGGCGACCTGGACGAAATGCTGACGAAGTTCGACTCCATCGGTTTGCTGCAGCCAGCGGTGGTCACCAAGGTCGGCAACACCAGTGCCGAAGTGCATGTCCGCTTTGGCGGCACCGCAATGATCGACTGGAAGGGGCTTGCGTGGGCACAGCCCGTCACCAAGAGCGGCGCGCTGGGCGCGAGGCCAAAAAAGCCGGCGGATGTGGTGGCCGTGGGCGATGTGGTTTTCGTCGTCACAGACAATGGTGGGTCCGCACAACTGGCACAGTTGCCGAGCGCGCAGTCCGCGCTGATCGCGCTCGACCCTAACGACGGCGCGGTGGTGTCGCTGGTTGGCGGTTTTGATTTTCATGACAACGAGTTCAACCGTGTTACGCAGGCGCAGCGCCAGCCGGGATCCGGATTCAAGCCGTTCATCTATTCTGCTGCGCTGGAAAACGGCTTCACGCCCGCCTCCGCCATCCTGAACCTGCCACTGGTGGAAGAGTGCCATGACGAAGAGTGCTGGCATCCGGAGAATTCGGGTGGTGGCTTTGGCGGGCTGATGCGTTTTCGCGAGGCGCTGGTGCAGTCGCTTAACCTCGTATCCCGCCGCATCCTGCATGACATCGGGATGGACGCAGCGATCGAGCATGCGGGGAAGTTTGGATTCCGCAAGGATTCCCTGCCGCGCAACGAGACGCTGGCATTGGGAACACAGTCGGTCAAGCCCTGGGAAATGGCTGGCGCTTATGCGGTTTTTGCCAATGGCGGCTTCAGGGTCGAGCCGTATTTAATCAGCCGTATCGAGGATTCATCTGGCAAGGTAGTGTTTGAGGCGAAGCCGAAGATTGCCTGCGCGGAGTGTGAGCTACCTGTGGTGGCGCCGCTGCTGGTGACAGAGCCTGCGCCTGAAACGGCGGGCATACCCGGCACCGCGACGCGCGCCGATCCCGCCGCAGTGCCCGCCGCCGCCGCCGTGCCGGAAGCTGCGACGCCCCGCTCACGCATCCGTGACATCGACGCACCGCCCGCGCTGCGCGCTATTGTGGTCACACAAGGCGGACCCGGCTACCTACCCGCCGACCGCCTTGCACCGCGCGTGATCTCTGCGCAGAACGCCTGGCTGATGAGCGACATCATGCACGACGTCGCCGTACGCGGCACTGGGCGACGAAGCCAATCGTTGAACCGCGATGACCTGGGCGGTAAAACCGGCACCAGCCAGAACAATCGCGACAACTGGTTCAACGGTTTCAATCGCAACCTGGTCGCTTCGGTGTGGGTGGGCTTTGACGACGAAAAATCTCTCGGCGAATCAGAAGAAGGCTCGAAAACCGCCCTGCCGATCTGGATTTACTTCATGAAGGAAGCGCTGCGCGCGGTGCCTTCCGCAAGGCTGGAACGACCGGGTGGATTGATTGATCTGCGAGTGTCGAAGACCAGTGGTGTGCTGGCTGATCCGCTTGATAGCAATGCGGTGTATGAGACTTTCATGGTGGAGCATCTGCCGAAAGGGGCGGATGGCGAGGCGGGTGGTGTGCCGGAGGCTGGTGGGGCGCGTGGAGGCGGCGAGCCGTTGTTCTAGCTATATTGGGTCATGGCCAAGCGCGCACCCACTCGCTCTGATCATCTGCGTACCGCAGTCGCGCAGGAAGCCGCCCGGCTGATGGCCGAGCATGGCATCAACGATTTTCTAGTTGCCAAGCGCAAGGCCGCAGAGCGCTACGGCGTAGTGGAAGGCGCGTTGTTGCCGAAAAATTCGGAGATTGAAGCGGCGCTGGCTTCTTATCAGCGGTTGTTTGGTGGCGAACAGCATGTAAGCAGTCTGCAGCAGCAGCGCCGGATAGCGTTGAAGGCCATGCGGGTGCTGGAACGGTTTGAACCGCGACTGGTGGGCGCTGTGCTCAATGGCACGGCCACGGAATATTCGGATATTCAGCTGCATGTTTTCTCGGACACACCGGAGGCCGTGTATCTGCAGCTCGCGGACCGACGGTACGAATATGAAGTGTTCGAGCGAAAGGTAAAGATGACAACAGAGCGGTGGATTGCAGTGCCATCGGTGCGTTTCGAGACGGATTCAGGAACCGTCGAGGCGTTCGTGTTTCCGACTGATGGAATCCGGCAGGCGCCGGTCAGTGCCGTGGATGGAAAGTCGATGCGCAGAGCCGACTTTGCGGAAGTGGACCGGATTCTTGCAGCAACACCCGAGCCGGTTTTCTCGCTCAAGGCGTGAATGCCTGTTCGTCACTGCTCAGAGCGACTCGGAAGTAGTTTCAATTTCCGGAGGACTTCATCGAGCCCGTCGGGATGTACCGCTTTGCTCGGTTCGCCAGAGGCTGGATCGCAGGCTCCGCGCCGCCGGTACAGACACAAGGGGTAATGGGAGAAACACTGCACCTCCTTGAAACCCAATGCTTCGTATTGTGTGGGGGAGCTGGTCTTGGAAAAGTCCATGACGTAGTTGTATGCCGCCGCGCTGTTTCCTATGTGGGTGGAATCTGCATTGTAGATCTGCAGATCATTTCGCAGCCGCACGAGGCCGGTAGCCCACCAGAACTTGGGCTGTGCCAGACCGACGCCACATGAAGACCTGTCCGCGTTGATGATGCGCATTGCAGCCAGTGGGTCCGCGTCCAGCGTCCAGAAGGTGCGCATGTGGAACCCGACCGATACCGCAATGGATGCGGCCACCCAGGTGATGGCCGCCCCGGCAATCAACCAGCTGCGCGCAGCGGTAGTTTCCCACTTTTGTCGCCGGCGAAGCCACTCGATTGCGTCAGCCGTTCCGATGCCACTCAGGATGAAGCACAGCGGCAGCGCCGGAAAAATGAACCTCAGTTCCTTGTGCCCGACCAGTGAGAACGTGACGACGATCGCAATGCCGATGACAGCCAGAAGAGGCGCACGGCGTGCGCCAATGACGGCGGTTGTGAGGATCAGCGGCGTTGCGACGTGCCATACCAGCAACTGCTTTCCAAAATAGTAGTAGCCCGGTTTGATGCCAAATACGGCAGCAAGGCCACCGCCATTGGCCTGCACGTATTTCCACAGCGAAATCATCGGCACGCCCCAAGTCATCCAGTCGACGATGGCCAGGACTGCAACTGGCAACACAAAGCCAGCGCACAGCGGAAATACGCGGGCTCGCGCCTTGCCGAAGCACAGCCAGATCATCGCTATGGCAATCGCGGGTGCGAGTTGTATCCGGATGACAAGAGTAAGACCGAATAGCGCACCCGCCAGGATCAGCCTGCCGCTGGTGAGATTTCTGTTTGGGTAGCAGGTTGCCAGCGCCATCACCAGCGTAGCGGCGCTGATCGAGTCGGCCAGCACATGCGCCGAGAAATAGACGAGCTCGCTCCACACGGCCAGCAGCAAGCCTGCGAACAGCGCTCCGATTCTTCCCGCACCCGCGTTCTGGCTCAGACGGTATCCCGCCATCGTGGTGACGCAGGACAGGGCGCACATGAAGAAAGTGGCGCTCCAAAGCCGCGCTGCGGGATCAGGGGATATCCAGGTAGCGACTCGAAACAGTCCCGCCAGGAATCCCGGAATGATCCAGGACCGTACGCCTATCTCGTACTCCCAGGGGATCATGCCTCGGCCCGAAATCAAGCGGTTCGCCTGCTCCAGGTACTGAAAGGTTTCGTCTGCCTGGGCGACGCTAGGCAGCAGCCAGGTGGTGACAAGTCGAATGGCGACTGTCAGCACACACAACGCCAGGAGTGTGTGGTCCGGTGCGGCTGGAGATGCCGACTTCCGTGCGAGCCAGGTGGCCTTATTCATGATCCATGAACCAGCTCGATCAGGATCTGGGCTTGCCACCGGTGATCATGGCCGGCCGGGAGCGTTCATGCTTCTCGACAACGATGACAGAATCGTAGAAGTGAATGGCCGGGATTTCGCTCTTGGCCCACGCTCTTTCTGCTTCGGCGTGATACCAGCCGTGTATGTCGTCCACCAGGGACTTGCCCAGCGCAATGGCGGTGTTGGAACGGCGAATGCCGCCGTGGTGATCCGGCCAGTAGGACGTATGGGTATCTTCAATCACGTAAAGGCCGCCAGCCTTAACGCGGGGAAAGAGTTCCTTGAAACTCGCGATCTGGTGCCATCCCAGGTGGGAGCCATCGTCCAGCACGATGTCAAACGGTCCGAACTCCTCGGAGATCCTGGCAAGGAATGCCGGGTCATCCTGCGAACCGATGCGAACGAAATTTGGAGACGTAACGCGCTGGGCGCACTCAGGGTTGATATCAATGCCGACGATGGTCGCCTGCGCACCGAAATAGCGACGCCAGAAATCCAGCGACCCGCCGTCGAATACACCGATTTCAAGGAACTTCAGCGGCGTATGGCGGAAGCGATCGAAATAGTTTTCGTAGATCTGGAGATAGTGAGCCCACTTGTGGACCAGGCGACCTTCTCTGGCAAAGAAGTGATTGAATATTTCCGAATCGCTTGCTTTCAGCGATGCGACCTCGTCCGCTCCTGCCACGAACCCCGACAAATTGACCTGGGGTTTTGTAATACCAAGCCTTCCGCCAATGATATTGCGTAATTTGAATAGCTTTCGTTCCAGCGACATGCGCGCTCCCCATCACTTGCGCAAGATTAGCAGAGCGGTAAGCCGGGCGAACGGAGAACTCGCCCTTGAGGTTATGTAGTGTCAGCCGCTTGCAGCGACCGGCTAACCCAGGACTTTTTTGGTCACCTGACACCTGGTCTCGTGCATATTCTGGTGCGTGTAGGCAGCGGCCTTCTCCAGGGCGGCGAGGCCCCGGGTTCGCAGCTCACCGCGCTGTGAAACCAGGTTCGTCACCACATCAAACAGTGCTGCCACCGAACCCGTTTCAACGAGCCAGCCGTTCAATCCGTGATCGACGCAGGAGACGATTCCTGGCGTGGAAGACCCGATCACAGGCACCGCCTGAGAAAAAGCATCGAACACCACCCTGGGTTGTTCATCGCTGAGACTAGGCACCAGCACCGCCGCGTGCTCTGAAATCAGCCGGAAGAAATCCGGACCGTATGACAGCGGTTCTAGTACCTGAAGTACCTCTGGGCCAAGCTTGGTACTTTCTTCCTGGAACCGCGTTTTGAAATCACCCTCGCCGATCACACTGATGCATGCGAAAACCCCATCGGCGGCCATCCGGCGCGCAAGCTGGATGACGAGTTCGGAGCCTTTCGTTGCAAGCAGCCTGCCGGCGAACAGAAGTTTCAGCCGCGGCATGTCCTGGACATGAGCCGCCCATCTGGCTTCTGCGGCCTGACGCGACACGACCATGTCGCCGTCAATCCAGGTCGCCGCGAACACTGCATGAGCCCCGCGACTTCGGGAACCCCGCAGGCCCGAGATGTATTCGGGCTGAGTCGCGGTGAGTAGATCCGCTTTCGTGGCAGAGAACCTGGCCATGGTCTCGTACAGCCGCGAGACAAGGCGGTCGAGCAGGGATCTTCCGCTGCCAGTTGCCCGCCACGGCGCACTTTCGATATTGACGAGCAGCTTCCGGCGAAAAAACATGGCGAATAGATTGGCGGGCCAACCGATGGGATACGGCCAGCCGATCACGCTGGAATGGACTATCCCCGCCTTCCTGACTTCCCGGCATATCAGCGCCAATGTCCTGGGAAAAGTGATGAAGGCGCGCATCCTGGTGGCCTGGGACGGCAGCAGAACTACCTCAAATCCGCTTCGCACCGGCAGTATCCTGACCCGTTTGGCCTTCACATCGGCTTCGCGAAGCGCTTCTCCGGGCGACATAAGCACGAGTTCTTCGCAATGATGCAGATGGAGGAGCAGATCCTTCCACCACCCCGCATCCACCCAAAAACCACCATCCGCTGCCACGAAGACAGGAATGGGAATTACCAGCAGGTAACGTTGACTGATTCTGCAAACGGAGACATCCGGAACCAGCCCGTCATGGGCGTCCATGAATACGCACCCTTACGCCATGACTTGTCATCGTTGCATGCGATAATAACAGCGAGGAGAACAGACTTTGCTCAAGACTTTCCTGGATCGGATCTACGTCATCAACCTTCCGGAGCGCACCGATCGGCGACGCCAGATCGAACGAGAGCTCCAGATGATAGGGTTTCCGCCAGGCGATCCCCGCGTGGAGTTTCCGCACGCACCCCGCCCCACCGATACCAATGGATTTCCCTCCCGCGCGGTTTACGGCAACTACCTCAGCCACCTTGCCATCGTCGAAGACGCCGCCGCCAAAGGCTACCGGCGCATCATGATTCTCGAGGACGACGCCTTGTTTTCGAGCCGCCTTATCAACGGCCAGACGCAGCTCGTTGATGAACTTGGCCGGCGACCGTGGGACCTCTGCTTCCTCGGCCACAGCCTGACCACCGAGATCGCCGACCAGCCAGATGGGTTGGTCGATACCGCTTGTGGCTTCATCTGGATGCATTGCTTCATTGTCAACGCTTCTGTCCACGCCCGGTTGATCGAATACCTCAAGCTGAGCATGACATTGACTCCGGGAGATCCGCTGGGAGCGAGAATGTACATAGACGCCGCGTATGCCCATTTCCGCAAGCAGAATCCCGAAGTGATTACGCTGGTTGCAAAGCCGGCGGTTTCGCGGCAGCGGGGCAGCCCGAGCAGTATCGCGGGGCGCCACTGGTTTGATCACATCGCCTTTCTGCAGCCCGCCGTGCGGCCGCTGCGCTGGGTGAGAGACGAATACTGGCGCAGGACAAACTGAGCACGCTGAAGTGATCAACCCCATTCTTCGCCTGGCATCCCGGGTCTACGTGCGACACGCGCCGTGGCGCTTCGGCAAACTCAAAGCGATAGAAGCCTATCTGAATGGTCCGTACAAGGTGCCAAGCCGCTCGGTCGTACGCACATCCTTCGGCTCCACGATGGACCTGGAAACCCCAGATCTCGTCTCTGGCATTATCTACGTCACCGGTGCATGGGAACCAGCAATCACACGTTTTGTATCCGAACGATTGCGCCCCGGGGATATCTTCGTGGACGTCGGCGCGAACATCGGCTACTACACGTTGATGGCGGCAAAGATCGTCGGCAACCATGGCCGTGTGCATGCGATCGAAGCGAGCCCGACCATATTTGACAGACTGCGTCAGAACGTTGCCATGAATTCATTGCGCAACGTGCAGCTGATACAAGCGGCCGCGGCAGGCTCGCCAGGCCAGCTTGCGATCTATCGCGCGCCTCAGTCCAACCTGGGTCACAGCTCCACGGTGCCAGAGGTGGCCGCCGCAGGTCAGCATGAATTCGAGGCATACGTCCGCGCCGACACGTTATCCACATTGGTAGGGCCGGACCTCTGGAATGCACGTTTCGTGAAGATCGACGTGGAAGGCGCTGAAAACCAGATACTCGCGGCTTTGCTGGACGACCTCCACCGCTTCCAGGGGACCGAGTGGCTGGTGGAACTGACACCACGCGATTCCACTGCCGCAGGCGTTTTTGATGCCTTCCGGCGCGCAGGCTACAACTGTTACCGCATCCCCAACGTGTACGACTGCGAGTTCCACCTGCGCACGTCTTTTCCGCTTGCCGCGCTGGATGATGTGCTCGACGAACCTTGCGATGTGGTGATGTCGCGCGCCCGGCTCGTCTGAGCCGACCATGGATGCAGAGCCCGCTAGCGCTCGGGCATGGGCTTCAATCTCCACAACTCGCGCAGCATCCAGACGAACAGGCCCAGCAACAGCAGGCTGCGTGCGGTAATCAGCGCGATCGCCCGCACGTCGAGTTGCATCAGGTCGCCGTAGTGATAATACATTTCCGCAGTCAGCGCGCCGACTGCCAACAACACCAGATTCAAGCTCCATCTCGAGCAAGCGATCAACAGAAAGGGAGTGAGCCACACCAGATAGTGCGGCGAGAAAATCTTGCTGCCCAGAAACATTCCGCAGATTGCCGCGCTGATGACCAATGCTCCGATTCTGCCGTCGCGATCCCGCGCGCCGCCGATCAAGCGCAATCCGATCAATTGAGGCAACAGGACAACCAGCAGCAGCACAGGCGTTGTAAAAGCAGCCAGCATCGGGCCTGCGTCGGCGCTGATGCTCACGCCACCGTACTCGAAAATCGCTTGCGCGACTGTCCGCTTCAGCAGGTGCAGAACCATGATGACATTGGCCCAGGTCGACTCCAGATGCAGCCCACGCGCGGAGTGATAGTCCAGAAAGCTGAACACGGCGGCTCCGGCGCGCGGCAGGAACAACCCGAGACTTGCAGCAGTGCCGAGCGCTACACCACCCGCCGCAAGCAACGTGCTTCGCAGGCCTCCACGCCGGAAGACAAGCACCAGACAAACCGGCGCAAGCAATGCGGGCCAGAGCTTTATCCACACTGCGCAGGCGAACAAAAAGCCACACAGGATGAAGCGATCCCGGTACGCGAAATACACCGCCGCGAACATCGCGGCGGTGACGGCCAAGTCAAAACTTGAATAGAGCACCCTGCATATGGTGAAGGTTTGGGCAATGTAGATACACAGTGCAATCCAGAGCGCCTTGTTCTCCAGCGGTCCGCGCGTGCGCAGCCACCACGCGATGAACGTCGCGACGATCGCGAAATCACACAGCATCATCTCGACAACGAAGGCTGGTGCGAATCCCTCTCCACCGCCGGCAAGTGCATAAGGGGCCCTGAAAAGCAGCAATGCGGCAGGCGGGTACTCCGGATGAAAATCCACATAAGGGATCTGTCCCTCACTCCACATCCGCGCGTACGCTGCCCAGATCTTCACCACATCGGTTTCGCCCCAGTCGAAGGCAAAAACCTGCACCAGGCGAACTGCCAGCCAGAAGATGAGCATTGCGAACACCGGATGGGCAATTACGCCGTCGCGCAACCGCGTGGCTGCTGCGCTCATTTCCTGACCACGTGCGTCTGCTTGAACACGAGCAGACGGCTGGCCGCAAAGTTGAAGCCCGTTGCGGCGACCACACCGACGGTCGCCGCCAGCTGCGGTGACCTGGCAAAGCCCAGGACGAACAGGGTAACCAGGTAATTGACCACAGCCCCGAACGAGCAGGCTGAGACAAAGGCCATGAACTGCCTGAGTATCGGCTGACGGTCAGAGGAGGAGAAGCTGAACCGACGATTGAGGGAGAAGTTCCAGACCATCGACAGGAAGATGGCCGGAATCGGCGCAAGCTTGACGTTCATGCCGAATGACAGGAACAGCGTAAGCAGCAGCAGGTTCACCACCAGGCCAGAAGCACCCACCGCCAGGAACTGGACCAGTTGCGTCCACATGCTGAACTTGTAGGTGTAGAGCCGGCGGACATGCTTGAGGTACAGCAACTGTTCCCTGAGGCTCAGCTTGCTTTCTCCAAGCTGCCGGTCTGTGAAGTGGATCGGCACTTCCTCGACGATCTTGCAGTCGCACTTCACCAGCAGCTCAAGGCCGATCTTGTAACCAACCGGGTTGTAGTTGCTCCGTGACTCGAAGGTGCTCTTGCGCAGCATGAAGAATCCGCTCATGGGATCCGCCACCCGCGTCAGGGGAAACGCCATCAATGTCGCAATCCGCGAGTTGAGCCAGCGCAGGAGGCCCCATTCATCGTCCGTGGTGCCGCCGGCGACAAATCGGGAGCCGACCGCGAAGTCCGCCCCGCCACGTAATCTTTCGAGCATGCTGGGAAGCACCTCCGGGGGATGAGACAGGTCCGCATCCATGACGACCAGCACATCTCCGGTCGCCCTTCGCAAGCCATCAAGAACCGCCTGGCTCAGGCCGCGATCGCTGCGGCGCGTAATCAGCCGCACCCAATCCAGTCCGAGCCCTTGCACAAGCTCGGCACTGCCGTCTCGGCTATCGTCATCCATGAACAGCACATCCAGGCGATTGCCGAGAGCCGCCCGCTGGACACCCAGCCGCTCCACCAACAGCGGAATGTTCTCCACCTCTCTGTAGGTGGGAACGACGACGGTGATCGTCTGCAGGCTCTCGCCTGGAGGCTTCGAACTAGATGCGGCGTCCGGCACGATTTCTTCTCTTGGCACAGCTTGACTGCACGGTGATCGCCTTCACCCAAAAAATAAAGCCCCGCAGTGCGGGGCTTTATCTGGCGGTTGCCACGTGGCAACCGCGAGGACTTCAGTCGATCAGGCCGTCTGCTTGCGGCGGCGAGCCAGACCCAGGCCGATCAGGCCCATGCCCAGCAGGCCCAGCGTGGCCGGCTCCGGGATGGAAAGGACGGTCAACCGCACAACAAAGTCGTCATGGTTGTCGTCATCCTTGGTGGTGCTGTTCAAGTTGCCGCCGCCGTCGTCCAGGAACAACCAGACCTGGTTGCCTGAGGTGGCAAACGAATCATTGAAGCTGGTAAAGAAACTTGGCAAACCGGAGTTGGGGGCGGAGTTACCAGCATTCTGCCCCAGAACGGTGTTTGACACGCTCGCGGTAGCGGCACCACCGCACGGGTTGGTCGAAGTATTGAAGTTGAAGTCGAGCAAGCCGCCACCTTCAACGGTCACGAAATTCGGATAAGCCCCACTCGGAGGATCGCCGGCTCCGCGGAACCCGGTGCCCGGGCAAAATCCGAAGCTAACGGCGTTGTAGTTGAAGACATTCCCCTGGCCCGCTTCCCGACCGAAAATTTCGATCTGGACGCTGGCCGGAGTGGCAGCAAAAGGCCCCGTGTTATCCGTGGTGAACAATCCTGCGGGAGTGATCCACAGCTGAGCACCGAAATAGCCTTGTACACCAGCGCCGTTTGGCGCCCAGAGGGCTGGGTTAAGGGCGACGAAATCGTTGATTCCGGTTCCCGGAACGTTTGTACCGATGGTTCCGGCAGTGCCGGTAGGGACAGCGAACGCCGACGTGGCGACGCCAAACGTCGTGGCGGCCAGCGCGCCAGAGATAAGAAGGTTCTTCAGGTTCATGTTGGACTCCAGCAGGGGTAAGTGACTGCTCTTGGCCTGTTATAAAGCAAGCCCTGTGCCATGATCAGAATTTGATTCAGTATCAATGAGTTAGCTGAAATTGACCACTTGGCAAACAGGGGAAATGTAAGATTATTCGACACGAAATTCACATGCTGTGCCGCAGCAAACTAGTTTCCCAACCCCGCGGCTGCCTGCCACCCGCCCGTCAGGCCGGAGTGTTCCCCCATCCACATGTCGAGGCGCTCCGCCGCCGCCCGGCAATCGTCGTTGCAGGGGGTGGCGACTATCCAGAGAACGGCATCCTGTCGCCGCTGCATGAGTCCGCGCAACGTCGCCAGTTTGACCGCCAGCCGCGAATTCACTGGATGGCCCGCCACCAGCGAACCGCTGCGCATCAGCACTTCGGTTCTGCCCAGCGCGCCTCGATGTTGCTCATAGAGCACCCCGCCCGCCGCGCCAACCTTGCGCTCGTCTTCAGGATGGGGCTGCCAACGGTGCTCGAGGGCTTCGGGACCGTTTAAGGGCCACTTGGCAGGAGATGAATTTCCCCCTGCCGCGGCCCGGTAAAGCCAGATGGGTTCGCCAGCCAGGAAAAAGGAGGCACGCTGCTCTGCGGCACCAGGCACGATGGTCTCATCGCCATAGACCCAGGCGTTGCGCGTTTCTGCTCCCGCTGTGACCAGCTCAGCAGCAGGCGGCAAGCGTGAAGCCCACGTCTGCAGCTGCAGCTGCGCAATGCTTGGCACGAGCAGAAGACCCGCGACAAGAACACCTGCAGCCATAACGGGCCATGGCCGAAACTCACTGCCCTGCACTCCGACGGCCACAGGCTTTGGCAGCGCCATGCCCCGTTTTTCAAGACGCGCGCCATACCAGAACACAGGCCACATGCAGACCAGGAACAGCACCCAGCCGTAGGTCAGGTGATCCACCTGGATCAGGTAGTGGCGCATGTCGGTCGCGTAGGCGACCACGATCAGCGAATAGATCCGCAGCCAGTTCGACACCAGTCCCATCGCCCCGGCCACTCCCAGCAGCTTCAATCGATCTTTCCAGGATCCCAGGTACATCAGGGACTGGAACAGGGCCAGTGCAAGCGCGGACATGAAAAACGAGAGGCCGCTGCACCCCGCCGCCACCTCCATCGTGCCCACCGGCAGATGAAACCGGTTGCCTTCGACGAACGCCGGGACTCCCGTCAATCCCACCAGCAGGTTTGCCACGAGAGCGCTCAGGCGCTGCAGCAATGGGTTAAGCAGCCACCACAATGGCATGGCCGTATATAGGAACGCCACAGGCCAAAACAGCCGTCGACCTGTCTGCCATCCAAAAGCTGCAATGATGACGGCCAGCAGGATCAATGGCAGCAGCGACTGGATGGCGGTATCGATCGCCAGCGCAATTGCCAGGCACAGCGCGATGATCAACCCGGCCAGGACAGGCAGCGCCAGCCATCCAGGTGTGGGCGGTCCTCCGATGCTGCGGCGCCAATAGTGCAATCCCAGCCAAGCAGCCATGCCGAGCACCAGGTAACCGTGCGCGAAGTGCCCATATACGCCGGTCCAGCTTCGATGCACCGAATGCAACGGCAGATCCAGGCCCCACATCGCGGCGATCACCATCAGCGCAGTCACCGCGATAACTGTGAAATTTAATTGGACGACCCCCTGTTTGTCCTGCACGACTGGACTAATCCATTCCGCCAGCAGCACTGCGGAACCAGCGGGACTCCTGCATCAGTTCATCATATGTGCCGCTGGCCACGACCTTGCCTCGATCCAGCTGATAGATGACGTCGCAATCCCGCACGGTGGTCAATCGATGCGCAATCAGGATGATTGTCTTCTGCTTGGAGAGCCTGTGGACCGCCTCCATGACAGCGTCCTCGGTCACACCATCCAGCGCGCTGGTGGCCTCGTCCATGACGAGCACCGGTGGATTGCGATACAGCGCACGGGCAATACCGATGCGCTGCCGCTGGCCACCGCTGAGCCGAAGGCCCCTTTCGCCTATGGAGGTGTCATAGCCCTCGGGCAGACTGGTCTCGATGAATTCCGCCAGGTTCGCAGTGGTGGCCGCGCGGCGCACTGCGACCATGTCTATCTCGTCGTCGGGCACCCCGAAAGCGATGTTGCGAGTCATCGATTCGTCCGAGATGAAGATGCTCTGGGGAACGTAACCGATGATCTTCTGCCAACCGACGCGATTAGCATCGTTGATCTCGACACCATCCAGCACGATGCTGCCGCTGGTCGGGCTGAGCAGTCCCAGAATGAGGTCCACCGTCGTGCTCTTCCCACAGCCGGTGGGTCCGACGAGACCAACTGACATGCCAGGGCGGATGATCACATCCAGTCCATTCAGCGATGGCGCCATCGCGCCTTCGTATGTGAAATGCAGGTCGCGCAATTCCAGGGATCTGGAAAAAGTAGCCGCGGGTGTCGCGCGCTTGCCTCGCAGTTGTTGCTCCGCCAAATCGGGGCGGGTCAAGCCCGACAGAAGCTCAAAGTGAATCAGGTGCAGCTTGGCCGAGTTGGTCTTGAGCGACGCAAAGGCGCCAAACAGCGAGTGCAACGTTGGCAACAAACGATAGCCTGCGAAGGCATAGATGCCAACAACCGGAATGACTTGCGCCGCTTCTTTTCCCTGATTGATCAAATAAAGAATGGTGATAAGTATTCCGCCGAACGCGATTACTTCAAGCGCGTAGCGAGGGATCTGACCGATCAGATTCGAGAACGCGAAGTTTTTCGAAACAGTGCGCGCTGCAGCCATGAACTTGTCGAGGAATGTAACCTCCCGCCCCAATACCATCAGGTCCTTGATTCCCGCCATGGCTTCCCAGACGCTGCGGTACATCTGGGAACTAGCGGTGATTTGATGACCGCCGATTCGCGCCAGCCTGTTCCTGACGATGAAGAACAAACCCACATAGGCGCCGCCGAGCAAACCGACGATCGACATTGCCACCACCGGATCGATGATGATCAGGAACACGAGAATTGAAATCGTGACCAGGCTTCCCGCCACCATGTCTATCACCGGCCGCAGGACGAGATCGATCACCCCGCTGCTCTCGCCGAGGATGGTGCTTCCCAGCTCCGAGCTGTTCCTGCCCAGGAAGAATGTATAAGGGCGGGCCATGTACGTGGCCAGCAGCCGTCGCCTCAGCTCGTATAGTTCCCGGTATTGGAAGCGCATCATCAGCCAGCTCCCAAACGCCTTGCTCGCATTGGTCAGCAGCAGCAGCACCAGCACGACAACGCCGACAAAAGTGAGGAACGCCTGGTCGCCGTTGAAACCGAACACGTCGTAGGCGCGGGACAGCCACTCGTTCGAATGAATGATTTCGGGGCTGATGACCAGGGCAATAAAAGGCATAATCGAGGCCACGCCCATTGCTTCTATGACTGCCGTTACCATGAGGAATCCCATTAGGATCCCCAGTTGCATCCGGGCGCGCGGCGAGAGCAGTTCCAGCAGTTTGCGGGTTACGGTCAGCATGGTGGATATTATCGACAATAGCGGACATTCCATGCGAGATATGTCGAGCAGGTCTCATGTTTCCTCGACACAGCCGGACTGGTCCCGGGAAAGAAAATCCGGCTTCTTTTCCTGGGATCCCCCCCGTTCCTTGATCGCCAGCGTGCGTGCGTATCAGAAACACGCCAACGCAGGTGGGCTGCTGGGCGGATGCCTCAGGCGGTTCGCGGTGCTGCGCCATCGTTTCTGGTCGGTGGTCACCGGGGCCGATGTACCGCTCAATTGCAGTTTTGAAGGGGGCCTGCTGCTCCCCCACCCCAATGGCATCGTCTTGCATCCGGAAGTCCGCATCGGGCCCAATTGCATGATCTTCCAGCAGGTGACTCTGGGCATGGCCAAGGCGCAGGTGCCCACCATCGGCGGCCACGTCGACATCGGCGCGGGCGCTCGCGTTCTGGGCGCCATCCACATTGGCGACCATTGTGTGATCGGGGCCAATGCGGTGGTTCTCGTGGACATGCCACCATGGTCTGTGGCCACCGGGGTGCCGGCGACCATCAGACCAAGAGAGGACCGTCCGCGGGGATATGAGCAAGACAAAGGTGGCAATGACCGTTCCGCGCCGTAAGGTCTTCTGCGTTCTCAGTGCCCGCGCGCTTCCCTATGCCGAAAAAGGCATTGCCAGTCTTTTCTCGCGCGCAAGCGAGCCTGTTGAACTGACGCTGATCACGGACGAAGAGTCAGACAAGACCGAGATCGTGGCGGCCGTCTCGAACCTGCCTGTATCTGGAAATCATTCCTGGACCGTGCATTCGCAGCGCGAGGCGGATGAACGGGCCGATCAGTTGCTGGCCCGCCACGCGCATCTGCGGCAATTCCGCCTCGGGCATCCGTGCTGGAGAAAACTGACGGACCCTCTGCTTTATTCCACGCCGGGCGATGAAATGATCATCCTCGATCCGGATCTGTATTTTCCCAACCGCTTTTCATTCGAGCCCACACCAGCCTCCGGTCTGCTCCTGATGTGGCAGCCCCCCAGCTGTCTGCTACCCGATGACGTCGTGAGAAGGGCCTACAGTCTCGGCATCCCGCTCGCCCATCATGTCGACATAGGTGTCGCACAACTACGCAACCAGATCGACCTAGACTGGTTCGACTGGCTGGTGGGATGCCTGGGTGGAAAAGACATACCACAAGCCATGCATGTCGAAGCCATCGTCTGGGCTGCGATGGCCATGCGTGTAGGTGGCGGGTACCTGGATCCGACCCACTGGAACTGCTACCAGTACCGGCAGTGGAAGCGGCTGGCTATGAAACTCGGCATTTCCGGCGTCACCCTGCTGAAGGTCGAAAACCTGCGCGAGGCAAAGTGTTTCCACGCCAGCGGCATTGCAAAGTGGTTTGTGAAACAGGCCTGCGAACAGGAGCTGTTTCTGGCAGCGCGGGATGTTCTTGAGACCAGGCTGCCAAAGCCTTATGAGGAACTCACCCTGCGGCAGTACGACGCTGATCAGCGCCTCAAGCGCGTCGCGCGGAATCTAGGCTACTACAGGTTGATGCGATCCGCCTCATGAGCAGTACGGAACCCAGGGTGCTCATCGTCTGTGAGCATGCCTCCGCCCGGTTTGGTGGCGAAGCGATTCTACCCTGGCACTATTTCCGCCTGCTGCGGCAGAGGGGCATCGACGCGCGCCTGATAGCGCACGAGCGTACGCGGGATGAATTGCTGAAGCTGCTTCCCGCCGAGCGCGAGCGGATGTATTTCCTAAAGGACACCTGGATCAACATCCTGGCCTGGAAGCTGAGCCGGTTCATTCCCGCACAGGTGTCCGGATTCACCTTGGGCTACCTGAGCCGGCTGAGCACGCAGATCGCGGCACGCCAACTGGCGCGACGCCTCGTTGTAGAGCACGGGATGGACGTGGTCCATCAACCCATTCCTGTCTCGCCGCGTGAGCCTTCGCTGCTGTACGACATGAATGCGCCGGTGATCATCGGGCCGATGAATGGCAACATGTCCTACCCTCCTGCATTCGCCAGAAAGGGAAAGTGGCGATTGCTGGGTCACATCGTGAGTGCGGGGCGCCTAGCATCCAACATGGCTAATCGCATGAGCCCAGGCAAGCTGCGCGCAGCCGTGTTGCTGGTGGCGAACCAGCGAACACGCGATGCACTCCCGAAAGGGGTTACAGGCGAAGTCGTCCCTCTTGTTGAGAATGGCGTCGATTTGGGCATCTGGCGGCAGCGTGCTGCGCCGGTTGCATCAGGAAGCGGAACGCGTTTCGTTTTCTCCGGCCGCCTGGTGGACTGGAAGGCGGTGGACTTGCTGCTCGATGCTCTCGCCCGCGTCAACCCCGATATCAATCTGGATATCGTCGGAGACGGTGCGATGCGTCCTGCCCTCGAAGAGCAGGCAAGTCAACTGGGCATCACTGCGCGGGTTCGATTTCGCGGCTGGCTTCCCCAGGATGAAGCCGCCCGCGTATTGGGTGAGGCGGATGCCCTGGTCTTGCCCAGCCTCTACGAATGCGGCGGCGCGGTAGTGCTCGAAGCCATGGCCTGCGGATTACCCGTGATAGCCACGGCGTGGGGCGGACCAGCTGACTACCTGGATTCCAGCTGCGGTGTACTGATCTCGCCGGAGTCCCGCGAAGCAGTTGTTGCCGGATTCGCAAACGCCATGGAAAAACTGCATCAGGATCCGGCGTTGCGCCGGGCCATGGGGATTACAGGTAGAAAGAAGATAGAGCGCGAGTACGACTGGAACATCAAGATCGAGCAGATCCTGTCAGTCTATCGCCGCCTTGCGAGCTAGGCGGTCCGCTTCACGCGTATTTCTGGGAGTCCTGTGCCAGTTCGTTTCTGCAGGCATCAGCGCGAGGCGCACCAGCAGTCCGAGCTTCCAGACCATGAACAGTGGCGCCGAAGCCAGCCGCCAGTAAACGCCCGGCGGCGCGCGGTTCAGGATCAGCCCTGTAAGAACGGCGAGCCCGAAGATGGCAAGGCTGCCGCCAAATACCGCGACGGCTTCTCTGGCCACCCACCATCCCACCGCAAGACCCAGGATGTCGAGCATCACCACGACCGAAAGCGGCGGCACCAGCATATCGAGCAAGCCGTCCAGCAACAGCACCGAAGGCCGACGGAACAACGCTGCAAGCGCACGTGGAAACATGGCGGCAATCACCTGGTGTTTGCCGCCATCCCAGCGTGACTGCTGAATGCGCACCTGTGAAAGGTTCGACGGAATGTCGCTGCTGACGATGGCATCCGGCACGAATTCAACGCGTATGCCTTCCAGCATCAGCTCCTTGCCCAGCTGCACGTCCTCGGCGATGGAATGTGCATTCCAGCCGCGAGGCAGCAGAAATCTGCTGCGGAATGCCATGCCGCTTCCCTTGAGGTCGGCAGTGCCGCCCCAGCGGCAGCGACCCGCAAGGCGAACATGATTCACATAGCAGTAGCTGGCGAATCCCAGTGCGGGCAACAGGCCACTCAGCGGATTCGCAATGACGTAGCGTCCCTGCGCCGCCTGCACATCGGCATCGGCAAATGCGCGCGCCATGCCCGAGAAGAAACCAGGATGCACATCCATGTCCGCGTCAATGATTGCGATCAGATCCGCGCCGGAAAAAATTTCCGGATGCTCGGCCAGAGCCCAGCCCAATGCCTGTCCTTTGCCACGGTTAGCCAGATCACTGCGTCGCAACACCTGCGCCCCAAACTGGGACGCAACTTCTGCCGTGCGGTCTGTGCAGTTATCGCAAATCACGACGATCGAAATTTGCTCACTCGGATAATCCGTCTGCTGGATCTGCCGAAGTGTTGATGCGATGCCCTGGTCTTCGTTGTGGGCAGGAATGATCACCACGAAGGATGGTTGGTTTTCCACGCCGCGCTGGCGAGGTCTTCCGAGCCATGCACCGCACAATACGACCGCCATATAGACGGAAATGAGCGCCACATAAGCGGCCAGCGCCCATACGACACCGGAGCCCAGATTGGTTAAAAAGGTGAACACGCGTGGCATGTTAACCCACCTTGAACCGGTATGATTGCGCCGCCATGACGCTTTGCTACCTGATCAATCAATACCCAAAGGTCAGTCACAGTTTCATCCGGCGCGAGATTGTGGAGCTGGAGAACCAGGGGGCCCAGGTACTGCGCATCGCCCTGCGAGGCTGGGAACAGCCGCTGGTCGATCCGCGCGACCTCGCCGAACAGCGCAAGACACGTTATGTCTTGAAGCAAGGTGCAGCGCCCGTGCTGGGATGGCTGTGCCGGCAGTTTTTCCGTAGTCCAGCGCGATTCGTCAGAGTTTTGTCAAATGCATTCCTGCTCAGTCGTCAATCCGATCAACCGTTGATAAAACATATGATCTGTTTTGCTGAAGCCTGCGTGGCAGCCGGCTGGGCTCGTGCTGGTAATGCCTCTCACATCCATGCCCACTTCGGCACGAACTCTGCCGAAGTAGCCATGTTGGCTTCTTTGCTGTCAGACATTCCTTACAGCTTCACTGTGCACGGCCCCGAGGAATTCGATCACCCTGAAGGCCTGTGCCTTCGCACGAAAATGCACCACGCTGCCTGCATCGTCGCCATCAGCTCGTTTGGACGCAGCCAGCTTTTCCGGTGGGCTGCGCCGCAAGACTGGAACCGGATCGCTGTCGTGCATTGCGGACTCGACGATGCTTTTCTGGGTGGTGAAGCCGCTGGTGTATCTGCTTCCAATGTATTCGTCTGCGTCGGCCGGCTCAGCGAACAGAAGGGGCAACTCCTGCTTCTAGAAGCGCTGCGGCGAGTACTGGATCGCGGCATCGACTGTCGCCTTGTCCTCGCGGGAGACGGCGAGCTTCGCGCCCTGATCGAACAGCGCGCAAAAGAACTGAAGGTCACGAACCACCTGACGATCACCGGATGGATTGGTGGCGACGAGGTCAAACAAGAAATTCTCGCCGCGCGCGCATTGGTGTTACCGAGCTTTGCCGAAGGCTTGCCCGTCGTGCTGATGGAGGCGATGGCGTTGGCGCGGCCTGTCATCACCACCTCCGTGGCGGGAATTCCGGAACTGGTCAAGGATGGCGAATGCGGCTGGCTGGTGCCCGCTGGGGATGTGGAAAGCCTGGCCCAGGCGATGGTCGATTGCCTTGCCTGCCACGATGACAAATTGACCCGCATGGGCCAAAATGGGCGGGGGCGTGTACAAGAACGGCATGACATCCGTACCGAAGCCGCCCGGCTGTTGGGGCTATTTGGCAAAGGCGCCGCCTGAAGAATGACTACGCCCTATTGGCTGCTTGGCGCGCCCTTCGACGCCATAACCCTGAGTGACATCAGGGACAAAGTTTTTGCTGCCGCGGACTCACGCGAGCAGCTGATATTCGCCACTCCTAACGTCCACTTCCTCACGCAGGCAAGTTGGGATCCGCGATTCCGTGAAGACATCCTGCGCACCGGACTCAGCCTCGTCGACGGCATGCCTGTGGTTTGGCTGGGCGTATTACTGGGCGTGCCGTTCGGAGGACGCGTAGCCGGCAGCGATCTTCTGGAGTCATTGATAGTCGAACCCGGGCCCCGTCCACTGCGAGTGTTCTTCTTCGGCGGTGAAGAAGGTGCGGCAGAGGCTGCCGTGCAAGCGGTCCAGACACGCGGGGGTGGCCTTCGTGCCGTGGGTGCGCATTTTCCAGGCTTCGTCAGCGTGGAAGAGATGAGTTCGGACGCAGTGATCGATGAGATCAATCGCAGCGATGCCGACCTGCTTGTCGTGGCACTGGGCGCTGTTAAAGGCCACCGATGGATGGAGGCCAATCGCAACAGGCTCCGCATTCCAGTGATTTGCCACTTGGGCGCCGCCATCAACTTCGTCTCCGGCCGGCTTCGTCGCGCGCCGCGTTTTTTGCAGCAAGTGGGGCTCGAGTGGCTCTGGCGCATAAAGGAGGAACCTGCGCTTTTTCCACGCTATGCGCGTGACGCCCAGTTCCTGTTACGGGCCGTCGCAGGCTCAGTGCTGCCTGAATTGATCCGCCGGCCATTTCGCAAGCGACGAGCCCTTGCAATGCAGGCGATCCGGCACAGCGACGGGCGCATGGCGGTTTCAGTCAATGTGACCTTCGGCACGGCGGAGGTTGCTGCCATGCAGCAGATGGACGTCGCAGAACTTACACTGATTGGCATCACACGGCTGGATGCAACGGGTGTGGGTTGGCTGTATGCCAGCCGCTATCGCCGCGCCAAAGAGTCGAGGCTGCTTGTCTATTGCGATCCTATAAGCCGCGAAACACTACGGCGCTGGCGCGCGGATTTCCTGATTACGGATTTCTAGGTCGTCGCAGTCCGGTGGACAGCCAGGATCCATGGTGTCCGACGACCGCACTTCGAACAGCACCAGCTCGGGTGGAGACTCCTCCGATATTCGATCCGATATCCAGCACCGTATCGCTGGGCTTCAGAACCCGGCGGAACACCGAGGAAAGTTTCGGGAGTTCGCAATGGATCCGGATCGAATACATCGAGCCTGGCAAGCCGCAGCAGAACGCGTATGTGGAGCGGTTCAACCGGACAGTCCGCTACGAATGGCTGGCCCAATATCTGTTCGACAATCTGGGTGAAGTGCAGCGGTTCGACCACGCGCTGGCTGTGGATCTACAATCACGAACGTCCAAACATGGCCTTGGGCGGATTTACACCGATACAGCGGCTAGCCATGGCCGCTTAGTCCTACTTCTCAGCCCTACGGAAAATGGGAGGATTACCACGGGGGTTCAAAGGCTTCTTTTTAGTTGATCGACAAAACAATGTATAGGTCTACTTTAATGTCTTGGAAAAGCAAATTAGTTGGCGTTTCGCTCCCAGCCATCAGGCATCTGCATGGCGCATTCACCCTCTTTAGCCGGGGAAACCTGCAACCGCCAATTGATAGAGCATCGTTCTTGGCAAGTCTTCCGATCGGACCAAGCTTGGAAATTGGCCCATTCGACGCCCCACTTCTTCAGGGTAGACACGTAAAGTATTTTGACCTCTTGGATCAGGAGAACCTCCGACTCAGAGCTGTTGAACATGGTCGCAATCCCGACGGGTGCCCACACATTGACTATGTGTCGCCATTAGGCAACGTTCAAATCGTCAAAGACAGTTTTGCTGTTGTCTTGAGTTCGCATGTGATCGAGCACCAGCCGGATTTCGTTCGGCATCTAAACGACGTGTCAGCAATTCTGTTGCCCGGCGGCAGCTACTACTTAATAATCCCTGACAGACGATTCTGCTTCGATCACTATCTGCCTGACTCCACTTATGAGGACGTTATTGAAGCCTCCGGCAGAAACGTTCACACTCCAGACGCTGTGGAAAAGCATCTGCTTCACACGACGCACAATGATCCATTGCATCACTGGTTCGGTAGACACGGCGCCAAGCCGACACGCCAGATGTCAGACAAAGTAGTTGCGGAGTGCCAACGTGCTTCGAATGGAGAATATGTGGACGTACACGCATGGTTTTTTACGCCGGCGACGTTCTCGGCGATTGTGCGAACGTTGAAAGAGCGCGGGTTGATTAGTCTCTCTATAGAGCGGGTACATACGACCGCCTTCGGGTCGATTGAGTTTTTTGCCGTCCTGAGAAAGTTCTGACGATCTCGAAGTGAGGGTAATCCTCCCATTTTCCGTAGGGCTGAGAAGTAGGACTAAGCGGCCATGGCTAGCCGCTGTATCGGTGTAAATCCGCCCAAGGCCATGTTTGGACGTTCGTGATTGTAGATCCACAGCCAGCACGTGGCGAACCGCTGCACTTCACCCAGATTGTCGAACAGATATTGGGCCAGCCATTCGTAGCGGACTGTCCGGTTGAACCGCTCCACATAAGGTTTGCCGTCATGATGCCAGCGACGATCGGATTGCTGGCTCAATTTCGGCGCGAAGTCGCGCTGCAAATGCCTCTTTTGAAAAGGCTAGTGCAAACAACTTTTGCGCCGCGATCCCGATCTTGGGCCACGAGTCGCGTCGCAGAATGGCGTCCGTGATCATGGCTGCCATTCCTTGCGCGTCCGTCGCCCCTGCCACGAAGCCATCTACTCCATTGCTTAGATAGGCTGACGTTCCCGTGGTAGGTGTACACATCAGCACGCGGCCCGCGCCGAGTGCGTCGAGCGAGACGAGAGGCAAGGTATCGTCTCGAGACGATATCAATACCGCATCGCATTCGAGCATTTTTCTTCGGTAGGCTTCCGGCGCCAACTCGCCATGGATGGTCACCTCAGGTAGTGACTTCAAGGTGTTCCTCAACATACGTGCAAAAGTAGCGTCAAGTACTCTGCCATAAATAGACAAGGAGATCATTTGGCGAAGCTCGACTGGCAACAGCGCGATGGCCTCCAGTGCGATATCCTGACCCTTACGTCGTTCTATGGACCCGAAGATTGCTATGCGAATTGGATCGTGTGGGGTAGATAGCTTGTGACCGGACGGAAGAAGTGGATCGAGTCCATATGGAAGAATCTTGATATCGCGCCGAAACGGCCGAACCTCCGCAGCAGATAGTTCGCTTCCTGACCACATGGACATTGGCAGTGCAAACGTCGGCGCCAGAGTTGGGTCTATTGCGAGCATCTCGCTGACCAGCGAGACCTCGTGGATATACCAATAGGTTGGAATCATCGGACTTAGGCTACGAACCACTGGCGCCGTCAGTACCGTGTTGCAGATCGCAAAATCCGATGCCGCCGCAAGCGCCATTACAATCGGCGCGTCTGGTTTGAAGACATTCGGATCAACTATTGATGAAATGCCAGCGGCAGTTAGGGCAGTTCGGAACGGGCCATCCGAGCCCGAGAGCACCGCGACCTGGAAGCCGGAAGCGTGCAGGATCTGAGCTATTTCGAAGATTATCTTAGGCGCACCACTTGCACTCAGATCGTTGCTGACAAGTAGAGCGTGCGGGCCACCTTGTGGCAACCGCGCCTCACCACGATAGATTAGCGTAAGGGGGTGGAAGGAATTAGCTAAGCGCATCAAACGACGCCGTACCCACGGAAACAGACCGGTTCCTCCCACCATCCCCGAACCGGCGAGCCCATGAATGATGTTTGCGAGACGTGATCGAATAGTAGGCTTCTCGGCTGCCACAAAGGCAGTGGCGGCCTTCAGCGCGCCCCCGGAAGAATCTTCCAGTTGACTACTCATGCGCAGTGCTGGTCCTAAATTATGTCGTACTCATGCGGCTGACTTCAGATGTGGCAGAGCTCTGGATTCAATGTAACTTCGATTCTTTCCAGGATCCCACATTCAGCTGAACCGCCCCGGGTTTTCCGGAGACTGTTGATTGAGAGTCATCCCGCCGAGGACTGACTCTGCTGCCGATAATACTACTGCTCATACTCCGCGGGCGGCACGTCGCCGATAAGCTCCAGGAGCCTTCGGTTGCCGCACTCGGCCAGTCTCTCGCTGTACCGACGACGAACGCGACGAACACGAAGGCCTGCCAGGTTGCGACATGGGTAAAGTCTGCTACCCATAAGTGGTTCGGTCGGTCGGCCACAAACCGCCGCTCGACCCAGGCGGCACATCAGTCGTGCGACTGCGCACTTGGCCACCCGGATCTGTTCCCGGTTCAACTGCTCATAGTGGAGTTTCCGGAAAAGGCGGCGTGGTTCACACAAAGGGGTTTGCGTGCTGCTGGAGGCGATGCATACTTGCTTGAACAGCAGAAACTTGCCTCTGGTGACTAACGTATCGTGTTTTGCGGAATATAAGAATCGACATGTCGCGAAAGTGCTCGATGGCATTGACGCATTGGTTGTTCCTTCACTATGGCACGAGAATATGGCGCTGGTAACGTTGTCTGCGCGGGCGGCAGCTTGTCCGATCATTGCTTCGGACATTGGCGGATTGTCCGACGTTGTTGTACACGATAAAAACGGCGCTGTTTTAGCCGGGATCGTCTTTGGGGCTGGCAGAGCGAAAGCTTGAACTAATGCGTGTACTGGTCATTGGCGGAGCTGGATTCATCGGGTCTCACCTGGTCGATCGCCTCCTCACCGATGGACATTTTGTCAGGGTGTTGGACCGGTCACCGCCGGAACTGCATCCCTATTGGATCAAGACCGGGCAGCTCCAATATGTGTTGGGTGAGTTCGTCGACCAGTTTTCGATGGGTGAAGCTGTCAAGGATATTCATGTGGCTTTTCACCTGGTCTCCACGACGATCCCGGCAACGTCCATTGCCGATATGGCTTTCGACGTCCAATCGAATCTGATTGGCACGTTGAACTTTCTGAAGGCAGCCGTCGATGCGAGAATTCGGCGGGTACTATTCGTATCGTCGGGCGGCACCGTTTACGGCAAGACGGTCGTCTCTCCAATCAAGGAGTCAGCCCCGACCGAGCCGATTTGTTCCTATGGGATTACCAAACTCGCCGTCGAAAAATATCTCTGCCTTTTCGAATTGCTGCATGGTCTCCCCTTCATAGCCTTCCGGCTCAGCAATCCGTTTGGGGAAGGTCAGCGGCCGGGTGCTCAAGGCGCGATTGCGGCGTTCGTGAACAGGATGCTGCGCGGGGAGCCAATCGAGATTTGGGGCGATGGCTCGGTAGTGCGCGACTACATCTATATCGAGAATGCGATCGATGCGCTGGTCAAGGGAATGGAATACGCCGGTTCGCACCGAATCTTCAACCTCGGAAGCGGCGAAGGGCGCAGTCTGAACGAGTTGCTTGAGGCGCTTGAACATGTCGCGGGTCGGAAGGCAAAACGGAACTACGTTTCTTCACGGGCGATCGACACGCCCACGAATGTCCTCGATATCGACCTGATCAGAAAGGAAATGGGGTGGGTGCCACGAGTGACTTTCGAGGAGGGACTCGCCCGGACCTGGGAATGGTATCGGGAAGCACTGGCGAAAGAGACTCGGTAATCCTCCCATTTTCCGTGGGGCTGAGAAGTAGGACTACGCGGCCAGGGCCAGCCGCTGTATCGGTGTAAATCCGCCCAAGGCCATGTTTGGACGTTCGTGATTGTAGATCCACAGCCAGCGCGTGGCGAACCGCTGCACTTCCCCCAGATTGGCGAACAGATATTGGGCCAGCCATTCGTAGCGGACTGTCCGGTTGAACCGCTCCACATACGCGTTCTGCTGCGGCTTGCCAAGCTCGATGTATTCGATCCGGATGCCTCGTTCGCTTGCCCATGCCTGCAGCGCTACGATGAGAGCGTGCGCGCCGGCTGGGAAGACTGGGACTTATATCTAAGCCTAATTGAGCTCGGCTACTACGGACAGCTCGTTGATGAGCCACTTCTTCGGTATCGGCAGCATCAGTCCCCAGCGCGATGCTTTTCAAATGCGCGGCGATTGCGCGGTCAGCGCCGGCTCCGATTGGACATCGTAAAGAAGCATCCAAAACTTTTCTCGCGCGCCGATTACTGCGCAGTCTCGTCTGGCCGTATAGCCAGTTGGTGTCCCTGCCTGTCTATCGCGTGCTGGAAGTCATTGGCTCCGATGATGGAGGCGCAAGAATGCTGAACCCGCGACCGACGTGCGTAGAAGTGCCGGAAACACAATCTCCGTGAAGTTCCTGGTTAACACTTCATCGTCTTGCGGAACGGCTATTCATCAACGGGGTGTTTTTTGGAGGCCAAATAGCTCCGGATATTCCACCCTTCAACCAAGTGGCTGAATTTTCCTACCAATGACTTCTTAAGAAACGGATATCCCGATTCAATCAACTCCACTGGCCGGTGGATAGCCGGGTTGCTGCCGGTGGGATCGAACCACATTGCACCTACTTTCATGGTTCTAGCAGCCACCTGCGCAAACCGAAGCTCCTGAACTCGGATAACCGACTCGAAATCGTCATACGCGATCGACCGAGACAGGACGGATTTTAATGCACGCAATCTTTGAAGGGTCACATCTTGGATGCGGAATGCATACGATTGAATATGATTCATACGTTCGGCAGAAGCTGTAAATCCAGACAGCTCCCAACGCATACGCTGCAGCAATATCTCCAAATCCCCAAACGGACCAAATACCGAATCGTTCATGACAAAGACATCGGCCCCCGGTGAGGTTGTCGCAATTGCATCGAGGCCAAGGAAGTACGCCGAAAAGTCATATCCTGCAAGCGCCTTCCAATAGAGGGCATCTGACAGCTTATGTAATTCTACCGGAACGGTTCTGACATTCTCCGTCGCGCAAATAATCAACAGTCGACGGTCGAGCTCTCTGAGACGTGAAATTGTAAATCGATGCGAGCGCAGGAGCTTACCGTCGGGAGAGTAAACGAACAGCAGGGACCACGCACCGCTCGAAGATATAGGCTTCAACACTTCGGACGATGGAAATGGTCGACCTTGCAGAAATCGCGCTCGAAGTTCGGCCGCACGCTGCCGCAGAGAGCGCTGCGATGGCTCGAAGTCCCAGTCAAGGATCACGGCATCTATCCTATTTTCCAATATCACGCAGATGTTGATCTTACTGGAGCTTCAATCCGCCATCGTGAAATCCGGCGCCGTTGAGGGTTGTTTGAGAAATGGCGAGGCAAATAGGGGCGTCAGGGAATCGTTAGTACCCGCTGTATTGTCATGAATATGATACGTTTTAGGCGTTCCGCCCAAGCGCGCCAAACCGGCCTGGTAGCCGCCGACCTCCTGGCCGATGTTGTCGTAGGGTTCGATTCGATCCACGTCCCCCAAAAATTGGGGCAGGCCGCGCCTGGATCGATTTCATCGCATTGACCACGACCACCTGCACCGCGATGGAGGGAAGCCGGCCAATACTGTCAAGCCAACGACCACGCACTGGCTACTCGCGGCGACTTCGACGAGAATCCGCATCATGTGCGATCCCTGCGATTCTCTTCCATGAACGATCAAGTGCCGGAATACGGTCTTAAGGACCCCTCTTATTTCAGAAACGCGAGAACAGACTATGTAGATCTACTGGCGTCTGATCCGGCGGCATCGATTCTTGAACTCGGGTGCGGGAGTGGCGCCACTGGTGCGCTTGCGCTCTCTCGCGGGAAATGTGCCCGTTACGTTGGCATAGAAATATTTGAGCCAATGGGAGTAACCATCCCCCGGCAAAGCCGGGGGCTTTCAAGATGTGAGCCGCTCAAAGCGGCTATGCGGGGTCGCTGACGCGGCCCCGTACTCTTCGGGCCATCACATGATGGCCCATCATCGCAACAAGT
>JBDSJD010000055.1:0-15205 GCA_039917615.1 Steroidobacteraceae bacterium
GTGGGACGATTCACACAGTGGCCGCACTCGGGGCTCCTGGCCGGTTGGAAGAAGAGCGGGGGGCGGGGATTCACGAGGGCACTGGGTCTGATCGCGGCAGAGCCGGTGCTTTGAAAGTACTATGCGCCGGTAGCGACGGCGGTTTCGGCGAGGGTCAGACCTTCACTGAAATGGAGAATGGCGGCGATGCGATGGTCCGGGCTCAACTGGCCGAGCGCCGCGAGAATGGAATAGCGCAGTGGCGCCACGTCTATCTCCGATGTCTCGGACGCTGCGTCTTGCGGCAAGAGGCGCCGTCGTTCGCCACTCATACGGCGGATGCGATCAGCACATTTTCTGGCGACGATGCCATAGGCCCACGCCGGAAACATGGCGGGGTTTGACAGGCGCAGCCAACCCCTGCAGATGCCCACCCAGGCTTCCTGCACCGCATCGCGGGCTTGCTCAGGATCGCCCAGCATCCGCCGGGCCGCCCGCATCAGACGGGGGTGCCAGCGCGCTGCCAACCGCTCGGCGGCGCGTGCATCACCTGAACGCACCAGCGTGACCAGTAGTTCATCAAAGATCCGGTCCGTGTCTCGCACCGCGCCCGCCAATTGGTTTCGTCAATGGGATAGTCGCGTGAGAAGGCGGAAAGGTTCAATGGACCAAGCCTCGGCGCACCTGGGCGATCGGTTCGCCGGCGCAACGGGATCGGTTGGGCGAGTACGGATGCACGACTGACTGCAATCGTCAGGAATGTCTTCAGGGAGCAGTCCGCGCCGGCAAGGCGCCCCGGTTCCGCACACCTGCCGCCCCCTGAAGCAGGCGTGACACGTTGGTCTGCTGATCCAGCATTTTCTTGTAGCTGTCGAGCTGCTGGGAATTGAGTTGGGTTGACGCGACGTTTAACAGGCGGCGGTTGTTTTCTTCTGTGCGCTGCTGTCTCGCTTCGAGAGCGCTCTGCGGATTGGCGCCCGCTGCCGAGGGCAGCCGGCGTGCATCTTCGTCGATGCGCGCCTGTTCGGCAGCGAGCGCGGTGATCAGGGACTTCGACTGCGCGTCGCTCAGTGTGTTGCCGCTGGCACCGAGCGTGGACTGCAGTTGGGTGACCTGCCGCCGGGTAGGCAGGCTTGCCTGGTAGTCCTGCCATTTCGAGTACTTGTTGCCCAACGCTGCAGCAATCTGCGCATCGTTGGCTTTTTGCGTTTCCTGCGCCCTGCGCTGCATCTCGGCCCTGTCCGGTGTTCCATCGGCCAGGACGGCAATCGCGCCGCCCGTGCCATCCAGCTGCTGTCCGGCAAGCAGATCAAAGAATTTCTCCGCTTCGGCCGGTGTGAGGTTCAACTCCTTCGCGAGATCCGGGAACCGTTGCGGAAGCATTGCGCGCACCGTGGAACGCGCCATGTCCCGGACCTCGGGGCTGGACAGCACTTCCCTGATACCTGCGACCACTGCGGCGCGGTCGCGACGGGGCGGAGCATTCGGAGCGGCCGGCGCGCCAACCGCACCCGCGGTGGCGACCTCTGGCGCGGGTGCCGGTATTGCGGTCGGCGGCGGTGTGGGTAGCAAGGTAGTGGCCAACTGCTTCGTCTGCATTTCGGTCACGCGCGCCTGTAGCTGGGTGTTCTGTTCGCGCTCCCTGCGCAGTTCGAGCCACAGTTGCGTCGCGACAATGCTGATGCCGACCACCGTGGCGGCAAGGGCGAGTACGAGTTTCTTCATGGTATTCCTCCGGGACTGCATCTTCTACTTTGAAGAGAGTTCATGACGCTGACGCTGAACCCGCGACCCTCATGCAAGACGGATGATCGCACATTGACATTATCTCCTTGTATACCAAGGGGGAATGCCTGGCCCGTACGGACGACGGGCCTGTCGGGTTGTTCGATTCATCTGCCGAATGAACATCATATGGGGCTGCTACGCTACAAAGATTCATCCGCACACATGACACCCGGCGACGGTTTTCGTGAATTCGTGGCTCGTCACCCAGTTTAGAAATGAAGCCTGAAAAGACAATGACACGACCTGTTCATTCCGCACTACGAAACTTCCTGCGACACGAGGCTGCAGGCGGCTATGTCCTGATGGCCGCGGCAGCGCTGGGATTGGCGGCAGCCAATTCACCGCTGGCAGCAGTGTATTTCAGCGCCCTTAAAACCAGTTTCGGCTTTTCCCTGGGGCCGTTGCAACTTCATGAGAGCGTGCTGCACTGGATCAACGATGGATTGATGGCCGTCTTTTTTCTGCTGGTGGGCCTTGAGATCAAGCGTGAAATCCTGGATGGCCAGCTATCAACCCTATCGCGCGTGATCCTGCCGGGCGTAGCGGCGCTGGCCGGGGTCGCCGTGCCTGCACTTGTTTTCCTGGCGTTCACCCAAGGCGATTCAGTCCGCCGCGACGGCTGGGCCATCCCTTCCGCCACCGATATAGCCTTTGCCCTGGGCGTGCTGGCATTGCTCGGCAAGCGCGTGCCGAGCTCGCTGAAGATCTTCCTCGCAGCGATCGCGATCATGGATGACCTGGCGGCAATCCTGATTATTGCGATCTTCTATACTGCGCAACTACACCTGGCGGCACTGCTTGGCGCTGCCGCGCTGACAGGAGCGCTGTTCGCGCTCAATCGCCTGAGGGTGCTGGCGCTTTGGCCCTATCTGATCGGAGGACTCGCGCTGTGGGTGCTGGTACTGGAGTCCGGCGTGCACGCCACGCTTGCCGGCGTTGCGCTGGCGGTAATCATCCCATTGCGCAAGACGCATGATCGCAGCGACAACGTACCCTCGCCCCTGCACAAGCTGGAACATGCGCTGCACAAGCCTGTCGCGTTCCTGATCGTGCCGCTATTCGGCTTTGCGAATGCCGGTGTGTCTTTCTCCGGGATGAGCGTTGGAGCTGTGCTGGATCCCCTGCCTCTGGGCGTGGCGCTGGGATTGTTTCTGGGCAAGCAGTTCGGCATCTTTCTGGCGGCACTGCTGCTCATACGCATTCGCTTGGCAGATATGCCCAAGGATGCCTCCCTGGCCCAGCTCTACGGGGTGTCGATCCTCTGCGGCATTGGTTTCACCATGAGTCTTTTCATCGGCAACCTTGCGTACACCGATCCGATGCTGATCGATGAGACCAAGATTGGCGTGCTGACCGGATCCCTGCTCTCGGCGATCCTGGGCGCAGTCGTGCTGCTGCTCGCCCGTAGGCAAGTCCCCCATGGCAGGTCGTCCGGGCGAGCGTCGTGACGGATCTGCTCGACAGGAGATTACTTCTGGCCGCAGGTGAAGTTGATCCATCCAATCACTTCTTGCTTGCCTCGATGCCCGTAAGGGCGCGCCCTATACACAGGAGGCAGCCCAACCGCTTAATATCGGCGTGCGCAGTTACGGAACTTCCAGAGACCGTCCCCACCTGCGCAGGTGCTCCAGCATTCATGCGTCTGCTTGGGTACTTGGATGAAGCCTCCGTCGGGTAAAGTGGAGTCCCGGCGGAGGCTTCACGCCTTCACAGGAAGACGCCGCTGCAACTTCGTTGCAGGCACCGACTCCCGTACGAGTACCCCCGCATTTCCGCCACGATGGGCAACCGCTAGGCTGCGCTGCATCGAGGACAATCCGGAGCGATCAGCTTGCTCGTTCTTTCAGAACAAACACCATGGCGCCCCCTGATTGCGCTGTGTACCCTTTTGGCGATCGTGGGGTGTACGCACCCAAGGGATGCATCCCGCAAACTCCTTGACGAGTTGAGCGCCACGTTTGCGGCAACAGAAGTCAGGGCAGCCATTTACGCGCCGGCTGAGCTTGCCGACGGCCGCACGAAACTGGATCAACTCCACGGCGCATACCGGGAACATGATTACGAGCTGATCCAGCGCGATGGTCCAGACCTGCTGCGCCAGATCCGCGTGTTGGCGACGCTGGTGGCCAAAAACGAGGAGGCCGCTGTGCTGGCTGAGTGGACTGCGCTGGACATGGCGCTGCAACGAATGCATGAGCACATGGCCACCTGGCTGAAAAGCGCCCGCCCGAGTCCCGGAGCGTTGACCAAAGAAGACTTGCAGGCCTTCGCACGCGACCTCGAAGCCGCGAGAAATCTCCTGTTGCGCGCCACCGAGGCGCACGCAGCCGATCCGGACAGCCCTGCAAGCGGCCTCAACGAGGCACGCGACAGCGCGGTGCGGACACTTATTCTGCTTGACCGATCCATTCTTGCCAAAAGGAAACTGCCATGACCATCGACCCACGCCACGCTTCAAGACAATACCCCTCATCGCGGATGGTGCTGGTTGCTGCCTTGGTACTGGCAATGACGGTGTCCGCCTGCAAATCGAAGCCGCCGGTGCGTGAGCCCAGTCCCGAACCAGTGCGCACGGAACCACGCACGGTGTCGTCAGACCCGATGGAAGTTGCCACGGTCACGCCGCAGCAAGAGGTTTCGAATGCGAATCTGTCTACCGAGGAGCGTGCGGCACGCGAGGCACTGGAACGCGAGGGTATGGTGATCTACTTCGAGTATGACTCATCGCTGATCAAGCCGGAGGTCCTGCCGCTGCTCGCGTCCCATGCCAGGTACCTCAACCGCTTTCGCAATACCGTGGCAAGGCTGGAGGGCCACACTGATGAACGCGGTTCGCGGGAATACAACATCGGTCTTGGTGAGCGACGCGCGCAGGCTGTCCGCAAGGCCCTGGAACTCCAGGGTGTGGCCGGCACCCAGCTCGGTACAGTGAGCTATGGCGAGGAGCGGCCTGCAGCGCTGGGCTCCAATGAAGGCAGCTATTCCCGGAACCGGCGTGTCGAGATCCACTACGCGCAGTAAGTCGTACACCAGCACGACTCCCACACCTGCCAGAACAGAACCCGGAGAATACATTTGAGAATCGGGTTGATCGCACTGATGGCGACTCTGGGTTGGGCTTCAGGCGAGGCGGCCACCGTGTTCCAGGTTCCTGCGGAAATCGAGTCTGACGTCCGCTTCTGGGCTCGCGTGTACTCCGATACGAGCAACACGGAGGGACTGATTCACGACTCGGTCGATCTTACACTGGTGTACGGGAAGGTCTCTGTACCCGTGCGCGAAGCGGCCAAAGACAGGCAACGCGAGATAGATGCGCGCCTCAGCGACTATCGGGCCCGCCTGTCACGGCTCGGGGCGCCAGGCGCCAAGGCCGAGGATCCAGAAGACGAGCGTATTCAGGCACTGCTTGCGGCCCGCGGGCTCTCGGCCGCTACCGCAGCGGGGAGGCTGCGCTTCCAGGCCGGGCAAGCCGATCAGTTTCGCGCCGGGGTACAGCGCTCCGGGCACTGGCGTCCAGTCATCGAACGGATCATCGTGGATGCCGGCCTGCCGCCGGAACTGGCTGCACTGCCGCATGTTGAATCGTCATTCAATCCCTATGCCTACTCCAAGGCCGGGGCCGCTGGACTCTGGCAGTTCACGCGCTCCACGGGGCAGAAGTACCTGCGGGTAGACCAATGGGTGGATGAACGTCTGGACCCCATCCGTGCAACCCACGCCGCTGTACGCTATCTACAAGAGGCCTACACGCGTCTCGGCAGCTGGCCTCTGGCCATCATCTCTTACAACCATGGTGTCAACGGGATGGGTCGGGCCAAGACTCTTCTCGGGACCGACGTTGTGCGCGTCATGCGCGAATACAACTCCCCGAGCTTCGGCTTCGCGTCGCGCAATTTCTATCCGTCTTTCCTTGCCGCCATTCAGGTCGAGCAAGAGGCGCAGCGGCTGTTTGTCGGACTTCAACGTAACGAGGTCTGGCGAACCTGTGTCGCGCCGGTGGCGAAGCCAGTCGCAACATCCACCGTGGCAAGTGCGTTCAGCGTGCCGCTTGATGAGCTGCGCCTGCTGAATCCTGCACTGATGAATCCCGTCTGGTCGGTCAGCGGCAAGATTCCTGCTGGCTACGTGCTGCGCATTCCACAGGCAAGCTCCGTCAACAGAGGCCGCTCACCTGCGTATCTGGACCAGCCCTGGAGGCTGGAGGGAGAGATTGGCGAGAGCCTGCAGCATGTGGTGCAGCCCGGAGATACGCTGAATCGGATCAGCAGAACGGTTGGTGTACCGGTTCGCGACATTGCCGCACGCAATGGCATCACCAATGTCGACACATTGACTGCCGGTCAAACCTTGACCATTCAGGGTGGCAATGCGTGCGGCGCCGGCATGCTGGCCCAGGGTTAGCCGCTGCGAGCGGGGGCGCTTGCAGAGCCTTTATGGTTCCACTCTCGACATGAGTCGCAGGACATCGGCCAGATTCCGGCAGTCGAGCTTGTCCATCAATCTGGCCTTGTATACCTCGACGGTGCGCGGGCTGATCCCGAGCCGTTCGGCGATCTCGCGGTTCTGCAGGCCTTCCGCCAGCAACTTGACCACGTCGCGCTCCCGCGGCGTCAGGCGTTCAAGACGCTCCGTTGTTCGTGCAACTTCGACCACGTTGGAGTGCCGCTCAGCGTCATGCGCAATGGCGCTTCGCAGTACATCGACCAGGACCTCGTCATCCACGGGCTTTTCCAGAAAATCGTAGGCGCCCGATTTCATCGCAGCGCGAGTGGTAGCTACATCACCGTGGGCGGTCAGCAACACCACTGGCAGCGAGATGCCACGCTGCAGCAGTGTGCGCTGCAAGTCGAGGCCGCTCATTCCGGGCATCCGCAGGTCCGTCAACAGGCAGCCGCGGTATTCGGGTCGATAGGTCTCCAGAAAGGTCTCGGCGCTGGAGAAGACCTGGGACAGGAAGCCCTTGAGGGACAGCAGCAGGGCGATCGCATCCCGGACTGCCGCATCATCGTCAACGAAATAAACTGTAGGCTGCATTACGCCTCTCCGCTTTGCGGCGATGTGGTATTGCGCGGTGCGGCATCGAGTTGCATTTCGAAGCACGCGCCGCCCAGTCGTGAGCTTCTGCGGTATAGCAGATCTCCGCCGTTGGCCCGGACGAGATTGCGGCTGATGGCAAGGCCCAGGCCCATGCCATCTGGCTTGGTCGTATTGAAGGGCTCGAACAGCTGCGGCAGGGCATCCTCACTCACCCCGGTGCCTGAATCATGCACACCGATCAGTACCCTGCCGGAGTCCTTAGACACTGTAACCAGAACCTTGCCCGCTTCTGTTGCAGACAGCGCATCCAGGGCATTGGAAATCAGATTGTGCAGCACCATTTCCACCTGGATCCGGTCCGCCTGGACTGCCGGAACTGCAACCGGACTTTCGATGCTCAACTGAACGCCCTGTTTCTGCGGTCTGTTACCAAGCAGTTCAACCACCGAGGCGCAGCATTGCAGAACATCCGCCCGGGCTGAAGGACTCGTGGAGCCTTGATAGAAGTCGCGCAATCTGTGCAGCACCTGTGCGGCCCGGATGGCCTCGTTGGACGCCTTGGTCAGTGTGCCGGCAAGCCTGTCGTCGGCATCGGACCCGGCGGCGGCCATGATCTGCGACGCGCGCAGATAGGAAACCAGCGCGGTGATCGGCTGATTCAGCTCGTGCGCCAGGGATGAGGCCAGCTCCCCGGCCACCGCAAATCGCATGGCGCGCGCCATCACACGATCCCGCTCCTGTGCCTCGTTCTGCGCCCGAAGGCGCTCTGTCGCGTCCCGCACGATCAGGAGCCATCCCGGGTGCGCGGGCGGATCCAGGCTCACCCAGGCAACATCCGCAGGGAACTGCCCGCCATCCAGCCTTGTGGCAGTCAACGTGCGCCGGCTGTTGTCGGTATCCAGCTGCAGTCCGGGCAGCAACTGGTGCAGCGAGACCGCAGCAACTTCGCTGTCCATGCCGAAGAGCTGGTTGGCGGCAAGATTGCCAGTGCGGAGCGTGCCGACCGGATCAGCGGTGATCACGGCATCCGGCGCGGCAGAAAGCACCGCGCGAAGCTCCGCTTCACCCGCCGCCAGTCGATGCAATGCACTGGCCCGTTCGGTCACCACTGCGCCGAGCAGCAGTCCGGTCAGTTCCAGTGACAGCATCAGAATCTGCAGGTCAATCAGCGGCGCTTCGGTTACCGCATCATGCAGCGCGATCGCGATACCCAACTGGATCGCCAGCGCCGCCACGAGCGCACCGAGGGCGCCCCATCGCACGGCGATCCAGATGACGGGAACGAACAGCGGATAGAAGAACCGCAGGCGGTCGTCAGACACATCGATGCCGAACAACAGCCACACGAACAAGGCCAGCGTCGCCAGCTGCGCGAGAACTTCTGGCCAGCGTCCACTCAGGGCCGCAAATCCGCGCCCGCCCTGGCGCAAATACAGCAATAGGGGAGTCAGCATCAGGATGCCATTGACGTCCCCCACCCAGTAGCGCAGCACACCTCCGGCTGCTGCTGCCCCAGGAAGGGCATGCCCTGCTACGAAAAGCGCCACGTATCCGCTCGCCACCAGCAACGAGGCCAAGACGGCAATCGCGGCAAACTTCACTGCCGGCAGCAGTCCGAGCGTGGCTCGGTTGGCAACCTGCGCGCCCAGCACTGCAGCCGCACCCGCATAGCAGCCGGCGATCCACAGCGAGGACATGACCAGCAACAATGGATTTGCCGGTGCCCCGCGTACCAGCAGTTCGGCCGTGAATGCGGCAGCGGCGGTGACGAGCCCCCAGCGGGGTCCGACCCAGAGCAAATAGGCGAACGTCAATCCGGCCTGGGGATTCCAGGGGGTAATTCCCAGCTTCAAAATGGGTTGGAAGTAGCTGATCCAGTCCAGCGCCACGTAGCTGAAAGCGTAGATTGCCGCCAGCACAATGCGCGCAGTGGCGGATGTAGGGGCAGGGAACAGCCGGGAGGCAATTGTGGACATCAAAGCGGGAAACTAACCGGCCTCCAACAAAGCTGCTAGTCCGTGCTAACACGTAAGTGCGTGTATGGGCGCTTGCCGCCTTGCTTCCATTGCTTCCAGGTCAATGCGAAGCTTGAACTGAGTGAAGTGCTCGCCCTGTCGCGCACTGCAACCAGTGCCCGTAACTCAGGTCAAACAGGCGTGAAAAGACGCTTACGCAAGATAGCCGCATATCTGGAGCGGATCCGGCAGCTGCCCATGCTGCGCTGGCTTGGACCGCGCTTGCATGACCCGGCTGTCTGGCACATGGGCAGAAATGGGTGTGCCCGCGGTGCGGCAATCGGCCTTTTTATTGGCCTGCTCGTGCCCTTTGCCCAGATTCCGGCGGCCGCTGTGCTGGCGATCGCTATGCGGGCAAATCTTGCGGTGGCGGTAGTGGGCACGCTGGTGACCAATCCTTTCACTATTGCGCCCATCTACTACTTGGCCTACATGCTCGGAAGTTATGTTCTGGGCCTTTCACCTAGCACCATAGATCCGGGAACGTTTCATGTTGAAGCGGCGGAGGTCGCTGGTTGGCTGGATATCTGGTCGCAGCGCGTCGTGACGATCGGAAAGCCGCTCTTTCTCGGTCTTCTGTTGATGGCAACCCTCCTCGCTGGCGCGGCCTATGGGCTGATTAACTGGACGTGGCGAGTGTTGACCATGCGCGCGTGGCGTCGACGCCGTCGGCAGACGGCGATCGCCCGCTGACCAGTATTTCGAGTCCACGTAGAGGATGATCTGCTCTCCAAATGAAATTCCGCCCTCTATACCAGGCCAGCACAGGAACATGCGCCATGCATCCAACCAATGACGAATTTGGAGCCCTGCAAGTTCTTCCGGTGTCGGACACCGAACTACTGGCCTATGTGGAGGGCAAACTGGATGCTTCTCGAAAAGCAGAAATTGAGGGATTTCTTGCCTGCAATCCTGACCTGGCCGCGACAGTCATGCAGGCGCTTCATCAACGTGAGCGCTTGACGACCAATGGCAGAGCGCGCCCCGCCACTCGTGCGGCGCATATGGTGCGTATCGTCGCAGCGTGCGTCGCCTGTGGAGTTGCGGGTTGGGCTGTTGCTGAAGGACTCGACGATGACGGCCCATTTCGGGATCTGTCCGCGACGCCAGAGTATGTAGACGACGCCATCATGTCCCTGCGTGTCGCCCGGGTCCGCATTGGCATGGATTCGCAGGTCGAGACCCCCAATCTCGATTCGGCCGAGATCCAGCGCGCCACGCAAATCCGCTTGCCGGCGCTACCGGTCAGTTGGCGGTTGCTGGACACGCAACTCTATCCCTCCGAAGAGGGTCCGAGCGTCAGCATGCTGATCGAGGCGATGCCGGGGCAGAAGCTGAACCTCTTTGCGGTGCGCGCGGACACGGCCGTGACTGCCGATCCGGTAGTAACCACCGAGAAAGGCGAGCTCGCCGCATACTGGGAGCTGGACGGCGCGGCATACGTGCTCACCGGTGACGGCTCTCGCGATGAACTATTGACTCACGCGACACAGCTGTCGCGCAACGCCTTGATGTAGCGGGCGACCGGCAACCCGATATGCATATCGACCTCCATGACCCGGACAGTCCCGCCCAACTCTCGGCAGAGGTGTGCATTGTCGGCGGCGGCGCAGCAGGCATCACAGTAGCCCGCCGGCTATTGCAGCTTGGCCACACCGTGTTGCTGTTGGAAAGTGGCGGTCTCGACTATGAACCCGCAACTGCAAATCTTAACGCGGGCGAAAACATCGGCGAGAGCTACTACAACCTGGAGGACTCACGCCTGCGATTCTTCGGGGGTACCACCGCCATCTGGGGCGGTCGCATTGCAGAGCTCGATCCCATAGACCTCGAAATACGGCCATGGGTCCCAAACTCCGGCTGGCCGATCCAGTGGGCAGACCTCGCGGCCTATTACCCCTCGGCGCGGCGCATCTTCGAAATCCCAGATGCCGCTACAACGATTCAGGATCTCATGCGAGGGGGCGTGAGTGTCCCCAACATCGATCCTGACAAGCTAGCCATTGGCACTTGGGACTTTGATCGCAAGTTCAATCGCTTCCAGTTCAAATCCTGCCGGGATCTTTCTGCGCATCCACGTTGCACGATCGTCACCCACGCTACGGCGACGCAGCTACATCTGCATCCGGGCGGACACCGCGTCGAGTCATTGACAGTCCGCTCGCTGGCTGGTCGGACAATGACAGTCAAACCGCATGTCACCGTACTCGCCGCAGGCGGGCTTGAGATCCCGAGGCTGTTGCTCGCCTCGCGTTCCGTTGCACCGCGCGGAATTGGTAACGACTACGACCAGGTCGGCCGCTACTTCATGGAGCATCCGCATGCTCGAGGGGGGCGAATCGTTGGGGCAGGAGCCTGGGCGCTGCTGAACGCCTTTGGCCGACCACACAGAATCGGTGGACGCGAGGTGGCAGCACTGATCAAACCCAGCGGCAGGTTGCAGCGGGAGCGAGGAATCCTCAACACCTCACTTACCATCACAGCTCGCCAGGCAGCAGCGCCTCGCGGGCGTGGGGCATGCGTGCCTACGCAAAGATCAAACATGGTGTTGCGCCCACCAGAGGAGGTCGCGCTCTGTGGATGGCAACCAAAAAGGCGGCGACGTGGCTTCAGTATCGAACGGACCCATTGAGGCCCTGGTTGTTGCACAAACTGGGTCTGCGCGAAGTTGCACTACTGATCCGAGCGGAACAGGCGCCAAACCCGCTGAGTCGCGTGATTCTCACAGACCAGATTGATCCATTGGGGATGCCGCGGCTGGCGCTTGATTGGCGATTGACCGGACTGGACATCAATAGCGTCGCAGGTCTGGTCGAGGTTCTCGGCTCCGAAATGCGCCGCCTGAGCCTCGGACGCGTGGAGGCAGCGGACTGGCTTCTGGAACGCAGCGCATGGCTTACAGACCCCCTGATCTGCGCCCATCCGATCGGTGGCTACCATCACATGGGCACCACCCGTATGTCCGACAATCCCCGGAGCGGCGTCACCGATGCCTACGGACGTGTGCACGGCATTGAGGGACTCTACATTGTGGGCAGTTCCCTGTTCCCGACTTCAGGCTGGGCGAATCCGACTCTTACCGTTCTCGCGCTAGGGTTGCGAACCAGCGAACGGATTTCATCGCTCCTCGCCCGATCCGCGGCCGCGTAAAGTTTCCGGCGCCGTGGCGACGACGCCTTCCCCTCTGCTCCGTCAGAGAAACCGAATTCGATACCGCTCGGAATGGAGCGTGCAATTTGCTGTCGTCGCTACTTGCGCTGTATTTTGATATCTATCAAAATACAAAGCTATGAGCGAACAACTTTTCAAAGCTATCGCGGACCCTCACCGCCGCAGGATACTCAAGCTATTGCAGCGCGGCCCCATGACGGCGGGGGAAATCGCGAATGTCTTTTCGATTTCCAAAGGCTCTCTCTCCTACCATTTCAACATCCTGAAAGATGCCGACCTCCTACGCTGCGAGCGGCGTGCGCAGGAGCAGGTGTACTCGCTCAACACCAGCGTCTTCGAAGACGTTGCCACGACGCTACTGGATCTGTTCCAGAAGCCCATGAAGGCCAGGAGCAGAGCATGAAGGGTTTACGGCCGTTCGTCCCCGCATTGCTGCTCTCACTGCTGGCTTTCGGTCTGGTTGCCATGATCTACGCGAAGCTTCCGCTGCGAGTTCCAGTGCACTGGAACATATCCGGAGAGGTGGACGGCTCGATGATAAAGCCGTGGGGAGCGCTGGTGCTGCCCATGACTGCACTTGTGACAACGCTGCTACTCACAATCCTGCCACTCGCCGGGAAGGGCTTCGGTCGAGGCGGTGTTCCGAAAGCCTATCCGATTGTTGTTACGGCAGTTGCTGGATTCATGCTGTTTGTCACGGCGGTGCAACTGCTGGTAGCGATGAACGCTCGACTATCCATGCCAACGCTCCTGACGAGCGCCACGGGCATCCTGCTGGTCATCGTCGGCAACTACCTCGGCAAGGTGCCGCGCAACCGGTTCATTGGAATTCGTGTTCCCTGGACACTGGCCAGCGACTATGTCTGGGAGAGAACCCACCGGCTTGCCGCACCACTGACGGTGATGGCAGGAATTGCTGTGCTGATTGTGGGTCTTACCCAGCCGGCACCACGCAGCGTGGCGTTGATGCTCGCCATCCTCACGGCAGCATTGCTACCGCCCGTGATTTATTCATACCTGCTATCGCGGAGGAATGACCGCCCAGGCGGTTGAGGGCGGGTCATGATTGCAAAGGCACTCCTTTTAATACTTGCCGCGTGCGCAAGCATTTCGGCATGCGCTCAGTCTGGTTCAGGCCAGTCAGGAGCGAGCCGGCCGCAGACGCCATTGCCGCCCTTTCCGTACACCAGCGAAGAAGTGAGTTATTCCAATCCCGACCGGGTTGGCGTGAAGCTCGCTGGGACCCTGACTTTGCCGCAAGGTAGTGGTCCGTATCCGGTGGTGCTACTGATAAGTGGATCAGGCGCGCAGGACAGGGATGAGAGCCTTCTGGACCACAAACCCTTCCTTGTACTGGCCGACTACCTGACGCGACGCGGGATTGCCGTGCTGCGCGTGGATGACCGTGGTGTGGGTGGATCCACAGGTGCAAGTGCCGGGGACACGACGGCGGATTTTGCCAGCGACGTAGTTGCCGGTATCGCATGGCTCGCGTCAAGGAAAGAAATCGACAGAGAAAGAATCGGTCTACTGGGGCACAGCGAAGGCGGCACTATCGCACCAATGGTGGCCAGCAAGGATTCACGGGTAATGTTCGTAGTTCTTGTGGCGGCGCCAGCGATGAACGGAGCCGACATCATCGTCGAGCAAGTACGAGCGCTGAATCTGGCTGCGGGCAGACCGACCTTCGCTGCGAATGCCTCCGCGTCCACGCAACGCCGAATTGTAGATGCCGTCTTGTCCGGGGGAGACGAGGCGGGAGCCCGTACGGCGGTTACCACGTTAATGGCAAACCTGGGAGCGCCGCCCCTTGATGAAATCACGATGAGGCAACTCACTTCGGCATGGTATCGCTACTTTCTGGCGTACGATCCGGCGCCGTCCCTTCGGGCACTGCGAATTCCGGTGCTCGCCATCAATGGCGACCGGGACGTCCAGGTGCCTACCAGCCGGAATGAGCCCGCGATGCGTTCAGCCCTCGAGAAGAATGCGCGCGCCGAAGTTGTCGTACTGTCGGGCCTCAATCATCTTCTACAGACAGCCGACACGGGGGCCGTGACTGAATACCAGCAAATTGAAGAGACCATTGCGCCTCAGGCACTAAAGGCGATTGGCGACTGGGTGCAGCGAACGGTGGGCTCCGGGAGTTCCACCCCGCCGTAATCTGCCATTATGCTGAGTGGCACGGCAGAGCGGCGGCAATGGCATCGAATGAATACAGACCGTGATGACGCAGTAGATCGCCGCGTGTATCGGTATGACGTGGAACTGAAGGAGCTCAGCTCCGGCAACAGCCGTCGCGTTCCTCTGCAGGTCCTGCGGGCTATTCACATTCCCACAAAAAAGGGTGAAGTGGAGAAGCCGCCGCGCGATGTCCTTAGACTTCAGGATGCGGACTTCCGGGTGGAGGCGGAGTCCTTTGAGGAACTCCGGGCGCTGTTGCGCGACCGCTATCCCGATGAAAGGTATGAGCGGCGCCTACACACTTGGCGGGATCTCGAGGCCGAGGCACGGCGGGATAAGGCGCTCAATGAGCTCGCCGCCATTATTGCTGATGCTGCGCTGAAGAATCTTCTAGAGGAAGGCGAGGGCGGCATTCAGGATCTTTCGACGTAACGCCGTTTAGCTCGGATACGAGACTGGGGAAGGGAATGGCCGAGGGTGTACTGATCTGGCAGGCGGTCATTTTTCTTTCGATCCTCTTCGGCGGAAAGAGGAGAGGTTGGATCGTCGGCTTCTGGGTGGTCTGGACAATCTTCCAGATCTTCGCTCTGTGGCTGAGTGTCATCCAGTTCGGCACGATTCTGCTCGCATGGTCGATCTCCGAAAGCGTGGCGACCAAGCGGCGGGTCGCAGAACAGAGGAGAAGAGAGGCGGCCCAAGCCGCATTCCGTGAGCCGCTCAAGGAGTGGCTCGACAAGTGTCTCCAGTCACTGGATCGCACACGCTGGATTTGGAAGGGGACTGTTGACACATTATTGACGGCGAATCCCCCGCCGGCCATGGCCGGATTCTCCTGGGGAGACCTCACTGGAGATGAGTTACCGGCACAAAGCCTGCTGAAGCCCGTAACCGAATTCAATCAGGCCCTGTTCCACCAGGTCCGGCTTGCGGGCAACCGGGGACATATCTGCCAGAATGCACGCAATTGTGCTTGCTGGAGCTGACGACTGTCGGCGTAGCTTGCATGGTCCCTGTCAGTTCCCGGGACGCGC
>JBDSJD010000056.1:0-7298 GCA_039917615.1 Steroidobacteraceae bacterium
CCATGTCGCCAGCGTGTAGCACGAGCCGGAAGATCTCAAAGTGATCTGATCTGATCAGGGTAGTGGAGACTGCCTGTCGCAGTAGACTTGCACCGAGTGGGCCGATATCAATTTGCTCGCCAGATGCTGCGTGATGTATGGCCATATGAACTCCAAAGGGACCGTGGGTGCATCATTCTGGGGACAGAGCTGTCCGGACGGCTATAAGGATGAGCATAGCGCAACGTATGTGCGCTCCGCACACGTAGCCCGCGATTGTCCCGCTCCATGGTATGTACTGGATTGAGGCACGATGCCGAGGCAGCCAATGGGAATTCGATCCCTGTAGTGAATGGCCCCGCTACCATTGGTGTCGCGGCCCAGTCCGCGGTCGCCGTGGTGCATGCGCGCGATGTTGATCGGGATGGTGCTCGGCTTCGCGGGCCTGAATACGACGTACTCGTACCAAAATGCGCCGCCGCTTCCGATCGCGTACGAGACCAACCAGATCGACTTTACCGGATGCGTCGCCGAGGCCGTCCGCGAGCTGACGGGTTGATGATCGCTAGATGCGTACAAATCGCAGGCGAAGCGCGTTGCCGATGACCGATACGGACGAAAGACTCATGGCCGCTGCTGCGACGATCGGGCTCAGCAGTACGCCGAACAGCGGATACAGCGCGCCAGCGGCCAGCGGAATTCCCAGCACGTTGTAGACGAATGCGAGCAGAAGATTCTGGCGGATGTTGCGCATGGTCGCGCGGCTGAGCGTGCGGGCGCGAGCAATGCCTGCCAGATCCCCTTTGACCAGCGTGATGCCGGCGCTCTGCATCGCGACATCGGTTCCTGTACCCATCGCAATGCCAACATCCGCCTCGGCAAGCGCCGGGGCGTCGTTGACGCCATCGCCGGCCATCGCGACCGCATGCCCTTCGCTTCGCAGTCGGCGGACGATCGCGTGCTTCTGGTCTGGCAGCACCTCGGCCTCGACATCGGCAATGCCGAGCTTCGCGGCAACCGCCTTGGCAGTGGTGAGATTGTCGCCGGTCAGCATGACGATGTGGATGCCATCAACACGCAGGGTCTCCAGTACGGCGAGCGTAGTAGCCTTGATCGGGTCGGCTACCGCGATGATGCCCGCCGGTCGTCCGTCTATCGCAACGAACATGGCGGTCGCACCGTCCTCCCGCAATTTGTTGGCCTGAGCTTCAAGGTCGGTGCTCGAAATTCCAAGGTCCTGGAGCAGCTTTGCATTGCCCACCGCCACCTTGCGTCCCCCGGCATTACCGGTAACGCCCTTGCCGGTGACGGAGGCGAAGTTGGTGATTTCTTGCAACGCCACGCTGCGTTGCTGGGCCGAGGCGACAATTGCAGCGGCCAGTGGATGCTCACTTGAGCGCTCAAGACTCGCTCCGAGAGACAAGACTGTGGCCTCATCAAAGCCCGCGGCGGGAACGACCGCCACGACGCGAGGCTTGCCTTCGGTCAGCGTGCCGGTCTTGTCGATGACGAGGGTGTCGATCTTCTCCATGCGCTCCAGGGACTCGGCATTCTTGATCAGCACGCCGGCCATGGCGCCCTTGCCCACACCGACCATGATCGACATGGGTGTCGCCAGGCCCAGCGCGCAGGGGCAGGCGATGATGACCACGGAGACTGCGGCAATTAGTGCGTACGCGAATGCGGGTGGCGGCCCCCAGATCATCCAGGCGATGAACGCCAGAACCGCAACCGCGATCACAGCCGGAACAAACCTGCCGGAAACTATATCGGCAAGGCGCTGGATCGGGGCGCGGCTGCGCTGGGCTTCGGCCACCATGTGCACGATGCGCGTGAGCATCATGTCGGCGCCCACCCGCTCGGCGCGCATGATCAAGGCACCCGTGCCATTTATGGTGCCGCCGATTAACTTGGTCCCCGTCTCCTTCTCGACCGGCATGGACTCGCCAGTCACCATGGATTCGTCGACGGCGCTCCTGCCTTCCAGCACCGAGCCGTCCACCGGCACGCCCTCACCGGGGCGGACGCGCAGCCGGTCCCCGATGTGGACCTGATCGAGCGTCACTTCTTCATCTCCACCCCCTTCCCGAATGCGCCGGGCGACCTTCGGCGCGAGATTGAGGAGGGCGCGAATCGCGCCGCCCGTGCGTTCTCGAGCGCGCAGTTCGAGGACTTGACCCAGCAACACGAGCACCGTAATGACGGCGGCCGCTTCGTAGTAGACGGGGATGACGCCGCCTTCGCCCTTCAAGGTTTCCGGAAAAAGTCCGGGCAGAAACGAGGCCGCGAGACTGTAGAGATACGCTGCGCCAATGCCGAGCGCGATCAGGCTGAACATGTTCAGGGAGCGGTTCCGGACCGACGCTGCACCGCGCACAAAGAACGGCCAGCCACCCCACAGGACCACCGGTGTGCCCAGCGCGAACTGAATCCACTGCGAGTAGAGCGGAGAGACATAGTGGTGCAGATTCAGGCCAGGCAGGTGCCCGCCCATCTCCAGCAGCAGCATCGGCGCGGACAGCACGGTGCCGATCCAGAAGCGACGAGTCATATCGCGAAGCTCTGGACTTGTGCCGACGTCTTGCGTGATTCCGGCGGGCTCAAGCGCCATGCCGCAGAGGGGGCAGTCACCTGGCGCCGGCAGGCGAATCTGCGGGTGCATCGGGCACGTGTAGATCGTGCCCTCCGGGATAGGTGCTGACTTGGGTGCTGGCGCAGCGGCGGGGTTCAGGTATTGGCCAGGATTGGCGACGAACTTTGTCTTGCAGTGCTCGCTGCAGAAGTACGTCGTCGTCCCCGAGTGCTGAACTTGGTATTTGGAGGTCTGGGGGTCGACGGTCATACCGCAGACCGAATCGCGCAAGCCTTTCGATGCTGTTGGACTGTGCGCCGATCCGGCGTCGTGGGAGTGATCAGAATGATCTGCCACGTTCATGAATGCGACCTCAGTGACAACAAGCCTGCTTTTTTCATCCTAACGCATCAGGCCCCGGGGGCGACGTGGGCTTGGCAACGAGAAAGAAGGCGGCAATGGCTAAGCAGCCTAGGAGGGCGATACCGGTCTTGCAGAGCCAGAAGCGTGGCTGCACGGGTGTAGCCATGGTGGACCCACTGTAGTCTGCCGCGCGCGCCGACGGGTATCCGGGGCTAGGAATAACTAGCCAGTACGAGTAACGAAGAAGTTGTAGAGCGGCCCGAATACCAGCGCGATATACCAACCGTAAACCAGACTCTCGACGAGCCCGAGGAAGTAGCTTGGCCAACTCAGCAGTGTGAAGCCAGGTAAAAGCAGCGACAGCACGCCGTGCGCAATAGGGAGCGCCGGGAACAGCAGAAATCCCAGTACACAGAGGGTGAACGAGATCGCAAAGAAGACACTGAGGCCTAAGCCAAAGGCCACTACGGGAATGGTACGAGTGCTGTTAACTGTGTGAGCCATTGTGGCGCTCTTGTTGGTGGGCGACACCCGTAGAAGGCGTCACATAATTTGCAGAATCAGATTCAAACTTCTCGCGGCAAGATTGTGAGCAGAAGTAGTAGGCGCGGCCCGCATACACTGCTGATTTGGCTTCAGCGGTGCGAACATTCATTCCGCATACGGGGTCACGATTCTGTTCGGGGGCATTTGCGGGGACATTGCCACCAGCGCCGGGGCCAGGCTTATCGGTCGAGTCCTCGTGCCGGTGACGATGTCCCATGACATGCGCGCCGCAACCAAAACGCATCATTAGCGCGAATGCACCCGCCCAAAGCAGAAGATACATGGCGGCCTGCAGTGACATACGGATGCTTCGCTACTTCTTTGAGTCATTTGCCCGCGATTCTGGGGGCGTGCCCTTCTGCATCCCACCCATTCCCATGCCTCCCATCTCATGGTGATCCATCATCATCTGCATCATCATGGTCATCATGTCCATGCGCTTCTGCATCATCTGGGGGTCCATGGGGCTCTGAGCGGACGACGCGCCCATCTGTTGCATTGCCATCATGCCCTTGTGCATGGTCGCCATGTGTTCTGCCATCAGTGCCTGGCGCTCTGCCGGCGTTTTGGCGGCCATCATCTTCGCGTGCATGGATTGCATCTGTTGCATCGTCGCGACGGGATCCGTCTTTTCGGACTGAGGCGCTGCCGCGTGGGTGTGGTCGTGGTTGACCGACTCTGCCGCACTACCGATCCCGGCAGCGAAAACTGTGGAGAGAGCGCCAAGCAGCACGGGTAGATAAAGAGAAGTGGATTTTGAGTGCATGGTCAGTTCCTCACTATCGACTGGCAGAGTTCGGGGCAGCATTGATAGGACAAAGTGTACGCCGGTGGCAGCTTTGCACTATACGGGGAAGTACGGATTCCCTCTGTCTGTTACCGAACACGGTTGATTTGCAGGCCTCTTCGGGCCAATGAGGACGTTGCAAGACGGCACAGTGTGGGTGAGGTGGCATTGAACTCGAAAGTCAGGTCTTCAGAGCCACCCATTTCTGAACCCCGCCCGTCGCAATCCCGCAACGACGTAGGGACACGCACGCATCAGTCGCCAGAGAAAGCCTGACCGGTAGTTCTCGCACATCAGCACCACCGGCCCGAGATTGATTCCGAAGTGATAGGGCGATGTCCAGCCTGCGTGGCCCTCACTTTCCGCCTCGTCCGAATAGCTCAAATTGAAGCTGCATCTGAAGCAGTATTTGCCAGTGATTTGTGGATAGACGTCCTGCATGTGCTTCAGCGTCGGCAGCACGATCTCAGGTGCAAACGGCAACGATGCCGCCACAGCCCAAGGCGCGATGGTTCCGTCGTCGGGTCCGTACGGCGCGCCGCGGGCCACATAGTCGAAGAACCTGCGCTCGATGCCTTTGATCCGGCGGGTGGTCCAGCCCGGCCCGTCGCTCGCGGTCAGGCCCCAGAAGTTTTCACCGTAGCCAGCAAAGTCCAGCGGATTGCGGATGGCATATTCCCGCTGGACAAAGGTGGCGCGGCGACTGTTCTCGCAGTAGTCGATGCCCTTGTCGCGCGCGAATGCATCCTGGATTCCGCGCATGTCCAGCCACATCTGCGAATACTGGTGGATAAAAAGGGGGCCGCCGTAGAGCAACTCGTGGCCGTAAATCGTCTTCCATTCGTAGGTCGAGGTCCAGGCGTTGTAGCTTTCCGCCGGCAGCGGGTGCGTCGGCGAGCCCAGCCCGAGCACGTATAGCAAGGTGGCTTCATCGTAGCCGCTCCAGCGGTACGGCAGAAAGCCGCCTTCGGGTGTCCAGCCATGCGTCACCGTCGCAGCCCCATTGCACGCCCACGCCCAATCGGCCCGGCGATAAAGTGCGTCGGTCAGCGTGCGTACGTCTTGCTCGTCTTGATCGTCGGTGTCGAAGTACGCAGCGGCAGTGAGCATGCCGGCGAACACGAAGGTGCTATCGATGGTGGACAATTCGCATAAGCCCGCGCGCTGGCCTGTGCTCATGTCGAGATAGTGGTAGTAGAACCCTTTGTGCCCGGTGGCGTCGGGTGCTGTGCCTTGGGTGCTGGCCCAGAAGAACCGCAGAAGCGCCAGAGTACGAGTCAGCGCATCCGCGCGCGTAATCCAGCCGCGTTCGACTCCGACCGGATAAGCCGCCAGTGCGAAGCCCACCGCCGCGATGCTCGCGGGCGAGCCTTGCTGCGATTTGTCGGCGACGAGACCGTTCCTGGGGTTGGTCTCTCGCAGGAAATATTCGAATGCGTGACGCTGCATTGCATCTAGCCGCGCCTCACCGAAGTGTGACAGAGCGGAGTGGTGCGGAGTAGGCATGGGTCTCAGTCCTGCGGGGCTACTTCAAGCCCCATTTTAGGTATCCAGCATAAAGAACACAGTTTGGCCTTTGGCAGCTTGAAAACGCCGACCCACTGCATGTGATGTCTGGCGATGTCGGCCACCGCAGCTTCGCGATGGATTTTCTTTTCGAACACCTTTCAGTTGGGCGGTTGCGTCAGCTGCCAGGTGCGCCAAGCGATCTGTTCTTCTTCTTGTGCCGGCAACACCCGCGTCATTGCTTTGTGGATGCCCACTACTTCCAGGCCCTCGCAAATGAAAGCGCGCGTCGACGCATCGTTCTCGCCGATACCCCCGGTGAACACAAGCAGGTCGACACCGCCGAGAACGACCGCCATCGCCCCAATCTGTTTGCGCACGGAACTGCAGAACATCGTGATGGCCAACCGCGCGTCAACGCTCGAAGCGGATGTCGAAGCAGCAGCAGTCAGCTCACGCAAATCGCCACTGAGGCCGGAGATGCCCAGCATGCCTGAGCGCTGGTCGATCAAAGCTTCGAGCGCAGCCGCGTCATAGCCGTGCTCGCGAACCACGTACGCCAGCACGCCGGGGTCGATGTCGCCGCAGCGTGTGCTCATGATCACGCCACCCGTCGGCGTCAGCCCCATGCTGGTGTCCACCGACGCACCGTGGGCCACCGCGGTGACACTCGCGCCGTGACCGAGATGGGCGATTACCATCCGGGGCGGCACATCATGGCCGAGTTGGCGGACGATCGATTCGCCCGACAGGCCGTGGAAGCCGTAGCGTTCGATGCCCAGCGCGCGAAGCTCGCGCGGGATGGGCAGCGTACGGGCGACGGCCGGCATGCCTGCATGGAACGCCGTGTCCAGACACGCCACTTGCGCGCTGCCGGGAAAGCGCGCCTGCGCCGCGCGCACCAAGGCCAGCGAATGCGGCACGTGCAGCGGTGCGAACGCCGTCGCGGCCTCTAGTTTGCGCATCACGGCCGCGTCGATCAGGGTGTGCTGGCGACACTGCGGGCCGCCGTGAACGATGCGGTGACCCACCGCAGCAGGCGAGGGCAGGCCCTGCGCTTCCACTCGCTGCGCGATGCGGTCCAGCGCCGCCTGCGGCTCGCCAACCGTCTCTTCCGCGCCGGAGACCAGCACGCGGCTGCCGCTTGCGCCAACCATGAAAAAACCGAATTTGAGCGACGACGAGCCGACGTTCAACGCCAGAACGGGTCGACCCGCGTCGTCACTCATGCGGGCCAACGCCAGTCGCGCACTTCCGGCAAGTCGTCGCCGTGTTCGCTGATGTAGGCCTTGTGACGCGCGATGCTCGCGTCATAGCGTTGCGTGGCCTGCTCGACAAGGTGCGACAAACGCGGGATGCGGCGTATGGCATCAAGCGCCAATTGGTAGCGGTCGATGTTGTTCAGTACGACCATGTCAAACGCCGTGGTCGTCGTGCCTTCTTCCTTGTAGCCACGCACATGCAGGTTGTCGTGGTTGTGGCGACGGTAGGTGAGGCGGTGGATCAGCCCCGGGTAACCATGGAATGCAAATACCACAGGCTTGT
>JBDSJD010000057.1:0-30781 GCA_039917615.1 Steroidobacteraceae bacterium
GCGCGTCCCGGGAACTGACAGGGACCATGCAAGCTACGCCGACAGTCGTCAGCTCCAGCAAGCACAATTGCGTGCATTCTGGCAGATATGTCCCCGGTTGCCCGCAAGCCGGACCTGGTGGAACAGGCCCTGATCAACCTGCTTCGCAATGCGGCCTGCAGCCAATCCCGCAGGCATTTTCGCCAAATCCGCCACGATTTGCGGATTGCGCATACGCAGACCAATCATTATTGTACAACATATCTGTACATATTTTCCGCGGGATCGCCAGAACCATGACCACCACCAGCGTCAGCCTGCTCCGCCAGAAGCTTCAGACCTACCTTGCGCTTGCGGCAGCAGGGCAGCGGATCAGGGTCACGGCACATGGCCGACCGGTCGCCGACATCATTCCCCCCGCCAGCGAGCCGGACGCGGCGGAGACTGCGCGCAAGCGTCTGCGCGGCAGCGTTGTTGAGTTCAGCGATCCCATCAGTCCGGCAATGGATCCGGACGACTGGAACATGAGCCGTTGATCCTGCTCGACACCCATGCCCTGGTCTGGTGGCTCGACGGCAGCAGGAAGTTGCCTGCCAGAACACGGCGTTCCTGCCAGCAGGCAGCGCGCAAGCGCGAACTGGCCACCTCTGCCGCCAGCATTCTGGAAGTCGCCACACTGGTCCGGCGTAACCGCCTGCGCTTCAGCATGTCGTTCGAAGAATGGCTGGCCGAAGTGAAGGTGCTGCCTGAATTGACCATCGCCGCCGTCACTGCCGACATTGCGGCAGTGGCCGGTTCGTATGGCGACTCTGTGCACGGCGATCCGGCGGATCGCCTGATCATTGCTACGGCACAACTATCCGACGCCACGCTGGTTACAGGCGACACCGCGATTCGCAGCATGAAACTGGTGCGGACAATCTGGTAACTGCCGGCGTGATGCAACTTGACTGCGGAAAGGAATTTCCTTACCGTCGCCCGATGATAGTCAGCAAGCTCACGAGCAAGGCACAAACCACCATTCCGCAGCCGGTTCGCAACGCGCTGCAGCTGCGAGAAGGCGACGAGCTGGCGTATCAAATCGAGGGAAACAGGGTGATTTTGACGCGTGCCAGCAAGGCTGGCGTCACTGATGATCCGTTCCTGACTTTCGAGGAATGGAAGAGCGAAGCGGATCGCACAGCCTATGGCAAGCTTTGAGCAGGGCGATGTAATCAAGGTCCCTTTCCCCTATACCGACCGATCCATGCGCCAGTTTCGGCCGGCGCTTGTCGTCTCCATTCCGGAGGTCGAGCGTAGACATGGACTGCTGTGGGTCGTGATGATCACGAGCGCACAGAACAGGGGCTGGCCCGATGACCTCTCCATCCCCCGGCTTGCAGAAGCGGGCCTGCCTGTGGCATCGGTGATTCGTCCTGCCAAGATCGCAACCATCGACGCTGCGCAGGCCACGCGCTTGGGTCGAATACCATCTGAACTGCGTGCGCGGGTGCTGCGTCGCGTCGGCGGGATGATCGGGACATAAGCGGAGCTGTCGGACGTCAGACGGCGGGAACAAGTCCCACTGGGCGTGCCGAGACGATGGTGTTGTGCAGCAGCATGCATGGTGCAGCCATGACTACGCTGCAGTCAGCAGATTCACGATCTCCTCGCCCTGCGCCATCGCATCGCGATAGCCCAGCGCGATCAGTTCCTGCGTGTAGCCACTTTCGAACATCAGATAACTTGCCAGCTGTGCGCCGGCCTGGTCACCCGCACCCATCACGCGCAGCAGCGCCTTGAGGCTTGCCGGCAGGCTCTCCAGGTGGCGCATGGCGATGCGGCGTGGATCTTCGGTGGGCGTCAGGAACACCACGCTTTCGACCAGGCGCGCGGCCGGCATCAATTGCGGTGCGACCCGCAGGATCTCGTTCACGCGATCGATCTGCTCCAGGTCGGAATAGATCTGGTCCGAGAACAGGTTGTCGAGCGCATAGCCGAACAGCTGGCCGGCGGTCGGCTCCGCCTGGGGCGCGGAGCGGCGCGTCGACACGCCGCCGCCACCGCTGCTGCGCATGCCCACCACCAGCAGACGATTGGCCCCCAGGTGCAAGGCTGGACTCAGAGGCGCCAGCTGCCGCATCGCGCCGTCGCCGTAGTAGTCATCACCGATTTTTTCGGGCGGAAAAAGCAGCGGCACCGACATGCTCGCCATGAGGTGCTCGAGGGTGAACTCGGTGCGCCGGCCCACGTGATTGCGGCGGCTCCATTCGCCAATGCCGGCGCGCGCCTGGAAGAACGCCACCGAGCGCGCGGTGCCATAAGCAGTGGCGCACAAGGCCAATGCATCAATGTGCCCGGCTTCGATATTGCCCGCCAGGCGCGTGAAGTCCACTTCGCGCGCCATCATGGCGCGCAGCGGTGAATTGTCGAAAAGCGAACGCGGTGCCCGCAGCAGCATCCCGCCGGACAGCAGCGACACCACCCAGTGCAGGCCGGCGCCGAGCATCTGTCGGCGACCGGTACGAAACACGTGCGGGACATGGAAGTTGGCCCAGGTCTCCTCGATGGCGGCAATGGCTTCGCGCCACTGATCGGCCCGTGTCCCCAGCACGCTGGCTGTCACCGCACCTCCGGAGGTGCCCACCACTACGCGAAATGGATTTGGCTGCTCCGGCAATAGCTGAGAGATGGCCTTCAACACGCCCACCTGGTAGGCCGAGCGTGCGCCGCCACCAGTCAAAACCAGTGCAGGAACCGCAGGAGTCGATGGTAGGTCCGAAGGCATGGGTCTATCATTATCGTTTGCGATTCCCCTTCAGGGGTGCTTTTGTTCCAGGAGTTAGACATGCGCTCACAATCCATCCGTCTCAAACCCATTCATGCCGTGCTGGCCTTTGCATTGCTGGCCCTGATAGCACTGGCGGTTTCAGCTGCCGCACCGACGCCTGTGGAGGGCAACATGTCTAAACCGGAAGCCGGCGCAGTAGCGCCACAATTCTCGCTGGTCGATCAGAACGGCAAGACCCACAAGCTGGCCGACTACAAGGGCAAATGGGTGGTGGTTTACTTCTATCCGAAGGATCAGACCCCGGGCTGCACCACGCAGGCCTGCTCGTTCACCGAAAACGTGTTTGCCTTCCGCAAGGCTGGCGCACAGATCCTCGGCATCAGCGTGGATGACGAGAAGTCACACAAGGCCTTCGAGGCTGCGCTCGCCAAGGACGCAAGGATCTCAGGCGACAACCAGAAATCGATTGTGGAGCATGGCCTGCCCTTCCCGCTGCTGGCCGATGCGACCTTCGCAACCGCAAAGAGCTATGGGGTGCTGACGCAACGTGGCGCAGCGATGATGGCTACCCGCGACACCTTCCTGATCAGTCCGGACGGCAAGGTGGCAAAGCACTACGACGTCACGCCGGACAAGCTCCCCGGGCATTCCGCGGAGCTGCTGGCCGACATCGAGGCATTCAAGGCCAAGAAAGGCTAAAGCGGCCGCTACCGCAAACCAGCCGCTCAACCCGAGCGGCTGACCCGCAGGATCTGCATTGAATTGGTGCCGCCCTGCACACCTGACAAGTCGCCCTTGGTCAGGATGATCTGATCACCCATATCGACCAGTCCCTGCGACAGCAGCTGGTCGAAGATCGCCTGGTAGATTTCCCCCGGGTTTGAATGGGTCACATCGAACAGCACCGGATACACGCCCCGATAGAGCGTGACGCGATTGCGGGTCACTTCCTGGCGGGTAAACGCGAAGATGGGAATGTCCGCGCGCATGCGCGACATCCACAACGGCGTCAGGCCGGATTCGGTCAGCGCCACGATGGCGCGCGGATGCATGTGCTCGGCGGCGAACATCACGGTCTTGGCTATGGCTTCCTCGGTATTCAGGAACTGGCCCTGCGTGCGCCGCGTCCGGTGCGCAGTGCCGAGCTCGTATTTCTCGGCGCCGATGATGACTTCGGCCATCGCCTGCACGGCCTTGACGGGGTATTTTCCGGCAGCGGTCTCGGCTGAGAGCATGACTGCGTCGGTGCCATCGAGCACGGCATTGGCCACGTCGCTGACTTCCGCGCGCGTGGGCACGGGACTGTGGATCATGGATTCCATCATCTGCGTGGCCGTGATGACGATGCGGTTGGCTAGCTGCGCCTGCTCGATGATGGTCTTCTGCAGACCCGTCAGCGCGGCGTAGCCCATCTCGACGCCCAGGTCGCCGCGGGCCACCATGACTGCATCGGCCACGGAAAGGATGTCGCTGAGGTTGTCGATGGCTTCGTGGCGCTCGATCTTGGCCACCACATGCGCAGTACCGCGCCACTTGCGCAGTTCGGATTGCGCGCGGCGGATGTCCGCTGCATCACGGGCGAAGGACACCGCCAGGAAGTCCACGCCCATTTCCGCTGCAAGCTGAATGTATTCGAGATCCTTCTCAGTGAGCGCAGGAGCCGACAGGCCACCGCCCTGCTTGTTCAGGCCTTTGCGGTTGGAAAGTTCACCGCCGGCGCGTGTGACGCACTCGACGCGGGTACCGACCACCGCCGTCACCTCCAGCACGATGTAGCCGTCGGCCAGCAGCAGGCAATCTCCTGCCTTCACGTCCTTGATCAGATCCTTGTAGGCGCAGCCCACTTCGCGCTCATTTCCGGCGGCCGGGTCGAGTGCGATGTCGAGCGCGAACGGCTGGTCTTCGAACAATATGACCCGGCCCTTCTCAAAGCTCTCGATGCGGATCTTGGGTCCGGACAGGTCGGCGAGAATGCCGACGGGCCGGCCGACCGCTTCCGCCGCTGCGCGGATGGCCACGATGCGGCGACGCTGCTCGTCCTTGCCACCATGCGAGAAATTGATGCGGGCCACATCCAGGCCCGAACGCATCATGTCCTCGAGCACCCCCGGATCGTCCGTTGCTGGCCCGAGGGTGGCGACGATCTTGGTGCGTCGCAGGAATGCTTCCTTGTTGATCACTTTGTTTGCCTTTCCGCGCGTTCTTCTAGTACTGCTACTGCTGGCAGGCGTTTGCCTTCGACGAATTCGAGGAAGGCACCACCGCCAGTGGAAATGTAGGAAATGCCGTCTTCCACCCCGTATTTCTCGATGGCCGCGAGGGTATCGCCTCCGCCAGCGAGAGAGAAGGCCTTGCTGCTGGCAATGGCATTGGCGATGGCCTTCGTGCCTTCGCCGAACTGATCGAATTCGAAAACACCCATCGGGCCATTCCACAGGATGGTGCCCGACTCCGCGATCAGTTTTGCCAGGCGGTCGGAAGTGTCGGGGCCGATATCGAGGATCAATTCTTCCGGCTTGACGTCGTGGATGCTGCGCACATCGGCATGCGCTGTCGCGGCGAATTCGGTGGCCACCACCACATCGGTGGGCAGGGGAATGTCGGCACCGCGCTCACGCGCCCGCGTCATCAGCCTGCGGCAGGTGTCGAGCATTTCCATTTCACACAGCGATTTGCCGACGCCCACGCCGTTGGCCGCGAGAAAGGTGTTGGCAATGCCACCGCCGACAATCAGCAGATCCACTTTTTCCAGCAGCGCTTCGAGAATGGTGAGCTTGGTGCTGACCTTGGAACCGGCGACGATGGCCACCAGTGGACGCTGCGGTTTTTCCAGCGCGCGCTCCAGTGCGGCAAGCTCTCCCACCAGCAGCGGACCGGCGCAGGCAACCGGAGCAAACCGCGCCACCCCATGCGTCGAGGCTTCGGCGCGATGCGCGGTGCCGAAGGCGTCCATGACGAACACGTCGCACAGCGCCGCCATGCGGCGCGCGAGATCTTCACTGTCTTTCTTTTCGCCCTTGTTGAAGCGCACGTTTTCGCACAGCACCACCTGCCGCGGCTCGACCGCGACGCCATCGAGCCAGTCCTTCACCAGCGGCACGCTGATACCCAGCAGCGCTGACAAACGCGCTGCGACCGGCGCCAGTGACTGCTCCGGATCGTGCTTGCCTTCCTCGGGACGACCCAGGTGCGACATGAGCATGACGCGCGCGCCTTTCTTCAGCGCCAGCTGGATGGTGGGCAGCGAGGCACGGATGCGCGCATCGCTGGTGACCTCGCCGTCCTTGATCGGCACATTCAGATCCTCACGGATCAGCACGCGCTTGTTCGCGAGTTCCAGCTGTGTCATCTCGAGGACTTTCATCCTACTTGGCCCTGCTCCAGGCCAGCGCCGTATCGAGCATGCGGTTCGAGAAACCCCACTCGTTGTCGTACCAGGAGCAGACCTTTACCAGTGTGCCGTCGATGATCTTGGTCAGCGTGGCGTCATACGTGGAGGACGCCGGATCGTGGTTGTAGTCCACGGAAACCAGCGGCGCCTCGGTGTAGGCGAGCACACCTTTCAGGGCACCGGCGGCGGCAGCCTTCACCAGGTTGTTGATCTCGTCGACACTGGTGGCACGCTTCGGCTTGAAGGTGAGGTCTACCAGCGACACATTGATGGTCGGCACGCGGATAGCGAAGCCGTCCAGCTTGCCCTTGAGCTCCGGCAGCACGAGGCCCACTGCGGCGGCGGCGCCGGTCTTGGTGGGGATCATCGACATGGTGGCCGAACGCGCGCGGCGCAGGTCTTCGTGATAAACGTCGGTGAGCACCTGGTCGTTGGTGTAGGAATGAATCGTGGTCATGAGGCCGCTCTCGATGCCAACGGCGTCGTGCAGCACCTTCGCAAGCGGTGCCAGGCAGTTGGTGGTGCAGGATGCATTGGACACCACTGTCATCGCAGCTGTCAGGATGTTGTGGTTCACGCCATAAACCACCGTGCCATCTACGTCATTGCCACCCGGCGCGGAGATCAGCACCTTTTTTGCGCCACCGGCAAGGTGCGCACTGGCCTTGGCCTTGCTGGTGAAGATGCCGGTGCACTCGAACACCACATCCACGCCAAGCGCTCCCCAGGGCAATTTGGAGGGGTCACGCTCGGACAGCACCTTGATGCGGTCGCCGTTCACCACCATCGCATCGCCGTCCACTGTCACGGTGCCGTCGAACTTGCCGTGCGCCGTGTCATAGCGGGTCAGGTGCGCATTGGTGTTCGCGTTGCCCAGGTCGTTGAGGGCCACGATCTGGATCTCGCCAGTGCGCTTCGCCTCATACAGCGCGCGCAGCGTGTTGCGACCGATACGTCCGTAACCGTTGATGCCTACCTTGATCGCCATTGTGTCCTTCCTTTTCACGAATCCTGATTCAAAACAGTTCGAGCACGGTTTGCTGCAGCTTTTCTGCAGTCAGGCCGAAATGCCGGTAGAGATCAGCAGCCTTGCCGGAGGCACCGAAATTGTCGATGCCAAGCACGCGCCCCGCACTGCCGACGTACTTCCACCACAAAGCGGTGGCACCGGCCTCGATGGCCACGCGGCGTGTCACGAAGGCCGGCAGCACCATTTCACGATACGCGGCATCCTGCTGATCAAAAATATCGGTACTCGGCATCGACACCAGTCGGACCTTCCGGCCTGCGGCATTCAGCGAATTGACGACGGTGGCCGCGATGCCAACCTCCGAGCCGGTGGCGATCACGATGGCTTCCGGTGTTCCTGCGGTATCAATGAGCGTATAGCCACCGCGCGCGGCTGCGATGCCCTGTGCCTGCGAGCGCGGTTGCTGGGGCAATGCCTGACGCGAGAGGATCAGCGCGGTGGGACCGCTGCTGCGTCCCACTGCCATGGCCCAGGCGACGGAGGTCTCGAGCGCATCGCAGGGCCGCCACACCGACAGGTTCGGCATCACACGCAGACTGGCCAGATGTTCGATGGGCTGGTGCGTCGGGCCGTCCTCGCCGAGGCCGATGGAATCGTGGGTGTAGACCAGGATCACGCCCAGGCGCATCAGCGCGGCCATGCGCACCGCATTGCGCGCATAGTCGCTGAACACCAGGAAAGTACCCGCATAGGGACGAAAGCCGCCATGCAGTGCCATGCCGTTCATGATCGCGGTCATGCCGAATTCGCGCACACCGTAGTTGATGTAGTTGCCCGACACATCGTTGGGCGTGACGGCTTTCGAATCCTTGCGGAAGGTGTTGTTCGAACCGGAAAGATCAGCCGAACCGCCCACGAGCTCGCCGAGCGAGGGACCGATGGCGTTCAGCACCAGCTGCGAAGACTGACGCGTGGCCTGCGGTGCGTTGACCGTAAGCGCAGCTTGCAGCCCGCGATGTGCGATGGCTTCCCAGTCGGCAGGCAGCTTGCCACTGAGGCGGCGCGACAGTTCGCGTGCAAGATCGGGCTGCGCCTTTTCATAGGCCGCGAATCGTGCGTTCCATTCCTGCTGCGCGACGGCGCCGCGCGGACGCTGGTCCCAGGCGCTGCGGATCGGTGCGGGAATCTCGAAGGGAGCTGCCGTCCAGCCGAGCTTGGTGCGAGTGCCGGCCACTTCCTCTGCGCCCAAGGCCTCACCGTGGGTGGATTTGCTGCCGGCCTTGGTGGGCGCGCCCCAGCCGATCATGGTCTTGCAGCAGATCAACGTCGGACGCTCGCTTTGCTGCAATGCTGTGTCGATCGCGGCACGGACTGCTTCAGGATCGTGACCGTCCACGGCGCGGATCACCTGCCAGCCATAGGACTCAAAGCGCGCCGGTGTGTCATCCGCACACCAACCCTTCACGTCACCATCAATCGAGATGCCGTTGTCGTCGAAGAACGCCACGAGCTTGCCAAGCTTCAGCGTGCCGGCCAGTGAACACACTTCGTGCGAGATGCCTTCCATGAGGCAGCCGTCGCCCAGGAACACCCAGGTGCGATGGTCCACCACCTCGTGACTCATGCGGTTGAACTCCGCCGCCAGCAGCTTTTCGGCCAACGCCATGCCCACTGCATTGGCAATGCCCTGTCCCAGCGGGCCAGTGGTGGTTTCTATTCCAAGGTGCGGCTCGTGTTCGGGATGCCCGGCCGTGCGGGACCCCAGCTGCCGGAATGCGCGCAGATCATCAATGGTGAGCGGATAGCCGGTGAGATGCAGCAGCGAATACAGCAGCATCGACGCGTGGCCATTGGAAAGCACGAAGCGGTCGCGGTTTACCCACTGCGGATCGGCCGGGTTGTGGCGGAGGTAGTCCCGCCACAGCACTTCTGCAATATCCGCCATGCCCATCGGGGCGCCGGGATGCCCGCAAGTGGCCAGTTGCACAGCATCCATGGAAAGGGCGCGGATGGCATTGGCGAGTTCGCGACGGGTCGGTGTAGTCAATTTGGGAAAAATCCGTTGGGTCGGGCAAGTTCGTAAGGTCGCGCATTTTCTTACGCAGCGGCGCGCATCGCAAATCGGCTATTGCCCGGCCCTTCGGGCATGCTGTCGCACGACAGAATGCGCGCTGGCGCGAACCGATGTCTCGATTGGACGAAGCCACGTGCAGCGGCAGCCCGCAGCATGACGACGTTCACCCCGCGGTCAGCTGCGGAACCTTACAGTAATGTGGCCATCGAAACCTTTGAAGCAGCCAAGCGACTGAATAACTTGACTAAATCGACCCTCAATCTGATACAGCTCACAGATCAGCACCTGTTCGGCGATCCGGGCCGTGCACTGCGCGGCGTAGTGACGTTGCCGGCACTTCGCGCGACTTTGTCTGCCGCGAGCAGTGACATCGCCGCCTGCGACGCGATACTGGCTACCGGCGATCTGGTGCAGGACGATCCGGGCGGATACGAGCATTTCCGCCGTGAATTCACCGCGCTGGGCAAGCCGGTGCTGTGCGTGCCAGGAAACCATGACGATTTGTCCGCCATGCACGCCGCGCTGTCGCGGCCCCCGTTTCAGCTGGGCGGCGTGTATGACGCGGGCAACTGGCGCACGATTCTGCTCGACAGCACGATTCCGGGCGAGACCGGTGGCGCGTTGAGCGCTGCGAGCCTCGCCTTCCTGGAAGAAGCGCTCGCCAGCGCGCCAGAGCGGTATGCACTGGTGTGCCTGCATCACCATCCGATTCCGCTGCGCAGTCGCTGGCTGGACGCTGTGGGATTGGCCAATGGCGCGGAATTTGTCGCATTGCTCAGACGCTTCGATTCGGTGCGTGGCGTGGTCTTCGGCCATGTGCATCAGGCGCTGGATACTCATTGGGAAGGTGTGCGAATGATCGCAACACCCTCCACTTGTTCGCAGTTCAAACCGCTGTCGGATGACTTCGCGGTCGACGATCAGCCGCCGGCCTGGCGCACACTGGCGCTGCACGCCGATGGCCGGCTCGATACGCAACTGCGCTGGGTTGAAGAGATGCCCAATCGGCGCCAGGCGTAGCAGCTACTTCGCGCGGCCCTGCAGTATCTGCAGCAACCGCTGGTGCAGGCCACCAAAGCCACCATTGCTCATGACGAGCACATGATCACCGGGCCGCAGATCTGCGCTTAGACGTGCCAGCAGCGATTCGATGGAATCTGCCGTTGCGGCGCAGTTGCCGACCGCGCGCGCCACTGCGTCGGCATCCCAGCCCAGATCCGGCGGTGCATAGAGATAGACGGCGTCTGCGCCTGCCAGCGATGGCGCGAGCGTATCCCTGTGAACACCCATGCGCATGGTATTGGAGCGTGCCTCCAGCACCGCAATCAGTCGCGCCTTGCCAATATGCCGGCGCAGGCCTTCGATGGTGGTGGCAATCGCCGTGGGGTGATGCGCGAAATCGTCATAGATGCTGATCCCGGCGGCAGTGCCCGTGAGTTCCATACGTCGCCGCACACCCTTGAATACGGCCAGCGCCGCCACTGACTGTGCTACCGGCACACCGGCATGACGCGCGGCGGCGATGGCGGCCAGTGCGTTGTCGACATTATGTGCGCCGAGCATCGACCACTCCACGCTGCCTTGCGACTCACCATCCAGCAGCACCTGGAAACGCGAGTGATCTGACCCGGTCAGTTGCACCGACCAACGCGCTGCGGCGGCGCCGCTGCCAGCAAAACCCTCGCGCGGCGTCCAACAACCACGCGCCAGCACATCGTCGAGATTGCGGTCGGCCGCGTTGTGCACCACCAGGCCGATGCCAGGCACGATGCGCAGCAAATGATTGAACTGCCGCTTGATCGATTCGAGATCCGGGTAGATATCGGCGTGGTCGAACTCGAGGTTGTTCAGAATCAGAGTGCGCGGGCTGTAGTGCACGAACTTCGCGCGCTTGTCGAAAAACGCCGTGTCGTATTCGTCGGCTTCGATGACAAAGAAGGGCGACTTGCCAAGCCGCGCGCTGACATCGAAATTGCCCGGCACGCCACCGATCAGGAAGCCTGGCTCGAGACCTGCATGTTCGAGAATATGCGCCAGCATGCTCGCGGTTGTGGTCTTGCCGTGCGTGCCTGCCACTGCCAGCACCCAGCGGTCATGCAGCACCGCGCGCGCCAGCCATGCCGGACCCGAGACATAGGGGATGCCGCGGTCCAGCAGCGCTTCCACCACCGGCTTGCCACGCGACATGACATTGCCGACCACCACTACATCTGGCAGAGGATCCAGCTGCTGCGTGTGGTAGCCCTGCACGATATCTATGCCGAGCGCAGCCAGTTGCGTGCTCATCGGCGGATATACGTTTTGGTCGGAGCCGGTTACCCGATGTCCGGCGGCCCGGGCGATGGCAGCGATGCCGCCCATGAACGTGCCGCAGATACCAAGGATGTGAACATGCATCACGGTGGCTTCAGGAAGTCTGGAAATACCGCAATGGCAACCAGATAGGTCAGCACAACCTGTCCGAATACCAGGAACACGCAGGAAAACATGGCCCACTCCGTGGCAGCCCGCAGCACACGCGCCAACACCACCAGCGCCCAGACGCCCAGCACCGCAGCGGGTAGGCTCCAGGGCGACTCCGTGCCGTAGAAACCTACAGCCCACGCGGCAGGCGCAACCAGTGGCTGCAGCACCAGCTGGCAGCCGAATATGGCGGTCATCATCTGCAGGTAGCGTTCAGGTTTTTCCGCCATCCGCAGAATCCCCCAACCCCACAGCAGCATCACAAGCAGATCGATCAGCAGCATCGCAAGCGAATGATCCGGGGTCGCGGCCTTTGCGGGCAATGGCGGCAGCACGGCCCCAATCAACAGCGCCACGACCACTTGCCCGGCAATCGTCAACAACAACAGCGCCCAGGAGGCTGGCAGATCCTCAGGTCCACGACGAAGAAGGACGATGTCCCGGAAGGTCAGGACTGTCGCCGCGAAAGATTTTGTCGGGGAATCGCTCAAGATCATCCTGATGCGTAAACTCGCGATTCTACATGAGCCTGAAACCCCTCTCCGACAGCGACTCTCTGGCCGCGCTGGCTGCACGGCTGGCCACGGCGCCTTTCATTGCCCTTGACACCGAGTTCCTGCGCGAGCGCACCTACCGGGCGCAGCTGTGCCTGCTGCAACTGGCGAGCCCGACCGAAGCGTTATGTGTGGATCCATTGGCCGGCGTTGCGCTCGACGCCCTGCTGCCGGTGTTGTCCGGCAACAGCACGCCCAAGATCCTGCACGCCGCGCGACAGGATCTGGAAGTGCTGTGGCCGTTGTTTGGCGCCGTGGCGCCAGTGTTCGACACACAGATCGCCGCAGCACTGGCCGGCATGCCGGCACAGATCGGCTACAGCGAGCTGGTGCGCCGCATCCTGGGTGTTGATCTGGCCAAGGCGGAAACGCGTACCGACTGGTCCAAACGGCCGCTGAGCGACGCGCAGCTGCGCTACGCCATCGACGATGTGACGCATCTGGGCGCACTGCGTGACTCACTGACCACGCAACTGCACAAGCTCGGGCGGCTTGCATGGCTTGATGAAGAGCTGCACGAACTGGCGCGCGTCGACCGATTGTTCGTCGATCCCGAAAAGGCGGTGGAACGGCTGCGCTGGAGCAATGAACTTGATCCGGACCGGTCGCGCCTGGCGCAGCGACTGGCGGCATGGCGCGAACGCCGCGCTGCCGACAAGGATCGCCCGCGCAGCTGGATTCTGGATGATGCCGCACTGCGTGCGCTGGTACTGCGTGTGCCGCGCACCGCCGACCAGCTGGCCGGCATTGAGGAAATCACTGAAGGCTTTCGCGAGCGCAGTGGTGCAATGATTCTGGAGGTCATCGCGGGTACACAACTGCCCGCGCAATTGCCGCCGCTCGAACAGCGCGTGCGCCCGGATGCGGAATTTCAGGCCCGCGTGAAGAATCTGGCAGGCGTCGTGCAGAGGAAGGCGGCGGAACTCAAGCTGGCCCCGGAGCTGCTATCCACGCGGCGAGAACTGGAAAGCATCGCGCGCGGCGAACCCACGGCAGAGGTTCTGCATGGCTGGCGCCGCGAAGTGATTGGTTCGGAATTGCTTGCAGCAGTCTGAAATGGCGGCCCAGGGCGCTATTTCTTGCGCGCAGGCCCCTTCTTCTTGCGCGCAGGCGCCTTCTTTGCCTTCTTCCGGCGCACGACTTTCGCACGCATCGGGGCGCGTCGGGCCTTGGCCTTCGCGCCCGCTTTGCCTTTAACCTTGCCTTTGGCTTTGACCTTACCTTTGGCTTTGGCTTTAACCTTGGTCTTGGTCTTGGCCTTGGCCTTGGCTTTCACTCTGGCCTTTGCCTTCGCCTTCGCCTTGCGCGCAGGCTGCCGCATCGAAACCGTCAACACATGCACCAGCAACGCGGTAATCGCATCGACGTCACCCTGTGCGTCGATGCTCTGCAGCAAGCCCTGTTTCGCGTAGTACTTGAGTAACGGCCGGGTCTGCGACTCATAAACCTTAAGCCGCTCCACCACCGTGGCCTCGTTGTCGTCCGGCCGCTGGAATAGCGCCGGATTGCCCACGCAGGACGGGCACACCAGTGACGCACCCACTGGCATCGAATAAATATTGAACACCCGACCACAGTTCGGGCAGCTGCGACGACCGGCTATGCGTCGGGTGAGCTCAGCGTAGGGGACTTCCATCTGCACCACGGCAGTCAGGGGTTTGCCGACCTCCTTCAGCATCGCGTCGAGCGCCTCTGCCTGCGCGATGTTGCGCGGGAAACCGTCGAGGATGTAGCCGGTGGCGGCGTCGCGGTCAGCCATCCGTTCGCGGATCATGCCCAGCACAATGCTGTCGTCCACCAGCTTGCCGGCCTGCATGGCGTCTTTCGCCGCCAGACCCAGTGGAGTGCCGCGACTTACAGCCGAACGCAGCAGATCGCCGGTGGAAATCTGCGGAATACCGAAGCGCTGCACGAGGCGCTGGGATTGAGTGCCTTTGCCGGAGCCAGGAGCTCCTAGAAGAACAATGCGCATGAGACCTGTTGTAATCGTTGAATGACGGGGCACAGTACCGATACGCTCTCGCCCGGTCAAACAATCCGCCTTCACGCCGGAGCGCTCATGAGCAAAGCCACATCCAGACCCCGCAATGCCTTCTATGCCCAGTCAGGCGGCGTGACGGCGGTGATCAATGCCTCGGCAGCGGGACTGATCGATGCAGCGCGCAAGCACCGCAGGTATATCGGCAAGGTTTACGCCGGCCGCGACGGGATTGTCGGTGGACTCACTGAAGACCTGATCGATGTCGGCGCCGAATCTGCAGCCACAATAAAGGGTCTGCGCTACACGCCGGCCGGGGCCTTTGGCTCGGCCCGCTTCAAACTCAAGGGGCTGGACCAGAACCGCGCCGAGTACGAACGCCTGATCGAAGTGTTCAAGGCGCACGACATCGGCTATTTCTTCTACAACGGCGGCAATGATTCAATGGACACCGCCCTTAAGGTCTCGCAAATCGGCGCGGCACTGGGATATCCCATCACCTGTGTGGGAATCCCGAAGACTGTGGACAACGACCTGCCATTCACCGACTGCTGCCCCGGATTCGGCTCCGTGGCCAAGTACATTGCGGTGTCGACGCGCGAGGCCGCACTCGACGTGGCCTCGATGGCGCGCACGTCTACGAAAGTCTTTGTGCTCGAAGTGATGGGCCGCCATGCAGGCTGGATCGCCGCGGCGGGCGGCCTCGCCGGCGAAAAGGTCGGCGACCCGCCGCATGTAATCCTGTTCCCCGAACTTGCCTTCGACGAGGCCGCGTTCCTCGCAAAAGTGAAGCAGAGCGTGGAACAGAACGGCTACTGCGTGATCGTCGTCTCCGAAGGCACCAAATACCCGGATGGAAAATTCCTGGCCGAAGCCGGCAGCCGCGATGCCTTCGGCCATGCGCAGCTCGGCGGTGTGGGGCCAGTAGTCGCACAACTGGTCAAGGACCGTCTCGGCTACAAATATCACTGGGCAGTGGCCGACTACCTGCAGCGCGCCGCGCGGCACATTGCCTCCAAGACCGATGTCGACCAGGCCTATGCGGTGGGCAAGGCCGCCGTGGAGTTCGCCGTGCAAGGCATGAACGGCGTGATGCCCGCGATCATCCGCAAGTCGTCGAAACCCTATCGCTGGAAGATCGAAGCGGTGCCGCTGTCGAAGGTGGCCAATGTCGAGAAGAAAGTGCCGCGGGATTTCATCACCGCCGATGGCTTCGGCATCACCGCGGCCTGCCGCCGCTATCTCGCGCCGCTGATTGCCGGCGAGGATTACCCGCCCTTCCGCAATGGCCTGCCCGACTACGTGAAGATCAAGGGTAAGCCGGTACGCCGCAAACTCAAGACCACATTCAAGGTGTAAGAACGGGAATCCGGCGCGGGGGTGTGCGCCGGATTCCCGCCTTTGTGAGGACTACTCCGCGGGCGTTGCAGAAGGCGCAGGGGTAGCAGACGCGGGCTCGTTCTTTTTCATCGAGAACGCACCATCACCATTTGCGCCAGCATTCACCTGACCTGGCTTCGCGCTAGCATTGCCATTGGCGCGACCGCTACCCGACACGTTGCGGTTGCCCACACTCTTGTCGGCGCGAGCATCCCCGCCCAGTGACAGCGCTCCACCGTCCGGGTTGGTGGACGCAGGACTGTCTTGCGGGCTGGTCGCTGCAGCAGCGTTGCCGGCACCAGAGGCGGTTCCGCCAGCGGAGGCGGTCTTGTCGCCAATCGACTGCTTTGCGCCCGCCGCACGCGAACGGGTTTCGGTGGTCACCTGCCCGGCCGTGTCGCGGGTGCGACCGGCTGCCTGACCAGCACGATCACGTACCGCTTCCGTGTTGCCGGAAATGTTCCCGGCGGCATCACCGTGCAGCCCGCCTGCGCCAGTGAGTCCGCCTGGACCCATGGAACCGCCGAGCATGCCGCCGCCGCTGCCGCCCAGTCCGCCGCCCAGCAGCTGTGCGCTGGCTGGCAGGGATGCCGCGAGCATGGCACTGGCCACTATCGTCATGACATTGCGATGGATATTCATTTGAGTTCTCCGTGAGATGTTTGCAGCAAAATTGCTCTCACTGAGCTCTACGACTGCGGGTGCCGAATCCATCCCGGCCCATGGAAATTTATTTCTCTTTACTTATTCTGGGTAGCCCGACCCATGTAGCTGCGCGGATCCACGCGCAACTCGGCGCCAACCAGCCCGTAGCCGTAGCGGCGATCACGGCCCTTCGAACCACGGTCATGCGCTGTAGCGGCGAGCTGCTGCACGATGCCTTTCACACTGGCATCGTCATGCCCGGCCAGCGCGCGCGCCACCAGACCCGCTACCAGCGGCGCCGCATACGAAGTGCCACGCACGGTCGCAAATCCACCTGCCGACGTTGCGGCCAGCATGTCGGCGCCCGGCGCGGCAAAACTGATGTGCCCACCGCCACAGGCCTCGGGTAATACGCGCTGCCTGGCATCGACGGCGGACACCGCGATGACCCCCGGGTAGGCCGCGGGATACAGCGGCGCAGCGTTCGGACCATCGTTGCCCGATGCGGCCACGATCGCAATTGGCCGTGCAACCAGGGCGCGGATCACAGCGGCGAGCACGACATTGTCCGGACCCACGATGCTGACGTTGATCACGCGCACATTCTTTTCGGCAAGCTCGGCCAGGCCAGCCACGATGTCGCGCACCCGCCCGCCGGGAGCATCGCTGCCGCAATACACATCCACTGCCAGCAATTCCGCACCCGGCGCTGCACCGGAAAATTGCGCTGACCAGCCCACGAACAGCGACGCCACCGCGGTGCCGTGCGCGCCCGGGACAGGATGACCTTCGCAACCGGAAACCTGTGGCGGACGATGCTGGAACACCGGATGCGTTGCATCGACACCTCCATCGATGAGGCCTACGCGGATGGCAACGGGATTCGCCGCATTGCCGGCAACTTCCGCGCCGGCAATTGCAGTTGACGCGCCCTGCTCCACATACAGGTGGTCGAAATCGTACTGTCCGACGGGATCGGCCGCGCGCAAGGCACGCAAGGCGTCGGCGGTGCTGGTGCCCGCCGGCGCGAGCAGCGTCACCACGCGCTGCTCGAGCACCGGCAGGTTGCGATCCTCCTGGATCAGGAAGCCCTGTGCGAGAGCACGCTGCAGCGCCGCGGCATCTGGGCGCAGTGCAATGATCACGGCGCGTACGATGGGCGCGCCGCGCGGATCGCGTTCCACCCGATCCGGAAAGCGACGCAGCAGGTCGCGCACCTGCCCGCGCAGCGAGGCCAGCCGGGTGGCGGGCAGATTTACGCGCGGCTGCGGCAATGCGGGCAGCTGCAGGGGCGCGGGCACATCCACGCGTGGCACCACTGGCGGCAGCAACTGCGCACTGGCCAGCAGCGGCAGCGCGCCGAGCACGGCGACCAGGCATTTCCTGCGGAATTTCATGCAATCACGATAGCGCCGCGCCACCCGCTTGCCCATCGATATATTTTCGTGGAGTGATGGATGACAATGGACGTCTCATTCGTAGTGCATGTGAAGGACTGAACGGCGGAACATGAGCGACAGCATCGCGCTGCTGCGACAGACCCTGCCGGCCGTGCTGCCGCGACTGCGCCGTTTTGCGCGCACGCTCGCGCACAACGGACCGGACGCGGACGATCTGGCGCAGAACACGATCGAGCGCGCGCTGCAGCGGGCAGCGCAATGGCGCGCGCCGCCTGCCAGTGCCACGACGGATGAGGTAGAAGCCGCAGTACGGAGCTGGATGTTTGGCATCATGAAAAACACATGGATCGACAACCTGCGCGCCAGCAAGCGCCAGCGCGCCATTTTTAGCGGCAACGACGTCGAGCAGCTGGCGGATGACGCACACACCGCGCAGGAAGACCGGCTGTCGATTGTCGCCGCGATGCAGCGACTGCCAGAGGAACAGCAGCTGGCTGTCTCGCTGGTGCTGGTCGAAGGCATGTCCTATCAGGAAGCCGCCGATGTGCTTGAAATTCCAGTGGGCACACTCACCAGCAGGTTGTCACGCGGGCGCGAAACGCTCGCCTCGCTGCTTGATCCAGCCGGAGCTACACCATGAATGCACCAGACGACCGTTGGGATGACGCGCGTATCCACGCCTATGTGGATGGTGAACTCGACACCTTCACCGCGGCGCGACTCGAGGCCGCCTGCCGGCAGGACGCTATGCTCAACGCGCGTGTCGAACGTCAACGCCGGCTGCGCACGACGCTTGCGGCGAGCTTTGATCCGGTACTCGACGAACCCGTTCCAGCACGGCTGTTGCAGGCCGTGAAGACAGCGCCCGCCACAAGCGTGGTGACTCCCATCCGTGCGGTACGTCCGCGACGCGCACCGGGCCCGCCGGTGTGGCTCGGCGCGCTAGCAGCCAGCCTCGTCATCGGCCTCGCGGTGGGCTGGTTTGCGCCGCGCAGTGCAGGGTTGCCGATCGCAGCCGGCAGCGGCGGCCTCATCGCGACCGGTTATCTCGATACGGCGCTGTCGCAGGCGTTGTCCACCGATGCCCGCAGGGGCGCAAGCGTGCAGGTCGCCCTCAGCTTTCGGTCCAGTGATGGCGCCTGGTGCCGCAGCTTCTCTTTGGCCGCCGGCGCTGATGGCCTGGCATGCCGAACGGCGACAGGCTGGCGCGTGGAAGTGCTCGGCCAGCCGCCGGCACCGCAGGCGGGCGGGGACTACCGGCAGGCAGGCTCTTCCCTCTCGGGCGCCGTGCTGACGGCGATCAGCGAAAGGCAGGCCGGCGACACCCTGACCTTGGAACAGGAACGGCAGCTACGCGAAGCAGGCTGGAGGGATGCCCCCGGAGCCGCACCTTAGCCCAACCCGCAGCACGCTCCCCGGCCATTGCTGCCGGGGCAGGTCTGCATATAATGCCCGCCGCAGCGTCCTGGCGGCCCCTTCCGGCCTGACGGCGCGGCTCACAAAGCAATCAGGGCAGAAGACTTCGGGGAGATTATTGATGCAATCCAGTAGTTGGTTGTGGCTGTCGATTGCCGCAGGCGTTCTTGCGGTCATCTATGGCGTTCTTGCCATGCTTTCGATCCTGAAGCTGCCGGCGGGCAATGCGCGCATGCAGGAGATTGCCGCGGCGATTCAAGCCGGCGCCAAGGCGTATTTGAATCGCCAATACACCACCATCATGGTCGTCGGCGCGTTGCTGTTCGTGGTGCTGTGGTTTGCGCTCAACAAGCAAACCGCTGGCGGCTTTGCTATAGGAGCGATCCTTTCCGGCCTCACCGGCTACATCGGCATGAACATCTCCGTCCGCGCCAACGTGCGCACTGCGCAGGCCGCGCACAACGGCCTGAACGCCGCGCTGCAGGTCGCGTTCAAGGGCGGCGCCATCACCGGCATGCTGGTGGTTGGCCTGGGTCTGATTGGTGTTGCCGGTTATTACTTCGTACTGGGCGGCGCCAGCGATGACGCAGCAGTACGCGAAAGCGCGCTGCATGCGCTGGTGGGCCTGGCCTTCGGCGGCTCGCTGATTTCGATCTTCGCGCGATTGGGCGGCGGCATCTTCACCAAGGGTGCCGACGTCGGCGCCGACCTTGTGGGCAAGGTCGAAGCCGGCATTCCCGAAGACGACCCGCGCAATCCGGCCGTGATCGCAGACAACGTCGGCGACAACGTGGGTGACTGCGCCGGCATGGCGGCCGACCTGTTCGAGACCTACGCCGTAACGCTGGTTGCCACCATGTTGCTCGGCGGGATGCTGATGAAGGACGCAGGTTCTGCCGCGATACTCTATCCGCTGGTGCTGGGCGCGGCTTCGATCGTCGCCTCCATCGTCGGCACTTTCTTCGTGAAAGTGTCGGCCGGCGGCAAGATCATGAATGCGCTCTACAAGGGCGTAATCGTCTCCGGCGTCATCTCCGCCGTGGCGTTCTATTTCATCACGCAACAGTTCTTCCCCGCGGATCTCAATGCGATGTTCGGCTGCGCGCTGATCGGGCTCGCCCTCACTGCCGCGATGATTGTCATCACCGAGTACTACACAGCGACCGAATACTCGCCGGTGCGCAAAGTGGCCGAAGCCTCACAGACCGGCCACGCCACCAACATGATCGCCGGGCTCGGCGTCTCGATGAAGTCCACCGCACTCCCCGTTATCGCGGTCTGCTTCGCCATTTATGGAGCCTTCACGCTGGGCGGCCTGTATGGCATCGCCATTGCGGCAACCGCCATGCTGTCGCTGACTGGCATGATCGTGGCGCTCGACGCCTATGGCCCGATCACCGACAACGCCGGTGGCATCGCGGAGATGTCCGGCCTCGACAAGAAGGTGCGCGACATCACCGATCCGCTCGATGCGGTCGGCAATACCACCAAGGCGGTCACGAAAGGTTACGCCATCGGCTCGGCAGCGCTCGCCGCGCTGGTGCTGTTCGCCGACTACACGCATAACCTCGAAGCAGCCGGCAAGCTCGAGGTTTTCTCACTGTCCGATCCCGCAGTCATCATCGGCCTGTTCATTGGTGGACTGGTGCCATACCTGTTCGGCGCCATGGCGATGGAAGCCGTGGGTCGCGCGGCAGGTTCAGTGGTCGTTGAAGTGCGCCGCCAATTCCGCGAGATCAAGGGAATCATGGAAGGCACCGCGAAGCCCGACTATTCCAGGGCGGTAGACCTGCTGACCAAAGCGGCGATCAAGGAAATGATCGTGCCCTCCTTACTGCCAATCCTGGTGCCGGTGGTGGTCGCCTTCGGCATGGAAGCACTGATGGGCAACGGCGCGGGCGTCAAGGCGCTGGGCGGCCTGCTGATCGGCACCATCGTCACTGGCCTGTTCGTCGCCATCTCCATGTGCACTGGCGGCGGCGCGTGGGACAACGCCAAGAAGTACATCGAGGAAGGTCACTTCGGCGGCAAGGGTTCGGACGCGCACAAGGCGGCCGTGACTGGCGATACCGTCGGCGACCCCTACAAGGACACCGCGGGTCCGGCCATCAATCCGCTGATCAAGATCATCAACATCGTGGCGCTGCTGCTGGTGCCGCTGTTGTAAACCCGGTGTTGGCGAAGCTGGCGCCCGTCCGTGGCGCCAGCTAGTTCATGACTGACCGGCGCCGCCGCTTCCCGGAAGGCGCCTGGCACATCCCTCTTAACGCTTGGCCAGATCTCTGAAGAGTTCCTGGGAGAAGTAATAGAGGCTGCGTTTCCAGCTCGTGAAATCATGGGCAGAGTCTGGGGAAACGTAAAAGATGGATTTGATGCCGGCCTTGTTAAAGGCCGCAGCCTCGCGCTCGATGCCGACGGGGCCGCTGGGCAGGCCGGCGGCGCCACGGGCGTTGGAGGGTTCCTTGCTGCCGAAGCTCATGTAGACGAGCTTGACGTTCTTCTTGAAGGTGCTGATGTCGGTGACGTCGACGGTGGGTGAGATATTCCCGCCGCTGAAGACGCCGAAGTAGGCGAACTTGTTGGAGTTCGTGGGCGCGATTGCCTTGGTCTGCATGCCGCCAAGAGAAAGACCGGCAAGAGCGCGGTGTCGGGCATTGGCGAGAGTGGAATAGTGAGCCTCAACATACGGGATGAGGTCCTTGGTAAGGTCGGTTTCGAAGCTGCTGCCCGCGGCGACGCCGCCGCCACCCGCACCGCGACCGCCGGCTGGCGCAGCTGCAGGAGCAGGTGGGCCGCCGGCGCCTGCTGTCGCAGCGATTGGTGGACCGCCGGCGCGCGGAGCATCACCCGCAGGTGCGCCGGCACCGCGTCCGCCGCCGGGCCTCGCGCCGCCGCCACCCACGCTACCGTTCGGAAACACCACGATCATCGGGACGATTTTCTTGTCGGCGATAAGGTTGTCGAGGATCACATTGGCTTTGCCTTGCTTGATCCATGCCGTTTCATCCTGTCCCAAGCCATGGATGAGATAGAAGACCGGATATTTTTTTCGCTTGGTATAACCGGGCGGCGTGTAGATTTGGGCGGGCCGTTTCATGTCGGGTGCAATGGCCGTGGCCTCGTATTGCACCAACTCGAGTTTGCCCGCAGCGACGCCAGGGCGAGCCTGGTCGAACCCCTGCGGCGGGACCGGGAATTGCTGTGCCGGCGACTCAGTGGCGGGCTCGGCAGGCAGAGAAACTGCCGAAAAGACACAGAGGGTCAAGCCGAGCCACACGCTGGAGAAACGCTTGGTGAACATGAAGAACCTCCACGAATAAGAACGGTGCTGGTGAGGTAAGGCGCCGGTCGCGCCTCGGGCCAGAGGCCCCATATCATGGCCCTAATTGGTGAATGATGCATGCTCGCGTCGCCAGACCAAAGTAGCGGTCCAGCCGCTGCTTTGTTAGCGTAGCAGCATGCAACAGGGTGTCATTTCGGTACAGAATCAAGGAAAACAGCCCGAGGGTTCCCCACCCGCGGTTGCCGGCGAGATGACCATCGTCTTTGATGGCGATTGCCCGGTATGCACCGCTTACAGTTGCAACATCGCCATCGACCAACCGAACAAGATCGTGAATGCACGCAATGGCGGAGCACTGGTCGACGAGCTGACGGCCGCGGGGATCGATCTGGATGAAGGAATGGTCGTCATCCATGAAGGCAAGCACTATCACGGGGCAGATGCAGTGCAGATCATGGCGCTTCATAGTGCAAAAGGCGGATTGCTTAGCCGCCTGAACCATCTTGTTTTCCGCTCGCGTGCGCGGAGCCGGGCCCTTTATCCCATCCTGAGGTTCGGACGAAACACGCTGCTGCGGATCCTCGGCAGGACCAGAATCAACAAAGCCAGGCGGAACTAGCCGTTGCCGAAAATATCGTGAGCAAGCGCGCGGTTGTCTGGACTTTGATCGCCTATTTCGGGATTTTTTTCGGCGCGGTGCTGCTTCGCGTCGACTATTACCCTTTGACCTGGGTGCCGATGTACGGCTTTCGCGACACTTCGCCCGTGCTGCTTGTTCGGGTCGGGAACCTCGACAAACGTGGCCAGGGTTTTCTCGCCCAGCAAGCCGACGGGACAATCATCCACATCAACAGCAAGGATCTGAACATGCCGTCGCCTAATTTCCGGCGGCTGTACCAGGAAAGGATGTTTGGCGAGGGGCCGCCACAGTTCCTGCGCGAAAGGCTCGAGCTGAGCTCCTTCAACCGCTGGTGGTACGACTCGCTCATAGGCCCGTTCAACATTCCGGCCGGCATGTATCAGCGGCAGGTGCTGGACAGCATCAACCTCACGCTCAAGCGCAAGCCCGGTGACCCTGACTTCGTGGAAAAGATTCAAGCAGAGACAGGGCAGATTGAGTTGACGCGGGAACAGCGCCGCACTGGAAGATTCAGCGCGCTGCAACGGACCAATCTGTTCTCTACCGTCACGCACGATGGAGTAAACATCGTAGCGGTGACATCAAACCCGCAGAAGTAGGCAGGAAGATCGTGCCAGCCGCAATCCTCGAGCGTGCCTATTGGCATCAATTCCTGTTCGGCTGGTTTCAGGCCGAAAGCCTCGGCCGCCTGCGCCAGTATTTCGGCTTCGCGCTGTGCTTTTATTTCACCTCCCAGTTTGCCCACCTGCTGGCTTTGGCCCCGTTTGGCCCGCAGTTCCATTTCACGATCCCGATCTGGTATTTCAAGCTGCTCGGAATTGCACAGCATGTTCCCTGGGTGGACTGGATCGTGTTTGCCGCGCTGATGATCAGCTGCGTGCTGTTTGCCATCGGCAAGCACACAAGGACCGCGATCGTTGCGATATTCCTTTGTGTGGCCTACCTCAAGGGCGTGCGAGACAGCTTCAGCGGCGATGTTCATCACCGCGAGCAACCCGTCATTGCGTTGCTGGTCATCTTCCTGCTATCGCGATGCGGCGCCGTGCTGTCGCGCGACGCGAAAGCCGGCCCGCCGGCCCGGCCGGTCGAAGACTGGGAGGCGAGCTGGGCGATTCGAGCGATGCAGATCTACATCGCGTTCTTTTACTTCTGGGCGCTGATCGGGAAACTGCGCATTTCGGGGTTGTATTGGTTCACCGAGGGCGGGCGAATTCAGGACATGCTGATCCACCGCTCCCTACGTGATGGCGTCGATGCCTTTGGTGACCCTGTTAATCTGTCACTGTCGTTCGACATCGCGCAGCACCCGATGCTTTGCTTCACGCTCGGCGCCCTCGTCTTCGGGTTCGAACTACTGGCGCCGCTGATCTTGTTTTTCCGCAGCTTCAGGATGCGGCTGCTGTTCGTGCTCTGCGCCACAACATTCCATTTTTCCAATTTCTTCCTGATGAACGTGCAGTTCTACCTGTACCCGTTCGTGCTGATGGCTTTCTTCAACATGCGGCTAGTGCACGAGGCACTTCGGCAATTCCGGCAGCGCTGGCTACCTCTCGGTTCAGTCCCGCGCGCTCCCCGGTGAAGGCCTGGTGCCGGGGAATGGCGCTAATTATCCTCAATGGTCCTGCCGTTTGATGTTCGCCATGTATACATCGCAAACCGTCGCGCGCAGATTGTCCTTCGCCACCGGTCCCGCGCTGTTGAATTCGATATAGGCGCGTTTATCCGGCGTGAATCGCGGCCACCTGGGCAGACCAGAGCCGTTGGGATCGCCGGTCTTGGCGAAATTGGTCCAGTAGTTCTGCATCGTCTGCGACACCGCACGATCCACTGCGTCATACGGCTTGTCGCCGAGAGTGCCGAACACATAGGACACTTCCGCGCCATGCGTTGCGCCCACCGCTTCCCTCCCCGGAGCAGCCCGGGCAAATTCAAACTGATACGCGGCATTGCCGGCCCGCGTGTGCCAGATCAGTTCCTGCACGGTGCCGCAGCGGAACTGCGTATCCGTGGCCCACTGCGCCATCGCATCGCCATGCAAGGGATGAGGTGCGGGATTCGCCCCGCCGCTGATGCCGAGCAAAGTCATCATGCGATCGCTCAGCGGACCATATTGATCCTTGACCGCATCGGCAAGGCCGCCGCGCAGCGGGAAGAAGGGCCGCTGCAATTCCCGGGAGTTGCTGCCCAGAATCATGTCGACCTTGTGTTGCCGGCCTGCTTCGAAGGTCTGCAAGACCGGAGCAGTTAGTACATAGCCATCCTGGATGACGCCAAGTTCCGGCCCCACAAAGGCCAAGCCTTGGCCCGTGGCCGCTACCAGCTCGTCCGGACCCACCTTGCGCAGCGCCGCCAGAACGTCGGGCGCAGCGTTCACACCGACCTTGCCCGCCGCCGCGATGCCCTTGGCTTCGCCCTGCTGACGCGTAAGCACGGTAAGAGCAGGGCCGCTTTCGCCGATCAGTCTCTTGAACAGGCCGGCAGTGAGTGGGGATGCCAGCAGTACATTGACATCGAGCGATCCGGCGGATTCTCCGAACACCGTTACGTTGTTGGGGTCGCCGCCAAATTTTTCGATGTTCGCCTTGATCCAGCGCAGAGCGGCGATCTGATCGAGCAAGCCGTAGTTGCCGGAAGTCCGATGCGGCGATTCCTGCGCCAGCTGTGGATGGGCGAAGAATCCGAAGATGCCCAGCCTGTAATTGGCACTGACCAGCACGACCCCGTGCCGGGCCAGCGACTCGCCGTTGAACTTCGGATCGGATGTGGTGCCCTCGAAATTGCCGCCGCCATATATCCACAGCATGACGGGTTTGCGGGTGCGAGCCGGCCACTCGGCATTCCACACGTTGATATAAAGGCAGTCTTCACTGCTTTGCGGACCCTTGCCAATGCACCCCGCACCGAACTCGGTGGCCTTGCGCACGCCGGCCCATGGCTGGACAGGCCGTGGTTCCTGCCAACGCAGCGCGCCCGTGGGCGGCTGCGCGAAGGGAATGCCCTTGAAGACGGCGCCCCCCGCAGGAAGCTCACTACCCTCCACGGTTCCCTTGTCTGTCATTACTGTGGGCTGCGCGCACAGCAAGGGGCTCATCAGGCCGAAGAGCAGAATTTGCAACAGTCTCGTGCCAATCTTCATGCCCAGCTCTCCTCAATTGATGTGACAGAGCACCATCGCAGCCTCAACCTCAAGTTCCTAGATTACTCGGGGAGTGCCGTAGCTTGGTAGTGCGCTCGGTTCGACCGAAGCGCAAGGCGCGCCAAATGGCGTGAGGTTGGTAGGCGGGCAACAATAGCGGGTGTAGGATCGCCGGGATCGCTTCAGGAGGTGTTCGATGTCGTTCGCGCGTCATGCTCCGCTGGCTCTCGCCCTGCTGGTCGCGTACGCACCGGCGCCCGCACAGGATGTCGACTGGGGCAAGGCGGCGCGGATCGAGGTTGCGATGAGCAATTTCAAATTCAACCCCGATGCGATCCGGATGAAGGCGGGACAACCCTATATCCTGCATCTGTCGAGCACGGGCGGGCACAGCTTCGAGGCCAAGGCCTTTTTCACGGCAGCGAACGTCCTGCCTGCTGACCGCATCAAGGCCGCCAACGGGCGCATCGATCTCAAAAGCGGCGCGAGCGTAGACATCAGCCTCGTCGCGCCCGGGCCCGCGAGTTTCGACGTGCGCTGCACGCATTTCATGCACGCCGGCTTCGGGATGACAGCCAAGATCATCGTGGATTGAGCGCATCCTGAGTGCGAAGGCGGGTGCTTTCATGAACTCAGCCGGGCGGTATGTTGGCGTTGCGTCTGAAGAATGATCCGCGTTCAACGAATCGCCGTAGCCAAGAACACGAATAGTCATGGTGCCAGTAGAAGTTAATGTGTCGCCAGTGACTGGGCATGTATGCCGAATCGATAATTTCATAGCTGGGAGATTTTTATGCGTCGCAGACTTTTGGTCGTTTCGATCCTGGCTTTAAACGCCTTCCTCGTTCAAGGAACACCGGCTGCGCCTGCTCTGGATTCCGCTGGTAAATGTCGGGACAACGGTAAGTTCGTAGAGGCGAAGCTGTGTGCGACCGCTGCGCCGGTCGTCAAGTGCCGTGACATCAAGTCGAAGAAATTCGCCAAGTGCGGCACGCCCGGAACGGAGGTTGTGCCGGTGGCAAGTAAGCCTGCGAGCGCCAAGTAGCAAGCGGATTTCCGCGGAACTTCAGGCCGCCTTAACCCCGGTTAACAATCCTGAACCCGGCCTCTTTCCGATCGGTGCTAGTCTTGGTCGTTGGCGCCTTTCGGTTGTCGACAAGCCGACCGACCCGAGCCAAAATCCGAAAAACCGGGGGGAGGTTAGAGCCATGGTGCAGGCTATAACGCGCGGCCGTCCGAGGCCGGCGCTCAGTATCGCGTCGCTGCTGGCTGTGGCCTGCCTTTGGCCGGCGTGGATCTCCGCACAATCCACCGGGGGCGATCCACTCGCCTCGGGTTTCGCAAACCCGCCGAACAGCGCCCGCCCGCGGGTGTGGTGGCACTGGATGAACGGCAACATCACGATCGACGGCATTCGCAAGGATATCGACTGGATGTCGCGGGTGGGGATCGGTGGTCTCCAGAACTTCGACGCGGCGCTGCAGACGCCGCAGATCGTACCCAACCGCCTCGCCTACATGACGCCCGAGTGGAAGAACGCGTTCCGGTTTGCCACCGAATACGCGCAGGACAAAGGGCTCGAACTCACCATCGCAGCGTCGCCGGGGTGGAGCGAGACGGGAGGCCCGTGGGTCGAGCCCAAGGACGGGATGAAAAAACTCGTCTGGAGCGAAACTGAAATCGCCGCGGCTGGCGCCATCGTCCTGCCGGCGCCGCCCAGCACCACCGGCCCGTTCCAGGATCTGCCCATCGCTGGGCCTGCAGCCGATACCGGAAAGCCGCCGCTCTACTACCGCGACGTGGCGGTCATCGCCTTGCCGGTGGCGGGTGCCTCGCCAGCCGTACCAGCGGAAATTCGCGACAGCGCGGGCAAGCTGCTCGATGCCGCGCGCCTCACCGATGGGAAGTTGTTGACTGGCGTTGAGATCCCGCCAGCCGCCGCGGACGCGGCATCTTTCGTCGAGATCAGTTATGCCTCGCCCCAGGTCGTAGGCTCAGCGACCTTGGGCCTGGCCGGCGCCGGGGCTACATCGCTGCGCCCGGAGCTACAGGTTCTAGAGGGGCAGAGCTGGCGCAAGGTCGCCGAGTTCAAGGTCGAGGCCAGCCCCACTACGACGGTCAGCTTTGCGCCACTCACGGGCCAGCGTTTTCGGATGGTGTTCAGCCGCGCTTCGGGCCCGGCGCCTGTGTCGGAACGCGGAGGCGTGCCCGGTGCCGTGCGCCGCGTGGCGCCGCCTGCGGCCGCGCCAACGCCTCTTTTGGCGCGGGAGCTCTGGCTCTCGACCGAGCCTCGTGTCGACCGGTGGGAGTTGAAGGGCGGGTTCGGTCTGACCGGCGACTACTATGGGCTGAAAACCACCGCCGCGAACGACAGGGGCGCGGATCCGAAGTCCGTCATGGATCTGACCGGCAAGATGACTGCGGACGGGCGCCTCGACTGGACACCGCCTCCAGGGCGCTGGCGGATCCTTCGCTTTGGCTATTCGCTGTCGGGTAAGACCAATCATCCGGCCACGGCCGAAGCGACGGGGCTTGAAGTCGACAAGTTCGAGGGCGCGGCGGTGGCGCGATATATCGACACCTACCTCGCGATGTTCAAGCAGACCACGGGCCCGGAGCTGTTCGGGGCGCGGGGGCTGCGCGCGATCCTGACGGACAGCATCGAAGTGGGCGCGTCCAACTGGACACCGGCCATGGTTGTAGAGTTCAAGCGACGACGCGGCTACGACCCGACGCCCTATCTGCCGGTGTTGACGGGGATTATTGTCGGTGACCGCGCCCGCAGCGACGCTTTTCTCTACGACTTCCGCAGCACTCTGGCCGACCTGATCACCGATCAGCACTACCGCGTGGTCGCCGACCGGGCTCACGCCAATGGGCTGAAGGTATATGGCGAGGCGACGGAGACTGGTCGTCCAACGTTGGGCGACGATATCGACATGCGCCGATACGCGGACATTCCCATGGCGGCGCTTTGGGCGTACACCGCCAGGCCACGCCAAACCTTGCTGGCCGACCTGAAAGGGGCAGCCTCAGTCGCCCATGTCTATGGGCAAAATCTTGCGGCAGCGGAATCCCTGACCTCCGAATTCTCGCCTTGGGCCTATGCGCCGTCCGATCTCAAGCGCTTCATCGATCTGGAATTCTCGCTCGGAATAAACCGGCCGGTCATCCACACCTCAGTGCACCAGCCGGTCGACGACAAGGTCCCGGGCCTGTCGCTCGGGCCCTTCGGTCAGTATTTCAACCGGCACGAAACCTGGGCGGAGATGGCAAAGCCCTGGGTCGACTATATGGCGCGCAGCGCGTTCATGCTGCAGCAGGGCCGTTACTTCGCCGACGTGGCATATTTTTACGGCGAAGAAGCTCCGCTTACCCAATTGTTCATCGAGGGGCCGCCGCGTGACGCACCCAAGCAATACGCCTATGACTTCGTCAGCGCCGACGGCCTGATCAATCGGTTGAAGGTTGAGGGCGGCGACCTCACCACTCCTGCGGGCGGTCGATACAAGCTCATCTACCTCAGCGGCTCGAGCTATCGCATGACGGCGCGAACCCTGCGTCGTATCGCCGAACTGGCCGAAGCCGGAGCCACCATCGTCGGCGAGCCCCCGACCGACTCCCCCTCGCTGACCGACGATCCGGCGGCATTCGCAGCGCTGGCCCGCCGACTGTGGAGCGGAGCGCCCGTGACCACGGTTGGCCATGGACGGGTGATCCGGAGCAAGGACGTAGAGCGCGCGCTCGCCTCGATCGGCGTCAAACCCGATGTCGCCATAGCCGGGCGGCCGGACGCCGAGATCATGTTCCTGCACCGCAAGGTGGACCGTGGCGATATCTACTACCTGAACAACCGTGAGAACCGGGCCGAGCAGGTGGAAGTCCGTTTCCGTGTTCAAGGCTTCGCACCGGAAATCTGGCGTCCAGAAACCGGACGCGCCGAGCCGGTGTCGTACCGGTTCGATGGGGACGAGACGATCGTTCCACTGAATCTGGCGCCCGAAGACGCCTTCTTCGTCGTCTTCCGCAAGCCCTCGGCCTCGCGGTCTGTGACTGTGCAGCCAACGCAATGGACGACACTCGCCACCGTCGCGGGCGCCTGGGAGGTGACCTTCCAGCCCAATCGCGGCGCTCCCTCGGGCATGGCCATGGCCTCGCTCCATTCCTTCACCGAAGAAGGTGATCCCGGGATCAAGTATTTCTCGGGGACTTCCATCTATCGCAAAAGCGTCTCCGTGCCGGCCGCCGCCGTTGGCCAGCCCCTGATGCTGGATCTTGGCGGAGTCGGCGATATCGCCGAGGTGCTCGTGAACGGCCGCTCCGCGGGCTACGCGTGGAAGGCGCCTTATCGTGTCGACATCGGTGGGCTGGTGCATGCGGACGCCAACAGCATCGAAGTGCGGGTCGCCAACGTCTGGGTCAATCGCCTGATCGGTGACGTCCAGCCGGGCGCGAACAAGATCGCCTTCACGTCCGCGGCGACCTATGAACCCGACGCGGCGCTGCGGCCCGCTGGCTTGCTGGGGCCAGTGACACTGGTCGCACCGAAGAGGCGATAGGCGGATAGGACTTTCAACTCGGGCTGATTGAGGCACGAGTCTTCCGAACCCCACTGCCGGTTTCCCGGCTGCAGGCGATCTTCGTCGTGGCTTGACGGCTGTCAGATCAGCCGCACCTCAAGTCGGCGGTGCACGTGCGCCGA
>JBDSJD010000058.1:0-17483 GCA_039917615.1 Steroidobacteraceae bacterium
ACAGCAGCACGATCTACCGCTACCTGCTCTACGTTCCCAATGTCAGCGCCATCAATGCGGATCCACTGGTGGGTTACTCGAGTCAGGCGGTTTACGAAAGTGTGCGCGACTACGTGGTCGCCAACAATCTGACCCAGGGCCAGGTCATCCCCAAGAACAGCCTGCGTTCGCCGGACTACTTCAACATGGGCCTGCACCTGGAACAGGAACTGCCGGGCATGATCAGGGACACGACGTTCAAGGTGTATGCCGATGTCGAGAACCTGCTGAACCTCATCGACAACGATTACGGTTCGTTCCGTTACTACAATCCGCTCTCGGCGCTGGTCGGCGTGACCTGCCCGGCGGCGGCGGGCGGCTCGTGTCCGAAGTACAGTTACAACTCCTTCGCGGCCCCGACGCTGCTGAAGGAAGGTCGCATCGGTCTGTGGAGTGTTCGATTCGGCTTCCGGCTCGAGTTCTGAGCCCGTACTGACCGCAGGTCGGGACTGCGGCACGATTCCGTGCCGCAGTCGGCAGTTCACATAAGACGCACTTCTATATAGTCTTGGCGCAACCCCGATTTCCCATGAGCCGGAGATGCCGCCATCCGTCGATTCCTGAAAATTTTCCTGTGCCTGGCGATGCTGCTGCCCTTCGCAGCCCAGGCCGCGGAAGAGCGCCTGCCGCGCCCGCCGGAACTGCAGCGGGACGTCGACTTCTGGATCCGCGTCTACAGCGAGATCTCCAACAGTGAAGGCTTCCTGCACGACGAGTACGACCTGTCGCTGGTCTACCGCACGCTGAAGTTCACCCGCGATGTCCAGCCTCGCGAGCGGCGCGATGCCGTGGCGGTCGAGCGCGAGAAGATCGAGACGATGCTCAAACATCTGGCTGCAGGCGCCACGGATCTTTCCGATGACGAAAAGAAACTCGCTGCGCTGTTCGGCCCGGATGCCACCGCTGCCCGTTATCTGGACGCCTCGCGCCAGGTCCGGTTCCAGCTCGGTCAGTCCGATCGCTTCCGCGAGGGCCTGGAACGATCCGGCACCTGGGAAGCGCATATCGCACAAACGTTTGCCAACCTGGGCCTGCCGCCGGAGCTGGCCGCGCTGCCGCATGTGGAATCCTCGTTTGATCCCACGGCCTACTCGAAAGTAGGCGCCGCAGGACTGTGGCAGTTCATGCCGGGCACGGGCCGGCGCTACCTGCGCGTCAATGCCGCCGTGGATGAACGCCTGGATCCGTTCCGCGCCACCGAAGCCGCGGCGCAGCTGCTGGATTTCAACTTCCGCTTTTTGAACAACTGGGCGCTGGCACTGACCGCGTACAACCATGGGGCAGCCGGCATGCGCCGCGCCCGCGACTCGCTCGGCACGGACGACATCGCCGTCATCGTGCGCAAGTACAAGAGTGCGAGCTTCGGCTTTGCGTCACGCAATTTCTACGTGTCATTCCTCGCGGCGCTGACCATTGATCGCAATCCGGAGAAATACTTCGGCAACCTGAAGCGCAATCCGCAGATGGCCTTCACGGAAGTGGAGATGCCCGCGTATGTGCCACTGGCCGCGCTGCAGCGCACGCTGAAGGTCGACAGGTCGAGCCTCGTCGCCCTGAATCCCGCGCTGCGGCCGCCGGTGTGGAATGGCAGCCAGTATGTGCCAAAGGGATACAAGCTGCGTCTGCCGGTAGAAGCGAAGAGCTGGACAGGGGTATCGCTGGCGCAGCAACTCGATGCCACAGACCAGTATGTCAACCAGCCGCGCGAGCGCAGCTACCGCGCCAGGGCTGGCGATACGTTGGCCACGGTGGCGCGCCGCAACGGCGTCGGCATCAATGTGCTGGCGAAGCTCAATGGCATGGAAGCAGACGAGGCGCTGCGCGCGCGACAGACACTGCGCCTGCCCGGCGTGCCCGCGACGCGCGTTGTGCTGGCGAAGGCCGAGGCAGCAGCCGGACTCGCGGTGGCAGCCAATGTGCCGGCGACGACGCCCAGCGAGACGCTGGCTGAACAGCGGGCCGAAACGCTGGCAGTGGCGAAGCAGCAGAAGAAGGATGCACAGCCCGTCACGGCCTCCGAAGCGCGTGCCGAAAGTCCGTCGCTGGTGCCAGGTGGCGCGGTGGCCAGCACCAGCGAATCGATCGACTACAGCATCGGCGCCGACAACACCATCCGCGTGATTGCGGAAGAAACCCTTGGCCACTATGCGCAATGGCTGAATGTTCCCGCCAGCCGGCTGCGAGCCCTGAATCGGCTGAGCGCCACCGCTGCCGTGCCACTGGGACGCCGGCTCACACTCGATTTCTCGAACACTTCGCGCGAGCAGTTCGAGGTCCGCCGTCGCGAATATCACGATGCCTTCCAGGCGGCGTTCTTCGCCGACCATCGCATCGTGGGTACCAGGGTTTATGTCACGCGTCGCGGCGATTCGCTCTGGGGAGTGTCGCAACGCAACGGCGGTTTGCCAGCCTGGCTGGTCCTGCATTACAACCCGGACATTGATTTCATCGCGTTGCGCGCCGGCCTCGAGATAGTGATTCCCAGAGTCGAGGCGCAGCCAGCAACCTGAAGGCATGAACTTGCAATTCCGACTTTCCAATCCGTTGCTTGCCCTGCTGGGCGTGGCGCTGCTCGCCGGTGCGGCGCAGGCCGTGCCGCTGCCCACCGCCTCGCGGGTGGTGGTGTACAAATCCGAGCGCCGCATGGAACTGCTGCGCGGCAATGAAGTGCTGCGCACCTACAAGGTGTCGCTCGGCCTGATGCCGGACGGCCCGAAGGAGCAGGTGGGGGACTTCCGCACGCCCGAGGGCCGATACCTGCTCACCCGCCGCAATCCGCGCAGCGATTTCTTCCTGTCGATCCTGGTGTCCTACCCGAATCCGCGCGACCTGAAGCTGGCCAAGACCAAGGGCGTGGATCCGGGCGGCGCGATCATGATTCACGGCCTGCCAAACCAGTTGCGGCGCGAACCCGACTACTATGCACGCGACTGGACTGACGGCTGCATCGCCCTGTCGAACTCCGACATGCTCGAGATCTGGCTGTTCACCAATAACAATACGCCCATCGACATCCTGCCCTGACGGCAGACGCGAGAAATCTTGGAAGCCATCGTTGACGTGCCGGAGCTGGACATGCCGGAGCTCGTAGACGCGAGCGTGGGCCCGCGTGGCAGTCTGGAAATGCTGTCGCAGTCGGAAATCGACGTGCTGCTGAATTCGGGCCAGGGCGGCATCCACCCGCTGTTCCGCCGCTGTGCGCTGGCCATCCTGAATTCCGGCAGTGACAACGACAACGCCAAGGAACTGTTCGAGCGCTACCGCGACTTCGAGATCAAGGTCGTGCGCCATCCCTGGGGCATCCGGCTGCAGATCCGCAATGCGCCGGCCAATGCCTTCGTCGACGGGCAGATGATCCGCGGCATCAAGGAACATCTGTTCGCGGTGCTGCGCGATGTGGTCTACATCGCGCATGAAATCGAGAAGGGCGGCCGTTTCGACCTCGTCAACAGCACCGACATCACCAATGCGGTGTTCCATGTGCTGCGCAATGCCCGCATCCTGGACCGCAAGGTCAAGCCGAACCTCGTGGTCTGCTGGGGCGGGCATTCCATCAGCGAACCCGAATACCAGTACACCAAGAAGGTGGGTTACGAATTCGGCCTGCGTGGCATGGATGTGTGCACGGGCTGCGGTCCGGGCGCGATGAAGGGCCCGATGAAGGGCGCCACCATCGGCCACGCCAAGCAACGCAATTCCAATGGTCGTTACATCGGCCTGACCGAGCCCGGCATCATCGCCGCCGAACCGCCGAACGCCATCGTGAACCAGCTGGTCATCATGCCGGACATCGAGAAGCGGCTGGAGGCCTTCGTGCGCCTGGCGCACGGTGTGGTGGTGTTCCCTGGCGGCGTCGGCACGGCCGAGGAAATCCTGTATCTGCTGGGCATCCTGCTTGATCCCCGCAACGAAGATCAGGTGCTGCCAGTGGTGCTCACAGGCCCCGAGCAGAGCGCCAGCTACTTCACGCAGATCCGCCAGTTCATCGAGACCGCGGTCGGGCCCAAGGCGCTGGAGCGATTCAATTTCGTGATCGGCGATCCGCCGGCCGTGGCCAGGCTGCTTTCCAGCGAGCTGGCGCGCGTGCGTGCGCGCCGCCGCGCCAGCAACGACTCCTACGCGTTCAACTGGCTGCTGCAGGTGCCGGAGGACTTCCAGCATCCGTTCGAGGTCACGCACGCCAGCATGCGGCAGTTGCAGCTGCATCGCGACCAGCCACAACATCTGCTGGTGGCCAATCTGCGGCGCGCGTTTTCCGGCATCGTGGCCGGCAATGTGAAGGAAAACGGCATTGCGGCCATCGAGGCACATGGTCCGTTCGAACTCAGCGGCGAGCCGTCACTGATGCGTCTGCTCGACGAATTGCTGCGTGGCTTCGTGGCGCAGGGTCGCATGAAACTTCCGGGCAGCGTCTACACGCCCTGCTACCGCATCGTCACCTGACAGGCGCGACTGCCTGCGGCAGTGACTCCATCGCCGGGCGTGCAGAGCGGAAAGCCTTTGCCACACCCGTGATCCAGTTCCTGTCGATTTAACAGCACTACTGACTACCCTCGCTCTCAATCCTTGTAATCGGTCCCTCGTGCGGGGCCACAAAGCGAGCGGCAAATGTCCAACAGCGATCCACACGATGACCTGGTGACCACCGGCGAACGCCCGGGTCCTGGCAGCTCGGAGCTGTACGCAGAATGGGCCGCACGCATGCAGCGTGGACGCGGCCGGCATGCTGCCATCAGCCGCAACCTGAACACCTGGGCCAACTACAAGAACTGGTCTGACAAGATCAGCAAGTCCTGGGAATCCGACCAGCAGCAGCCGCCGAAGAAGAAATAAGACGTGGAACGACTGTTGCTGTTGTGGGATGAGCTGGACGAGATCGTGGGTTATGGGCGCCATCTGGCGGCCGACCTCTCTGCCGCGGTGGCGCAGCAGGGCCAGATGCTGCGGCGGCGCCTGCGCGTTCCAGCCGCCAACCGGGAAGCTGCCAACCCCTTGAACTAAAACGATCCGGCCCCATGATTGGCAACGGTTTGCCCCGTTGTCATACGCCGGAGTTGTTGCCATGTCCGAGTCCGCCGCCCCCGCCGCCCAAACACTGGGATTCAAGGCCGAGGTCCGTGAGCTGCTGAAGCTCATGATCCATTCGCTCTACAGCCACCGCGAGATCTTCCTGCGGGAACTGATCTCCAACGCCTCCGACGCCAACGACAAGCTGCGCTTCCTGGCGCTGGCGAATCCCGAATTGCTGGGGGAAGAGCGCGAACTGGGCGTGTGGATCGAGCCGGACGAGAAGGCCGGGACCATCTCCATCCGTGACAATGGCATCGGCATGACCCGTGACGAGGCCGTGGCGCATCTGGGCACCATCGCCAAATCCGGCACGGCGGAGTTCTTCGGCAAGCTCACCGGTGATGCACAGAAGGATTCCGCGCTCATCGGCCAGTTCGGCGTCGGCTTCTATTCAGCCTTCATCGTCGCCGACAACGTTGAAGTGCTCAGCCGCAAGGCCGGCGAGCCGGCGGCCAGTGGCGTGCGCTGGCAGTCCACCGCAGACGGTGAGTTCACGGTCGACACTGTCGAACACGCGCCGCGTGGCACCACCGTGATCCTGCATCTGAAGGACGACGCGAAGGAGTTCGCCGACCTGTGGAAGCTGCGCTCGCTGGTGCGTCGCTACTCCGATCATCTTTCATTCCCGGTGTACATGCCCAAGCAGGGCGAGGCCACGCTCGATTTCGAAGCGGTCAACCAGGCCAAGGCGATGTGGACGCGGCCGCGCACCGAGATCAGCGATGAGGAATATCGCGCTTTCTACACCCATGTCACGCATGACAGCGAGGCGCCGCTGGCCTGGAGCCACAACAAGGTCGAGGGCAAGCGCGAATACGTAAGCCTGCTCTATGTCCCCGCCCGGGCGCCCTTCGACCTCTGGCAGAGAGACGCCGCACGCGGTTTGAAACTGCATGTGAAACGCGTCTTCATCATGGATGACGCCGCCCAGTTCCTGCCGCTCTACCTGCGCTTCATCAAGGGTGTCCTGGATTCGAATGACCTGCCGCTGAACGTCTCGCGCGAGCTGCTGCAGAAAGATCCGGACGTCGAAGCCATGAAGAGCGCGCTGACCAAACGCGCGCTGGACATGATCTCCAAGCTCAGCAAGGACGATCCCGCGAAGTACGCGCAGTTCTGGAAGGAATTCGGCCAGGTCATCAAGGAAGGTGTGGCCGAGGACTACAGCAATCGCGACAAGCTGCTGCCGCTGCTGCGCTTCACCAGCACGCATGACGCCAGCGACGACGACCAGGTGGCGCTGGCCGACTACGTGGCGCGCATGCAGCCTGGCCAGGACAAGATCTACTACGTGCTGGCCGACAGCCGCCTGGCTGCGCGCAGCAGTCCGTTCATCGAACAGCTGCGCGCCCGCAAGGTGGAGGTGCTGCTGCTGGGGGACCGCGTCGACCCGTGGATCATGGGCCAGCTGCACGAGTTCGACGGCAAGAGCTTCCAGGATGCAGCGCGCGGCGACCTCGATCTGTCGCAACTCGCGGCGGATGGCGCGGCAACGCCCGATGCCGCGGCAACCCCGGACGATAGCGCCCATCAGGCCCTGTTCGACCGCATTGCAAAGGCTGTGGGCGATGCCATCGCCGGGGTGAAGGTAAGCCAGCGCCTGGCCGAGTCGCCCGCCTGCCTGACGCGCAGCGACGACGACATGAGCGAAGCCATGCGCCGCATGCTGGCCGCGGCGGGTCGGGACGACGTACCGCCCAACAAGCCGCAGCTGGAACTGAACATGAACCATCCGCTGGTACAGCGGCTGGCAGGCCTGGAAGGGGAGGAATTCAGTGAGCTGTCGCAGCTGCTTTACGATCAGGCGCAGCTGACCGAGCAGGGCCACGTGACCAATCCCGGTGACTACGCACGGCGGCTGAACAGCCTGTTGCTCAGACTGTTGTCGAAGTGAACCAGTCCGCATGAGCGCTCCGCGTCCGACGCCGGAAGAACTGCGCAAGCGGCTGTCGTCGCTGCAGTTCCACGTGACCCAGGAGAAGGGCACGGAGCGCGCTTTCTCCGGGCAGTACGACGCGCACACCGATGCGGGCACCTACTATTGTGTGTGCTGTGGCAGCGATCTGTTCCAGTCGGAGAAAAAGTTCGATGCCGGCTGCGGCTGGCCCAGCTTCTGGTTGCCACTGGCCGGCGATCGCATCCGTCAGCATCGCGACTACTCACACGGCATGCTGCGCACCGAGGTGACCTGCGCTGCCTGCGAAGCGCATCTGGGGCATGTGTTCGAAGATGGTCCCGAACCCAGCGGGCTGCGCTACTGCATCAACTCGGCCTCGCTCGGCTTTCGCGGGCAGGGCGCCTGATGGCTGCGCCTGCAGCGTCTGAGCGGCTGCAACTGGCCGGTGGCGCCGGCGCAATCGAAGCGGTGCTGGAAATACCAGCGCCCACGGCGTCCACGGCGCCTGCGGCCTTCATGGTGGTCTGTCATCCGCATCCGCTGCACGCCGGCACCATGGACAACAAGGTGGTCACGACACTGGCACGCTGCGCGCACGAGCTTGGCGTGCCAACCATCCGTTTCAACTTTCGCGGCGTGGGCGCGAGCGCGGGCAGCTTCGACGCAGGGCGCGGCGAAACCGAGGATGCGCTCACTGCTGTCGCATTCGGACGACAGCGATGGCCGGATGCCGCGCTGTGGCTGGCCGGCTTTTCATTCGGTGGTTACGTGGCGCTGCGTGCTTCCACTACGCGCGGCGTCGGCGCCGTGGACAGACTCGTCACGATTGCACCAGCGCTGGGCAGCAACTTTGGCTCGGTGCGCGAGATCTCTGTGCCCACCTGCCCATGGCTGATCGTGCAGGGTGATGCGGACGATGTGATCGACGGCAATGTGGTGATCGACTGGGCCGCACAACTGCAGCCCGCCCCTACGCTCGCCGTGCTGCCAGGCGTGGGGCACTTCTTCCATGGCCAGCTGCTCGCCCTGCAGCAGCAAGTCATCCCCTTTCTGCGCGGCTGAAAAGCAAAAAGCCCGGAAAACACTGGGTTTTCCGGGCTTTGAAGTCTACGAAGACTTTCGCGGAAGGTCTTAGTTGACCATCGCCTTCAGGTTCTTCAGCGGGAGCGCGCGAACCTTCTTGCTGGCCGGCTTGGCCTTGAAGGTCATCTCTTCACCGGTGAAAGGGTTGGTGCCCTTGCGTGCCTTGGTGGCAGGCTTCTTCACAACTTTCAGCTTCAGCAGGCCTGGCAGCGTGACGATGCCGTGGCCGCGCAGGCTCTTGCGGATGATGCCATTCAGCGAATCGAAAACGCCGCTGACCTGCTTCCGTGACAACTCAGTGTCTTTGGAAATGGTCGCCATGATTTCGGACTTGGTCGGTGCGCCGCCCTTCTTCGCCATGTCTGGATACTCCCGCAATTTGGTGTTTCTACGGCGGGGAACATCCGCGCCGGTGTATTTCCGCGCGAAACATAGCATATGCGCGATGTCGCGCAAGTGCTTTTTTCAAAGCACTTTAGCGCAGGCGCAGAAAGATCAGCAGCGCCTGAATCGCGATGCATGCCCATAACGGCGACAGATCCAGACCCGCAATCGACGGAATGTACTTGCGGATCGGGTTCAGCACCGGATTGCAGATCGACGCGAGAATGGACTGCACAGGCGAGTAGTTTCCTTGCGCGACGAGCGACAGTATCGCGTTGAGAATCATGGAGTAGAGATAGGTTCTGAGTACCAGGTCTATGCTGTCGAACAGCACGCCGTGCAACAGCGTTGCAATGCCTGGAAGGGCATTGCCGAGCAGCAGCTGCAACACCCAGATCTTGAGCAATGACACCAGCAGGATTGCCACCACCGACGCGGAATCAACCCCTCGCAGCGGCGGCAGCAAACGGCGCAGCGGCCGGACCAGCGGGTCGGTGAGCTGCACGATGGCCCGTGCCACGGGGTTGCGAAAGTCCGCGCGCGTCAGCTGCATGAGCAGTCGCAGCAACAGGACCACCTGATACAGGAACACCAGCGAGTCAACGATGAAGTAAAGCGCGCGCATGATGGTTGCCGGTTACGGTTGGTTGCCGAACTGTTCGGCCAGCTCATGGCTGCGTCGCGCGGCAGCCTGCATGGCAGCGGCAACGGTGCTGTCCAGCGCGAGATCGCCAAAGCAATTCAGTGCCGCTTCGGTGGTGCCGCCTCTGGAAGTGACCTCGGCGCGCATGCGGGCGAGGTCTGGCGAGGCTTCCGCGGCCACCAGTTGACCGGCACCTGCCAGCGTCTGTGCAGCCAGCTGTCGCGCCACCGTTGCGTCCAGGCCCTGGGCGATGGCTGCCTCGGCCATGAGTTCAGCCAGCCGGAAGAAATAGGCCGGCCCGCTGCCCGACAGTGCGGTAACCAGGTCGATATCGCTTTCACGCGGCACCCATACCGCCATACCAGTGCTTGCCAGCACCTGCTCAGCAAGCGCGCGCTCGGCTGCGCTGACGGTCGGGTCTGCATACAGCCCGCTTGCGCCCGCGCCGATCAGCGCCGGCCGGTTGGGCATGCAGCGCACCACGGGAACGTCAGCGCCAATCCAGCCCGTGAGGTTGGCACTGCGTATGCCTGCCGCCACCGATATGACCAGCGGCCGCGACAATTGCAGCGTGGGCGCAAGGGCTCGCACCACCTGCGCCATGATCTGCGGCTTGACCGCCAGCACGACCACGCGCGCGCCGGCAACGGCCCGGGCATTGTCGGCCGTGACTGCGACGCCGAAGTTGTGCTGCAGGGTATCGCGGCCCGTCGCATCGGGTTCCGCAACGGTGATGTACGACGGGTTGGCGCCCTTGGCGATCAGCCCGCCAAGCAGGCCGCGGGCCATGTTGCCGCCACCAATCAGGGCGATGCGCAATGAGGAAAGATCGGTCATGGCCGGCATTCTAAGGGGCGCGCGAGCCGAATAGCGCGGTGCCGACGCGCACGATGGTGGCGCCTTCGATGATCGCGGCGTCCATGTCGGCGCTCATGCCCATCGACAGCGTGTCCAGTGCAAGACCTTGCTGACAACCCTGCTCGAGCAGAGCGCGCATGGCGGCGAATGCCTGATGCTGACGGTCCTCCGGGCTCGCATCTGGCAACATGCACATCAGGCCGCGCAGCTGCAGTCGTGGCAGCGCATTGATGGCGTGCAGCAATGCCAGCGCTGCATCCCGGTCAACACCACCTTTGGCGGGGTCGTTGGCTACGCGTACCTGCACGCACACATTCAGGGCGGGCAGGTGGGGTGGGCGCTGCGCCGCCAGCCGTTCGGCCGTCCGCAGCCGGTCCACACTGTGGACCCATGAGAAAGTCCCGGCGATCAGCCGGGTCTTGTTGGCCTGGAGCCGCCCGATGAAATGCCATTGCGCCGCGGTGTCCTGCAGCGCCGCAATCTTGGTCAGGGCCTCGTCGAGGTAGTTCTCACCCAGCTGGGTGAGTCCCGCTGCCAGGGCGGCCCGGATGCCTGCCACGTCCTGGCCCTTTGTCACAGCAAGAAGCGTGATCGAGCGCACATCGCGGCCGGCAGCGGCAGCCGCTTTTGCAATGCGCTGCTGCACGTCCCGATAACGCGCGGCGAAGTCGCCAACAGGGGGTGAATTCTGCGGATTGCTTAACATAGGGGCGGTCGACGCGGTGGACTATACTGCCGCGGAAGTCTTCGGAGCACTCATGGCCCTTGATATTGCCCAGCTGCTGGCGTTTGCGGTGAAGAACCACGCCTCGGACCTGCACCTTTCAGCCGGCGTGCCACCGATGATTCGCGTCGACGGCGATGTCAAACGCGTCAACATGCCTGCGCTTTCCCACAAGGAAGTCCACAGCATGGTGTATGACATCATGAACGACAAGCAGCGCAAGGCCTTCGAAGAATTCTTCGAGACGGACTTCTCGTTCGAGATTCCCAAGCTGGCGCGCTTTCGCGTCAACGCCTTCAACCAGAACCGCGGCGCCGGCGCCGTGTTCCGCAGCATTCCGTCGGCCATCGTGAACCTGGATGATCTGGGCGCGCCGAAGATCTTCCGTGATTTGTGCATGTTGCCGCGCGGACTGGTGCTGGTCACTGGTCCGACCGGCTCGGGCAAGTCGACCACGCTCGCCGCAATGATCGACCACTGCAACGACAACCGCCCCGACCATATCCTGACCATCGAGGATCCGATCGAGTTCGTGCATGAGTCCAAGCGTTGCCTCATCAACCAGCGCGAAGTACACCGGGATACCCTTGGCTTCAGCGAGGCGCTTCGCTCGGCTCTGCGCGAGGATCCGGACGTCATCCTGGTCGGCGAAATGCGCGACCTGGAAACCATCCGCCTGGCGTTGACCGCCGCCGAGACCGGCCACCTGGTGTTCGGCACATTGCATACCAGTTCTGCGGCCAAGACCATCGACCGCGTGGTCGACGTGTTCCCGGCAGCCGAAAAGGAGATGGTCCGCTCGATGCTGTCGGAGTCGCTGCGCGCGGTAATCTCGCAGACGCTGCTGAAGAAGATCGGCGGCGGCCGCGTCGCCGCGCACGAGATCATGATCGGTACCCCCGCCATTCGTAACCTGATCCGCGAAGGCAAGATCGCGCAGATGTATTCGGCCATCCAGACCGGCCATGCCCAGGGCATGCAGACACTGGACCAGTGTCTGGCCGAAATGATGGCGAAGGGCCTGGTCAGCAAGGAAGAAGCCCGTTTCAAGGCCCAGAACAAGGACGCGCTGTAACGCATACGGCGGAGCCGGGACTTCAATGGATCGCGAACAAGGAATCAAGCTAATCCAGGATCTGTTGCGCCGCGTGTGCGAGCGCAAGGCGTCGGACCTGTTCATCACCGCGGGCTTTCCGCCAGCCGTGAAGATCGATGGCGAAATCCGGCCGCAGACCGAGCGCGCGCTGACCGCCGAGCAGTCGGCGACGCTGGTGCGCGCCATCATGAACGACCGGCAGTCGAAGGAATTCGACGCCACCAAGGAATGCAATTTCGCGATTGCGCCACCCGGCATCGGCCGCTTCCGCGTCAGCGCATTCATGCAACAGGGCTGCGTCGGCTGCGTAATCCGCCTGATCAATCCAACCATTCCCACCTTCGACGAACTGGATCTACCCCCCGTCCTGAAAGATGTCGTGCTGTCGAAGCGCGGCCTCGTCATCATTGTCGGCGGCACCGGCTCCGGAAAATCCACGACACTGGCGGCGATGGTCGGTTATCGCAACGAGAAGACCCGCGGCCACATCGTGACCATAGAAGATCCGGTGGAGTACATCCATCCGCACAAGGGCTGCGTGATCACGCATCGCGAAGTGGGAGTGGATACGGACTCCTGGCACAACGCGCTGAAAAACACGCTGCGCCAGGCGCCAGACGTGATCCTGATCGGAGAAATCCGCGATCGCGAGACCATGGAATACGGCATCCAGTTCGCCGAGACCGGCCACCTGGTGCTGGCCACGCTGCATGCCAACAGCTCCAACCAGGCGCTGGACCGCATGATCAACTTCTTTCCGGAAGAGCGGCGCGAACAGCTGCTCATGGACCTGTCGCTGAACATCCGCGGATTGATCTCGCAGCGCCTGGTGCCGCGCGAGGGGGGCGCGGGACGCATCGCCGCCACCGAGATCATGCTCAATTCGCCGCTGATCCAGGACCTGATCTTCAAGGGCGAGGTGACCAAGATCAAGGAAGTCATGTCGCGATCCACGCGCCTTGGCATGAAGACCTTCGACCAGTGCCTGTTCGAACTGTACGAAGGCAGTTTCATTTCCTATGACGACGCCATTCGCAACGCGGACTCGAAGAACGAACTGCGCCTGCGCGTGAAGCTGGAGAGCAAGCGCGACAGCCGGCCTGCCGACGACACGGGCAATCTATCGCTGCTCGAAGAAGATCAAGGCAGGTCGATGTGACCGACATGATGGAAACGGGCGAGTTCAAGGTTCCATCGAGCGGCTTCAAGACACGCCCGCTGTTCAGGCTGATGGTGGACCGCAAGGCCTCGGATCTGTTCTTCACTTCCAATGCGCCGATCAAGATCAAGATCGAAGGCCAGATCCATTCGATCAACAAGCAGGTGCTCACACCCGATGCGGTACGAGCGGCGGCCTTCGGGCTGATGACGCCGGAGCAGATCGAGTATTTCCAGCGCGAACTTGAAATCGACTTCGCGATTTCCGAGCCTGGGCTGGGCCGTTTTCGCGTGGCGATTTTCTATCAGCGCGGTTTCCCCGCGATGGTCATGCGTTACATCACGGCCGAGATGCCGCGCCTGGACCAGCTGGGCATGCCGGAACTGCTGGCTGACCTGTGCAAACTCAAGCGCGGCCTGATTCTGATGGTGGGCGCCACCGGGTCTGGCAAGTCCACCACGCTCGCGGCAATGATCAACTACCGCAACGAAAACTGCGCGGATCACATCGTCACCATCGAAGACCCGATCGAATTCCTGCATTCCAACAAGCGGTCCATCGTCAACCAGCGCGAAGTCGGGCTCGATACCAGGAGCTATGCGCGTGCCCTGCGTGGCGTCATGCGCGCTGCGCCCGATGTGATCCTGATCGGCGAAATCCGTGACCGGGAGAGCATGGAGGCGGCTATCGCCCTGGCTGGCACCGGCCACCTGGTGCTGGCTACGCTGCATGCCAACAACTGCGCCGAAACATTGGACCGCACCATCAATATGTTCGACCACGCCCAGCATCCGCAGGTGCTGCTCGACCTGTCGCAGTATCTGCGCTGCATCCTGGCGCAGCGGCTGGTGACTGGAGTCGATGGCAAGCGGGTCGCGGCGGTCGAGGTCATGCTCAATACGCCGCATGTATCGGAACTGATCCGCAAGGGCGACGTTAGCTCCATCAAGGAAGCCATCCGGAACAGCGCCGAAAACGGCATCCAGAGCTTCGACCATTCGCTGGTCAGCCTGTACAAATCCGGACGCATTTCGGTCGAGGACGCGCTCACCCACGCAGATTCGCGCTCCAACCTGGAAGCGAAGATCAACTTCGGCTGAAGTCCGCGATGGACGCCGGTGCTGGCGGGCGCTATGCGCAAGCCACGCCGGTAATAACTGTTCCGGCAACCGTTCGGAACTAGGCAGGGGTCTCTTAAGGCCATAGTCTCCCGCGGCTTTTCAGTCACGAGGGAGTTCTCATGTCGTTCTGTCGCCTTACAGCCGCGCGCGCGGTAGTGCTGCTCAGTGGAATCATGCCTTTAGCTGCGCCGGCTGCCGGCCACGGGCCCGGACGATAACGTCCGGGCCCGTGGGTCAACGTACACTCCTTCTCATGTTTGACACGCGTCTCGCCGTAAAACGCCTGCTGATCCAGTCGCACCGCTGGCTGGGCATCGTGCTGGGGCTCGTGATCGTCGTCTGGTTCGCCTCCGGCATCGCGATGATCTACGTCGGCGGCATGCCGCAGCTGACGCCACAGGCACGGCTCGATCATCTGCCTGTACTGGATGTATCGCGCGTGCGGCTGACGCCGGCACATGCGGCCGCAAGGCGTGGTGCTGCGGATGCGGGGCCGGGCACTCCGCGCTTGCTGATGATCCAGGGCCGGCCGGCCTATCGTTTCCCTTTCGGCGGCAACGCCACCGTGTTCGCGGACGACGGCTCGCTGCCCGCGCCATTGGATGAGGCCGCCGCGACGCAGGTGGCGCAACAGTTTCTGGGCAGACCCGCGCCACTGCTGCGCTTGCTGAAGCGAGTCGATACCCCGGACCAATGGACGCTGTCGCTGCGCGGAGCGTTTCCGCTGCTGAAATACGCGGTGGGCGACGCGAAGGGCACCCAGGTCTATGTGTCCGTGAAGAGCGCCGAAGTCGTGCTCGCCACCACACGCGCTGATCGCGCCAGGGCATGGATCGCCACCATTCCGCACTGGCTGTATTTCTCGGCGCTGCGACAGAATCAGCCGCTGTGGTACCGCATCGTGGTTGCGCTTTCCGCGCTGGCCTGCGTCATGGCGGCGCTGGGCCTGGTGCTTGCGTTCACGCAGTGGCGCCGGACCAGACCGCTGGATCTCAAGCGCTCCATTCCCTATCGCGGCGGGATGCGCTGGCATTACATCAGTGGCGCCCTGTTCGGTGTGTTCGCGCTGACCTGGGCGTTCAGCGGCCTGCTTTCAATGGAGCCGTTTGCTTGGACCAATGTGCCCGAGCTGGCAGTTGATCGCGATGCGCTGACGGGCGGTGCGCCTGAACTCGCGCGCTATGAAAACATCGATGCAACTGCACTGCCGGCGCTGGCAGCGCCGCTTTTCATCAAGGAAGTCGGCTACGCGCGCATCCATGGCGAGTACTATCTACGCCTGCATACGTCATCACAGGCAGATGCGCAGGCGTTGCCGCGCGAGCGTCTGCATGCGGCTTATGGCGTCGGCGGCGCGCCGGACGGCGAGATTCTGGTGGAGGCGGCGACACTTGCCCGTCGCAACCAGGCATTCGACAGCGAAGCGATCCTCAAGCGCCTGCGCGCGGCGTTGCCAGGCGTGCCGGTCATTGCACACGAACTGCTGCACGAATACGACGATTACTACTATTCACGCAGCGATCAGCTGGCGCTGCCAGTGTTGCGCCTGAAGCTGGGCGACGCACTGCGCACCTGGCTGTACGTCGACCCGCGAACCAGCGAGCTGGTCGCGAACGTGCACCGCTACAGCCGCGTTGAACGCTGGCTGTACAGCGGACTGCACAGCCTGGATTTCCGCTTCTGGTACGCGAAGCGGCCACTGTGGGATCTGGCGATGCTGACGCTGCTGCTAGGCGGACTGGTCGGCAGCAGTCTGGGTCTGTACTACGGCATCACGCGCCTCGCGCGCTGAATGAAGCGCGCGAGAACGAGCGATCACTAGCGGGATGCGATGGCGGCTGAATCCGGCGCTGTCCAGCCGCCGCCCAGTGCGACGAACAGTGTCAACGCGGCGTTCAAGCGACTCACCCTGGCGGACAACACGGCGTCCTGCGCCGTGAACAGCGAGCGCTGCGCATCGAGCAATTCCTGCTGGCTGCCGGAACCCTCGCGGAATTCAATCTGCGCCAGCTCATACGCGCGGCGTGTCTGCGTCAGCGTCGCCTGTTGGTTTGCTTCCGTCAGCTGCGCCTCCACCGCCGCGGCGAGCGCGTCGTCCACGTTCTTGAGCGCGGTGCGGATGGTCTGGGCGTAGTTGATCAGTGCCAGATATTCGTTGGATTCGGCATTGAGCACTGCGTTCTTGCGCGCCCGATGGTTGAAGATGCCTTCGGCAATGCGCAGGGCACCCGAGAGTGAGTAGTTGGTCGGATCGGTGAGCGAGAGCAGCTCCGGTGAGCTCTTGGAGACGTTAGCCGAAATGGACAGCGTGACGGGGATCAGGCTCGCACGGGCTGCAGCCAGGTTCGCCCTGGAGGCCGCCATGTCGGTCTCGGCTGCTGCCAGGTCCGGACGGCGCAGCAGCAGTTCCGAAGGCAGCCAAGGCGTTACCTCCGGCACCTGCAGCTGCTCAATGGGCTCACCCTGCAGATGAAAATCCTGCGGCGTCACACCCAACAGCAATCCCAGCGCCGTTTCGGCCCGGCGCATCTGGTTCTCGCGCGGGATCAGCTGGTTACGCTGCGTCTGCACGGTGATGTTTTGCTGCGTCAGGTCGAACTGCCGCAGCACGCCGTTGTCGAATCGCGCCTGCGTGATGCGCAGCACCTCTTCGGCGATACGCAGGTTCTCGCGCGCCACGTCCACGCTGGAGCGCACCTGCAGCAGATTGAAATACGCTTGCGCGACGCTCGCGCTCAGCTGGATATGGGCGAGATCGGCGTCGTATTGAGTGCCGATGAAACCCGCCAAGCTGGCGCGATAACGCGCCGCCGTAGCGCCCCACAGGTCCACGTTGTAGCTGGCACCCAGGCTCAGAGAAGTGGACTGGGTAGCCTGGGCGTTGTCATTGAAGCCGTCGGTGCCGGTGGTGCCGCTGACCCCCTTGGAGGTGCTGGCGCTGAGGCTGACTTCCGGAAACAGGCCATCGCGCGTCTGGCCCATGGCCCGCTCGGCCTGCTTCAGCCGCTCTTCCGTGGCGATGATGCCAGGGTTGTTGCGTAGCGCATCCTCGATCAGCTTTTCGAGCACGGGTGAGCCGAAGCCTTTCCACCATTCTTTCTCTACGACCGCCGTTGCGCCGGTGGTGTTGCCGGCGTCCCAGGCAGGCGGCAACATCACGGGGTTTTCGATCCGATCCAGGCGATACGAGTAGCAGCCAGAGAGCAGTGCCACCATCGCGGCCACAGTGAGCGGGCGAACGGCTGCGGCGCAGCGCCGCGGATTTATAACATTGAAACTCAAGACATCACTCCGATTGCAGCGCAACGACGGGATCAAGATAGGCCGCCTTGCGCGCGGGCAGGAAACCGAAAATCAAACCGATGGCAAAGGTCGAGCCGAAGGCAAGCAGGATCGGGAAGAGGGTGTA
>JBDSJD010000059.1:0-52065 GCA_039917615.1 Steroidobacteraceae bacterium
CCTCCGCGCTCGCGGATCAACTTGCCAAGCAGATGCGACGCCATGTCAACCGGAATCACGTCGGCCTGGGAGATTGGCGTCTGGCCGGATGAGTTGGCTTCGTCCAACGCGGCTCCCTTGTCGGCTAAAAACTGAATGACTTCCACGACCTCCTGTTGCGTTCTGGCGAAGGCTGAGACCGCCGAATGCATGATCGTATTCCCGCCTGGCAGCACGATGTCCAGCTGTGGATCAAACCCGTACGCGTATTTGACCGTATTGAGCCGCGCTGCGCCTGCCGCCAGCATCACGAGGTTGCTACCGTTCTGGGAGCGCAGCAATGGATCCGCGCCGGCTGCCACCAGCGTCCGCATTACAGCCTCATGGTCACCTTGGGCCGCTAACATCAAAGGTGTCAGTTGTCCGTTGGGGGCGCGGAAAAAGGCACCGCCGGCAGCTGCCGCGGCCACTGTCTTCGTATTGACGTCCACATGTCTGGCAAGCAGCGCATGAACGACGGTCATATCACCATTCTGAGCGGCAAAATGAAGGGGTGTCATGCCCGTGCGGTCACCCAGCCCCGCCTTCGCACCACCCTCGAGCAGCGCCATTGCCGCGTCAGTGTGTTTGGACGACAACGCCACCAGCAAGGGCCGTCCTCCGGAGGACAGTTCGAAATTGGGGTCGGCGCCGCCCGCGAGCAGCGCCTTGATCGAAGGTGGGTCACCGACTGCACTGGCAAATGCGAGCGCGGTGGCACCGCCGGTCGACTTGCCATCGACACGGGCACCGGCTGCCAACAGAGCATCGATAACCTCGCTGTGGCCTTCGGCCGCTGCCCACATCAATACCGTTTGACCGCGGCTTGGCTCCGCTGCGTTGACGTCCGCGCCATGGCGTATCAAGGCTGAGACGCTGTCGATGCTTCCGGCGTTGGCTGCGAGCATTAACACTGTCTGCCCGTTCCGTCGGGTCGTGTCGGCCCTGGCGCCCGCGGTGAGCAAGCGTTCCACGAGTACACCGTCGCCGTTGGCGGCGGCCAGTGTGAGTGGGGACTCGCCATAGTAATCGGTCGTGTCGACCTTGGCGCCGGCTAGCAGGAGCGCGTCAGCCATTTCACGCTGACCAAGGTAGACCGCGCTCGCCAGGGCGGTTGCGCCATCCTGTTCTGCGGCAGTGATATCCGCCTTGGTGCTGAGTAATTCGTTGAACCGGCGCTGATCGCGCTGCTTGACTGCTTCGAGTACCCGCAGATCATGACCACCCGCGGTTTTTACAGATTGATCACGATCCTCTGCGCCGCTTGCCACTGACACGAGGAGCACACTTCCTAGGAAAATGAGCAGCCTTGAGAGTAGTCCAGGTTTGTTAGACACCGGTCAAACGTCCCGTGCTGTCTCCGAATTGATTGGTTCCTTCGGCACCAGCGAGGTCGAACATGTTCAGGAACAAGTTGTTGAGCGGCGTGTCCGTGGGATAGACGAGGTGTCGACCACCTTGGATTCGTCCACCTGCCGTGCCTGCCATCACGATCGGCAGATCGTTGTGCGTATGCAGGTTCGACTCGCTCAAACCGCTGCCGAAGACGACAAGCGAATTATCGAGCAGGGTTCCCTCGCCATCCTTGGTTTCCTTCAGCCTCTTGAGAAGGTAGGCAAACATCCGCGTCTGCAGATAGTCGATCTTGATGAGCTTCTCGACATTCTCATCGCGCCTCTGATGATGAGAGATGGAATGATGCCCATCGGAAACTCCGATCTCCGGGAACGGCCGGTTGCTGCCGTCACGGCCAAGCATGAACGTACTGACACGGGTCATGTCGCTCTGCCATGCCGCCACCAGCAGGTCCAGCATGAGCTCGGCGTATTCCACGTAGTTGGGAGGCGTCGATACCGGCAAGGTTAAAACCGGCAGGTCGACAGAATCGCTCTTCTTTTCGGCAAGCTGAATCCGGCGCTCGATGTCGCGCACCGATTCGAGGTACTCATCAAGCTTGCGCGTGTCGTCTGCGCCGATCCGTCGCTGCAGCCGCGTCAGCGAGTTCATGACGTAGTCCAGCACGCTCTTGTCATTCTGCAGGCGCGCCTGCCGCGCCGCCGGATCAGTGCTGGCACCATCACCGAACAGCCGCTCGAATGCAGCACGCGGGCTGATCTCGGACGGCACCGGTTGGGTTGCCGACCGCCACGACGTCGACATGTAGGCACAGGTATACCCCGAATCGCAGTTACCGGCGATCGGCTGCGCCTCGAGTGCCAGTTCCAGAGAAGCCAGCTGCGTGTACTTGCTGAACGTTTTGGCGGCAATCTGATCGGCGGAGATGCCAAGTTTGAAGTCTGCTCCACCAGTCTTGAACGGATGCACGCCCGTCAAAAATGTTGCGGTCGACCGGGCATGGTCACCGCCGCCAGACCCCAGCGACCACCCCTGGTTCTGCGCCAGGCCACTGAAGACATTGAGATGTTCCCGGTATGGTTCGAGGCTCTTCAGGGTCGGTGTGAACTCGAAACCTCGACCAGCTGTTCTTGGTGTCCAAAGGAACGGGCGCGGACTTTGGGCGCACGCGCCAATGGCACCATTCGGCTTGTACATGTAGCCGAGACGCACAGGACGCTTGCTTGCAGCCTGCGCTTTGGTCGAAAACAGGGTCATCGCATCGAGCAAGGGCAAGGCAACAGTGACCCCCATCCCCCTGAGAAACGTTCGGCGAGGCAGCGATTTGTGAATGATGGTCATGGCTCTTTAATCCTCCGCATTTGAAATGCGGTGCTTTGCGCAATAGCGGTAATGAGCGACGAGAAACGATAGTCGTCCTTTGCAGCCTGGCGAGCGACTTCACGAACCGTGGGGTAGTCGTAATACTCAAGCCCGCGTCCCAAGGCGTACATCAGAAGATTCTCTGCGGCGGTGTGCATGAAGTCCTCCTTGTACGTCGTGAGCAGCAATTGCCGCAGGCCGGCTGGCCCCTCGAATTGCGTGCCATCCGGCAGCCTGCCGCTCGCGTCAATCGCTTGTCCTGAATCGGTGTCACGCCATCTGCCGACCCCATCGAAATTTTCGAGCGCAAACCCGAGCGGATCCATCCGGCTGTGACACGAGGAGCAGACCGGATTCTGGCGATGATCTTCCATGGCCTCTCGCATTGTGAACTTTCTGCCGTCCGCAGCCACGGGCTTCAGATCCGGGACGTCTGGCGGCGGTGGCGGCGGCCCTGAGCCGAGCAGGCTCTCCAGCACCCACTTGCCGCGCTGGACCACCGACGTGCGATTGGGATAGGACGTCACCATCAGCACGCTGCCCTGCCCGAGAATGCCCCGGCGATTTGGATCCGTAATGCTGACGCGACGGAACTGCTGACCATATACGTTCGGGATGCCATAGTGTTTGGCCAGCCGCTCATTCAGATAGGTGTAGTCGGCGTCCAGCAGGTCCAGGACACTGCGATCCTCCCGCACGATACTGGCGACGAACAACCTGGTCTCCTCCATGAATGCACTGCGCAGAGACTCGTCGAACGAGAATATATTGGCATCTGGTGTGACCTGATCGGCGCGCCGGGTCTGCAGCCATTGGCCCGCAAAGTTGTCGACCAATGCCTGCGACTTCGGATTCCGGAGCATGCGCGCAATCTGCTGCCGCAGAACCGCGGGTTCTCTTAGCCGGCCCTGCTCGGCGAGATCCAGCAGCTCGTCATCGGGGATGCTGCTCCACAGGAAGAATGACAAGCGCGACGCCAATACCACGTCGCTCACGGAATAATTCTGCCCCGCCTTGCGGTCGACTGGATCGGGCTCGACTCTGAACAGGAACTCTGGCGACACCAACATCGCTCGCAGGGCCATCTCGATTCCGTGGTCGAAATCCCCGCCCGCTCGACCAGTGCGGAAGAAAGCGAGGAGCGGCTTGATATCGGCGTCGGTCACAGACCGTCGGAATGCACGGCGAGCCAGAGTCGAAAGAATCTTACGCGCGCAGGGCTGCTCCTCGATCGCTGTCGCGGGTCGGCACGTAAAGATTCTGGCGCGACTCGGTGTATCGCCGCGTCCGCGAATGTTGGATGGACCACGGATCGCGATCCGGCGTACGCGCGTTTCCTCTTCGTGAACCTCGAACGGGTGCACCGGCTTCTTGTCGATAAAGAGATCGACAGTAGGCGCTGGTCCGCGGGCCTGTCGTTGGCCAAACCCACCACGACCACCGGCACTCTGAGGCTCAGCTTTCAGACCATCCCAAGGGGCGGCCGCGCCAATGACGCGCATTCCAGCCGGCACGAAGGTCCTCGTCACGTAGGTTTTGGCCCCTGGCTCTGGTTCGGTGGAGAAGTACAGCTCGATCTCGTACTCGGCATCGACCGGGAAGTAGTGCTCGATTGCCACGCCATCCTTTTTGACAAAGGGCAGGTATGCCCTGAGAGATCCTGGATCGGAAGGTAGGTCATATAGAGTCTCGCCGGGTGGCACCGAGAGGTCACCAACCGCCCAGCGGCTGAGGCGGCGCGCGGCGACCATGTACCGATCGAGCAGCACGGGGGATGCGGTCAGAACTGCGGCGATGTTGTCGAAACCATAGCCGGAGTCATCGACCGGCAGCCACTCACCGGGCTTGACGTCCAGTGCCAGCAGATCGCGAACGGCATTGCTGTACTCGGCTCGGTTCAGGCGATGCGCGGGCGTCCAGCCAGGATTGGGCCTAACGGCTGCCTCGTGATCAAGCGCTGCTTCCAGAGATGAAAGGAACTCAGCTCGGAGCGAAGGGTCAACAAGCGCATGCGCCTGGGTTGGTGGCATTTCGCTGTGGCTGACTTTCTTCAGCACCTTTTCCAGGACGGATCCATTGGTCGCGAAATCGGCAAACGTGACATGCTGGAGCGACACGTCACCAGACTTTTTCTCATCGTTATGGCAGCCAAGACAGTATCGCTGGATGAAGGTGAGGTCGTGCGACCCACCCGACAGGCTTTTGATGTATGAAACAAGCTGCCATGTCTCCTTCTCGGTGAGGTCGTCGTGGGCCTCCATGTCCGTGCCTTTGACACCGTTGCGAATAGTACGGAAGACGTCAGAATCGTCGGCACCATGCATGAAGAAACCGGTGTTCAGCGCGAGCAGGCTTCCCTTGGCTTTACCCTGTGCGATATGGCATTCCGTACAGATAAGCTCGAAGTTGAGCCGGCCACTCTCGATTGCAGCGGAATCGTTCGCCAGAGGATTCCTGAGATCTGTAGACCTGCCGTACGCGGGAGCTATTTCGGCACCGGGCGCTTGAGCGAGCAGCACGACACTGAAAGCCAGCGTGGCTGATGCGAGAATTGTTAATCTGCTAATGACTTTCGACATGGCTTATTCAACGGCTGCGTCTGGAACGGCGGAAAGGAAATTCAACCCGCTTTCCTGACCCTGGTCAACTTCGGAACGACTCTTATGTCCAGTTGCGGCCCGGTTCCGGCGGGCCGGCTTGTTCGGCTCCTGGTTCGCTGGGAATACTACCCGTCCAATTTTCTCGGTTTCGTGCAGTTTGCAGCTCTTTGCAGCTGAAGGCCACCGGCTTCTCGGCGTAGCTCAGGGCGATGACGCACGCTACGCGGCGGAACGCCAAAGCTGGCACCGCCAATTACGTACGTTCTGGTAAGAATGCGCTGGCAAGCCGGTGTCAGATACGGAAAAATGCCGCGCACCCAAACTCGGGAACCTCCCATGACTATCGCCGCACGTTTTGACCTGAAGATGGACGCCCGCAAAGTCTCGCAAAGGCAATGAGATGAACGCAGCGGTCCCACCGATCAGCTGGGAGAAAATCCGGCACTGGCGCAAACAGCGTCGTCAGGAGCTGATCGATCAGCGCATGGCCGCGCCGGTGAACTTGCGATACGAACAGGGCGAAGCCGCAAAACAGCTGTTGCGCAGTACGGTCGACATTGGCGCGCACCGCACGCTCGGTATTTACTGGCCGCTGCGCGGCGAGATGGATGTACGTGATATTGCGCGCGCGCATCTGGCTGCAGGTGGCGTCGTGGGCCTGCCGGTGGTGGTAGAGCGCCACGCTGCGGTGGAATTCTGGCGTTGGCACCCCGGCATGAAGATGAGCAAGGGCATCTGGGATATCCCGATCCCCATCGCGCGGGAACTGCTGCACCCCGATATGCTGATTGTTCCGCTGGTCGGCTTTGATGCCCGTTGTTACCGCCTCGGCTACGGCGGCGGCTATTACGACCGGACGATTGCCGCGGCGACTCCGCGCCCGCTGTGCGTGGGACTGGGCTTCTCGGCCGCAGCACTGCCCAGCATCTTTCCGCAGCCGCATGACATACCGATGGACATGATCGTGACGGAACTGGGCGTGCAGCGTTGCTGAACGCCCCTCACGGTCAGGCCGGCAAGAACTTCAGCTACTTCGCCGCACCCATCATCTTGGTCAGCGGATCCTTCACGGCCTGCGCCCAGATTTCATAGCCCTTGGGGCCGGGATGCAGCCTATCTGGCATCACATCGGCGGGAATATTGCCGTTGGCATCGAGAAAGCCCGCACCGATATCCAGATATTGCACGCGGTTGCCGTCATGCAACTTCGAGATGACCTTGTTGACGTCAGCGATGGTGGCGCGCACGGGATCGCCGGCGTAGCCGCGCGGGAAGATGCCCAGCAGCAGGATTTTCGCCTGCGGGAAACTATTCTGCAGCGCCAGGACCACTGCTCCCACGCCTTCGGCAATCTCGCCAGCGGTGTTGCGGCCGGCGTTGTTGGTGCCGATCATCAGCATGATGGCGCGGGGGCTGAAGCCCTTGCCTTCGCCATCGGCCAGCCGGTAGAGCACGCCCTGCGTGGTGTCGCCGGCAATGCCGAAGTTCGCCACCTTCCACTGTCCGAAGTATTTGTCCAACACCGCCTTGCCGGCGTTGGCGCCTGTTTCGTTGCGCCAGAAGTCGGTGATGGAATCACCCATGAACAGAAGCTCTGCATTGCCCTGCTTTGCGACTTCGAGATTGGCCTGATGCTTGCCGACGTGCTGCCCTGAAAGGCTTGGCACGATGGCGCTGTTCGTGGGTGCCGGCGGACGGATCTCCACGATGGACCCATACTTTTCGAACAGCGCGCGGGTGGCCGGTTTGGCCTTTTTCACCATCGTCGTGAGGCCGGCGCGCATGGCGTCGACCTCTGCGGCAGTGGGGCGCACCATCGCTACTGCGGCAGGAACCGGCGCGGGCACTGCTGGTACGTCGGTCGGATTGGGGATAGCGCCGAAGCCGCCGCCAGGACCACCACCACGCGGTGCGCCCGGAGCGGCGCCTGGACCTTGTGCGGGTGCCTGCGCCATTGCGGCGCCAGCAAGAAACATGGACAGGAGCAGGATACGGGCGCCAGTTGCGCGGCTGTTTATGCGAAGCATGGAATCCCCCGGGTTTCGGTCATGCAGCCGATATTGGACGATGTGTCGGTAATTCGGCAACCGCCTGGGCTCAATCCAGCAGCGGGTGACCTTTTGGCAATTTCCCGGCATGCCAGGTCGCCAGCCGATGCCGGACGGACTTTTCGCTTACCTGCTCCTCCGGCATGGGCGCAATCAGCTTGTCGTGCACCAGCAGCCGGTACACATACAGCGCCTTGTTGGCGGCGGAATCCGTTGCCTCGAACTGGACGACCTTGCGTCCTTCCGCGTACGCGACACCCGCCTGCAACGCAGCCTTGAACAGCTCCGCCTCGTGTTTGAGTTTTTTCATTGCACGGGTTTATCGCACCCGCTCTGCAAAAGCCAGTTTGCAAGCGTCCGGATCCCGAGCCGGATTCGAAGGGACGAGCCACAAAATTTCCGGCAGCGTTGAACCCGGTTGATCCCAGCTGCGCGCCCGTGAACTACTGGCGATCCAGCACGTTGTTCACCTGCGCAAAGATCGGCTTCGTGTACACGCTTGAGTAGTCCGCGTGAATGTTGCGTTGCAGCAATCCTTCTGCTCTACGCGATCGGTCGATTCTGCCGTGCGGAAAGCTCGCTGCCCGCACCAGTCCAATCAAGTCACGCGACCGATCAGGCCATCGCGCCTGCGGTACGTTCAGCGGAACGGTTATTGACGACCTGCGTTAACGCCGGCGCACCCTCACAGGCCCTTACGCGTGCGTTCAGGTTAAGTGTTGTTAATAGGGGTTGCTACCTGTCGCGCCTCGATTGACGCGACAATGACTCATGCTCCATAAGCCGCCTGCTCCCGGAGGATCTGACCAATGAAACGACGAACACTGGCATTACTGCTGCTGCCGCTGGCCCTTGCCGCAGGCATGGTTGCCCATGCCCACAACGCCATCTGCAGTTGTTTCGAGAACGACGACGGCACCGTCACCTGCGAAGGTGGTTTCAGCGATGGCGGCAAGGCCGTGGGCGTGCCGCTGCAGGTGCTGGACCAGGCGGGCAAGGTGCTTGTGGAAGGCGTGATGGACAAAGAGAGCAGCTTCAAATTCAATCGTCCGAAGGTTGCCTTTCGCGTGAAATTCAACGCCGGTGAAGGCCACATCATCACCATCGACGGACGCGACATTGAAAAATAAGATCCTGCCCGGCGTGCTTCTTGCCGCCCTTGCGGCCACCACGGCCCAGGCCCATTTCCAGCTGCTCTACACACCGGAGGCCGCGCTGAAGGAATCGGCGGCGGTACCGCTGGCACTGGTGTTCTCGCATCCCTTCGACAGCGGCTTCACCATGGACATGGGCAAGCCCGAGGCGTTTTACGTGATCAGCCAGCGAGGCGACGCGGCGCCGAAGACGACCGACCTGATGCAGTACCTTGAACCGATCAAGTGGGCCGGCGCCGACAGCAAGGGCGCCGCCTACATCGCCCACCCGCCTCGCAGCGTTACCCGCTCACTGGGCGATTACACGTATGTGCTGCGGCCTGCACCCTACTACGAGAAGTCCGAAGACAAGTACATCCAGCAGATCACCAAGACCATGGTCAACATCGGTGGCCTGCCCGGCGGCTGGGACGAACCACTGAAGTTGCCGGTGGAGATCGTGCCGCTGGACAAGCCCTATGCCAACTGGGTCGGTGGCGTATTCCGCGCCGTCGTGATGTCCGGCGGCAAGCCCGTGCCGCACGCCGAGATCGAAATCGAGTACCTCAACCACGAACCGCAGATTGATGCGCGCCAGTTCGACCCCGCGGCCAAGGCGACCGCGCCGCAGGAATCGTTCTCGACGCTCAGCATCCGTGCTGACGCCATGGGACAGGTGATCATCGGACTGCCGAAGGCCGGTTGGTGGGGAATCTGCGCCCTGAACCTGGACGACCACCTGAAATACAAAGGCAAGGAGTTGTCGCTGGATGCGGTGCTGTGGGTCAAAGCCACGGACATGAGCCGGTAGCAACCGCCAATGACCACTGCCACGATACAACAGGTGCGACCGGCGGGTGCTCGCTACGAAGCGCTGCTGCTGGCCCTTGCTGCGGTCTGTGTCATCGGAGTGCTGGCGTCATATGTGCACCAACACGGCCTGGACGATGCGCACGAGCCTATCTACGACTGGCAGGTCAGCGCCTTCAGCACCCTGATCGGTGCCGATCAGGCGATCTACAACGCGCTCTACACCGCCAAGGACGACATTCCCTATCTCTACGAAGACATCAACATGTTCAACGCGCCGGGCGTCAAGTTCCGCTGGCCAAACCTTACGGACCTCCAGGATGCGCTGCTGCCACCGTTCAACAAGGACAGGAGCTGGGAGCAGAACGGTTCATTGAAGTGGACGCTCTATGAACCACTGCCAGAGGGCGAGATGCAGGGCTCCACGATGTATCTGGGCACCGACGGCACCCAGCCGCAGCAGGGTTCGTTCCTGCTGGTGATCGGCCATGTGCATGCGGGCTTCCGCAACACCAATTCCATTTTCATCTGGTGGAGTCCAAAGAATCATGCGGCCATGCCACAGAGCGGCTTTCGCGATGGACTGATCCTGCAGGGGTGGCGGGAAGTGGTTCCCAATACCGGTGCCCAGGAGGTCAAGCGGATTTTTGGCAGCGATGCCACCGATGGCACCCCGACCGCTGACCAGCAAAAGGCCGACGAGGCCGTCCAGGGGCTGTCCGGAGACAAATAGATGTTGCTACCTATGCGTACATTGCTGAAGGCACTCACGTTGGCCTGCGTCGCCATGGCGCTTGCAAGCCCGGTGCAGGCAGCCAGGCTAAAGGTGGGCGTCACCCTGCATCCTTACTACAGCTTTGTCGCCAACATCGTCGGCAACCGCGCCGATGTCATTCCGCTGATCGATGCGGATGCGAATCCGCACGGCTATGCGCCGCAGCCGGCCGATATGGTGCGCATGACTTCGATGGATGTGCTGGTGGTGAACGGCATCGGCCACGACACCTGGGCATTCGAGATTCTCGATGCCGCAGGCATGCGCAAGAAGCTCAAGCTCATCTACGCCAACGATGGGGTGTCGCTGATTCCGGTGGCGGGCGCTCCCGCTGGCGAGAAGGTGGTCAACCCGCATACCTTCATCTCGACCACCGCGGCCATCCAGCAGGTGTATACCATCGCGCGCAAGCTCGGCGAGATCGACACAGCCAACGCCACGTTCTATCGCGACAATGCCCGCAAGTACGCCCTCGAGATCCGCAAGCTGCGCGCGGAATTCGACACCAAAGTCGCAGGGGCGGACCTGTCGAAGTTCCGCTGCGCCACCATGCACAGCGGCTACGACTACATCCTGCAGGAACTCGGCCTGCAGGTCACCGCGGTGATCGAGCCCCGCCATGGCGTGGAGCCCACGGCAAGGCAGCTGGCCGAAACCATCGACCGCATCAAGGCCGCGAAGGTGAACGTGCTGTTCGCGGAAAAATATTTCGCCAGCAAGCTGTCGGACACCATCCGGCAGGCTACCGGCGTGAGGATGTATTCGATTTCCCATATCAGCAGCGGAAAGTACACGCCCGGGAAATTCATCGACGAGATGCGCGAGAACCTGGCCACTCTGGCCACTGCCATCAACGACGCTGCCAAGGGTGGCGCGTAATGCAGGGACCATCGATCGAATTCGCCAACGTCAGTCTGGATCTGGGTAACACGCGGATCCTGGAGGACGTGAGCTTCACCATCCGTGCCGGCACCATCCACTGCATCGTCGGCGCCAATGGCGGGGGCAAAACCTCGCTCATCCGTTCACTGGTCGGCCAGATGCCGCATTCCGGCCGCATCAGCATTGCGTGGGCGCAAGGCCGCGTGACCGGCTACGTGCCGCAGGCACTGGACTTCGACAAGAGCCTGCCCATCACCGTGCTCGACTTCATGGCCATGACCTGCCAGCGGCGGCCGGTTTTCCTCGGCGTGCCCCGGGCCCGCCGCGAACTTATCGCAGGCGTGCTCGACCGCCTGGGCCTCACGGGCAAGCTGAAATCGAAACTCGGCAGCCTGTCTGGCGGTGAGCGTCAGCGCGTGCTATTCGCGCAGGCCTTGATCCCCGAGCCCGCGCTGCTGGTTCTGGACGAACCCATGTCAGGGCTGGACCTCGCGGGCAAGGAAATCCTCGAAGGCGCGATTCGTGACTTCGCCAGCGGCGGCGGCACGGTGGTCTGGGTCAATCATGACATCGTGCAGGTCAACGAGATTGCCGACGCGCTGACCTATGTCGATCGCAGGGTGCTGCTGAATGGCGCGCCCCGCGAAGTACTGGCAAGCGGAGCAGCCGCGCGCCTTTTCCCGACGCTCACGCTACCAGTACGCGAGGCCGCAGACGCATGAACTCCCTGTATGACATCCCCCGGAATTACATCATCCACCTGGCGGATACCGGCGTCATTCACTACACCTTCATCTACGCATTCGTCGTCAACGGTTTTCTCTGCGCACTGGTCGTCGGACCCTTGCTCGGCGGCATCGGCACGATGGTGGTGGCCAAGCGCATGGCCTTCTTCTCACAGGCCATCGGCAATGCCGCGCTGACTGGGGTCGCCATCGGCGTGATCATCGGCGAATCCTATACGGCCCCCTATCTGTCAATGTTCAGCTTCTGCCTGCTGTTCGGGCTGCTGCTGAATTTCACCAGGAACCGCACGAAGATGTCATCGGACACGCTGATCGGCGTGTTCCTGTCGATCTCCCTGGCCATCGGAGCAACCGCGCTGCTGTGGGTATCGGCCAAGGTCAACACGCACATCCTCGATACCGTGATGTTCGGATCGATCCTCACCGTGAACGACACGGACATCACCGTGTTGCTCCTCACCACGCTGCTGACGGCTGCGGTGGCGCTGCCGCTTTTCAACCAGATGCTGCTCGCGAGCCTCAACCCCAGCCTGGCCCATGTGCGTGGCATCAGGGTGCATCTGCTGGAATACGTGTTTGTGCTGCTGATCACCATCCTTACCGTCGCCTGCGTCAAGATCATCGGGGCAGTGCTGGTTGAAGCGCTGCTGCTGATTCCCGCGGCGGCCGCCAGGAATCTCAATCGTTCGATGCGGGGTTTCGTGCTCTGGAGCATCGCCTTCTCGACCGTGAGTTGCCTGGTCGGCGTCTACGCCCCGATGCGCTTCGACCTGCCCGTGCCTTCGGGTGGCGCGATCATCCTGACCGGCGCGGCAATATTCATCGTGACGATGATCATTCGCATGCTGGTGCCCCGCTATCGCGAAGCCGCAATCTGACGCGGATGCAGGAGTATTCGCAATGACCGCGCATAACCCGAACTTCCGCCATTTCCTGACCGCGATCGCCATATTTGTCGCGCTTGCATTCCCATCGGCGCCCGTGCGAGCGGCCGACAAGTCCGGGCCCACGGTTCTTACCGGCATGCAGGCGACGTATTCGCTCGCCACAACGCTCACCGCCGGCACACCCATCCAGGTACAGAACGTCCCGGCCGACGGCAGGGAAATGTCGATGCAGAAGGACTACATCGCAAGGCGCATGGATGCGCTTGGAAAACAGTTTTCTGCCGCAACCGCCGTGATAACCATCACCAACGCGGTAGCCGGGGATCCGCTGTATCGCTATGCGCGCGAGGCCAACATCCGCATCGTCAACATTGATGCGGCAGTCCCCTGGTCGCTCAACATGCCGGGCGTTGCGCTGGCCGATTCGCCCGTCTCCAACGCAGCATGGGGCCATGATCCGGACCCGCTCGAAAGCGGCACGGCACCCTATTTCTGGCTCAGCGTTTCAAACGCCATCCGCATGGGTGACATCATTGCCAGCGACCTCGCGGCACTCTTCCCGGATTCCGCCACTGTGATCGGCAGGAATCTCGACAACCTGAAGCGGTCCCTGCTCGCTCTTCGGGGCGACTACCAGAATCGCCTCATGGAAGACAGCGGCGATGTCTTCGCACTCACCGGCGACTTCGTCTATCTGACCAACGACATGGGCCTCTTGGTCGACGGCTACTTCATCAAGCAGGATGTGCGCTGGACGAAGGCGGATCTGGACGGGCTCACGCAACACCTGCGCGACAACCATATCAAGGTGGTGCTCCATAAGTGGGCGCCCAGCGAAGCAATCCAGAATGCAGTCAAGGCTGCGGGCGCGATGCTGGTGGTGCTTGATGCCGGTGATCCGGGCATCGTTGTGGATGATTCACTTGCCGTCGACGGCCTGCAGCAGATCCTGCGCAAGAACCTTGCAGCCATTTACGCGGCACTGAAGGCGAAATAGCCCCCTCGTCCAGCAGCTGATAGCGTTCAGCGAATCTTTGGGCGGTTCTGGTTCTTTTCTTTCCGGTCCACCGCAGCTTTCGCCTTGATGTCGTAAAACTTTCGTTCAAGCTCGGCGCGCTCGCGGTGCAGCGTCTCAACTTCGACAGCGATCTCTTTCAGTTGCGGATTGTCCTGGATGACCTTTATCACGTTGTTCACGTAGGCATCCTGACGGGAGAAAAAAATCAATTGGACAGGAGGCGCCTCATAGCAAGGGCCCTGTGCCGTAATGTTTCCATCCGCGTCCCTGGCTATCAGGGACGTGCAGTACTGGCTCAGCCGGACCTTTTCCGAAAGCGCATCCGCGAAGAAGGCGGGCATGCAGAAGCGGTGCTCCACCCGGCTGTCCGGATCGATTGGCATGTTGGCGCAATTGGTATCGAAGTCGTCTTCCTTGTTCAGGCTGTTGTAGAGCTTGAAGAAACGATCCTCCGCTCTGACAAGCCTGTCGTACAAGCGCCCGCCGCGCACTTGAACCTCATCGAGTTCGTCGATCTGCTGCTCTGGTGCCTGCAGGGCTAGCTCATCAACCTCTGCAGCGGGCGCGACGGGCGCCGCTTGCGGGGTCGCGGCCCAGCCTGGCGCCATTACGAGCACACCCGCAACAGCGAGCCAGGCTTTACCCATCCCTAATAGACAACGGGCTTGCGGAACATATAGACGGTCTGATCTGTCTGGTCGCGCTTGCCTTCAGTGAAAACCGGCCAGCGATGATCGTCGTCGGTACGTTCCAGAATCCGGCTTTCGACGACCAATGTGAACCCGGCAGCGCGCACCCCCGAATTGAGCTCCTGCGGATCGATGCGATGAATCTGCAGGGTCTTTTTCAGATCCTCGCCGATTACCCCAGCGTGGTCGATGATCAAGTAGATGCCGCCGGGCTTTAGCGCCTTGAACAGCTTGTCATGGAACACGGTCATATTGGTGCCGCGCAGCAGTATCTCGTGGTAGTAGAGATTGCTGAAGGCGATGTCGATGCCGCGCGGGAACTGGATCTTGTCGAAGGATCCCGCTTCGTATTTGGTGTTCGGATGCGCCTCGGCGAAAGCGCGGCTGTTACCGCCCAGTTGCGCGTCCAGGTCCGGCGGGTCGTACATGTAGACCATGCCCTTCGGGCCGACCACCTCTGCCAGCAGCGTGGTGTAGTACTGGCCGAATGAGTCGAACTCGCCAAACGATCCGAACTCGATGATCTTTTGGCCGGCCTTGACACCGGCCAGCGCCAGCACCTCAGCGGGCTTGCGGTAGCCATCGCGTGCGATGTCCTCCTTGCGCCGGGCCGGGTTCTCGACCGCCTTGCGGATGGCATCCGAGACGCCCTTCTTCGGTATCACATAGTCCTTCGGCGGCGCCGAAGGCACTGCGACCATGATCAGCTTGTTTGCTGATGCGGCGGCCGGATCGGCGGTGGGCGCAGCAGCCGGCGCCGCGGTCGGCGCTTCGCCGGCGATCGACAGAGTCAGCCAGGCCGACGTGGCCAGAACCATTGTGGCGGCCAGCTGCCGCGACGTGAAACTGTTCATCGGGAATCCCCTCGTGTCCATGGAAGTCTGTGTCGAACCGTGCCTGTCCGCCTCGCAATGATACGCGGCCCCCAGCCCGCACGCACGCCGCCGGTGTCCGCCAAGCCGTCATTCAGCCAAATCATCGTTCGGGTTTCGAAAGTGAACCTGTCCTGAACAGGTAATCCCAAGCCACGGCTTTGTTGTGTAATACCATCGTTTCCCGGGGCGGCCCAACGCACGAAACGACGAGCACAACAATGAAAAATATCTATTCAGCATCCATCAGGTCGCAGCGGCTGTTGCTCGTTATTTGCGCAGCAGCTACCGGGCTGACTCTGGCTTCCCCTTCACAGGCGGCCGCTGCCGTGCCTGACCAGTCCACCTGCACGGCATTGAAGACGCTGTCTGCACCGGGCTACCAGGTTGACACTGCGGAATGGGTTAACGCCGCACAACAGGCATCCCGGTCGGGCGGCGCCCCGATTGAAGTGCCCGCGCATTGCCTCTTCAGGGTCACCCTCGACGGACGCCCTTCGGGCATGGAGGACATGCGCTACGGCATCGGCATCGAACTGCGCCTGCCTGCAAACTGGAACCGGCGTCTGCTGTTCCAGGGTGGCGGCGGACTCGATGGCTCGCTACCGACTGCGATGGGCAATGTGGCGGGCTTCCCTTCCGCCCTGACACGCGGTTTTGCCGTGATGTCGACGGACGGCGGCCACCGCGGCCCCAGCGCCCGATTTGCTGCTGACCAGCAGGCCAGGCTCGACTTCGGCTACGAGGCGGTGGCGCGATCCACCCGCGAAGCAAAAGGGCTGATGCAGCGGTATTTCGGCGGCAAGCCGGAATACACATACTTCATGGGCTGCTCCACCGGCGGTCGCGAAGCCATGATGGCCGCGCAACGTGTGCCGCTGGAGTTCGACGGCGTGGTGGCGGGCAACCCGTCGTTCAACCTGACGCGCATTGCCGCGAACCAGGTATTCAGCCTGCAGACGGTGACGCGCCTTGCGCCGAAAGATGCATCTGGAAAGCCGCTGCTGCACGAGGCCTTTACGGATGCCCAACTGAAGGGCATTTCCGAGGCCGTGCTGCAGCAGTGCGATGCGCTCGACGGCCTGAAGGACGGCATGATCAACGATTTCCAGGCCTGCAAGTTTGATCCGCGCAGCCAGGTCTGCGGCACAACCGGGGCCTCGTCTGGCGCGCAGTGTCTGTCAGCCGCACAGGCGGATGGGCTACGGACCATCATGGGCGGTGCCCGCAATTCGCGCGGCGAATCCCTCTATGGAAGTTACCCCTACGACACCGGCATCGCAGCGCCAGCCTGGCGTGCGATGCACCTGGGTTCGGCCGACCGCGGACCTGCGAATGCGACCCTGGGACGAGATACCCTGCGCGAGTTCGCGATCACTCCGCCCGACCCGACCCTTGATCCACTCAAGTTTGATTTTGACCGCGACATGGTCCGCACCAACGAAACTGCTGCGATCAATGACCCTGTGGCAAGGCTTCTCAGCAGCTTTGCGGGCCGCGGCAGCAAGATGATCGTGTATCACGGGCTTTCCGATCAGGCGATGGCAACCGGCGCACTGACGGACTGGTACCAGCAGTTGTTACCGCGCGATGCCGCAGGCCCGCAGCAATGGGCACGGCTGTTCCTGATTCCCGGGATGTTGCATTGTGGTGGCGGCCAAGCCACCGATCAGTTCGACATGCTTGCTGCCATCCAGAACTGGGTTGAGAAAGGCCAGGCTCCGGACCGCGTCGTGGCCGCGGGGAGAGCCTTCCCCGATACAACGAGGCCCCTGTGCCCTTTTCCGAAAGTGGCACGCTACGACAGCGGCGATGTGAAGGATCAGCGCAGCTTTTCCTGCCGCTAGGCTCGCAAGCCCAGGGCGGCGAGCGCTAGCCTATTTGGCGTAGTTCTCGGCGAATGAAGGATCGCAGTCGTAGGCGTGCACGTGGTCGCCTTCGACGCGATTCCATGTGATGAACCGCACGCCCTTGTTCAGCAGCATCACGGGATCTTCAAACTCTTGCGTGGCAAGCAATTTCTTGCCATCGGCGGACAACCTGAAGCGTTCGGTCACATGTATTTTCTCGCTGTGCGACAGGCCGTTGTTGGTGATCGTTGCTTCCTTCAGATGAATCGTGTCGACGACCAGTGTGTCGCCTTCCCAGTGGCCGATGGAGTCACCGGTCTTGGTCAGTGGCGCGCCAGCGGGCATGTGCTTGCGGCCGTCGGTAAAGATGACGCGCGCCATGTCGAAATATTCCAGCCGGATGACTGTCATCTCCGTGCCCTGGAATATCTCAATCGGGAACGGCCCCTGCATGGCGTAGACGATGGAAGGAATGCGACAGGCATTGGCAACTGACATGTCGTCCTTGCTGTCCCAGGTCTTGGCGGCAGCGACAGCCGCAGGCGTCAGCTTGAGGCCGCCGAAATCCATGATGCCAAACTCGGGAGCTCCGCTGTCGGCAAGAATGACCGCACCTGGCGAAATCTTCGCCTTGAGCGCCGGGTCTTCGATGGGCTTACCGTTTGTAAGCATCCAGAAGCCCGAGAGATTCGGCCCTTTGGGCTCAGCGGCTGGGGATGACTGGCTCCACGCACCGCAGATCAGCATCGCCAGGGCGAAACCGTTTGCTTTCACTCCACGCGCAGTCTTGCTCACCTTACCTCCATGGTTTCGAATGGCACCCCGATGGGCGTGCCGTCAGCGCGCGTAACTTTGCGCATGCGCATGTAGTTTGCACCATCGCGCGCGCGCCAGCCCTCGACAATGATCTGGTCACCCACCTTAATGCTGTCTTTCTTCCAGCCGCGGCGCTCCAGTATCGACGGTGAGTTGGTTTCAGCCTTCCATACCTCCGTGGCACCGTTCTTGCCTTTTACGTTCAGCCGGATGATGCCGTGTGGATTCTTGAAAATGAACTCGGTGACCACACCGCGCACCGAGACGATGCCCCGCGCATCGTCAAAGAAGACCGCGAAGGAGTGATGCGCGCCAGCCGGCGCACAGAGCATTGCGGCGCACATGGCGGCAAGCATCCCCATCGCCCTGATTGCTTTTCCCAAGTGAATCTCCTCTCGTGCGGTCATTCCCGGCAGCCAGCTCGCAGCGCTGTTCGCCGCTACCATTGTAGTGCGGATGCGCAGGATACGGACAAAGCGGTCGGCTCGCGCCCGACATACTCGCCCCAGCGGCAATCGCCAGCTAGGGTGCGCGACCGTTTTCAACCCATTTAACAATAGCATCGACCATGTTGAACCGGTCTGGCGTGCGATCCCCGCCCGAGCAATGTCCGATGTCGGGCACCGGAAACAGCCGGCCTCCAGTGGTTCACAGCGGTCGGGCGAGATGTCGCGCGCCATCTGCTCATAGTATTGCACTGTTTCCATGGTGGAGAACCAGGGATCGCTCACTCCACGAACCAACAACAGCTTGCGCCCATGTCCTTGGATGCGCTGAGGTTTGTCCAAGCATTGGTGTCGGCAACGGTCCGACGCCTGACGCTCATGCCCTGTAAGGGCTCTCTCACTCGACCAACTCACTGATCCGGTCCAGACTTCCCGCCAGGCGATTGCCCGGAGCGATGCATTTGATGGTGGCATTCGACATTCGAAGCTTAACGAGGCTGTACTGACATGCGCACGCAGGTCGTGATCATCGGGGCCGGCCCGGCTGGGCTGTTGCTCGGCCAATTGCTTTTCAAGGCAGGCATTGACGCCGTCCTCCTGGAGCGCAAGTCCGGCGAGTACGTGCTGGGCCGGATCCGCGCCGGCGTTCTGGAACAAGTCACGGTCGACCTGCTGGACGAAGCAGGGGTTGGCGCACGCGCGCACCGCGAAGGTCTCGTGCACGGCGGGTTCGAGATGCTGATCCGGGGCCAACGCCACCGGATCGACATTCAGCGGCTGACCGGCAGCAATGTGCTGGTCTATGGACAGACAGAACTCACCCGTGACCTGATGGAGGCACGCGCCGCTGCGGCGTTGCATACGATCTACTCTGCCACCGAAGTTGCCATCACCGGCTTCGAAGGCAACAGTCCTTCGGTCACCTGGCTTCAGGATGGCAAGAGACAGCGAATCGATTGCGATTTCATCGCGGGTTGCGATGGCTATCATGGTGTCTGTCGCGCCAGCGTACCGCCTGCCGCTTTGCGCACATATGAAAAGATCTATCCGTTTGGCTGGCTGGGACTTCTGACCGACGCGCCGCCGGTCGACGACGAACTCACCTACGTAAACAGCGAGCGCGGTTTCGGCCTGTGTTCCATGCGCAGCCGCTCACGCAGCCGTTACTACCTGCAGGTGCCAGTGACTGATCAGGTGTCTGCCTGGAGCGATGAAGCATTCTGGGACGAACTGCGGCTGCGGCTGGACCGGGATGCCGGTGAGCGGCTGGTGACCGGAGCATCCATCGAGAAGAGCATCGCGCCCTTGCGCAGCTTCGTCGCGGAACCCCTACGCTTCGGCCGCCTGTTCCTGGCGGGCGACGCGGCGCACATAGTGCCGCCAACCGGCGCAAAGGGTCTGAATCTTGCCGCCTCGGACGTGAAGTATCTCGCCAATGCGTTGACAGAATTCTACGCCGAGCACAGCAGCGCAGGCATCGACAACTACTCGGCGCGATGCCTGCGACGCATCTGGCGTGCCGAACGCTTCTCCTGGTGGTTTACTTCCCTGTTGCACAATTTTCCCGATGGCGGCGCCATCGCGGCGAAATTCCAGGAGGCGGAGCTGGATTATCTGCTGCATTCGGAAGCGGCGCAGCGCACGCTGGCAGAAAACTATGTCGGCTTGCCAATGGACTTTGGTTGCTGATGACTAACTCGTTCACTCCGGTCTCCATCAACTTTCACCCATAAGGCCTCCCCCATGATCGACACATCACGACGCGACTTCATACACGCCAGTGCCGCCATATCGTTGTTGGCAGGCGCAGGAGGATCTTCCGAGCAGGCGCGGGCCGCACAGGACAACAAGACGAGCGCTGCGGCATTTGCCTATCAGCACACGCCTGTTCCTTTGCCTTTCGACGTGAAAAGCCTGAAGGGACTATCCGAAAAGCTGATGCAGTCGCATTGGGAGAACAATTACAGCGGCGCGGTGAAGGCGCTGAACACCGTCCGCGGCCTGCTCTCGCAGGCGCTGGCTGAGACCAATACCCCGCCCTATGTATATAACGGCCTGAAGCGCGAGCAGCTGCTTCGTACCGGGTCGGTGGTTCTGCACGAGCTCTACTTCGCCAATCTGGGTGGCGATGGCAAGGCTTCGGGCGATCTGCGAAGCCGCATTGCGACTTCCTTCGGGACGTTCGATGTCTGGGAGTCAGAGTTTCGCAAGATCGGTCAGGGACTGGGAGGCGGATCCGGCTGGGTGGTGCTGGGTTATAACCGGAAGTTGAAACTACTCGAAAATTACTGGCTCGCGGATCATGCGAGCAACCCTGCCGACACCACGCCGCTGCTGGTCATGGACATGTATGAGCACGCCTACCAGATGGACTATGGTGCGGCTGTCGCAAAATACATCGACGCATTCTTTACCAACATCCAATGGGATGCGGTCGCCAAGCGGTTCTGAAATCGCACACCCTGAGGTTAGGCCAGAACATAGCCGGTCATCTGGTACCCCACCAGGATGAATCCGGCCGTCATGATAATTGTGTTCGCAAGATACGCGTTTCGCGCAAAGGAGCCACTACGACGCCAGAGCTGCAGTGCAAGAAGAATACACGTCAGTGCCACAAGTTGACCCAGCTCCACCCCAACGTTGAACGCGACGATGTTACCCACCAGTCCGTCGGTCGAGAGCGACAGGTCCTGCAGTTTTGTGGACAGTCCGAAGCCGTGAGCCAGACCAAATACCAGCACCGCGGCACGTGGATTGATGCGGATGCCCAACCTGCGAAATCCCCCGATATTCTCGAAAGCCTTGTACACCACCGACACGCCGATGATCGCGTCGACGATGTGTGCGTTGGCGTGTATTCCCGCCAGCACTCCCAGAAGCAGCGTGCAGCTGTGCCCGATGGCGAATAGCGTTGCATACAGCGCCACATCTTTCAGGCGATAGAGGAAAAAGATGACTCCCGCCAGAAACAGGAGATGGTCGTATCCCGTCACCATGTGCTTCGCACCCAGGTACATGAGGGGCACAACGTGGATTCCGGAGACCGACTTCAGATAAGCCGCGTCACCACCGGCCACGCCATGACCCCAGGCGCTTATTGCCAGGCCACAGGCGAACAACGCGCAAAGCGCTCGGCAGAAGTATCGCGCTTTCACTGCGCAACTCCGTTTTCGATGATTCCGTAGTCCTTGATGTCACGGAAGTAACCGGCTACCTGCAGGGTGACCGTCACGGGCTTTTCCGCAAGACTCAACCAGAACCAGCCATGCTCCCCACTGAAGGGAGCCACCAGAGATCCACGCCCCTCATGTCCGGTCTGCTGCTCCTCATACCTAACGAACCCCTTTCCAATGCTTGGATCGTGCCCGTGAAAGTCCGTGTAGACCTCGCCGTCGGCCTTCCATGAATAGAGAATGACCTGAGCGACGTCCATGATCGCTTTTATTTCGGTTTCCTGACCGGGCTGCAGCACGACCTTCATGGTCCGGGTCTGTGCGTCGAGCGTCTTCAGTTGTACAACAGCCGGATTAGGCAGCGGGATGGGATCGCCCGCGTCCGGCACGATGATTTCGCGAATTTTTTCGTTCCCTCCGACGACGTCGCGCACTTCCAGCTTCCGGGTCGGACCATTGATAGCGGTCAACCCCATCGCACTTCCGATGCCGGTCGGATCGATTCCGTATTCGGCTGGCAGCACGGCGACGAAAAGTATGACCAAAGCGGCAAGCAGCGCGGCGCCGACGGTCGCGATCAGACGACGTGCCGCAGGGGGTGTTTTCTCGAATGGCGATGCAGGTTCGTTCATATGATTCCTTAGACTTTACAAGCCATGCTACGAAGCGCGCGGATACTCAGGTCTTCCGCGCGCGCATCAGCAATCCACAGATCGCTGGCAGTACAAACAGCGTGAGTGCCGTCGAGGTAATTAATCCGCCAATGACCACCGTTGCCAGAGGTTTCTGTACTTCGGCTCCTGCACGGGTTGCAAGCGCCATAGGCACGAAACCAAGCGATGCTACCAGTGCGGTCATCAGCACGGGGCGCACCCGCTCGAGCGAGCCCTCAACGATGGATGTTGCAGCACTCAAGCCCTGATCCAGCTTGCGCCGGATTGACGCCATCAGGACCAGTCCGTTGAGCACTGCGACTCCCGAAACCGCGATGAACCCCACCGCCGCGGAAATCGAGAATGGCATGCCGCGCAGTGCCAAGGTGAATACGCCGCCGGCCAGCGCGAGCGGCACGCCTGTAAATACGACCAGAGCCAGCGGGACGCTGCGCAATGCCATGTACAGCGCTACGCCGATGAGCAGCAGGCAAACGGGAATGACCAGCAAGAGGCGTTGCTTAGCTGCCTGCAGATTCTGGAACTGGCCACCCCACTCTAGCCACGACCCCGCAGGAATCATTACTTCACTTGCAATCCGGGCCTGCGCTTCGCCAACAAATGAGCCGATATCCCGGCCGCGTACATTGGCCTCCACGTAAATGCGTCGCTTGCCGTTGTCGCGACTGATCTCATTCAATCCCTCGGACAGCTCAAACCGGGCCAACTGTCGCATTGGCACGGATATCCTTGTCGTGCCTGGCGTCGGGGGCAGCATGACGGGTAAGGCCCCGATGGCCTCTTCATCGTTACGCTGCGTCATGGGTGCGCGAATGACAATGGGGAAGCGACGATCACCGGAGAACAGCAGTCCCGCCGGTCTTCCACCCAGAGCTGCCGAGGCCGTCTCGGCGACTTCTGTGAGGGTAAGCCCGTAACGGGCGATTGCGTCCCTGTCGAATCGAATGTCGAATGTGGGAAAGCCATGCGTCTGTGCCACACGCAGGTCGGCTACACCGGGCTCCTTGCTCATAGCCGCCGCCACCCGCGATGCAGTAACACTCATTTCGTCCAGGTCATCTCCATAAACCTTGACTGCCACATCACTGCGGACCCCACCGATCAGCTCGTTGAAACGCATCTGGATGGGTTGCGTTACATCGTAGGCATTGCCGACAATCGGCGCAGTCTGTTTCTCGATGCGCTCGATGATCTGCGCTTTCGTCTTCACGCCCGCCGGCCAATCGCTCCTGGGCTTCAGCATGACGTAATTGTCCGAGGCGTTCGGTGGCATTGGGTCTGCCGCCAGGTTTGCCGTTCCCGTCTTCGAAAACACCAGCTTCACCTCCGGCAGCGCCATGATCTGGCGCTCCAGCGGCAGATCCATCTTCACGGATTGCTCAATGGATGTAGACGGTATGCGGACGGACGACAGGTTGAAGTTCTGCTCATCCAGCGTCGGCATGAACTCCTGGCCGATGAATCCAAAGGTGACGATTGCCGCCACGAACACGCCAAGTCCGCCAGCAATGCATGGTACGGGGCTTGCGATTGTCTGCCGCAGCCGTGGCTCATAGAGCTTCTTTGCCTTCGCGATCAGCGGCACTTCCGTTTCGGAAACCCGGCCACGCATCAGCAGTGCCGCCAGCGCCGGAACCAGCGTCAGGGACAACACAAAGGCGGATGCCAGCGCCAGCATCAATGTGATGACCATCGGCGAGAACATCTTGCCTTCCACACCCTGAAAGGTCAGGCACGGTATGAACACCAGGAAGATGACGACCTGGCCGTAAACTGACGGCCGTATCATCTCCTGGGAAGCCAGCACCACCTCGTGCAGTCGCTCAGGTTGAGCTAGCACGCGCTGCTCCAGGCGCTGCTTTTCAGCGATACGTCGCAGGGTGTTCTCAACCACGATGACGGCTCCATCGATGATGAGGCCGAAGTCCAGCGCACCCAGACTCATCAGATTGCCGGAGATGTGGAACGAGTTCATGCCGATTGCGCTGACCAGCAAGGACAGCGGAATGACGAGGGTCGCGATGAGTGCCGCGCGCACGTTACCCAGGATCAGGAACAGCGTGGCAATGACTAGTAGCGCACCAATAGCAAGGTTCTCGGTGACCGTCGTAATGGTGGCTATCACCAGCTCAGACCGGTCCAGCGCCACCTGGGCCGTGATCCCGGTGGGAAGAGTGCCCTCAATTTCGGTGAGTTTGCGGCCTACGGCCCTCGCCACGGTCCGGCTGTTTTCGCCAACCAGCATCAGGGTCGTGCCGACGACAACTTCGTAGCCATTCTTGCTGGCCGCGCCCGTGCGTAGCTCGCCGCCGATCCTCACATTGGCGACATCACGAACGGTGACGGGAACCCCGCCACGCAGCCCGACGACCGCGCGCTCTATCTCATCGATCGAACGGATTCGCGCATCGGCGCGCACTAGATAGGACTCGCCTGCGCGCTGAATGTAGTTCGCGCCAACCGAGACATTGGCCGATTCCAGACCTGTGGCAAGCTCGGAATAGGAAAAACCGGACGCCCCCATCCTGACCGGATCAGGCTCAACGATGTACTGCTTCTCATAACCTCCGAGGGAGTCGATATCGGCCACGCCCGGCACGATTCGAAGCTGTGGCCGCAGGATCCAGTCCTGCACGGTGCGCAAGTAGGCCAGCCTCGCGATCTCATCGGTCAGGTGCTCGCCTTCTTCCGTCAGAAACGATCCATCGCTCTGCCAGCCCGGTTGCCCATCGTGAATCTCTGCGCCCTTGCCATCGGGGTGCTCGTATTCGACCGTGTACATGAAAATCTCGCCAAGGCCGGTGGATACCGGGCCCATCTGCGGCTCCGACCCTTCAGGCAGGCTGGTACGCGCCTGCGAGAGACGCTCTGCCACTTGCTGACGCATGAAATACAGGTCGGCACTTTCCTTGAAATTGACCGTGACCTGGCTGAAGCCATTGCGTGAAAACGAGCGCGTGCTTTCAACACCAGCGAGACCGGAAAGTGCTGTCTCTATCGGAAAAGTTACCCGCTTCTCCACCTCCACCGGACCCAGCGTGGCCGCCACCGTATTGATCTGCACCTGCTTGTTGGTGATGTCCGGCAAGGCGTCGATGGGCAGGATGGCGAGCTGCCACGCGCCATACGCGGCAACCACAGCAGTCACAAACACAACCAGCCATCTGGCCCGGACGGCAAACGAAAGGATCTGCGCGATCATTCTTCGTCCCCGCCAGTGTTTTTGTTGAACTCGGCCTTCAGCAGAAAGGCATTTCGAGTCGCCACCTTTTCACCGGCTTCGATACCCGAGACGATCAGCACCTCCCCAGCGCCGCGTGAGGCCACCGATACCGGCTGAAGGCGAAATCCCTTGTCGGTGCGCACGAATACCACCGTACGCCCGTCGAGCATCTGTACTGCTTCGTCAGCGAGCACTATTCCCTTCGACTCGCCACGCTTGGTCATGATTCGCACGGTGGCGACTTCTCCGGGAACGAGCGCTTGTTGCTTGGCTCCAAGTGAAAGGACCACCGTTGCCGAACGCGTCTGCTCATCCACGTTTGGGGTAATGGAATCAACCGCCGCGGTAAGTGCGACACCCTGCGTGGTTATGACCCTTGCGGCATCCCCGGACCGGATCTGACCTGCATCCTGCGCGGACACCGATGCCTCGACGACCACAAAGCGCGGATCGGCCACGCGAAACAATTCGGTCTCGGGAGCAACAAAGGCACCCAGCCTGGCTGGTGCAGCGGTAATCCTGCCAGCGATCGGACTGACAACGGACATCGAGCGGCCATCCTCAGTAATGTGTGCCGCCGCGACTGCTGCGCGTGCCCGCGTTGCCTCAGCCGCCGCGGCCGTGGCTGTCGCCTGTGCGGCTTCAAGATCCTGCCGTGGCGTGATGCGCTGTTCGAAAAGACCCTGTTCCCGCTTCAGCGCAGACGCAGCAGCGTTCGCCCTGGCTTCCGCCGCGGCCAGTTCCGCAGTGATGCGCGCAATTTCCCCACTTTGCAGGCGGGCAAGGACGGCGCCCGCTTCCACGGAATCGCCCAAACGCCGCTCAATCCGCGTAAGCGTTCCCGCAACGCGCGTGGTCACAACGGCCTGGCTGTTGGCAGCGCCCCTGACGACTGCAGGAGCCAGAATCTCCGCGCCCAGATCTCCGGTTCTCGCGGTGTCGACGACGATTCCCATAGTAGCCAGTGCCGTATCGTCGATCTCCAGAGATTGGCTCACAGTCGGTTGGGAGGTTCCCTGCGATGGAACCAGACTGGGCGTGCTGTCTTCTGTCCAACGGGCCAGGGCATAGCCCAAGGCGCCGGCGACCAGAATTGCGGCAACAATCATGAGCGCATTTCGGCTTGAATTCGCGGTAGTCATGGTGTGATTCACTCTGCAAATGGAATGCGGCCGGAAAGGCGCGCGATGGAAGCTTCGACCTTGACGCGGGCCAGCCGCGCATCGATCGTCCGTAATTGCGCGTCGGCAAGTGCGCGTCGTGTGCCGAGCAGCTCGATCAGTGAGGTGCGCCCCGCTTCATAGCCGAGTCGTGCAAGGCGATAGGTTTCGCGTGTGACACTCTCGCCCGCCTCGGCAGCCGCTACGCGACTGTCCACCGCCGCGGCCTGCGCCAGCGCAGTTCGCCAACCAGATGCTGATTCCAGGCGCGCCGCGGCCAGCCTGGCGTCGGCGGCATCACGTTGCGCACGGCTGGCGGCGATGGCGGATCGATTGCGGTCAAACAATGGAATCGACACCGAAACTCCACCAACCAAGGCTGTGGCATCGTCGCCGGCAAAGCGCCTGACACCCACCGAAAGCGATAACACGGGCAATGCACGCTTCTGTTCGACAGTCACGAGCCGGTCGGCTGCGTCACGGTCTGCCTGCGCTGTTGCAACCGCCGGTGCTTCCGGAAATTGGCCCGCACTCATGACCCTGGTCGCAGGCCGATTCAGTAGTGAGGGACCGATGCTGCTGAAGGTCTCCGGCGCACCTACGAGAGTAGCCAGGTGACCAAGCTTGTCGATTGTGTCGGCACGGCCTGCTTCCAAGTCGGCCCGAATGGCGGCCAGTGCGGATTCGGCCTGTAATGCGCGAAGATCAGACTCTTTGCCGCTATCCACCAGAGCTTTGGCTACCCGAAGGTCTTCCTGGCTTCGCTCAAGGTCCGCAGTCAGCAGCGTCACTCGCGCCTGGGCGGCCTCTGCCTCTGCATAAGCCACAGCCAGTTCGTAGCCGAACGCTGCACGCAACTCCCGGCTGCGTACACCATAAAACGTGGCCTCGGCTCGGCCGGCGAGAATCCTTGCCGTTCTCTGTCCACCGATTTCGAGAGGTTCGCTCAAAGAAAGGGTGGTCTGTGCCTGAGAGAAATTGCTGTATCGACCACTACCCGCAAAATCCTCAGTCTCCAGTGAGAGTTGAGGATTTGGAAATGCGGTGGCCTGTTTAGCCCTGGCCTCCGCCGCACGCACCTCCGCAGCATCTTCTAGCACGCGTGGTGCGGAAGTCGCGGCGCGCCGAAAAAGATCTTCGAAGGCGGGTGCTGTCTGGGCACCCGCGATATGGCAGACAAATACAGAACCAAGCAATGCGGCGCCCAGCAAACGCAGGGCGCGCGAGAAAATCGAAAACATGTATGCCTCCCGTCGGCACTCGACTCACCTCACGGTGAGACAGCAAGAAACCTCAACCCGTCAGGCTGAAAACGGAGGCGCTTGCGAGGGAGGAAGCAGGTAAATGCGCCGTGGCGGACGCAGTGGCGTTTCGGCGGGACGCAAGACCTTCATCCGCTGCTGCGGAATCGAGAAGAGCAGAAAACAAGCAAAGACAGCCGTCAGGAACACGGCAGGAATGGACAGTTTGGCGGACAGCATCCCCCCGTTGTCCACATCGATATCGTCGCCGAGTAGATGTTCCGCGAGGTGAGCGCCGCTCAATTCAGAGGCGAAGTGGCTGGAGTGCGAGTGATGCGGCGCCGCGTAGTGCCCGTCCCCCTCGTTAATATGGAAATGCAGCCCGAACTGCGTGCTTAGGAGAAACGCAACAGCTGGAACACACAGGAGAACGCGACGCAAACGCATGCGCCATAATTGCATATGGCCCCTCCTTTGCCTACAGATCGCCCTGACCGGTCGGCAATCGGGTACTCCCTGGCCGCAGCAGCCCTCTTCGGTGCCAGTACGCCGCTGGCCAAATACCTGCTTGGGGCGATCAACCCGTGGATGCTGGCAGGACTGCTCTACCTGGGATCCGGCGTCGGGCTTACCGTCCTGCGCTGGTTGAAGCCTGGCACCACGGCGAGGCTCACGCGCGCGGAGTTGTCCTGGCTCTTCGGCGCCATCCTATCCGGAGGGGTTGTCGCGCCAGTGCTGCTGATGTACGGGCTGACCCATCTGCCCTCCTCCGTTGCGGCACTGCTCCTTAATGCAGAGGGTGTGCTCACTGCATTGCTGGCCTGGATCGCGTTTCGGGAGCATTTCAATGGACGCGTCGCCATCGGCATGGGTTTTATCTGTCTTGGCGCACTGCTGCTGTCGTGGCCCACGGGTTCGGGTCCTGGCGCCTTGATACCGTCCCTGACGGTTGTTGCCGCGTGCTTCGCGTGGGCGGTCGATAACAACCTGACTCGCAAGATCGCACTTGCAGACGCAACAAGGATCGCAGGATTAAAAGGGCTGGTGGCGGGCGCGGTGAACCTCTCTCTGGCGTTCCTGCTCGGGAATTCCCTTCCGCCCGTGACATCGTCATTGCTGGCAATGGGTACCGGTTTGTTCACTTATGGCGTAAGTCTGGTTCTGTTCGTGCTCGCCTTGCGAGGACTCGGCGCCGCAAGGACAGCCGCTTACTTCTCGCTTGCCCCATTTGTCGGAGCCTTGATCGGTATCCTGTCCGGTGATCCCGTGACTTGGCACCTGGCGGCGGCTTTTGCTTTGATGGCTACAGGAATCTGGCTGCATCTGACGGAAGCGCATTCACACGAACATGTGCACGAGTCCATTGAACATGATCACACCCATGTCCACGATGAGCACCATCAGCATGCTCATGATGAGGCCCTGGTGACAGACTCACCCCACAAGCATCGGCATCGGCACACGCGATTGCACCATACACATGTTCATTTTCCCGATTCGCACCACGACCATCCCCACTGAGGGCACTTACAGGGTGAAGCTCTCAGTTGCGCGTCAGAAAAAGGCTTGAAGAATAGCCGGGTGCGCCAGACAGCACCTCGGAATGATATTGCGGAAACGCAATTACGCGCTCAATTGCCGATATCGACGCCTGAATGGCTTCGGCAACAGACTTGGGGACGAACACAGCCGTAGACGAAAAGAGATGAGGATGCGTCGCCTGCAGCTGCGGCAACAATTCTTTCAGCCCGCTGTCCTGCTCAAGCTGCCCGCGCAACAGGGTTGCATCCAGGGTTACACATCTACAACCGGCATTTCTGGATTCGGCCAACCCTTGCTGTAACCGTGCGTCAGAAGAACGAGCGTATGCCGGCGACGAAACTGAGTGCGCTCACCCGCTCGCCTGCGCCCCTGGCGAAATCCGCGGTTTGACCGATCTTGCGCTCAAGGGTGATCCCGATATAGGGCGCAACGTCACGACGAATTTCATAACGCAGCCGCAACTCCGCCTCGAGAGTCGAAATGCCGGCCCCAGTCTGAAGTTCCGGAACATCCTGGGCGGTAATATTGATTTCGGTGCGCGGTTGCAGGATTAGGCGCTGTGTAACATTGAGGTCGTAATGACCTTCGAGGCGAGCATGGACGTCGCCTTTATAGGAGACAAATAGCGCAGTGCCGACTTCGAACCAGTAAGGCGCCAGCCCTTCGACACCCACTGTCGCATAGGCACGGGAGGGAGCGGGCCGAATGTCGTAGCGCAAACCGGCTTGCCAATTGAAGTATGGACCGATGGCGCGGGCGTAAAGTGTTTGCAGCTCCGCTTCATCGACAGATCTCTCGAATTTCCCCTTGCCTTTGAACTTTAGGACGGCGCGGTGAGTGTCGCTGCCGTACCACGCCTCCCCTTCCCAGCGGTAACCACCCTCGCCCTTACGCGACTGAAGCTCCAAAATGTTCACCATGACCAAGGACGCGGGTTCGCCGCCGTGTTCGGATTTGAGCAGAGCCCTTGCCGCCGCCATTGTCAGTGGGTCGAAAACGCGGTCCGCGGCGTAATCGGTAATGGTGGGCGGGACTTCGCTGTCATAGACGGGGATGTAGTCCATGCCCATGCCGTCTTTCTTGGGCACGGGCGACGTGTCGGGCCCTCCCATGGGATTCTTGTAGTACAGAATGCGGCCCTGATTTTCAGCTGCAGGCTCTTGGGGGGATGAGGGCGGTGCATGCACATGGTCCTGCGTGTGGGCCGCGCTGGTGACGAGCATTGCAGCGAAGGATGCAATTACTCTCACAGCGCGTCCCCGGCCAGCGGGCGAATACTCACTACTTGAAACATGCCCGCATGCATGTGATAGAGCAGATGACAGTGGAAGGCCCAATCGCCAGGCGCGTCTGCCGTGAGATCGAAGGTCACCTTTCCGCCCGGTGCGACGTTGACCGTGTGCTTGCGCGGATGATGGCCAGGATTATCCGTGACCAGTTCGAAGAAGTGGCCGTGCAAGTGGATCGGGTGCGCCATCATCGTGTCGTTCACGAGTGTGATTCGGACTCGCTCATTGACCCGGAATGCAAGTGGCGCTTTGACCTCGCTGAATTTCACGCCGTCGAACGACCACATGAACCGTTCCATGTTGCCGGTGAGATGGATTTCCATGCTGCGGGCAGGCGCGCGCGTGTCGGGGTTTGGGCGAAGCGCGGCGAGATCCGTGTAGACGAGCACCTTGTGTCCCACATTTTCAAGACCGACGCCCGGCTCGCCGAGCCGGTCCTTCGGCATGGGTGAAATGGTTTGCACGCCTGGGCCCATTTGCACCTGCGGCGCGTTTTTCGGGTCGCGCATGTTCATGTCGCCATGATTCATGCTGGGCATCTTTGAGTGATCCATGCCCGCCATGGCGCCGGCGTCCGTGCCGCCCATCGAGCCCATGTCCATGCCCATGTCTTTCATCGTGAGAATGGGACGCTTGCGGAGAGGCGGAATGGTCGCGGTCATCCCCTCGCGCGGCGCCAACGTCGCCACGCCCATGCCGGAGCGGTCCACGGCTTCTGCGACGACTGCGTAAGCCTTGTCGTCAGGGCGTACGATCACATCGTAAGTCTCAGCCACCCCGATTTGAAATTCCTCGATTTCGACGGGCCTGACATCCTCACCGTCCGCCTGCACCACGGTCATAGCCATCCCGGGGATGCGCACGTTGAAAGTCGTCATACTCGCCGCATTGATGAAGCGCAAACGCACGCGCTCACCAGCCCGAAACAGGGCAGTCCAGTTGTCCTGCGGCGCATGGCCGTTGATGAGATAGGTGTAAGCGGCACCCGTCACGTCGGAGATGTCCGTCGGGTCCATGCGCATCTTCGCCCACATCAGGCGGTCTTTGAGCGGCAAATCCTTGCCCGCCAGCAAGCCCGCCAAGGTCTGTTTCTGAAAATTGAATACGCCCGCCTGCTGCTTGAGGCGTTTCATGATGGCGTGCGGATGCATGAAGCTGAAGTCTGCCAGCACGACCACATGCTCGCGGTCATATTCAACAGCGTCTTGCCCGGCGGGCTCAAGGATCAAAGGCCCGTAGTGGCCCATTTGCTCCTGCAGGCCCGAGTGGCTGTGATACCAGAATGTGCCATGGTGCTTGATGGGGAATTCATAGATAAACGTCTCGCCCGGCTTGATGCCGGGAAAACTGACACCGGGCACACCGTCGAACTGAAACGGCACAAGCACGCCATGCCAGTGAATCGATGTGTCCTCATCCAGGTTGTTGGTGACAGCCAGTCTTGCAGTTTGCCCCTCGCGCAACCGCAGCAGAGGGCCAGGGATCGTGCCGTTGACGGTGATGACGTGGCCTGCATGGCTACCAATCGGCCATGATGTGTGAGCGATTGTGAGCGCAACGTCCGGACCGGAGAGGCTGGGCAAGGTGCGTGCAATGCCCGGCGAGACAGACTGCGCCCATGTCGGCAGGCCGCGAAAGAGAGCCGCTGATCCAAGAGCCGCGCCCATGCCAAGAAATCCGCGCCGCTGCAACTGCTTCATTTGAATCACCCTTTCACCAATCCATGCCAAGGTCCCAGCGCGCCAGAGGCGGCTCGCTGGTTGTACGCACCAGGGTGCTCGATCCCTCGCGCGTTGCTGATATTCACCGCGGAGGTAGGCACCTCCTACCTCTACCCCTCGCCGTCCAACTCCGCCAACACCTTGGCCAGCTGCTGACGGGCGCGGCGTAATCGCATTTCAATGGCCTTGGTCGTGGTATGCAGCTGAGCCGCTACCGCCTCCTGCGTCAATCCGGCGACAGTCGTGAGGAGCAACGGCTCCTTATACGAAGCTGGCAATGCAGAGATGGCCCGATCCAGGCGCTCCAGCCGAATGGCTTCCCGAGCTTCTGAGTTTTCATCCTCTGCTTCGCTGGCGGGATCGGGAGTTGGGGCCAAAGAAGGCTCCGTCGCATACGTTCGCAGTAGCCAGCGCCTGACGGTTTGCCGCCGACCGAAGTCGCGGCATTTGTTCAGCATGATGGTCCTGAGCCACGGCAGAAATGGTCTGCCGGGATCGTAACGGGGCAGCGCTTCCCATGCCGCGATGAAAGTGTCCTGCACCACATCGTAGGCATCGTCGGATTGGCCCACGTGTCGCCGTGCCAGGCGGTAGAGGTGGGCCCGGTGCCTCTTAACCAGTGTCTCGAACCCCGCACGGCCGCCTTGCTGGGCTTGGGCAGCGAGTTGTTCGTTGCTTACGCCATCATCGTCTGGCGTCACGGCGCGCCAGCGGTAAGTGCCTTGCTGATCGTGCGATCGAATTGCTCGGCTTGCGCCGGAGTAAGCACGGTCCGCATGGCCAGCACGTGCCCGATGGATGCCTCCTGCAAATTCATCATGGACTCGTGCAGATGATTCACCGCTTCCTTGCCGGCTGAATCGTACTGATGCCGCACGGCAATGGCCTGTGCCAGATCGCGGTTGGCTTCGCGCATCTGACTCTCCAGTACCTCGCGTCGGGCCGAGAATGCAGACTCCAACGCCGCGATCTGGCGTTCCTGTTCCGAGGACAGCTTCAGCTCATGGTGTAGCAACTGGTCCAAACGCTGATCGTGACCTACCCCGCCCAATCCGTAGCGCACGCCAAACCAGCCGCCCACCAAGGCGGCCAGGAGCGTGCACACCACGAGGGCTGCGGTAGTCCGCAGGCGTGCATTCACTGACGCGCACCGAATAGCAATTGTGAGGGTGCCAGGTAGGCCCCCGCGACTGTCCCGCTACCGGCATATGCCGTTCGAACAGTGCTGGCCGACAGGAATCCTGCCCCGACACTGACTACTGTCACTGCAACCATCACCGCAACTTGCCGAACAGCAACGCGACGCACGTCCTGCCTCTCCGCCACGCCGGCCCAGATCGCATCCTGCAATCGGTCGAAATCCGGCATCGCCTCCCTATTGATCAATCGGTGCACATCCTCGTCGATCATTTCCCACCTCCGCCTGGATACTGCCTTAGATACGCAGGAGAGGCGATTGCCCCTCCCAGGCGAGGGGTACTCGAGTGTCCTGCGTATCTAGACATGTCAGCAACTTACTGGAGAGCCCGCAAATGATCACCATGAAGAACTTCCGCCACATGGCAGCTGTCGCCGCAAGTACCGCCGCGTTGCTCCTGGCGGCAGCTAACGCCAGCGCTCACGCCAAACTCGTCAGCGTTGCCCCCAAAGCTGACTCAACCGTCGCGTCGCCCAAACTGATCCAGGCTCATTTCAATGAGGCCGTTGAAGTCAAGCTCTCGACCCTTAAGCTGACCATGCCCGATGGCATGGCGGTTTCGGTGATGGGCATGAACGACGCCAAGGATCCGAGCACGCTGTCCATCATGCCCAACTCGCCCCTCAAACCGGGCGTTTACACCGCTTCATGGAGCATCGTAACTGCCGACGGCCACAAGGCGACCGGTTCGTTCAAGTTCACTGTCAAGTAGGCCTGAAATGTGGGAGGCGATGCTGGTCGGCGCAAGGCTTCTGCAATTCGCAGGTGCTCTGGTTGCGCTGGGGGCATCGCTGTTCCAAGGCTACGGATTCCGAGTTGCCAGCTTGCAGTCGCCGCCGATGCAACGCAATCGACGGTGGCTTCGTCACCTGCTCCTGGCGTCTGCCGCTGCCGCCTGCGTAGGCACGATCCTCTGGATCATGGCGGAAACCGTGCTCTTCAGTGGCGACCCCCGTGATGCCACGCGGTTCAGCGCCGTGTGGGTTGTCTTCTCCGACACCCGGTTCGGCCGAGTCTGCCTGCTTCGCTTGGGCTTGTTGGTTGCCTTCATCGCGGCCTCAGCCACGATGCATCGCGCGAGACTCGGTTGGGTCGTTCAGTCGATTCTGGCCTCCCTGATCATCGCGACTTTTGCATGGACGGGTCACGGAGCCATGGATTCGGGCTTGGCCGGCCTGATTCACGCCACGGCTGACATACTGCACCTGTGGGTCGCAGGCGTGTGGTTCGGCGCGCTGGCGCCCATCACTATTTTGATCGTGCTCGCCCTACGATCCGTTGATATCGAAGACACGAGGGCCGCTTACTTCGGCCTGGAGCGATTTTCCGCGATTGGCATCGCCGTGGTGATCGCTCTGACCATTACCGGACTGGTCAACAGCTGGTTTCTTGTTGGCATATCGAACTGGCGCACGGCGTTTGCCAGCGCCTATGGGCAAACACTGTTCGTCAAACTCGGAGTATTCGGATTGATGCTGCTGCTGGCGGCTGCCAACCGGTTTTGGCTGACTCCACGACTTGGCGCCGCCATGAATCACGCTGATGGGCAACGCTCATCGTCCTCGCTTCGGGCTTTGAGATACAGTCTGTTGGCAGAATCCTCATTGGCAGCCTTGCTTGTGGGGGCGGTCGCCGTACTGGGCACTTTGGCGCCGCCCAATTCTGGCGAGTAGTATCGTGTTACGGAGTGTCGCGACAGATAGTGCGCGGCGCGTGCCATAACCCCAAGGCTACTTCATCACGACAATCTTCGTAACCGTAGCATCCATGCCTTTGGTTGTGAAATCGAAATTGACCTTGTCTCCCTGCTTGATGTTGGCTGCAAGCTCCTTGCTGATCTTGAATCCCATCGTCATGGCTGGCCACTTGATCGCAGGCACAGGTTCGTGCGACAGCGTGATGGTGCCCTTCGCTGAGTCCAGGCTTTTTACAGTGCCAACCGCGTGGGCGGTCTGCAACCTCTCCGCTGCACCGGCCGCCGGTGGCGCCGTTTTCATGGCAGGTATATCGGCAGCCATGCCTGCGCTCCCAGCCAGCAAGGCGAGCGAAAGCGCGGCGATGATCTGACTCTTCATGTGTATATCTCCTGTGTTGTTGAACTGACACTACTCCCGGACCGGCGACGGCGCATCAAGCGATACGCCGCCGGAATAACGAACAGGGACAGAAGCGGCGCTGTCACCATGCCACCGATCATCGGCGCCGCAATGCGGCTCATGATTTCGCTGCCAGTGCCGGAACCGAAGAGAATCGGCAGCAGGCCGCCGATGATCACCGCTACTGTCATGGCCTTTGGACGCACCCTGAGGACTGCGCCCTCAACAATGGCGTCTAACAGAGCTTCATCATCGTTGCGGCCGGCGGCGAGGTGTTGTTCCCAGGCCAGCTTCAGGTAAACGATCATGATCACGCCGAACTCGGCGGATACGCCGGCCAAGGCAATGAAACCCACACCGGTAGCGACCGACAGGTCATAGCCCATGAAATAGAGGAACCACACTCCCCCAATCAGCGCGAAGGGCAGGGTGCCCATGATCAGCAGCGCTTCGTCGAGGCGCTTGAACGTCAGATACAGCAGCACGAGGATGATCAGCAAAGTTGCCGGTACGACCAGTTTCAGTCGCGCATTGGCGCGCTCCAGGAATTCAAACTGGCCGGAGTACGCAAGGCTCATGCCTGGTCCCAACCGGACCTCGCGCGAGATGGCTTCCCGCAAATCCCGGACGACCGATGCGAGGTCTCGGTCACGCACGTCCACATACACCCAACTACTTGGGCGGCCATTCTCGCTCTTCAGCATCGGCGGGCCGTCGCTCACCTTGATGTTCGCCACAGTGCCCAGTGTGAGCTGCGCGCCGGATCCTGTGACAAAGGGTAGCTGCTGCAACCGCTGCACCGAATCGCGCCATTCGCGCGGATAGCGCAAGCTGATCGAGTAACGTGCGAGGCCCTCAACTGTCTCGCCAACCGTTTCTCCGCCCACGAGCCCGGCGACTACCGCCTGCACATCGCCGATGTTGAGGCCGTAGCGGGCGGCGGCTTGTCGGTCGATGTCGATGTCCACGTAGCGGCCGCCGGTGAGCCGCTCCGCGAGCGCAGACGATACACCTCGCACGCCTCGGGCGGCTCGTTCCACCTCGATGCCGACGCGGTCGATTTCCTTCAGATCTGCTCCAGCAATCTTGATTCCAATCGGGCTCTTGATGCCGGTCGCCAGCATGTTGATACGATTGCGCAAAGGTGGAATCCAGATGTTGGTGAGTCCCGGCACCTGGACCACCTGATCAAGCTCCGCCATCAGCTTCGTCGGCGTCATCCCGGCACGCCACTGCTCACGCGGCTTGAACTGGATGGTTGTCTCGAACATCTCGAGTGGCGCCGGATCGGTGGCCGTCTCGGCACGTCCGGCCTTGCCGAACACACCCGCCACCTCGGGGATCGTCTTGATCAGGCGGTCCGTCTGCTGAAGCAGCTCTGATGCCTTCTGTGCCGATAGCCCAGGCAACGCGCTGGGCATATAAAGCAGATCTCCTTCATCCAGCGGCGGCAGGAACTCGCCTCCCAACCGGCTCAGCGGCCATAGCGTGGTCAGCAGTAGCAGCATTGCCATGCACAGGGTAATCCATGGTCTTGCCAGGATGCGATTCAGCAAAGGCCTGTAGGCGCGGATCAACCAACGGTTGAGCGGATTGTCGGACTCTCGCGGTACGCGCCCGCGTATGACCGCACCCATCAGGATTGGCACAAGCGTGACGGACAACCCCGCAGCGGCGGCCATCGCATAGGACTTGGTCAGCGCCAGCGGCCCGAAAAGCCGACCTTCCTGTGCCTGCAGCGCCAGTACCGGCAGGAAGGACACCGTGATGATCAGCAGCGAGAAATACACTGCAGGGCCGACTTCGACCGCCGCAGTGGTCATCAACTTCCAATGCGCCTCGCCCGCAAGGGTTTTCCCCGGGTTGGCCAATTGCCAGGCCTCCAGCTTCTTATGCGCGTTCTCGATCATCACGACCGCCGCGTCGACCATGGCGCCGATTGCGATGGCGATGCCACCCAGGGACATGATATTGGCATTGATGCCTTGCTGCCGCATGATGGCGAAGGCGATCAGCACGCCGAGCGGCAGCGTGATCACTGCGACGATGGACGAGCGCAGGTGCCACAGAAACAGGCCGCAGACGAGCGCGACGACGATGAACTCCTCGATGAGTTTGCGCGTCAGGTTCTCCACAGCGCGATCGATGAGGCCGCTGCGGTCGTAGGTCGGTACGATCTCCACACCCTTCGGCAGGCTGGCTTTGAGTTCATTCAGCTTGGCCTGCACGGCGGCGATGGTCGAACGCGCGTTCTTGCCGCTGCGCAGTATCACGACACCGCCTACCGCTTCTCCTTCGCCATCCAGTTCCGAAATGCCGCGCCGCATCTCGGGGCCCAGCTGGATGTGGGCCACGTCGCCCAGCAATACAGGCACTCCGTTAACCAGCTTGATCGGGATGCGGGAGAAATCGGCGAGCGTCCTGAGATAGCCGTTGGCGCGGACCATTAGTTCCGCTTCGCCGAGATTCAGCACTGCCCCGCCCGCTTCCTGATTGCCCATGGCGATGGCGGCGCTCACCTGGGATTGCGTGACGCCGAAACTGACCAGCTTCACTGGATCGAGCAGCACCTGGTACTGCTTGACCATTCCTCCGATGGTTGCGACCTCCGCCACGTTTGGAAGCGTCTTGAGCTCAAACTTCAGGAACCAATCCTGCAGCGAGCGCAACTGCGACAGATCATGGGCTCCGCTGCGGTCTATCAGCGCGTACTGGTAGATCCAGCCCACACCGGTGGCATCCGGTCCGAGCGCTGGACGCGCCGAGGCGGGCAATCGCGCTTGGGCTGCATTCAAGTATTCCAGAACGCGGGATCTCGCCCAGTAGGGGTCAGTCCCGTCCTCAAACAGCACGTAGACAAAGCTGTCGCCGAAAAACGAGTAGCCCCTCACCGTCTTCGCGCCTGGCACGGACAGCATGGTCGTAGTCAGTGGATAGGTCACCTGATTCTCGACGATCTGCGGCGCCTGACCGGGATAGCTGGTCCGGATGATGACCTGGACATCCGAGAGGTCCGGCAACGCATCGACAGGTGTCGTACTCGCGGACCACAGGCCCCACGCCGTGAGGAACAGCGCGGCGAGCAATACGAGCACCCGATTGGTAACCGACCAGCGAATGAGGGCAGCGATCACTGACTCTGCTCCATCGCCGGCATTCCCAGCCCCCGCAGGCTCGCTTCGGAGTCGAGCAGGAACTGACCGCTGGCCACAATCTGCTGTCCTTCGGAGAGGCCACTGGCGATCACCGTGCGGTCTCCCACTTCCTGACCCAAGGTCACTTCCACCGGTCGAAAACTGCCCTGCTCGCTCACCATGACCACGGCGCGCTTGCCGGTGCGGATAACAGCCTCCGTGGGAACCGCCAGCGCTTCGCCCTTTGAAGCGGCGCTCAGTGTGACCTGGGCAGACTGACCTGGACGCAGCTTGCCATCCCTATTGGCCAGCTCCACCCGCACACGCAGCGTACGCGTCGCATCGTTGAGCGCCGGCAGGAGCGCGCTGACACGCCCTTCCGCCGAGATGCCACCACGGTCTGCAAGCTGCACTTCGGCTCGGTCGCCCACGCGAACATCGCCCGCCAGAGCCTCTGGTACCGACACTTCCAGCCACACAGAGTCCAGACCACCAATGCGCAACAGCGTCTGTCCCGCTGTCAGACTCATCCCCACCCGCAAGTCGAGGACTTGCACAACTCCAGTCATCGGCGCTCGCAGGATGAAGTGCGACTGTGCGATGCCCGTGGTTTCAAGCCGCTGGATTTCGGCCGCATCGATCCCGCCCAGTCGCAATCGGTCGCGCGCGGCTTCGATGAGGCTCGGATCGTTCGACTGCCTGACAGCCAGTGCTTCGTGCTCAGCTGCCGCCCATTCTGGCACCAGCAGCTCCACCAGCGGATCTCCTGCCTTGATCCGATCGCCAGGTGCGAGAGGCCATACCCTCTGGACGAATCCCGCCGCACGGCTCTGCACGACTGCGACTTCACGCTCATTGAAACCCAGAACGCCCGCAGCATCGATTCGTGAAGCCAGCGCAATACGCTCGACACCCGCCAGGCGCATGCCGAGATTCTGCTGCACGCCGGCAGAAATCTGCATGCCCGCTGCCGAATCAGGTTCATGCGCATATCGCGGCACAAGCTCCATATCCATGAACGGTGACTTGCCCGGTTTGTCAAAGTGCTGCAGCGGAACCATCGGGTCGTACCAGTAAAGCACTTCGGATTTCTTTGATTCAGCCATCGCCGGCGGACTCTCGGTATGTCTTGCCCACCACCAGCCGCCGCCGACCCCCGCAACGAGTAGCACTACGGCCGCCGCAAACATCAGTGATGATTTCATGGCAGCTCTCCGGCATGTTCATCGTACGTAAAGTGCAGGTTCGCAGCCGCCTGCAATTGCTCGCCTTCCAGTGCGATCAGTTTGAGTCCAGCATCGATCCGCTCCCGTCTCGCGGTTATTACATCCATCACGCTGATTTTTCCACCACGCCAGTCAGCCGTGGCGAGCGTGACTTTCTCATCGGCGAGCGGCAGGAACACCATGCGTTGCCGATCCACGGCGCTGCGAAGGCGGTGGTATTCGGCGAGGCCAGATTCCAGCATCTGTGAATGCTCTCGATCCTCGGCTTCGCGATCCGCGTCGAGCGCCCGACGCTCTGCCCGCCGGGCGGCGATCTGCGGATCCTGGCGTGATCCTGCGAAGACAGGCAGATCGACACTGACCTGCAGCGACACCATGTTGCTGAACTGCGGACCGCGCCTCTGGTATGCGATTTCCATCGACCAGTCGGGTCGCTTGGCGGCCCGTGCTTCAGCCACTTCTGCGTCCAGCGTTCGACCCCTTGCGTCAAACAGCGCGAACTGCGGATGATGCTGAAGTCCATGCCGTAGTGCTTCACGATCGATGGGCCAGTCGGGTGCGCCGCCCACCAGGGGAAGTTCTGCGGCCGTACTGCCAATCCATTGCCGAAGCGCGGCGATCGCCTGCTCGCGCATGGCGCGATGCTCTTCAAGACGTTCTTCAATCAGCGCCGCCTCCAGGCGCGCCGCCACGGCGTCCGTAGCCATGCCTTGCCCACTGGACAGCCGGGCGCGCGCCACCGCATCGAACAGCCCATTCTCTGCGATCAGGGATTCCATCTGCGCCAGCTGCCGCTCGGCCGTTCTGCGTGCAATCCACGCCATGACGGTCTGCCGGACCGCGTCAAGACGCGTGAGGCGAAGCTGTGCTTCCGCGACTGCGATGCGACCCTGCGCGCCGGCCACGCGCGCTTCACGTTTGGCGCGGCTCGGGAACTCCTGCATGACGCCAATGCGCTGCATGGTCATGAAGTCTCGCGAGAAACTGTAGGAATCCGGGCCGTCGACCGGAAGATTGTCGATTCCCAAAAGCAGCTTCGGGTCTGGCAATGCACCGGCAGGCTTGGCGGCCTGTCGGGCAGCCTCCAGCTGCTCGGTGCTGGCGACGAGCGCCGGTGTCTCGCGCGATGCCAACGCAATGGCGTCGGCAAGCGAGAGCCCTTGTGCAAACGACGAACATGCGCATGTCGCCAACATGACGCTGACTGCGGTGCGTAGTAAATGATTCATATAACCAGCTCCATTCGAGAGGCGCGTGGCATGAAGGGCATGCCAAAGCGCAGCCCGCCGCAATTGCGATCAACCCGTGATCGAGTGCAGCGGTCCGAGTCGCAGGGAAGCTAGATCAGCGCTGGCGGTCGCCAGACAGGGGCAGGTTCGTGAGGACGAATGACCCTGTCAGGAATTGGAGCAGAAGGCTCCACAGTCGTCGCGGGCAGAACGAGGGTGTACGCGGTCTGCGGCGCTTGGCTCAAGGTCTGGCAGGACAGATCTGTTTTGCACAGTTTGCCGGTCTTGTGGAAGGTGTCCGCATCGTTACAGCAGTCATGGCTTATCTGGCCATCCATCGCTGAATCCACTGCGGATTCCGCAGCGGCCTGCGCCATTGGGCAGGGTGCCTCAACCACCAGCGCACCGGCGACGCCCTGGAGAGTCACGCCGAGGCTGACCAGGCAGACAAGTATGAGTCGGGGCAAGCGCATGCTGACATTGTCACGGATTTTGCCAGCGCTTGTCAGGTGCACATCACACGTTTAGGGGCGTCGGAGCCTTTCGGGGCCAGCGAAGTGTCCCGGATCCGCTTGAAGTCAAACCACCGCCATGAGTTTGCTCGCCTGGCGCGGTGCGGGAGAAATACGGCGCCAACATCAACTATGTCGGCTTGCCGCTGGACTTTGGAAACTGATCTGCGCGCAACCAGCCCTCAGCGCATCAGGGCTGCAGCGCCAGCACGCTCACCGACTTGGGCTCCAGGGTCACTCGCAGCCTGCCGTTCGCAACTGCGACTGCGAGTGGCTTCGGCGACACTGCCTGCGGCGCGGCGAAGGTGTTGACGCTATCCACCCGCGCGGCAGTCAGCGTCTCCCCCGTTGCCGAGCGGACGGCGGTAACGCCGAGGTCGACGTCAATCTGCACCGGCCGCGCCGGATCCACATTGGTCAACGACAACCATATTCTGCCTTGCGCGTCCTTCGCGGCCAGCGCATCGACGCGCGGCAATGAAATGGCGCCGTCGACCCATCGTCCCGCATCAATACTGACTGGAATGAACGCGGCATCCTGGAACGGCACATACATCCGGAACACGTGATAGGTCGGCGTCAGCAGCATCTTCTCCTTGTCCGTGAGAATCATCGCCTGCAGTACATTGACCATCTGGGCAATGTTTGCGATGCGCACCCGCTCAGCGTGCCTGGCAAAGATGTTGAGATTCAGTGCGGCGAGCACCGCATCGCGCAGACTGTTCTGCTGCACCAGGAATCCGGGGTTTGAGCCTGGGGCAGGCGCATACCAAGCGCCCCATTCGTCCACGGCCAGCGCGAGTTTTTTCTGCGGGTCGTATTTGTCCATGACTGCAGTGTGGCTGGCGATCAGGCCATCCATTTTCAGCGTGGCCTGCAGGATCTCGGCATATTCCTTGTCGCCGAAACCGGTGTCGACATGCTTCTTGTCCCAGTTGATGACCGTGTAGTTGTGCAACGAGATGCCCTCGATGTCCCAACTCCATTTGCGGTCACGCCAGGCCTTCATCACTGTCTCGGTCCATTCCATGAAGCGCGGCTCGCCGCCGCCAGGCCCCACTGCAATGCGCAGCATGGCATCGGCGCCCTGCTGCTCGGGATGGTAGTTCCGCGCAAAGCGGCTGTAGATCTTCATCTGGCTGACGTAGTAGTCAGGCGTCATGTTGCCGCCGCAGTCCCAGCTCTCGTTGCCGAGCCCGAGGATGGGCACGCGCCACGGCTCGGCCCGCCCGTTGGCCGCGCGCTCCTGCCCGAGTGTGGTGGCCTGCGCGGTGGTCATGTACTCGAGCCAGTCGGCGGCCTCCTGCGCAGTGCCGGTGCCTACGTTCAGGGAGATGAATGGCGCGGCGCCGATCTGCGCCGTGAAATCCATGAACTCATGCGTGCCGAAGGTGTTCGGCTCGGTGACGCGGCCCCAGTCCGGATTCAGTGTCACCGGGCGTTTCGGACCGATGCCTTGCCGCCAGTGGTAGAAGTCCCCGAAGCAACCGCCGGGCCAGCGCACGTTGGGCACCTTCAGCGCGCGCAGCGCGGTGACTACATCGTTGCGGATGCCGCGGGTATTGGGAATGGAAGAATCCGGTCCGACCCAGACGCCCTCGTAGATGCCATGCCCGAGGTGCTCGGCAAACTGCCCGAATATGTGTCGACTGATCTTCGGGCCGGGGCGGGTGGCATCGACTACGACTGCAATGCTGTCGGGCGCCGCGCCCTGCGAGACAACTGCCCACAACAGCCCAGTGGCAACTACCGAAATCAATCGCAGCATGTTATTTCCTTGGCTTCTCGCGACGATAGCACGGTGTACCAGGTGCACTCTCCAACTTGGACCATCCCGACGGCCAAGAAAGGCGACAATGCCGTCGCTGCCCGGCTACCCTTGAACCGAAGACCTTAAGGAACGGAGCCCTTCAGATGTCGCAACTTCACCGTCCGGAGTCATCGTCGCTCGCCTTGGCGCTGCTGCTGCTCTTCACCTTTGCTGTCACCATGGTCACACCCACCATGTCCCTTGCCGACGAGGGCATGTGGACGTTCGACCATTTTCCTGCAGCGCAGCTGCGGGAGAAATACGGCGCCAACATCACGCCGGCCTGGCTCGACCGCGTGCGCGGCGCCACCGTTCGACTGTCCAATTGCACGGCATCGTTCGTATCGCCAGAAGGCCTGATCCTCACCAATCATCACTGCGCGGCGGCATGCCTGGCCCAGATCTCGAAGGAAGGCCAGGATCGGCTGCGGGACGGCTATGTCGCCGGCACGCGCGACGAGGAGATTCGCTGCACGACGCAATTCGCGGACGTGCTGATGCGCATGGAAGACATCACCGCAAAGGTGAACGCCGCCACCGCGCTCAAGGACCAGAAGGCGGCCAACGAAGCGCGCAAGAAGGTGCTCACACAGCTTGAGACAGCCTGTGAAAAAGCCGCCGGCACCAGGGATCCGCGCCGCTGCGAGTCGGTGACCCTGTACCAGGGAGGTCAGTATTTCCTGTACCACTACAAGCGCTATGACGACGTGCGCATCGTGTTCGCGCCGGAACAAGCCATCGCCGCGTTCGGCGGCGATCCGGACAACTTCCAGTTCCCCCGCTGGTGCCTCGACATGTCGATGCTGCGCGCCTATGAGGACGGCAAGCCGGCCGCGACGCCGAACCATCTGAAGGTGAACTGGAACGGCCCAACAGAGAATGAGCTGGTGTTCGTGACCGGCCATCCGGGTACCACCAAGCGACAGCTGACGGCAGCGCAGCTGCAGGCACAACGGGCCGAACTGCCACTGTGGCTGCTGCAATCGGCCGAGCTGCGCGGCCGCTACATCCAGTTCAGCAAGACCGGCGCAGAGAACGAGCGTATTGTTGCCGACCCGCTGAATACTCTCGAGAACAACATCAAGGTACGGCGCAAGCAGATGGACGCCCTGCTGGGTGAGGCACTGCTGGCGCAGAAAGTCACAAACGAAACACAACTACGCGCGCGAACCATCACCGCCGGCAACCCGGATCCATGGCTTGACATCGAAAAAGCCATGCGACGCGACCTGGAGCTGAACGTTCCCTACACCTTCATCGAGTCCGCCGCCGGGTTCAACAGTTCGCTGTACCGCTATGCGCGTACGCTGGTCCGCGGCGCGGCGGAGCGTGCCAAACCCAGCGAAGAGCGCCTGCGGGAATACGCGGAACCGGCACTGCCACAGCTGGTGCAGCAGCTTACGGCCCCGATCCCGGTCTACCCGGCGCGCGAACAGCTGACGCTGTCCTTCGGACTGGAGCGCATGCGCGAGTTCCTGGGACCGGACCATCCGCTGGTGAACAACCTGCTCGCAGAGCTTTCACCCGATCAACTGGCCGGTGCGCTGGTGAACGCCACGCAGCTGGCGGATCCGGCTTTGCGCAAACAACTCTGGGACGGTGGCCAGGCGGCCATCGATGCATCGACCGACCCGATGATTCGCCTCGCCAAGCTGGTAGATCCATACGCGCGTGCCGTGCGCAAACAGTATGAAGACGAAGTTGAAGCGGTGGTTAACGCCGGGCAGGAGAAGATCTCCGCCGCGCGATTCGCGTTGCTCGGCACTAATGTGTACCCCGATGCAACCTTCACGCTGCGGCTGAACTACGGCAGGGTGCAAGGCTGGAACGAAGACGCCACGCCCGTGGTGCCGTTCTCTAGGCTGGCGCGCGCATTTGAACGCAGCACCGGGAGCGAGCCGTTCCGCATGCCGGACAGCTGGACGGCGAAGCGAGCGCAACTCGACATGAACACTCCCTTCAACCTGTCCACCAACAATGACATTGTCGGTGGCAATTCCGGCAGCCCGTTGATCAACGCCAGTGGCGAAATAGTGGGTCTTGTCTTCGACGGCAACATCCATTCGATTTCTGGAGCGTTCTGGTTCGACACCATGAAGAACCGGGCGGTCGCCGTGCATCCGGCGATCATCCGCACCGCGCTGACGCAGATATATGACACGCAGCGCCTGGCGAGAGAGCTGGGAATTATCAAATAGACGGAAGAACGCGTGTCTTGATGCGCAATGTCGGGGCTTTTAAGGCTGACTTGGCCCTGCAGAATCGCGATAGTGCCTCGGCAAAATCACTCGGAAAGTGGTGCCCTCACCTGCTCCAGATTCAAGTTCGATGCTGGCATCCAGGAGTTCGCAGAGCCGTTTGACAATGGACAACCCGATGCCTTCACCTGAGGGAACCTGCACGCCGTGATTGGATGTCTGCGAGTGCAGCGTTGGTGCCGCCTCCATGCGACTGGATGACTGACTCGATGCCGACGAGCTGGCTTCGACCTCATGAGCCTCCACTGTGGCTTCCTTCAGGACCCGAGCCAAGGGGGTAGCGGCAGAACGAGCGAAGCCAGGTCCCGTGTCTTGTACACAAACCATCCATTGAGGCCTGGCAGTACTGCCGCATTCGGCCCAGGTAACCTTGATGCCGCCCGATTTCGTTACCTTCAACGCATTGAGAACAAGGTTCTGAACGATGCGTTGAACTTTGACAACGTCCCCGCCGACCGATAACGAAGGCGGCCCTTCGGCCTTGAAGAACAGACTGCGCTCTGTCGCCAGCGGTCGCAGGGTTTCACACAGCTGCTTGAGCATCTCAGTGGCATCAAACTCGGTGACGCTACGTTGCTCCTGACCGGCCTCAAGACGCGCATGATCCATCAGATCGGTCAGGAGCTTGTTGAGAGAAGCAACCGCATTCTGCAACATCTCGGCGAACTGTGTGCGCCTGGTGTCTGGAATTTTGTCCCTGGTCAGAACTGCCGAGGCGCTTGCGATCACGTGTGCGCTGCCCCGCAGATCGTGCGCTGCTTCGCGCCAGATCTCGGTACGTTGCTGTTCCAGATTCTTTATTTCGGTCAGCGCCGCTTCCAGATCGCGCACGCGACTCGCGGCATCACTTTGTTGCAGGTGGGTATACCGCAAGATACTCGCACAGATGCCGTCGTTGCACATTTGCACGAGCGTACGCCGCGCAACTGCTATCGCGGGAATGTCGACGTCCTGTTCTTTGGCACAGTAGGTTTCGATCTCGGCGTTCAAACACAGCTGCAAGTGTCCCCATTCGCACATCGTTTCGCGCTGATCGTAGCCCAGCTGCCATCGGTGCAAGCCATGGCCGGACGCACTTTCCAACTCCTGGGCTCGCGCCTGAGCGTGCTCCGTGGAATTGTGTGCGCGCAACTGGCGCTCGAATGCATCGAGCACCTCGGGAATATGATCATTGAATTGCGCACGCGTGATGGCCGAGCCAGTAGTCAGCTGCGGGTCGCGATCGACCGCCCCTCGCCAAGCGCGCAATATCTCCTCGCGGCGCGATCCCAAGTACGCAGCCAGCGCATTCAGCTGATCGACACTGCGTGGGGTAAAGGTCATGAATAGGTCCTCGGGGGTGCGGTCGTTCACGCATCCTCCAGCACAGTGGAAGCCGGAGTCTTCAATCGAAGGAGCAGTCAGATTCTACGCTGTATTTGCAAACTTTCCCAAGAACTCTGGCCTACGGCCGCAGCGCTAAACGAGCATCGAGGCCGGCCTGGCTATAATCGCGGAATGATCGCACTAACCAGAGCCGGCTTCGCAACCCTCGTCTTCACTCTCGCCACGCTGCCAGCAATCGCCTCGGCACAGTCGCTTGTCGACGAACTCGGCTGGGCGTACGCAATCGCGTCAGGACCCGCGGCAACGCCACCTGTCGACGACGGCACGCGTCACTCGCTTCCCGGCAGCGATCGGCAATTCACGCTCGATCAGATTCGCAACCGCATGGGTACTGCCGACTGGTTCCCCGCTGACCATCCGAGCATGCCGAGCATCGTCGCCATCGGCCGCGAAGCCGCCGGCGTCTGGGCCTGTTCGCGATGTCACTATCCGAATGGCAAGGGACGGCCGGAGAATGCGGGCATTGCCGGCCTATCCAAAGACTACTTCGTGCAGCAGATGTATGACTTCAAGAACGGCCTGCGGCACAGCGCCGAGCCCCGCAAGCCGAACACCTCGCTGATGATTGGTTTCGCAATCGCCATGACGGACGCCGAGATCCGCGCCGCGGCAGAATACTTCGGTGCGATGCGTTGGACGCCGTGGATCGAAGTCATCGAGACCGACACCGTGCCGAAGACACGTCCCCAGGACGGCATGTATTTGCGGCTGGAAGGCACAGCAGCTGGCAAGGAACCCATCGGCAAGCGCATCATCGAAACGCCGGCCAACACTGAATACACTGAATTGCTGCGCAGCCCGCGCTCGAGCTTCATCGCCTACGTACCAAAGGGTTCCGTCGCCCGCGGCCAAGCATTGGCCCACGGCAGCAAAGGCGCTGTCACCGCATGCACGGTGTGTCACGGGGAGACCCTGGATGGGTTGGCCGTCGTGCCAGGCCTGCGGGGTCGTTCACCGAGCTACCTGGCCCGACAACTCGCCGACTTCAAACAAGGCGCGCGCCACGGTCTCTGGGCGCCGCTGATGGCCCCTGTGGTAGCGGGTTTGAGCGCGGATGACATCCTGAATCTATCCGCATACCTGGCGTCGCTGCCGCCGGTTCCTTAGGACGGCAGTCCTCTGGATGATGGCAACCCGCCGGCTCTATCGCGCTTGCTACGCCCGCATTCCGCGGCGCATCCTTACGGCAAGTACTTGGGAGGTCGCAGTCTTGCGAATCGCCAAGCTCCGCAGACTTTAAGGAGAAATGAAATGAAGAAGACGTTAACAGCGATCCTGCTGCTGGGGCTTGGCTGGACTGCTTCGGCCGCGGCCGCGCAGCCCGCAACTGCGCCGAGCCCCGCGGATCGCGCCGCGCTGGAGCAGTTGCTGACCGGTGACTATCCTCGCGCGCTGGACCAGCGCAACTGGGCAGCGTACGCGGCGCTGTTCACTGCCGACGGCGAGCTCGTGACTCAGGGCAAAACCGTAAAGGGCCGTGCGGAGATCGAGAAGAACTTCAGCCAGCCCGCGCTGCCGTCAGCGGCCCCCGCGGCGCAGCCGGGCGAGATCCGCACCATGCACATCGTCACGAACCTGTCGTTCAGGATCGAGGCAGACAAGGCCATCGGCGGCGCCTACTGGCAAACCGTTGGCAAGCGTGACGGGCTGCCCGCGATCCTGGGAGCCGGGCACTACGAAGACGTCCTCAAGAAGGACAGCTCGGGGCAGTGGAAATTCGTGAGGCGAGTCATTGCCAACGACATCAGCGGTCCGCCTCGAGCTGCTGCGACCACCCCTTCGGCAGCACCAGTTGCGGAGACGAAGAAATGAGAAAACACATTGCGCTATCGGTAGGATCCGCGCTGCTGATATCGGGTTGGCCCCAACTCAACATGGAACGATAACCGGCGAGCGGCATATCGTGGTGTAGTCACATCGCGAGTGAACACATGAGTCTGCCCGCAAATAAAAGCCGCCTTCGGTCGATGGGAATTCGCCGCGCACTGTTCCAGATCCATTTGTGGACGGGACTCGCCACCGTAATCTACGTTCTGGCGATTTGCCTGTCTGGCAGCGCAATAGTTTTTCGTCGCGAAATGAACCGTGCGTTCTGTCAGCGCGACGGCCACACCTGCGAGCCTGCTTTCGTCAGCTGGCTCGCACACTTTCACGGGGAGCTGCTGGGGGACTCAGCCGGCCGGATGTGGAACGGTATCGGGGCGATTGCCCTCACTATGATGTGCCTTACCGGCGCCATAGTCTGGTGGCCGGCAAAACGTGGCTGGTGGCAGCAGATGTCGATCCAGCGAGGAACCCGCGGACGCCGCTTCGTCCGGAACCTGCACAATGTGCTGGGCTTCTGGTTTTTCATTCTTGTATTCCTGTGGGCCGTCACAGGCATCTATTTTGCGTTTCCCGATGTCGTGAACGTGCCCAGCGAATGGCTATACGGAGGCGGCAACGAGAAAACCGCGCTCTTGCTGGAGGATGCGATCGCGAGCATGGTCCGACTGCATTTCGGCCGTGCCTACGGTCTCTCGGTGAAGATGCTTTGGGTGATTCTCGGGCTGATTCCCTGCGCGCTTTGTATTACAGGTGTCGTGATGTGGTGGAAGCGAAAAGGCCGGCCTTACTCAACAAGCGTGGCCACTTTCGGCAGGTGAAACGTGCTTGCGATGTGGTGGAAAAGCATCGTTCAGCAGATGCACTCGCATTTCGATATATATTGGTACATATTTCGATCGACCACTCGAGACTGGAGCACGACATGAAGCGAATCTGGCTGCTGGCTTTGCTGACAACCACCCCCGCATTGGCACAGATCAATGCAGGCGCTGTGGTGCCCATGGCGGACAAACCCTTTACCGTGACGAAGGTCGTCCAGTTCAACACCCCATGGCGCATGGCCTTCCTGCCGGACGGTCGCATGCTGGTGACAGAGAAGGGCGGCAAGGTTTTCCTCGCCACGCAGCAAGGCGAAAAGATGGAAGTGACCGGCGTGCCCGCGGTGCAGTTTGGAGGACAGAACGGGTTGCTCGGCATCTACGTGTCCCCGACCCATGGAAAGGATCGCGGTGTCTATCTCACCTATTCCGAACCGGGAACAGACGCGGGCACCTCAAGCCTCGCGCTGGCGCACGCGACTCTGGATACCAGCAAGGCTACGCTCACCCTTGCTTCGCTCAAAGTCATCTGGCGCGATCCGATCAAGGGCAAGGGCGGCCAGACCGGCGCGGCCCTTGCCTTCTCTCCGGACGGTAAGCTGATCTACCTGACCGTAGGTGAACGGCAGCGATTCACGCCTGCACAGGATCCTAACCAGCCTCTCGGCAAGATCCTGCGCCTGACGCTGGACGGCAAGCCTGCACCGGGCAATCCGATGGCGGGGAAGACCGGCGCCACCACCGTGGACGTGATCGATCCTCCAAAAAATACCGAGACAGCCAAGACCGCGCCGACGCTCCGTACCTTCACGTTTACCGGTCCCAATCTGACACCTTCCGAAACATGGAGCACGGGCCACCGCACTCCCTATGGCCTCGCTTTCGCGCCGGATGGCAAGCTTTGGGAACTGGAACATGGTCCGCGCGGTGGCGATGAACTCAACCTCATCGAAGCTGGCAAGAATTATGGCTGGCCGCTGGTTTCCTACGGGGTGAATTACGACGGTCCGCCGATCCCGAGCCCGGACACGCGCACCGATCTCACCAAGCCGGTGATCTATTGGGTCCCGGTCATCGCCCCTGGCAATCTCATGTTCTACACCGGCAGCCTGTTCCCGCAGTGGAAGGGCTCGGCGTTCGCCAGTGGGATGGGGAGCCAGAGCCTAAGCCGCATCATCGTGGAAGGTGCGAGTGCGAAGCCTGCCGAGAAGTGGACGATGGGCTTCCGCGTCCGGGACGTGGAACAGGGCCCCGATGGAGCGCTGTGGATGCTGGAGGATTCACCAACGGGTGGGATGTATAGGCTTGCGCCCAAATAGTATCTGAGGTTTTGCCAATGGCAGCCGTTCTGCGCTGTCGGCTTCTGCTGATCTCAGCGTTGAGTGCAGCATTACCGCAGACAGCTGGAGCCAGCACGAGATCGGAAATTGGAGTTAGCCCCGCGCACTTGCGCCCCGACGTGCACGCACGAGTCGTGCAAAGTCCTGCACTTCTGGATCATGCACAGTGTGTGAGAATCCGTCTGAACAATTGGCGTGCGCCATGCCGCCAAAGCGCATTCCCAAGTATTCAAAGGTGTCCGTCATGGCACACACAAAAGACTTAGGCGCCTCCTCTAGCACTGAGGTACAAACAATATAGCCATACTTGCCGCGAAGGCGACGACCGGCGTCCATTATCTCTGGAATATCCAGGAAGTCAGAGATCCGATCAAGAAACGTTTTTACGGGTGGGCTAACCGCGTACCAGTACACCGGTGATGCAACAATGATGTTCTCAAAATCCAGCACTCTCTTCATCAAGGGCTCGAAGTCGTCACCGCGATTCCGGTGTTCGTAGTCGTAGGCGGATATACGTAGCTGGCCGAGATCGATAACTTCAATGCCGAGCAAAGCAGCGATGTGGTCTGTGAACTGACCGGTGTTGCCGTTTCGGCGCGAGCTACCGAACAACGCAATTGTGCTGGACATAGGGTTAACGCCCGAGTTCAGCGGGCGGACGATGACGCGTAGAAGTATGCACTTTAATCCATCACGGTCCCGCTGCAACGAGATGTCAGCGTGCAGCAGCATCACGGAATGCGCGCAACACTGCATTCATTCGCGACTGATAGCCGGATCCTGTGCCCCGGAACCAATCCAGAACGTCAGCATCCACGCGTAGCGAGATTGACGCCTTAGGAGGAACGACCTTTAGGCCGCGCCTTACGATCCCGCCGACGAGGTTCTTGAGACTTGCCT